>CAZPRN010000028.1:0-6010 GCA_964589605.1 uncultured Candidatus Bathyarchaeia archaeon | reverse complement strand
GTTAAACTGGATATCGCAGTAGCAGGGAATAGACAAGAATATGGGTAGATCGAGAATTTCCTTTATTTCATCCTCAACCCCCTTGAAATCGCTGGGATCATAGGCGATTGGTGACGCACCTGGAACCTTGTTGAGAATGAGATAAGACTGCAAACCAAACCGTGTGAGTGAGTTGTAAATCTCTGAGATCATCCTTTTCGTTCCATTAATGTCCATATCATTGACTTTAAGCATCAAGAACAATACGTCAGCGGTAGCCAACGCGTTAATAGACCAGTACCTGATACCAGGACTGGTATCGATGAAGATGTAATCAAACCCATCCCGCTCAAGAAGCTGCTTTTTTACAGCCAAGAACTCTCGCAACGCCTTCAGCTGGAAGTTATCATCATACCTAATCTCGACACCATGAATGTCCTCCTTCGCGGGGCTGGAGAATGCAACATGTAACTCGCCTTTCACTCCCAGTTCCTTCGAGTAATCAACCAGAACCTCGTTGATACCAGCATCCCCGGTGAGTACATCATGTATGTAATAGTCGGGAGAAGCATCAAAATATGATACGAGACTCGGCGCATATACATCAAAATCGATCAGACATACCTTCTTCCCCTCACTCGCATAACTCGCAGCGAGGTTAACTATGCAGGTTGTCTTGCCCGTGCCCCCCTTGTATGAGTGGAAGGCGATTACCTTCTTGTCTTCCATCCTAATAGTGAGTTGAACTTTCTAGTATATATTGACGCCACCAAGTTAACCGGGAATGGACAACGTATTCTCGTTGTCGTGAGACTTATAATCACGAGAGCACTTCCCTAGCCCATGCTATACTTTACATACGGCAGCTTCATGGACATCGAGAACCTGAAGAAGCACTGCCCAACCGCCCTGTTCATCTGCAAGGCAATGATACCAAACTGGGAGGTCCAATTCAACTATTACAGCACCAACTACAAGGGAGGCGTCACCGGCATCGAGCCAGCCATAAACAAGCTGGTCAGGGGAGCCGTCTATGAGATACCACCCATGGAGATGGAGCACCTAGACACCATCGAAGGCGTACCAAGGGGAACCTACTACAGGCACCCAATCATGGTCATCAGCGAGGAGGGAGAGCCCATGCTCGCCCATGTCTACAGGACCACAAACCCACGCGGCCCCTTCAACCCCACCAAGGTGTACCTCAAGTACATGATCGAAGGAGCCAAGACCCTCGGACTACCCGAAGAGTACATCAAAACCCTCGAAAGACCAACCGTAGACTAGAGGGGGAGGGGGGGGGCACCCAGTTCCACCCCAAACCACCCTTCTTTCAACGAATCCAGCCCGGAAACGGCTTGTTTCCCAGAGAATCACATACAAAAGTGTAATCCACCACGGATAATTTTTACACAATAGTAGGTAACGTACTATCCGTTTTTTCAGCCAAATCCCAACTCGACGGAGCAAGCACGGTTTATATCAGACACCACATCAGAAATAGCGAACTTGAAGCTCCAGGACACCATCCTCACCGCGTACAACGGCCTCAACGAACGCAAGTTCAGACTCGGCCTCAACATCCTAGGCATACTAATCGGATGCGCCGCCGTAACCGGACTAGTCAGCATCACCCAAGGCCTCAGCGTAGAGGTCTCGGGGCAGCTTGAAATGTTTGGCCCCAACAACGTCATGGTAATCCCCTTCGAGATCAGACAAGGAAGAGGCTTAGTAGGCGAGGGATTCAACTGGCGCGACATCGCCGTCATGGAGAAGATACCCAACGTCAAGTACATGGCCCCAATCATCGCAAACAAGTTCGGATCATTTACCATCAGGGGCGACACCTATACGGGAAGCGTCTTCGGTGTAACACCCCTCTATTTTGAGATATACAGCAGCTTCGAGATCGCGGAGGGCAGGGCACTGGTCCAGGCAGATACTGGGTCATGCGTCATAGGACACCTGATATCCCAGCCAAGAGGCGAAGAGAAACCACTCATCAACGCGGGTGACCGCATCACCCTTATGTTCTACGTAGGAAACGTGGAGAAAGAGGCGACATTCAGGGTCGTGGGAGTGCTTGAGGAGGTGGGTGGAACCTTCGGCTCCGAGGACGACAGCAGCATACTGATCCCGTTCAGGGAGGCCCAGACCATATATGAGACAGGCAGCACCGTTGATTTCGTCGCACTACAGGTAGACCAGACTGAGAACGTGGACCTTGTCGTTGAGGAGGTCGAGGACAAGTTCGAGGACAGGGTCATGGTGATGAGCTTCGAGATGATCCAAGAGCAGGTAGGACAAGTCCTAGGCACCATAGAGGCTGTTCTAGGAGGAATCGCCGCCATCAGCCTACTCGTCGCAGGTGTCAGCATAATCAACACGATGACCATCAGCGTCATGGAGCGCACACGGGAGATAGGGATACTCAAGGCAATAGGCTCCAAGAGCACCGAGATTCTCCTCCTCTTCATCAGCGAGGCAACCATCACGGGTATCGTAGGCGGGGTATTAGGTAGCGCACTAGGGTTCATCCTAGGAGTAGCTGTAGGAGATTACATCGGACTCCCGGTCTCCGTGACATACGAGTTGGGGGGAGCTGTAGTATTATTCGCCGTCCTTACAAGCGTCATCGCCGGGCTATACCCGTCATGGCAAGCCTCAAGGCTCCACCCGGTGGAAGCACTGAGGTATGAATAAAGTTAGGAAAGCTTGTGGAAGTCCATAGCGTACTTGTGCAGGTCCTGATCGGTCCAGCTCCAAGCCTTGTCCTTACCCTCGTCATAGAAGGTCATCCTGTCAGTGCAGCTGAAACATGGATCAATACCAGCAAGCACGATGGGTATATCCGCTATGTAACCTCCCTTGAGCCTCTCTATGACGCTCAACAGGTTAGCCATCGTAGGTGCCCTGATCTTGTGCCTAAATGGCATGTTCGCTCCTTCACTGATATGGTAGTGGATCAACTCTCCACGCTGTGCCTCGACAACGTAAGCGGACTCTCCGGTGGATACCTTGCTCATTGGACTGAACTTTGTCCTGATCTCACCCTCCGGAATTTTGGCTAGAACCTGTTTCTGGATCTTGACAGTTTCAAGAAGCTCCAACGCCCTAACCAGTACCTGGCCAAGCACGTCGCCGTTATCCACAACGATCTCATCAAACTCAAGCTGATCGTAGACGAGGTACGGGTTGAGTTTCCTCATATCACAGGATACACCACTCGACCTTGCATTTGGCCCAACACCGTTGAGCTTGATCATGTCGCTCTTGCTTAGGTATCCCACACCGATCGCCCTATCCAGAATAGTCTGCTCAGTGGAAGCCACCTTGATGTAGTAATCGATACGCTCCTTTACAGTGTCAAACACCTTATTCCACCGGTCAAAACTGGCAGGATTAAGGTCACGCCTCACCCCACCAACCGTTGGCATAGCATAGTTAACCCTGTTTCCCGTGACCTCCTCAAGCATATCCATGATTAACTCACGGTCCCTCCACACGTAGTAGAACAACGTGTCAAAGCCTATCTCGTGAGCCGCAACACCAAGCCACAACAGGTGACTGTGAAGCCGCTCAAGCTCCTGAACAAAGACCCTGATCCATTTCGCCCTCTCAGGGATCTCGATTCCACCAGCCTCCTCGACGCTGCCCGTGTATGCCATCTGGTGGGCGTTACTGCAGATTCCACAAACCCTCTCCACAATGTACAGGTTCTGGATGTAAGTGCGTGACTCCATGGCTTTCTCGATGCCACGATGATTGTACCCTATCTTGGGGACAACATCAATGACGGTTTCACCGTCCACTGTGAAGTAAAAGCTCTCAGGCTCCTTCAAAGCGGGATGCTGTGGCCCGATGGGTATCACGAATTGTCTATCGCTCATCCTAATTTCCTCAATACATGTCCCCCAATAGTTCAAACTGGGGGACAAACACTGAAGAGGCTGGGAAACTGCGGGATATAAACCACGAGAAGGTGTTCAAGTCTCGTGGGCAACTATTCAGTGGACTGGTATAGGTCAATGAGCTGGGCTACAAGCTCGTCCTCGGTGGGAATCTTGGATACAGCAAGGGGTATTCCCTCGTGGCGTGCCAGTTGAACCGCTAATGGGTCAATCTCATCCACAAGCCCATGAAGAATGATGACTCGAGGCTTAAATGGGCTGATCTTGACGGCGATCATGGGTGACCTACCCCGACTGACGCCCGTGAATATCAACGCCCTTTCGCTGGTTGTACCAAATATCCTGTAAAAATCCAACCCGCTGAGCATCATGATTGCTTTCACGCTGTCCACAACAGTATATCCGAATACGTCCTGCTCTACCTGATCCTGACCAGTATAAATCTCCCCATCAACAGCCTCAATAACCTCCTGGATCGAGACCGGTGACATGAACTCTCTGATGTCGCTGAAAACGTCGCTTGGATCAAGAGTGATGCGGCTGAGCTGACGGATATATTGACCACCACGGGTCTCGTCAATATCCAATAGGGAGTCAACATATCGCTTGATGAACCCTGCCCCTGGACTCTTCCTCCGCCCGGTTTCATAGTCACTGATTACTGATGGTGATAGCTCCAACGCGTTTGCCATGTCTATCTGGTTTACGCTGAGAAGCCCCCTCCATTTTCTCATGGTTAATCCGGGTTGACCGCTTAGAACGATCTCACCCGCGATTCGCTTCGCTAGCGTGTCACGCGTAGGACTGTAGTTGGACATCACCTGTACTAGTTCTAGTGTGTATAATAAGACCACCTTCCACTATTTTTCTACTATTTTGAAGTGATATCAATAACTATTGTCCTGATTCAACAACCTTATTAATCCTAGTCCGGTATACAACCTTTGGTTTACAACCGGGGTGAATGCTATGTCCGAGAAGAAAGACAAAATAAGGAAGGGCACTCCCACCGATTTCGAAAAGGTGGTCGAGGTACTGGGCAACCCGGTTAGGCGCAGGCTTATCGAGAAGCTCAGCGAGGGACCAGATTATACCCTTCGCCTCAGCAACGAGCTAAACATCCACCAGCAACTTGCCGCGAAGCACATGAAGGTGCTCAGAGCAGCCGAGTTGGTCGATGTTAATCGCCAGAAGAGCACAAAGGGCGCTGATAAGAACGTTTTCAGCCTCAACAAGTTCTATAGTCTCCAAATCGATTTCAGCCCAAACCTGTACAATCAAAGATTAATTAGCTTCAACAACCCCGGTCTCTGGACAACGGCTGACACATACATGGATCGTCTCGAAGACAGAGTCACGGACTTGGGCGAGGAAGACGCAGGAATCGATAACATCAACCCGTTGGGCAACATAGTCCAGAGTATCGATGATGAACTTGAGAGCCTTGAGAAACGAAGAGCAAGGCTCCTCTATATCAGGAACTTGGCAATGAACGCCAGCGTTAAGGCACTGGACGAATTGGATCGGAAAAAGCGTCAGGTAATGCACTTCATCCTGAACCAGGGATCAACCACGATCGATGCCATCAGCCGTCACATGGGGCTGCGCGAGGAGACCATCAAGGACCTGGTAGTTGACCTGGAAAACGAGGATATAGTTCGGCGTAGTGGTAGCATGGTTTATTTAGTTGAACTGTGATACTAAACATCCCGAGCACAAGGTTTTTTAGTGCTATTAGGTATACAACTGGCGGTTTACAACCAAAAGTGGTATACTAATTGAGCAGTGAAAACACTAGAATCAGCTTTTACGCCAACAATAATTCACGCTGCTCGCCACACGGTTGTAGCATAGGAGTAAAAATACTATGAGTGCACAAGGACAACAAGTTGTCATCCTCAAAGAGGGTACTGAGCGCTCTACCGGGCGAGACGCCAGGGGCAGCAACATTATGGCTGCCAGGATCGTCTCAGAGGCGGTCAAGACCAGTCTAGGTCCAAAGGGAATGGACAAGATGCTGGTGGACAGCTTCGGTGACGTCACCATCACCAACGACGGAGCAACAATGCTCAAGGAGATGGACGTACAGCACCCAGCCGCCAAGATGATGGTAGAGGTCA
>CAZPRN010000027.1:0-6474 GCA_964589605.1 uncultured Candidatus Bathyarchaeia archaeon | reverse complement strand
TCGTCATGAGCAAGATCAGGCTCAACGAGACCGGGGTAATCGAGGGAACTGGACCAGCAGCCAGCAGGGTTCAGGATATCTACAACAGGTTCATCCAAGAAACCTCGTAGATTTACTCCTTTTTTCTATACAAAAACGAACATATATTACTAGTATCGCAATTTGAAGCCCCATGTCATTTGAGCTACGGGACAGGGACCTTCTTGGACGAATCGGTAAACTAACTGTCAGGGGAAGAACCCTTGAGACCCCCGCGTTCATGCCCGTAGTGAACCCGATGATCCTCACAATCGAGCCCCGTAGGCTCAAAGAGGAGTTTGGGTGCGACATTCTCATCACCAACAGTTACATCATACGTAACCACTTCAAGGACGTACCGGGTGTCGAGCTCCACAAGTTATTAGATTACGACGGTGTCGTGATGACTGACAGTGGGGCCTACCAGATTCTCGTCTACGGGGAGGTGGAGGTGACCCAACCGGAGATAATTGCATGGCAAAAACAGATTGGGAGCGACATCTCGGTAATTCTTGACATCCCAACAGGCTGGGAGATTCCAAGGGAGAGGGTTGAGTACACGGTTGACAAGACCCTTGAAAGGGCAACCGAGGCGCTTCCTCTCATCGAGGGGTCAGACAACCTGTGGGTAGGACCAATCCAGGGAGGAAAATACCTTGATCTCGTCGAGAAATCCGCGAAGGCAATCGGGAAGATGCCGTTTGACCTCCATGCGCTGGGTAGCCCAACCGAGGTTATGGAGCGTTACATGTACCCGACGCTCGTTGATATGGCGATGACCGCCAAGATACATGCACCGATTGACAGACCCATCCACCTATTCGGAGCAGGTCATCCAAACATCATGGCTATGAGCGTCGCCATGGGTTACGACCTTTTCGACTCAGCCGCGTACGCATTGTTCGCCAAGGATGAGCGATACCTCACAGTCAACGGAACGATGCAGTTCAAGGACCTGCTATACCTACCGTGCAGCTGCCCGATATGTAGGAACAAGAGCCCAGAGGACCTGCGAGTCTTAGCGATGGGTGAGCGTCAACGGCTAATTGCGGAGCACAACCTCCACGTCACCATGGCTGAGATGGAGACCATCAAGCAAGCAATCGTCGAGGGCAACCTCTGGGACCTAGTGGAGATACGGGCCAAGGGGCACGCCCAGATGACGGCAGCGTTGAAGACACTGTGCAATTACCACAAGCACTTTGAGGAGTCCAGCGTGGGATTCAAGGGCAAGGGGCTCTTCTATTACGACTACCATAGCCTGTACAAGCCCGAGGTAGGGAACCATCGCAGGCAGTTAATGGAGAACTACCAGAAACCTGCTGGTCAGGATATCCTGCTATTGATGACTGAGCCCAAGAACAGGCCGTTCAGCGGCAACCAGGGGTTCAAGAAGCTCAGGAAGAAGCTCAAGGACCCGAGGGTGCACTACTGTTTCGTGGCAGCGCCATATGGAATCATACCGGTTGACCTTGCTGAGACCTACCCGTTGAGCCAGTTCGAGATGGCGAAACCATTGGACCATGAGACGATCAGGTACACTGTGAGTGTTGTCAGGGAGTACGTCGAGAAATATCCACATGATGATGTAGTCGCTGTGTTATCGGATTCTCAACTGGACATAACCCTGCTTGAAACCATTGGGGATCTACTCAACGAGGAGAACATTATCCGAAGCGACGAGCTAGGGGACCCAGACACCATGGAGGCGGTCGCCGGTGTTCTCCAAAAGATACACACGTAGGCTCAAAATCTGTTATGTTCAATATAAGAAAAGTATAAGAATAAGCATAGTATCTATGACTCGTCCCCCTATGGGAGAAAGCGAGAGCTGCTATCAAGGGAAAGGACTGAAAAACCGCTCCATCAAGGGAGCATAAACGGTTTTTCGACTAGGTTAAACAAGACAATGGTAAAGTTAACTTTCATGGGCGGCACCCGACAAGTAGGCGGAAATGCCGTTACAGTACAGAGCAAAGAAGCAAACCTACTCTTAGAGTATGGAGTAAAGCCAGGGACCCCACCGGAGTTCCCGGGACACGTTAGGGCGAGGGATATCGACGGAATAATCGTCGGCCACGCTCACCTGGACCACAGCGGCGGCACGCCGATGTTCTACCTCAACGAGAAGAAGCCCTTCTTCGCTACTAGAACAACCAGCGAATTGATGAAGATACTCATCAAGGACATGATCAAGCTCAACAGCTACTATCTGCCCTTCGAGTACATGGAGCTGGAGAAGATGCAGCTCCAGAGGAACGATCTGCCCTATGGGCAGAAGGTCAAGCTAAAGGACGCAGAGTTCCAGCTACTGGACGCGGGGCACATCCCGGGTAGCGCGATGATTGACATCAACGTCAACGGCAAGAAGATTCTCTACACAAGCGACTTCAACACGGTCAACACTAGGCTGACCAGCGCTGCGAAGATTCCGAGGAAAAGGTATGATGCGGTTATCGTCGAGTCAACGTATGCGATGCACGAGCACCCAGACAGGAAGGAGCTTGAGAAGGGCTTCATCAAGGACATCAAGGCAACCCTCAACCAGGGAGGCAAGGTTCTGGTCCCAGCCTTCGCGGTTGGCAGGAGCCACGAGATTCTCAGTGTGCTAAACGCCCACAAGCTGAAGGAGTACACCCTGTTGGACGGTATGGCAAGGGCTGTCAACCAGCTGATGCTGGACATCCCGGAGTCAGTTAAGACCCCCAAGACTTACGCGAACGCGGTGAGAAATGTTCACAGTATACGCGGTTGGAGGGACAGGCGGCAGGCGGTCAGGAAGGCAGAGGTTATCGTCGCGCCGAGCGGCATGCTCCAGGGCGGAACAGTGATGTTCTACATGGAGAAGCTAGCGCAGGACCCATTGAACAGTGTCTTCATCGTCAGCTTCCAGGTGCCGGGCACCAATGGAGCCAGACTCATGGAGACGGGCATGTTCCCAATCAAGGACAGGGACACAAAGGTCCACGCTAAGGTCAAGCACTTTGACTTCAGCAGCCACAGCGGCAGGACTCCACTCCAGTCGTTCCTCAGGGGACTCAAGGGTAAGCCTGACATCTATGTGATGCACGGCGAGGAGGAGAGCTGCGAGTTCCTATCCGAGTGGGTAAGGGACGAGCTTGACCTGAACGGGGTTGCCCCCAAGATGGAAGAAGAGTTCACCCTCTAAACCCTCAAGAATCTTTTTATCTAATGATCAAACCCCTTCTTCGATTTCTAGATGACTGACGCGGCGGGCGAGACACAGACAACTGAGCTAACTCTAAGAGAGCTGATGAAGGGCAATATTCTGGTCCTCACCGTCAGCAGGATCATCTGGAGCATGAGCAGCTCCATCGTTTGGCCATACGTATCGTTGTTCATCATCCGGCTGGGTGGAGAATACGCCACAATTGGTAAGATCACAGCGCTGGCAAACATCGCGGGGATGCTATTCTACCCACTAGGTGGATACCTCGCCGACAAGTCAGGTAGGGCAAAACTGGTCGGGTACAGTACGCTACTCTTCGCTGGAAGCTTTGGTCTCTACGCGATGGCGCAGTCATGGGAATGGATCGCGGCGGCGATGGCGATTCAGTCACTCGTGCTGTTCTACATGCCTGCCCTCAACGCGATCATGGCAGACAGCATACCTCCTGGGGCAAGGGGCAAGATCATGAGTTTAACGATTAGCATCCCAGAGGCTGTGAGGATTCTGGCACCCTATGTGGGAGGATGGCTAATTGAGAGATACACCCTCGTCCCAGCGATGAGGCTTGGATACATCATCAGTCTAGTCACGGCAGCCTTCGTTGGCTTCATACGAATCAAGTACCTTGAGGAGACCATTGAAACCAAGCCACTTGGTATGGGTGTTGGGCAGCTCTTCGTCGAGTCATACAAGGATGTCTGGACCTCAGCGAAATGGATAGTCAAGAACATGTCTGGGTACACCATCATCGCCATGATACTGGTATTCACGGGGAGTCTTGTCCAACCATACTGGGCAGTATACGCCACGGAAGTGATCGGCCTCTCCGAGCTGGATTGGGGCACTGTCGCCTTGATCGGAGGGATAGCGAAAACCATTGTAAGCCTGTTCGTAGGCAGTTTCATTGACTCTCAAGGAGCTAAACGTAGCATGATCGTGGCTTTCCTCATCGGGATACCAGCCATGGTTGGGTTCGTCTTCGCCTCCAACCTGATCACAACCGCTGGGATATACGTCCTACTTGTCCTAGGAAACGCGTTTATCTGGATCGCCAGCGGCGTCCTTCTCGCAGACACTATACCACGCCACATTAGGGGTAGGGTGATGGCTGGGCTTGGACAGGGTATACCTCTTGGAATCACCGGTGGCGGATATGCTCAGGGCTTCATGTTGTTTATACCAAGCATGATTGGCAGCCTCATCAGTGGCTACATTTACGCGTACAACGCTGCATATCCATGGTACTTGCAGGGCGTCTTCCTATCAATATGTCTGATCATGGTCCTTAGACTGGTCAAGGACCCGGAGATCGCTGAGATTTAAGCGAAACCATTAAAACCAACTATCCTTTTCTATGGTGACACGAGTGAAAAACTATGCCAGTCGAGGTATTTGATAAAGAAAAATTCATCGAGCTATCAGAGAAGGCAACAGAGTGCATCATCAAGAAGAACGAGGACAACACAAAGCTCAAGCTCAGGACCCCAAGGTACCTGTACACCATCAAGCTTGACCCGGCCGAGGCCGATGAGCTTGCGGGGCAGATCAGCTGTCCTAAAACCGAAATCTAGTTTCTTCTACACCTAACCTGATTAATTAAAAAAGATAAATGAGAATGGTAAATGTTGTTACCTTTTCTCTAGATACGCGATATTATTGACAACTGAGACCTCTATTTTTTCGGCTAGGTCCCTTGCATCAATTCTCTTCTTCAGCTGTGTTCTAAGATAGTTAGCATCTTTTTCTGGTACTTCCACCTTGACTAGATCGTGCTCACTCTCTATGAAGTAGTCAATAATAGGGTCGTACTTGCTGCCTTTCCTGTATTTCCTTGATGGCTTTTTTGTCACTGGTTTAAGATCGAATTTGACGTCACTCAAATTATTCGCCTACTCTTTGTTCATTCTTTTCCTTTAAATAAGTTATTATAATAATGATTTATTCACATATAGTTACTCTCATCTTGTAAAGTAACTATCAGTTTTTTATTATATGGAAAAATCTGCTAGTATTACTTTTTCCTATCTATACAATGGGATAGGTTAGAGGCAGGTCTTTTTCACTAGTTTCTTGTAGGTTTTATAACCCAACTCAAGTTGCTCAAGTGAGATATACTCGTCAGGTGTGTGCGCCTGATCGATACTGCCCGGTCCACATATCACTGTGGGTATACCAGCCTTTGTGTAGCTTACTGCCTCAGTATAGTATGGTTCACCAACGGGTTCAGTTCCAAGTAACTCTTTTAATATGAGCACAATCTCTGAGTCCAATGGTACATCTAAAGGTGCTCCCGCACTGTGCCTTGTTATTTCTGCTTTGAACTCCTCGTCATTCTTTGATAGCTTTTCAATTATATCCTTGAACCATCCCTTTGAGACTTCAGGATTCTCATGTGCTGGTATCAACCTGAAATTCAGCGTGAGTTTCGCCTGATCTGGTATGATGTTAGCCTTGAACCCTCCCTCCATCATTGTGCACTCAACGGTCGTTGGGCCTAGTAGAGGGTGTGGCTCTTTGTTGAGTCTCTCTTGGAGCTTTCTGAGTTCGTACATGAAGTCGGCTGCCTTCTGGTTCGCGTTTATGCCTAGCTCGGGCTTGCTGCTATGCGCTGCCTTCCCGTGGAACATCACGTCTGCTCCCCCCGAACCTTTGTGTACCGGTATGATCTCCATCAGGCTGGGCTCACCAATCACTCCATAGACCGCATCATCTGGAGTAACCAGTTCATCCTCAAGCACCTTGTTTACGAACCAACCACCCGTGTCCTCCCCTGCCGTGAAGACTAGTGTGAGTTGCCGTTTGAAGTCCTCTTTGGCGTAGTCAGCAGCTGTCTGGAGCATGCAGGCATCAGGACCCTTCATGTCACACGCGCCTCTACCGTAAAGGTATCCATCCTTCACCACTGGATCGAATGGTCCGGCGATCTCCCAAAGATCAGGGTCTCCCGCCAATACGACATCAATGTGTCCTGAGAGAACCAGCCCCGGTTTGGTGCCTTCTCCAATCTTCCCGATGATGTTAGCCCTGCCGGGCTCAACCACTTGGAGAGTTGTTGTGTACCCTAGATCATCCAAGAAATCCCGTATCCATTCGGCGCATGGCTGCTCCTGGGTTGGAGGTCCGCTTGTATCGAACCTTATAAGCTCCTTCGCGATGTCCACGACGGTCATATTAAACGGCATATGAGATGACTGAGAATATTAGAGTTAATTGGTGCTCCTGCCGGGATTCGAACCCGGGTTCTCCGACTCGAAAGGCCGGAATGC
>CAZPRN010000026.1:0-10125 GCA_964589605.1 uncultured Candidatus Bathyarchaeia archaeon | reverse complement strand
CAGGCGAGGTAGCCAAGGCACTGGGCATCGAGTCCAAGGAAGTATCCAAGGCAATAAAGGTGCTCAAGAAGGAAGAAAAGATTCACTCACCAAAGCGCTGTTACTACGCGCCCAGCGAGTGATCTTCCTCTAGGATATCGTAGGCCAAGCTGACGGCTTCTCCGATATACCTTTTACATTTATTTTCCCACATGTTCTCCGCGTCAAACACCAGATAATCGTCAGGTTTATCGAGGTCTACCCCTAGAAGCTCTGTGCAGTTGGTTGATGGATGTGATTTCATCCATTCCTCGATGAACTTTCTACTGTACCAGTAGGGTCTCCTGTCAGATTCAACTATCTCGTTTCTCCCAAACCACAAGCCTAGCCCTAGAATAGCACCGGTTATAGCACCACATATGTTGCTCGTACGAGCGATTCCGGCGGCGAAACCCGACGAAACTTTCGGTATCAGCTCCGACTCCGTTCCATGCAAGTCGGCGAGTGACTTGAAAACAGCCTCAACGCAGAGAAATCCCACTTCTGTGTATTCGAGAGCTTTCTCGATGACAGTCTCCTTCTCCATGAATTAGCTGACGGTGGTGAACCTATAAACTGTTTTCTCGATGTACTTCTCTCCCGGTCTAAGCACTGTTGATGGGAAATCGGGCTGGTTTGGAGAGTTTGGGTAGTACTGGGTCTCTAGGCATAGCCCGTTTCTCTTAACGATTTGTCCACTCCTCCCAACATCTGAACCGTCTAGGAAGTTACCTGAGTAGAACTGAACGCAGGGCATGGTGGTGGATATTTCAAGGACTCGTCCGCTTTCAGGCTCAGTGACCCTGATTTGCGGGTTGGTGATCTGGTTGAGCACGTAGTTGTGGTCATACCCCCCACCCCGTCTGAGCTGGACGTGATCATCATCGATCCTATCCCCCACCAGTCGCTCTTCTCTGAAGTCGAAAGGCGTACCCTCTACGGTTTTTCCTTCACCCAGGGGGATCAAACCCTTATCCACAGGGTTGTAATGGTCTGCATCGACCCAGAGCCTGTGACTAAGTATATCGCCCCCTCCTCTGAGGTTGAAGTAAGCGTGGTTTGTGAGGTTAACTACAGTTGGCTTGTCTGTCACCGCGATGTAATCCACCTCGAGGCTATCCCCCCTCAGAGTGAATGTCACCGAAACCACGAAAGTACCAGGATACCCCTCCTCCATGTCACCGCTAGTATAATGGAGCCTCAACCCTGACTCCACTGGCTCAGAGGTCCATACCACTTTGTCGAACCCCTTCAAACCCCCATGCAGGTGGTTCGGTGGATTGTTGACGGCTAGCTCATAGGTCTCACCATCTAGGGTGAAACTACCATTGGCGATCCTGTTGGCGTACCTGCCTATCGTCGCCCCATGGTATGCCTTGTTGTCAAGGTACCCCTGAAGGTCATCAAATCCAAGGACAACTTCTCCTAGCTCGCCTGAGCTGTCAGGTGCCTGAACCGACACGATGGTACCCCCGTAATTTATGATCTTGACAATGATATCGTCCTTTAATGTGAACAACTGAACAGAATCTCCGTCGGGGGTAACCCCCCATGGCTCAGACGTGAACTCCATACGGTGTAATGCACCTCTCAATGGAAAGCATTTTTCAGTGCAAAGCCCATCAAGCACCCATGAAAACCATCCTCCTCACCGGGTTCGAACCGTTCGGCGGAAGCGACATCAACCCCAGCATAGAGGCGTGCAAGCCTCTGGACGGGAAAGAGTACAACGGGTACAAGGTCAAGGTTGTCGAGATACCCCTGTGCTTCGATAAGATCAGGTCAAACCTCGTTGAGGCAATCACAGAGACCAAACCATCTGCTGTGATATGCACCGGGCAAGCAGGGTCAGCCACAATTAATCTAGAGCGCGTCGCCATCAACGTTGCCGACGCGAGGATCGCATACAACTGTGGAAAGCAACCAGTTGATGAGACAATCGTTGAGGGTGGCCCCGTGGCTTACTTCTCATCTTTACCGTTGAGGAAAATGCTCGCTGGCATTGAAGAGGCCAAGATTCCTGTCAAGATATCCAACAGTGCCGGAACATTCGGGTGCAACCACATCTTCTACGAGCTAATGCACTATATCGAGGAAGAGAATCTGGGCATACCCGGTGGATTCATACATGTGCCCAGCCTACCAGAGCAGGCTATGAAGAAACAAGGTCCATCCATGAGCCTAGATTATATCACAAAAGCTCTGGATGCGGGGCTTGAGGTACTTTCTAGTACCCTATAAATCCAGTGCGGAAGATGGGGGCTCCGGTTTCTTTGCGAAGTACATGAAAACCATTGCCAGTATCTGTACACCGGTTATCAGCGCGAAGGCGAAAGTGTAGCTCCCTGAAACATCGTAGCTCCAACCAGCGAATATCGGATAAACGACGTTGCTTATCGCACCGAAGAACGTGGTGTATCCTGTGATCGTCGCGTATGCTTTTCTACCGAAGTAGCTTGCCCTCAAGCTCGTTGACACTGGTATGGAGCCACCATATCCCGCGCCGTATATCGCGACGAATATCAGTACATGCGTGATGTTTTTTGCCAGCACGAATACGATGAGACCCACCGCCTTCATCCCATAGCTGATGATCAACGTCTTCCTTTCACCGATCCTGTCGCTAAGCCACGCAAACAGCACCCTTCCTGGGAGGCTCATTGTCGCCATCAACCCGAGAATACCAGCTGCAGCCAATGTATCGATGCCAATGTCCTGCAGGTAGGGTATCTGGTGCATTGTTACCATCGCCGTTATCCCGCCGCTTAGCATGAAAGCGATTAGCATCATCCAGAAACTTCGAGTCCTCAAAGCCTCCTTTGGTGTGAAGTTGTACTCCTCGACATAGTTTATCTCGCTTGGGTCATCTGAATCCAGTACGGTGTCCCCATCCGGTAGCATACCGTACTGCTCCGGTGGGCCATCCTTCATGAAGAAATACGCCAAGGGTAAGCAGATAATCAAGGTTGATCCCGCTACGAACTTGAGTGAGACCCTCCACCCGTAATTAATGATAAGCCACGCCATCATCGGGACGATAACTGGTCCACCCAGTCCTCCGCCTAGCGTAACGATGCTTAGCGCCCTGCCCCTCTTCCTTACGAACCATTTTGAGACCGCGCTGTTCACCGTATCGTAAAGTCCAAGGTTGAAACCTAGGCTGACTATGAAGCCCCATACTACGATAAACTGCCATAGCTCTTGAACGAAGAGAAGCGCGAATAACCCGATACACGCGATTATGGTGCTTATTATCGTGATTTTTCTTTCCCCGTATCTATCTATGAGCATTCCACCGAACGGACCTTCCAGTCCTCCCTCAATGCTTCTCATACTGAACGCGAGGCTAAGCTGAGCCCTAGTCCACCCATATTCTGTAATTAGTGGAGTGAACAACGCGCTCATCCCGTAATACCAGCTGCCATATCCCCAGCACGCGATAACTGCGCCAGCGAACACCGTTTTCCATCCGAAAAACATGTTCCTGTATCGGTCCATGAGAGAGTTACTGTTTGACATAACGTAACAAGGCGTCCGAAGTATGATTTATAATTACTCTAGCTAAGTATTTACTCAAACTATAAGTAAAGATAAAGCAGCTATGGGAGGCTGTTTACCCGGATTATCGGAGTAGGCGGCAGCGTTCGCTCATCTGTTATGACCGCCGATTTCGTCTCCTCGATCCCCTCTATATCCCTCAGCCGTTCAACGAAATCAGATAACAGCCTCAATGTGCGAAACCTAGCCCTGAGGACGAGGTCAAAATCCGCTGCCTGAACATCTATGATCTCCTCAACCTCGTTGAACTTGCTCAAAGTATCGATGATCTCGCTCTTTGGGATATGCCCTTTTCCAGGTATAACCTCCATCAGGTCTACGAGGAGCAATGCCCCTATGGGCCATGGCGTTTGCTGGTAGTCAATCAGCGCCTTGTAGCCGATGATGACATCCTCGTCCTCGAACTTCTTGATCCTCCTGTGTACGGTCGATATCGGAATGTTCAGCATACCTGAGAGCTTCCTACTGGACATCCCTGACCTCCTCCCAATAACCTTCAGAATTGACTCGTCTTTAGCGTCCATAATACCAAATGAGAATTTTTCCTATAATAAAGCGTTTTCCTGTACGATATCCCGTTTTTTTGGGACAAGTTTTATCCATTCAAGCGACTGGCTCATCATGCAAACGCCATCTCAAC
Organism: uncultured Candidatus Bathyarchaeia archaeon; assembly: GCA_964589605.1. Classification (GTDB taxonomy): domain Archaea; phylum Thermoproteota; class Bathyarchaeia; order TCS64; family TCS64; genus RBG-16-57-9. The sequence continues at coordinate 5,909 of CAZPRN010000026.1, read as the reverse complement.
AAGAGAGCGATTTCATGGTAGTAACCATCCCGGAGATACCGGGATACAAGATAACAAAAGTCGTAGGACTCGTAAACGGAATGTCCCCCAGAACAAGGGGCATAGGAGGCGTCCTAGCTGGTGCACTCCAATCAATAAGCGGTGGAGAGATCACAGCCTTCACATCAGAGATAGAGAAAGCCAGAGTAGACGCCGTTTCACGCGCCATACGCCAAGCAAGGGCCATGGGTGCCAACGCTATCGTTGGCCTCGACATTGAAACCTCAGACATGGGCGGAGAAGCCTCATACATCACCCTCCTATCCGCGACGGGGACAGCCGTCGTGGTGGAGAAGCTGTAATTCTGGCAGGATTCTGAAGTAAGTATATATAACCAACAAGTAAACAGAAATCAAAGGAGAAAAAGACAAAAATGAGCGATTTTGACTTCGGGGGAAGACGATACGATATCCCGGAAGTACCGAACAACGTGAGGAGACTCACTGGCACACTCATCATCTTGCTGATAATAGCCATCTCGGGCGTAGTGGTGCTTAGCACCGCCACGGTCCGTGTTCCTTCAGGGTACAGGGGCGTGCTCCTCACATGGGGCAAGGTCGAGAACAGGGTCATGCAGGAGGGACTGAACTTTAAGGTTCCCTTCAGCCAGAGCGTCGTGTTGATGAACGTACAGATACAGAAAGCTGAGTCAACTGAGGCGACCGCCACAGCGGACCTACAGGAGGTATCAACCACGGTAGCTGTAAACTACCGTCTGAACCCGACTAGGGTAAACGAGATCTACACTGATCTACGTCAGGACTATGTTAACAGGGTCATCAAGCCCAACATCGAGGAGAGCCTCAAGGCGACAACCGCCGAGTACAGAGCGGAGGAGCTGGTCACTAACAGGGCAGCCGTCAAGGCGACACTGGACGAAATCCTAGCTGAGAGATTATCCATCTTCAACATCGAGGTTGTTTCGGTGAGCCTAACCGACTTCCAGTTCAGCCCCAGCTTCAGTGCGGCCATCGACGCCAAGGTAACCGCTGAGCAGCAGGCACTGGTATCCAAGAATGAGCTGGAGAAGATCAGGTACGAGGCGCAGCAGCAGATCATCCAAGCCGAGGCGGCGAAGAACGCCACCATCAGAAGGGCCGAGGGTGAGGCTTTTGCTCAGATTATCCAGGCGAACGCCACGGCGAAATCCATCGAGATAATCACTGAGCAGATGACAATGGAGTACGCCAACTATCTATGGCTACAGACTTGGGACGGAAGACTACCATCGGTGATGACAAAGGACGAACAGGGTCTCATCATCGACGCATCAGACTTCATCACACCCTAGTTGATGAATCTCTTATCCCTATTTTCTTTCACTAAGACCCATCCTGAATTCCTTTATTACTATTTCAATACGCATCCGTTGAAACAACGGTGCTCCCAAAGATCATCAGCCAGAACAGGGAAAGCATTAGACTTCTTCATGTCGATGATGATCCAAACCAGTTCGAGTTCATCAAATTCTTCCTAAACCAGGTTGACGAGCTGATCACCGTACATTGCGTTGGGACACCGGACGAGGTTTTCGAGGAGCTAAGCACCGGGCAATACGACTGTCTCGTCACGGATTTCCAGATGCCCTTGATGGACGGTATCAAACTCTCCACAAAGGTACGTGAAACATACACCCTGCCCATCATTCTGTACACTGGTCAGGGCAGCGAGGAGGTAGCAGAGGCGGCATTCACCATAGGCGTCGATGATTACCTCAGGAAGGAGATGGACCCCAGCCACTACCAGGTACTAGCGAAGCGTATCAGGCACGTAGTAGAGAAGAAGCGCGCCGAGTCACTGTACCAGAGAGTCGTTGAGGGTATCAGGGATGGGCTCTGCATCACCGTCGGAAACGAGATCGTGTACGCAAACCAGATTCAAGCCGATTTGTTCGGAGCAAAAAGTGTAGACGATGTAATCGGCTCCGAGGCTTTGAAGTGGGTACATGAGGATGACCGGGAGTTCGCCGCAAAAAGAATGGCGCAGCGACTGCAAGGAGACCTCGACCCCCCGTTCTACAAGTACAAAATCCAGAGACTTGACGGAAAGACAATCGAAGTCGAGACACTTACAAGCGTAATCAAGTACAACGGAAGAACAGCGTTCCTAGTATTAACCCGTGACCAGACGGAGCACAACAGGCTAAAAACGGAAAGGGAAAAAGTCGAGGAACGATTCAAGACCATCATCGAGTTAGCACCAGACGGGATCGTCACAGTCTCACTCAAAGGCGTGGTAACCTCGGTTAACCCCGCTTTCCTCAAGATCACCGGGTACTCCCGGGAAGAGATTGTCGGGAAAAGGTTCTACCAGTTAGGGAGCCTAAGGGGAATCGATCTGAGGAACAACCTCAAGGTATTCGCCACGATCGCCCGCGGGAAACTGCCACCACCAGTGGAGTTCGTGTTCCAGTTCAAAGACGGCTCCGAGGGATGGGGTGAAGCCCACCTAGCTTTCATCAACCATAACGACTCCAAGGAGCTACTGGCTATTGTCAGGGACATCACCGAGAGGAAATGGGTTGAGAAAGAGATCAACAAGTATAGCGACGAGCTCAAACAGGTTGTTATTGAGAGGAAGCATAGGGAGAAAAACCCGAATAAGATTACTTGGAGCAACCACATGGCAAACAGTATCGGTGAGGAGTTACAGGGATCGCTTATGACAATCAAGAACAGCATTCTTAGCCTCAGAAAGGACCCATCCAAACTGGGTGAGGTGCTTGACACTATGGAGTTTAGCGTGGAGTCAGCAAGTATACAGCTTGTTGAGCTGTTTGAGGATGACCACTCGATTGAGTCAAGGAAAGTGAACGTGTTCAGTCTTGTGGAGAAAACGGTTCAAGAAATGGATATCCCACCCGAGATAACCTTCCAAGCCCAGTTCATCGGAGAGAACAGCTTCAGGGTTAACCCAGAGTACATCAGGTCAGCGGTGGAGAATCTTGTAAATAACTCGATTGATGGAATGCCGAATGGAGGAGAGCTTACAGTCATGTGTGACTCATCAAAGGATTTCCTAGTGATCGAGATACGTGATAATGGTCAGGGTCTGAGCGAGGACCAAGTCGAGTACCTGCGAAACAATGGTCGCCTTGACACAAACCTATGCAAGTACTCAATTCAGGAAGGACAGCGTATCGCCGAGGACCACGGAGGATCAGTGCTGGTGAGCAGTAGCCCTGGTCAGGGAACGGTTTTCACGATGATCCTGCCAAAAGACTATAGAAACGAGATGGGAACACAGAGCGTAAGCATTGTAGACCAGCAATCTATATAGAAAACTGAGTTTAGATTATTCTAAACTACAACCCAACTCAAAGTAATGCTAAAATTGTGACGTTTTATGGAATAGTTTTTATAACGTATTGGTGAGCATCAATAATATCATTTGGTGTTGTAAGTGTCTGTTGTAAAAAATACTATGACCCTAGTAATGTCACGACCAGAAGCTATCTTTATCTGGACCTGGTGCACGTTGATCGCCTGCCTCGTGGTTGGTAGGGGCTCGCCGCCGCTTGCTCCTACGTTTATGTCCATGGCTTCAATCGCTCTTCTCACCGCTTCGACATACGTCTATAACGATCTCTGTGATGCGGAGATGGACAGCCACAGTGATGTCCACTCGGACCGTCCCATTGCGACGGGTGAAGTGAGTGAGGGCTTCGCTAAGGGGTTCATATTGGTAACAGCACTTATGGGGCTGGCTGTTAGTGCGATGATTAACACTACTACAATGATTCTCAGCGCAGCTTACTGGGTGATGTTCACCCTATACTCGTTCCCCGGAGTACGGTTCAAGAGAATGTTCATAGTCAAGGAGTTCATAATCGCGATAGCGTGGCCCATGCTAGCGATGGTCGGCGTGTATGCCGTCACCAACACATTCAACATGGCAGGGATATTCGCAGGGTTGATGATGGGTATGTTCAGCTTCCTCGGGATGCCCGCGTTGAGCGACAGCTTCGACGAGAAGGAGGACGCAATGTACGGTGTCAAGACCATCGCGCAGGCGCTAACATGGAAGCGGAGGGTCGAGTTGTTCGGGGCAGCTCTACTGTTGATGATGGTGATTACGACTCTGACTTACGCCCAGCTGGGGTTCAACACTTTGCTGCCGATTACAATCGTTGCATCCAGCCTGGTGGGGCTCAGGATGGCGGTGCCAATCTACAACGAGTTCGACATGGACAAGGCATTGAAGATGCGGAAGGTCACGTACCTATATGTGATTCTCTCACAGGTGTTCATCGTAATCGGCTCGATGAACCTACCATTACCCTTCTAGGATAGAACCGTCCTGGATACTTTCTTGATATAATAACCGAAACCAAAAGCCGCATAAGCGTAAAGGAACGCGTATAGTATGGAGTCCACCCAGTTCATGGGTACGCCTGTCGCCCTGTTTAAGTATGATTTATGGAGCGGTAATCGAGATTTACAGTATCTCGCTCACCAGCTGTGTGATTCCCTCGATCTCCCGTTGCTTGCGTTTCAGCACTGCGACGGTGTTGAGGTTCCACACAGTTTTCCCGAGGTACCCGTTGTCCAATACGATTAATGGTGTCTTGATCTTCCATTTCTCCATCTCCCTGAGCAGGTTCACCGGGTCCACTGTTGAAAGCTCCGTATCAAGGATGATCAGGTCGTACATCTTCCTCAGTGATTTCATCGCGTAGGCGCCGTCATCTACGTATGTTACCTCTAGCGGGTCACCGGAGTTGCTTAGGCTTTCGATGATGAGGTTGTAGAACATATGGTCCTCAACAATCAGGAGCACCTTACACATATCTTCCTCCTGCTCTATCTCCTTAATCTCAACCTCTTCTTGGTCTTCTTCTTCATGCACTGACAACGCGGCTTGTCTTTGCCCTAATTCTTTAACTGCTTGCTCAAGTTTGTCTAACAATGGTCTAGGCGGAGACTCGCATTCAACTACAACAAGCTCTTGAAGGGATTCCTCTGGTAGCTCCACAATGATTTCCTCGTCTGGGTCTTCCTCACTGGTAGCCTCCTCATTCAATGGAGACTCTGGTTCCTCAAGTCTTGGTTTGACTGGTAGTTCCTTCTCGGGTCGTTCACACGGGTCCGCCGTTATCTTGTAACCTGTCTGCTCAAGGAGCATCGCCTTTGATTGATCGTAAGGGGTCTTGCACTTGTTACAAAGGTACTTGTTTAGCACCCTATTGGATGTGAATCCGCATTTCTGACACTCGTAGTACGGGTCACTGTAGTTGAAACCGGAGCCTTTTGATAGTAATTCGTCAACAGGGACCTCCTCCTCGCACAGAGGGCACTTTATCTGGTTTCCCTGCTGGAACTCCTCGAAGGTCCCCCAGTGGTCGCATTCCATGTGTACTATCTTGTTCTTTTGGTTGAGCTGAACTGATTCACATGCGGGGCACGACTGGAGTATTGAGGCTTCAAACGAGCCGCAACTCGGACATAATAAGACGATCCCGTTGCTTATCCTGTCAAGCATACCCTTCCTTACCAGTGACTCAAGTATGTGCGTAGCCTCCATGTCAGAGTAGTACATCTTGATGGTCTCTAGGGCCCCAGGCACAATCCCTTTCCTAGTCCGGTTGACCCACACGATCTCTTGACCCATATCAATGAGAAGCCGGAAGAAATGTTCCTCATTCGGAGATAGCACTACCTCTACTATCGCTTCTTCATCATTGAGGTACGGATCATGGAACACGTTACACACCCGGTTCGCTGTATTGTTACATATATTCGCATTAAAAACAGAGATGGATGTAATTACAGTAACTTAGTTCCATATGTTAATGATAGTTAAAACACTATTAATATTAATAGTAGAGTAAAATGGTGCCGCCGGAGTGATTTGAACACTCGGCACCCCGG
>CAZPRN010000025.1:4138-13524 GCA_964589605.1 uncultured Candidatus Bathyarchaeia archaeon | reverse complement strand
TAGCTAGGGCGGTCTCCATATCCAGTGTCTCAAGGTATGTCGTTCCACAGCAGCTGCTTCCAGGCATATCAAGTAGTTCTACTCCGAGTTTCTCAGCCACGTTTCTGGCTGATTTCTCGTACCCGGGTAGCCTGCTGAGGACAGTGCATCCTACGAATAATGCGTAGCTCATCTTGTGCTCGCCTCCACCTTGTCGAGGAATCCAGTAATCCTCATGATCTTCTCTATCGCCTCCACGTCGGGTTCCGGTGCGTGGGGAAGGTCCTCGTCCTCCCTCATCTCGTTCTCGAACTCGTCGATCTCGTAGATGTATCCCATCTCGGCGACACCCTCCATCAGTGCCTTGAAACCGGGCAGTAGGTGTCCATCGTTTAGGCTGATCTTTCTCAGTGCGGCAACGATCTCGCTGACGTGCACTTCCTGTGGGCAGTGCTCGTAGCAAGTGTAGCATCCAGCGCAGAGGTAGAGCAGGTCTCCTTCCATGAGCCTGTCCTTCTGCCCGTACATTACCAGACGGGCGATGTTCCTTGGACGGAACTCCTCGACTCGCTGCGCTATGGGGCAGTCGCTTGTGCATGTTCCGCACTGGTAGCAGTGCATCAGCTTCTCGGCTCCATGGCTCTCCATGACCTGTTTCCTGAACTCTTTGCCTTCCTGTGTTAGCTTGATCATGCCGTAACCTCCTTTGTGATGGGGTTCTGTCCCATCGCCTTCAACTCAGCCGTGAACTCGGTGAGAACTCTGGCGAACTTGTCGCCCTCGGCTGCGCTGATCCATTCAAGTCGCAGCCTGCTCTCATCCATCCCCAGCTGATCCATCAGCTTCTTCAGAAGCGCGACTCTCCTAGCCGCCTTCAGGTTGCCACTGATATAGTGGCAGTCGTTGGGTGGGTGGCATCCTGCAACCAGCACGCCGTCGGCTCCCTTCCTGAAAGCCTCCATTATGTGGCTTGGGTGCACTCTTCCGCTGCACATCACCCTGATGGCTCGCAGGTTCGGTGGGTACTGGAACCTGCTGACTCCTGCCAAGTCTGCTCCAGCGTAGCTACACCAGTTGCAGAGGAAGCCCACTATCTTGGGTTCATAGTCGCTCATGCTTCCACCTCCTCAAGGGCGGCCCTTACCTGACTCATTATCGCTTTGTCAGTGAAATGCCCAGCCGATATCGCGCCCGATGGGCAGGTGGCTACGCAAACTCCGCAGCCCTTGCAGACCTCGGGTATTACGTGGCTGTGTATCCTGCCATCCTCCTCCTCGATTATCTCGATGGCGTTGAAGGCGCAGACGTTCTCACACATCCTGCAGCTACTGCACAGGTCCTCGTTGACGACTGCGATCGCCCCCTCCGCCTCGATTGTGGGCTGGCTTAGTATCGTCAACGCCCTTGCCGCTGCTCCTGATGCCTGACTGATGCACTCATCAATTGTCTTGGGTCCATGTGCCAGGCCAGCGACGAACACGCCGTCAGTGGCGAAGTCTACCGGCCGTAGCTTCATGTGTGCTTCCAAGAAGAACTTGTCCTTACTCAATGGTACCTTGAACATGCCAGCTAGGTTGATGTTGTCGGGCTGGGGTACGATGGCTGCGCTAAGAACCAAGTCGTCTGGCTCTATCTCAACCATCTCCTTGAGCACTGGGTCCTTGACGAGGACCTTCAATCCTCCGTCGTTGGTGACCTGTGGCTCCTCGTCCACATCGAACCTGATGAAGATGACGCCCTTCTCGGCTGCCTCCCTGTAATAGTCCTCCTTGAAACCGTATGTCCTCATATCCCTGTAGAGGATGTAGACATCGGCGTCCGGGTTGTTCTCCTTGACCTTCAATGCGTTTGCTACGGCTCCCGTGCAGCATACCCTGCTGCAGTAGGTGCGCTCCTCGCATCTTGAGCCGACGCACTGTATCATGACGACGGTTTCTGGCGAGTAGCCCTCAACCAGCTTCTCCTCGAACTCGAACTGGGTTGAGACACCTCCGGTTCCGTACAGGAACTCTACGGGTTTGTACTCCTCTCCACCTGTTGCGATGATCGCGATTCCGTGTGGAATACTCTTCTCTCCATCCGGCCCGTGTACAGTGGACTCGAAGTTCCCGATGTATCCGTGGGCATCCGTCACCTCTGAGTTGAGGTGCAATGTGATATTATCGTGGATGGATACCTTATTGGTGACCTCCATGAGTTTGGCTTGTGGGTCTACCCCTGATGGATGATACTTGATCTTGTTCAGGTTGCCTCCCAGTCGGTCGCTTCTCTCCACTAGATGTACGTCGAAGCCCTGGTTGGCTATGTCCAACGCCGAGACCATGCCAGTTAAGCCTCCGCCGATAACCAGCCCGGTAGGGTTGGTCTCGATGATGTGTTTCTTGAGTGGCTCAAGCAGCCTAGCCTTGGCGACTGCCATCCTGACGAGGTCCTTGGATTTGTCGGTCGCAGCGTCATGGTCGTGCATGTGCACCCAGCTGCACTGGTCCCTGATGTTTGCCATCTCGAAAAGGTACTCGTTGAGGCCCGACTCACGCATGGTGGTCCTGAATAAGGGCTCGTGGGTCCTTGGCGTGCATGATGCTACCACAACCCGGTTGAGGTTGTTCTCCAGTATCTTTTCCTTGATTATCTCCTGTGTGTCCTGGCTACATGTGTATAGGTTCTCGTCCGCGAATACTACGTTGGGCAGTGTCAGTGCGTACTCTTTGACGCTGCTGACTCCAACGACCCCTCCAATGTTGATTCCACAGTGACAGACGAAGACGCCGATCCTCGGCTCCTCGCCCAGCACGTCCTTCTCATCTGGGTGCTCAACCTTGGTGACAAGGGTTCCACGCTCTGAGGCGATGAACTGAGAAGCCTTGGAGGCTGCTCCGCTGGCCTGTGCGACGCTGTCCGGGATATCCTTTGGTCCCTGGAAGGCTCCGCAGACATAGACTCCGGGTCGGCTGGTCGCTAATGGCTCAAACACTGAGGTTTCTGCGAACCCGTACTGGTTGAGATCTATTCCACATGCTTCGGCGAGGTATCCGGCGTCCTCTGGTGGGCTCAGCCCTACGCTAAGGACAACCATGTCGAACTCCTCCTCCATGATGTCCCCGTCCTCCTCGTAGCTGACAAGGACGTTCATGTTGTCCGGGTTCTGCCTAGTAGAGGCAACTCTTGAGCGTACAAACCTGATGCCGTGCTCCTCCTCGGCACGGATGTAATAGTCATCGAACTCCTTTCCGAAAGCCCTCATGTCCATAAAGAATATGCTTGCCTCAAGCCCCGGGTTGTGCTCCTGGGCGATGACGGCTTCCTTGATCGCGTACATGCAACAGACGCCGCTGCAGTAGGGGTTGCCCACTCGCTCATCTCTTGAGCCAACACACTGGAGGAATGCTACCTTCTTTGGTGTCTCTCCGTCGCTGGGCTTCATCACGACTCCCCTGTATGGGCCGGTCGCGCTGAGGATTCTCTCGAACTCCATGCTACTGACTACGTTAGGGTACCTTCCGTACCCGTACTCGCTGGTCAGGTTTGGATCAAATGCTGTGAAACCTGGTGATAGAATTACTGAGCCTACCTTGAGCTCAACATCGGTGTCGGTCTCCTCGTATGTGATCGCCTCGGCTTTACAGACCTCGGCACAGATTCCACATCCTATACACTTCTCCTTGTCGATGGTAGCCGCAAGTGGAACCGCTTGTGGGTACTTGATGTAAGCCGCTCCTCTCTCGCCATATCCCTCGTTGTACATGTCGATGGCTGAGACTGGACACTTTGTGTTACAGTCCCCACACCCGGTACACGTCTCAAGGTCAACACGTCTGGCCTTTTTCTTGATAAGTGCCGTGAAGTCGCCTTCCTCGCCCTTGAGGTCTACGAGTTCACTGTATGTGATGAGGTCGATGTTGTGGTGGCGTCCAGCCCCTACCAGCTTTGGTGCGAGGATGCACATGGCGCAATCGTTCGTTGGGAACGTCTTGTCCAGCTGCGTCATCACCCCGCCGATCGTGGGCTCCTTGTCCATCAAATATACCTTGAATCCGCTGTCGGCTAAGTCTAGGCTCGCCTGTATACCTGCAATGCCCCCGCCGACCACTAATACTGCTCCTGTTTTACTCAATTAAGCCACCTCCAGCACCCTGTAAATGGGTGTGTTTCCCTGTAACTCGTCCAAGTCGATCCAACCCCTCTGGCGCAGGACAACAACGTGCTCCAGCACCTCCTTGGGGTTCATACCGGTCTCCGCTGCTATCGCTTTGACTGAGTTGGGTTTCTCGCCCAGCATCAACCTAATCTTGTTACGCTTGAACTCCACATCAATCGAGGAGTCCAGTATCTCGTCATATTCCTCCTGTGACACCGCTTCACCGTAAATGTTGCCTTTCTCAACCATCTTCTCCTCCTTGCTGATGAGGGCACGTAGCCTGAACTCCTCGGCTGCTGCCTTGGCTGCCTTGAGGTCAAGATACTCAACTGGTTTGGACTCGACATCCATGGGTCCAAGCTCTTTGATTTTTTCAATAAACCCGGTGACTACATCCGCGAATTTCTGTCCCTCGGACGCTGACACCCATTCAAGCATAACCCGCTCCTTGTCCAGTCCGGCTTTCTCTACTAGTCTCTGTAGAAGCTTGAACTTGCGCTTGGCGTACAGGTTTCCGTCGATGTAGTGACAGTCTCCGATATGACAACCGGTAATCATCACGCCATCAGCTCCCTCTGCTAGGAGCTCCAATGGTAGCGAAGGGTCAACTCTTCCACTACACATCACCCTGATCACCCTCAGATTAGTTGGGTACTGTATCCTGCTGACACCTGTAAGGTCCGCTCCGGCGTAGCTACACCAGTTGCAGAGGAACCCGATGATCTTTGGCTCAAAGTCTGACAACGTTAAGCCTCCTTCAGGGCTGCTAAGCCCTGTGCTTCCAGTTCCTCGTTTGTGAAGTGTCTCATCGTGATCGCTCTCTCCGGGCAGCTTGCCCCGCATACGCCGCAGCCCTTACAGACTGCCTCGCGTACCTCGGCGAGTCCTCGCTCATTCTTGACGATGGCGTTGTAGGCGCACATCTCGATGCATGTGCCGCATCCGCTGCACTGGTTCTCGTCTACGACGCTGGAATAGGCGGCTGTCTTGATCCTGCCCTTTGCCATGGGGATACCAGCTCTTGAGGCTGCTCCCCTCGCCTGGCTGACGCTCTCAGCAACCTCCTTGGGGCTGTGAGCCGTACCGCAGACGAAGATACCATCAGTCGCAAAGTCGATTGGACGTAACTTGACGTGGGCTTCCATGAAGAACCCGTCCGAGTTTATGGGCACCTTGAGGTGCTGACTCAGCTCCTTGTTTGTCGGGTTAGGGATCAGTGGGACGGATAATACCACGAGATCAGCGTCTAGCGTAAGCTCATCATCGAGTAGTGGTGTGAAGACCTTGACAACTGGTCCCTTCTCGCCCTCTGATACCTCGGGTGCTCTATCTGCCTCGTACTTGACCAGTTTGACGCCACGTTTCTTGGCGTCCCACTCCATCTCAGTGTACTCGATTCCGTAGGTCTGAAGGTCCCTGTAAAGGACGTAGATGTCCCGCTCCGGGTCATCCTTTGAAAGTATACTGGCGTTTTTCATCGCCTCGGTGCAGCATATCCTTGAACAGTATGGTCGTTCCTCGTTCCTGCACCCTGCGCACTGGATCATTACGATCTTCTTGATGTCATCCAGCTCGCCTTCCTTGATCATGTTCTCCAGCTCAAGCTGGGTGACAACCTTGTCTACCTCACCGTAGCCGAACAAACCTTCTGGGTTGAGGTACTCTGCACCAGTTGCTACAACTATCGTGCCTATCTCAAGCTGCTCCGGTCCCTTCGGTGTCTTGACCTCGACATCAAAGTTTCCGATGAAGCCCTTAACATCTGAGACCTCGGTGTTTAGGTGAACGTAGATATCATCGCTCTGATTCACTCGTTTGAGTAATGGCTGGATTACATCCTCAGCCTTGATGTTAGATGGGAAAAGCAAGTCAAGCTCGTTGAGTTGACCACCAAGTTCCTTCGTTTTCTCAACAAGGTGAACCTTGAATCCCTGATCTGCCAGTGAGACAGCCGCTGTAAGCCCCGAAACACCCCCACCGATTACCATGCTTGTGGGTTGGATGTCAATCTCGGGCTCCTCTTCCGGTGTAAGCAGCCTAGCCTTGGCTACCGCCATTCGTACAAGGTCTTTCGCCTTCTCGGTCGCCTTCTCGGGTTCCTGCATGTGGACCCAACTGCACTGGTCCCTGATGTTGGCCATCTCAAACACATACTTGTTGAGTCCAGCCTCGACACAGGCTGACTGGAACAATGGCTCATGTGTCCTTGGAGTGCAGGATGCGACAACAACCCGGTTTAGATCATATTTCTCTACGGCTTCCTGAATCTTTTGAAGTCCATCCGATGAGCATGAGTACAGGTTATCCTCAGCGTACACGACGTCTGGTAAAGTCTCGCTGTATTTTACTACCTCCGGTATATCCACGTAGCCGCCGATGTTGATGCCGCAGTGGCACGCGAATACTCCAATCCTTACTTCCTCACTCATTTGTTGTGCCTCCTGTCAACGATGGCTGCCAAAGCAGCCGTGCCGCTTGCCTCCGCTACTGACTCGGGGATATCTCTTGGTCCATGGCAGCAGCCACAGACGAACACTCCCGGCTTTTCGGTTTCAATCGGGTTCATAACCGGGTCCTTTGGTTTGAAGAAGCCCCAGTCATCAAGCTCCAGTCCTAGAGTCTCAGCTAGCTCCGTGTTCTCTGGACGTGAAATCATCGTCGTGCATAGAACCACTAAATCAACCTCTTTCTCGGAGACCTGCCCATGCTCTGTATCCTCGTACCAGAGGACTAGGTCACCTGATATTGGGTGACGCCTAATCTCTCCAGGCCTACCACGGACATAATTCACTCCGTAATGGTCTGTAGCCCTGTTCACGAACTCCTGGAATCCCTGACCGAAGACTTTCAAATCTAAATAGAATATTGTGACCTCGCTCTCTGGGTCGTGCTCCTTGATGAGCACCGCCTCCTTGGTGGCGTACATGCAGCAGACGCTGCTGCAGAAGGGGTAGCCCTTCTGGTGGCTTCGACTGCCGACACACTGGACGAAAGCGACGCGTTTCGCGATCTTACCATCGCTTGGTCTATTCAAGTGTCCATGGGTTGGACCTGAGGCGCATACCAGTCGCTCGAACTCCATCGCGGTGATTACATCCTCGTATCTACCGTAACCGTACTCGCCGAGCTCGCTTGGGTCATACTCCTCGAATCCAGTCGCGAGTATGATTGATCCCACGTTAAGGTCCAGCGTAGTCTCCGTCTGCTCGTAGTCTACAGCCCCTGCAGGGCAGACCTTGCTACAAACCTGACAGATACCCTTCTGGAAGTAAAGGCAGTTGTCCCTGTCGATGTTCGCAATCAATGGTACCGCTTGGGGGAACATAATAGAGATGGCTTTCCTCTCGGTGAGTCCCTCCTGCCACTCGTCCTTGACCTTACTCGGGCATTTCTCAGAACAGATACCACACCCGGTACACTTGTCCTCATCAACGCTCCTAGGCTGCTTGAGCACGGTAACATTGAAGTCACCCTCAGACCCCTCGACTTGTTTAAGCTGTGCAAGAGTGTGAACAGTGATATTTGGGTGTCTGAAGCAGTCTATCATCTTTGGTGCAAGTATACAGATACTGCAATCCATCGTCGGGAAGGTCTTGTCAAGCTGCGCCATGATGCCACCGATTGACGGTGATTTCTCGACTAGGTGAACCTTCATCCCTCTGTCGGCTAGGTCGAGTGAGGCTTGGATGCCCGCTACTCCCCCGCCTACTACTAGAACTGGTTTCTCCAATTATTTTGCCTCCGATACTCGTTTGATTATTTCGTCAACTGGGCTCATGTTCATCATCAATCCAAGGCTATCCGGCTCGCAGCCCAGCGCGAGTCCAAGTAGCTGTGTGAAATAGAAGACAGGAAGCGCCATCTCCCTGTCCTTCATCGCCCCCATTATTGCCCTCTGGCGTCCATCATACATCTTGAAACAGAAGGGGCAAGTCGTAGTCATCCCGTCAAATCCATAGGATTTGACTTTCTGAAGCTTCTCACCGGCTATCTTCAAGGTGGTCCGACCTGATGCGACCGCTAGCTGGCTGCCACAACAGTCAATCTTCTCGGGGTAGTCAAACGTCTCCGCCCCAAGAGCTGTAATTAGATTATCCAGCTTCACAGGGTTCTCGGAGTCATCAACATGCTGCAGGTCTGTTGGTCGAATCGCATGACAACCTGGATGAGCTGCTAAGGTTAATCCTTCAAGGTTCTTTGATATTGACTCCGTGATCTTGTCCGTTCCAATGATGTCGTGAAGTAGCTCAAGAATGTGAACGATATCGACGTTCCCGGTGTAGCTCAGGCTCTCCTTTGCCAAGTTCTCGTTGATGACTTTACTTATCTCGGGGTCGTTCTCCATGTGGTGCTTTGCCTCTACAAACGAAAGGTGACACCCGTTACAAAGGGGGAGAACTGGTAGCTCCATCCCCTCAGCCACGGCAAGGTTGCGAACTGTGAGGTACAACCAGCCTGTCTTTGATACGCTACTAAGTGCGGGGAAACCGCAGCAGCTTGTATCCGGCATATCAACGAGCTCTACGCCCAGCTTGGGCATGATCTCTCTCACAGATGCCTCGTATCCGTACTGATCAGATTGTATGGTGCATCCGGGGTATAGTGCGTACTTCATCATTCTTGCCCTGCCTTGAGGAAGCCCTCGACGACTCCCTTGAATACGTTCATCATGAGTGGGCTTGACGGCTCCGGTAGGCCCATTGAGACCCTAGTGACTCGACCACCGTCCCTAGTCCTGGCCTGGACTGGAGCGGAGATGAAGCCTCTCTCCATTATTCCTTTGATGAAGTCATCGTATCCTTTGGGGTAGTTCATGCCCTGCCTGTAAGCTAGGTTACGTAGGGTTAGGATGATGTCATAGGGTGAGATATGCTCTGGACACCGTTCCCTGCACTTCAGGCAAGTGGTGCAAGTCCATATCGCCTCCTCGGCTATAACCTCGTCAATCTGGCCTAGAGCTATTTTGGTTACAATCTGTCGCGGGTTGAACCCCGGTATCTCCTTTGATACCGGGCAGGCGCTAGAACATTTTCCACATTGTTCGCAGACCTCCGCGTGCATAGTCTTTACAGAACTTTCCAGCAGTTCAGTGATAAAATTGGCTTCACTTTGGTAATTGTCGGACCCCATAGTATTCACGGTAGGTTTAGTGATATCACTAATTACCTCAGGAGGGGGGTTAAAAGATATTCTACAGCTTGTTTAACACGGGTTCAATGGCGATCCTACGGAGCTCAAAGCCTAGTTCCTCTGCATTCAATCCCATTGA
>CAZPRN010000025.1:0-4038 GCA_964589605.1 uncultured Candidatus Bathyarchaeia archaeon | reverse complement strand
CCCGTGAGAGATATCAACTCGTCTAGCTTCACCGGGTGCTCCGGGTCATCGAAGTTGCTGTATTTCTCAGGCATGAATATGTGGCACCCATAGAACGGGGCAGCGTTCAGGTTGGTGAGTGGCTTGGATATCTTCTCAGCTAGTTTCTCAACCTTGTAATCATTCACGAGGGCAGTCACGACGTGATCAATGTGAACAGTACCCTTGTACTCGCGTCCAGCCTTTGCGAGAAGACCATTAACCTCGTCTTTAAGCTCCGTGTTCGAGTCCATGAGGTATTTAGCTCTAGACAGGTTCCCATAGCAGCTTGAGCACAGTGTCATCATCGGCAATCCAAGCTCCTCGGCGACAGCAAGGTTCCGGCTGGTAAGAGCCAGACCCTTGACATAGTCAACGCTGTGGACCAGACACGCTGGCTGGCAGCAGCTGAAATCCTCAACCTTGTTCAGTTTGATGCCCAACTTGTCGAAGACATTCCTAACGGCGAGCTCATACCCGATCTCCCTTGTAGACGCAACGCATCCAGGATAAAGCGAGTACTCCAATGTCATCGCTCCACCTTCTCCATAAAGTCGTCTCCAACGATCTTCCGCTGCTCCTCAAGAATATGGTCTGGGACTGCTCCAATTGGAGGAAGGTCGTAATCATCCCTTAACTCATCGATGAACTCGTCGTAGGCCATTGATCGCCCAGATCTTAGAATCTCGTTGATAATCATTTTGGGGTTTGGCGGTATAACCTCCGTCTCGGTGGCAAAGTTACGTGTAAGGAGGAAAATCTCGGTGGGCTGTATTCCCTGAGGACACCTCTCGGTGCACCGGTAACACCAAGCGCAGAGCCACAGTTCTTCGGTCTTAGCAGTATCATCGGGGCTCATCAGGACCTTCTGGATAAGCGTCCGTGGGTTGTACTTATCTGGGATAACCCGTGCCATTGGACAACTGGCTGTGCATGCGCCGCAGTTCTGGCAGTACCCCAGTTTCTCGTCTGATATCAGGTTGTCAAGAAGCTCTCGGGAGGTGACCATCTCGATACTCTTGGATATCTGGTAGGATAAATAATATACCTGTAGCCACCAGTAAAAAGTTGATTCTGGTTATTTTTGATATAATATTATTGTGATGATTGTATGCTTTCCGAGGAAAGGATGAAGTGATCAGAAAACTGAATGTTGTGAAATTCCCCAATATGTATAACCAAGAAGATACGAGACAGCAGTCCCTTCAGTCGGAGGACTGGATCTGTATTAGGAACAGGTCGGACAGGGCCATATCAATCAGAGGAGAAATAATTACACTGAGGTTTCTGACAACTTCAAGTGAGGACTCAATGTATCCCTCTGATGTTAATTTAGCCAAATCAAGGCTACACTCAAAGTTGAGGGAGTCATCCTCCATCGCTCTACCGGTAATCCTACGGTAGAAATCCGGCTCATGAAGAAGCTTGAAATCGCCAACCTTATCCTCGATTCCCAGAATCTTCCTGAATGATTTGTTGCTCTTCAAGATACTCCCCGAAAGGGTAACGAAAGCGACACCAACGGGGGAGAGTTCAAACAGCTTGTCAAACCGGTGAGTAGTGTGCAGGAGCGATGATTCTACGCGTCGCGCTGCCGTGACGTCTCTGAGGAAATATATCTGGGATGGGTCTCCCATGAACAGGATGTTCTGGAGGTTACCCATCACCCTGCGCACCAAGTTATCCTCTCCTTTGATGTCAAACTCGAACGGGATCACCGAGGTCTCCGACACAATCCGCTTCAAGGACATCCAAGTAAGCTCATCCGGATCACCCTCAATAATATAGTCGATAAAGTTCTTCCCGTTAAGGCTCTTCTCATCCTCCACACCAAAGATGGCGGCGGCTGCGCTGTTAGCGTACCTGATGAGGTTATTGTAGGAGACGAATATAGCATCAGGATTGGACTCGAAGACCACACGATACATCTGCTCGGCCCTATGCTTGTTCACAGCCTGCCTGACGCTGTTAAGTAGAACCTCGTAGTGGCTAGGCTCGATCTCTTTCCGGATATAATACTGGATGCCGACCGAGAACGCCCGCTCAGCTACCTCCTCGCTTCCCTGCCCCGTATACAGGATGAAGGGAATATTCTTGATTGCGATTACCTTCTCGGCTAGGTCGATTCCGTTTAACTCGGGCATATAGTAATCCGATACAATACAGTCGAAGCTCTCATCTGTAACCCTCTTGACAGCCTCGACCGGAGACTCGCAGGACTCGACGAGCACAGATGCATCGAGATGCTCAACGATAAGCCTGAGCATCTGGAGCTGGGAGATATCATCGTCAACATGAAGAATCCGGAGAGAATCATTACCGCCGCTCATCAATTCCTCCCCCAAGGGAAGGAACATGTATAACTAGACACCAACATCGACTCCCCCACAAAGTATTGGCTGAAGTTATCAAAAAGGTCTTGGGGTAATAATGTTGATTTAACAGGTTTTCTAGGTGAATTTCATCATTAAATCAGCTAGAACATTTACGATTGGTGTCAATGGGCCGAACCCAGAGGCTAGTTTCTTGAGGTAAATCAAGTCTTGACGAGTGAAGATTCTGAGAACGATGAATCCAATTACGTATATGAGAACAGACAACATTCCACCGTAAATCAGCTCAACCCATGGATCGGCTACCATAAACGAGACGTAACTGTAGACTCCCAGATAGGAAATCGCAGATATTACCAGAATCTTACTGAGGAACTTGAAATCGAGGGTGTAATCAAAGAACCTTCGGATGGCGTTGTAGTTCATCAGCGTGTTCAGTCCACCCATCAGGAAAATGGTAGCTAATAGCCCAACTACTTGGAATCTGGAGATCAGAATTAGGCTTAGAGGAACGGAGATGATAAACCGAGTTGCGGTGGTCCTGAATATTGTAGTTGTCTTTTTCTGGCTGTTTAACAAAGGAACATTGCAGACTGACCCCAGCCCTATGAAGACAAATGTGAGCATGTAAAGCCTGAGAAAGTGTGCAGCGAACGGGAACTTGTTCTCGTAGATTATAGTAATGAATTGGTCAGCTAGAGCCATGATCGTACAAGCAATGGGGTATCCGAATAGAGTCGCGTATTTTACCGAGTTCTTATACAGGAATCCAAGGTCGTTAGAGGAGTTATCCAGTTTTGAGAATAGTGGGAAGATGGTTGTCCCAATTGGTATTGTAACAAAGCTGAGAAGTACACCGAAATTTAGTGCAGCGGAATAGTTTCCAGTCAGGGCAAAGTCTGCCCATTTCCCGACCAGAGCCGTGTAGAAGTGGGGAAGAGCGCCCCCTAGTAGGGATGCTAGATAGATTGGCCAACCGTACTCAAGGATCAACCGGATCGCCTCCACATGACTGAAGCTGTTTTCATCGCGGGAGAGCCTTCGATACAACAAGAAAATCAGCAAGAGACCGTAAACACCTGCGACGGTTTGAGGAAGCGCATGCCCGATGACCGCGCCAAGTGTACCGAGACCAACGAAGACCAGTACAGGGGAGGCGACACTCTTGAAGATGGAGTAGATGAAATTGATGCTTGCCCGCATCCCCATCCGCTCATAGCCAGTAGTTACCCCCATAGCGATTTGGATGAGTGACTGGCCTACGAGGCCGACAGCGAGATACTTGATGTATATTTCCTGCTCAGGGACATTGTAGATATTGTTGGCGATGTATCCAGATAGGAAGTAAATGAGTAAGCTCATTGCGGTGCTAACAGCTAAGCCGAGGATGATAGCGGATTCTATCATGACTTTGAGGTGTCCGCGTTTATCCTCATGTCGAAACTGGGCAGTGTACTTTACGAGAGCAGGTTGAATCCCTAAGAAAATGATTAGCTGTCCTATCTGGACGACAGATTGAGCTACGTTAAATGCGCCGTATTCTTGGTCGCCCAGAAATCTGGCGACGAGCATCATCCCGAAGGCGAGGATGAAAGTGGAGAAAACTTGCCCAACTAGGAGGATCAGTCCTCCCCGTGTCGTTGTTTTTACCATGTCCCCGATTTTCTCGTCCAAATGGGTCGCCTTT
>CAZPRN010000024.1:0-14571 GCA_964589605.1 uncultured Candidatus Bathyarchaeia archaeon | reverse complement strand
AGATGTACTTCCAGGTCGATGAGATCGAGGGACACACCGCCCGGACAGTATTCAAAGGCCATGAATATCTCCGTGACTACCTAAGGAGCCTGGTTCGCAGGCGTAGCACAAAGGTAGACGGATTCTTCAGGGTTATGACAAAGGATGGTTACAGGGTCAAGGTTGTGGTCACAGCGATGACGCAGCGCAGGATCCAGACCAGCAAAGAGTTCGCCATCAGAAAGATCATGACGGCTATCGTCGAGGAGAAGGCAGAAGCCTTGACCTTCGACCAGCTGGCACACGAGATGGTGCTCGGTAAACTGGCGTCCGATGTATACAACGAGGCAAAGAACGTTTGTGCTCTGCGCCACGTTGGGGTGAGGAAGAGCGAGCTACTCGCTGTTCCAAACAACTAATTTATCCAACTCTTATCCAAGATTCTTAATTCTCGTGCGTGATCATTCTATCTATTTCTTGAAACGAAGAATGCTAATTACATTGAACGAACCAGGATATTGCCAAAGATCACCCACAAGAAAATAGAAATCCCAATTATCTTGATCTGTGAAAGCCACGTTATCCCAAACCTTTTCGACAGAGTCCGGGTTTTTTCTCATTCCCTCATAGAAACCCCATTCAAGTAATTGTTGGTCATGAGGTCCTTTGCTTATGCACTCAGAACATCTGTATTTGATCTTTGGTATATAATCGAAGTCGTCCTTAACCATCAATCGGAATGTATTATCTAATGATTGTTGTCGAACAGTTTTCTTTCGCGGATTTTCGATATAATAGTAATCGAGAATTTCTGGCTTGATAACACCTAATGACATTTCATTAGTGTTCAATTGAGAAACACATGAGAAAATCAGACTTTTTACTAGTCTGATTCTATCAGGTTTTTTTCTCAATGTTCCAATATGCTCAATCTTTTCACTTAATTTATCCCATTGACTTCTTGAACCTTGAATTTTCCAGCTTTCTTTACGAGAGTCGTGAATTGGTCGTCTGGGACGTTCAACTGGGACCCGGACAATATTCCAACGGTTTAGAGGGGAGTCCCATCGTGTTGGGTATAATCTAACTAGTCCTATTTCGGACGAAAAACCAGCAGCGCAAATAGTTTGTCTATGGTCACTAATTTCTTCAGGAATAGCCCTACCAAGAATTACTAAATCATCAATGACTGTGACATTTGGCTGACTCGTTTCATACACATCCTTTCAGATTAACTAAAAGTTCAATTATTCTTGTATATTACATTTACCTATCTCTCTATAATTAGAATATATGCGTAACACACTAAATATTTAATACAAAGAACTAAACGTTCCAAATGAAAATATTAGAAAGGGCGAGTGGCATGGAGCATTCTAGAAAATTAATAACTATTGGATATGGTGGAAAAAAGCCCGCTGACTTCTTTAAGGAACTTGATTCTCTTCAACCTGATTGTATTGTAGATGTAAGAGAAAATCCTACTAGAGCATTTCTAGGATGCTATACAAAGGCACATTTTGAGAAGAGGCTAGATCACTATGTTTGGATAAAGGAATTAGGAAATAAATCAAGGAAATTACCACCTACTCTTGTGAATGAAGAGGAAGGTTTGGCGAAACTAGAAGAGCTTTGTGAAGAAAATGAACGAATTGTCCTTCTATGTGCAGAAAAAGACGAAGATCGGTGTCATCGCAAATACGTTAAAGAGAGAATAGTCGACATACTTGAGAACCATGATTGAGTAATAGAAACATGTATCCAAGGGCTGACCAATTTCTAGTACATGGTTAATGCAGCTGATTTCGTTGGCACATGGAAGCTTGTCTCGATAGACACCCGGAAAGAGGATGGAAGTCTCCACAGGAGTGGCAAACGGAAGGGATTCATTGTTTACTCCCCCGATGGGTACATGTCTGTGGCGTTCATGAAGGAAGGTAGATCAGAGTTCGTATCCGGTGATATCAGGGGAGGCACGGTTGAAGAGAAGATCGAGGCTTTCAACGGATACATCAGTTATAGTGGACCTTACGAAGTAACAGAGACCAGTGTCTTCCATAACATCGAGGTTAGCCTGTTCCCCAACTGGATCGGCGACAAACAGGAAAGGTTCTACGAGTTCGATGGGAAAAGACTGACCCTGAGCACACCACTCCAGCTTGTCGGCGGGAAAAAGCTCAGCTCCCATCTGGTTTGGGAAAAAGTCTGACAGCTTCAAGGATTCATCTATTCTTCCTATATTTCGCAGTGTTTCCTGTGAAAATCAGGTTCGAGAGCGATGTTGTAGCCGAGAAGAGATATGGTAGGTACATCCCCTTACCCTTTATCTCCTCTATCATCTGTTTTCCACGGATGCATCTTTTATCCCCAAAATGCTCTAAATAACGTATGTTTGACCTGGTTTTCCGTGGCGGATACATTGTCGACGGGACAGGGAATCCTTGGTACAGGGGCGATGTAGCCGTCAAGGACGGAGTGATCGCTCAGGTAGGTGTCGTGAAAGGTGACTCAAAAACAGAGGTTGACGTGAATGGCCTCGTCGTGTCGCCTGGTTTTATCGACACACACAGCCACTCAGACCTGTACCTTATCCATGAACCCGCATCCACGATGAAACTGATGCAGGGAATCACCACAGAAATCATCGGTCAGGATGGACTAGGAGAGGCACCGATACGTGACGACCTCGTTGAAGAATGGAGGCGATACCTCTCCGGGCTCAACGGCGACCCCCCAATCGAGTGGAGCTGGAGAAGCTTCAAGGAGTACCTTGAAACAGTTGAAAAAGCCAAGCCTGGAGTGAACGTCGCCTCACTTGTTGGACATGGAAACTTGAGACTAATTTCCATGGGTATGGGTGACAGGGCTCCGACTCAAAGCGAGCTAGAGGAAATGAAGACGTTGCTGGCTGAGTCTCTGAGGGAAGGGGCTATCGGGTTAAGCACTGGACTCATTTACGCGCCTTGCGTCTACTCGGAAACCAGCGAACTTGTGGAGCTCTGTAAAGAGGTTGCTGAGTTTGGAGGAGTTTTCGTAGTCCATATGCGCGACGAGGGTGACCGACTCCTCGAAAGCATAGAGGAGGTGCTCCAGGTTGGGAGACTGTCCGGTGTACATGTACATATAAGCCATTTTAAGGCGGGGGGTAAGGCGAACTGGGGAAAATCAAAGGATGCAATAGCGCTACTGGATAGTGCTCACAGAAGTGGGATACAGGTCTCCTATGACCAGTACCCATACACGGCGGGGAGCACGTTCCTCAGCAGCCTGCTGCCAAGCTGGGTGCATGAGGGCGGCGTTGAAAAGCTTCTGGGTAGGCTAAGTGAGCCCGCTTCACGTGAGCGAATCCGCTCCGAGTACTCAAAGATGGTGGAATCCGGGCGGGTGGCTGGGTGGGATCGGGTGATGGTGACCTATGTCGGCTCGGATGCAAACAAAGAGCACGAAGGCTTGTACCTGTCCGAGATCGCCGAGAAACGAAAAAAAGAGCCTATAGATACTCTGCTTGACCTTGTCCTGGAAGAGAAGAACATGGCTTCGATGGCCAACTTCACCATGAGCCCGGAGGACGTAGAGTTCATCATGGGTCATCCCTTGGGCATGACGTGTACAGATGGGCTTCTTCTTGGTAAGCCTCATCCACGAGCCTACGGGGCGTTCCCAAGGGTTCTAGGACGTTATGTTAGGCAGAACAATACTCTGCGGTTGGAGGAGGCTGTGAGGCGTATGACGAGTTATCCTTCACGTGTCTTCAACTTGGGAAAACGTGGGCTGATATCGGAGGGGTACGTGGCGGACATAGTGGTGTTTGACCCGGAGAAGGTCATAGACAACTCGACCTTCAGTGATCCGCGAAGGTACCCTCAGGGGATACACCATGTGGTTGTATCAGGCAAAGTCTCTGTAAGGGATGGCGAGTTCACTGGGGAAAGAAACGGT
Source organism: uncultured Candidatus Bathyarchaeia archaeon (assembly GCA_964589605.1). Classification (GTDB taxonomy): domain Archaea; phylum Thermoproteota; class Bathyarchaeia; order TCS64; family TCS64; genus RBG-16-57-9. Next base: position 10,653 of record CAZPRN010000024.1, on the reverse strand, counting down.
GAAGTGATCAAGCCTCAATAGAACTGATTTTTGTAAAAGAAAGAGGCTTTACAGCCCCTCAAATGGCTTTATCCTCTCCAGACCTTCTTGAAGAGCCTGAAAAAGTTCTCACCGATTATACCTTTGACCTCGGAGTCGCTGTAACCCCGCGCCACCAAGCCCTTGGTGATGTTGGGCATGTACCTCATCCATCCGTATCCCCAATCCTTGTCCAAGGCAGCGAACCATGTCTTGTCCACGTTCTCCGGATACATCCGCATGTACGCCATCCTGTCCATGGTGCTGTTAAAGTCTACGTCGCTCCCAAAGCCAACGTGTTTTGCGCCGACTAAATCAGCCGTGTAGTCGATCTGGTCGATGATGTCATCGGTTAGGGTGCTTGTACCAGCTTTTTTCGCGAAGAACGGGGTGATGCCTATCACTCCACCCTTCTCCGCGCAAGCCTTGATCTGCTCATCGGTCTTAGAACGCCTCTCAGTATAGTCAAACCACCCGCCATAGAAGGTGTACTTGTTGTTCCACTTGGCCCAGTCGCTGAGCTCCTTGGGGTTGTTCGCCCTCGGGAGTGTGTGGGTGAAGCTTACCGGGTCCTTGCTGTGCTCTATCGCGTCATCAGTGCTCGGATCACCTGTGTGGCTGAGGTCGATCAAGACTCCCTGTTTGTTCATCTCCTCGACGAGGGCATAACCATAGTTGCTCAACCCGGCTTGCTTTTTCTCGCTACAGCCGTCACCGGCGCTATTCCTGTAATTGTATGTCAGCTGAATGATCCTGATGCCGTACTCGTAGGCAATCTTGAGGAAATCGACTGTTCCCTCAAGGAACTGGCTGTCCTGAGGACCAAATATTACCGCGTGCCTGCCCTCCTTCTTAGCTTTCATGATGTCCGCGGCGGACATGGCGATCAACGCCTTCTCTTCGGTTCTTTTCGCCCAGGTGTGGTAGCTTTTCATCTCGCGTAGTGCCTCACCCAGGTTGTGCTGCATGGCCACTGTGGCGTTGGACGCTGTTATCCCGCCTGCTAGCATATCATCAACCCAGATGTCCTCGGCGACATAGTCGGTGAAAGCGACGAGGCTTGCGTCCACTACTACCGCTTCCTTGTGGAGTGCTAGTGCGTGTGCTTCCTCGTCCTTGGTGATATCCTTGAAACTTCTCATGGTTACAGGGTAGAGGCGAGTGTTTTTGAAGAATCTTGTTACACGGGAAATGGAAACTAAACGAGCATTAATTTACCGATTAAGGTGAACTAATTACACAGGGAGGAAGGATGGATGTTTAGTCTTCACAAGCAAGAGGTAGTGGCGGGAAGGGGTGTTGTTTCTACCAATCACCCTCTGGCGAGCTCGGCGGGACTTGAGATGTACGCGAGGGGTGGAAACGCGTTCGACGCCGCCATCGCGTCCCTCTTCGCATTAACCGTGGTCGAACCAATGATGGTCAGCGTATGCGGTGCGGGTTTCTTCGTGGTACGTGACGGAAAGACGGGGAAAGTTGAGACGATTGACAATTATGCCGTGGCTCCATTCGCGGCTACAGATACTATGTACGAGATGGTAAAGGAACGGAAACCGGGTCAGGACATCTTTGAGACTGTAGGGCGTAAGAACATGGTTGGGCCACTGGCCGTTGCGACACCGGGCACATTAATGGCATGGGAGTACATCACCAAGAAGTACGGCGAGCTTGGTTTCTCTGTGGTGATATCACCAGCGGTGAGGCTAGCCAGAGAGGGTTACTTGTCCAGTCATTTCATGTCGTATATCGTCGATTTAGTCAAAGAGGACTTGGCGGGGTTCCCGGAGACAGCCAAGACGTTCCTACCCAAAGGGAAAGTGATCACCCCTGGTTCTAGGGTTGTTATGCCCGAGTACGCTGAAACCCTTGAGATGATCGCAAAAGGCGGGTCCAATGTCCTCTACAAGGGAGAGGTCGGAAAACAGATTGTTGAATACATGGAAGAGAATGGAGGGTTGATCACCTCAAGGGACCTCAGAGAGTACGAATTAACCATGAGAGACCCAGTAAAAGGGGGTTACAGGGACGACTACGAGCTGTACGCGATGGCTCCTGGAAGCAGCGGAGGAACACATATCATCCAAATGCTAAACATCCTGGAATCATTCGACGTGTCCTCGATGGGCTTTGGCTCGGTGGATCACCTCCATCTAATAACCGAGACACTGAAGATCGCGTTCGCCGACAGGCAGAAGTACATGGGAGACCCGGCAGTCGTAGAGATTCCACTGGAAGGTCTAATGTCCAAAAAATACGCCTCCACAAGATCGAAGGAGATAGGTATAGAAGCTCGCAAACGCCACCCGGGTGATCCATTCGCGTACCAGCCAAGCAGCGATTACACCACCCACCTATCCACGATGGACTCGGATGGAAACATGGTCGCCGCGACACAGACCATAAACGGTGTCTACGGCTCCTGCGTAACGGTGCCAGGCAACGGCATACTCCTTAACAACTGCATGGCATTGTTCGACCCGAGACCCAACAGGGCAAACTCGGTAGCCGGGGGCAAAAAGATGCTGAGCTCGATGAGCCCGACAATAATCCTGCGTAAAAACGAGCCCTATCTCTGCATAGGAACACCAGGTGGATTGAAGATATTCCCAAGCGTCGCACAGGCAATTGTGAACGTCATCGATTTCGGTATGAGTATACAGGAGGCGGTTGAGGCACCCCGCTTATGGACCATTGGAATCGAGGGTACTCCAGGTGAGAAGCTACTAGTGGAGTCTGGTTTCTCCGAAGAGGCTAGGACGGGTCTGGAGGAGAAAGGGCACGAGATCATCGTGATGAACCGAATCGCTGGTTGCATGAACGGTGTGCTTAGAGACCCTGAAACAGGTATGCTTCACGGTGGTGCGTGCTGGAGGTCAGATGGCACTGCAATGGGTATGAGCGGTGGAAACACGGTCAAAGAACTGCTGAAGCCTAACCCTCTGTACTAGGGAAGGTCAGGGTCACCTCTGTACCCATTCCTTCCTCTGAGATCACGTCTACACTACCACCATGTGCCTCCACGGTCTCCTTGACGTAGCTGAGACCGATACCCGTACCGGTTTCTTTCGTCGTGAAGAACGGGGTAAACACCTTGGCCAAGTTGCCTTCATTAATGCCCTCACCGTCGTCTTTTACCTTGATCCACAGCCCGTCGTCCAGACCAGCGGAGATCACAATCCGACCGGCTCCGTCAATGGCCTCGACGCTGTTCTTTACTATGTTTGAGAGCACCCTGATTATGCCGTTCTTGTCCAACGAGAACTCAAGACCATCCTCTAGGTCAATGATCACCTCAATCTGGGAAGGAACGGTTGCCCCCTCAAGAACCGAGTCAACTAGGTCCTTAACCTCCACGTCAATCCGGTTTAACTCACCAGAGTAAGTGAGGTGCTTCCAGTCCTCAAGCACGGCCTCGATGAACTTGACTTTGGCCATGAGTATATCGTTCATGGGTTTGTTGTCAGGCTGTATCTTGAGGATGTTAGTGGCGTTTATGATGGTCATTAGTGGCGACCGGAGGTCATGTCTAACCGAGGCCGATGTCCTTCTGAACCCCTCGATGAGGTTCTTAAACTGCTCGTCCCTGAGCCGCTCCACCTCGTCCTGCTTGTTCAACCTGTCGATGCCTGTAGCCACGTGAATTGCCAGCAGCTTCAAAGCCTGCAAATCGTTTTCGGTGAACATATTCTTGGCCCTGCCCTCCACGTTAAGGACGCCAACAACTTTATCGCCGAGAAGGATGGGCACATCGAGCTCAGAGAGCGAGGAGATGGACCCCTCAAAGTAATTTGAGTTGGTGCTCGTGTCGTTGACAAGGACGCTTCGCTTTGTGTTGGCGCATTGAACGGTCAACCCCGGTCCGTCCAGTGGTAACGCAATCCCTTGAGACTCGGAATAGCGTGATCGAATGACAAGATTATCACCAACGACCTCCAGATATGACGAGTACTGGAATTCTAACGCAGCCTCCATGGCGTCAAGGGTAGATGAGATAATCTCGTCCATGTTCTCAGAGGTCGCAAGCTTGATCGCGTGTCCAATGAGAGCGGTCAACCTGTTCCTGTGTCGGACCGCCTCAGAGATGTCCCTAGCCACTGTGAGGTTCATGGGCTCCCCCTCAAAGTTGGTCGAGGATATGTTGAACTCCACCTGAACGGTCTCACCGTCTTTACGTAGAAGCTTCACCTCGTACCTGCTTGGAGGGTTCTCTCCTCTGAGCCGTGACTTGGTTCTTTCTATGACCATCTCCCTCTGTTCTGGTGCAACTATATCGTAGATTGGTAATGCTAGGACCTGCTCTCGGTTCTCGAACCCAAGCATCTCAACAGCGGCTTTGTTAGCATAGACAAAGCTATTGCCTTTGATCCCAAACACGGCGTCCTCGGTGCTATCCAGAAGATGCATGTATTGCTCCTCTGACATCTGGAGCTTTGTTTCTAGGGACTTGTACTCGCTGATATCGGTCACGGTGCCAAGAACCGCTGGTTTGCCGTTCCATTCAACAAGCTTTGTGGAGATGACGACAGGTATCTGGGTCCCATCTTTCGCGATGAGGATGTACTCGTATGGATCGATGTCAATACCCTGTCCGTGTTTTTCCAGCGCCTCAATTACAACATCAACGAACTCGGGCTTGATAAGGTCTAGATAATTGAAATCAGGTGAAAGAAACTCTTCCTGTGTGTAACCCAGTATCTCAGTGCACTTGTGGTTGACGTACACGACCCCATTGAAGTCGTTGATGAATATCATATTGGGAGAGTTGTCGCTCAAGACCCTGAAAACGTCAGAACCCTTGTCTACACTAGCACCGGGCATGTTACACTTAGAATTATCTTCATTTTATAATATTCTTATTGAGCCAGAGTATATATCTCAGATACTATATTCTTGCGTTTTTTATTCACCTAAATTGATAATGTAACTATGAGTGATCTACCATACGATAAAATCCCGGAGCCTCCCTCAGCGATGAACGCATCTAGTATACTGGTAAGACTAGTCGATGGAATCGGTTTCCGGTACAGGTGGGCGACAGAGGGAATGAAAGAGGAGGATATGGGTTTCCAGCCATGCGACGGAAGCATGGAGGTCTGGAAGCTTCTTGCACACATCAACGGGCTGCTCAACGTATCCGAGGCATTCCTGACAGGAAGCGAGATAGCCCAGATACAGCCAGTCAGCCTTGAGGAGAGAAGGAAACTCACCCTTGACACGGTAGTGAGGATCAGGGAAGCGTTGATTGAGCTTGACGACGACTATCTTGCTGAGAGGTTATACAAGGTTCCGTGGGCTCAGGATGAGCTGCCCATATGGTATGTAATCAACGGGCCATTAAGCGACACGCTGACACACATCGGTCAGATTGCCTCTTGGAGAAGGATCAACGAAAACCCCATCTTGGGAGCAAACGTCTTCTTCGGTACACCACCAAAGAAGACATAAACAGTGTTTTAAGAACCGAAATCAACATTTCTAACGTGAAAAAAGCTCTCATCTTCTTTTTCAGCGGAACCGGGAACACTTGGTGGCTGGCCAAGACTCTTGGGTTATATTTTGAGGAGCTGGGAGTTGAAATAAAGGTGGTTAACATCGAGTACATGGACATCTCTCTCGACACGATAGGTGAGTTTGATGTGGTTGGGCTAGGGTACCCGGTTTACGGGTCGGACTGTCCGATAAACTTCCTGGAATTTGTGGAAAATCTTCCATTCCAGGAAGGGATGAACTGCTTCATCTTTACGGCAATGCTCGGTTTCAGCGGAGACGGCGCGTTGACTACTGAGATGCTGCTCAAAGAAAAGGGGTACAACCTTAGGCAAGCTGTAAACGTCAGGATGCTTAACAACATCAAGCTGCCCTACCCTGGGTTGGCTCAGTTTCCCATTTACAGCGAGAAGGAAGGCAAAAAGATACGAGAAGATGCCAAAGAGAAGGCGAAGAAACTAGCATCAAAGGTTGTCTCTGGAGAGAAGTGGATCGAGGGAAGGGGTATCCTCAACAAGATTGGCGGCTTGAGCCAGAGGGTCCCCGTGAGCTATCTTGGTTGGACTAGGTGGGCGAAGAATTTCTTCGTGGACTATGACACTTGCACTGGGTGCATGCAATGTGTCGAGAACTGCCCCGCGGATAACATATCGATGAAGGAGGGAAAGATCGAGTGGGGCAAGCAATGCATCTGCTGCGTCAGGTGCTACAACCTTTGCCCGACTGACGCCATCCAGTACAAGGAAGCGACCATGAACAGGAAAAAGTTCCCAAGGTTCAAGGGACCGACGCCAGGTTTCCATATATCACATATGAAAGACTGAAACTATCTTAACGGAGCTCGAGTAATATCCTTGGATGTCAACGAGGCAAGACGTGGCGAGGGAGGCAGCACGGATTCTATACAACAGGTCCGTGAAAGAGTACAAGGACGCCAAAGAGATGGCCGCGTCAAGCCTCGGATCTAAATCACTGCCCAGCAACTACGAGGTAGCGGTGGAGCTAGACAGGCTCACGGATGAGCTAGAAGGCTCAGACAGGCAAACTAGGCTTGTTGAGATGAGGAAAATCTCTCTAAACTTGATGCGAGCGCTCAGTGACCACGACCCTGTGCTTATAGGAAGCGTCTGGAGGGGCACGATCAGGAGGGGAAGTGATATCGACATAGTTGTCTACCACCCCGATCCGAAGGAAATCGAGGAAAAAGTCGCATCGATTTACGAAGTGGCGGGGGCTGAGTACAAGACCTTCACGATGGAGGGGTTTCCAAGAAGCAGCGTACATATCATCTTCAAGGCAGGGGACCATGACGGGGAGGTTGTGGTCAGAGCCCCCGAGGACATTGATGCTTACAGGGATGAGCGATGTGAGACCTACGGTGACCTCAAGAAGGGGATCAAGCTACATGAACTGGAAAGACTTATGAGCACAGATCCCCTCCGACGATTCATACCCAAGAGGCGGAACAGGTGAAGCCAAAACTATTCGGCAGCTCCGGGATAAGGGGCTTGGCCAACAAGGACATAACTACAACTCTTTCACAGCGAGTAGGTGCGGCGATAGCCACAATGCATCAAGGGGGACAGGTGGTTGTCGGTTACGATGCACGTATATCAGGCCCCATGCTGGAAGCAGCACTATCTTCGGGGATCAACGCCGCTGGAGCCGATGTGCTCCAGGTTGGACTTGTACCAACACCTGTTGTCGCATGGATGATCGGCGAGACGGGCTCAGATGCAGGGGTTGAGATAACCGCCAGCCACAATCCGCCACCATACAACGGGTTGAAGGTTTTCAACGGGGACGGCATGAGCCTCACAATTAAGGAGCAACTCGCTACAGAGAAGATACTTGAGGAAGAGTCCTACGAGTGGGCCGAGTGGAACACGATAGGTATGGTCGAGGAGATTGACGGCATTGAACCCTACGTTGAGATGCTCGCGGACTCGCTTAATATTGAATCCGAGATGAAGGTGGGGCTGGACTGCTTCTGTGGAGCCGCATCAACACTTGCACCCGTTGCGTTCAGCGAATTCCCCCTCGAATCTAACATCATTAACGCGATACCTGACGGCACGTTCCCAGCGGGAAACCCGGAGCCAAGCACGGAGAGCCTGATGAACCTGGGCAGGTACATGAAAGCCATCGGCTGCGAGGTAGGGTTCGGTTTCGATGGAGACGGGGACCGGATGATGCCAGTTGATTCCAATGGTTTAATGGTTAATCCTGACAAGGCACTGGCAGCTTACGCCGGGTACGTGGTTGAGAAGAACAAGGGCGGAACGGTTGTTACCCATGTCGGTGCATCCATGAACGTTGATGATGTGGTTAAGAAAGCCGGGGGTAAGGTTGTGCGCACACCCGTGGGTGACGCGTTCATCACCGAGGCGATGATGAAACACAAGGCGGTTTTCGGCGGTGAACCTGTTGGGGCTTGGGTGTTCCCAGAGCACCACATGTGCCCAGCTGGTGTGCTTGGAGCATTGAAGGTGTTAGAGGCACTGGAGGCAACTGAGCAGTCCATCGAGGAATTCATATCAACGGCACCCGAGTACCCCCTCGACAGGGTGAAGATCGAGTGCCCCGAGAAAACCAAGCAGAGGGCGATGATGAAGATAGCCAAGACATATGATAAGGTCTTCAAGGACGTGGAATCAATAAGCAAGGTGGACGGTGTTCGCCTTGAGATGCAGAACGGCTGGGCTCTTATCCGTCCAAGCGGCACGGAGCCACTGATCAGGATAACCGTTGAGGGCAGAACCGTTAAAGACGTTCAAACCATTATGGACGATGGAAGGAAGCTCGTCAAGAAGGTGTTAGATGAACTATGAAAGCAGTAATACTCGTAGCGGGGACAGGGACAAGGCTCAGACCATTGACGGATAACACACCCAAACCAATGCTCAACGTAGGTGGGAGACCTCTTCTTGAATGGATGATTATGCGCGTCAAGGAGGCTGGCATCAACGAGATTCTACTCATCACAAACTACCTTGAGGACAAGTTCATCGACTACTTCGGGAACGGCTCCAAGCATGGGGTGAAGATAAGCTACAAGACCCAGAAGGAGACGCTTGGCACAGCAAACGCGTTCGGTGAAGCGATGGAGTGGGTTGGATTCAACGAGTTCATGGCTCTCTACGGAGACCACTACCTAAGCGAGGGCACACTGAAGAAACTATTTGACGCCCACAGGGAGGGAGAAGTGACCGCCTCAGCACTTGAGGTTGAAGACCCTAGCCAGTACGGGGCGTTCGGTTTGAAAGGCGAGCTTATTACCGAGGTTGTCGAGAAACCGGAGCCCGGCACAGAGCCAAGCAAGTACGCTAACGTTGGGATGTACATCTTCCCACCCAAGGTTTTCAACTTCATCGAAAAGACACAGCTCAGCCAAAGAGGAGAGTACGAGATCACAGACACCCTACAGATGATGATCGATGACGGAATCGCGGTCAGGAAGCACGACGTCGAGACAGAGGATTGGCTGGACATCGGTCTACCTTGGACCCTTCTTGAGGCAAACAGGCGATCCATGCAGGACATCGAGTACAAGATAGAAGGCGTCGTCGAGGACGGGGTGTCAATCAACGGTCCAGTCTGGATCAAGAAAGGAGCCAAGATCAGGTCCGGGGTATACATCGAAGGTCCAGTAGTAATTGGTGAGAACGCCGATATCGGTCCAAACTGCTACATCAGGGCATCAACATGCCTAGGTGACCGAACCCGGGTGGGAAACGCCTGCGAGGTCAAGAACAGCATCATCGGGGAAGGCACTCACGCCGCGCACCTGAGCTACATCGGCGACAGTATAATCGGAAAGGACTGTAACCTCGGGGCTGGAACCATTACCGCTAACCTGCGCTTCGACAAGACAAACATCGAGGTCACAATCAAGGGCGACAGGATGGACAGCGGTAGAAGAAAATTAGGCGTGATAATGGGTGACAACGTTCAGACCGGGATCAACGTCAATATCCACCCAGGAGTAGTCGTTGGAAGCGACTCGTGGATAGCACCGGGAATCACAGTGCAGAGGGACATTCGAGGAAACGTGATCCAGTACTTCTTCTCGGAGCTCCGTGAACGGGACCGGTAAACCCGTCAAGTTTATTAAAAACCAATCTTTTCATGAGGCTGACCCTGATGGAGAAAAAAGACTTCAAGAAACGGTTCCCCAAGCTTGCCGAGGAGATGGAGAACGGCGTCAGCAAAACTGGCGTAGAGTTCGATTCACCCAAACCGTCATCTGATAGAAAGTTCGCGGGTTACAACCCAGATGTAATAGACTTCATCAGAAGATGTGCAACCGAGGACCAGGCGTTCGAGATCATCGAGTACCTTGAGAACAGGGGAGAAGTATCCAACGAGCAGGCAGAGGAGCTCTGCAAGCGACTCCAAGAAGAGGGACTAGAGAGCTTCGGCAGGAAAAAAGAGCCTGGATTCTACGAGCGAGAAGGATAATCCCGTAACTCGATTAAATCATATTCCAGCAAACCAGCCTCAACCATAGGTAGCGAGTTCAAGATAGTTTTCGCGTCCTTCAAATCGTCGCACTCAAGCATCAGGATGGCGTCATCCCGATCCGACCTAAAATATATCTCACTGATTTTCCCTTGGTGCTTCAACTCATAGACCTTGATTCTCTCAGATTCTCCTAGAGGAGTGAAGTCTGATGGTTTTGAGCCTGGAGCATCGGACATGAGAACAAGGAACTTCAAGGATTACACCTTGTAATGATTGACCATCCCAACGAGCTCTGGGTTACTCGTGCCCAGAATACCATCAGCCATGCCTAGGTAGGAGACCTCATCAAGCTTGAATCCAGCCACCCCTGCCATCAAGGTATCCAGCTCAACGCGATCCGTACTGACCCCAACGAGCCTGGACCCAGGTATTAGGTCGTACTTGAATCCAGCTTCACCGAACTTCCCTTCCTTATCCGGTCTCGGAGTAGTGCCCATGGATTCCTGAACTCCGATGATGTCAAAGAATGTGGAGTAAAGCTTGTTGATCCCCACGATACTCTTGTCCATCCGAGAGTTCTTCGGTCCATGCCACCAGCACCTGATCGGCTCGGGGAGGTACCCGAACAGGTTCTTCAAGGTGAACGTCGGGTAATGCTTGAACTTGTTGAAACTGATGATCGTT
>CAZPRN010000023.1:0-18318 GCA_964589605.1 uncultured Candidatus Bathyarchaeia archaeon | reverse complement strand
CGATGGCGATGCCCTTGTCCTTGGGCTCAACGTTCACCATGGCGATCTTCTTGCCTTCCATCCTGTCAACCAAGCGGATATCCTTGACCTTCGCGGGCTTTAGTGCGTTCTTGATGAACTTTTCTGCCTCGTTCATGTACTCGTATATCTCGACCTGCTTGTTGGTCATATTGCGGAACCTTTTGATCTTCTCGCCGCCCTTACCGACGGCTAAGCCGACTTCTCCCTTCTTGACGGTGAAGATGATTGTCTCGTCGTCCACGATACAGTCCACCACAGTCGCGCCAGTCATGTTCTGGAGCAACTGGATAAACTTCATCTCGTTTTCCGTGATTTTTATGTTGTTTAACATACTTACTCTTCCTTCGCAACATCAAGAATCTTGGAGTCGCCCGGATCGTTTATGACAATGGCTGATACGGGATAAGGTTTTCCACATAGCATGCCAAGGTCAACGCTGTCCTTGTCGTGGTGCCAAACAGGTGTTTGTCCTAACTCACCATGTTTCTCAATTGCTTCTTTGTACTGTACTGGGCAGTTAGAGCTGATGATAACCATCTTGGCTCTGCCCCTTCTTAGGTCTCTAACCGCCTGCTTGGAACCCAGTTGGATTCTTCCGGTGGATAGAGCGAGTCTCAGCTGTGGATCTATGCTACTCATCGCTGTTTCCTCTCTGCGTCATGAACAGCTCAACGCTTCCTGTTCCCAGTGGCATTGACTGTCCGACGATTATGTTTTCGATGACGCCTTTAAGTGGATCGACTTCGCCCTTGATCGCGGCCTCAACCAGGTGCTGGATGGTTAGCTCGAAGGCTGCCCTAGCCAGTACGCTTGATTTCTCTCCGCTGATACCGTGCCTGCCGATCTGCTGGACGTCACCAGTCTTTGTCATGATGTCAGACACCAGCATTACGTGCCGGATGTCGACGTCAAGTCCCTGCTCAGTCAGCACCGCGTGTGCCTCCTTGATCAGGGCGTTACGAGCCGCCTCTATTCCGAAGATGTTGGCGATCTCGTGGATGTTGTTTGTCGTGGTCCTCGACGCGTCGATACCAGGGATACGGAGCACGCCCTCAAGGTTGCTTCCGTCTGTCCTGATTATCCACTCGCCACCGTCGATGGTGGTGAGGACACGCTTGATCTCTGGGATACCCTTGATACGAGCCTCAGTTACGTTCTTGATGATGGGGTCGGGGTCGTTACCCTTGTCCTCCTCAAGGCTGATGAGGTACTCGTAGTCTCCTTCCGCCGAGAACTCGTAGGGCATAACCCGTTCGATGTCCTCCGTGGATACTCCAAGTGTCTCCATTCGCTCGGGGTCTACTTTGATCCTTACGCCCTCCGCTCTGAGATCTACGTTGACGCTTTCAATCACGTCATCGATTGTTGTGTATGTGAGAAGCATGGCTACTTCACGTGCCTTTCTCTCGGTCTTCCTGTGCTTCTCATCCAGGTAGATGTTCATTACCGGCGTCGATGGGCTCTTACGGGCGTCAACGATCTCGATGAGCCTTGGCAGTCCCAGCGTTACGTTTAGCTCCGCGACTCCTGCGTAGTGGAAGGTCCTTAGCGTCATCTGCGTACCGGGCTCGCCGATACTCTGCGCCGCTAGGATGCCGACTGCCTCACCTGGCTCGACCAGGCTGTAGTCATAGTTCCTTAGAACCGCTGCAACTACGTCATCGACTCCCTTCTTTGTCAGGTCTGACTCCACAAGCCGCTTACGCATCTCGTCCTTGAGAAGCTGCGGGATGGGTGTCTGGATTCCATCGACCTTGCCGTTGATGTACTTCTCGGTTGCCGCCTTGCCCTTCTTCATAGTTATCCGGGTGCGGTCCGTGAGCAATCCGACGTTTACCGCGACGCCGTGGTCGCTCTTTGATGGGTCTACGCCGTCCTCACCGTAGGTGAACTGGACGATGTCGCCGATGCTGTTCCTGACGGTTCCGTCGTACTCGACTCGGAGGTGCTCCAAGGCGTTGATTAGCCTCCTCTGCATGTATCCGCTCTGCTGCGTACGCACCGCGGTGTCTACCAGTCCCTCTCGTCCTCCCATCGCGTGGAAGAAGAACTCAAGTGGTGTAAGTCCGTCACGGTAGCAGTTGTAGACGAAGCCCCTTGCGATTGGCATCGGGTCGTCCTCCTGGAAGTGGGGTAGGGTCCTGCCCTCGTAGCCCCTCATGATTCGCTTGCCCCTGATGGATTGCTGTCCGACGCTGCCCATCATTTGACCGATGTTTAGGCTGCTGCCACGGGCTCCGCTCCTCGTCATGACGATTCCGCCGTTCTCCAGTGGCAGTCCCATCTGCACGATGTTACCTACACCATCCCTGGCCTTGGCTAACTCGTTCATGACCTTGATTTCGAAGGATTCCTGCATTGTCTGGCCTGGGAGCCTTTCGAGTACATCGTTGGCCAACTCGTCTGTTAGCTTGGATACGCTCTTCTCCATGGTCCTCATGACCTTGCTGATGCCCTTGATCTCCTTCTCCTGAAGGTTGAGCTCGTCGTAGCTGTACGTGAACCCTGTGATCGTGAGGAACCCGTTGATGAGCCTGCTGACTCCGTTGAGGAAGTCATGTCCTGCATCAGTGCCGTAGTCCTTGATGACCCTGTGGAAGATTGTATCTGGACGCTCTGCTCCGATACTGTTCTTGTCGATGATGCCAGTCTTGAGTTTACCGTCCTGAATCAGCACATAGGCATCGTACTCACATGCCTCCATCTTGCACTCTGCGCAGTGCTCACAGATGTTAGCCTTGGTCACGAACGCGAACTGGTCTGGCAGGAACAGGCTGAACACGTCCTTCCCGCTCCATAATGGCTCGGGGTCAGTCGTTGTCGGCTTAGGCAGTGGCCCGTTGTAGTCGACGTAGCTCAGAATCTTGCCAACCTCGTTGGCCTTGAGCATCGTCTCCCTCCTCGTTAGGAGATACGCGCCGCTGATGTAGTCCTTGCCTGCTCCGATGATGGGTGCACCGTATCTTGGGCTGAGGATCTGGTCCTGCACCTGCATGAGCATCCTAGCCTCTGTCTGGGCCTCCTTGCTCTGCGGGATGTGCAGGTTCATCTCGTCCCCGTCAAAGTCCGCGTTGTAGGGTGGGCAGACGGTGAGGTGCATCCTGAACGTCTTGTAGGGGAGAACCTTGACCTTGTGGGCCATGATGCTCATCCTGTGCAGGCTTGGCTGCCGGTTGAATAGTGCGACGTCGCCATCCATTAGGTGGCGCTCGATGATGAAGCCGGGCTCGATGGTCTCGGCGATCACGGTTCTGTCCTGCACGAACTCCAGCCTGATCCGCTTCTGGTCCGGCCTGATTACATACAGTGCACCTGGGTGCTTGCTCGGTCCGTTGATGACCAGCTTCTTGACTGTCTCCATGTTCCTCTCGGTGACCACATCGGGCACGGAGAGCTTGCTAGCGATGTGAACGGGCACTCCTACCTGGTTGATGTCCAGGTTGGGGTCAGGGCTGATGACGGTACGCGCCGAGTAGTCGACACGCTTGCCGCTCAGGTTGCCCCTGAAACGTCCTTCCTTGCCCTTGAGCCTCTGAGCGAGGGACTTTAGCGTCCTTCCGCTCCTGTGGCGGGCTGGTGGGATTCCGCTTACCTCGTTGTTGAAGTATGTTGTGACGTGGTACTGGAGTAGCTCTGAGAGGTCCTCGATGATTAGGGTTGGTGCCCCTGCCTCGATGTTCTCCCTGAGCCTCTGGTTGATCCTGATAATGTCTACGAGCTTGTGGGTGAGGTCGTCCTCCGCCCTGATGCCCGACTCAAGGATGATTGAAGGCCTTACGTCAACCGGTGGGACCGGCATGACCTGAAGTACCATCCACTCTGGTCTTGCGACCGAGGGGTTGTACCCAAGCATCTCAAGGTCATCGTCCGGGATACGCTCAAACCACTCCCTGATCATGTTGGCGGTGAGTCGACGGGTTACGTCCTCCTCGACCTCACCGTCCTCATCGAAGAACTCCTCCTTCTCGATCTCCATGAAGGTGGTTGGCTTGTTGAACTTGACAACTGTCTGCACCATGCCACAGTACGGGCACTCCTTGTGCCTCTTGTACTTCTTTGCCTGCTTCATGATCTCGGCGGCTGTCTCGTCGCTGACCTTCTCGAACATCTCGATGTCCACTCGGCGCTGGTTGCTCAGCTTCTCCTTCAAGTCCTCGTCAAGCAGGACGCTTCCACAGCCTCTGCAAGTTGCTGATAGAACTTTGTAAATCTGCTTGGCGAACTCTACGTGGATTACCGGTACGGCTAGCTCGATGTGTCCAAAGTGACCTGGACAGTTGATGGCGATGTTACCGCAGGTACGGCACCTCTGCCTTGGCTCTAGGGTTCCCAGTCTCTGGTCCATTAAGCCGCCGGCGATTGGTGCTCCGTCTTCGTCGTAAGTATCGCTTGTGCCGATCTCGACGACGCTTAGTCGCCTGATCTCGTCTGGGGGCAGTAGCCCGAATTTGATTGCGTCGATTACCTTGCTCATCTTAGACGACCTCCTTGGCCAAGACTAGGCTTGGCGATAGGCACAGGCTCTGCATCTCCTGTAGTAATAGTTTGAACGCGTAGGATACGGTTACTGGCTCGATGTCGCTCTTGCCCTCACATGTTGGGCAAGTGTACTTTCTCTGCCTGATATCGTAGTATCCCTGTCTTCCACATCTCTCGCAGACGTAGATAGTGTAGGCGTCCGACTCCTCCAGCAGCCTGTCCTTGAGGAGCATGGCTGCGCCGTGTCCTACGAGGCAGTCCCTCTCCATCTCTCCGAAACGCAGTCCTCCACCACGGGCACGACCCTCAGTGGGCTGCCTTGTGAGCATCTGGACTTGTCCACGGGCACGGGCGTGGATCTTGTCCACGACCATGTGGTGTAGCTTCTGGTAGAAAGCTACTCCGAGGAATATCTCGGCCTCGAATTTCTTTCCTGATTGTCCGTCGTACAGTATCTCTCGTCCGCCTGATTGGAGTCCGAAATCCTGCAGGTGCTCCTGAAGTGTCTTGGGCTCCTCGTTTGCGAACGGTGTACCGTCAACGATTTCTCCCCTGATGGCTGCCGCCTTTCCGCCTATCGCCTCGATGAACTGTCCTACAGTCATCCTGCTTGGGTAGGCGTGGGGGTTCATGATTATGTCCGGCTGTACGCCGCTGGCGCTGAAAGGCATGTCCTCCTGTGGGACTAGCATACCGATGACGCCCTTCTGTCCGTGCCTGGATACGAACTTGTCTCCAAGCTCTGGGATCCTGTTGCTCCTTACCTTGACCTTGACGAGCTGGCTGCCCTCAATGTCCTTGGTGATGAACACGCTATCGACTACTCCAACCTCAGTTGGGCGTACACCGATGCTTGTGTCTCTGAGCTGCGGGCCTCTTACCTCTAGTCCACGGTACTCCTCCATGAATCTGGGTGGGCTGGTCTTTCCGATTAGGATGTCCCCGCCCTTGACCTCGCCTTCTGTGGCGATGAGTCCGTCGGATTCAAGCATCCTGTAGGCGTCTGCTCCGTGGTATCCACGGATGCCCGCCTCCGGTACGGTTAGCCTGTCCTTGCTGCCTCCAAGGTACTGTTTGCACACCGCCTTGTAGATCCGGAAGAAGCTGCTGTGGCCCAGTCCACGCTGGACCGCGCCTTTGTTGAATATGATCGCGTCCTCCATGTTGTAGCCGATGCTGCTGAGGATGGCGATAACAAAGTTCTGGCCTGCTGGTCTGTCATTATAGCCGATGACCTCCATTGGCTTGGTTGCTACCAGTGGCCTCTGTGGGTAGTGCAGTAGGTGTCCACGGGTATCAGTTCTGTCCCTGTAGTTGAGGGCGTAGATGCCTGGTGCCTGCTTTGCCATGGCGGCCTGGTATGTGTTACGTGGTGACTGGTTGTGCTCAGCGTACGGGATGATTGCTGAACCTACACCGAGAATGGTGTATGGGCACAGCTCCATGTGGCTGTGGACAGGTGTCAGTGACTCGTTGTTGATGCCGATGTAAGCGTTCTCCTCCTCGTCGCTGTCCATGTACTCGATGATTCCCTCGCGTACTAGGTCGCTCCAGCTCCACCTCTCCTGCCTGATGTTTCGGATGTAGCGCTGCTTTAGCAGACTCTTGCCGTCCTCAACGACTACGAGTGGCCTCCTGATCCTGCCCTCGTCTGCGTTGACATAGATCTCGTTATAGTTCTTGTAGTAGACGATATTTGCCTCTCCGCTGATCTCGCCCTTGCGGCGCATCTCACGGAAAGTATTGACCAGAATATCTGGTGTCGTGGTGTAACCGAGCAGGTATCCCTCGACGAATATCTTGGTTCCAGTGTGCCTGAGCTGCTCGTCCACGTCCTTACTCCTGGTGACACCCATGAATTCAAGGGTTCTCTTGACCTTCTCCGAGTCCGTGCCGACGCTGACGCTGCTCATCAGCGCAAGGTTCTTGACAAGTCCACAGTTTGCGCCCTCGGGCGTCTCGTTGGGACATAATCGTCCCCAGTGTGTGCTGTGGAGGTCCCTGGCCTCGAAGTTGGGCTGGCTCCTGCTCAGTGGGCTCTGCAGCCTTCTGAGGTGGCTTAGTGTTGATAGTGTGTTGGTTCTGTTGAGGAGCTGGGTCATTCCAACCCTGCCCCTTCTCCAGTTTCCCGTAGCCAGCGCGTGCTGGATACGGCTGGTGATGATTCCAGGACGCACGGCTGCGCTGATTAGCACGCCTTTGCGCCTGGTGCTCATCCTCCTAAACTGGTACCTCATGTCGCGGTAGAGGCTCCAGAAGGCGGACCTGAAAAGCTCTGCAAGAAGCGGTCCGGCTAGCTTGATCCTCTTGTTCCTGAGGTGGTCCTTGTCGTCTTCCTGACGCTGACCCAGTTTAAGCTCGATGATCCTTGAAGCCATCTCTCCGAGGAAGACGGCTTTGTCGAACCTGTCCTCTGGCTCCCTGCCGATGTGGGGGAGAAGGTTTCTGTCGAGGATGGTTTCTGCTCTCTTGATTCTGAAGTCCTTGACCTGTCCGAAGGCGACCCTGTTACCGATGTAAAGGATGGCATCCTCGATGGTCTGGACCGTGCTGGCTTCCCTGAAGCTGGCCTCTAACTCGTTTAATATGTCCGGGTTCAGGCTGACCATCTCAGCTACTTCTCGGTCAGTCTCTACGCCCAGTGCCCTCATTAGAACGACCAGTGGCACTGGTACGGGTACGCCGGGGATGGTTACACCCATCTCGCCCTTGGCTTTCCGCGCCATCTCGATTCTTGCACGGAAACCGACGGTGGTGCTGAACACCTTGCCCTTGTAAACGGGCTTTGCTCCGCGGTTGTCAGTCTCAACCAGTACGCGGTTAGGCGCAAGGTCTTCGAGGCTGACGATTACACGCTCGGAGCCGTTGATAATGAAATATCCCCCGACTTCTTTGGGGTCCTCGCCAATCTTGACAAGCTCGTCCTCGCTGTGGCGGCTGAGGAGGCACAGGTTGGACTTTACCATTATTGGTAAGTCTCCTATGTTGACGCGCTCATAGGTCTCGCGTCCCTCGTCGTCTAGCTTGATCTCCAGGTACAGTGGAGCCGAGTAGGTGAGGTTTCTGATACGTGCCTCGCGTGGGTAGACCTCGCGGACGGTACCGTCAACCTCGACGACGCGGGGGTCGCCGATCTCTATAGCGCCGAACTTGATATTGTATACGTGGTTTGGCACCTCGATGGAGATGCCGCCAATTTCGTCGATAATCTGTTGCAGCGTGTTCCTGGTGAAGTCATTGTAGCTGTCCAGGTGCTGCTTGACGAGTCCTTCCTCCTTGAAGAAAGACCTCATCAGGTCCCAGTGGTCGTTGTCTGAGAGTAGCATTTAGTTCAACCTATTTTGAAAATGATCAATTCTGCAAGCTGTTAATGTATTAGAGGGGCTAATGTCGGAACTTGATCCATTCATCTAACCAGTATTCACCTTAAAGAATTCCATACTAACCTTGCAGAGGCTATACAGTAGGCTATACACTAACTAAAAAATGTTACTCCTCTGGGGCTGATATCAGTACCATTTAGGTGAGAAAATACTAGAACACTCTTTCAATGCCCTCACCGCTTAAGAATATTGCTAATCAGATTATACCAGAAATACAAACTTTTATAGGTGAACCTTGTTATTCGATTAGAGCCCAAATACAGGAAAGTGCAAATAATGGCGGACATGGTTGAAAGAGTCTTAGAAAGAAGCGTTGGGAAAACAGTGCTCATCAAGCTACGAGGCGGGAAGACACTCAGGGGAACACTTGAGGGATTCGACCAGCACGTAAACCTATACATGAAGGACTCTGAGGAAGTCACCGATCCACTCAATGTTATTGAGATCGGGGACATAGTGCTCAGGGGCGACAACGTAATCATGGTCAGCCCGCCACCAGAGTAGAAGTGACCAACAATGCCAACTAAAGGACCCATACATCACGGTAAACGTATTCATATCAGTTGCAGGCGCTGCGGACGCAGGGCCTACCATATCAGGAACAAGACATGCGCGGCGTGTGGCTACGGAGCCACAGCGAAGATCAGGAATCCTTCTAACAACAGGAAGACCTTAACTCGTTCCCGAAGAATCCACTAGATGGATTCCATTTCTGTATTTAATATAAGCAAGTAATCATTCTATCCACTCGATGTCGCTGTGCTATTTCTGCGGTAAGGAGGAGGAAACAAGTAGTTGCCCCCACTGCAGCATAAGGTTCTGCAAGGAGCACCTTGACCCAGAGAAGCACAACTGTATCGCTTATAGAGGTACAAGCAGCTTCAAGGAGAACTCCCGGAAGGCGTACGACCCGGAGCACGGTGAGGTGTACATCGAGGAGATACCTCTCGGTCCGGCACCTGAGCCGAAGCGGCAGAGTAACAGGATGATACTAGCGGTGGGGATGATCATGATCAGTCTCTCTAGCATAATCATAGTGTCGATGTTCGCGGGGAACTAGGGATTACCTGGTTTGACGCCTCCGGAGGTTGATTATGATTTGCACTCCGTGGTTCTGGGTCAGGTCAATGTTTACAGGTACCGGAACGATCTTCCGGAGCTGGAGTATGATATCTCGGAGCAGGCACAGGAGTGGGCGTTCAGGCTTGCGAGGACGGGAAAGCTTGAGCATAATCCGGAGTTACCTTCGTCTATGGGTGAGAATGTGGCTAAACGGACGGAGCGTGGTCAGGACCCCAAGGTGGCGCTTGCGTTGATGGTGCAGGAGATGATGGTCAATGATGAGCAGTTCGATAACGCCAATCGTGACAACATTCTCGGTGACTATGAGAGGGTGTTAATCGGGGTGGCGGTTGAGGGTGACAGCGTGTACCTTGTCCTGAATTTTAGGTAGGCGTCAAGTTTTTAATCGTCGTGACGCCTTGTATTTCTCCGTGCGGGGGTACCCGAGGCTGGTCAAAGGGGCGAGACTTAAGATCCTAAAGTCTTGGGTAAGACATCTCGTGTCTTAGGACTTCGAGGGTTCAAGTCCCTCCCCCCGCACCTCTTAGACCCAGTGAGTGGGGATAAGGCGAAAAAAATTCAAGGAGTAGTATTTTTCTGTTGTTTGACTTGTCTTCACATATTTCTTATCCTGTGGATGCGTGGGTTAGTGTAGGTATTTCAGGTTCTAGGTTTGATCCAACATGAGTGCTGATATGTTTCTTTTCAACGGGAAGATGATTACTTTGGACCCACATCGACCAAGGGCCTCTGCGTTAATCGTTAGGGGAGGGAGGATTCTCAAGGTTGGGGACTACGAGGAGGTGTCACCTATGATAGATTCTAAGATGGAGAGGGTGGATCTTGAGGGAAAAACAGTGGTTCCTGGGTTCATTGATTCCCATATTCACCTGATCAGTCTTGGTCTGGATATGCAGGTGATTGATCTAAAGGGAGTCTCGTCAAAAACGGTATTAATGGACGAGTTAAGGAGAAGCACAGACGGGACTCCTCGGATGAACTGGATCAAGGGGTATGGTTTTGACGAGAAAAAATTGGATGTCCTACCTTCGAGGAGAGAACTGGACGCGTTGTTCCCTGGTAACCCGGTCTATCTTGAGGAAAAGGACTCGAAGATGTGTCTAGTCAACAGTCTTGCCCATGAATCGGCAGATGAGACGGGTGTAATCAGGGTTGAGACCGAGGAACAGTTGTTCAAAAAGGTAAGTATTCCAACCCTTGACCCTGTTGATAACAGTCTTGGAGAAGAGGAACTTGAACTCGCCATAGAGATAGCTAGTCAGAGGGTTGTGGAGGAGGGAATAACTTCAATTCATGATCCTCAGCTACCTCCAAACGCCCTCAGGGCGTTCAAAAACGCGGTTCGGTCAGGCAGAACCCCGCTACGAGTGTATCTGGGTTGTGATAGAAACAAGGACATCGAGCTCGAAGAGTATCTTCGAGAAGGCTTAGGAACCGAACCGGTCTCTACTCGTTTGAAGATGGGCATGGTCAAATTATTCGCGGACTCAAGGATGTCATCAGACGTGTTTAGAAAACGGGTGATGGAGGCCCATGAGGAGAGTCTGCAGCTTTCGATTCACGCTACAAATCTCGATGAGATGGAGAACGCGCTGAGCGCACTTGAAGAGGCGGTAAAGGCCAGTCCCCGGGATAATCATAGGCACAGGATAGAGCATGCAGACATGATTACTGCTCAGATGCTTGTGAGAGCAAAGCGATTAGGGGTAGTAGT
Organism: uncultured Candidatus Bathyarchaeia archaeon; assembly: GCA_964589605.1. GTDB lineage: Archaea > Thermoproteota > Bathyarchaeia > TCS64 > TCS64 > RBG-16-57-9. Next base: position 7,638 of record CAZPRN010000023.1, on the reverse strand, counting down.
GGCCGCGCAGCCGGAAATAGTGTATAAACTAGAGCCAGAGTACGAGGGGGACGGAATGAGAGTAGCTTATGGCTCCATGTTGAAAGCCGGAGTCAACCTTTCAGGTGGCTCAGATTCTCCTACAGTACCGATTAAGCGAAGAGCGAGACGCCCTCTTGCGTACCCAACCCCACTACGTGGAATGGATTTCTTGGTATCGCGCAAAACAAAGAACGGTAGAGTGATTGGTGAAAACAAAGGGGTCTCGGTTCTTGAGGCTTTGAAAGTATACACGAAAAACGGTGCCTACACGAGCTTCGAGGAGAACCTGAAGGGTACTCTGGAGGAGGGCAAACTAGCTGATATGGTTGTACTATCCGGGAATCCCTTGGAGGTTGCACCTGATTCGATTGGCGATATCACGGTGGAGATGACAATAATCGGGGGGGAGATAGTTTACCAGAAGGGTTGATTTGTTAATAGAATCTCTGTATCCCATACCCGAACTGTTTGTTTTCCTTGGTCTTCTTTAGGAGATTTGTTAAGCGTTTTTCAAACTCCTCAGGTCGTTTCCGTGCAACATCAACGTATGCAACCCGGATTCTCTTGTATGGCTCGGGGAAACCTCTAAAGTTCTTCCAAGTCTCCTCGTCGGTTTTCAGGGCAAGGATGATGTCTTTGGGGTAGACGAACACTTCCTCCAGCATGGGCTTGACTTTCTCAAGGACCGAAGGGATCATTTTGGATTGGCTGATCATCAGTCTTAGTCTTTCCTTGTTAGGCTGGGAGTACGAGCTGCCTTTACGCCTCGGAGTGAACCTTTGGACGTTGTGGTGCTCGTCAAGTTTTTTTACGGTGCTATCGATCCACCCGAAGCATAGAGCCTCCTCAACAGTGTCAGCGTAAGGGATTCTCTGCTTACCACTAGAATTCTTCGGGATGACTAGCCATACCTCGGTTTCCTTGTCATGGTGCTCCTTGAGCCAGTCTCGCCACTGGTCTCTATCTTGAACCGACAAAGTATTCTCGATTGGTAGAGATGGCATCTATCTAAAAGGAAACGCTGTGTTTGATTAGGTTATTGACCTTGAATTGGTTAATATGCGCCAGTAATAATAATCAAATCATGGTGTTTGTGTTCTGGGTAGTTGCCTTTTTAGCTGCCATATTAGGCACCATCGCTGCATTCGGGATAAGCAGCATCCTGCTACCTGTTGCACTGAGTTACTTCGACTACGAGACAGCCCTGATACTTGTCAGCTTATTCCATATCTCTGGCAATATCGGCAGGATCAGTTTCTTCAACAGGAAACCTGACAGAGGGCTCATCTTGTCTTTTGGGGTACCAGCGGTTATTTTCGCGTTGTTAGGGTCGAGTCTTGTTGGCTCGGTAGATGAATCGGTTCTCCGAGTTATTGTGGGTTTGATACTAGTTACCTACTCGGGGCTTGGGTTGATGAATCACAGGTTGAGGTTCAAGCCATCAACGCTGAACAGCGTGATCGGTGGCTCAGTATATGGGTTCTCCTCGGGTCTCGTCGGTACTGGTGGACCCCTACGTGGCGCGATCCTGATTGGGTTCGGTCTTGAGCGTGAACTTTACATCGTGACAAGTGGGGTGATCTCGTTCATGATCGACCTGACACGGATTCCAGTCTACCTCTGGAGAGGATTCCTTACACCCCAGTACTACTCGTACCTCCCATTCTTGTTGATAGTCGCATTAGCTGGCTCTTACACGAGTAGAATGTTTGTAGATAGACTTCCTGTGGAGAGGTTCACCAAGCTGGTGCAGGTAGCTATCCTGCTTGTTAGCCTGAAACTGGTCTACGAGGGATTGACTAGTCTCATGTTGTGAGATACTCGTAAGCGGATAACAGGTGTACCTTGACCACATGGATGAACTCCTCAACTTCGACGTACTCGTCCACAGTCCCCATCCCGTTATTCATTGGACCGTAATAGTAGCTAGGTATGCCTTTGCTGCGCCAAAACTTGAGGTCAGAGCCACCTAAGCTGACTATGGGCACCGGGTCAATACCCAAGGTCTTGGAGTTGGTTCTCAGAATCTTAGCCATCTCGGAGTCTGGTGGACTCCACAGGGGTCCATCGTAACGGGTAACCTCAACTGAAGCACCCTCGTACTTGGATACAATCTCCTTAACCCTAGGCATAACATCATCCTTGCCAATTCCGGGTGGAAGACGCAGATCAACCTCGAAGCTACACTCACGGGGGATCACATTGACTTTCAAGCCACCCTCGATGGTTCCAATGTTAACGCTGACCTGCTTCATGACATCTGCCCCACCTTTGCCCAGAGCCCCCTCAGCCGCTTCCCTTCCCTCATCAATCGCTTTCCTCAGGTTCTCCGGGTAGGGAACAGGGGTATCTGTTAAGGTTTCCAGCTCAGTTATCAGCCTAGACGCGATCTTGATCGGGTTAACGCTGAGATGCGGATAGGCACCATGACCCCCGGGTGACCTTACTGACACCCGTAACCATAGAATGCCCTTCTCTCCGAACCTGAAAGTGTATGGACTGCTGGGCTCCCCATTGATACAGCAGTCCCCGAGGACCTCCGGCACGTTCTCGATGAGCCACCCTGCTCCCAGCCTACCACCGGTCTCCTCGTCGCTAACGGCGGTCAGGGTTAGGCTGCCCTTGAGTTGCTCCTTTAGCTCATGCAGCACCAAGTACGTGTAGATTGACGCGGTTGTCCCGGCTTTCATGTCACATGCGCCTCGTCCATAGATCTTGCCATCAACAAGATCGCCACCCCATGGTTCCTGACTCCAGCCTTCCCCTGTTCCGACAGGGAAGACATCGATGTGCCCGTTCAAAATTAGGCGCTTCCCCTCGGTGGGTGAATTAAAACTACTGACGATGTTTGGTTTCTCTGGGTCCGGTCCAAGCACATCATAGGATATTCCGTGTTTATCGAGGAAATTAGTGATGAATTTTGTTGATTCCCGTGTGTCTCCCGGTGGGTTTGGACTCCTAGTCCTCAGGAACCCTCTGAGGAACTCTATGAGCATCTCCCTGTCCTTCTTTACCCGATCGAGAAGCATCTGCTTTGCCGTTTCAAGGTCCATGAGGTATACTGGAGGGAGGAAGTTATGAGACATACGCTTGAGAATAGGCGATTTTACGCGATCCTAAATGTAAAAAGGCCATTCAGCACCTTTTCTCGAAATCCGTTTAGGTGAGATATGTAAGCATCGCGGTGTCTGCAATCGATGTTCTAATCAGGAAGCCCTGTTGTACATTGTTCCAGACACCCTCAAGAAATAGGTCAAATGACGCGATGATTTTTTTACAGTGAAACACCAACATAGACGGCATGTACGAGAAAGACGGCAAGCGATACAACTGCTGTGAGAGCGTCATCATGTATGTGAACGATGAGGTTCCACTCGATGGCTTCGGAAAAGGGGTCATGAGGGCTACATCCAACATGGGTGGCGGTGGTGGAGGCTGGGGAAGCCTCTGTGGAGCGGTAAGCGGCGCATGCATGGCATACGGGCTACTGATGGGGACAAACGGCGACGAGTCACCTGAAGAGTTTGACGCCATAAGGACCAAGGCGAGGGAAAAGACACAGATATTCCTCCAGATGTTCGAGGACAAGTGGGGACACGTAGACTGCTACGACCTGCTCGGAGCTAACACAAGGACACCAGAGGGTAAGAAGAAGTATGAAGAGAACCGAGCTAAGGGTATCTATTTCTGCGAGGACTATGTACACTGGGCATCGGAGAAGGTTCTCGAGTTAATCAAGAACGACCCCGAGATTGAGTTGCCCTAGCCACACCATTCCATGATTATTCTGGCAGTGACTTTTATTGCCTCGATGTAATCGTCGAGGTCAACCCACTCATCCTTACCACCAGTGGTAGCTAGGTCACCCGCAAGTGGGCCATAACCGACGTTGGGTATATCCGCGATGAGCATCGGGGTCCTCACGTCGCTCTTTGAGTAAAGAGGGTTGCTGAAAGGTCGTTCACCATACACATCCTCGATGGCATCCATCGCCGTAACCACAATGGGGTGGTCCAAGGGTACCTCGACGCCCTGTGTGCCCTGAATCCATTCTAGCTCCAGTGGGTTCTCCTTGAGGTATGGGTCTGAGTCTGATATCCGGTTAACCTCAGCCTCGACCTCGTTCACTATGTCATTGATGTCCTCGGGTGGAGGGAAGGTCAAGCCAAAACCGATTGTGCAGTCCGGTGGCATATCAGTCAGGTTATCCTTCTTGCCTGACTCGATGTAGGTGTTCAATAGCTGGGTTCCCCTGCCTATGTAGTCGTTGAGGGGCGGGTAGATAACCCGTTTTCTCCTTGCCTCGTCGAATTTCTTCATCTCCTCAATGACGTACATTGCCTTGTCGATGGGGTTGACGCCCAGGTGATGGAACGTGACCTGAACAAACTCGGTTTTAGGTGGCTTCATGCCCTTGACTTTGATCCTGAACTTTAACAGACCAGATGTGAGGGTCTTGACCTCCTTCATCCCTAGCTCGGACTCACCAGGGTGTAGGTATAGAGCAGCTTCAGCCCTGTAGCCGTCCATTAATATCGCGGCGATTCCCCATGCGTTCCTCTTCGCGGTAGCGCTCATCAGGTAGACATCGCCCTTTGGCTGATACCCTGCCTTCATCAATGCGTCGACGGCCTCTGTCATCATGCAAATACCCGCGCTGTCGTCAGCGACTGCCCACCCGTACATCTTGTTCCCGATGATCTGCCCGGTGTGAGGCTCCTTCTCCCATGTATCGGTCTTGATGGGGTCACCGTCTGGGTGAGTGATCATCATGAGGCTCTTGCCCCCTCCGGTGCCCTTGTAGACGCCGATGATGTGGGTTCTGAGGCTCATATCGATGGCCTCGGTGACGGCGAACTCCTTCTTGAGCTGGACATCAACGGGTAGCAGCTTCTTCACGTGCACCTCACATCCTAGCTCCTCCATCCTGTCTGCTATGTGCTGCTGGAAAGCCTCCTCTCCCTCCGGGTACCATCGGGTAAGGTTACCCAGCTGCTCGATGTACCTGTCCCTGTTCTCCTCGATTATCTTGTCTACCTTGTCTTTCACGGGGTTCACCTTTCCATATTCTCCACAATTATTCGTTATAAAGCATCAGAGTGGTGTATGCTGGTCATTTCTGGTAAAAATGTTCAGGTTTAGTAGAAAAGGTGCTAAAATGGTGGAATAAACGCTAAAAACCGCCCTGTTTCATGGATAGGGGATAGATATGGTTAACATTGAGTGGAGCGAGGGGCTCAGCGTCGGCATAGAGCTGGTGGACGACCAGCATAAGGAGCTGCTGGGCAAGATGAATGATATCAGCCACGCGATTGAGCACAACCACAGCGCGGAGGCGATCTCCAAAACACTAGACTTTATGATGGAGTACACTGACTACCACTTCTCGACGGAGGAGAAGCACATGGAGGCGACTAGCTACCCGAGGATCGAGTATCACAAGAAGATGCACAAGGAGTTCGTTGACACCCTCAAGGGGATGACCGACGAGTTCCTTGAGGACGGTGCAACTCAGGGGCTGGCGGAGTCGGTGAACGTGTTCCTGTTCAACTGGCTGGTCAAGCACATAAAGGGCGTTGATGGCGCTTTCGGCAAGTGGCTCAACGAAGAGGGAATCTCCATCGAGTAGCGTTTTTTATACTCATCACCCAATTTTACCGGCATGAAGGCACCCCAGTGCGCCAAGTGCGTTGACAGGAAATGCTACACGGAGGGATGGACCCGTGACCAACTTCCGGAGTTCTGCCCAATGAAGCACATGCAGAATGTTATAGACGAAGCAAGAACCAAGTACAATGACCCGGAGGAGCTCAGACTGTTCAAGAACAGCACAGTGAACGAGCAAAGGGCGTACATGATGGTCCGCGGAAGGGTGATCGCAGTGCGGCCCCGGGTTCTTGAAATCATCAAGTTCTGCGAGATGATGGAATGGAAGAAGCTAGGCGTTGCTTTCTGTGTTGGTCTCGGCAATGAGGCGAAGCGGGTGGTGGATATATTCGAGTCTGCGGGGCTGGATGTTTACTCCGTTTGCTGCAAGTGTGGCAGTGTGGATAAGACTGATTGGGGGATCGCTAGTGAGGACAAGATCAGCGCGATTAGGGGCAAGCCTGAGAGCTTTGAGACGGGATGTAACCCTATTGCGCAGGCTGATGTGCTCAACGCGGCTGGCACAGACGTCAACGTCATCGTTGGACTCTGCATAGGTCATGACATCCAGTTCACAAAATTCGCCGAGGCTCCAGTGTCAACGCTAATCGTTAAGGACAGGGTGACAGGGCACAACCCCTTCGCGAGCCTGTACAGCGGGTACCATCATCCTAGGATGTGGGAGGAGGAGTAACCTCCATCATTTTTTATTACCACACGTTGAATACCGTTCCATGAATCCCATTCTCCCAGTACTGTTTCTTAGCGCTGATCTATTCATAGTGGCTATCACATGTCTTGGAGTCTTTGACTCAGTCAGGGAACACGAGACACGTCCAGCACTGTTGATGGGACTCGGAACGCTGGTTCATCTTGGAATAATTCCGGTTATTCTCTACATGCCATCTTTCCAGAGGTACATTCTGGGATACTTTGGAATTCTTGGTTTAGTGTTACTGGTATTCCTGATCCCAGCCAAACCGAACCGGGACGCTCTGTTGGGTAGCAAGGGATACCTCAGAGGAGAAAGTAGTCGTGTTGACGAGAGAGACATAGTTTTCGCCAGAAACAAGCTGCAAGAGGACTCACCCCAATACAAGGAGTACTACGAAAGCCACCCAGAGCTGAAAGAGGTGGATGATGAGATACGGGTTCAGAGACGAAACAGGCAGCTTGGTAAGATCGACGGGGGTCACCCATCCAACACTGCGATGATCCACGCAAACCACTTCATCTCACCGGTACTGGGACGAGTGGCAAAGGCAATCCCTGATGAGCAAACAGAGAGAAAGGAGATTTCACCCGAGAAAGCCACGGAGGTGCTGAAAGGATTAGCGAAACACCTCGGAGCGAGCAGTGTCGGCGCATGCGAGGTGAACCCGGATGTAGATTACAGTCACCACGGTGAGGTTCACTATGGAAATTGGGACGACTGGGGCAAGCCGATCGATGATACACCACCTTACGCTCTTGTGTTCGCGACCGAGATGAAGTACGAGAACGTTGCCACGGCACCGCACACCCCGGAGTCCACAGAGTCAAGCAATAATTACGCGAAAGGTGCGTACATTAGCACGGTTATCAGTCGATGGTTCAAGAGCATGGGCTACATTGGTCTGGCTCAACATCAACGGCATTACACGGTGATCACCCCAGCACTGGCTTTAGACGCAGGGCTTGGAGAGGTTGGGCGACAAGGTTACCTTATTACACCACGGGAAGGAGCGCGTGTACGTATCTTCGCTGTTCTGACTGATATGCCGCTGGTTCCAGACAAGCCGATAAGCTTCGGTGTTGACGAGTTCTGCGTCAACTGTCTGAAATGTGCAGAGACTTGCCCCAGCGACAGTATACCAATGGGTGAGAAGACTGTGCACAACGGTGTGGAGAAATGGAAGCTTGAGGCGGAGACCTGTTTCAAGTACTGGGGAGAGGTGGGAACCGACTGCGGGATTTGTATGGCTGTGTGCC
>CAZPRN010000022.1:0-19066 GCA_964589605.1 uncultured Candidatus Bathyarchaeia archaeon | reverse complement strand
GGATAGGGGCCTCTGGAGCCTCGGACAAGAGTTCGAATCTCTTCCGGGCTACCATAATTGAGTATAATATAGTGTCTAACCGAATATTGAGCATACAACAACGGCAGACCACCCCCTCTCGAATTGAGATGTACGGGGGGTTTAACCCAACCTGATGATGTGAGAAATATTTTGAGGTACACTTTGTTGACAACCTTTTAGTTCATTTAACTTGATTATGGGAGCATGTCTGAAAAGATAGAATATCATGATTTCTGGGAGAAGGTCAAAACTGAGAAGAATCTTGAAGGCGACTATGTTTTTACCTTTGGGTTTGGGGACAGCAAAGAGATGAAAGATGAGCTACTTGAGCTTGTCCTTCAGGGAATCAAGCTGGCGACGACAAGTCTGGTAAAAGAATTGGAGATAATGAATGAGCCTACACCTGTTGTTGGTGATTACAATATTCTACTTGATGGTGATGATAACCCCAGAGCTGTTGTCCGGACCTTGGATACTCGTTTGATGAAGCTCCGTGATGTTCCTGCTGAGCATGCTTGGGTTGAGGGTGAGGATGATAGAACTCTTGAGACTTGGATGGAGGGGCATATCAGGTATTGGGGTAGGGTGGGGAAGGAGCAAGGTTTTGATTTCAATGAGGATATGGAAGTAATTCTTGAACGATTTGAGGTTATTTATCCTTAAAAATGCAAAAGGACTCCAATCATCATCCATGTGAGCCGTATCCAGGAAACAACGAGTGTGGTGATATCACCACTAGAGATAAGGTTCGAATCCCTTCCCCTGCACCTACGTATCCTCCTTCTACATGAACCACAGATTCTTGACCTCTGTGGCTCGGTTAATTACTTGTAAGTTTGAGTTTTTAGGAGATTGCCCTCCTTATCGTAAACCTTCCAGGTGCCTTTCTTCTTGCCGTGTTCAAAACGACCTTTGTCCCAAAGTTGGCCATTGGCATGGTATCGCGTCCATTCACCGTGCTTCCGCTCTTCATCGTCGAAGCCACCCGTCCCCCTGGGTTCGCCATTTTTGTAGAACCATGTCCACTCACCAAAAATCTTGCCGTCCTTGAAGCTGCCAGTAGACTGCATCTGACCATTATTCAGAAAGTACGTCCACTTTCCTGATTTCTTTCCGTTGTCGAATTCACCCTGACAAGAGACTCGGCCGTTCTTGAAGAACAACTGAAAGGGGCCATTTTTAGGATTGCCGTCTTCATCGAAGCCTGAAATGTCTTTCATAAATTCTACTCCTTGATGAATAGTAGGATAAGCCTGCCTAACAGTGTTTTGTGAAACGGATGCCCAAACGTTTACACCGCCCAAGAATATGTTTACTGACAAGCTTACTGCAAATGCACCTAACTCAATGTCTACCAAAGAAGAAATACGGAAAAGTGATGATAAAATCATCGATGAATGAAGGGTCTATTACGTTTAGCTTCGAAACATGTTCCGACTAACTCATCTCACGTCCTTGTTGATGATTAAACACATTAAGTCATAACACCTTCCCAGTACCATGAACCCCGATCAACTTCTCACCATGACTGGGCGTTTATTCAAGGAAAGGAAGTACACCAAAGCAGTGCTCGCAGTTGGCTCAACGGAGTACCACGGGGAACACCTCCCATACGGCACTGACACCCTCGTGGCGGAGCACCTAGCAAGGGAGGTCACAAGTAGGATTGATGGGATGCTGATGCTTCCACCTCTGCCTTTCGGTATGAGCCACCACTACTCAAGCTTCCCAATAGCCATAACCCTGTCCACCGAGACCCTGATGCGGGTACTCAACGAGGTATACGATTCACTCTGGAAACACGGGATCAACAAGCTCCTCATAGTAAACGGCCACGACGGAAACATCCCCGCCATCGAGGCATCAACAAACGAGTACAAGACAGCCCACCCCGAGTTCAAAACCGCGGTGCTGGACACCTGGTGGGTCACAGCAGGCGAGTTACTGCCACCGGACACCTTCAAGGTATGGGACGGCTTAGGCCACGGAGGCGAAGGAGAAACAAGCATGATGCTACACGTCAATCCAGAAATAGTAAACATGAAGCACGCGAAAGGTGTCGTACCAGGCCTCCCACAACATGTCAAGATCAAGTGGACCTTCGACGAGCTAACCCCTTACGGTGTCACGGGAGCACCAGAGGAGGGGACAGCTGAGAAAGGGAAGCTGATGAGCGATGCGCTGGTGGAGCACTTGGTTGAGTTCATCGAGTGGATGGATGAACGGGGCTGGGAGACAAAAACAGCCTAGTCTGGGTTACCGTTTTCTCTTAAATTTCTGTAGAGTTCGTGCTCCCCGATCAACCTTCCCAAAAGTTGTGGCTACTTCTCCGACGTACAGGTCCCCGTGTGAGTCCACGCAGATGACATGGGGGCCAACGAACAGGGGATCATCCAGGCTGTGTTTCTCGTTACCCCAACGAGACAATAGCTCTCCTTCTATGGTGAATATGCTGACTCGTCTGCTCAGCTCCGAGATGTAGACTGTCTCGTCCTTGTCCATGTAGACATGGGTGGGCCTCCACATGTCGATCCACTCGTCGAGGAAGTTACCCTCAGTGTCGAATATCTGGACCCTGTGATTCTCCCTGTCGGGAATCCAGATCCGATCCTTGCGGTCGATCCAGATGTTATGTGGAAGCCTGAACTGCCCCTTACCAGCACCCGGCTCGCCCCAGGAGAGAATCAACTCACCCTCTGGGCTGAACCTATGAACACAGGCGTTACCATACCCGTCCGAGACAAAGATGTCACCTTTTGACGAGATAGCTACACCAGTTGGCAGGTTGAAAGGCCCTCCAGCCCGTGTAATACTGGAAAGCTTCTCGAAAATATCCAAACCATCCCTGTGACCTGTATCTGATTTACTGCCAAGTGTCCCCAGTGTCTGGAGCAGCTCACCACCTCTAGTGAACTTGTACACGACGTGACTGGAATCGTCCGCCAGCCAGATATCGCCCTCATCTGTCATGAAGCTACCATGGGGGCGCTTGAACAAGCCCTCGCCCCACGAGTCCACGACATTCCCCTCTCTATCAAAAACTATCAATGGGCGCTTGCTCCGCCCAAACGCGTAAACTCTGTCCTCTTCGTCTATCGAGATACCGACTATATCAACCAATGACTCCCCTACAGGAACCTTTGCCCATCCCTCGACCAGCGTATATGTGTACTTACCCCATCCGTACTCCAATGCATTAACCCTGTTCTTCACTTTTCAATCAGGGATAAAACATTAGCTACTTGGCGTAGGGGTCTTGTACCTGTGGGTCACGGTTGGCGAAATCGTTCTTCATAAAGAGGATATCTGCCTCAGAGAGGGGATGGGCTAACCCGTAGGTCTCCAGTTTTCTAGGCGAGTACTCAGTGCTATAGTTTTTCGCAACCGAGTCTATTGATTCACCCAAAACTCGTATCTGGTTGATATTTGAGACCCCCATTCCTCTACTTGCAGCCTGTTCGATATGCTTGATACTTTTGGGATCCAAACCCATAACCCCAGACCCCACTGCGTCCACTGCCACCATATCACTCCCGGCTATCACCACGTTGGACTCAACTGGGTCTCCGACCACCTCGTCCTTCTCTGCACCGATTGCTCCATCAACGACATTCAGAACCGGTTTGAAGAGCGATGCAAGATCCACTATCTTCTCGTGGATCATGTCATGCATCACCAGCCCCCGGTTGTCAACGATGACACCCATGAGGTTCTTGAGGGACAGGGTCACCTGTGCCATATGGTGTATCTTCAGCTTGGGCACATTGATTAAAGCATCACATTCTAGGATAGTCTTTGCGACCTTTGCCTCGTGTAGAGCTACAGCCTCCTGAATCCTCACTGTCTCGAAATTGTCCTTGTTGAGGTTGACCAGCCCAACCCCATACTCCTTTTCCAAGTCCCGGTAGCCAAGCTTCTTGAAAGCCTTGTCAGTCCCCGGGTTGCCACCCTCAGCTATTATTATATCACCAACGCCTTTATCCTGAAGGATTTTGATGATCGCCTCCACAACCCTTGCGTCGGTTGTGATTCCCTTCTCAGGTGCAACCGGTCTGACAATGTTGGGTTTGATGACCACGGTTTCACTTGGCTTGACAAGAAAATCCTCGTTGACCAGCTTCAGGGCCTCGATAGTGGCTTTTAACGGGTCTGAATCTTTAACTATGGCCACCCTAGGATTTTCAGGCTTGACACTATGAGACAAAATACACACCAAAGAAAGCTTCACAGTCGCAAGTAATAAAATAATATAGAAAAAATAGGTGGATTAGTTCTTGATTCCCGTCAACCCGTCCTTGACACCTGCCGTGGCCCAGCCTGTCCATGGTAAGGTGAAGAACTTGAAGCCCCTGTCAACGAAATCGTTGGGGTCCTGACCACCGGGGATGAAATACATGCCGGGGATGACACCAGCTGCCTCGCAGGCGCTGGCGATCTTGTCAAGGGTATTCTGATACAGTGGGTTCAGGTAGTCAAGTGGGATGCCGAGGTTGATTGACAGGTCTGATGGACCAACGAGTAGCACATCAACGCCCGGGACTGAGAGGATGTCCTCCATGTTACCAAGTGACTCCATTGTCTCGATCATGGGCACGATAACCAGCTCCTCGTTGACGGCGTCCATGTACTCCCGGTAGTTACCGTACTCACCCCACTCACCCCTAGGTCCGGCTGAACTTCTCTTGCCCAAAGGCGGGTACTTGCACCAGTCAACCATTGCCTCTGCTTCCTTTTTCGTGTTCACCATTGGGACGATTATTCCTTTGGCTCCTATGTCGAGGGCGTAGCATATCTGGTCCTGCTCGTTCTGACCTACCCTGACCACCGGGCTGGCTTTCTTGCCCTTTGTGGCATGGACCTGTGGCAGCAGCTCCTTGATCCGGACTGGTGAGTGCTGGGTGTCGAAGAGAAGGAAATCGTACCCTGCATCAGCAAGGAAATCGACTGGGCTGCCAACTGTTGCGCTGGTGCCGACAGCGGTCTTACCTGATTTCAGGGTCTCATAAAGCGTGTTCAAGATGAATTAACCTCTAAAAGTCAGGTTTGGGTTAACGTATTAGACTTTTTCTAGTTAAACATGGATTAGCAGATTATACTTTTCATTGAAAGTATATACCAGCAATTACTCAAAGTGTGTCCGGCGCACATACGCACACCGATATTACCTCAACAAGCTCAGAATCATTGACCATAATTAGAGGAAAGAATGGAATATGAGCTTATCAAACATAAAAATCGACATGACCGTTAAGAACAAGCTGTATTTTGGCTTTATCTTAGTAGCCGCCTTGGGGGCAGTTATTGGGGCGATAGGTTATACACAACTTAACGCCGTAAACGCTGAGTATGATTACATCCTATTCAAACTCAACGTGATCAAAGACTGCTCCGACGAGATGGTTGTCGAGATCAGAACCGCTGTAGAAGCAACTACAGAGTACGTATCCTACTCATTCGGAGACAAAGCTGTCCTAACATCGTATGATGATGCAAACGAGGAGTTCGACCGGCTTGAAACATTAGCCGTATCCACAGCAGAGATAGTTGGGGATACTGGTGTAATCAATGCCGCGAGAGCCGTTGGAGAACAGCATGAAGTTGTGAAATCAGCCTGTAATGCGATGATCAACGCGTATGATGAGATATCGGTGCAGACCGACGACATGAACGAGATCATGGCGTACGTTGACCCATACATGGAGGCGTTCGATGCCGAGTGGGGTGAACTGATTGATGGCCTTGAGACTCTGGAGTGGACAAATGAAGAATTGGCGATAGCAGCAGATGTATCAGCCGAGACAAAAAAAACCACAGCAGAGAGACTAATCATAGGCACCTCATTGGCCGCCGTAATTATCGCACTTGGTCTTGGAGTAGTCATATCGAGGGGTATAGCAAACCCATTGAGCTTGCTTGTTACCGACGCAACGATGATCGCTGAAGGAAACTTGGAGCACAAGTTCTAGGTTCAGGACAGCAACGACGAGATCGGAGAAGTTGTTACCACCATCAAGACGATGGTTGGTAGTATGCGAAAACTAATCACAGACGTTGATTCAGCCCAAAAGGAAAGCGAGGCGAAAGCCGAGGAGATCGCGCAGGTCGTCAAGGTTGCCACAGATGTGGTTGGTAACGTAAACGCCCTCTCCTCTGAGGTGCTACAAAGCAACAACAAGGTTGGTGAGATGGGTGAGGACCTTGCGATACAGGCCCAGAACCTGAGCGCATCAATGCAGCAGGTACAAGGAGCCAGCAACAGCGTGAGCGAGGGCAGCCAGACTCTTTCGAAACTAGCACAGGAAACAGTAGTCAACCTTGAGAGACTCTCATCGGTGATGAACACTCTGAACGATAACACGAGCAGGATGGATACACTAGTATCCGAGTCAAACAAGTTAGCCCAACAAGTGGGTGACAGTGGAACCAACGCTATCCAGAGCCTAACGGAGATCAGTTCAAGCAACGACGAGATGGGTGAGATCATCAACGAGGTGAACACCAGCGTCTCGAACGTAGCCGGACTGGCTAATGACATCAGTGCAATCGCGGATCAGGTCAACATGCTCGCACTAAACGCAGCCGTCGAGGCAGCTAGGGCGGGAGAGGCCGGCAGAGGGTTCGCAGTCGTCGCCGATGCGGTTAAGCAACTAGCTGGAGAAACCGTCTCGACAGCGGGCACAGCCATCACGGAGATCACCAAGACCGGGGAATCTGCGATGGAGATGGCTAAGCAGTCAAGGACCGCTGCCACAAAGGGCAATGACGTGATCTCAGAGTCTGTCCAGAACAGCCTTGAAGTAGTTAAGGCAATGGAGCAGATCCAGAACATGACTCTGGACCTACGTACACGTGTCTCGGAGGGCGTACAAAACCTAGATGAGGTTGACAGCGCGTTCCAGCAAGTCGCAAGCTTCGCAGAGGAAGCAGCTGGTGCATCTGAGGAAAGCGCCGCAAGCATCGAAGAACAAACTGCCAGCACCGAGCAGGTAGCGATGGTGAGCCAGAGCATACAAGACGAGGCAAAGAGATCAGTGGAACTGTCAGAGAAGATCGTCGAGCAGGTTGAGAGCCTACGAGACGTCCTCTCACAGGTTCAGGTCTAAACATGAAAAATGGTGGTAGCGATATGCAGATAATGAACTTCACAATCGGTGACATCCAGTATGGTGTGCCTGTCGAACAGGTCAGGGAAATCCTTAGCACCCAGACCATCATCCCTATTCCGGGAAACGCCAGCTACGTGCTAGGAGTAAGCAACCTTAGGGGTCAAATCATCACGGTGATCGATCTCAAAGCTCTGCTGAATTTATCGGGTGAGGTAGGTGATGTTCGGAAGATAATCTGGGTCCAGCATGACCGGTTCATGGTTGGGATTGTGGTGGATCAGGTGACTGAGGTTACCACGATTCCAGACACGGACATTGAACTGGTTGACGGTTCAAGTGGGAGATCGCAGTATGTGATTGGCATCGGGAAGCAGCATGAAAGATTGACGGTGCTACTTGATTTCCACAAGATCATATTGGACAACAGCGGTCACTTGCTGAGTTCTCAAGACGTTGACCCCGTGATGGAGCCGATTCCGGCTCAATTGTGACAGAGTCACCCATTTCCCAAAAAATTTTCTTAATATTTTATCAGTCTCGGAATGGTACAAGATTCTATTAAACCGGAAGTAAATTCTATGATATGAGTAAAGTTCCCCGAAACTTTGATTTCTATGACGAGCCGGAGGACCCAAGTCCAGACACCTCCTCTGACTGGAGCAAGGTAGGATCTAGTCTACAATCCAGTTTCGGTACTATCGATGTACGCTATCCTCGAAGCATAATACCTGACATCGAGTCAATAAAATCCCAGAAATTGACGGCTTGGTGTGGGGAAAAAGTCTCAGCACAGCTAGTCCTCTGGTTCAGTCAAGCTGTAAACAACATTGGTTTCGAGTTCACCGATTTCAAGAAGAGAAATGGTGCTTCACTTGGGGCAGGGATCGCTAAGGCGAGATTCGTAAGATACGTGCTAACCGACGAGTTCGGTGACGGGAACGGTTGCGCTGACCGTAAACCCGAGGACTTTCCGGTAAGCCTCACACCGGATGTCCTAGACAACGTCTCAAGTTTCAACATAGGTGCAGAAACATCGAGACCAGTGTGGATCACCATCGAGGTTCCTCGTGACGCGGAACCGGGTCAATATCAAGGTAGCTTGATCTTGAAAGCGGACGAACAGGAGCCTAATGTGTTCACATTAGAATTAGACGTTCTACCTCGCGTTCTACCACAGCCATCTGAGTGGATGTTCCATCTGGACTTGTGGCAGCACCCATACGCAGCGGCAAGAATGTATGATGTCGAGTTATGGTCGGAGGAACACTGGGAACTGATGCGTCCACTAATGAAGATGCTTGCAGACGCAGGGCAGAAGGTCATAACGACCACCATCAACGAGAAACCGTGGGGCAACCAGGCACTCGACCCTTACGAGTCCATGGTTGAGTGGACTAAACGACGAGACGGGAGCTGGGAGTTTGATTACACTGTCTTCGATAACTGGGTGGAGTTCATGATGGGTCTGGGCATCAACAAGCAGATCAACGCGTACTCCCTAATCCCATGGACATCTGAGCTGGTTTACCATGATGAAGAGATAGGAGAGCTGATCACGGTGAAAGCAGAGACGGGATCAGAGAAGTACATCGAGCTCTGGACGCCGTTCATCAAGGATTTCTGGGCACACTTGGTAGAGAATGGGTGGAGTGACATCACCTATCTCGCGATGGATGAGATCAAGGGAGACCCGATGCAGGCAATGTTGGAAGTCATGGACGAAATCGACCCGGATTTCGGGCTCGCTTCAGCCGACTCTGAGAAAGCATACAAGAGGTACCCGGATAGGATAAAGGACCTGACCGTGACCTATGCGGAGATCATCGACGAGCCAGACCTAGAGTACCGGAGATCAAAAGGCTACCTGAGCACTTTCTACGTCTGCTGCCGTGAACCCTACCCGAACCAGTTCACCTTCAGCCCACCAGTGGAGTCCGCATTCGTCGGCTGGTACGCTGCAGCCAACGGGTTCGACGGTTTTCTTCGCTGGGCTTACGCACACTGGGTAGAAGACCCGTTGCATGATACCCGGTTCAGGAAGTGGCCCGGTGGGGACACCAACTTTGTGTACCCTGGCCCAAGGAGCTCGATCCGGTTCGAGCGACTGATAGAGGGGATACAGGACGCAGAGAAGATCAGGATACTCCGGGAGGAGTTCGAGTCCATAGACTCCGAGGAGGCAAGTAGAAAGCTTGACCGGTTGAACGATGTGTTAACCAGCTTCAGGTGGGACGTGAAACAGGAAGAGATCGGTGAGATCGTGAACAACGGGAAACGGGTGCTCGCTGAGCTTTCTCGTTAACCTTATCCACGCTCCCCGTACATTCAGGTATGGTCACCCCTGAACTTGCCCTCACCTTGACACTAGCTGTTATCATTTTCATCTACGCTGGAATGGAGTTTAGGGCACAGGGAAGAGTTAGGACAGCTCAGCTAAGGCTAGAGCAGATACGTTTCATCAACGATCAGAAAGCGGGTAAGGCTGTCTCCGAGATACTCTGGGCCTGGGAGTGGGACGATTTCGATGACTACTGGGCGAAGTACAGCCCGAAGGCAAACCCCGAGGCAAACGTAACACGGAGGATAGCAAGGGATTACTACGTGGCGCTTGCGTCCATGGTGAGGAGAGGCGACCTTGATATCAGCCTCATATACGAGTTGAACCCGTCAGGGGTAACAAGGTACTGGGACAGGGTAGGTCCAATCGCGAAAGAGTTCAGGGAGAGAAACAACTACCCCGACTACCTTGAACCAGTAGAGTACCTCGCAAACACGATACAGGAGTTCAGGGAGAGCCTCGGAAGGCCCACCCCAGGAAAAGTTTCCTAGCTACCAGCCAAGCGCGTAGGGCTCACCCGTCCTCGGGGAAGCCCCAGCCGACATCAACCCGGATACCGGATCGTACCTGATAGCCAGACACCTACCATGACTCCAAGGCTTGCTGAGTTTGACTTTGTGACCTCTGTTTGATAGGTCCATGAACACTGCTATGGGTATCCTCGGCTCAACGCTGACCTCGCCGGGTCTGACCGGGTGGGGCCAGAAGCTTGCTGGGAAGTGGCTTGTGTGCACTGTGGGAGCGTCCAGTGCCTCCTGGACATTCATCCCGAAGACCTTGTAGTTGAGGAAGAACTGGAGGGTCCACTGGTCCTGTTTGTCACCGCCCGGGGTACCGAACACCATGTACGGGGCACCGTCCTCAGTGACGAGGCTGGGTGTTAATGTGGTGCTTGGTCGCTTGCCAGGCTTTAACGCCTCGATGTGGTTGGGTTCAAGGTGCATGAACTGGGCTCTCGTACTGGTTGGGAACCCCAAGCCGGGGATCAATGGGGCGGTCCTTAGCCACCCCCCGCTGGGAGTAGCCGAGATCATGTTTCCGAACCTGTCCACCGCTTCAAGGTGCACAGTGTCACCCTCGAACCATGGTTTCTGTCCGCTCTCTTCAAGGAGTACTGGCTCGACGCCTCCCGGCCTATGAAGCATCGATGCCTCTTCATCGATGTATTTTGATCTCTCAGCGCCATATTCCTTGCTGAGAAGCCAGTCAAGTGGCACATCCTCGAACTCCGGGTCTGCGTAATAGTGCTCTCTGTCAGCGAAGGCGAGTTTTGATGCCTCGATGATGGTGTGAAGGTACTCCGCCGAGTTGTGCCCCATAGCCGCGATGTCATAGTTTTCAAGTATCCTGAGCTGCTGGAGAAAAACGGGTCCCTGTGTCCATGTCCCACACTTGTGGACATCAACGTCATCATAGTCAACGCTAACAGAGTCCTCGAATGACGCCCTGTAGCCGCTGAGATCGTCAAGTGTGAGTAAGCCGTGATGCTCCTTCCCGTACACATCCTTGCACTTGATGTCCTGCATGAAATCAATCATCGTCTTCGCAATTGGACCATCGTAGAAGTACTTACGGACAGCATCAATCCCACTCGATTTGCCTGATTTTGCTGCATAATGATAAGTTTCCCTTACCTTACTGAAGGTTCTAGCCCAGTCCGGGTTCTTGATGATCTGCCCAACAACCGGTGACTCACCTCCAGGCAGGTAAACAGCTGCTGATGTGGGCCACTCCTCAAGGTATCTGGGTTTGAGCCTGTTGAGGAAAGTTGATAGTGTCGGATAAACCGGGTACCCCTCGCTGGCAATTCGGATCGCGGGGTCCAGTATTCTGTCGAACCCCATCGATCCATACTCCTCGAGGACGGTAAGCCAAGCATCGAAAGCCCCGGGTACGCAAGCCGGTGTGAACCCGTCCTCAGGGATCATCGGGTAACCCTGCTCCCTGAACCAGTCGATGGTAGCAGCGATCGGTGCAGGACCCTGACCGTTGACCGATACAACCTTCTCCTCATCTCCATGATAGAGAAGAATCGGGCACTCACCGGCTACCCCAACCAGGTGGGGCTTTAAGAGGCTCAGGCAGAACCACATGGTTGCACCCGCATCGAACACGTTGCCTCCTTCTTGGAGAACTCGCAGACCCTCGATTGTAGCTAGGTAATGGGTGCTGGTGACCATCCCGTTGGTGCCCTGGATGACTGGTCTGGTGGTAAAACTCATGAAATCACATTGATTTCATGCCTATTTATCATCTGCTGACGGTAAGCCTCCTTGTTAAATACAGGATGGTACAACTTTTTTTCTGGTTACGATGGTTGACAGTATGATGATCATTGGCGCGGCGGGCAGTGTCGGGCACGACATGATGTACCAGATCGCGTCCATGGGTTTACCGATCAAGGTTATTGGAGCGGATGTAAACGAGGCAAAAGGCAAGTTTGAGATCGAGGAAAGCCTGCACATCGCCCATAGCTTCGGGTTTTACCCGGAATTGAGCTTCCAGAAAGTAGACCTCTTTGACATCGAAGGCACCGCTGAGATATTGTCGGAGCTTCAGCCCAAGGTGATATGTAACCTAGCCAGCTTGGGCAGTTGGTGGGTTACCCGCCTTCTTCCCGATGATGAGTACAAGAAAATTGGACCCATTGGACCTTGGCTTCCGAATCACCTAACGTTGGCGATGAAGCTTATGACAGCCATCAAGAAGACGGGGCTGGACATCAAGGTGGTGAACGGAGCGTTCCCAGATGCCACAAACGTGGTGTTAGACAAGCTAGGAATGGCACCAGTTTGTGGGGGAGGGAACATGGACCTAGGGATATTCAGGTTCAAGAGGATCATAGCCCGAGACATGAAGGTGCCTTACAGCAGCGTCACGATATATGGGGTAGGTCACCATGGCTCGTTCTACACCAAGCGAATGGACGCGCCCTTTTGGGTCAAGATTGTGGTTGACGGCGAGGATGTAACCGAGAGGTACCCTAACACCAAGCTCAGGGACATGTACGCCGAGGCGGGTTACGCAGCAAGCGCACAGTACGCTGGGGCACTGGTTGACCAGATGAGGACAGCGGCAAGCTTCCTGAAGAATACATTGGCGGTCTACTACAACACCAACCAGATAATGGAATGCGTTCCAGGACCAAACGGGTTAACCGGTGCGTACCCATGCAGGCTGGGGGAAAACGGTGCAGATGTGTTCGTTCCAGACATCGGGGTTGAGGAAGCAATCAAGATCAACCAGGCGGGTGGACAGTTCGATGGTATCGAGCGAATCAAGAACGACGGCACGGTGGTGTTCATGGACGAGAACGTCGAGTACATGAGGGAGGTCGTAGGCTACGAGTGCAAGGAACTCAAGCCCAGCGAGTCCGAGGAGCGAGCGATGGAGCTCAACGGGTTACTGAAGAAGCTCTACGACAAGTACAAGGTGGAGGCATAGCGCTATCTACACCTCATCACCTTACTCCTAACCAAACCCCTAAATGATGTGGTGTTGATGGTATGGTATTCGGACTGAATAAGATGAGTAAAGCGGTAGAAAAACTGAGTTTCGACGGAATGGATTTCAAGTTTATGGTTGCGTACAACCAGTACGCCGAGAAGTTTGATAGCGCCGAAGAGGAAAGAAGGGCGGAGCTGAACGAGATTATAACCAAACTCAAATCGGGAGAGTTGGAGTATGACGCGTTCTATGCACAGATCGCCGGCGACGCTGATGATAGATACCAGTTCCACCGTAGCAAGATAAGTGGAACACGGAAATTCGCTTACCGCAAGAACGAACGCAAGGTTGACCGCATAAAGCGTCACAAGTAACCCTAAGCTCCTCTGGGACAGACAAGGGTTTTTCACTGTATCACACGTTGAGTAGTCACTATGGAACTTGTTAGGGTCTCCGAGAACGTGGCTTACATACCCGGCGCGGTCAATATCGGAGTTGTAATCAACGGTGGAGACTGTGTCCTCATCGACACAGGATTGGACAAGGACTCTGGTAGGAATATCAGGAAGGTCTTGGAAGCCGAGGATTTGAAGCTTGAGGCTATCATCAACACCCACAGCCACGCCGACCACTTCGGGGGTAACAACTACCTCGCAAGAAACCTCAAGGCTAAGGTGTACGCACCCAAAATCGAGTCAGGGATCATCCAGAACCCCCTATTGGAGCCAATATACCTTTTCAACGGAGCGACACCCATCAAGAACCTGCGCAACAAGTTCGTCCTAGCGAAACCGTCACCGGTTGATACGGTCATAGAACCGGGTAAGCTGGATGTCGTAGGGTTAGAGGTGGATATTATCTCATTGCCGGGTCACAGTTTCAACCAGATTGGTGTGCTCGTGGATGATGTCCTGTTCTGTTCGGACACGGTTTTCTCGGGTAGGGTGGTTGAAAAGTATAAGATCCCGGTTGTGCAGGATGTTAAAAACCACATTGCCACACTTGGATGGCTCATGGAGACAAGTCACACACTCTATGTGCCTGCTCACACCAAGCCAGTCGAGGACATATCCGAACTGGTGGAAATCAACCTGAATACAACCATGAGTATAATCGAGGACATCAAAGGCCTCATCGAGGAGCCGAAGACCACCGAGGATGTTGTTTCAACCTTGTGCACCGAGTACGGGCTCGACCTATCGGTGGTTCAGCAGTATTACCTCATCCAGATGACGGTGATGGCTTACCTCGGCTATATCTACGAGGAGAAGGAATCAGAGATAATCGTCGAGGAAAACCGTCTCCAATGGAAATTGGTTTAGAGAGAACCCCTCTCAGTCCTTGACCGCTAGTGCGAACAAAACAACCGCTGAGTACATCACTATTGATGCCGTGATGAATATCGGCAGATAACCGTAGCTGTCAAGAATCCACGCCGCGATTACAGGCGCGACTATCATGGTGATGCTCGATGGCATGAATGTCAGGGCGAAGCCCATTCCCATCTGACTTGGAGGCGATAGCCTTGAAGTGATGGCGGCTTGAGCAGGCATTGCCATTATTCCAAATAGACGATAGATCAGGTACATGCCCATGAACGCGTAGACACCTTGGACATAGAACGCGGATAAGAAGACCGTCGTGGAAACTAGGAATGACACGATAACCCACTTCTTCTCACCGAACCTGGAGGCAAGGAACCCACCTGCAGGTGATGCAATTAGCCCAAGTATTCCTGATATACCGAACATTAATCCGATGTTCGAGACGCTCCAGCCTCGAATCTCGCTGAGGTAGAGGCTCAGGAACGGACCGAACATACCCATACCAAGCATCCTGACTCCTCTGGACGCTATGTAAAGCAGGAACTCCCGGGTGAGGAGTGTGGTTGGCTCGTCTGGGCTATGCTCCTCATTGCCGTTACCGTTGTTTGACTCGCCCGCGGGGTCGGTTTTTGCCAGTGAAATCATGATGACTCCGAGGATTATTGGTACTGCCCAGAAAAGGTACATCTGCCTCCACTGGAGCCCGAGACCCGTAAGAATCGCGATGCTCAGGGGACCGATGGCTATCCCGAAGGTCCCACCTGCGTTGAGCAACCCCATTGCTTTTGACCTGTCCTTGGGCTTGGATATCCTCGCCGTATAGCTGTGTGCTGGTGGGTGATAGAATGTGGATGTCAGAGTCATCAACGCCGCTGAAACGACGAACATCCAAGGATTGTAGCTGAATCCCGCAACCAATGCTCCGAGGGCTGCCAAGCCTACGCTGAAGGTGACCATCTTCTTGGCCCCAGTCCTGTCGCTGAGCCACCCCGCAGGTATACTGAAGATAGCTTGGGTCAACGGAGGTACAGCTGAAATGATTCCCACTTGCAGGTTGGATAGATCAAAGTCCTCCTTGAGGATCGGTGTAAGTGTGCTCCTCATGTTCCCAGCTGCATGTACGAGCGCGTGGGTCACGACCATGGCGATGACGCCGATGTTGATGAGCCCGTTACCGGTTTTTTTCTTGGATTCTTGTTCACCCAAATATAATCACTACACCGCCCTGTACCGTTTCATGATATTTAAGATAACTGTTTATCGATTGTGCTAAATAGCCTACCAGAGCATCAATCGTTGACCGGTGGCAGCTTTGGAAATCATCGAGCTTACGATAAGGGAATTTCACGAGGCACTGAATGCGGAGGATATATCCTGCGTCGAGTTGACGAAAGCGTACCTTGACAGAATCGAGCAGCTGGACCAAGAGCTGAACTCGATGGTGGTTATCAACCCCAACGCATTGGAGAGTGCAAAGCTACTGGACGAAGAGTATAGAAACACTGGGAAACTAAGACCGCTTCACGGAGTCCCCACTATTGTCAAGGACAACTATGACACCCACGACCTTCAGACGGCAGCTGGTAGCCTCGCAATGAAAGGGAGTCTACCACCGGATGATGCATACCAAGTAAGAAAACTCAGGGAGGCTGGAGCAGTTGTCCTCGGGAAGAGCAACATGGCTGAATGGGCGTTCAGCCCGTTCCAAACGGTTAGCAGCATAGCGGGAACAACGAAGAACCCGTATGATCTTGAGAGAGTACCAGCCGGTAGCAGCGGAGGGACAGCTGCAGCAGTTGCAGCGAACCTCGGGTTGATAGGTTTGGGAACGGACACTGGTAACAGCATTAGGGGTCCCAGTGGTCACTGCAACCTAGTTGGAGTCAGGTCAACAATGGGATTGACCAGCAGGGACGGGATCGTGCCCCTCTACCTCAGAAACGACATCGGGGGACCGCTCTGTAGGACTGTTGAGGACGCTGTGAGAGTGCTGGACATCATCGCAGGTTATGATAAGTTTGATCCGATAACCAAACTGTCTGTAAACCAAAAGCCCGACAGCTACTTGGAGTATCTTGACAAGAACGGGCTAAATGGCAAGAGAATAGGTGTCTTCAGGTTCTACACAGACAAGGAGACCACTGACCCACAGGTAATTGACGTATTCGAGAACGCGCTCAGAGACCTCAAAGAGGCTGAAGCGGAGCTGGTTGATCCCGTCATTATTGATGAGTTTGACGCGCTCTGCGAGGGAATCTGGTGCAACACCTTCAAGCGCGACCTCAAGGCGTACCTTGAGTCACTAGATAATTCACCCCATGGGAGCGTGGAGGAAATCTACGCAACTGGAATGTACTCAGACTACATAGCTGATAGGTTAAAGTCCATGGTGGAGTCTGAGCCTAAGCCGGAATGTGGAAACGTGTATGAGGAACAGAGGAATATCAACTTGCGTGAAGCTGTATCTGGAGAAATGGATAGATTAGGGTTGGACGCAATCGTGTACCCGACATGGAGTAACCCACCTAGGCTGATCGGCGACATGGAGAGTCCAGCCGGTGACAACAGCCAGAGGATACCACCACACACCGGTATGCCAGGGTTCAGTGTGCCCATGGGGTACACATATAACGAGCTACCTGCCGGACTTCAGATCGTTGGCAGATTGTTCAGCGAGCCAACATTGATTGAAATAGCCTTTGGGTATGAGCAGTTAACCGGGCACAGGAAGCCCCCTAAGGGGTTCTAGTAGCTAAACTCGATCACGCTGCGTATTCGACCAATGACTCCCATAGGGTAGAACAGGACTGATATCACCCCAAGGGAAAACGGTACCCCTATCGAATATCCACCCAAATCAAATCCAGTTGATGTTAGTATGAAGGTTAAAATCGACACGAGAAGACCACCTATAAACGGGTTTAGCTTCTTGTCCACCCCGCCAAACAGGGCTCCCGCAAACAGAAGAACGAATAACATCCCTCCACTTGGGAACCAGAAACGGTATAGGCTTCCAGCAAAGAAAGCGGAGGCACCGGCTAGCGAATACACAACCACCTCCCAACGGTCAAATGGGTTTTCCTCTCTATCCTCGACGACCGGGCTAAGTGCGAACTGGTAAAGAAGGGAGAAGAGGAAAAGGATGCTTCCAACGATTACGACACCGGGTGTCCTGAACAGCTCAAAGTCGAGTGTTTCTAGGGTATCAAGCATATCTATGCTGTATCTCCCGCTAAAGAATGAGAATACTTGCCTACCGACCAGGTAAAGCACCAGCGAGGATGCTATAGACGTTGCTTGAACTGTCTTCCTGTCACCGATCCTCTGCATCATGTCAAGGTACAGCATGTTTAACCCGAGGTTCAGAGCTGCACCTAGGACCAATGCAAGTGGGATGCTCCAGTAAGGGTTTACGCCTATCATCCGTCCGAGGACATCAGTTGTAACGGCTCCAAGGTAAGCTATGCCGGCTAATCCAGCGTTGAAGAAACCATTCTTTCTGTAATTTAGTCCAATTGATCCTGAGGCGGTGGCTACCATGATTCCGTTGAGAAACAATGCGGCTTCAAAGCTTGACCATGACATGGGGAATATGAAAATGGGTTGAATTAAAAGTCCTCTGTGGTTATGGGCTTCTTCGCCACGTGGAACAACCTGTCTAGGACATCAACGTAGGCCTCATCTGACACTTCAGCCAGCCCATAGACCCAGAGCTTCCTGAAGTCTACCACACCCATGACGAGGCTGCTGAACCACTCAACATCAATGTCCACCTCAACATCGTAACCAGTCTCTCCAAGTACGGGCTTCCCATCAACGAAATGAACCACGATGGCCCCATCGTTCACCGGCATGAAGCTGTCGGCTACGTTGAACTTGACCCTCAAGTCCACACCGTTGAAGCTGTGATCGGCGAGCTTCTCGAAGAAAAGCTCCTTGTTGATCACCCTATACATCATCCCAACGCCCTGCTGGTTGCTCTCCTGACTGGTGTGGAATATGTGTGGTTCCCCATTCCGCGGGTCATGGGGGATAAAGTGCAGGTCATCATCCATCGTTATGACTACAACCCGTTCAACCTGATCTAACTGTGTCTGTAGGAAACCCAGCATCGCTGAGAGGGCGTAACGGCTCGAGTAGAACAGGTTGTCCACTACGATGTTCTGCAGAAGCATGTGGTCATCCCTGATCTTCTCGAAACGGAAAGAGAACAGCCCCTCGACTCGCCCATCCTTCTTGTACCCGATGACCTTGGCACGTTTTACTGCCCGCTCGAAAAAGTCACGTTTCTTGAGGCCCATCCCGTGGGTGGACTCCGCGTACCGGTTGTAGAACTCCAGCAACGCGTTTACGTCATCCTCACCCATGTATTCAACGCCCTCTTTGTTACCACGGGGCAGGTCACCGGGTTTGAATGCATACTTGTTCATCTTCTTGCCGTACCCGTACCCCATCTTCCTGTAGAAGTCAGGTCGGAACGGCCAGAGGAGTGCGATAGGTGCACCCTTATCATAATAGAGATCGTGATGGTGCTCCATCATCTCCTTTGCGACGTGCTCCTTCTTGCGTCTGAGATCAACCGCGAGGTTGCCAACACCCCCCGCATTCATGATGACCCCATGAACGTTCATATCGAAGCTGTGAAGACGCATAATGCCCACGAGCTTACCATCACGATAAGCTCCAGCGTACTGGATGCCATCGTCCGCCTTCTGCTGAGCCTTCATCCTCTCGATCCAGTCGTCCCTCTGTGCGTCACTCATCTTCGGGAACATGGCGGGATATGCTTCAAGGCTAATCCTAGCATACTCCAAATAATCCTCATCGGC
>CAZPRN010000021.1:0-19568 GCA_964589605.1 uncultured Candidatus Bathyarchaeia archaeon | reverse complement strand
TATAGTGCATCTGGTGTTCAATGAATATCTCTGGGTTTAATCCCTCATTGAAGAGTCCTGCAAAGCCAAGTAGCCCTGTTAAACAGAATAGGCCCACCAATATGGCTATTGGTGCCCACATCACCAGTGGAGCTTCATGTATATGATGCCCATGATGTTCAGCTTCTTGGATGTGTTTGCTCTCCTCATGGTGGAAGGTATTACTGATATACCTTATACTGTACGCAAAGGTCATTGCAGCGCTAATTACTCCAACAGCGAGTAAGGCATAGGCCAAGGGGGTTCCCGCAACGATAGCGGCAAGGAAAACAGCGTCCTTGCTCCAGAACCCGCTGAATATTGGTACTCCCGCTAGGCTCAGGGTTGCTAAGACCATGAGCCAATATGTTTTGGGCATATGCTTTTTGAGCCCACCCATATCGAAAGTATAGATGCTATGTATAGCGTGGATCACAGACCCAGCTCCAAGGAACAACGCTGCCTTAAACATAGCGTGGCTAGCAAGGTGATAGACACCTGCGGTAAGCCCTACTAGGTATGCTTCCTCCGAAAAGCCGCTTAGTCCGAGTCCAAGCATCATGTATCCGATCTGGCTGACTGTTGAGTACGCAAGTATCTTCTTGAGTTCAACAGAAACAAGAGCTTGGCTCGCAGCCAAGAAACATGTAAACGCGCCAACCAAAGCGATTGCAATAAAGTAAATCTGTGCTTCCTTGATGTGTAATGCCCAAGTTCCAACATAGAATACTGGGCTCATTCTGGCAACAAGATATACTCCAGCTTTGACCATTGTGGCTGCGTGAATTAGGGCTGAGACGCTTGTGGGCCCAGCCATAGCTTCTGGAAGCCATTCATGTAATGGGAACTGGGCAGATTTTCCAATAGGTCCACCTAGGAAAAGCACAGCCATTATACCAATGAGTCCAGGAATTTGTGCCATATTACTCAGCCAAACCTCGCTGTGTTGAATGAGTTCTACATAGTTGAATGTCCCTGCAAAATGATATAGTATGAAAAGGGCAGCTAAGATGAAAACATCTCCGATACCTGTTACTACGAAAGCTTTCATACCGGCGTGACTTGGTGGATACATTTCTGTTGGAGGTGGTCCACCCAGCCATCGTTCCTTTGCATCCCTATAATAATACCCAATCAAACCATAGCTACAGATGCCTACTCCCTCCCATCCTATCATAGTCATAAGTAGGTTGTTTGAGAGTACGAGGAGCAACATGTTTCCAACGAAGTAAAGGAATAGGAACCAGTATCTTGTTAGATGTTTGTCTCCATGCATGTAGCTAGTTGAATAGACAATTATCAGGAAGCTGATAAAGGCTACCACGTTTGCAATAATTATTGATAATGGATCAACCAGTACTCCAAACTCCACAGGGGTGCCATTGGGTAGAGTCATCCATGTAATGAGCTTAATTTCACCTGGAGAGTGATGATTAAACAAGTACGGAATCATGGAGGCAGCAGAAATGACAGATGATAATCCGAATGCAACTGCTCCCAAGTCTCGTACCTTGTTGTTAATTTTGCCAAGTACTGGCATCATCACAGCTCCAAATATTGGGAGCATCCAAGCTAAGAATGGTCCCGGATAATGCATTATAGTCTCTATTATGCTCATTATAGTACAGCTCCTATGTAGTTTGTTAGGCCCTCAATTAGGGCACTTGATGCTTCTGAAGCGTAACCCATTATTGGATCTGGGATGAACCCAAGTACAATTACGAGTATCGCCATTACAACGGTAACACCCAGCATCATTATGGGTGCCTCTTTCGCGGTTACTCCATCAGCGGGTTCCTCGCTGATAAGAGCCATCACGACTCTAAGATAATATGCCATACTTAGTGTGCTGTTAAGTACACCGAATATAGCGAGTATCCCAAGCCCTGAGCCAATGGATGAGCTGAACAAGATGAATTTACTTATGAACCCACTTGTCCCAGGTACCCCTCCTAAACCTAAGAAGGCAATAACAACTGTGAGGGTTGTATAAGGCATCATTCTGCCTACACCTCTAAGCTCGTTTATGTCTCGGGTTCCAGTCTCGTGCACGATGCTTCCAACAGAGAGGAAAGCCATGCCCTTCATCATCGAATGATTAAACACGTGAAGGACTGTTCCGAGAAGACCATAGGTAAGACCTGTGGATACGCCGATTAGCATGTAACCTATTTGTGCTATACTCGAGTAAGCCAATAAACGCTTGAGGTCATCCTGCCTTAGCGCCATAACATTTCCAACGGTCATCGTAACCACGGCGAGGATCGCTAGTGGAATCTTGTAAAGCCCGGGTTCATACAGAATATAAAGTAATCTTATCATGGCGTACAGAGCAGTCTCTATTACGACTCCTGATAGTAACGCGCTAATTGGGCTTGGTGCCTCTGGGTGCGCGTCGGGTAGCCATGTGTGCATTGGCACTATGGCAGACTTTACACCTAACCCGACAATTAATGTCGCGAACACTATAATTGTCCAAGGTGTCAGAGCTGAGCCACGAATGCTACTTGCGATAACTGCAAAGTTCAGTGAACCTGCCATTCCGTAAACGAAAGCCATTCCAAAGAACAGGACTACGCTTCCGACGCTTCCCATGATCATGTACTTGAAGCCCGCCTCGATTGGCCCAGAATTGTCTTTCCTGAAGCTGACCAGGCTGTAGCTTGCGATGCCCATCATCTCCCAGAAGATGAACATCGTGAACATGTCACCGGCGAGAGCAACCCCTATCATTCCGACGGTGATTGCGCTTAGCAGTGTATAGTACTCGGTTAGCCTCGTGTCGTGGTCCATGTATGAGAAGCTGTAGATTGTTACGAGGAAGCTCAGAATAGCTGCGCTTCCTGCAAAGTACAGGCCTAGCATATCGACCTCGAAACAAGCGCCTAGTGGAGGTAGTCCTCCGATACTGAATACTAGTATTTCACCTGCGTCGATGCCCATATTGTAGAGCATCCACATGCTGAGGACACCCCAGAGACTTACCAGTATGGCTACACCGTCTCTGAGCTTGGGTGCCTTCATCCTATCTGCCAGCAGGCCAACGATACCCATGAGGATGGGCGCGAACATGAAGTAGAGTGCTGTTGGTATCACCATTTGAGCCTCCTCAGTTCACGTGAATCGGTAGTCTTGAACTGCCTATACGCGTTGACGATCAATGCCAATGCGATGGCGACTACACATCCTCCGGTTACTATGCTCATAAACACAAAGCTCTGACCGAGTGGGTCAACAAAGCCGTTTGCCGCGTTAGCTGACGCGAAGTATACGAACACAAGGTTACCTGCGTTAAGGATTATTTCGATGCCGAGGATAATCCTGATCATGTTTGGTTTGCTTACACAGTAAAGTCCAATCGTGAACAGCGCGAAGGCTGTTCCAAGCCAGATTGTCATGTCGATCATTTGTGGATTTCCTCCCGTAGTAGTGCGAGACAGCATATCGCTGTCGTGAAAAGGATAAGGGTCTGGAACGTTAGGTCGAAACCTCGGTAGTCCCAAAGGAATTTACTTACCGTACTTCCAATCTCCGCCCCAGGTTCTATTGGGACGAACTCACTGTGAGCCACCGTTGCGCTTGGGAAAGGCTCTGTTGTGAGAACACTCATGAATGTAGCGAAGATGAGGATAGCAGCAACTACACCGATCATTGGGTTAGTATCTTGATCACTCAATTTCTTCACTCCTGACAAACATGATTACGGAGACGAATAGAACCACTACAGCTCCGCCGTAGATGAGTAACTGGAACAGCCCGATATATGGGGCATACATTGTCCAGTAAAGTCCGCCAAGGCAAATGCTCATTGCGCCCAGACTTAGAGCGGCAAAGAGAATATCTTTCATGCCAGCGGCACTCATG
This sequence comes from uncultured Candidatus Bathyarchaeia archaeon, assembly GCA_964589605.1. GTDB lineage: Archaea > Thermoproteota > Bathyarchaeia > TCS64 > TCS64 > RBG-16-57-9. The sequence continues at coordinate 15,686 of CAZPRN010000021.1, read as the reverse complement.
GCAAAAGCTAGGGTCGCAGCGAGAAGTACAAGTTGAACTATTTCTGACGCCACTTACAACTCCCCTAATCTTGAATCGCTTACCTATCTTCGCTCTAGGTATAAAAATTTCGCCTCGATTTCCCCTTTTCAAAGGTGTTTAGAGAAAAACAAAGGTTATCTGGAAAGGGGAAAAATAGCAATATATACTATAAAAAGAGGTAAAAACTGCCAACCTTTTCCAAAAAAAGGCGGTGTCCGTTATCTGTTGTAAATCTTTTTAAGCTCGGACAAAACGCTATGTTGAGGTTAATAGTTTGCTGGTAGGTCTATCAGGATTCACTATTGTTGTGGGCCTAGCATTCGCCATTGCACTCCTCATCATGGGCATCGGACAAGAAGTCGGTGCCAAGAGCGAGGACAGTTTTGGGAAGCTAGCACCATACGCATGTGGAGAGCCTGTGCCAGCCACCAAGGTTAGGATGAACGTAGAGAACTTCTTCGTTTACGCAGTCTATTTCATGATCTTTGACGTATTGGGTTTCGTACTCGCAACCACAATCGCAAGGCCCGTGAACCTGCTTCTACCCTTGTTCTACGCTGGCGTAAGCATAGTCTCCATCGTGATTCTTACCGCCAATTGGAGGCAATAAAATATGAGTAGCATAGTCGCATGGGCGAGAACAAGGTCACCCTGGCTAATCCACTTCAACGCAGGCGCATGTAACGGCTGCGATATCGAAGTAGTCGAGGTCCTGACACCCAGGTTCGACGTCGAGCGCTTCGGGGCAATCCTAAGGGGGACCCCAAGACACGCGGACGTAATGGTTGTCTCAGGTAGCGTGCCACGGAAGATCAGGAAAAGGCTGGTACGTATCTACGAGCAGATGCCAGCACCAAAGTTCGTCGTAGCAGTAGGAAGCTGCGCCATCAGTGGTGGAGTATTCCAGCAGTGCTACAACTCAATGGACGGAATTGACAAGTTCATCCCAGTTAACGCGTACATCCCAGGATGCCCACCGAGGCCGGAGGCTATCCTGGATGGAGTCGTGAAGCTGCTGATGAGCGCGGGGTACTAAGGTGAATGAAATGAGTATGGAAGAACAAGCGAAAAGACTCAAGGAAATGGAGGACCACGGAATCACCGAGATAGTCCACCCCTTCTACAACAGGGCGTACGTGAGGACTACAAGGGAGAAGCTCCGCGAGGTAGCCCAGTACTTGAAGGACAATGGATTCGTTCACTGCACAACCGTCACAGCCGTAGACTACCCAGAGAACTACGAGATGGTCTACCATCTACGTGACATGGGTTTCAGTCTCAACCTAAAAGTAGCCATCCCCAAGGACGACCCCAAGGTCCCGACAATCGCGGACATCATCATGGGATCGAACCTATTCGAGAGGGAGGCATACGACTTGATGGGAATATTCCCAGAGGGACACCCCAACCCAACTAGGCTAATCCTAGACTATGACTGGCCTGAGGGACTTTACCCGCTGAGGAAAGAGGAGACCCTTGAGTCAATCACAAAGAAGGCTGACGAAGCCATGGAGGAGAACCAGTAATGAGTGACGATAGACAGTTCGTTATACCAGTCGGTCCACAGCACCCTGCACTGAAAGAGCCAGAGGCTTTCTACTTCACAGTAGACGGAGAGGTTGTTGTTGACGTGGAGCCCAAGATCGGGTACAACCACCGTGGCATCGAGAAAGCCATGGAGTCAAGGACCTACATCCAGAACCTGTACATCACAGAGAGGGTCTGCGGAATCTGCAGCAACGCACACCAGATGGCATACACTGGCAGCGTAGAGGAAGCAGGCGGAATCGAGATCCCGGAGAGGGCAAAATGGATCAGGGTCTTCGTACAGGAGCTAGAGAGGCTTCACAGCCACCTACTATGGCTGGGAGTCGCGGCTCACGAGATCGGGTTCGACACATTGTTCTACTACATCTGGCGTGACCGTGAACTAGTCATGGACATGCTGGAAGAAGTTACGGGCAACAGGGTCAACTACGCTATGCCCACGATTGGCGGCGTCAGGAGGGACATCAGTCCAAGCAACTTCGCCAGGTGGGGCAAGACCTTCGACGTACTCGAGGAAAGGACCAACTACTACATCAAGGTAGCATCAACTGAGTCCACGGTCCTAGACAGGGCTGTTGGCGTCGGCTACCTGAGCAAGAGCGATATGATCAAGCTCAACGGGGTTGGCCCCAACGCTAGGTGCAGCGGAGTACCTTGTGACATCAGGGCGCTTAACCCATACCTGATATACGACCAGCTTGACTTCGAGCACATCGTCGTGGACAACGGCGACGTACTAGGTCAGGTTCTAGTTAGGGCACTGGAGGTACTTGAGGCAATCAAGATCCAGAGGCAGGTCCTAGACAAGATCCCAGAGGGAGAAATCAGGACCAAGTTCAGCCCAATGAGTAAAGTCCCAGAGGGCGAGTCAGCGATGGTCGTGGAGGCACAGCGAGGAGAGCTGATCCACTACCACATCAGCAACGGCACAAACATGCCATACAGGCACAAGATCAGGGCACCCACGATGTCCAACATCCTCTCACTGGTTGAGAGGCTCAAGGGCGGATACATCGCGGACATCCCGATCGTCCTAGCGGGCATTGACCCGTGCTTCAGTTGTACTGACCGTATGGTCTTCTATGACGAGGGCAAGGACAAGACCTGGAGTTGGACAGAGGATGAGCTTCGCAAGTACAGGAAGGAGGTTCTCAAGGAATGAGCGTCGTAACTGAACTTTACAAGATATTCCTCTTCCCAGGATTATCATTTATCCTGACATACACTCTATACGCGGAGTGGCTGAGCAGGAAAACAGTGGCCAAGCTACAGAACAGGGCCGGTCCACTTCACACCGGCTGGCAGGGAATCCTCCAGCCTCTTGCAGACTTTATCAAGCTGCTAGTCAAGGAGGACATCACTCCAGCGGCAGCTGACGCGTTAGTCTTCAGGCTAACCCCACTGTTCATATTCGCGCTACCACTTGCAGCGACTTTCCTCATCCCAATCCAGAGCCTAACAACTCTGTACGGGTACGAGCCAGTCGCGTCATTCGAGGGTGACCTAATCATGGTGCTGTTCCTCATGAGCATCACCGTGCTCGCGGTCTTCCTCGCAGGATGGAGCAGCGGCAACCTCTTCGGAGCCGTCGGAGCCACAAGGGTAGCCTTCATGATGCTAGCTTACGAGATCCCACTAAGCCTCGTGGCAATCGGCCCAGCCATCATGGCGAGGAGCCTGAGCATCTACAAGATAGTTGACTGGCAGGTAGCCAGCGTCAACGCATTCCTGGCAAACCCAACCGTGCCCGGCATCCTCCTCGGAATCGTCATGCTAATCGGGTTCGCGATCTACACTATCTGCCTGCTGGCAGAGCTGGAGATGCGTCCCTTCGACATGAGCGAGGCCGAGACGGAGATCGTCCACGGATGGCAGGTAGAGTACAGCGGCGTCAAGCTAGCACTACTAAGGAGCGGACACGATGTCAAGATGGTCCTAGCAGCAGGACTACTGACAAGCCTGTTCCTTGGAGGACCAGCGGGACCAATCCTACCACCAGTCGTCTGGTTCATCATAAAGACCAGCTTCTGCGTGATGATCCTGAGCAACCTGAGCGCACTGTTCGCAAGGTACAGGATCGACCAGCTAGTAGAAGGTGCATGGAAGTACCTAGTACCACTGGCTGTACTACAGGTAATGGCCATGGTGGCCTTATCGGGAGTGATGTAAGATGGCTATGCAGAGAGAACTAATCAAGGGCGCACTAAGCAAGATGGCGACAGTTGTCTACCCGTTCGAGAAGGTTGCTCCACCAGACGGTCTGAGAGGCAAGCACGAGTACGAGCAGGAAAAGTGCATCGGCTGTGGTCTGTGCGCAAGGGTCTGTCCAAGCTTCGCGATCACCCTTGAGGGTGGACCGGGACCAAAGATGACCGGGTTGGTAATCGACCTGGGCATGTGCCTGTTCTGCCAGCAGTGTGAGGAAGTGTGTCCAAGGGACTGCCTGAGGCTGACCACGGACTACGAGCTAGCTGTCATCAGCAAGGAAGACGCGATTCTGAGGTTCCCAAGGGAGCCCCCGGCGCCAAAGGCGCCACCGAAGAAGGAAGAGTAAATCTCTCCCATTTTTCTATTCTATTTTTTAAGAAATCCAGTTTTACTGCGTTTGGGCTATTCTGATAGCACTTGGTGTAGGGTATTTGCGATAAAGGTCGCTGTTTCCTCGATTTTCGGGGTCATTGGTTCGAAGAACGCGATGGTTCTGGGTTGGATTCCAAGGAGCATGACCTGTATATCGAGGTCATTCTCGATTACGTTTATGAAGATGGTCAATGGTAGGCTGTGGGTTGAGACCGCCTGGCCCCCAATGTGTTGACTGGTGATCATCTTCGTGTCGCCGACATTACCACGGAAATTGGCTGCATCAATAAGCATCACATGAGTCGGGTTGTAGCCTGTAACCTTGCTCGTGAAGGACTCGGGAACGGTCTCGCTGTTGATCAGCAGGACATCATTGATGGGCTTTTCCTCAAGAAGCTCGATGACTTTGGGTCCAACCCCGTCATCCGCCCTCATGGGGTTTCCAACACCGACGAGTACTACCCGTCTTTCCTTTTCACCGAAATATTCCCTGAGCTCAGCCTCAAGTGACATAACGTGTTGAATACTTGGGTGACGTAAAAAGGGTTTGAGAAAAGGTTAGAGCTGGGATGCGACCTTGTCCTTGAACTTGGCAAGCATCTCGATGTTCGTTGGGATGTCCTTGTATGGGCGTACGTTGATGACGCTCATCTTCATGCCCAGGTCCATCGCCTTTCTCCACTTCTCGATCAGTACTTCGGGGGTACCAGCGAAATCATACTCCTTGATAACCGCTGGGTCCTTACCAGCATCCGCCTGCTTCTTCACGTATGCCTCGTACTCCTCGTCTGTGTCGAAGAGCATAGTACTTGGCGCGAAACCGTGGATGTATGCGTCCTCGTACTTCTTTCCCAGCTTCTCGTAGGCTGGCTTGTAGTGCCCAAGAATTCGGGCAACGTTCTGGAGGTTGCCGCTGCTGTTGATACCGTCCGCGTACTTGGCGGTGATCTTGATGATCCTGGGCTGCCTTGCCCCAACACTCACCTTCAGGTTCTTGGTGACTGGCTGAGGGATGTTAATCGCCTCCTTGAGTTTCCAGTACCTGCCCTCGTAGCTGAACACCGGGTTGTCAAGCATGCCCCTGATGATCTGAACGGACTCCTTGAGCCGCGTTACTCGCTGGGCAGCGCTGGGCATGCCCCTTCCTTTCTCCATGAAATCGTAGCCAAGGTACTCCTGCTCGTTCCAACCGGCTCCAAGTATCAACTCGAACCTGCCCTTGGTCATGATGTCCAAGGCTGTCGCTGATTTCGCTAGATAGGCTGGGTTCCGAACACTATTGAATAGGGTGATGTGCCCGACCTTGATCTTCTTCAGCTGCATGCCTAGACCGGTGATGGCTGTCCATGCCTCCAAGTATGGCTCCTTACCACCGTCAGCGAAGCCGTTGACGTGATCATTTAGGAACACACCGTAATAATCGAGCTCCTCGACGCCCCTTGATAACTCCAACATCTTATCGTATGTGGTGGCGCCTCGGATGAAAACTCCAAACTTCATGGGTGAGTACCCACTGACCATTGTTATTAAATTAATGGGTCAGACGCGGTCACGGAACTCTTGGAGCCTATGCTTCCTGACTTGGTACTCTATCTGCTGGCGAAGCATCCGCAGCTTGGATTCCTGGTCCTTAACTTTCGCATTGGTTGTCTCGATATTAACCAGCTCATCAGGGGTCATCTCAGAGTTCTTGAAGATGTTAATGAAATCGTCCAGGGGACACTGATCAAGATAAGAATACAGCTCCTCTGTGGCTGATTTTTTATCAGACATAGCTTTACCTTTTGTTGAGCTTGAATTAAAATATTCTGATAAAATATTGGGTATAGCGAAGATTTAACCACGATAAAGGCATGTTTAGCTAGTCCGGTGAAATAGTTGTCCGATAAGCCCCCAATCAAGACAAAGATATTCTATGGGTGGATTATGGTAGCCCTTGCAGGCTTTACTCTCTACTTCAGCGGGCCAGGCCAAACATACAGTGTTAGCGTGTTCATAGATAGTTACATTCACGAGTTTGGCTGGAGCAGAAGCACTGTCTCAGGTATGTACAGTTTGGGCACCCTTGTTGCAGGAATGTTCATGGGTGTCGTAGGTAGGCTGTTTGACAAGTATGGTCACAGGAGGATGGGGACAGCTGTCGCGATCACCTTCGGTTTAGCATGTTTCTACATGAGCACAGTCAGTTCAGTCACGATGCTATTGATCGGTTTCTTACTCATCAGAATGCTCGGACAAGGGAGTATGAGCCTCATTGGGACAACTCTGGTTCCTCAGTGGTTCATCAAGAAGAAGGGTAGGGCGCTAAGCATCGTGAGTGTAATGGGAGCAATGAGCCTGGCAACTCTCCCACCGATAAACACATGGATCATCCAGAATTATGGTTGGAGGTTTGGGTGGCAGGTGTGGGCAGTTCTCCTATGGGTGTTAGTAGCGCCAGTAATCTACTACTTCATCAGGACTAGACCGGAGGATGTAGGACTCACTCCGGATAATGAGAAACAAGTAGAGTTGACTGAGGGAGAGTATTTGGCGGAAGATGAGTCTTGGACACTAAGCGAAGCGATCCGGACGAGGGCTTTCTGGATGATTATCTATGCGGTGATAGTTCCATCAGCGATTATAACGGGGTGTGTGTTCCACCAGATCAGTATACTTGGTCAGGCAGGGCTTACCCCAGAGAGAGCAGCCCTGATAAGCAGCATAACAAGCCTCATCAGGCTACCTTTAGTGCTTGCGGCGGGTCAAATAGCGGACAGAGTTGAGCTAAGATACCTAGTGGCATTGAGCCAAGGAATCCTTTTGACGATGCTTGTTGCGTTATTCGTAGCCAACTCTGTACCGATGGTCATGGTTTATGGGATATTGATGGGGGTCCAGATGGCGCTCCAGGGTTTGGTCATGGGAGTGATTTGGCCGGATTATTTTGGGAGGAAACACCTCTCGACGATCAGAGGCACAACGATGATGGCAGGGGTGATAGGATCGGCTCTAGGTCCATTACCATATGGGTTTGCATACGATATGTTTGGAGGCTACACTGAGGTTGTTATCGCCTCGATGGTGTTCCCAATATTTGGAATTGCTTTTGGAATGCTGGCAAAAAAACCAGTGAAGAGTGGTTAAATCCACTTAACGACCGGAGGCTTCTTGGGCGGAGCCTCGGGGAAACTGTCCGGGTATCCAAGGATGACTGGTCCGTAGATTTTCTCGTTCTCCTCAAGCTCCAGAGCCTCAACGATCTCGGGGTTGTCCATCACCTGTGCACCGAAGTACAGGTAGCAGTTCCCTAGACCCAGTGAGTGGGCTGCCAGCATCATGTTCTCTGTAACCATGGCGCAGTCCAGCGGGCTTGAGCCTATAACGAAGATCACGCAGGGAGCCTCGTAGTAGACCGGGTCCTTCATCTCACCGTAGTGTTTTACCTTCTCAAAGTGCTCAGGGTTGTTCTTCCTGATTCCCTCGAAGAACTTTTTCCAGTTGGCGTAAGCGGTGTCGTACAGCTTGCCCCTCATCTCATCGTCGGTCACAACAACGAAACGCCAAGCCTGCCTGTTGTTACCAGTGGGAGCGTAGTTTCCAGCTTCAAGAACCTTCTCGATCAGTTCCTTCGGAACAGGATCAGGTTTGTAGCTGCGAACAGATCGCCTTGTTTTGATGTTTTCAAGAACGGGATTCATACCCAATATGATGCGGTTTGACGTTAAGAAACCTACGTGAGCCGGTGGAAGCCGCTGTAAACGTTGAACCTATCACCCCTAGCGAACCCAATCAAGGTCATCCCTGAGACCTTGGCTATGTTCACACCGGACGCAATTGGGGCGGAAACCGAGCACATCACCGGTATGCCCGCGTTTGATGCCTTGAGCACCATCTCACCTGCTAGACGTCCGCTAGTTGCGAGAATTGTCTCTTTGAGATACACTTTCCTGAGTACCGCATCACCAATGACCTTGTCGAGTGCGTTGAACCTTCCCACGTCCTCGGCGAAGGATACTACCTCGTCCTCACCGTAGAGGAGGGCAGAGTGGGTACCACCAGTCTGTTTGAATATCGAGCCAGCCCCGTCGAGCTCATCCATTATCCGGTGGATCAGCCCCGAAGTGAGGTTTACAGAAGACTCCTTTATTACGAAGCGGGAAGGGGCTAAGGTAGCGGCTTTGAGTTTCTCGAAGTATCTGTACCTGAGTACGTCGATATCAACGTCGAGTTTCACATTGGCGACATTATCCTCGATTGTCATTTCCTCAACCTGATCGAGCTCATTGATGTAACCCATCGTGCAGAGGAACCCGTAGACCAACTCCACAAGCCTCTCATTCAATGTGTTAACCGACGCGACCAGGCGCCCATTGATGTTTATCTGGAAAACGATGTCCTCGACAACCGCATCCTCCACGTACTCCCGTTTACCGCCCTCTACCTTGAGAACCCTCAACGCAACCAGTTAGACCAACGCTGAAAAGAATAAAAGATGAACGCACCTCTCCAAGGGTTTTAACCCACCACTGCCACTCTTAGAGTATGGTTCCCAGAGCCCTCACCCTGGAGGAGAAGGATTACTACGCCCGACAGATAGTGATGAGGGGGTTTGGTGAGGAGTCCCAGACAAGACTAGCCAACAGCAAGGTTTGCGTTGTTGGTCTGGGGGGACTGGGCAGCCCGATATCAACTCAGCTGGCAGCGATGGGGGTTGGGCACCTCAGAATCGTTGATTTTGACAGGGTGGATATAACCAATCTGCACAGGCAGCACCTCTACAGGTCAGATAGGGTTGGGGAACCGAAAACAGAGGTAGCAGCGGAGAGATTGAAGGCTCTCAACCCGTACGTGAACATTGAACCATTGGACATGAAGGTAACAGCGGAAAACGCAGGGGATATTGTAGATGGAATGGATGTTGTCGTTGATGCGCTGGACGCTATGGCTCCGAGGTACGCCATCAACAGAGCTTGCGTGGAGAGGGGGATTCCCTTCATTCACGGTGCTGTGATTACCGAGATTGGAACGGCTTCAACCATTATCCCCGGAGAGACTCCATGCCTAGAGTGCTTCAAGGGAAACATAGATGACAGTAAGCTTCCCAGCAACGCTAGCCTGGGTGTCCACCCGGCGATAATCAACATCATCGCCAGCATACAGGTTAGCGAAACAATCAAGGTATTAACAGGCAAGGAGCCGTCTATTGCAGGAAGACTCCTCTTCTTCGAGCTACCCGACCTCTGCATGGAGTTTATAAAAATAGGCAGACTCGACTCTTGTCCAGTCTGCGGCTCGACCTAAGCCTCCACGAACGGGATATCCAGTCCGGGAGAAAGTGCTATGACATCCTGCAAGGCGTGCAAAACTGTCTTGGCCGATATGTCACTGGTCTCGATTGTGTGATCGCTTCCGTTGTGTTTGAGGTTCATCTTGAACCTGCTCGTTAGAGCGACTTCCTTGAGGTCAGTGTACGGTATGTCCAGGGTCACGTCGTAGGATTTACGTAGGAATCCCTTGACCTTGACGAATACCAGTTTGTCTTTTGCTAGGCAGAGGTACCCGCTGCCCTTGTCGTAGGAGCATGAGTGCGTCTTCTGTATGCTGTCTTCTGGGCCTAGTTTGCCCGCTGCGATGTCGTACCAGGGTTGATGCATTTCTGGTTCATGTAGCCGTATAGATAAAGACCTTGAATAAATATTTCCTCAATACGATATATACGTGTATAACGGGTATAACAACCACCCGTATTACCTGCCCTGCTCTCTTCCAACTTGCAGAAAGATGAAGAACATACTTTCAGCTACGGACGGATCGGAGGCAGCCCAGCACGCGCTGATGAAAGCAGCAGAGTACGCGGACAACTGGGACGCGACACTGCACATTTTGACGGTTGTACCCAAGATCACACCAATGGCGTCCCCAATCGACGGGATTCCACACCAGTACCTCATCCCAGACCTTGAGGAGGTCGCCAAGGCGTACGAGAGGATACTCAAGTACTCGGAGAAGACAGTCAAGGAGAAACATCCGGAGGTAGAGGTGAGGACGCACCTCAAGGTGGGCAGACCGAGTCAGCAGATCGTGGACTGCGCTGAAGAACTTGACTGCGAGATGGTGGTAGTGGGCAGCAGGGGCATCGGCGGCATCACCGGATGGGTGCTGGGAAGCACATCAAAGAAAGTGGTGGACCAGTGCAGCCGACAGGTCCTGGTGATAAAGTAGCTAGGTAGGCTTGAACGCCTTGTCTATGGTGGTCTCGGCGATATCAGCCGCGTAGTCACCGATCCTCAAGGCACTGTCCCTTATCACGAACAAGGGGTAGAAGAACGGCTCACTCACCTGAATATTAGGGAAAGGCGTGATTGATCTCGCCAGTTTTGATAACTCGTACTGCTGGTCGATGATGAGGTCGCATTGCTCGACAGCCCGGGACCTGAAAACCTCAATGGCGTTCTCGTATGCCTTGAAACTGGACTCGGTGGTGTGCAGTAGAGTCTCCCAAAGAGTCTCAGGGATGTCATCCTTGTACTCCTCAAGCTGGATGATACTATCAGCGGTCTTGTACACGTTATCCGCAACCCTCTCGATGAGGTCAACCAAGGTCTGGTAGTCTAGACAGTCCAGCATATCGATGCCCAGCTGGCTTGCCAATGCAGGATCAGTGGCTGCCGACCTGATGAGCCTGAGCAGGTAGAACATGAACTGGTCAACGTCCTCCTCTAGGCTGATAACGGACCTGGCAAGCTCGTAGTCCCACTCCTTCATCGATTTAACCACGTCTAGGCACATGCTGAGAGTGATTAGGTGCATGCGCTCGATACCCGAGATTATGTCAGCCATAGACTCGTTCATCAAGGTCTGGAGTACAACGCTGCTCGCGTTGGACGAGATCACCCTCATGTAAAGGCTCTTGACCACGTTCCTGATAGCTGTCTGCTGGGATACCGTGAAAATCTTGTTTGATTTCAGCTCGATATCGGTGTACCCGTTGAGGTAGCACCCGATCACTGTCCTGAATATGCTGTCGACGTGTTCTTCTGCGTCAAGGTCCACCGTAATCTTCCTGGTATGGTCCCGTGACTTCAGTGAGGAGTGAAGTAGTAGGCTCAAATCGCGCTGTACCTCCAGTGTGAGAAAGTCGCCCCGTTTCAGGTTGTTTGATCGTATCCAGTCCTTTGGCAATGAGACTACGAGACTGGACTTGCCCAGAGCCATGATTTTCCTTTGCTCCATATGACCACTAATACGTGCTTCGGCTAGGTGTATATACGGGTAGCGCAATTAGAGTAAATATCGTAAGGTATATACCCGTATTAGTCCCTGAGAATCTTCAGTGCCTCAACGAACTTTTCCCGGGTGTCTAGGTCGAAAAAGCTCCTAAGCTCGGGGTCTATATCCCTGAGCCGTTCAACCGGTACACGCGCCACATCAGGGAGGGTTTCTAGAACCTTCCTTATCCTGAGATCACCGTGGTTGTGAAGCTGATTTGCCCTTTTGAGGCTCATCCCAACCTTGTATATCGCGGGTAGGGGCTCAACCCATCCGTTAGGCTTGAGAAGTAACGTCCCGTTGAGGTCGTAGCTGAGAAGGAACAGAAGATCAACAAGATCGCTATTGATGAAGGGCATGTCACATGCAGCGACCACAGCGTAATCGCCTTTCGCGTTGGTGAGACCAGTTATCAGTCCGATAAGTGGCGATCCCTCATCGTACATGTCCGAGACCACCCGCACATCATCGTCGAGAACCTGCCAGTAGAAAGGCATCTTCTCCTCAGCACCCACGACTACTATAACCTCGTCAACGACCTCTTTGAGGCTGTCCACGACGTAGTTGATAAGCGGTCTGCCGTCTAGGTCCATCAGTCCTTTGTCGGTGCCGATCCTGGTCGATTCACCGCCGGCGAGGATTATGCCCGTCCTTATTAGCCGTCCGCTCCTACCACATCCCTGTGTATCTCATCAGTTATCTGTTTAACGGCTAAACGTACAGGTTCGGTACATTCTAAATCGAATTTTACCAAGTTTTGTGCTTCTATGCCGTAAACTATGACATCTTTTGGCATCTCCTCGGGGTACAGGGTCTGCCCGAGTTCCAGGGTGGTGAAAAGGTCCACTCCATGGCTGTAGCTGATCTCTGGTCGGTCATCACCCTTAGCTAGGTTGACGCGGAAGATGGTGCCGGGTTCTGCTCCCGTCTTGACAGCGTCGATGATGTACACCCTGTCGTAGCCTTTCACCGCCTCGATGAGGTCTATGCTGCCGAGGGCTAACTCAAACGTGTCCAGTTGGGGTGTTGTCTCAGATAAAATGTTGATGGCGTGGATTCCAGCCCCGTCGTCACAACGGAGGAGGTTTCCTATGCCGACGGCGATTGCTCTCATTACAGCCTATCTAGGGTGCGGTACAGGTTCTTATTGCTGTCGTAGATGTTCACGGTGAGCGGCCCCTCGCCCGGTAGGCTGTGGGTGCTGCATCCGAAGCACGGGTCGTATGCCCTGAATGCCATCTCAACCATGTTGAGTAAACCATCATTGACCACACCATTCTTGATGAGCCCCTTCGCCGCGTCCCTGATGCTCATGCAAATGTCAGCGTAGTTGTTTGTTGTAGCTACGATGAGGTTTGCCTTCTCCACCAGCCCATCCTTGTCAAGGTTGTAGTGATGGATCAAGGTACCCCTAGCCGCCTCCACGATCCCAACGCCCTCACCTGGCTCGTTCACTGGGTTCCTGATGTCGGAATCGGTGATCTGTGGGTCAAGGGAGAGCTCAAGAGTCTTCTCACATGCGTTGAGCAGCTCGATGAGTCTCGCCCAGTGGAAAGCAAGTGTGCTCTGCACCGGTCTTCCTCCGAGGGTCTTGTACATCCTCTTGTACTCTTCGTTGGCGAGAGGTGTACTCATTCCGTCGGCAGCGTTGAGCCTTCCTAGTGGTCCTACACGCATGATACCGCTATCCGGTCCATCCGTGAAGCCGTTCCAGCCTACGTCCTTGAGGTACGTGAACTTGGAGTATGTCCAAGGCTCAACGTGCTCGCACACGTTATCCAGGTACTCGGGCTGGGTGAATCGTAGGTGTTCGTTGCCTTTCTGGTTGGTGACGCGGATATCTCCGTCGTAGAAGTTTACGTGGTTGTTTTTGTCTACGATCCCCATGTTGTAGGTGTCAAGCTGGTACGGCTCGCTTAGGATGATGTTGACATAGTCCTCGTTTGCGAGAACCACGTCATCGAAAATCTTGAGGCTGAACTTTGCGAACTCGACGCTGCTCCTCGCCATATCCTCAATCTCTTGCCTTTCTTCCTCGTTTAGCCCCTTGCTCATTCCACCGGGTAGTCCACATGTGGGGTGAGTCGCTTTTCCTCCCAGTTTCTGGGTGATCTTCTGACCGTAGGCACGATGCTTGATAACCTCCTTGCCAACGTCCAACCCGACCGCTTTGAGGACACCGAAGATGTTTCGCTCGCTTGCTGGCGCGTCAGGACCAACCACGAAGTCAGGGGCACCTAGGAAGTAGAAGTGCAGCGTGTGGTCGTAGATGTAGTTGCCGTTGTACATCAGCTCCCTGAGCTTCTTGGCTGTCTCGGTTGGCTCCACGTTGAACGCTGCGTCCAGTGCCTTGGTGGCTGCCATGTGGTGCGCAATCGGGCATACCCCGCATATCCTCGGTGTGAGGATTGGCATGTCCTCGGCTCGTCTTCCCTCCGCGAACTTTTCGAATCCCCTTAACTCGGGAATCTGCAGGTACGCGTTCTCCACGTTGCCCTCGTCGTTGAGGAAGATCTCGATCTTCCCGTGGCCCTCAAGCCGGGTGATGGGGTCTATTGTGATTGATTTCATTCCTTGATCCTCCTGTTGATGATGCTTGCTGGAAGCGAGTACTTGTAGAAGGTACCCACCGGGTCCTTCAACTGAGCTAGCAGCTCCTCGAAGCTGAATCCCTCCTCTCTCTCGCTCTCCAAGCCTAGGACTGTGCTGAGCGCGCTAACCATTGCTGTGCCCTGCTCCATTGCTCCTGGGCAAACTCCGCCGCAGCCTGTGCATGGCATGTTTGCTGCTAGGCACTGGGCTTCGCAGCCTCCTCTGGTCGCTGGTCCCATGCAGATGAATCCCTGGTCCAGGAGGCAGATGTCTGGGTCTGGTATCTCGTGGATGATTCGCTTGATCTCGGTGATCTGCTTTCCCTGCTTCTCCCTTGGGCACTCGTCGCATACAGCTAGCTCTGGTGCCAGGATGCTTCCCTTTGGCGGGAGCTTTCCCTCGGCTATCGCCAGAACGGCGTCTACAATGAGCTTTGCAGGTGGCGGGCACCCGGGCAGGTAATAGTCCACGTCAACGATATCGTCCAGCTTGGACACAACGTCGTAGAACTCTGGGATAGTCACCGTTCCTTCGGGTACCTCTAGCTCTGGTGTAGGCTCATATCCCTCGGGGTTGACCGTTGATGGTGTTGTGTGGTAGACTCGCTCGAAGATGTCCTTCTTGTTGCTGAGGTTTGCCAATCCAGGAACTCCACCTGTGTGGGCGCATGAGCCGAAGGCTACCATGACCTTTGCCTTCTTCCTGAGAAGGTGTGCAAGGTGCTCCTGCTCACTATTTCGGATTGCCCCATTGAAGAAGCAGACATCCATGTGTCCGTCATCCATCGCCTCGACGTCCTTGTACTTGATGTCCATCGCGACAGGCCAGAAAACCACCTCGGCGATCTCAAGTACTGTGAGTATCGCCTCGTTGATGTCCAGTACGGCGACCTCGCAGCCACCGCAGCTTGCTGCCCAGTAGAATCCGAACTTTAGTTTACTCATCTCTTATGCCTCCTCCAGCTTCTCTGTGAGCCATTTCGAGTCCACCTTGTTCTCGCCTAGACCCAGATCATCTGGGTCAAGTCCTAGAGATAACCCAAGTAATTGCGGTATATGAACCACTGCTAAATTGGGTGCCTCATCCTGCATCAACTGGGCTCGTTCGAATGTAAGGTAGCAGAATGGGCACGCGGTTGTCATGGCGTCACCGTACTTGTCTATTGTGTTCACCTTGTCCATGCCCACCTCCCATGTGACTGCCTCGCGGACGCCCATTACGGGCCCTGCGCAGCACTCCAGCTTGTTGGGGTAATCAATGGGCTCGGCGCCTGTTGTTGCGACCAGCTCGTCCATAACCTGTGGGTTCTCCGGGTCATCGCCCAGATAGATGTCGTATGGCTTCAGCATGTGGCAACCATAGTGGCTGCCGATCTTTACGTCCTTGAACTGGTACTCCATCTCGTCTTTGATATTTTCTAGCCCGACATCGTCCTTGAGCATCTTGACATAGTGTTTTACCTCAACGGTTCCATTGTACTCGTACCCAACCTCGCCTAGGATCTCGTTGATCCTCGCCTTGAGTTCGGGGTTTTCCTTGAGCTCCTTGTTAGCCTTGGTGAGTACCTCGGTGCAGCCGTTGCAGACCGTCACGATGTCCTTGCCCATCTTCTCGGCGATGGCGATGTTCCTTGCGGCCATAGCTAGGGCGGTCTCCATATCCAGTGTCTCAAGGTATGTCGTTCCACAGCAGCT
>CAZPRN010000020.1:0-29000 GCA_964589605.1 uncultured Candidatus Bathyarchaeia archaeon | reverse complement strand
TTATTTGGTTTATATATTTCACGCATATTCAATTTATCCATATATCTAAATTCTTCAAATTCACCAATTACAAAAATGAGTGCTTTTTTTAGCATTGCTAAAGCTGCATTTTCTATGAAACCTTCTCTATTTGTTTTTTCAATAAGAGACTCACTAGAATCTCTATCCAAAAATACTGCTCCGATTATTATATTATTACTTAATCTTTTTGATGGTGTGTTAACTCTCCTTATATCTAATTCAAGCCAATCATCATCCTTCTCTCCATAATTATATATTCTTATTCCATCTCTGTATACCTTTATTCCACCATTTTCATCTAGATATGATGTTAACTGATTTTTTGTATCTTTAATTAGATTTAATGTCTGATAATCTCTGTCATATGAATATATTTCTAACCTTATTCGACCTATTTCATGTTCATTTAAATCAATAATCTTTTTCTTTTTACTATCTATGTCTAATATATCTTCATTATTAATAATGCGTCTTTGTGGACTTAGTTTTTTTCTCATGATGTTCCAAGGTGTAAACATATAATCCATGGAATATTTTGATCCATCTAGAGTAATATTCCCATACCACAAAACTTGCTTTTTTATTTTCTTTGGGTTAATGAGATCCTTCAATTCCTCCCGACGATCTGCACATCTAAATATAACAGAAAAATTTGATAGATTTGAAAAGAAAGGATCATTAATTTGCGTTATTGAACGATAAACGCTCCTTAATAATCCTCGACTCCAAGGTTTTCTAAACTGTCGTATTGTTAATCTGGTGCCGGTTTTCCCTTTTGTAAAAACCTTTGGTTTTCTTTGAATGATGTTAATATCAACATCCGACAAGTATTTTTTAGCTTTAAAAACGTTCCAATCAATTTCAATTAGAATCTCTGGTGAGTTTTCTTTCCTTGTTACCAGTTCTAGAACGTTTCCTAATTTATGTGCTGCAAATCTACCAATTCCCTTTTCTCCAATTGGCAGACGCTCATATTTTTTTGTCCGAGTTCTTTCTTTGAAAAGAGTTTCCTTTACGTCAGTTCTTGGTTCCATCCAAGCATTTTCAATAACTGATAAATCCATTCCGTGACCGTTATCTTTTACACTAATTGACGCTTTGTTTGCGTCCTTAGAATTCTTTAGTGAAACTGTTACCCTTGAAGCGTCTGCATCATATGCATTTTTAATTAACTCAAGTAATGCAATTCTTTCGTTTCTAATTAGTTGGTCTCCTAATTCTAATATAATTCTAGCACGTGGATTGAATTTTCCTTTTTTGGTTCCATTAATATTATTTAAAGTCAAATTTAATCCTCATCTTATTATTAGAATCTTGTAGAATAAGAAGAAAGCTTCTGAAGATATAGCTTTATCTTACCTTTTTTCACGCTGTTCAAATGACATAGAGACTGCAAAATGTTAAACGAGTTCCCAAGTTCCTGATGGAGATCGATTGGCAGCCTTCATTACTCCATTTTCTCTTAGTTTAGTGGCGGCCCATCTGATATCGTATTGCTAGGTGTAAAAAAGGGCCTCTGACTCTCTAAGATCCTCTTCATGATGCTCCCAAACGTATTTACATAATTCAACAATTGATGCGCTACCTGATTTTGCCTTCAAGGCTTCAACTAACCATTCTGCTAAGATATCTCTTCGAGCCATTAAGTATCTCCTTATCTCTACTGTTTTATTAATAAAAATATTAAATTTATCTACTCTTTGAGGGCTAGAAAGCGCTGAAAAAGGCGTACATGCTATTCTACCATATCTCCCTTTGTCTCCTGTTTTAGTCTTAATATGACACCGTAGAATTTCCTAGTATCTTTGGTACTGGTGCCTCAGCGCTGGGCTGGAAATAGCGAACCACTAGAAATCATGAACCTGACACAATACCATAGTTAGGATACTTGTGTGCTCCCAATGTACCATTCTCCCCAATTCACCTTAGTAGACTCACCTTCTAAGAATATGTCATATCGTAACCTGTGTACATCAAGGAACAAGTCCCAAATCACTAGGACTTCACGAAGATCATCTCTTCTAGGCTCTAAATATTGCTCCATCAATCGTCTTTGCTCATGACGATCCAAACCATCCAATTCTAAACTTTCGATGGAACTATCTTCTTGCCTTTCATCTGCTTCGAATATCCATTGGTCTAATGTTTGATCTTTGGGACGTACGCCCCAATTAAGGACTCCTCGATGAAATAGAAAACTCAATAGTACTTTATGCTCTCCTTCATACGATGCTAGCTGATTTCTTAACTCAAAGAACTTGTCGCTAAGTCTATTTTTCAGAGTCTCGATTTTGTTCCAGTCTTTTCTATTGTTGTTCCTATTTGACATAACTCCCAATATATTCTAACTGTTATTAGAGTGTGTAGTTTAGATTGAGCTCAATAATTGTAGCTTAAACGTATGCGATGAATACCTTTCGACCCATAACGACCAAACCCTCAATAACTTCACCCTGAATCGTCTACAACCACCTATCCCCCGTCCCGTGAAATATCGACCCCATCGGGGCTGTTTCTTCACACAAACACATGAAACTTGTATGACATCAAGCCAAAGGATTGCTTACATAGGACAGAAGGCTTCTCGCGAGGGGTGAACAAATATCGACCTATCTCTCCAACCATGATGCTTTTGGTGTTGGAACCTTGTTTTCCATCATGAAGTGATACCATAAATCAAGATGAATCTTAACTTCCTCAGGAAAATCCTCCAGTTTCTGATTGAGACAAGCTTTCAATCTTACTAATCTGCGCCAGTCGTCTGAGTATCCCCGGATGTAATCCGTAAGCATATCCATGTCCAAATTTTCCTTATCCGATGTTAAGTTCTCATTCTTCTGAGCCTCTGGTAACTCGTATCGACTACCAAATACTTTCTCTGAATCCTTAGTTAGATGATAAAACCTTTCCATATCTCTAACGTTGGTCAAGTCTAACCCATTTTCCTTACACGTTTGAAGCCATAGGGCAATTTCGACTTTCATGTAATCTTTTAGAACTAGCTTCTGATCTGAGGTTAAGAAATTTAGAGAATCTGTGTAATCATTTATCAGATAATTAAACTGTAACCTTAGAGAGGCGAGTGATGCTAGAAAACCTTTGAAGCTTAATGCGTAGTGAGTTTGTTTTAGTTCATTAGTCTCTGTGAACATTCTAAACCCAGAATCGAGTACAAAATCAGCCCCAAGGAGCCCAGGCCTGTTACCCAAACCTAAGGAATTCCGAACAGTAGTAGGATAAGATGTGCCTACGCGACGGTTAATGGCACTCGGATTGGCTGGCCCTTCTTTCGCAATTACTCTGATAATTTCTCGAGATAACGTGTCTAGCTGAATTAATTTTCTTGATAATGCCTCAAGAATCATGTCTAGGTCATTTGACCCCTCACCATTAACCCCTGCCATTATGGTTATGGTTTAGGTTCTTTCCCCAATATAAATTACGAACACATCTTCGTCACCAGAGCAAAAATGGAATTTAACCCAGAACATAACTCACAAAAAGATGACGAAGTCACAACAGAACTTGGTCACAACCTCACAAACTCAGTGATGCGTCTCAGGCCAGCAATCCGGAAAGGAGACGAACACGAAGCCTTTTTTTGGGCACTTCAAATAGAAGAAATAAGCCCCCAAATCCTTTGGGACTCACTTGAAGTTTACACAAGCTTTGAAATTGGGCCTGTTGACTCAGAGATATCAACAACCATCCATGTGTTAAGAGCTCAGTACGAAAATGCCTTAGGGAGAAAAGCATACTATGCCTCTTCCTATATCCTGGCAAACGCAATACTTCAGTTGTGTAGAAGCGAAAAAACCATGGAGGTATTAGAGCTAGTTAATGAAATACTTCCCAAAACCCTACTAGATAAAGAAATTACATCAGAAAGGAGTGAGAACTATGAAGAATAGAGACAATAGTAATGGTCAAAAAACGTCATCTGAAGAAGAGTCGAACCTTGAAATTCCTATTGGCTCTCTAATCGAGGTGCTCGTTTCCTATTTCGAGTCTCGATTGAAGACGAACAGAGACTTTTTGATCAATCTAGCATGCATTCTTGTAGCCACAGCTACTGGATCAAGGTACTATATTATGACTGATAAGGGGAAACTGAGGTTAAACCTCTCCGTTGTTATAATCGGAGGTTCAGGAATCTCCGAGAAAAGTATAGCGCTAAACTTAGTAAGAAAAATCCTCCAAAGGATTAGTGACAAACTCGGTGTTGAACTTATACTTCCCTCACAGTTCACAACTGAAGCACTGACTAGCATGCTGGCGAAAGTCGCAAAAGATGGCAGCTTACCTACTGGAATAATACTAAGTGATGAATATACTTCTATGATCAAAGGGGCGAGTTCAAAGGACTACATGGCAGGAGCCCTCGAGTTCATGGCTCAGCTATACGACGGTCATGTTGAGAACGCCCTTACTATCCGACGTGGATATGAGAAGATTGATGAAGTGTACATAAATTTTGTAGGACTAACCACTTTTTACTTCCTCACTTTACTACCTGAAGGGTTTTGGAGTCAGGGAAATGGAGTAAGAATAATCTTCGTAGTAGACGACGAAAGAAAATATGAACCCTCTACACCAGAGGAGCTTGCCCATTTTTGGAGTTATAGTAGTGAAAAAGAGGACGAGGAGCTAGAAAACCTCGCAGAACAGCTTGCAGAACTCCATGGAGATGGAGATGAAATAGAAGTATCCTTTGATCCTGGTGCCCAGGAGATGATAAACGAGTTTAGAGAAGAGTGCCGAAAAATTGCCCACGAAATATTTGGGGCGGATGTATTTGACACAAGAGCAAATAGCCTATCTAGACTAACAGAATTTGCTCTCAAGAAATCAGTAATTCATGCAATATCTAGGAGAAAGTTCCAGGATGGCAGACCAGAAGTCGATGCAGTAGATGCGAAATTCGGTATTACTGAAGCAAGAAAAGCTTTCGATGCTTTTCTCAAGATTCGTATACTCGAGGAAAAAGTAGCAAAACACCCAAGAAATAGCCCAATAGAAATCACCCAAAGAACGATCTTAGGCGCGTTTACAAAACCAGTAATGTCCTCGAAGGAAATCAGTAAATCGACAGGCATACACATAGCCACTGTTCAACGGACACTACGAGATCTATCAAGGGAAGGGGCGGTAGAAAAAATTGGGTCTACTAAATCGGCCAAGTGGAGGATAATGAATAAATTAACTTCTAGATCAAAAAGAAACGCCATAAATGAGTAGAGTTATCGTTTTCACGTTATTCTTCTACTATTCTTTCATTTATTTTATCCATAAATTCGTTGTCCAAGTGAGGTCTAAGCACTATTCAGTCTTAATCAATATCGGATCTACGTAATTATCAGCTATCTCTTGTTTCTTCTTTTGACCTTGATGCACTGTATCATCGATGCTCTTCTTAGTTAGCAACGCAAAGATAGCCCCCGCAATTAAGCAAAGATAGAAATAGATACTGGAACTTGGGAGTGAAAGGCCTACGGCAAGGAACCCGGCTCCTATTGACAGCATTGTTAAACTGGTAGCAAGTCCGTTACTGGCTATGGCGCGCGCGCGCGCGCGCGCGCGTGGCGATGCTCATATCATTGCTTGTATTACCAATCAACACAGCCCAGGCCGCATCCCTTGGCAACGTCCACGGGGCAGTGCTGGACGAGGACGGGAACCCGCTTGAGGATGTACTGGTCTCAGCCTACCTTGGCACCGGGAGCCTTGAGGAGACCGACGAGACCAACGAGGACGGGTACTTCAGGATGAACCTGGGGGGCACCTACACGTTCGTCTTCGAGCTTGACGGCTACGTCACCCTCGAGAAGACAGTCCAGGTCACCCAGGCACCAACGGAAGACCCGAGTAAAGACATTGTAACCATGGGCGACATAACCATGGAGAAAACCCTAACCCTCTCATCATCCGTGGTCAAGAGGCTCACTACCCCAGGAAACGAGCTTAGCCTTGACTTCACCGTCACCAACAGGGGCGACGATGTCGAGGACATAACGTTCTCCGTCGATGCGCCCCTAGACTGGGATGTAAAGATTGTTGACGAGATCGGAGAGATCGAGAACATCCTACTGGACACTGGGAACGAACAGTACCACCTAGAGGTGATGGTCCCGGAGACCGCGACGAGCGTTGAAGTGATATCCATCACCGCGTCGGGCACGATTGATGACACCCTTGATTTCACCATCACCCCAAAAGTGTACACCGACGAAATCGAGCTGAAATCAACATATCTCTCAGTCTCCGAGGAGCTGGGACAGGACATCGAGCTACCATTAACCGTGTCCAACCTGGGCGAGGTAGACAAGAAGGTCACACTTGACGCCGATGTACCAAACGACTGGGCCGTCGCTTTCAAGACATCAACCGATATGGCGGTCACAAGCATGCTGCTCAGCTCCGACCAAACCGAGAGCCTGACAATCGAGCTGGAGACCCCGGACTCTGTTGAGGTAGGTGACTACCAGGCAACTGTTACCTGCACCGATGTGAACGGTGGGGTGCTTGACATCCTTGAGCTGGATGTCAACCTGCGGGAGGCAACCAGCGAGATCGAGGTAATCAGCAGCTTCTCCGAGGTGACAGTTGAAGCAGGTGCAAGCATTACCTTCCCTCTTGTTCTCTGGAACAAGGGAGAGGCCGATGCTTTGACCCTTCTAACTGTGCCAAACCTGCCCAGTAACTGGGATGCTTCGTTCATCTCGGATGATCTTGAGATCGCCAGCATCAGGATCGCGGGAGGCGAGTCCGAGGCGGTTGATCTAATCATTGAGCCGCCGAAAAGCGTCATCAGCGACTTGTACGACATGACCGTTGTCATCGAGTCCGATGATGGTACCCAGCTCCAGCTGGACTATTCTATCGAGATTGTTGGCAGCTACGAGCTTGAGCTTAACCTATCAACCCTCTACACCACGTCGGCGATTGGGGGCTCAGTGACCTACTCGGGCAGCGTGACAAACCAGGGACAGACCGCTGTAACAACTCTGTACCTTGAATCAACCCTGCCTGATGACTGGGAGGCAACCGTTACTCCAACCCAAGTGAACTCACTTGAGCCAAGGGACTCGGTGTCCTTCACGATTGAGGTTGAGTTACCGAGCGACACCGAAGCCGGGGATTACCTGATAACAACTCAGGCCATCAGCGACCAGCTGGAGTCCGACGAGATTGATGTAAGGATCACCGCCCAGGCATCCAACACATGGGGCTACATCGGGATCGGCATCGCAGTCGTCGCAATCGCTGGTGCGGCCATGCTCTTCAAGAGATTCAAACGGAGGTAAGAAAAATGAATGGAAACGTAGTTGAAACATTTGAACTGACAAAAACATACGGGGATTTCAAGGCCGTAGACCAACTCGACATGGAGGTGACGCAGGGCGAGATCTTCGGATTCCTTGGCCCAAACGGTGCCGGGAAAACCACAACGGTGCTGATGCTCATGGGGCTATCAGTGCCAACTTCGGGCACTGGAACCGTTGGGGGATTCGACATCGTGGAGCAGTCAAGGGAGATACGCAGCGCTGCCAGTATCCTGCCGGAGTACAGCAGCCTCTACGGCGACCTGACTGCCTTCGAGAACCTTGACTACCTTGGCAAGCTCAACGATATGCCCAAGGAGGAAAGGGAGGACCGGATACATGAGACACTTGAGATCGTGGGGATGTCCGACTGGCTTGATGAGAAATACGAGTCGTTCTCAAGAGGGATGAAGCAGCGAGTGGGCATCGCGTCCACCATGATGAAGAACCCGCAGGTGATATTCCTCGACGAGCCCACCCTTGGACTGGACCCCGTAGGCACCCGGGAGATCAGGGAGCTCATCCTCGACCTGAAAAACAAGCAGGGATTGACAGTCGTAATGACGTCCCACATACTCAGCGAGGTTCAGGTGACCTGTGACAGGATCGCCATCATCAACCAGGGGAAACTTGTGCTCAAGGAGACAATGGACAACCTGAACAACATAATGATGGGGGCTGAGGACAGGAGCGTCGAGTTCAAGTTGTCCGAGGTCACCCCCGAGCTCATCGAGCAGGTGGAGGCCGTTGATGGAGTAAAACAGGTCACCCAGGAGAACGGCAGGATTTACGTCTACGGGAACGCTGAAAGCGATTTCACCGTCTCAAAGACCATCGTTGAGAACGGCTCAACGATACTAATGATGAAGCCCAGGGAGTACACATTGGAGGAGATTTTCATGAAGTACTACGAGAAGGAGGCTCAGTGATGGCAGGCACGATGACCATAGCCGAGAAGGAGATGCGGGACCAGTTTGGCAGTACACGGTTCATCATCCTCTTCGGGTTCATGATATTGCTCTCGGGCTTGGCAGCGTATCAGGGCGTTGACTACATCAAGGACAACGCCGAAGCAACCTTCCTCTCAATATTCTCGGGTACTCGGATGAGCTACAGCTTCATCCAGATAATGGTGCTCTTCGGCCCAATCCTCGGGATGGCGTTAGGGTTCGACTCCGTGAACAAGGAGAGAACCACGGGCACCCTATCCATGCTGCTAGGTCAGCCCATCTACAGGGACTCAGTCATCAACGGCAAGTTCCTTGCAGGCGCTGCCTCACTGGCAACCGTCGGAATAGGAACAGTTGCTATCACGGTTGGACTTGCGATTCCCATGCTGGGGTATGGGCCGACCGGGACTGAGTCACTGAAGATAGTTGTCCTGGCCCTGCTGACTGTACTCTACCTAGTGTTCTGGTTGAGCCTAGGAATGCTGTTCTCTGTCATCGCGAAGAGAACGTCAACCTCGATACTGGCATCAATCGGAACATGGATGTTCTTCAGCATCGTGCTGGGGATACTGGCAAACGCAGTTGCGGGAGTCCTAGTCCCCTTACCCGCTGGAGGATTTCAGGGAGGGCAAGGAAAGTTCGAGATCACCGACGAGTACAGAGAAGCCATGAGGGAGAGAATGGATATGGTTGAAAGCATCAACCGACTATCACCCACCGGGCTATTCCAAGACACAGCCACGGCAGTTCTCGGAGTTGCAACGGGGTATGGAGGGATGACACAAGGATTCTCCCGGACAGTACCCTTGGGAGAAGCCTTGATCGCAAACTGGGCTAACATTGCAGTGCTCGCGGTGGGCTTGGTGGTTTGCTTCGCTGCCTCGTACATGCAGTTCCTCAGGATGGAGATACGCCCAGGTGACTAGGATGAACGAGAAAACTATCCTGGCCTTAGCGAGCATCCTCCTCATTTTCGGTGTCGGGGGATATATCATGCACCAAGCAAATAACGCACAGCCCGAAGATGGAACGGCCGTAGAACTACCTCAGGAAGAAATGCCTAATCCTCCCTCTAGGCCTGAAGACCAACTCAAAGATGTGGATGATGAACTTGGATTGATGAATATCATCCGAGAGTTCAGCATGGGGGTGAAGAAGATAGTGGAGGATGAAGGAACAGGCATCAACGTGCTAGACCTGGTCACCGAAACCGAGGGCTTATTAAACGAGACCATTACCGGTGTCGAATTAACAGATGAACAGTCGTTGATGGTTGAGAACTTTACTGATAACCTTGACTTCGTCAAAGATATGGCGGAAAGCGGAGCATCACCCGCAGAGATAGCCGATGCCTTACGGCCCAAGAAATCATCCTAGTTTTACTCAAAATCTCTCTTGAAGAGATTCCACCCAACCACGCTTACAATGAACACTATGAGAAGTATGAGGAATCCTACGATGAACCCCACCACGTAAGACGGTCTCATAGGTTTCTCTAAGTCCTCGTCAGGTATATCATTATCACAGCCGCCGCGGTGGTGAACAGGTCCGGTAGGAAGTTGAACAACCCAGCGAAACGCATGCTCTGCTTAGCTGTCTGATACAGCAAGTACGGGTTACTTGCTACAGAGTACACCATCAACGCAGCACTCAATGCGATGAGCCCTAGGCTGAACTTTGAGCCGTTCTCCCTGTACAAGACATAGTAGAACCACATTATGTACGTCATCAACGCCGTGTTGATCAACGAGACCGCGGTCTTGCCCACCATGTACGTCATTATCCTGTTCTCAAGCTCCTGCAGCTCCTCTGGGCTAAGGTCTTTCACCCTAGGCTTTGGGAACCGGAAATCCTGAGCCTGCACCGTCACCGCTGTGAGTTGAATCAATACCAGAGCGACCAGTATGATTCCTAGTTTCTTTTTCATTTTTCTTCTCCTCCACCCTTCAGCTTTACACTGACACCACTCCAGACCTCCTCGAAAAGCTCGATGTCCTCCATCAGCTTCTCCGAGGCGAAGTACATCCTACCATAATTGTTGCCCATGGAGACAACCAAGTCGTTGTTCTCCAGAACCTCAAGATGGTGTTTCACGGTCCGGAAATCCAGTTCAAGACGTTTCCTGAGCTGGTTGGTGTTCATCGGCTCCTCAAGTAGCGTCTCCACTATCCGCCCCCGGTTCGTACCTCCACGGGTTGCAGTAAACAACCAGTACAGTAAATGCTTGAAGGTGCGGGTGCGAGGAGCCATTGTCTAAGCCTATTTGGTGGTTCTTGGGCTAAAACCTGTATGTTTCCTGATAAGGCTATGTCAAATTAACCTCCAATTCTGATCATAATCTGGTTTAATCATGAAATTCGGTTATAAGGCGTAAACCTGTTTTCACCTCAAATGCGTGGAAGAAGAATGCGACGACGACCGTTCAGGATACACCCCTTCTACAGGCGTAGAAGAATCCTCAGACCGTACTGGA
Organism: uncultured Candidatus Bathyarchaeia archaeon; assembly: GCA_964589605.1. GTDB lineage: Archaea > Thermoproteota > Bathyarchaeia > TCS64 > TCS64 > RBG-16-57-9. Next base: position 18,234 of record CAZPRN010000020.1, on the reverse strand, counting down.
GACCCCTTCCATGGGGCATGTTCACCCTACTTCTGCTGGGTGGAACAATGTACAAGCTCCAGAACAGGGACATCGAGAGGATTGAACGGCACACGTCAAGGAAAGCCGAGGATCTAACCGAGGAGGAGCTGGTAGCCTCTATGCGCAAGCTAGGTATCAATCGCCTTGATCTCACCGATGAGGACAGAAGAAAACTGGGGAGTGTCTAGCGATGAAGCTCAACGATATAGCAACGATCAGCGCCAACAGCCTCAGCGAGCGCAAGTTCAGGTTCGCCTTGAACCTGATCGGCATCCTCATCGGGTGCGCCGCGGTCACCGGGCTGATCTCCCTCACCCAGGGGATGAACGCCGAGATCAACGGTGAACTCGGAGCCCTCGGAGGGAACACCATCACGATAATTGCAGGGGGGATGGGACCCGGTCAGAGGATGAGCAACGAGATCGAGGCAACCTTGGATTGGAGAGAGGTTGATTTCATCGAGGAGATGTCCGATGTTGACCTAGTCGCCCCCACGGTATCCGGGGGCGGGGCTACGTACAGCCTCAAGGGTGACCCCTACACTGTCTCGGTGACAGGGGTATCGGATGTGTACTTCACCATCAACGAGGGAGTCGAGGTAGAGGAGGGCAGGGTTCTTCTACGCAGCGACAACGCCGTCGCAGTTATCGGTTACAATATTGCCGTTCCTGACCCAGACGAGGAGCCCATAGTTGACCTTGGAGACCGGATCAAGCTGACCGCCGAGGTTGGCGACGAGGACAAAGACCTGACGGTAAGGGTTGTCGGTATCCTTGCGGAGACAGGTGGAACCATGGGAGCAGACAACAGCTTCCTAATCCCGTTGAAGACCTGTGAGCAGTTCTTCGAGACAGATGGCGAGTATGACACCATTCAGGTCCTCGTGGAGGACAGTGAACTCGTTGACTCAGTAGCCTACCATATCGAGGAGGAAATCGACGGGGTGACAGCCATGACAGCCGCAAGCACAATGGAGATGATAAGCACCATCACCGGGACCATTGAGGCAGTCCTAGGCGGTGTCGCTGCAATCAGCCTGCTCGTCGCGGGCGTCGGCATCATCAACACAATGACTGTCTCCGTTATGGAGAGAACAAGGGAGATTGGCACAATGAAAGCCATCGGTGCCAAGAGCACCGACATCCTCGCAATGTTCATGACAGAGGCAGCGCTCACCGGAGTAGTAGGTGGCGTAATGGGTGCTGCGTTCGGGTTCCTGCTGGGTGACGTGATCGGAAAATATGTTGGGATAACCGCCGCTCCCACCTTCTCTCTTGCGTTGATGGTGGTGGGCTTCGCAGTTGTAACCAGTGTCCTCTCAGGGCTCTATCCATCGTGGAGTGCTTCCAGGTTAAACCCGGTGGAAGCCTTGAGGCACGAGTAAGCTACTCGTATTCTACGAACTGTACGAGGAACCCGTTGGTGTCTCGTACGGTGACTATCTTTCTCTTTGTGTCCTTGTTGAAGGTAGGTCCATCCATCTCGTAGCCTTTCTCCTTCAACTCTGCAGCCGTTTTCTCGATATCCTCCACGATAATCGCGTAATGGCTGAAACCGGGGTTGTCAGCCACGCCGGTGAGGTTAATGTCAATCACTAAACCGGTTTCTGAGCGCAGTTGAGCTGCCGCCCTTCCCCCGTGTTCAAGCTTGTGTACGAACTCGAATCCCATGTCCTTGTAGAACTTTATCGCCTCGTCTAGGTCTGTTGCGAAAAAGTGTAGGTGGTCCATTCTGATGTGCTTCATACTACACAACCCTGTCGTAAACCATATAGCCATAACGACTCATATTCATAACATTCAGAGAAAATTAACCATGAAGAACTATCTAACCCAGATAGCCAACTTTGCAGTCACCTACAAGTGCAATAGCAGGTGCCAAAACTGCAACATCTGGCAGACTGAGCCCAAGAACGAGTTAAGCCTAAGTGAGATTAGGGAGTTCTTCGAGTCAAACCGGGAGCTCTTCAGGTATGTCAAATCAATCCAGCTAACAGGAGGAGAACCATACCTGCGGGACGACCTTCCTGAGATAGCTAACACCGTCGTTGAGAACATTCCCGGGTGCATGGTATGGATTCCGACTAACGGCATGATGCCTGATCTTGTGAAGAACCAGACAGCGAAGATGCTCTCTGAGGGAGTCAAGCTGGGGGTAACCGTATCCATTGATGGAATCGCGGCTGTAAACGACAAGATTAGGGGAGTTGAGGGCAGCTACAAGCTGGCTAGGAGAACTCTATCTCATCTTTCTGTCGTGAAGAAGGCGCAGCCTAGGCTAGACTTGAGCGTTGGGATGACCTTGACACCCGAGAATTTTAAGGAGGCTCCAATCATCCAGCGTATCGCTTATAATCGGGACGCTGATTTTAGTTTCAGACCAGTGAACATCAGCGATTTCTATTATATGAACGAGGAAGCTGGTCAAATCGACCCCGTTGAGCTTGAGAAAGTCCTCAGGATGATCGTTTTCAACGCAGTCAACCATAAAGGAAGACTGGGAGCACTAACCCAGTTACACTACATCAACGGTGTCCAGAGCTACCTTGACGGAAACCGTGAACTCCCATGCACCGCCTGCACCAGCAGCTTCTTCCTAAACCCATCCGGAGATGTCTACCCATGCCTGTTGATGGAAAGCAAACTGGGGAACATCAGGGATGACCCATTCTCCTCAATCTGGACCTCAAGCAGGGCACGGGAGGCAAGAGATACCATATCCAAGCTTCAATGCCCAACATGCTGGGTTGAATGCGAGGCATACAGAGAGATAAAACAAGATAAAACGGGTCTACTCAAGACCCTGATACGTTCATATGTTAACCCTAACGGAGTGGTTTAACCGGTCCTCTTGATGAGGTGGTACCCGAACTGGGTCTTGACGGGCTCCTTGGTGGTCTCTCCTACCTTCAGGTCGTAGGCGGCTGTCTCGAATGGCTTGACCATCTGACCGCGCCCAAAGGCTCCAAGGTTTCCTCCCCTCTTGCCCGACGGACAATTGCTGTACTTTTTGGCTAGGTCCTCGAACTTTGCTCCATCATTAAGTTCACTCAGTACCTTGAAAGCCTGGCTCTGCTTCTCCACGAGTATGTGTGATGCTTTAATCTTAGACATGGAGATACCTGCTACTTTACCCGTTTTAAGGATAATGAGAACTAGGACGTTTTTGGGAAAGCAACCGTGAAGGTTGTCCCTTTTCCTTCTTGTGTTTCAAACGAAATCTCCCCGCCCTGCGCCTCGACAAGTTGACGGGTGATGTAGAGCCCAAGACCCGTTCCGTTGTTCTTGGTGCTGAACAACGGGGTGTACATCTTGTCCTTCATCCCCTCTGGTATCCCAACACCCTCATCCTTGACTGCAATCACTACTTTCTCCCCTTCCAACCGGGTTGATACGGATACTGATTCCTTGTTAAGCAGCGTCGCGTCGAAGGCATTGTTTATGAGGTTCGTGAGAATCCTTTTCATCATCTGCGAGTCAAGCCTGGTGCTCTCCACCACGCCAAAGCTCATATCGACTTCCCTCTTGTTCAGGGAAGAGAGCTTAATCACGGTCTCCTCCACGAGGGTATCCACCTCAATTAGATCCATGTAAGGCTGCCTTGGGCCGCGCGCAAAGTCTAGTAGATCGGTGATGATGCTTTTGCATGTCTGAATCTCGTTCTCGATTATCTCGATGCTGCGGTCCACTTTCTCATTCTCTGACCCCTCCAACTGTTTCTTGAGGAAGAATACAGCGTTGTTGATTACTCCAAGCGGGTTACGCAGGTCATGACCTACAATGGAAACAATACGCCCGATTGATGCCAGCCTTTCCGCCTTGTTGAGCTCGTCTTGGAGGTTGATGATCTCGGTTATATCATAAAAGTGCCAGAGCCGTCCATGGTACACGTTCTCATTGTCAATTAACGGAACGGTGCTTCGCTCATACCTTCGCCCATCCTTGAACCGTATCTCGTCAATCCCAGCCTTGAACAGGTTACTGTAATAATCCTCAACCCCCCTAATGAAGCCCTCCGGATCAACCATATCATCTGCTGCCCTGCGCCTGAGCTCGTCAAGGGGTACCTCTTTTGACTTGTCCTCCTCTAAACCGAAGATTTTCACATAGTTATCGTTGTACAGAAGGAGCTTTCCCTCTTTGTCAACAACTGAGATGGCTGCAGGGGAACTGTCCAACTGCGCCTTCATTAGAGCGTTGTTGAACTCGATCTCGTTCATTGCCCTCCTGAAATCCGTGATATCCTCGATTACAGCTACACTGTACTGGGAGTTACCTTCTCCATCTCGAATGAGGCTAACAGTCACTCGTGCCCAGATCAGGCTCCCGTCTCTGTGCTGGTACCTCTTCTCAAAGACATAGTTGGTGATATTTCCCGTTAAAAGGTCGTTCCACAAGGGTGTGTCAATGTCAAGGTCATCCGAGTATGTGTACTCCCTGTACACCATTCTCTTGAGATCCTCCTCTGTGTACCCCACCATCTCCTCAAAGCTCGGGTTAACTGTAACGATCATTCCCCCGATCTCCTGTAGGACTATACCCGCAGCTGAGTTCTCGTATATCCCCTTGAATAGTTTCTCTGTCTGGCTCAGGTCCTGATCTATCTCGTCTACGAGCTCCCTGAGCCTTTGGTTACTTATCTTTAGCTCTGCCTCTATCTGCAGCCTCCGAAGGGCGCTCGCCACAGTTGATGCAAGAATCCCCAGCAGCCTCTGATCCTGCTCATCGAAAGCGTTGACAAGCTCGCTCTCGATGTTTAATATCCCAAATATCTGGTCATCGATGACTATGGGTGCTGTAAGCTCGGAAAGCATCGCCGGAGCATCCATGGCAATGTACTCTGTCTGTATGAAATCAGGGTCACTTCTCGTATCTCTAACCAGCTGGGACTCGCCCATTCGTGCAGTCCTCGCTATAATCCCTGGTCCATTTATCTCGTTGACCCAAGCCTCCAGCTCCTCAAATCCAATATAGTCAACGTACTGGATCTGGCCACTACGGACCAGCGCGATCCCAGCGTACCTGTATCCAAGCGTGTTCTGGATGATCTCCAGAGTCTTTCCGTATACCTCATCGAACGAGTTTGACTTGAAAAGCTCCTCTGATATCTGCGATAGTGCTGTCAGCCTCAACTCGTGGCTGGTCACGTCCTTGCTTACAAGGAAAATCAGTCCATCCTGCTCGTATACATTGATGTTTACCTGACGCTGCTTCTGTGACTCATCGAGTACCACGCCCTTGAACGAGACTGATCCTCCTTCCCGAGCGATCCTCTTGTATTCCTCGTACCGTTCAGTGCCTTCCAGCTCCGGGCGCACCTCTAACATGTGCATCCCCCTCACCGCATCCCTGTCCGTCAGGAACCTTGTGCGTAGGTAGTTGTTAGCCGTGACAAAATGCAGCTCCCTATCATATACCGCCACCCCGTTTGACATCTGGTCAATAAGCGCCTCGATGAACTTTACGCTGGGTGGGCTCATGCCCATATTACGAGGGTTCAAGATTTAACATGAACTATTTCAAAAAATTATGGAGATTTACTCCACGAAGGGCTTCTTGTGCCGAAGGATGGCCTCGGTTACCTCGGGGCGCATCTGGGTTGGGTCGGGGTACTTCCCCTCACTGAGTAGATGCCTCATTACCCTGCCCTTGAAGTTCTCTCTGTCCTCGTCCCCGTGTGGACAAATCTTGTCGTTCTGGGGCCCACCGCACTTGTGGCAGTGGAAAAAGTTCCTGAAGAATATGGGCGCTATACCCAGATCTGGGTAGTCGTCGAATATCTCCTGTGCCTCGAACGGGCCGTAGTAGCTTCCCACGCCTGCGTGGTCCCTGCCTACGATGAAGTGGCTGTTGCCATAGTTCTTCCTGACGATGGCGTGGTGTATGGCTTCTTTGGGTCCTGCATACCTCATCTCCATCTCAAGAGTGACCATTGTTGCTGAGTTCTTGAGGAAGTAATGCTCGATGAGCGCCTCGTAGCTCTCAAGGATGACGATGTCGGTAAAGTCCCCCGCTTTCTTCTTACCGATGAGTGGGTTGATGAACAGTCCATCGACGAAGCTCAGCGCGGTTTTCTGGACGTACTCGTGACCCATGTGGGGTGCGTTCCGTGTCTGGAATCCGGCAACCGTTCTCCATCCCTTTTCCTTGAACAGGAACCTTGTCTCCTCTGGTTTTAGCCTGTACTTGGGGAACTGGCCTGGGTGCTCGTTGAATATCTCAATTGATCCTCCAACCAAGATTGGATTCATTTCGTTTGTCTTGGCTACCCCTGGATGCTCCTCATCGGTTGTCTTGTAGATGTTCTGACTGTACTTTTCCTTGTCCCAACCGTACTTGTCCTCAACCTTTACTATTGCGAAGAGCTCATCTCCACTCTTCAAGGCGATTGCGTCTCCCTCTTTGAAAGTCTCTGAGATTTTCTCTGATACATCCAGAAGGATCGGGATTGTCCATGGGACATCGTTGCTGAGTCTGCCGTTTGACACAACTGTATCAAAGTCAGTCCTTGTTATTGGACCTTTGAGTGGACTGTATAGACCAAATGCGATGTTCTCATAGTCTAGTCTCTGCTCATGTGAAACGTTGACAGATGGCATCTCTGCTGCCTCTGCCATTAATTTAGCTTGTTTAGATACTGGTGTAAGCCTGTTAACCAGTTTTCCGCCATGTGGCCTGGGCATCAGTATCACTCGATGTACCCTAGACGCCTGAGTCTCTCTCGGATGAGCTCCTCTTCCTCGGCGGTGTACTCAGTCTCTTCTGGGAACTCGTTTTCCAGGAGGAGCTGGATGTACTCCTCTACGCTAGTAATGCTGGTCCCCTCTATCTTTTCCTTGACTTTATCGAATAGTTCCTTACTTATTTCGACTGCAACTTTCTCGTCGCCCATTTTTTACACCTGATTACCAATACTCAGGACGTTTCAGATATAACTCTTTACCCACTCTACCAATACTGTACCTAAACAAAAACCATGTTCGGGGATACGTATTTAAGCAAAGATTCAGTAGTGAATCCACACACTCACAGGGGCGAGTACACATTCCAAAACTACCACAACAACCTGAAGTCAACATCGGCACCATCGGTCACGTAGACCATGGAAAGACCACCCTAGTGCAGGCTATCACCGGCGAGTGGGCTAGCAGGCATAGCGAGGAGCTCAAGCGAGGAATCACAATCAAGCTGGGCTACGCTGATACCGCTATCTACAAGTGCCCAAACTGCGATGAGCCAGAATGCTTCTGCGTAACAAAAGAATGCCCACACTGCGGCACGGAGGCAGAGCTACAGAGAACCCTCAGCTTCGTTGACGCCCCTGGTCACGAGATACTGATGGCGACCATGCTCAGCGGCGCAGCGGTGATGGACGGAGCGATCCTAGTAATCGCAGCAAACGAGAAATGTCCACAGCCCCAGACAAGGGAGCACCTTGCGGCAATCCAAGCGGTTGGGCTAGAGAACCTAATCATTGTCCAGAACAAGATCGACCTCATCACACCAGAAAGAGCCGAGGAGAGCTACAATGAGATCAAGAGCTTCCTCAAGGGAAGCATAGCCGAGAACGCACCTATCATCCCGGTCTCAGCCCAACAGGTAGTAAACGTTGACCTGCTCATCCAGGCAATGCAGGAGTACCTACCCACACCGGTGAGGGACCCTGACCAGCCCCCGAGGATGTATATCGTCAGGAGCTTTGACGTGAATCGGCCAGGCACTCCAATCGAGGAGATGGTCGGTGGAGTCCTTGGCGGAAGCATCACACAGGGCAGCTTCAACATCGGCGACGAGGTTGAGATCAGACCAGGCCTCCCCCAGAGGCAGAAGAACCGTATCAAGATGCGTGAGCTGTTCACAAAGATCACAAGCTTACACGTTGGCGGCACAAAGGTTGACGAGGCCCTACCCGGAGGACTGGCAGGGGTGGGATCAATGCTTGACCCCAGCCTCACAAAGTCTGACGGACTAGTCGGCAGCCTCATCGGACAACCCGGGACACTTCCACCCGTCCTAGAGGTCCTGAACCTAGAGTACTACCTGTTCGACAGCGTCGTAGGTAGCATGCAGGAGGAGAAAGTAGCGCAAATCGCGAAAGGCGAGAAGCTACTACTCAATGTGGGAACCGCCAAGACTATGGGTGAGGTGACTGACATCAAGAAGAAGAACCTTGAGGCCACCCTATCAATCCCGGTTTGCGCCATTCCAGGCGACAGGGTTGCCCTCAGCAGGCGTATTGGTGGAAGGTGGCGACTCATAGGCGTCGGCACCCTCAGTGAGTAAGATGCCAACAAAGCTTCTTGTTGACACAAATTTTCTACTTATCCCCGTTCGCTTCAAGGTTGACATTTTCGAGGAATCCGAGAACGCGCTGAATGACATCGTCGAGTTCTACGTGTCTACCCGCGTGCTTGATGAGATAGCGATCCTCAAGGACAAGTCCAAGGGCTCATTCGTCAGGCAGCTCAAGCTAGCCGAGAAGCTGGCTGAGAACTGCTTCGTTGTGGATGATGACTCCCGGGCATTCGTAGATGATAGCCTCATCAACCTTGCCGCAAGGGAAAACATGGTGCTCGGTACATCAGACTCTGAGCTAAGGCAGAAGGCAAGGAAAGCCGGGGTCAAGGTCCTGTACCTGAGACAGATGCGACATCTGGTACTGGACGGATAGCTACCAGTTTAGCTTGAACAACGATTATCTTATCGTAGGAGTTTTAAGCGATAAAGTATTCCCAATGTAGAATTAGGTCTAACTATGACCTAGAAATCATAATGGTGTAAATCTTGGAAAAGAAAGAATGGCACGCGACAGACATCGATGGTGTCCTCCAGGCTCTTAGTACCTCAAGGGAAGGTATCTCAGACGAGGAGGCAGCCAAGCGACTCCAAGAGTATGGCCCCAACGAGCTTAAGGAGGAGGCGAAGAAGCAATGGTATCACCTTCTCTGGGAACAGTTCACAAGCATACTCGTAATTGTACTCATTATCTCAGCAGCTGTATCCGGCTACCTCGCTATAAAGGAAGGCGAGCCCATGACCGACATGTATGTAATACTCGTCATCGTCGTCATGAACGGCATTCTTGGCTTTTACCAAGAATACAAGGCGGAGCAAGCTGTTGAGGCACTGAAGGCGATGGTCTCACCGCATGTCCTCGTCATGAGGGCAGGCAAAGAGGAGTCAATAGACTCCAAGGACCTTGTTCCAGGTGATATTATAATACTTGAAGCAGGCAGCAGGGTGCCAGCAGACAGCAGATTGCTGGAAGCAGCCAACCTTGAGGTTGACGAGGCTGCATTAACCGGCGAGTCTAGGCCAGTTGGCAAGCGACTCATTGAAGTTGCCTCTGACGCTGGTATCGGAGACCAGAAAAACATGGTCTTCATGGGTACAGTCGTCACCAATGGCAGAGCCGTCGCTGTGGTCACCGAGACAGGCATGAACAGTCAGTTCGGAAAGATCGCAGGCATGGTTATGTCGATCGACGTAGAGCCCCCGCCACTCACACAGAAGATGGACAAGATGGGCAGGCAGCTCATCGCAATCAGCTTGGTGCTGACTGTGTTCGTCTTCTTCGTGCTATGGTTCGTGCATGACAGGACTCTGGAAGAGGTCTTCATGACCAGCGTAAGCCTAGCGGTCTCCGCGATACCCGAGGGGCTTCCCGCTGTTCTTACGATCACCCTAGCCATGGGTACGAGCCGAATGGCTAAGCAGAAGGCAATCGTGCGTAGGCTAGCAAGCGTAGAGACACTTGGAAGTACAACCGTAATCTGCAGCGACAAGACTGGGACTCTCACAAAGAACGAGATGACAGTCACAAAGCTACACTCAGCGGGCAGGACAATCGATGTCACTGGAACCGGGTACCAGCCGGAGGGCGAGTTCATGGAAGACGGGGCAAAGATCAACCTCGTGGATGACACACAGCTAACCACACTTCTGAGAATAAGCGCGCTAAACAACGACTCAACGATCCAGCTTAACAACGGAAACTGGGTCTGTTTCGGTGACCCAACTGAGGGAGCATTCGTTGTAGCAGCCGAGAAGGCAGGAATGCCGAACAAGGCGCTCAAGGAAGAGTACAAGAGGGTCAGTGAGATTCCATTCGACTCCACAAGGAAACGAATGACAACAGTCCACAAGACCCCAGAGGGCAAACTCGTTGCATACGTAAAGGGAGCATCCGAGATGGTGCTCGAAAGATCAACAAAGATCCTCGACGGCGAAATCAGGGATATTACCCAGAAGGACAAGGATGAGACCCTCAAAGTCATGCAGGACATGGCAGGGGATGCACTCCGTGTCCTCGGTATGTCCTACAAGGAGCTACCAGACGAATATGATTACTCAGCACTTGAGGTTGACGAAGTCGAGGCAGACCTTGTATTCGTTGGACTAATCGGAATGATCGATCCAGCAAGGGAAGAGGTTCCCGGGGCAATCAGGACAGCAGCACAGGCCGGTATCAGGTCAGTTATGGTCACTGGTGACCACAGGATTACTGCTGTAGCCATCGCAAAGCAGATCGGAATCCTCAGTGAAGAAACCGACGAATCCGTCCTGGAAGGCGTTGAGATCGAAGAACTAACCGACGACCAGCTTGACGACACAATAGAAGATGTCCGCGTCTGTGCAAGGGTAAGCCCCGAGCACAAGATGAGGATCGCACAGAGCCTCAAGAGGCTCAATCACATAGTCGCAATGACTGGTGACGGCGTCAACGACGCACCTGCACTCAAGGCAGCCGACATCGGCGTCGCCATGGGTATCAAGGGTACAGACGTCACCAAGGAAGCCAGCGACATGGTCCTTGAGGACGACAACTTTGCTACTATCGTAAACGCTATACAGGGTGGCCGTGAGATCTACACGAACGTCACAAAGTACATCAGGCTAATGCTAGCCGCGAACTTTGACGAGTTCCTAGAGATCACTGTAACAGCGGTCCTGGGTCTACCAGTCCCGTTCCTGCCTATCCACATCCTGTGGATTAACCTGGTAACCGACGGTCTACCAGCTCTCGCGTTGAGCATTGACCCACCAGACCCAGACATCATGAAGTACCCACCAAGGAACCCCAAGGAGGACATCCTCAAGAGGTTCTGGCGATTCATCGTGTTCGCGGCGTTGGTGGACTTTATCAGCGACTTTATTCCCTTCTTCTGGGCGTACATCACTACAGCCTCAGCAACAGGGGACTGGGAGCTAGCGGCTACTACCGCAAGAACAGTTGCATTCACGAGCATCGTGTTCTTCGAGTTCTTCCTATCCTACCAGTGTAGAAGTGAGACAAAGCACATCTTCCAGCTAGGATTGGAGGGTTGGACCGCAAACAAGATGCTGTTCATCAGCGTCATGATTGGACTAGCCCTGCAGATGATGATCCTGTACATCCCGGCACTGAACGAGATATTCCACGTCGTTCCGCTGACTGGAATACAGATGTTTGTCTGCTTCATTGGAAGCCTGACAGCGTTCCTGATCGTACCGCAGAGACTTATTCCAAAGAGACAGTATGTAGAACACAGGCGTTCGTAAATACTGGTCTCTATACCTTAACTTTTTATATGTTCTTCTATGTATTTAGCCGGAAGCTTAGAGGAAAGAAAAATGGTAGAAGCATGGTTACTAGCACCAGCAGCATCAATTCTCTCAATCCTGATCGGCCTTTTCTTGTTTAATTACGTAAACTCGAAGGACGCAGGAACTGATCGAATGAAAGAACTAGCAGGACTTATCCAGGAAGGCTCACGATCCTTCCTGAAAACAGAATACAGGTACCTTGGCATATTTGCAGCCGCAATGACGGCACTGCTCACACTTGCACTTGGAGTAAAGATTGGAGTCACGTTCCTATTCGGAACCATCCTATCCGGACTCGCAGGTATAGTTGGAATGGAGATCGCAGTAAAAGCAAACGTCAGGACAGCAAACGCAGCAAAGGAGGGAGGACTACCCCCGGCGTTCATGATCGCGTTCAGAGGAGGAGCCGTTATGGGCCTCATGGTTGTAGGCTTGGCACTTCTCGGAATCAGCGTTATTTATTGGCTAACCGGTGACCCTGAGATACTTCTCGGGATGAGCATCGGAGCCAGCACACTCACACTCTTCATGAAGGCTGGAGGAGGAATATTCACAAAGACCGCTGACATCGCAGCAGACCTTGTCGGCAAAGTCGAGTTTGATATCCCAGAGGACGACCCACGGAACCCTGCCGTAATCGCCGATAATGTCGGAGACAACGTTGGAGACTGCGCAGGCTCTGGAGCAGACCTGTTCGACTCATACGTTGCAGCAATCATGGCAGCTATGATTCTGGGAGGTGCATCCACTCTTCACTACCTCATAGAAGTTCCACTCGTATACGCTGGACTAGGCATCATCGCATCTATCGTCGGTATAGCCGTTGTCCGTGTAGGGGAGAACGAGAACCCAGGAAACTCGTTGAACATGGGAACATACATCACTGCGGGATCATTCGCAGTGCTAACCTACTTGGCAACAACCATGCTCGGATACGATATGAAGATCTGGTACTGTAACATCACAGGACTAGTTGCAGGCATCGTCATCGGAATGACATCTGACTATTACACTTCAATTGAGCATGCACCAGCAAAGCTCACTGCAGAGTCCTCACAGACCGGCGCAGCCATCAACATACTAACTGGCTTCTCATATGGTCTAATCAGCTGCTTCCCAGCGCTACTTGGAATCGGCATAGGATCAGCAGTTGCTTTCTCAATCTACGGTGTCTACGGTGTAGGAATCGCAGCGGTTGGAATGCTAAGCATCGCGGGTATCATCATCGCTGGTGACGCCTACGGCCCAATCGGAGACAACTCACGTGGAATCGCGGAGATGGCTGAACTCGGAGACAAGGTCCTAGACCTCACAGACGAGATAGACGCAGCCGGAAACACCACAAAGGCAATCACAAAGGGCTTCGCAATCGGCGCAGCTGGACTAACAGCCATCGCCCTACTAGCCTCATATCAGCAGGTGGTTCAGGACATTATCGGTGAGGCCATCACCTTCGACCTGATGAACCCCCTTGTAATGATGGGCGTATTCATCGGAATGAGCATCCCCGTCATCTTCTCAGCCATGATCATGCTAGGCGTATCAAAGAACGCTTACAAGATGATCGAGGAGATCAGGAGGCAGTTCAACGAGATCCCAGGAATCATGGAGGGCACGGCGCAGCCAGACTACGATACATGCATCAGCATGGCAACCGAGGGCGCGCTAAGGGAGCTTTTCCCACTGATCGTGTTCAGCATCGTCACCACACTGGTGCTGGGCTTCGTAGGTGGAATCAGCGCCATCGCGGGATACCTGAGCGGAGCCATCTTCAGCGGCTTCTTCCTCGCCATCCTGATGGCGAACTCAGGCGGACTATGGGACAACGCAAAGAAGTACGTAGAGTCAGGTCATTACGGTGGCAAGGGCTCTGAGGCACACAAGGCAGCGGTAATCGGAGACACTGTCGGTGACCCATTCAAGGACACCGCAGGACCATCACTGAACACATTGGTGACGGTTATTAGCCAGATCGCTTCACTATTCGCGCCTTTGTTCGTCATGTACGCCCTACTAGGGCTCTAAACCCTTTTTCCCATTATCTTTATTAGTTTGAACTAGAGTAATCAGGTAGCCTCATAGGAGAAAAACGATCAATGTACAGACATCTCAAAGAAGCCTGGAAGAAGCCGGGCAACAGCTATATCAAGGAAGCATTGAGGAATAGGATTATCGTCTGGAGGAAGCAGCCCTCATCCGTCAGAATCGACAAGCCTACTAGGCTAGACAGGGCAAGGAGTCTGGGCTACAAGGCTAAGCAGGGCTTTGTCGTCGTCAGGACTCGTGTTCGCAGGGGTGGACGCCACAAGCTGAGGCCAGTTCTAGGTCGTAGGCAGAAGAGGATGGGTGTAACAAAGTTCACTCCAAGCAAGAGCAAGAGGCTCATCGCGGAGGAGAGGACGGCTCGCAAGTACCCGAACCTTGAGGTCCTTAACAGCTACTGGGTGTGGCAGGATGGACGCTACAAGTGGTACGAGGTCATCTTGGTTGACCCGAACAGTTCAGTGATCAAGGCAGACAAGGATGTCGGCTGGATCGCTGGAAAGAACTAATTTTCATTATTCTTATCATTTAATCTAGTTGATACCAGCACCCCAGCTAGTACTAGGAATCCTGCCACCAGGAATGGGGCGGTGTGGAAATAGTTGATGTAGAAGTAGCTGGCTATCAGTGGGCCAATCGTGAATCCTAGCCTGTTTCCGGTGATGTTCATACCGAACGCAATACCCACCGCCTTCTCATCTACTGATCCGGATAGTAGAGCCAGTATCGCCGGCCACGTCATGCTCCATAGACCGAACGCTAGTGTGTTAACAACAAGCAACCAGGTCCAGTTCCCTATAAAATGCCAAGCAGCAAACAGGAATGGAATAGGAGCAACCATAGTTACAACCACTCGTTTCCTGTTATAGCGATCAGCAAGAGTTCCACTGGGTATCTGTGTTACCAAACTCAATATGCTCTGGGCAGTGAAGAACAGCCCAATCTGTGAGGGAGATAGGCTAAACTCAGTGTCGAGGTAAAGAGGCATAACAAGGTTCACTGCTCCAAGCGCCGTTGTTAATAGCATTCCATACGCAGCGAAAGTTCCCAGAGTCATCGCGGTATCCCGGTCCAACACCTCTCTCAGACTCACCTCCGCGTCCTGCATCTCCTGCCTCTCCCTCCTCCTTATCATCAAGCCGGGCAGGATACTGAGCAGGTTGATCGCCGCTCCGACATAGAACACGTTTCTCCACCCGGTTGTCTCAATGAGGTAGCCGCTTATCAGTGGGCTGATCACTCCGGCTATGGGCCAAGCGGTGTTCATTATCCCGAAAATGGAGGCCCTGTTTTCTTGTGTAGAGTTTGCGCTGATCATCGCCATTCTTGAAGGCATGAAGAAAGCGCCCGATATGCTGAACAGGATAAAGATGGGTACGACGTGCTGCCATGTCGATGCGTAGGATAGCAGGAATATTGATAGCATCCCCGTTACTGATCCGCATAACAGCAGAATCTTTCTACCCACCCGATTCACGAGCATTCCACTGGGCAACATCAAAGAAGTGGCTATAAGACCACCAATGCTTATGACAAGAGCGTTCTGCGCCTCGTTTGCCCCTATCTCCGCGAGGTACAGAGGGAACAACGGGTTGATTAATTGCATCGAGAAACCAAACGCCACGTTGATCGCGAAGAGTAAACGTAGGTTCCTGTTTAGAACTTGGAACATTAGAGAAAGCTTTGGCACGGAGCGATATAATGGATGCGCAGTAGCTTAGCATCCAAATGATTTGAGCCTATTGAGAAAGGAACTCTATGAGCTTTTCAGCCACAATCGTGCTGTTACCGATTGAAGCCTCAACGCTACCCGCTCCAATGTGAGGTGTGCAAACCACGTTGAGCCTGCATACTAGGTCCTCGCTAGGCGCTGGCTCGGACTCGAAACAGTCCAGCGCGGCTCCGCTGATCTTGCTCTCGTCCAATGCCTTGTTTAACGCTGCCTCGTCTATTACTCCTCCTCTGGCCGCGTTGATGACGTAGGCTCCCTCCTTCATGGCGTCAAACTGCTCTGTGCTTATCATGTGCTTGGTTGACGGGAGCAGAGGGACGTGGATGCTGATGAAGTCGCTCTCCGCGTATAGCTCGTCAAGTGACACTGCTTCAGCCCCTGCCTCCTCGACGAACTCTATAACCCTGTCCATGAAGGCGTCGTAGGCGATCACCCTCATGCCTAGGCACTTTGCCTTCTTTCCAAGGTTGTACCCGATCCTGCCGAACCCGATGATGCCTAGGGTTTTTCCCTCGATCTCGAATCCGGTGAGACTCTTCTTCTCCCACCTGCCCTGCTTCATGGTGGCGTCTGCCTCACTGATCTTCCTCGCGATGTTGAACATTAATCCAATTACCAGCTCGGCTACCGCGTTACTAGGTGCCTCCGGGCTGTTCATGACCTCCACACCCTTTTCCTTGGCGTAGGGGAGATCAACGTTGTCCAGTCCAACCCCGGCACGGGCAACCGCCTTCAGGTTGGTCGCTGAGTCGAGTACAGCCTTTGTTACCTTGGTCCTGCTCCTGATGACCATGGCGTCGTACTCTGGGATCTTGGTGAGAAGTTTCTCGGGTGAGATATCGGTCTCTAGGTCCACCTGGAAACCCGCGTCTTTTAGCATTTTGACTCCATCCTCATGGATGGGGTCACAGACTAGGATCTTTGCCATTTCTTATCTCCTGGATTTTGCGGAAACGATCTGTATGATGTCCCCATGTTCCAGAATATAAGTGTCCTTGAGTCTCATCTTGGTCCTTGCGTTCATGGCGTAGATGAAGCTCTCAGCCAGTTCGGTGTGGATAACTGCAGCGAACTGCTTGGCGGTTGTACCCTTCGTCACTAGGAAGCAGTCTGGTAATACCTGACCGTCATGGTTCGTGAGTCTCTCCGAGTTCTCCACCGGGTAAGCCACGATCATGTTGAGAAGCTCAAAGAACGCCGTATCAAGCACCCTTTGGAGCCCTGTTCCACCCCACTTCTTGAACACTTTCTCCCTTATCCTTTCAAGCGCCTTGATCTGACCCTTTGTTAGCTTCTCCGGTTCTTTTATTGTGAAATCGCTGTCTCCCGGAGTGTAATCAACTAGTCCAGCCTCAGCTGCCCTACGCAACGCAAGCTCCGCCTCCGCACATGTCGGGACAACCATGTACCCCGCATCCTTCATCCGCTGGATGTTGTCTTCCGCCCCGTCCCTGTCAGCTTTATTTGCGGCTACGATGAGTGGTTTGGATACCTTTCGCAAACTCACGATGAATCTCTGGTACTCCTCATCCGACCAGTCAATTGTATTGAAACCGTTTACCCCCGCTTCGTTCACCGCTTGGGTTATCTGGTTCCTGTCTATACCCAACCCGGTGAGTTTCTCGTCTAGATGCTTGGCGATGTGCTCTTTACTGGTTGATGCGCCTCTGCTGATCCGTGTCCAGTCCTTCCTGACCAGAGCTGCGAGCCAGAGGTCGAACTCGTTCTCAAACATCTTCACGTCCTCGATGGGGTCATTGGTCAAGGGATCAACCACCTGCCCCTGCAGGTTTGTTGCACCCGATGCATCGGCGACGACAATCAATGCGTCAGCCCTGCGGACCTCGTCGAGGAACTGGTTACCCAGCCCCTTCCCCTCGTGGGCTCCCGGTATCAACCCGGGTGTGTCGATGAGGTCAACTGGGATCAATCTGATCCCTTCTACGCAAGCGCTGTTCTGTGGATCGTCTTTTACTCCTAGCTCTGTGCAGATACATGGGGACCGGATATACCCGACGCCCATGTCTGCCTTGATTGTTGTGAATGGGAACCCCGCGATCTCTACTGGTTTTAGTGTCGCTGCTCCGAAGAACGTGCTCTTTCCCACGTTTGCTTTTCCGACGAGTCCTACGATTTTAGCCATGAGGCACCAAGTGAAAGGGTACAGGAAACTGCTTAAGGCTTTTTACATGGTTTAGACAGGGGTTCTCCATGCCTGATATCACCTCTGTTGGGTCATCCAAGCTTGCATATGTTTATTCCAGTGTCGATATGAGGGAATTATTTTCTCATTTAAAATTCAGCGATAAAGTGATTGTGAAGCCCAACTTTGTTGATAGGGTGGAAGGCACATACACGTCTCCTGAATCTCTGCGTATTCTCTTTGAAGCACTGGACTCCAAGATTATCGTGACGGAGGGGCATGGCTTGATTCGCATTCTCTGCGACGAAGATAAGGGACTTTGCTTCGACCACAAGGGGAAAGAGCGAGACTGGAGCTGGATACCAAGGGGTGGCTGGAACCATTACGCCGAGAACGATGACTGGGACTGGTTCATAGAGGGCGAGCACTGGGGGCTACTTAAGGAACTTGACAAGAAGTACTTGGACGAGAAGGGATTCACCGACCTGTTCAACGAGTTCAACGTAAAGTACCTCAACACAACGGATGAGATATGGGAGGGCAACATCGTTAACCCAGCTGTTGTCAAGAAGGAGGTCGAAGAAAAGTTTGGTCCATTGTTCGTAGACCGGCTTTACGAGATAATGCCAACGAAGCTTTACGAGCTCAGGGGCTCAACGATCATCAGTTTCAACAAGTTCAAGCATTACCCGACGTTCACCTTGAAGAAC
>CAZPRN010000019.1:0-31216 GCA_964589605.1 uncultured Candidatus Bathyarchaeia archaeon | reverse complement strand
AAGTGTTATCGGTTGACTCCTCGTGGTGAGGTTGTTTTCAGGTACTTTAGTGAGGCTAGGGAGATTCTCTCGCCGGACAGGATTTTGGTCAGGTACTAGTGTTCTGAGGATTGGTGCCGCCGGAGTGATTTGAACACTCGGCACCCCGGTCTTCAGCCGGGCGCTCTCCCAGGCTGAGCTACGGCGGCACGTACACAAGTTACCCAGCTATTGGAATAAAAGTGTTTTCCGGGAACCGTCTAGTTCTGCGTAAGCTCATCGATCGCCCTGAGTAGTTCATCCTTTTTGATGGGCTTGTTCAGGTACATACTTGCGCCCGCCTGCTCCGCGTAGCCACGATCAACCTTCCTGTCTAATGCAGACATTACTATTATTGACGTATCCTTTCTCTCGGGTAGCATTTTTAGCAGCCTACACACCTCAAGACCGCTCATTCCTGGTAGCATCAGGTCGAGTAGGATCAGGTCTGGGTTATATAATGCCGCCTTCACGAGCCCTTCCTCACCGTTTCTTGCCGCAAATACCTCAAATCCGTTCGAGCTCAGGATCCTCTCCAGCAACTCGCTGTAGTCTGCCTCATCTTCTATTATGAGAATGGAGCTCAAATATGGTCCAATCTGTATTTTTATTATCATTAAAAAACTAATGTTTTTGCCGTCAATTGGTTGGAAGGATGATTCTGAAAACGCTGCCCATGCCGAGGCCTTCTGATTCAGCGTGGATCTCGCCACCATGTAGCTCGATGATACCCTTTGAGATTGCCAGCCCCAGTCCAGTGCTCCTCACGTTATCCCCGTGCCTTATGGACGGGAATGGCTCAAACAGCTTCACAATGTCCCTCTCCTTTAAACCGATCCCGGAGTCCTTGACGCTGAAAATCACTGAATCCTTGGTCTGGTCCATACTCAGGATGATCTTGCCACTTTCTGGGGTGAACTTCACCGCGTTCTGGATGAGGTTGATGAGAACTTGGCTCATCCTTACCTTGTCCGCGTTAATGTAGGCTTCTCCGGGTGTCTCTATCACGATGTTATGGCGTCTCTCGGAGACAAGGGGGGAGAGCTCCTCCAATACATCTGACAATAGTTCCACGAAGTTGAACTTGGTTTTCTCAATCTCAAACCTGCCAGTGGTTAACCTCTGTACGTCTAGCAGGTCGTTTGTAAGGTTGACAAGTCTCTGTGCGTTTCGCTTCACAATTATTAGGTCTTGAACCACGTTCTCGGTCAGCTCGTCCTTGTTCTGATCCATGATGTACTCAAGGTATCCTAGGATTGATGCAACAGGTGTTCTTAGCTCATGGGTTGCTGTGGTAATGAACTGGTTTTTCATCTCGTCAAGCTCTTGGAGTAGTATGTTCTGTGTCCTTAGCTGCTCTTCTAACTCTTTGATGTTCGTGATATCAAAGATTACTCCTACCATTTTTTCTGGTTCATCATTCGAGTCGTTTAGAATAATGCCTTGGACTCTATACCATCGAGGGTGACCATCATCGATTTGTCTTCTGAACTCGACTGCCAACGGTTTATGATTGAATATAGAATCTCTTAGTGAAAAACTGAGTATTTCTCGATCATCCTCGTGGACTCTCTCGGCAATAGCCTGTCTTATTGCCTCATGTGTTCCTTCACCTGATGTAAGATCTGATTTGAAGATGATGTGTGGCAACCAGACTCTTTGTGTTTTAAAATCATACTCGTAGACACCTACTTGGGATATCTCGATTATGTTCTGGTATCTCGATTCCACCCTCCTTAGCTCTTCGGTTCTCTCCCGAATCGTGGACTCCATGGAATCTAAAGTGTTAATCCGCTCAATTGCGGCTGAAATGTGAGATGCGAAGGTCTCGATAAGATACTGGTCCTGTTGAGAGTACGCGTCAGTTTGAAGGTTTTCAATGTTGATAACCATAAGTGTTTTTCCTTTGTTGATGACTGGTACCGCCAGTTCTGACAAGTATTGAAGATTACTCGGCCTCGAATAATAATCCGTTTTTGATGTATCGTTTACTAGCTGGGTCTTCTGTGTACGTGCTGCCATGGCAATTATGCCTGGACCATCGATGGTTGACTCATATTTCTCGCTCCCTTGGAGATGAACGGGCTCAATCAGTTTTTTCCCATCTACCATTACCAGGTCAATCGTGTTATAGTCTAGGGACTGTTCAAGTGCCTTGATGGTGATATCGATGACCTCTCCTTCGCTTGAGGCGTTTTCCAACTCCAAGGTATGGTTGTGAAGTACCTCTAGTCGATTCTGGTACCTTCTCACTCTGTCAAGATAGTTTATCCTTGAGAGTGCTTGCCCGACATCCTCGCTGAAAATCTCCAGAATTGTCTGATCCTGTTGAGTATACTGGTTTAACTGACTCGACTCCACGTTTAGAACTGCTACCACCTCGCCCTCAACCAGCACCGGAACCGCAAGCTCTGAAAGGATACCCTCCAGAGACTCGTAGTAGGAGTCAGCCTTCCTCGTATCATTGATCAGTTGAGTGGTTTTTGAGACCGCTGTCTTCACAGTTATGCCTTTTCCGTCTAAGGGAAGAGACCATGGCATATCAACTGGATAGGATTTGATGGTTCTAAGGTTCTCATCATCGACTATTTGAAACGTGATAAAATCTGCAACCATGACCTGATCCAGAGCTTTTAGGCAGATATCCGCTATCTCGGTAAGGTCGAACGTGTTTGTCAAGTCTTGGGTGAACTCACGGATGGTGTCCAACCTTTTCTGGTTCTCAACCTTCTCGGTGACATCTACAAACGATCCAAGCATTCCGCTTTTTCCTTCCCAGTCAACTATGTTTACCCTGTTATCGATGTATCTTGTTTGCCCTTGGCTGTTCACAATTCTAGCGCTGTAAACACTGGGCACCTCGATACCATCAACTCGGTCACGGGAACGTTTACGCATAGCCTCCTTGTCTTCCAAGTGGAAAAAATCCAACCCATTGAGCCCGATGACCTCTTCGGGTGTCTCATATCCGAAGATTCTAGCAGCCGTAGCGTTGGCGAATACTATAATCTCATCAACCGTAACGATGTTTGCTGTCAACTGAGTGTCGAGAAGTGTCCTGTACTTTCTCTCGCTCTCAGTCAGAGAGATCTCCAGTTTCTTCTCGGTGGTCCTATCATTGTAGATACACATGACATGCCCTGAAGGTAGTCTCAAAACGTTGTTCTCGCGATATCCACTGATCCTGCCATCATTGTAGAAGGCTGTTGGAAGGTGGATGACCTCTCCTGTCTCATAGGATCTCCTTATCACCGCAAGTAAACCGAAATCAGATGCGCCTGGGAACACCTCTGTTAGCATCTTTCCCACAATGTCCTCTTTCCTGACCTTCTCGATCTCCTCTACCTCGCTATTCAGGTCAAGAATCCTGAAATCCTTGCCCCCTTTGACTGCCTCATAGATAATCATTGCAGTCCCAGTCTGTCTAAACAGAGAACGTAGTACCTGCTCAGTCTCGGAGTTCATGCGGTTTACCCAACGATAAGTGGTTAATCTCACTATATTTAAAGAAAATCATTTTACTATGGAATATTCTAATGGTATTTTATTCCAGTTAATAATAAAATATTATCCATAATAGTACTTTTTTTCCCTACTAATAGTCTGTAACAATGATCATCAAAACTTACTCCCCGTTAATTCTAATAGACCGTAGACCCGTATTGTAGCCATGTTCAAACCCATCTTAAAGGCGATTGAGAAAGAGGTCTCGGGAGAGATAGCACTCAGGCATGTAGCTGAGGTAGCAAAACACCACCGGATACAGGCGAGCCCCGGCATCCGGGATGCATGCAGGTACGCGTTGGCGGAGTTCGAGAAGCTGGGCATAGACGCGGAGTTGAAGAGCTACCCAGCTAACGGGGTGGATTATGACTGGAGCAGTCTCAGGTTCAAGGAGTGGAGCTGCAACGATGCGTGGCTTAAGATAGTGGAACCAAAGGAGAAGTACATCGCAAGGTACGCGGAGAAAAAAATTCACGTGCTCCAACGGAGCGTATCCACGCCAAAGGGGGGCATCACCGCCGAGGTAGCGGTACCCAAGAACAAGGGCGAGGAGCCAGAGGACTATGAGGGCATAGATGTCCATGGAAAGTTCATAATATCAAACGGTGAGGTGCATAGGGTTAACGAGCTTGCATGCGTCGAGCGAGGGGCACTGGGAATCGTCTATGATGGAATGTTTGTACGCTCTGACCTGCCTGAAGGTGCTCTGGATGATACTTTAAAGTACACAAGCTTCTGGTGGACTCCAGGAGAAAAGACTGGATTGGGGTGGGTAGTAACACCTAGAACTGGTAGAGAGCTAAGAAGGAAAGTCGAAAAAGGCGAGACTGTTAAGCTCCATGGATTCGTTGAGGCTAAACTCTACGATGGGTACCTGGATAACACAATCGCAACTATCCCCGGAGAGACCGATGAGGAAATCATAGTAATCGCACATATCTGCCACCCAGAGCCCAGCGCCAACGACAACGCAAGCGGCTGCGGTGCAGCCATAGAGGCAGCGAGGGTCATCAACAAACTCATCAAAGACGGTGAGTTGGCAAAACCAAAACGCTCAATCAGGTTCACTCTCGTACCCGAGATGTCGGGTACTTGGGCTTACCTGGCAGATAGAGAGGATGATATCTCTAAGATGGTGGCGGGTATCAACCTTGACATGGTCGGTGAGGACCAAGACAAGACCGGCAGCGTGCTGGTACTCCACAGGACACCGGACAGCCTACCAAGCTACATCAACGCGGTCTGCGAGGCGATATACGAGGAGACACAAAGGGAGTTCAAGAGCATTGGCGGAAACCCGTGGATGGCAACATTCAGGCACGCGGTAGGAGATTTCAGCTCGGGCAGCGACCATTACATCTACTCGGACCCATCAATCGGCATCCCTTGTACGATGATGATCCAGTGGCCGGACAAGTTCTACCACACAAGCGATGACACCATCGACAAAGTCAGCCCCAAGAGCCTATCAAAGGTAGCATCAATCGCCGCAACTTTCGCGTACTTCATGGCCAACGCCGGGGAGAAGGAGGCACCATGGATCGCCAGCCAAGTGGCTAGCAGGGAGAAGCAGATGCTGTCCAAGATGGTGCAGGAAGCACTGGACAAGGCAGCGGTCTATGATATCGACGCCCACAAGGTTGACGAAGTCAGGGACTATCTGAAAGAGAAGATAGAGTTCGATGTCGAGGTAGGTATTGAGGCGCTTAGGAGCATCAAACGTATCGCACCAGGGTGTGAGTATACCATCAACCCTTTGATCAGCAACCTGATGGCTGAGGCCGAGGAGGAGTTCAACCACGCCATGAAGATACTTGAGGACATGGCTAGGCAACAAGGAATCACCGAGCTACCCGACTATGAACCTGAGGTGAAGGAACTGGAAGGCTCTGACCTTGTACCAGTCAAGCTGTTCAGGGGACCACTGTCAACTAGGCCATGGATGAGGAGCCTGAGCAAGGAGGATCAGGAGGCGATGAGGCAGATCAACAAGAAGTACGGCATTACCTATGGTGGACCAAGTACGCTTGCCCTGTACTGGACTGATGGCAACAGGTCTATCGGTGAGATTAGCAGGATGGTTGAGCTGGAGAGCGGATCTACTAATCTACCTTATCTGGTGGAGTTCTACAGGTACCTTGTCAAGGGTGGCAAGGCCGAGTTCCTCGACCGATAAACTTTAAACTGTCCTCTGCTTCCCTTATCAATCGGTTGGGCGGGTGGTCTAGTGGTATGACATCGCCTTGACGTGGCGAGGGTCGCAGGTTCGATCCCTGCTCCGCCCACCATTTTCTTACACGAATCGAAAACAATGTTCCATGTATAACTAACTTTACATAATGTAAAGTTTATATGACATGATGTAAAGTAAACTTTACAGAGGAAAGATGGATAAGAAAACATTTAGACGCGTCCAAATGGTGGTGTCTGGTTTTATCGGTTTCGTTGTGTCGATAAGCGTTGTCAGGGATACCTACCAGCTGGCCATGGTTGGAATGGCAATCGGAATGATAGCCTTATTCCTAGCACGCAGACAAGTGAAAGACATCATAACCGACGAGAGAAACGCGTTGATACAGTATAAGGCGTCAACAATGACACTTAGTATCCTAACCGTTGTTCTTGCGTTTGCAGGAATAATATTAGTGGAGTTCAGTTTCAGAGGGTTCGAGTACTTCAGGAACTATGGGTACTTCATGGCGTACCTCGCGATGGGTATCATGACTCTTAATGGGTTTTTCATGTGGTATTACGGCAAGCAACTGGGTGGTTAAGATGGAGAACACCATCAAAGTACTCAGTCCTCGAGTTCGGAGTGTGGAGACCCCACACCAAGGTGGTTAAGATGGAGAACACCATCAAAGTACTCAGGGCTGTCAAAGGGATCACCCAGGGGGACCTCGCCCAAGCTCTCGGTGTGAGCAGGCAGACAATCAACGCCATCGAGAAAAGCAAGTATAACCCCAGTCTTGAACTCGCATTCAAGCTTGCAGAGTACTTTGAGACTCCCATCGAGTCCATGTTCACTCCCTAGATGAGAGTAAGGTTTAACATAGCCCACCTTTCACAATCTGCAGGTAGTCAATATGGTTGACAAAGAGATAGACTGCGTGGGTCTTTTCTGCCCCGAGCCAATATTTAGGACAAGAACGGCCCTCGATGATATGGAGAAGGGTCAGATATTGAAGGTAAACGCCGATGATCCGGCCGCTGAAGAGGACCTAACCAGACTAGCAAAACGCTTAGGTCACGAGATAATCGAAGTCACCCATGATGGTGACGAAGTAACTCTATTAATCAAGAAGTAACTGGGATCTCAAATGAGAATGTAGATCCCATACCTTTTCCGTCGGATTCTACATCCACCTTTCCGCCATGGAGTTCAATTATCCCCTTGCAGATGCTAAGGCCAAGCCCAGTCCCTCGTCTAACATGATCCATGTCAATATCCGGGAACGGGTGGAACAGTTTCTCGATATCAATCTCTCTCAGTCCAATGCCCTCATCTACGACTTTAATTCGTAGCCCGTCCGGAATGTCCTGAATTATGATTTTGATCTCTTTTCCTTTATCGCTATACTTGTTGGCGTTAGAAACGTAGTTGACCAGAACCTGCATGATACGCATTTCATCTATCACAATCTCGGTGATATCGGAGTCGTTATGAATCACCAGTTTTTGGTTCTTCCCCTCTAGTATTGGCTGCATCTCCTCCTGAACCTGAGATATCAACCTGTCCATGGATGTGACCTTCTTGTCGAGGTGGAGTCTACCTGACTCTATCCGCTGGAGGTCCAGCAAATCATCAGTTAGAAGTCTAAGCCTGTCAATGTTTTTCTGGATTATCTCGAAATAGTATTTTGTCTCAGAGTCTGGCTCCTTATTCAATTCGTCTTGAATTAGCTCAGAGTATCCTCGTATCGAGGTCAAAGGGGTTCTGATCTCATGTGTTGCAGTTGACATGAAGTTTGTCTTCAATCTCTCAAGTTCTATAGCTTGTTCTGTCTTCATCTGTTCGACTATGAGCTGCTCGTACATCCTGTCTCTAATCTCCTGAGCCCTGATCCTGGCTATCGCAGAGGAGACGTTTAGGCTTAGGAACTCCATCAGCCTTTGATCTTGACCATCAAACTTGTCTATTTCCCGACTTGCAGCGTGTAGTGCCCCATATACATCGTTTCCAACGAGGATTGGGACTGCAATTTCGCTAAATGCGTCTTGGAATCCTCTTTGGTAATCCGGCTCTGTTCTTGTATCTCGAAAAATGTGGGATTCTCTTTTGTGAAATGCCTCTACATTTATCGATGTACCGTTTAATGGCAATTCCACTGTTGAAGGCGACTCTCCTAGGTTGTACACTATTTGAAGTGCGTTGTTCTCTACCTTTAGGAAGGTCAAGTACTCACTCTGCATCGAGGATGAGAGAATATCCAGTGTCGTTATGGCTACTTCTCGTTCTTCGTTTTGGTTGAACAGCTCGATTGCGTGCTCATACAATTCTTGGAGTCTTGATTGGTATCGTTCACGCGCGTTTGCCTCAGCGATGCTTTCTGTAAGCTTCCTCTCTATCTCTATTGTTTTCTGGAGTTGGATACTCATTTGGTTTACAGATGCAGCTAGACTACCGATTTCATCATCTGTGTCCATGTTTATGCTCTGGGCGAATATACCCTTGGAAATCTCCTGTGTCGTCTGCTCGATCTCAATGATTCTGCTTGTGAAAATATCAGATGCGACAAATGCGAGACCTACAGCGAAGACTATGACCAATAAAGAGCTGACTAGAATTCTATTCAGTAACTGGTTTACCTCGAAGAAAGCCTCAGTTTGGTCTATCTTCGCCACAAAACCCCAGTTCATCAACGGGATGTTTCGATAAGCAGAAACAACCGCCACTCCCCGGTAGTCAAGGGCTTATATCGTAGCTGATTGACCCTCTGTTGCGTATTGCGCCGGATTAGCGAACTCCGAGTTGACAGGTACCTTCAGAGCAAGGGGTTCTTGGGTGGAGTGCCTCAGCTCGTTAATGAACACTACATTTTCATCTTCAATTCTGGCAAGTAGCGTCTCTCCCGTCTCCCCCATTCCGGGCCATGATCGAATAACAGGATACAATGTTTCCTCCATGTTTATCTTAATCAACATCGCCCCGAGAACCGTTTCCGTTGATTTTGTATTGTTTTTGAGTATTATCGGGTAACAGAACTGCATCTCATATGTCTCCTCAGGGTTTTTATGGATGTCCATGATATCGATGTCTTTCGCACCTATTGCGTTTCCAAGTATTTCAGATTCAAGTATGTCCCCTATATGATCAGAGTTTGATGACGCGACCACTTTTCCCGAGATATCCGTGACATAGATGTCCTTGTATGAGTAGTTCTTCTGGTAGTACTCCAATAACGCGAATACGCTTGATTCAATCAACTGTTCTTTTTCTGAAAGAACCGTATTCTTAGGGAAACCCTGTTGCAGATACTCGACGAGTATGTAGTTATTGGCATGGTCCTTCGTGTTCGCTATCCTTTCTTCGAGCCATCCTTCAATCTCGGATTTCTTCATGTCAGCGACAGAAGTAAGGTGAGCCATTACACGTGCTTCCGTGGATTCTCTCCCATTAACGAAAGCAGTATAACTCAATATCCCAAGGGGCAAGACAGTGAGGATAAGAAAATATCCAAGAAGCCTTCCACGTATCCCTCTAAAGACGTTTAACCTGCTTAGAACACCCATCTATTAGTCAAATGGAGTGAATTGTTTTAAATATTAACAAATAATGTACGGTATCGTTTGATTAGGCTTTTTTGAATTTCTTTAAATAACTCGCTTCTATTTTCCATACCAATTATGTCCGATATTCTCAAAGTGTACATGGATAACGGAGCAGCCAAGCCTGTTGATCCAAGGGTTCTTGACGAGATGAACCTGTACCATTCGGAGTTTTACGGTAACCCTGCCTCATTCCACAGCAAGGGATTCGAGGCACTCAAAGCCCTCAACGGGGCAAGGGAGCACGTCGCAGCTCTAATCAACGCTGACCCAAAGGAGATCATATTCACCTCCGGTGCTACCGAGGCAAACAACCTCGCCTTGATCGGAGGCGCAAGACGTTACAAGAAGAGGGGTTCCAAGATCGTAATTTCTGCGGTCGAGCACATCAGCGTTATCAATATCACAAAATCATTGACCAGAGAGGGGTTCACCGTCGAGCATTGCCCTGTAGACGAGTACGGAGTAATTGATCTCGATGAACTTGAGAAGCTGGTGGATGACGACACCGCGTTGGTCTCAGTTATGACCGCAAACGGCGAGATCGGCACGATTCAGCCTATCAAGAAAGCGGTGGAGATTGCCCATAAGCACGAAGCCATTTTCCACACCGATGCAACTGCGGCTATGGGGCAGATTAATCTGGATGTTAGGTACTCCAACGTTGATTACCTAACCTTGTCCAGCAACGACATGTATGGACCCAAAGGCGTGGGGGCGCTATACGTGAAAACAGGTGTAAGACTCACCCCGTTGATGATCGGAGGTGGACAGGAGAGTGGTGTAAGGTCTGGTTCTGAGAACATTGCCGGCATTGTGGGGATGGGGAAGGCAGCTGAGCTAGCTAAAGCCGAGATGGAGGAGGAGTCAAAGAGGCTCACCGAGATCAGGGACGCATTGATCAAGGGTCTACTAGAAGCGATTCCAGCCAGTTTCCTCAACGGCCACCCCGAGAAGCGGCTACCCAACAACGCCAATATCAGGTATAGCTACATCGAGGGAGAGGCATTGATCATGAGCTTGGACGCAATCGGCGTGACTCTTTCCAGCGGCAGCGCGTGCGCAGCCAAGACCCTTGAGCCCAGCCATACCCTTCTGGCATGCGGTTTACTTCACGAGGAAGCGCATGGAAGCCTGGTTTTCACCTTGGGAAAGAATAATAACCGCGATCATGTGGAGTACGTTGTAAGAGAGCTGCCAGGAATAGTGCACAGGCTACGCGCCATGTCACCCCTGACGCCTGAGGAGCTACGATAATGTACAGCGAAAAAGTATTAGACCATTTCAAGAACCCGAGGAACGTCGGTGAGATGAAGGACGCCGACGGCGAAGGCACGGTTGGTAACCCGGTCTGCGGTGACATGATGACCATGTACATCAAGGTCAAGGAGGAAAAGATCGAGGACATCACCTTCAAGACCTTCGGCTGCGGAGCGGCTATCGCCACCAGCAGCATGACCACCGAGTTGGCGAAAGGAAAAACCCTCGACGAGGCAATGGAGATTAGCAGGCAGGATGTGGCTGACGCACTGGATGGGCTTCCACCGGTCAAGATGCATTGCAGCAACTTGGCGGCTGACGCGCTCCATGACGCGATAAAGAACTACAAGGAGAAGAAAGAAGAATGAGTGAAAAAGTCAAGTGTGGAATCTGCGGCACTGTCGCAGAGGGCGAGGACTGCCAGCTTATGGCGGTAGTTGTGGATGAAGAAGGCAAAGAGACCAAGGTCTGCTGCCACCACGTTACCGACGGCAAACAATAACCCATCTACCAATTTTACTACTCCCCAGTACACCTATCATAATTATTGCTCAAAAAGGTAAAAGTAAATAAGCAACTAGCCGTAGACTTGCTGGCAAGGAGCTTAAATTTTGGATAAAGAAAAGCTGGCATCAAGCATATCAATGCTGATCAACCCGCTACTACTTACATTGGCTACATTCATCCCACTTATACTCAAGTTTGGTGGAGCAGACAAGTGGAGCCTGTTCTACATCACGGCCTTCTTCGGCTCGGTGCTCCCCATGGTGGGTGTTTTCGCGATGCTGAAGAATGGAGTAATCAGCGACTTGTATGCAACGAAGAGAACTGAGCGGTTCGTGCCTTTCCTATCCAGTATCATAAGCTACATGCTGGGAGCGGTCGTGTTAGTCTACATGAAGGCTCCAGCAGCAATAACCGCCTTGATGGCAACATACATCGTCAACGGTATCGTGCTGGTCATGATCACAACAAAATGGAAGATCAGTATCCACGCGTCCGGGGTAACCAGCCCAGTAACGGCACTCGTTTACCTCATGGGGTCAAGATTGATGCCACTGTTCCTGATTTTCCTGCCAGTCGCATGGGCAAGACTGGAGCTAAAAGCACACAGCAAGATGCAGCTCACAATGGGTGCCCTAGTCAGCGGAATCCTGACATGGTTCCAGATGGGCTTCTTCATGAACCACGTTTTTGTGCTATAAAAAAGGGAAAAAATTAGTTTTCCTTGACCTTCTTTGCTACCATCACGCCGTACTCGAAGGCGTTCTGCCACTCGTCCTCGGTTGGCTTGTAGCTTACGTCAAGGTTGCTTTCGATGAGCTCGATTCCCGCTAGCTTCATCTGCTCCTCCACGAACTTGCGTGCACCGCCTGCCCATCCGAAGCTGCCGAAGCCTGCCCCGAACTTGTTCATTGGCTTGAGTCCACGCATATAGGCTAGGAACCCAGCTACGGTCGGGTAGACGTGGTTGTTCAGTGTCGGGCTTCCGACGAGTACAGCCTTTGCCTCCTGTATCTCCGTCATCACGTCGCTTCTGTGGTTCTCTGTGAGGTTGAATACCTTACAGTTGACTCCCTCCGATGCGACGCCCTCAGCTATCGCGTAAGCCATCTCCTTGGTGCTCTTCCACATCGTGTCATAAGCGATTATGACCTTCTCCTTTGTCTCCCCAGCCACCCAGCCGACGTATTTGGCTAGGATGTCTCCAAGGTCCTTCCTCCAGATCACTCCGTGACTTGGTGCAATCATATCGATTGGCACACCGTCCAGTGCCTGGATAGCTCTGCCCACGCTTCTGTTCAGAGGCATGAGGATGTTCGCATAGTATGCTAACGCCTCGTGCCAGAGCTCCTGCTGGTCTACCTCGTCGTTGAACCTTCCACATGAAGCCAGGTGTTGACCGAAGGCGTCGTTGCTCAGCAGTAGCTTGTCCTCAGGGATGTAGCTGACCATGCTGTCCGGCCAGTGCGCCATGGGGACGGCTACGAAGCTGAGGGTCTTACCGCCTAGCTTGACTTCGGGCATATCGTCGATGGTCGTGATTGGCAGGTCACCGTAATACTTGGTGATGATCTTCTGCCCCCTCTTTGTTGCGATGATCTCCGCCTGGGGGGCCTCCTCCTTGTAGAACTTGGTGAGGCTTCCCGAATGGTCTGGCTCAGCGTGGTTGCTGATGATGTAATCGATCTTGCTCGGGTCAACTATCCCTTTGATGTGCCTGACCATTGTCTCGTAGAACGGTGCCTTCACGGTGTCAACGAGCGCAATCTTGTCTGATACAATCAGGTACGCGTTATAGCTGGTCCCTCTATGAGTTATGTAGCCGTGGAAGTTCTTTACATCCCAGTCAACTGCTCCAACCCAGTATATTCCCTCTTTTAGCTGAATCATAATATCACTTATAATGGGTTTTCTAGAACCACGCGATAAAAGGGTAGCGAAATTCGCTGGGTTCATAAAATACGAATCTCTTAGGGTTCTGTATGATGGTCTCAAGGAGAACGGCGTATGTCGTGTTATTCGGTGTCGCAGTTTTGGCTGTTGTCGGGGGTATCTACACCCCACGGTTGATGAACTGGGCTGGGTACGGGGATGTTTCGGTTGATGAGGCGTGGAACATCATCCAGGATAAGCCAGAGCTTGTGATACTTGATGTAAGGACCCAGGAGGAGTACGATGAAGGACATATCGAGAACGCGGTGCTGATTCCCGTTCAGGAGCTACCGGATAGGTGGGGTGAGCTCAACACCAACGACGAGTTACTGGTATACTGCAGGACAGGAAACAGGAGCACTACGGCAGTTGAGATACTGGAAGAAGCTGGATTCGGGAAGATCTACCATATGCACCAGGGCATCAGTGTCTGGATCAGCGAGGGCTTCCCCGTCGTCCAGTGAGTTAGGTTATTAACCAGCCGCGGTATCTTTTGCGGCATGGAACTCCCCCAGATGGATATAATCTACGTGAGCTTCGCTTTGTTCATAGCGGCCACGGCTTACCAGTACCTCAAACCTAAGGAGGAGAGAAAGTTCACCAGCCTAAACACAGAGGAGGCATACGAGAAGATACGGGGAGAAAGAGCGTATTACATCGTTGATGTCAGACGGCGTGACGAGTTCAAGAAAGGGCACCTACGAAAGGCGAAGAACATCCCGTTGGACGATTTTACTAACCGGTTGAACAAGATTCCCCGAAACAAGGACGTGATAATCTACTGTGACATGGGCTCCAGAAGCATCAGAGCCGTCAGGTATCTTGAGGTAGCGGGGCATGAGCGTATCTATCATATGCACGAGGGCATGCGCGGGTGGAGAAAAGCGGGCCACCCAGTCGCCTGAGTCAAACCCTTAAACCCCCGCTGGATAGTATATGGGAGCCCAAGCATGGAACTAGCCGCGTCAACCCTTTACTTACTTGATCATGGTCTTGAGGACGTTATGGAGAGCCTCGTGAAGCTGGACGTGAAGAACATCGAGCTTGCCGACAGCGGCAACCATGCTTTGAACCCTAAGAGGGTGGACAGGCTCCAAGAGCTCAGGTCAAGCTACGAGCTGGAGTTTAGCATACATGCGCCTTACGCGGATACCAACCTGTCTGCGGACGATGACCTCATCCGTGAATGGGTTTTGAAGCGGGTACGGGCGTCGATCCGGTTCGCCTCGGAGCTAGAGGTAAAATATGTGGTTCTTCACCCCGGTTGGACCACCGCGACGGAGAGGTTTATGCGTGGGCGTTCTTGGGGCCTAAACATTAGGAGCCTGAGATGGCTGCAGAAATACGCGGGAGACTACGGGGTAGAATGTCTCCTTGAGAACGTGCCCAACCCGACACCTTACCTTCTGGTCACGGTTGACGATTTCAGGCTCTTCGACGGCGAGATGACGCCGCCTCTTAACTATGTTCTTGATATCGGTCACGCTCATCTTCAGGGGGAGGTATATGATTTCATCGACGAGTTTGGCCCAAAGATCAAGCACGTACACGTCAGCGACAACGAAGGCGTTAATGACCAGCATCTTCCCATCGGTGAGGGTAACATTGACTGGGAGGACGCGATGGGTTATCTGAAGAAATCTGGTTTTGATGGATGGGTCGTGGTGGAGTCCTATGATAAGATGGGCGAGAACCTGTCCTATTTGAGTGGACTACTTTAGGGGTACCTCGATCTCCATCAGGTCCTCAGCTACTGTTGTTTTCTTGAATACTTTCTTTGCCTCAGCGAGAACCAGCCCTTTGTCAGGGTAACGTGAGCTGATATGTGTCAGGATGAGTCTCCCAACCTCCGCCTTTCTAGCCACCTCGGCTGCCTGACCGGCTGTCGTGTGCTCGTCCTCCGCTGCGCGGTCAGCGAGCTCCTCAAGGAATGTGGATTCGTGTATCAGGATATCTACACCGCTGGCTAGTTTGACCAACTCGTCGTTGGGGCTAGTGTCACCGCTGTACACGATGCTTCGTCCGGGTCTCGATGGGTCTGTTACCATTAGTGGCTCGATGACGCGTCCCTCATGGGTTATGCTCTCACCATGCTGGAGCCTGTTCCAGTCGGGTCCAAGGGGAACGCCCAGCTCCTTTGCCTTCTCCGGGTGGAACCTGCCCGGCCTTTCTGACTCGAAGAACCCGTACGACCACGAGGTGTCCCTGTGCTTTGCCGGCACTGCCTCGATCCTGTAATCGTCCTCCTCATGGATTACCCCTGGTTCATGTATCTCGTAGAGGATAACCGGGAAATTGGGGCCACCAAGGGTCTCAGACACAGCTTTGACGTAGTTGACCAAACCTAAAGGCCCATAGACGTGTAGCTCCTTCTCCCTCCTCAAGAGGGACATTGACTGCATCAACCCGGGTAGTCCCAAGACGTGATCTCCGTGTAAGTGGGTGATGAATATCCGTGTTGGCCGCTGGAACCCTATCCCTGCTTTAACCATCTGCCTCTGCGTGCCTTCGCCGCAGTCAAACATGATTATCTGGCGGCCTTTCCGTATCACGATGCTAGATGATCCCCTCTCAGCTGTGGGCATGCTTCCGCTGGTACCGAGGAAGGTGAGTCTCATGCTCAGCTCCTCTTTGAAAGGTAGTGCTCAGCCTCTAGGGCTGCCTTACAACCACTGCTGCAAGCAGTCACCACCTGTCGGTAAAAGGTGTCGTTGATGTCTCCGGCGACGAAAATACCAGGCTTGGGGGTCTTGATGTCATCAGCCACGATGAATCCTTCCTCGGTGAGTTCAAGCTGTCCCTTGAATATCTCGGTATTGGGTATCCATCCAATGGCGATGAGAACCCCATCGGTCTTAACCGTGGTCTCCTCACCTGTCTCTAATTCCCTTAGCTTGATTCCGTTTACGTAGTCATCTCCCAGAACCTCAGCGACCTGTGTGTTAAACATCATTGTTATCTTCGAATTCTCCAAGGCATCGTCAATCAGGTAACGTGTTGCGGTTAGTTCGCTACCACGGTGAACCAGTAGCACCTCTCTGGCGAACTTTGTCATGTCTAAAGCCTCCTGTACAGCAGAGTCTCCTCCTCCAACCACAACGACTTTGAGGTCCTCGTACAGGGCTGCGTCGCAGGTGGCGCAGACGAATACCCCCCGCCCCATGAACTTATCCTCTGATTCCAAACCTAGGGTCCTGTTCTTGGAACCCGTGGCGACGATAACAGTCTTTACCTCTACCCAATCCTCACCAAGCCTCAACCTGTATGGCTGGGAAGAGAAATCAACCTCCTTTACCATCCTTTCATCGATCACGGCACCGAACTTGTTAACATGCTCCACGAATTTCTCAACCAGATCAGGCCCAGATATTGTCTCAGGGAAAGCAGGATAGTTTTCAACCTGATATGTGAGAAAAATCTGCCCCCCCGCTGCTGGACCGGTTGCCAGGAGTGTTTTTCGTTTCATTCTTCCAGCGTAGATGGCGGCTGTGAGGCCTGCTGGTCCCCCTCCTATGATGGCGATATCGTACAATGGCTATTCCTCTATGGGTGTTCCAGGCTTGCAGATTCCGGCGTTCTTGGTTAGCATCTTGAGTTCATCTATGAACTCTTTTTCCTCCATGCCCCCTATGATCTGACCTGTTGGTGCTCCCCTGCAGTAGATAACAAAGGTTGGAGTGCTTCTTACCCCGTTCTTGATGGCGAACCGCCTGTTCTCCTTTGACTCCAGCAGGTTCATTCTCACAAGCTTGACTGAGTCTCCGAAAATCCCCGGTAGTTTGTCTATAATTGGCTGCATCTCTTTACATACGACGCATTTATCGTGCCAGTACTCGACCATTACTGGCCTCGTTTCATTGGCTACCACTTTCTCCCAGTCATCGTGTTGAATATCCAGTAAGGGCATTGCAATCACCTCTATCTCTCGACTCGCGGTTTTTAAGGGTAAATCAGGGGGACTCCCTTGGGATACGCTCTGATGCGGGAAGTAGCTTTGATATGGGTTTGTGAGGCTCAAGCTGGTACCAGTAAGCCGTGCTGGAAACATCATCGGTGCGCCAGTTGTTGTGACCGACCTCAACAGTTACCTTGATTGACTCGTTGAAGTAGATTGGGTCCAATACATGGTACCTGTACCAGCTGATCTTTCCTCCCCAGTTCTCGTCGCCGGGAAGTAGCAAGCCATAGTATGCTCCCTGGTATTCCTGTGTGGGGCACCAAGCCATGTTGTAGTAGTCTTCAGTCCCTGACCCTACTATGCTGGGCAGCTTTTCTCCGTCAATGAATATCATGTCGTCACCTTCCCCGTACCAGTTGAATTTGTCAGTTACCAGCAGGTTGTGGTGGTTGAAGTTACAGCCAACATAGTGTCCTTTTCCTTCGGCTTCCAATATGACGTAGTTGTCCTTCCCCTCCGGGTTTTCAACAAGTTTCAGTTCATCGATAACAAAGGGCTCGTTGTAGTCGATGCCCTTGGTCGTGTTCACACGGTTCCAAGAGGCATGGAACCTTCCTACATCCTCTTCCAACTGGTGGTACTCCTCATAGTCAATGTAGTAGTATATCCTGTCCAACTCGATATCGCCTTGGTTCTCTATCTCAATCCTCGCGCCGTCGCTGTATGGCATCGCCCACCAGGAGTTCAACGATTTGCCGTCCTCTGGGGCCATCTGAAGCGGGGCACTGGTATAGTTCTTGTATATCCCATGTCCCAGCCCGAAGAAGTCACCAATCGGCACTTCCACGCTCGGTTTCTCTTCTCTGTCCCAGAACATCCTCAGCACCAGGTTTCGTAGATGCCACATGTCCTCCGATCCAAGGGTTATCCAGATGTGTCTGATGCATCCCGCTCCTTCGATGTCTGCTAGTACAAACGTCTCCCCCGATGGGACGTTGAAATAATCAACGTTAGCCCCTGTAACGTCGTGACTTGAGACCCTACGTCTTCTGTAATTCCTTATCTTCGGAAGGTCGCCTAACCCGATTACCCCTCTCAAAACAACTCACTAGTATCCAGTGAGGTTATGTATGAAAAAAACTTCGCACTAGACCTGGCTAAAGCTCAGGTTCTTCTCGCTGATGATCATCTCGTAGAGCTGGTTAGGGTATGGCTTCATGTTGAGGCTCTCCAGCTCCTCGCCTGACAGGATCATCGTCAGCTTTCTCTGCTCGTAGGTGGTGTCTTGGCTGCCCGGTAAGATTCCCTGGAAGCTCTTGGTTACCTGGACTACCATCTGGTTGATCTCGTTGGGGACATCAGGGTTGCTCATCATCACCATGGGGGGCTTGCTCCTGACCTCGACGAACTCTATCTGGAACGCCTCCCTGTTCTCCGGGTCCTTGACTGCCCTTACCGACTGCACTCGTAGCTTGATCTTGCTGCTTATCATTTTGCTAGGACGCAATACGAAGAGTAGGGGAAATAGGTATCGGTTAGGCTTCGTCCTCTGCTACGATAGCACCCACTTCCATGGTCTTGACCTTGAAACCCATAAAATCCGGTGGTATGAATGATTTCACGTCATCGGTAAGGATTTCCACTAGAACTAGGATTATCTCGTCCCCGTCCTCTTCGCTGAGGGAGACACCGGTTACATCTGGGTGATCCATCCAGAGTTTTACGGCTTCATCAACAGCTTTCAATCCTTTCGTGCTCATCTTGTTATTACCTCGCAGTCTGTGCTGATTAATGGTTATGTTAAGAAAAAGATGGGGTTTGAGTTATGGATGTAGCCTGATTCCTAGGAACCTCTTCACGTATGATATCCTGTTTGCGATTGTAACCTGGGGTGATCCTGCAAACAGCAATCCAACAGCACCTTCCGCGGTATCACAGACAAGGCTACCTGAGTCCCCACCAGCGGACATGCGCGTTGTGACCAGTTGATCCCTGAATCTAGCTACCTTTCCTCCGCCATAGTTCACATCGATTGTGGCGTGGAGCGCCAGAATCTTCCCGGTGGAGAAGTTTGTGGTTCTACCTGTCTCCTGAACTATTTGACCAATCTTGGGGTAATTGTTCTGTGACTTGATGTACCCGATCCAGTATATTTCCCGGTTTAGGTTGTGGAATTCACCTTGGGCAATCGCCGCATCAACGTAATTGATTGGTACCTTACTTGGGGTCTTGAAATGAATTGGTACCCATCGATATAGCCTAGCCACGATGTCTCTAGGAATTGTCCCACCATCATATCTGCCCGGCTGGAGAGCTGGGTCTCCGAATCTGGCGTTGTTGGAGTTCGCGATTACGTGATTGTTGCTCAGTATGAAATATCTCTGTGGTATACCCGGGAATGGGGTAAGTGGGTATGCACAAGTAGCTATTGTTCCAGCCGTCACTCGGTAATGTCCGACGCTGAACCCTCCCATGACTGGTCTGATTCGCTGTCTGAGTGTCTGAATCCCTACT
Source organism: uncultured Candidatus Bathyarchaeia archaeon (assembly GCA_964589605.1). GTDB lineage: Archaea > Thermoproteota > Bathyarchaeia > TCS64 > TCS64 > RBG-16-57-9. Next base: position 11,817 of record CAZPRN010000019.1, on the reverse strand, counting down.
TCCTTGTATGTCTCCATCTCCTGTTCAGGTGATTCGTGGGTTCCAGCTACAACTTCGCCTATCTCGACTACATCGGTTTTATAGCCCATGAACTTGTCGTCAACCATATCGTCGTCGGATAACTCCTCTTTCTCCATGCGTCTAGTGACAAAAACCGTTATACATGGCTCACCCGTGTCCAAGCCTTTGGTGACCTTGTTTCCAGATGCTACTCCAATTTCATTTTGTTTCTCAAGAAGTATATGGTGGTCCTTTGCTGTCTCTTCTGCGATTTTTGTGTAAATTTCAGTTTCGCTCATTTTTCCTTCCCTTATTGGGCTTGTAACCCAAGTTGGGGTGCAAAGGTAACAGATTCAATGTGGTGTTTAATGTGGAAGTGAGGTGAAGTAACACCCTGAATAAATAGTGAGAATTATTCGACGATTGTTTTGAGATAATCAGCAACCAGCTTCGCAACTGACACCGTCTCAAAAACGGATTCGACACTGTCAGTGGCTACAATCTTGTCTGCACCAGCGTTTTTTAGCTTCTCGTTTGCACCCGGAACGGGTAATGCGTGTGTGCAAACAGCCGCAACCTTGCCTGCTCCTTGGTCTTTCAAACCCTGTATTGCCCTCGCCATCGTGCCTCCGCTGCTGATGATGTCGTCGAAGATGACAACATCCTTGCCTTTCAAGTCAAGGTTCTTGACCTTCATGGTGGTTTTTCCCGTGTACCTGTCCCTTACCTTCATGAAGAACGCGAAGCCCCCGCCCATGACCTTGCTTACCTTCTCAACGAGCTCAGCCCTTCCGATGTCAGGTGATAGGCTGTATGCTCCAGCATAACTGTTTACCTGCATATACTTGGCCAGCTCAAAGATGGCGGTTAGGTTGTGTACCTTCATCTCGTGCTGGGTTTTGAGGTTCTCCAGCGCTGTCTCGTTGTGGATATCAAGGAGTATAGTGTCGTCAACCCCAACGGATTCAAGGAGGTCAAGGATAGTGTTGAACGCCAGTGCCTCGCCTTCTAGGAAACGTTTGTCTTGCCTGGCGTATGCAAGGTATGGTATCACAGCGATGATCCTTGCTGCACCTAAGTCAGCCGCGTTCCTAGCCATGAAGAGAAGCTGCATCAGCTTCCTGTCCTGGTCCGGTGCAGTGGTCTGGACGAGTACCACAACCTCGCCATGGACCGAGTCGGGGAATCTAACGTAGCTCTCCCCGTCAGGGAACAGTCGGTGGCTGAGGTGCATAGGTTCTTGTCCCAGTTCCTTGGCGATTGCCTCGCCCAGAAGGTTTGATGCCGGTCCAGGAATGACTATCATATTGGTGCATAGTAGATAGGCACTGGTAATTAAGGGGCACTGATGCCCTTAGAACATGTAGAGGATCAGCGCGGCTAGCACGCATGCGCCGTAGACTGCCCTGTTCCATCTAACTATCTTAGCACCGTCGAATATCCCAAAAGGTATCAGGTTGAACAAGGCGAGGCTCGCGTTTATGTTCTGACCCAATATCGATAGCGTCTGGAGGAAGGGGTCTCCTGTCAGGTTTCCCAGCGCGAAGAATATTAGTCCAAGACTGATGTTGGTTGCCGGTCCAGCGGCTGCCACTTTTCCGTAGTGCTCCCTGTTGGAGATATTACCAATCACAACTGCCCCGGGTGCGATAATCTTGAACGGTGAGAACAATGAGAACAACGTCAGCATCAGACCCTGTTGGTTGATTCTGAACTCTGCCCAGTAGCCCAGAATCTGGGCGCTGAACTTGTGTGCAAGCTCGTGCAGTATGAATGCGAGAGCATACACCAGTAAAGCGCTGATTATCAGAACTGGCTGACTGAAGATATACCTCCATAAGGTCATCAACGGTATGAGTATGATTACGCCTAACCCGATCGCTAGGTCTCTGAGTTCTGTTTCCCCGAAAAGCCCCCATCTTGTCGCCCGTCTCGTGGGCGTGTAACTGTAACCTGTTGGGGTGAACTGGGACGAACCCGTAGTGCTCCGGCTGAACTGGAAGTCACCCTTGCAGTTGTGCATCTCGGGTAGCCGATGCTCGGCGCAGAAGTAGCCCCCGCAGTATTTGCAGCGGAAGGGCATGTACTCGTCTTTTCCACAGTGGTCGCATTGAACCATCTATCTTATCGGTTCGTGTAACGTGGCGTGACGTATATATGATATGGAGAAACGGTACGAATTTCGTTGATCTTAGGGATAATATGAAATGGAACCTATGGTTTGATTTTACTTGTGAGTGATGGTGAAGGTAATTGTTCTTGGCAGCGGTAAAATCGGCGCCATAATGGGGATGGAGTTCTCCTCCATCGTTGATGGCGCGAAAGTAACCATGGCCGATATTGATGAGGGGAGGGCAAAAAATGCAGCTTCAGCTATCAATGGAGCGGACTGGACGGTTATAGATTCAACAGATTACAGTGACTTGGTGGGTAAGATCGGTGATCATGACTTGGTACTGGGGGCGCTCCCCGGGGATTATGGGTACACGTCTATCCAGGCGGCGGTGGAGTCTGGTACAAACATGGTTGATGTCTCATACACTGTTGAAGACCCAACGAAACTGGACGCGGAGGCAAAAAAGAAGGATATAACAGTGGTTCCGGACTGCGGTGTGGCTCCCGGGTTATCTAATATCCTGGTTGGGTACGCTGCCTCCAAACTGGACACGGTTAAAACAGCACACTTCATGGTGGGTGGAATGCCCGAGAAACCCGTGCCACCCTTGGGCTACACGATAACGTGGTCAGCTGATGGGTTGATAGACGAGTATGTGCGCGATGTCAGCATAATATCTGGAGGAGAAAAGGTCACTGTACCGGCTCTGAGCGGACTGGAGGAGATTGAGTTCCCGGGTGTTGGGACTCTGGAGTCTTTCTATACTGATGGTCTCAGGACCTTGGCTACCTCTATCAAGGGCGTCGAGAGCATGTGGGAAAAGACCCTGCGATACCCGGGTCACGTGGAGAAAGTCAAACTACTACGGGAGCTGGGTTTCTTCGATGATGAACCGGTTAAATTAAGGGAGGGTGATATCGTCCCCAAGTTTGTCACCGCAAGGCTCTTCGAGAGAACCCTGTGGATGCCCGAGGTTGGTGACCTGTTAGCGATGATGGTTGAGGTCTCAGGCAAATCAAGTGGGGTGGAGAAGAAGTACGCGTACCGTCTTGTCGATTACTTCAACCACGAGACTGGTGTGTCGGCTATGGCCCGGACAACGGGCTACACAGCAGCCATCGTGGCTGGGATGTTGGCTAAAGGAGAGATCAATGAGAAGGGTGTCGTTGTCCCAGAGAAGTTGGCAAAGGTGCCCGGATTCACCGAGAACCTGTTAGATGCGTTGGGTAAACGAGGAGTTCAAGTGGAAGAAGTGTCTTAGAGCTTGAACTGGGGTCCCCGGTTGAAAAGCTCTAAGTACATATCCTTGAAAGCGTCAAGGAAGGGCTTGGCTGAGTCAGTTGTCTTAAGGTACCTTTGGCCCTCCTCCTCGAACCTCCGCAGGTAGCCCTTGATTGTCAGGAATCCAATGTGCTCCTGCCCGATCTTGCTGTTTAGGCTGCACCTGTGGATGATGTTGGTGAAGGTCTTGGGGTTCCTGCAGAAGGTCAGGATCTCCCAGTAGATCTCGTAGAGGGTCCGCTTTCCCTTCAACCGGTCTCCTCCAGTATCCTTTCCAGCTTCTCGCTTGCCTCGTCGGCTAGGTTGAGCCTCGTGTCCCATGTCTTGATGAACCGGTCGATGATTACGGGCACGTACCATGCGCCCAAGCCGAATCCTAGGCTTGCGATGAGCCCGAACCATTGCCCGTAGATCATCCAGCCACCGAATGGGATATCTCCAACTGATAGTGTTTGGACTTGGGGTATTACTGATAGGATCAGGAATGTTCCAGTAATCCTGCCACCCCATTTGAGCTGGTTGATCCTGGCTGCCTTGTCCCTGTAGAAGGCTAGGCTCCTTACGATGATGCCCGTGATGGCTTCATCGTCGCCTCTCCTGTTCTCCAGTACCTCGTTGAGGTCGTCGGTTATTTCCTCGTGCTCCTCCATGAGCTCCGCGCTTCGAGTTATCCAGTTGATGGTGAACGCGAAGCCACCAACGATCAACGCCACGTACGGTAGCTGGTGTGCGTAGATCGGTCCACCCATTATGAAGGGCAGGACGTCTCCGATGCCGAACGCCATGCTGAATGCTAGTGTTAATGCTGCTCCAAGTAGGTTCGCGATTACGAGTCCTTTGAAGCTCTCAAGCTCTAGTTTGAGCCTGTTTAGGGTATTTTGTTCCATATTTGTTACCTCTAAAGCATCATTGGTTGTATATTAAACATAAGGAGCCATGAAATTACGTTTTTATTATGTAAGGTTCTTTTGGATTGATTCTTCATTTGTTTCACAGCTAAATCGAGTCTATTTTTTATTTAAACAGCCACGAAACAATGTTACATAACTGACTTTTTACTACTCAAGAAGTGCTTAGCTTACTCAAGTAGTCTCTTTTTTTGACCAGTTCACTTATCGGTTTAAATATTTAAACCAAGAAACCGAAGGATAGGCATAATCCATCCATTCAAAAAAGAGAGGAATAATATTGCGAATAGAAACACAGCGATTATTCCGATCCAATTAAATCGTTTCACCGGAGGCATGTTTTTACAGACGATTTCGAAGTGAAAAAGGTAGGGGTATTTGAAGAAAAGATGCTTACTGTTTTAGCTCCTCTTTGTAGGTTCTCCAATCACCACGATAATATTTTGCTAAAGTAGCTGGGTTTTCTATCCCACGTTGCTTAGCTACAGCAATAGTACTACGAATCAGGTTCACTTGGTAGCTTAAACTCTGTGCCCTGAACCAGTGACAAAACCAACCGGGTTCCTTTGTGTTTGGATCATTGGTGATATGTCGGATAATTGCCCAAGCTCTACCACGGCCTATCTTAAACAACTTATCTCCAGGCTTCAGCAGCTCAATATAGGCTAACAAAAAGTTCGTGAACGGTGACAACTCTCCCACCAGAGGTAAAGGAATATCCGGAGTTGGATGATCTTTCCCAGCTTTGCGCTTCGAGACATAGAAGCCCTGAATAATCAAGAAATCTGGGTCCGCAGGCTCTGGGATTATCTGGTCTACCCTCACCCGTAGGACTTCGTTGACTCTGCCACTAGTTAGAAACAGTAGAGAAGCTAAAGCAAGATCACGTTTTTCGAAAAACTCCCGCCTAGTCTTGTAAGGCCATTTATTACGCTGCATTATTTGCATGATTTGGGCTGGGGTCTTGTACTTTATTTTGTCCTGCAGTTTATTCAGAGTCCTGCGATTCTTGCCATATTGTGACAAGTTCTCTAGGTGTTTTGCCCTAGGTTCAATCAAAGAGAAAACCTCCAAAATGCAAGTATTACAATACAAACGCACTGTAATACAAGCCCCTTTAGGGCTTGAAAATCATTCAAGATTTGCTCTTTTCCCCTTGATGACGGGGGCATATACTCCAAATAAATGAATAATAAACACCACGGGCGCGCATGGATCACTGTACTACCTCCTGTGGCGACCCTGATACTACTGCAGCGTCTAGTATAACCTCCCTAGCTATGTCTGACTTGGCACGGGTACACTGAGTGCATGCGCCGATGCGCTCAATATCCCGGTTATGCTTTTTAACGTGATTAAAAGCTGTCCCACTTGACACATTTTGATCTTTCCCTATATTACTATACGATAGACCGTCCCTCCTTAACTCGCAGATTGCGACATGCTGGAAATCGCCCACTTTGTGATCTGGTTTACTTTCAAGAATCGGCTCTCCGTGTTCAACTTCGATTCCTAGTTTGCGTAAAATGGGTTCACCTTCCTCCTTATGCCATTCAAGGTAGGGGAAGTTTCCAAAACCGTGGCTACCTTTTCGGGTTAATAGAATGAAGTGGTCTGGAGGCATTCGTTGAAGTTTAGTGGGGTTATACCACCTGTAAAGGAAATTCAAGTCCTTGGGAATGCCTTGGATACCTGGGGCTTTAATGAAAATGAAGTCAATTGTAACCCGTATGTCAATATCAAGGCTAGTGAATTTGAGCGTGTCAACTCCTAATGCGAATCCGGTGTGCCGGGCTTCTCGGATGAAGTAAACCATTTGAGCTTTGGCTAGTGTTTGATCGTTGGCGATTTTCATTCTTGAGTAAAGGAGGTTCGCAGCTTCTCGAATCAGGATGTAACTTGGTTTTTTCCATTCAAACCGTCTGTAGCATAAGTCCAATACCTTGTTTATCTGGGTGTATTCGGTGTTTATGTCGCTGTATAATGGGCTGCTGGATATTACCAGATCGTAGTTTTCAATATCGGCTAGGGTGTACTGGCTTACGGGTTTAGTATCCCAGCTACATGATACATCGGTGTTATCTCCGTGTAATAGTAGTACCCGTTTGTTCTCAATATCTGGGGATCGCAGCCACGCCAATGATTCGCCATCCCGTGATCCAAATAGATCTAATACGTGGCTGTCGTTTTTCAGGTACTCTAAACCGATTGACTCAAGAAGTGTGCTTTTCCCTGATCCACGGACACCGTAAACCAGGTAGCTTGAGGGGCGGTTGAAGTTGAGGCCGTCGCCCATGTCTCTGCCCCATGCCTTAATTTGTATCGTGTCGCCCTCCCTTGTAGACTAGCAGCATGTTTGTGTAGGTTTCTGGGCTGATTAGATCCGTTAAAATGCCGCCTAGTAGCTGGGCAAAAGGCATAGCGAATTGAACGAAGTCGCTAACCATCGCGTGATAACCTCTGGGGCTTAGGCCTTGACTTATTTGAGGTAAAATATCCACGTAATCCATATCCGGTTCAATTTCGGGTACTCCGTGTTGCCAGTGGCTGTATAATCGTTTTCGTTTTAGCCAAGGATAGATGTATTCTTCAAAATCTAGTCCGGATAAGGAAACGCTGTGTGTAGCATATCTTCCTCCATCGTCTCCGTGTCCTCCTGCTTCAAGGCGTTCCGCGACGGTGTAGACTCGGTTAATTTTCTCTATGTCTAGGTTTAGGCGTTCTAGTTCTGCTTCTGGGAGTAGTTGAGCAGCCCGGCACATGTGAATTATTGATTCAAGTTTTGTAGCGTTAATGGATTCGATTAGGTGACTGCAAACGAGCCTTTCAAGTGCCTTGAATTTGGGTTTTTGGAATGGGTTATAATCCTCTGAGGTTTGCTGCTCACTCATGGATATAACCCCTTTTCCCTGTACTCTCGTTCAAGGTCCACGTAGTATTGGTTTGTCGCTTCCTCTGTCTTGAATATCGGTGTAGGTTCTCTGTTCCTGTATAACCATTGTCTGAACTCAGGCCAATCCGGGTTAGGCTCGGGGATAAAGTCAACCAAGTCAATACCACCGGGCGGGGTCCGTGTTTTACTAGCCCAACAATTATCAAATTCACTGCACTCGGTTAACGTACAAACCTCTATTAACGGATATTCTGGTTCGTTTTCCAGCCCGCCGGTGAACTTGATGGGGCATTTAGGCCATATCTCAGTTTCCTGGTAGTATTGCTGATTTATTGTCTCGTCCGTGCTGTAACAGAGATACCCGGACAAGTCCGCGTACCTGTGTATCTTACAGGTTAGGTCAAGCGCAGCTTCGTTGTTCTCTACATGTTTGTCAATGATGCCTCCGATTTCTCTAATCATCTTTACTACTCGATTAGCGAGTAATTCACGTGGAGTTTTTTCTTCACTCATTATTCCACCTCCTGTGCCGCTTTAAGCTCCTTTTCGGGAACGGTACGCCCACTAGGGGCAAGCTCTGAGGCCCATTCAGTGGGCGTTTTTGTCGTCATTTTTGACATTTCCTTTAAAATCGTGGCAGCCTCCACGCTGACACTATACTTAACCGCACGGGTTCGACCAGTTCCAGAAACACTAAGAACCCGGTTTCTACGCAGCTTCTTGCGGGCGTTTGGAGTAATTCCAGGGTGACAGTTGCCCGTTTCTTGGATATACCGAAGTTCGTTTTCAAAATTGTAAATTAGGTTTAGGAAGTTACGTTGCTGGATGTACTCCAGCTCATCTGTGGTGTAGTCTGGGTTTACCATCGTTTTTTCCTCCCGTAGCTGAATATTTGATCCACGTTCTCACGCATCAACTTGTGAGCCTCTGCGCGAACCTCTGGACTGTAATTAGTTGAGGTGCAGATGTTCACCAGCAAACCACCCCGGCGCACCAGCTCTAAAACCTCATCACGGGGAGTCATTGGGACACCTTCTTAGCTTTGAACTTGTTAGGCGGCACTTGCTCAATTAGCCCGTTCCGTACTAGAACATCGAGAAGTTTTCTAAGCTCAGGGAGTTTGATATTCAACTCGTAGGATAATTTGATGTCGTTTACTGTGCCATTGTCGAATATGTACCCGTGAATTGTTTGAAGCTGGTCCTGTATTCGCTTAGGTGGCTCTAGTTGCTTAACTTGGGCTTCCTCAGTGATAGTAACATCGGTTTTACTATCATTTTTCAATAGTTGAGTTAAATCCGTGACATTCCAAACATTCTTGTAGGATTCCGCTTTATCCTCCAAAGTGCTGTCCAGAGTAGTACCTTTAAGGAGGCTAAACGTCAATTCTACGCCTTTATTGGTGTTTTTCTTCGTCATTACGTAGCCAAGGCTGGGAAGGTTTTCCGCGATGGTGTTTAGTTCCCGGCTTAGCCTGGTGGGATCTGGTGGAAGGTTCCGGGTGTCCATATTGTATTCTTTGGCCTTTCCCATTAGCTGATAGTGAAGTTTGCTTGTTAGAATGTTGAAAGAGGTGACGTTTGTCCCGCCAAGCCTCGAATCTAGTAGCTCAATGAGTAGGTTCCCGGTGATCCGGTTTTTCACTACTTCGCCTTTCACGTTAAGCATGTTTTGATAGTAAGCTGTGATAAACTTCGAGTGTTCAATTCCTAGGGCCTCAGTCACCGCGCAACCCCAAAGGGCATAGTCAGCCATACGGGGAAGCCTTTCTAGCTTAATTGTGGGATATATTTGAAGGGCTTTAACTAGAACATCCAGTATAGCAGCTAGAATATCGGGTGCATCTTGCTCAAACTCGGCGTTTATCTCGGTTTCGCTTCGCCTCATACTCATAGGAATATACATGGTTTCAAACACCTGTACCCGGTCCAACAAGTCGGGTTTTTCACCAGGAATATTGATCCCGTTCATGTTCACAACCCGTTTGTAAGCTCGAAGATATGCCTCGTTATCGGTGAATAGCTTCCGTAGCTGAAACGCTGCGCCCGTTATGGCTCTACAGAAAACATCGCTTATGTCATCGTCAAGATCCCCAAGGTTGTCAAAAACCGGGTAATAGTGTTGCTCAAGTACCTGAATTAGGCTAGTTAGCTTACCTTTTGAGGGTAAAGCATTGTAAATTACGCTTGATGGATCGATTAGTTTTCTTGAGTTAACTTGGGTTCCTGTTTTGCTGCGTCCAGCTCCACCATGTAAGACAGTGCCAACATGCGGGATGTTTGGGATGTATGCGGTGATAAAGCCCACTAGGTATAGAAGTTGCTCATTAACGTGACGCTCAACATTCCCAAGACACCCGATGTTTAGGTACTTGAATAGCTTAGAAATGTCCGGGTTTTGGGAAGGGTAGCATAGAGGTAACTGGTGGGGGTAACGCCTGAATACCACTGGTTGAGTTATAATAGACCATCCTTCAGCCGTGATGTGGTATGCTTCCCAGTTCTCGTTAGTCATATCAATGAAGATCCCGCCATTACCATCTGGTGCAATGCGGTTATACAGGTGAATGGTGGGGTTCTCGTTAGCGATAGCGCATAGTACCGTAATAGATGAATTGATGTGTTCGCGTTTAGCAGCCTCGTTATCGGTGGACCACATTAACCCTGATAGCCATTGTTTGAATGTCTCGCTGTTGATAGGCCATATTTGATGAATTAGTGAAGCTGTTGAGCTAGTGGAGCTATTTTCCTTTAAATGACCCCCTAGGGTATTTTGTATATCTATATTGGATTGGGGGTGGGGGGTAATTAATAGAGAATTAGCTTCACTAGCTTCACAGCTCCACTTTTTTACCGGGATTCGACCGTATTGGACACCAAACTGGTCTCTGAATAGCTGAATTTCCTGTTTGTGAGCTAAATCCACCAATCTATCTGCTTTACTCACGGGTTTTTTAGGTTGATAGCTTAACTCTGGTTCTATTATTTCAAATTCCTGGGCATAGGTTTGTAGAAGTATGAGGGTTTTGTTCAGATACTCATTGGCCTTCTCGTAGTAGATTGCCTTGTATGCGTCGCGTATTGGTGTAGCTAAACGGCTTGTCAATAGTTTTTGGATCTCGTCTAGTCTGATTGTGGGTGTGCATAGTCTACCCTGTGGGTATCTACAGTCTTTTATTCTGAGGCTCCAGGGTTTAGGTGTATTCGCGTACAGCTCAGGGGCGAGATAATATCCTTCTTCTTGTATGGCAATTATTGGGGTTCCTTTGATCTTGGCGTATCGTGGTCCTTCGCTTTCCTGTTCTACTCTCTCCGTGACGTTGCGGGTTAGTTCTCTGTTTTTAGGGGTGGTGTTTCCGGGGTTCAGTATGTCACCGATATGAGGACCACCTGGTGGTGTGGTGTCACCCATTTACTCGGCCTCCGTGGGAAGCTGAAGCTGAGTAACTTGAGGTGCGTTCTTGTCTACTGGTATTTTGTAGAATGTCCCCCAGAAAATCCAACCAGGACGTCCCTTATCTCTAGGGTAGAATGGACTGAACTCTACATCTTGGAAAGTTTCATTGATTCCTTTTTGGATGATTCTTAAAACGTCAGCATTCAGGCTGGTCACCTGAATTTTGGCGACCTCACCCCGTTTCTGTGACATTTCTCAAGTCTCCGTGTTCAAAATCGTAGATCCGCTGCTCAATGGCTTCTACTTTGAAGCTAAACTCTGCTTCAAGATTCTCCAGTTTGGAAAGAAGTCTCAACAATCTTGCGCGTTTTCCAGCATCCTTATGACCATGCTGGCTGGTCTGGTCAAGTTGGTAAAGCTCGGTTTCATGGTTCGCGTCGTCGTCTGATTCCCTGGTGCTGCCTGTTTTGTATACTACTATCTCAGGCTCGTAGCCTCTAGTTGAACCCATCATCATTATGGGTCCAAAGCTGGGTAGGGATACCGGGTTTACTGAGGTTACAAACCTTTCAATAGGTCTAGTTACTCCATTGACGGTGTATCTGAACATTTTTTTGGAAGCAAAAACCGTGTAAAGTGCAGTGTTTTCTGAGGAGAAGGTAAATAGGTTAAGGTATAACGGAATTAACCCGCATATTCCTAGAACTGGTACACTTTCGTAGGTTTCACAGAATTGATCAATCATATCATTAAGCCGATTAGCATGTTTTTCATTTGCTAGTGCTAAGCTGAATGGGATAACTCCCACGAAGATGATTAATACCCAAAAAAGGGGAGTTGAGATGAATGTGTTTAGTGAATTTGCAAAAACATCTAAAAATTCAATGAAGAATGCTTCAATCATTATTTTGCCTCCAGTTTTTCTCTGATGGCTTCTCGGATGTATTCGCTGTAGGTTGTGTAGCGTTTGGTTTTCATGTCGTTGTCAATAGCGGTTAATAAGTCGTCGTTGACGCGGATTCCCAATTGTTTAGTTTGGTTCACCATATGCTTATCATAAAGGTAAACCACATGGTAGTATAAATATTTATACCCATTAGTTTAGTAAATTATCTATGTTTTTATATATTTGACAATGTTTAACATTTACTATGGGGGAGAAAAAGGATTATTCAAAACGATACTCAACTATCAAAATACGGGTTGAATTAGCTGAAATTCTC
>CAZPRN010000018.1:0-36281 GCA_964589605.1 uncultured Candidatus Bathyarchaeia archaeon | reverse complement strand
ATGAGTCCAGCGCATTAGCCAAGCTATGCTACCCCAGCTCTTCTCCATAAAATATGGAACTATAATTTAAACACTGGTGTATTGTGGGAATATTTTATTCCAGCACCAGTCTGGGCTTTGTAACGGCAACCGGTTCACCGTCTCGGTAGTAGACCCTCGGTGTAAGCATGTTCAGTGCGTTTCCGAGGCTGTAAGTCATGATTCCAGCGGTGTTAGCCATGTTCAAGGCACTGTTTTCGCCTTCCCGGCTGATGGCTTCGATCACATCTCCTACCTCGATATCGGTCCCGGTAAGGTCTACAAGGAAATGGTTGACCGATACTGTACCGAGGACGGGTTTGATCTCCCCGTTTACTCGGACCTTTCCCTTGTTGGTTAGTCCCCTGGGGAACCCGTCGTAATAGCCGATGTGAACTGTTCCGACTTTCATCTTCTTATCTGCGATGAATCGCCTGCTGTAGGTCAGTGACTCACCCGCCTCAATCCATTTGACGTGTTCCACCCTAGCCTTCCAGACGAGCGACTGCTGAAGATCGATGCCCAGACCCATGTCGTCGTCCTCGGGGTAGAATCCAAGCAACATCAGTCCCGGTCTGGTTGCATCCAAGTAGGTATAGTCCTTGTGGAAGACGGCGTTGCTGCTTGCTATGCTTTTAGTACCTACGCTGATCCCTTTGGCCTTGGCGTTGGATTCCAGATCCAGCATTCTCTGTACCTGCAGCCTGTCAAGCTCGTCTATCTCGCTCATGGTGCTGAATATACCCTCGATTCTCAGATTTTCAAGCCCATGGACGTACTCGATGTACTCGTCCGCCTCAACAAACCTGACGCCTACCCTGCCTAGACCGGTATCTATCTTGATCCAGACGCCAACTGTTTTTCCCTGCTTCCGGGCTGCATCATTAAGTCTCTCCGCCGGCTTCTTCTGGTAGACAGTCTGGGTGATACCGTGTTTGACGACCGTCTCGAACTGTTCATCAGAGAAAAGTGGGTCTATACTCACTATTCCAACATCTAACCCAGCTTCTCTAAGCTGAATTGCCTCATGGAATTTGGCTACCAGCACTCTTTTGACTCCCTTCTCCATCATGTATGCTACGACAGGTACAACTCCGTGTCCATAAGCGTTGGATTTTACACAGGGAACGATTTCCCCATTGGTCCTGTTGGATACCTGATCCATGTTTTGCCCGATGGCGTTGAGGTCGATCTCGAACCATGACTGGAAGCCCTCAGTCATCTTAGTTATCTTTTCAGCTGATGGCTGGTTCTCAAAATAGGTGCTCATATCAGTAATATGGCACAGGTCGTGGATTTAAGCTTAGAAGAGGAAGGCGGGTGGTGGGCTCCACTTGTTGATGGGGCTCTTTGTGATCGCCATAACCCTTTCTAGCTCCAATTCTTGGTCGGGCAGAACGAATGTAACCGCGGTTCCCTTCTTACCGGCTCTAGCTGTTCTTCCGATCCGGTGGAAATACATGTGGGGGTCATCTGGGATATCATAGTTGATGATGTAAGGCACATCCTCGATGTCCAGTCCTCTTGCCGCTACCTCTGTAGCGATAAGTAACTCGAACTTTGCGTCACGGAAGTTATCGAGTACAGTCTGGCGTCTTGCCTGACTATAGTTGCCTGATATTGCCTCGGCTGGGATCCTATTCCTTCTGAGGAAGGACTGGAGCCTGTCTACCGTGTGTTTTGTGCGGCAGAACACGATTCCCCTATCCACTTTAAAGTACTCTAGGACGGTTTTGAGGTTCTCCTGTTTCTCGTGGTGAGCCATGAGCATATAGTACTGGGTGATATCGATGTTGCCGATCTCGTCCCGGCTCATATTGACTTCAACGTACTCTGGGATGAACTTGGCGCTGAGTTTCATGGTTCTTTCATCGAATGTGGCGCTCCAGAGGGTGACCTGCCTGCCCTTCTTGGGTAGCTGGTTGAGTAGGAACTCGATGTCCTCATAGAAGCCCATATCGAACATGCGGTCAGCCTCGTCAAGTGCCGCAATCTTGACGTTTCTCAGTTCAAGGTTGCCTCGACGGATATGGTCGATGAGCCTGCCTGGTGTGCCAACAACGATAGTTGGGTTTTTGCGAAGCTGGTCGATCTGTGGACGAATTGATACACCACCATAGATGGATATCGCATAGGTGTCCAGGTATTTCGCGTAAGTGTTGATATCGTCGGTTATTTGCTGTGCCAGCTCCCTGGTTGGTGCGATGACGATGCCTTCGACGTGTCCTGAGTGGGGGTCTAGGAGCTCTAGCATGGGGACGCCGAAGCTGGCGGTCTTGCCTGTGCCTGTCTTTGCTTGTCCTACAACGTTTTTTCCTTCCAGCATCACTGGTATGGCGTTCTCTTGTATGGGGAACATGTCGTCGAATCCGAGGTCTTCAAGTGCGTGGTATATCTCGTCTTTTAGCGGTAGTTCTGTGAATTTCATTTTATATCAGTGTCGTCGCTGGCTGAATCTCGAAACGATACGTGAGGGCGGATATAAAATGTATCTATTGTCACGGTTTTCAACAAAGTCCCGAGACTGTGTCTTGGTAACCAGTCCACCGGTTTCACGGTAACTATGATATCTTATTGGGTAACCGGTTGGCTCACATGGATGGATAGGAAACACAGTATCGCGATAATCGTTATCTCGGTGACACTCCTTGGATACTCAGTTTTCCAAACCCAGAGAGTATTGGTGAAGCCCCATCAGAAGGTGATCCTGTTTGACCAGCTATCATCAATCGAGACAGCTTCGAATTTCCCTGAGGAAATTGGTAAACGAACGGAGTCTATGGGGTGCAAGTTCGAGTATTATAATGAGAGCAGCGCTACGTTGGAACGGTTGGGTCGCCCTCCCTTTGGCAGAATTGTGATACTTCGCGTTCACAGCGGCGTATTTGAGGAGGACGTCTGGCTTTTCTCGGGCGAGAATTACTCGGAGTCAAGGTATGTTATGGAGCAACTGAAGGGAGTGGTGCATATGGCTAGGTGCTCAAGCATATCTAAGACGGTTTTCGCGTTCAGTGAGGTGTATGTTCAGGAGAACTGGCAGGGAATGAAAGACTCAATCGTTTTTCTGATGGGTTGTGAAGGTTTGAGTGATACTGGGCTCGCTGAGGTTATGGTTGAGTGTGGAGCGGTTGGAGTCGTTGGGTGGGACAGGGATATCTCGGTTGATGTAAGTGACAGGGTTTTCCTCGATTTATTGGATCGCATGATTAAAGGTATGGTGCTTAGCGAGGCCATCGAGTCCATAAATGGAGAGCTAGATGAGGGGAGACTCTGTTTCTACCCGAAATCACTTGGTGTTTACACGCTACCGGGGTGATTAACCGCAAGTTTTTCAAACACTCCAAAGAAACATGTACTCATGCTTTCAAGCACGTGGTATACGATTATCGCCACAGGGGTTGTTTTCCTGTCATCGTTTATCGGGATTTTCACAATCAGCCTGAATGAGAAGACGTTGCACAGAATTCTCACTTTCTTGGTAGCGTACTCGGCGGGTACAATCCTTGGTGCAGCTTTGTTTGACCTTCTCCCAGAGGCGGTTGAGCTCGTGGATGAAGCGCTGGTTTACCCGATTATCGCGTTCGGGTTCGTATTCTTCCTCATGCTTGAGCGCACGATTTATTGGTACCATGGACACGGACATGAACACGAGTTTGGCACAGATGATGAGGAGGTTACCAAGAGCTTCGCTTGAACCTGCTGGGAGATTTCATACACAACTTTATCGACGGTATGATTATTGCGGCAAGTTTCGTAAACAGCATCACTGTTGGCGTCGCTGCCACCATTGCGGTGATATTCCACGAGCTGCCTCAGGAGATGGGAGACTATGGAATACTGATTTACGCTGGGATTGAACGGAGAAAGGCATTGATCTTGAACTCGGCGGCCGCGTTGTCGGTAGTTGTGGGTGGGGTCTTCGGCTCGTTCTTCCTGAGCGCTGTGGAGAACCTTGAAGGATACATGGTTGCGTTCAGTGCAGGTGCTTTCCTGTTCTTGTCGGCGAGTGAGTTGATACCGGAGATGCACGAGGAGCACGACAGGGGCCGGGCACTATTGCAGCTGGTGATACTGGTGCTTGGGATGGCTACGATATACATGTTGGGCATTTTCTTCCATCACGAGTGACTAGACTTCGACTACTTTTCCCTCTGAAGCCCTGATCATCCGATCAAGGATAGCCAATCCTAGTCCCTCAGAGTCTAGAGATCGTACAAGTATTATGTCTAAATCGTATCGATCAAGCTCCCTCATCCCGGAGAACAGGTTTCTCGCGATGGTTGCTAGGTCTTTTTCTGGTCCAAGAGCAACGGTTTTAACGTTTTGATTGGACAACTCCTCCAAGTCCTCGTCTGGAAGAAGCAGGCCAACCTTTTTGCCCTGGTTTTTCATCTTAACCAATTCATGTTTGATTCGGTCTTTGACGAGGTCAACTGGTCCCTTGAATAACACAACCTGTGCGCGTGGCGAATAATGCTTGGTTAGCATACCTGGGCTGGTTGATGACTGTTCTTCATCGATCTTGATGTACTTTGGATCGAACTGGAGTTCGGGAATAAGTTCCTGAATATTCTCCATGGGTGTTCCCCCAGGTCTCAAGATCACTGGTGGGGATACTGTAAGATCCAGAACTGTGCTCTCCACACCTATGATTGAGTCCCCACCGTCGATGATCAAGTCAACGGAATCAGAAAAATCCTCGATGATGTGCCTGGCGCGGGTTGAACTTGGGCGACTGAAGATGTTTGCGCTTGGAGCAGCCACTGGGACGCCTGCCTCTCGAATCAAAGCTAGCGCTATCGGATTGCTGGGCATCCTAACGGCGACTGATGGTAGACCAGCACTGACGTTAGCCGGCACGTTCGGGTTTCTACCCATTATCAGAGTTAATGGTCCGGGCCAGAACCTCTTCGCTAGTCTATTGGCGATCATGGGTACTTTGGTCACTATTTCATCCAGTTGATCAAGGTCGGAGATATGAACGATGATGGGGTCAGAGGCAGGGCGTTTCTTGATTGCGAATATCTTTGCGACAGCTTCCTCGTCCAGAGCATTAGCTCCCAAGCCGTACACTGTCTCGGTTGGGAATGCGACTAGGCCGCCTTTTCTGATGATCTCGGCAGCTTTTCTGATAGCCTTTATGTCAGGATCATCTAGATCAACCTTGATGACTCTGGTATTTTCCCATTCTGGCACGGTAGTCCCTCTACAGGCTCCCCCATATATCCTTTGCTTGGGTTTTTCGATGGGGTTAAATCGGGTGCCTCGTTAATTTGTGGCATGAAAATAGTGCCAGCAGACGAGGACGGAATAAAACAGGCGGCTGGAGTCGTTCGAGGAGGAGTAGTAGCCTATCCATTGGACTCGGGTTATTCACTTGGCTGTTTACCTAGTGACCCGGACGCGACGTCGCGGATATGTGAGCTCAAGGAAAGCGCCGTTAACCCGTTGCCGTTGATCTGCTCGGACGTTGAGATGGCTAGACGGTTGGTGAAGTTCAACCCCACCGCCGAGGTACTGGCTGAAGCCTACTGGCCCGGTCCTATAACGATGGTGCTGCAGGCTAAGGTGGAGTACCCTATGTGGGTCACCCATGGGAAAGGAACCTTGGCCGTATGTGTCCCAAGTGACAGGATTGCCAAAAGACTGGCGGAGTTGTCAAGAGGTGTCATTATCGCCAGCAGTGCTAGAAGGGAAGGAGAGGAGCTGCCAAAGACAGCCGAGGAGGTAGATCAGAGATTCCTCGGCAAGGTCGATCTCATCCTCGACGGGAAGCCGACGATGAAGACAATGCAGTCAACGATCCTTGACCTTAGCGGCAAGGATATGTGGATACTGAGAAGCGGACCCATTGGTGGGTCAGAGATCCTTGAGACCTTAAAACGCTGAGTCTGAGGCCTTTTTTCACTGTATATTAACTTGTTAGGATTTGGTATATATTTTTGGAATAGGCTGAGAGACGGGATATACCCTCAAAGACAGGTGTTTTGATTGAACGCCGATGGGGAAGAGGGAGTTTGAGCTACCAAGGATAATGTACCATTACGGGATTCGTAATATCCCGATATTGGGCATTGGCGTAGCTACGATGGTACACGACTACGGTCATCTGATCTGCTCTTGGTGCCTCGGATTCCAAGGAATTATAAAATCGGAGCGAATGTCCTCCGTTTATCCTATTTCCTGTCAACTGGATCTTCACTGGACCTTGTTTTATCTTAGTGGAGGAATTATGCAGTTCGTGGTCTTTTGGTTGATGAGTGTTATGGAGTCAGATGCCAACTCGAGGATTGCTAACCGTATGACGGCAATCATTGGGTTGATCGAGGGGGTAACTGAGCCAATACGCATATTCAGATTATCTGGACTCGGAGCTAGTCTAGGAATTATTGCTTCATTTACCTATCTTGCCATCAACGTGGCATGGCACAGGAAAGAATAAGAGACGAAAGCCTAGAGCTTCCAGCCTTTCTTAACCAGGAACGCGATGCTCTGGTTCTCCGGGGCACCTACGGCTCTTGCGACTGGCTCGCATTTTGTTCTGAACACGTACATTGTGGGGCAGGGTGCGGGTGTCTCGGTCATTGTTTCCCAGTTCGCCATCCCCTTGGCTACGATGAGGTCTGCGTTGTTGTATCTGTCGATGAACCATTGGGGGGACTCGTCCAGTCTGATTCCAATAGCGTCTGCACCAGTTGTGATCAACTCGTCTGCAGCTTTATCCATCCCAACCATCAACGCGTCCTCCATCAATGCATCGTTCAAGGAGGGAGGTCCGTTCTTGACTGCTACAGTTACTCTTGCCCCCAGCCTCCTCAGTTCTTTGACAAGTAGGGTGTCCAACGCAACCTCTCCAGCATTGTCCGTGAGGAAAAGGAGGTCTGTTCCATCCTTGATCAACGTTTTCAACTCTTCGGTGTCGTCAATGTAGAGAGGGTTATCAAGGAACTCCAAGGCATCGTTTAGGTTCGCGTTGTTACCTGGCACATCGTAGTCAATCACGTTGCCAAGGCACGCGATTTTGGTAGCGGTCCTGAGCTTTTCCTCGTCAGGGGTATCGTTAACACGTTTCTCCATGTCCGGCAGGAGGGATAAAGCCAGTTCGTTCTCCTTGAACTTTCTCTCCTTGTACGGGTCCATGCATCCGGTTATTCTGGCGATGAGTCTTCCCCTCTCTGCACCAAGAACGGAAGGAACCGTGTCCGGACCAAAACCGTTGCCCATCAATTCCAGCAACGCGTCCATCGCCTCGAACCTTGTCTCCTCGTCGTCTGTGCTGAGCTTGATCATGCTATACCCCCTGTGGAGGAGGCAGTAACCACAACGTGAGCCGACCTTCAATGGTATCACTGGTGGTCTATCCACGCAATATAAAAAGGCTTCAAGTTGTATAGCAAGCACAATGGACTATAACATACTGGCGACAACCGAGAAGATCACAATGAGTGCTGCGTCTAGTCAGCTCTGGATGAACCTCAGAGCAATAGGAGACCCCGAACCCAAGGTGAACAGGTCACGGATCAAAGGCATCGTGACGGCTGAGACAACTCTGGACCCAATAGAGGCTATCATGAAGCTTAGGGAGCACATGACCGCTGAGGTAGACAGGTACGACAAGCTGTTCAGAGTATTCCCGGTGGTAGCCAAGGTCCCATCAGAGGTGGACGCCATAGTCGAAGAGGTCCAGAAACAAGTGGGAGTGATGAAGCCCGGTGACAAATTCAGGATCACTCTAGAGAAAAGGGAGACCGAGTTCAGGAGCATGGAAATCATCGAGCCGGTTGCGGCAGTTATTGAGAACGAGGTTGATCTATCAAACCCTGACTGGGTTATACTCATTGAGATGATGGGCAAAACCACAGGTGTGACAATTATGCCGCCGGAGGGTATGTTGAACGTCCAGAAAGAACGATACGCGCTTCTATCTTCGAAGACCAATTAACGCTCCTTTTTCAGTTATCAACCACGCTAGAGCCTCTGGAGGCTCTTTGCCGACGGATTCTATGGCGGTTTCTGTTACCCCAAATAGTTCTTTGAGCGCAATGTATTTCTCGGGATTGATGTCAAGTACGGAATCATCGGCTGCTCCCAGAGTATCAGAGATTAATCCTACGACAGGATCATCTTTTGTCTCGGAGAATACGGCTAGGGCGACGTTTCTCGTACTCGGTGTCACACCGAGGAGATTAATTGCCGCCTTGATCTGTGTCTCACAAGCCGCGTATAGGAGTGTCTCGATGCTCAGGTTGTTACTGATGTTTAACTCGTTCTCCATTGCGTAGTAGGCGTTATTCGCGGCGTGGGCGATGTGGTTGATGCCGGCGATCCTATCAGCGTCGAATACTTGGTACCGTGTACCATCAGACAGTTGATCCAGCCGCTTCAAGGTCTCGTTGATGTCAGTAATCTCGACACCCTTTACACCCGTCACCAAAACGAAGAGAGAGGAGCCTGAAAGCTTGAAGGACATCATAGTCTACACCGGGTGGAGTTGTATTACTCGGTGATTGTATAAACCTAACCCATAGCGGTTTGATGATAAAAAGAAGGGAAACTGGTTGGGTTTAACCCCATCTCCAGTCGATTTCCCAAGTTACAGTATCCAGTACTCCGTCATAGAGTCCAACGACCACTGGGTCGGGATCATATGACCAGATCTGGTAGTTTGCACCATACCTATCGCCGTCAACGTTCAACCTGTTCCAGCCGCTGGCTCCAAAGCTGTTGAAGGCTGCTGGGGCCTGTAGAGGTAGCAGGTCGAGGGCATCAGAGCTCTGCGCCTGTAATACCGTGGCTGTTAGGATCCATCCAATGTCGTAAGTACATGCAGTGTAGTAACCATAAGGCTGGTTTACTAGTGCCTCATACCTGTCCCAAAGGTCAAGGAATTTCTGTGACTCAGCTGGGGCAGCTACGGTACTGTACAAGCCTAGATGTGTGGCATGATCAGGGGCATCGTCAACAAGCTGCTGTGTTAAAGCGGTTCCGTCGCTACCAAACCAAGGTAGGCTGTAGATTGTTGGATAGTCCTCTGCCTGCGTAACCATTGTGACGCTCTCTGAGAACGAGATGACCTCGACGCCGACTTTTCCTTCGCCGTATTGTGCTACTGCATCGACGGCTATATTCTCGGCTGTCTGCAGGTAGTTGGCGAACTCTGTAGCCTCGCCCGCGTACCTGATCTTCTCTAGAATCACTCCGCCCTCGGCCGTATAAGCTGGCTCAAGGTAGTTGTAGATTCCGTCTGCCCATGCGTCTCCACGCTGGATGATTATGACTGCCTCAATTCCCCTGCTTATTAGCATCCTGCTGATGGCCGGTGCCTGAATCAAGTCAGTGGGGCACATTCTGAGCAGGTTGTCGTCGGGGATGGCTAGAAGTGGGCTCGTGGATGAGGAGCTCCACATCAACATGTCGTTGTCGTTGACGTAGCTGAGCGCCGCCTGAGCCTGGCTTGACCATCCGCCACCGATGAAAACGCTTACGTCCATTGATTTGAATCCCTGGACCTTCTCAAGGTGGATTGCGGCTTGGCCAGTCGCGTCGTCGATGAGGAACTCAAAGTCGACATCGTATCCTAGCATCTCGGCAAACTCATTGTAGTCAGCTGTCATGATATCTTGTACGTGTGGTACCGCGGTCTCTAGACCAGCGGTAGTTGAGCTGATGTATCCTAGTTGAACGGTGGTACCTTCAAGGGGGGCCATAACAACCTCAATAGTTGTTGTGCCTCCATCTCCGCCACCGTCGGCTGGTGCTTGAGGTGCTAGCATGTATCCGGCTCCCGCGCCTACAACTAGACCTACAACCAGTAGAACGATCGATAAAGTGTTACCTTTCATTTCCATTCTATCGTACACCAGCTACAACATAGTATTTATAGTATATAAAATAAATACAAAACACAATCCTTAAGTCAAGGGATTTTCAGGTATACTTGGGGAGTATAGCAAAGATTAATAGTCTTTACCAATGGTTTGTCGCAGAAACCACGACTATACACCCCACATCTAACATGCCAGCCTGCTCTACACAAATCCCGTGGACATGGTGTTTTATAGGATTTTGTGTTATCAGGAGGGTACTTGTTTGGAAAAATCGTATGGGAATCTTTTTACGCCCTTAGAGGCTCAAAACATTAGACCAATCAGGTAATAATAATGGCAGATTACGAAGAAGAGTCCCAGATGAAGATCGGGGACTTGAAGAGCTATTCAAGGAAAGTTTACACAGTCGCCAAGGTGATCAGCAAGGGTGAGCCTAGGGAGGTTACATCCAGGAACGATAACAGCACTCATGAGGTCTGTGAGGTGCTAGTTGCTGACGATACCGGCAGCGTCTACCTTACGCTGTGGGACGACAACATCCACGAAATCGACGAGGACATGGTCCTCAAGCTTGACAATGCCTACGTTAACGTGTTTAGGGGAAGCATGAGGCTAAACTTGGGCAAGTACGGGAACTACTCCGTCTTGGAGGATGCTCCCTTCGACGAGGTGGACCTTGAAAACAACGTATCAGCCCAGCAGGTCGAGTACGACTCGCGCAGGCCATACGGACGCGACAGGGGTCGCGGACGAAGGAGATACTAAATCTCCCATTTTTTCATTACACAGTCTTTTATCTGATAATCCATGCAATGTTTCTATGAGTAAAATCAAGGTGGGTCTACCAAAGCTGTCGTACAGCGGGCACTTTGGTCGAACCGAGATGGATGAGGGCCCCAAGACCATGGAAGAGGGTGGATTATTGCCGCTTCTGGATGAGCTAGGATGCGAAGTTGTGGAAAGCAGAGAGGCGGAGCTGACACCGGAGGAGGATAAGACGTATGGGCTACGCTACAGGCTTGGGCTTGCAAACAACCACCTGGCGGATATTGTTACGGGGCAGATAACGGATGAGGTACTGCCCATTGGTTTGATGGCTAACTGTAACGGGTTGATGGGGATGCTGGCAGGTCACCAACGGGCTAGCGGTTCATGGAAGCCACAGAGAGTCGGTTTGGTGTGGATTGACGCCCACGGTGACTTTAACACGCCGGAGACGAGTCTCAGCGGTATGATGGGTGGTATGCCTGTTGCTATTAGCACAGGGTTATGCTTGCAGCACATCAGGAGGGCTAGCGGATTGGAGCCGCCACTGCCAATGAGCTATGTCACAATGGCAGGTGTTAGGGACACCGATCCATGGGAGCAGCATCTCATCGACACTCACAAGGTCCCACAGATATCTGTGGAGGATATCAAGACTCTTGGGCCGAAGATCAGGGAGGAGATGGAGAGGCTAAGCAAGCTGGTTGATATCATATATGTTCACGTTGACCTCGATATCCTTGACCCAGATGATATCCCAGGCGCCGGATTACCAGTCGAGAATGGCCCCACTGCGGACGAGTTGGGGGACGCGTTAGCCGTGATGTTCCAGTACCCTAAAGCTAAGGGGTTTGGGATGGCTTCTTACCCGTGGAGAAGGGACCCGGAGCGGAAAGGGTTAAGGTCGGTCTACCGGCTCGTTGAAGGAGTCATCGAGGGAGTTAAGAGCAGGTAGCTCCTCAATTCCTCCTTATTTTCTCTTCCCAGATATATGTGGCTCCGCCTATGGCTATCGCCAAGCCGTACAATATTATCGGTATCCATAGGAATTCCAGTCTCATTAGGAATGTGAAGCCCCGATCATAGCCAAAAGGCGCGTAAACCCAGACAATGAACAGCGCGTAGAAGACTATAACCATTTGCTCCATACGTTTCGTCAAGCCTATAGCGTACTGGTAGGTGAACACGAACAGGAACGTGAATCCCCCGAAGAACATTGGCCACATATCAAAGCTGCCATGCTGTAGAGTGTTGTACACGGCAACGATGAGGGCATGGAGGGCAACGTAGGACTCCAGTGAGACTATCCAGCGCCTCCACAGGTGGACCTCGGTGTACGCCATGCTAACCTGCAGGAAGAGTAGGAACATGTAGAGGAAACCGGAGAGGAGTTGGGGGTCAACTGCCATGGGGTGGAACCAAAACGTGTACACAAAGGCCCATGCGAACACGTACTGGTGGGATCGCCGGATAAACGCGATCACCTTGGGTGTGAATGGTCGTTTGATTGATTTTCCCAATATGAATCCCCTTCTCTGGTTCTCAAGTATGAGCACCTCGGCTAGCATGATGATGACGCTTCCCTGGCTGGTCCAGATGGGTACATCTTGTGCTAGCCCATCGAAGAGGAACTGGGTCTGCACGAAATGAAGGACGATGAACAGTGCGTTGATTCCAAGGGACCAAAAGTTGTACTTGGTCAGAGTAGGGCTGGGTTTAACCCTATACTCTTTGAGGTTGTTCTGTGCCCAGTAAATGGTCCACCAGATGCTGAACTGGTGGGCAAGGTACAGCCCCCATGTGATCATCATCCCAGTTGAGTTTCTAGCAGGTAGCTTCCAGTAGTACCACGTCGCTCCCTGGTCGGGTAGCAAGATACTTGTGAATCGTTCAAGGAGGGGCCCACCTAGCCAAATGATGCCCGTGAACAGTGCGGCAAACGCTAATCCCATGTACCATGCCTAGTTGATTTGCGTGGATTTACTCAAAACTAGTCATAATCGAATGGGAATTGGATAATTTAAAGTCGAGGAAAACCGTGTATCCAAGGATTTATCCAGACTTTGAAGCAATACGCATGTGATTTTCAATGAGATACGTTTTCTATGATGATTTTAAACCGGGGCTGCTAAAGGGCGATACAGTTGTTGATATCAGCGATGTCCTTGACGTCAAGCCATATCAGACTCCACAGATGGTTGTTGAGAAATTCATCACTGAGTACGAGAACCTGAAACCAGAACTGGAGAAGGTCCTCAAAGATAGGAAGGGAAAACCGTTGGCGGATGTAAGGATACGTCAACCGGTTCCCAAGCCAAGCCTGTTCATGTGTGGCATCGGCGGATTCGGTGAAGGTGAGGGCAGGAAGCGTCCGATAAACTTCTTTGTGAAGGGGTGGACCTCGATTATTGGTTCAGGGGACACCGTCGTTTTGCCGAAGACGGAGGCGCGGATATTTGAGCATGAGGCGGAGTTGGCGGTGATCTTCGGTAAGAAGACGTCAAAGGTGTCCGTTGAGGAGGCTCCTGACAGCATCTTCGGGTACACCATGATGATTGATGTTTCCGCACGTGGGGTTCCATACTCCAAGGGGTTCTGGCCGCAGAAATCCTTCGACACGTTTGGTCCACTGGGTCCGGCAATCGTTACTAAGGATGAGGTTTCTAATCCGTACAATCTGCAGATTAAGCTGTGGGTGGATGATGTTCTGCGTCAGAACTATAACACTGATGATATGAGCCACAGCCTCGGGGAGAAGATAAGCATGCTTTCGGAGGTATGCACTTTGAACCCTGGTGACATTATGGCTTGTGGTACTAACCACCATGGTTTGGGTCCGATGCAGGACGGAGAGACTGTGACTATCGAGATCGAGAAGATTGGCCGTATGTCCGTGAAGGTCAAGGACCCGTACAACCGCGAGTGGAACATAGAGGAGAATAAACGACCATAGGTCGTTTCCTCATTTCCATATCGGGAAGAAACTAGCCGGGTTATCAACCAGTAACGCTTGGATATCCTCATCGGATAATCCATTCATTTTCATCAATGGAAACACCGTTTGGTGGATGTGATCGTACCCAAACCCTCCGTATTTTCTGAGATCGGTCTTGTTGAAGACATCATGAGCGACAAGCAGCCTATCTCGGTACCCCGCATTGATCATTTCTCGGATACATTGGATTCTCTGCCAGTCATCCAACGCGTAGAAGGTCTTCTCGGGCAACACGATGGGGTTCTGGTAGTTCCCGAAACTGTCATAGTCGATGAAACAACCAGTCTTGGCTAGCTCGATAGTCAAATCAACGTCGAGTCCGTGCCTGTTTCCTATATGACTGAATGCTAGACGAGAGGCATCTCCACCGAATGATCGGTAGAGGTCAAGTATCTCCATAGGTGAGGACTGACTCTGACCGGGATGGATATTCACAGGTGCACCTTTTTCACTCTGAGCATGGGCGACGGCCTCGATTACCTTGAGTTCAGTGTCCATCAGAGGGTGAGAGCAGCCTATTTCCCCGATGACTCCAGCCTTGATCCCGGAATCACCTACTCCCAACGTTATTTCTGATACCATCTCACGGGTGATTTCCCGGATAGACTGGTGTTTCAGCTTCTTCGGGTGGCTTGCCCCAACATAGTACCCGGTACCCATCACAATGTTCACCCCGGTTGCCTTTGATACGCGAGCTAACCCCTCCGGGTTCCTGTGCAGCCCATTATTCCCCATATCAACCACTGAGCCTCCTCCAACTTTCTTGAATCGAGAAAGCTCGGATATGGCGAGGCTCTGGTTCAAGTTCATGAGGTTATCCCGGCTACCCAAACCGTTCCTCTTTAGCCACTCAAGGTTCTCCATCCTGACAGGGGCTTCTCCTAGTTCTCGTTCCTCGGGTTCCTTGTACATGAATGAGGCGTCCCATAGAACGTGCTCATGGCTGAGGGTAACGCCTAGGTCACTTGGTTTGATTGGACCTAAGACGGTCTGGATGAAACCCTTTGATGGGGAAGCCATGGTACTCAAAGAGCCTTCATGGATAAAACATGAAGGATGTTAGATTACGAACTCTTCGGGTTCGACGCACCGGTTCTTGAAGCCGATGTTAGCCACTGGAATCTTTGCCCCGCCGAATAGCTCAGCCTCGTCCTCTCCCGCCAGCAACGCGTCCGCTATCCTGCCAACCGCGTCACCCTTCATTATGCCGCTGCCGCTACCAGCGCCTACATAGAGGAACCCTTTCTCCTTGTAGATCACGGGGGTCTCGTCGAGGCTGTTGATGGCGTACTGGCCTGCCCAAGAGTTCATCGGCCTGATGTCCTCAAAGTCTGGGAAGTACATTACCAGCGCGTGGTAGATGTTGTTAGTGTAATAGTCATCCTCGGACTGGGGGTCCTCCTCAAGCATGAATTTACGTGGTACAGTGTCAGCGCATCCCAGCCAAAGGCTTCCCTCGGTTAACTCAGCCTTCAGGTAGATGCCTGCAGTGGGTAGGACTGTCAACGGCAGCGCGTTCTCATGGTTCAGCCCCTCAGTCTTCATCACACCATCAAGTTTAGGGTCCTTGAAAGCGAAAATCTGACGAGTCTTGGGTCTCTGGAAGCTATCCAAACCAATCGGGTCCATCAAAGTGTGAGCCCATACGCCACACGCGACAACCGTGTTCTCAGCATTAAAGTCCCCCTTGTTGGTCTTAGCACCTGTGATTACCTTCTCCTGCCATACAAAAGGCTCGCCCGGTATCTCCAGCTCCAATTCTGGTTTTACGATAAGCTCAGTAGCCTCGGTGTTGTACATCACCTCGCCACCCAGCTTAAGGAACTCCGCCTCGTAGGCCCTGACAAGAGCATCAGCGTCAAGGCTTCCACATTTCTTGCCATAGACGCCGTAGTCGATGTTCTTGAGCCCCAGCATCTCTGCTTCCTCGTCGTCGCCGAAGTCGGTCATCAACGTGGGTAGCTTTGCCTCGATCTCGTCGCGTGTGAGAACCTCAAGTTCAACTCCTCGATCTTTCATAATCTCTAATGCGCCCTTGATGGACTCGTACTGTTCCTCGCTGAACAACCAAAGGTAGCCGATGGGCTCCAGTTTTATGTCGTAGCCCAACTCTTTCTCGCAGTGGAAAAAGAAATCAATGGTGCTGTCCGCGAGAAGGTAGTTTGTCTCACTTGTGAATATGTTCCTGAAGCCGCCCTCGCTTTTGGCGCTGTTACCCTGGGCCGGTCCACTGTACTTGTCGATGACTATAATCTTCTTTGACGGGTCGCGTTTCTTCATGTAGTAAGCTGAAGACATCCCCATGACGCCCGCCCCAATGACGAGGGTATCACATTCCATACCGTTCAAGGAATAGCGTGCGGGATTTAACGTTAGTTATTGAGTTATTGGTAAATTACGTCCAGTATTATACTTTCACGCTGCTGGGTGCCACCGAGTTGTGCGTCCAGCTTATTATATGAAATATTCTTGGTGCAGTTACAGTATGACCGAGTACGTGACCGGACAGGAGCTGATGCAGAGACACCTGCAGGAGCGCCCACTGTCCACGGGTAGCCCTGAGCTGGACAGACTCGTGGGAGGAATAGGGAATGGGCTGTTCTATTTCTTCTACGGTGAGAAGCAGCTCATGGAGGTACTGTTCCAGCATATGACGGTAAACGCCCTCGCCACCAATGAGAGGGGAAAGCCGACCGTGGTGTACATGCTCCTCGGTAACTACCGGAAAGAGCGTACGAACCTTGGCTTGGAGGAGCTGGCGGAGCTCATCGAGGACTCCGGGTTCCACATGTGGGAGGCGTTGAAGCGGGTGCAGATATTCACGGGTAGCTCCGCTGACCAGCAGGTGCTCCTTGTTGAGGGCTTGATCAGGCTCCTCATGGAGGAGACCAACATCAGCCTTGTGATCGTGAGGGGTATCTACAAGCTGGCCAAGGACGACCCGCGTATCCGTAACAGGCATGTCGTCTACGAGGAGATACAGCAATCCATTAACAGCCTCAGAAACATATGCGCCGAGAAGGGGATACCAATCGTTGCCTCGGGGAGGACATCGGACGAGAAGGCGAAGAGGAAGCCTATGCCCGAGAGCAGTCTGTTCCTAAGGCACTGCGCTAACGTCATAATCTATCTAAGGAGCAGGAAGAAGGGAGCGAAGTACAACAGGGCGTTCCTAGTGGACCACCCGTTGAGGGCGCTGGGCTCGGTTGAATACCATTACGTTGTTGATTTTAAGATGGGAAGGGAGACAAAACCGTTCAGGATGAGCTACCAGGAGCTCGTTAACAAGCTCCGCAGGGAGTTTCAGGACCCACTCAGGAGCGAGAACAGGAGAACAGCGTTTGACTTGCTGGTGCAGGCTTGGTCAGATGAGTTGGGGGCGATGAGCTACGCGGAGTCGTTCAAGATGCTGGACCTGATGCTTTTGATTTCGACGCTAGAGAACAGGAGTATGCTTGAGAAGATTGGCACAGATATCGAGAGGCTGAGCAAGAGAATCGACAGGCTTGAGGATAAGATGTGAGGTACAGGGGCTGGCTACTGGACCCGTACCTTGACGGAAAGAACATCGTCTACTGGTTCAAGACGGAGAAGGGTGAAGCCGTCAAAGCAGTGGAAAGACATAACCCGATCATCGTGGTCAAACCCAAACCCATGTTCACCACGGACAACCTGATCTACCTCTTCGAGGAGCATCCATTCGTCAGGTCAGCCAAGACCATTAAACGGTTTGACTCCATCCACCGTGACAGCATCGGATCATACGTGCAGGTAACCATCGACACCGCCGAGGACCTTGAGATAGTGCAACGGTACGCCCAGTACCTGCCCGAGGTGGAGGAGCTATTCAACGTCGGGTTGATCCCGGTCCAGTGGCACCTCATCTACAGGGGCTTGAAGCCCAGTGGTTTCTACGATTTCGAGGTGGAAAACGGCGCGCTGGAGACAGTAGAATTGATCAATGACTGGGACAGGCTTGAGCCGCCGGGTTTCAAGGAGATGTTTCTCAAAGTATCGGACGGGTTGAGGGTAAAGGAGATAGATGTCTCGTGCGGTGAGTGGGAGGAGACGCTGGAGGGCAGGGAGTCAAACGTGCTGGCAACCCTGAGCATGATGATCCGCGAGGAGGACCCGGATGTCATCGTGATGGATGACCCACGGTCGCTGACAAGGTATATCCTCAGCCGGGCACGCAGGAGGAACATCGATCTACGGTTTGGCCGTGATGGTGAGCGTTACAGGGGAAGGATTCTGCTTGGAACCAGTACGTACCATAGTGTTGGAATGCCGGGCTTGGTGGAGCGGGCGAGGTTCACCTATGCGCCTATTGGGCTTTCCTTTGACTGGGAGCCGGGCAAGACTATTGATAGCAGACAATGCGCCGAAGCCGTGAAGATGGGCGTCGTGGTGCCCGGAATGAACGGGGGCTACGGGTTCAAGTCCAGCGCATGGGACATGATACGGAGCGACAGAGGTGGGATGATCTTCAGCCCCAAAGCTGGACTGCACGAGAACGTTGCCGCGCTAGACTTTGAAAGCATGTTCCCAAATATCATAGTCCACCGGAATGTGAGCTACGAGACCGTCACTGAGGCAGGGATAGACACGTCCAAGCCGGGGTTCATGGGCAGCTTCATGGAGGAGTACCTGAGCCGGAGACTTAACTTTAAACACATGAAGAGCCGGCTCCCAAAGGACAGTGACGAGTGGCTCTGGGCCCAGCAGCGGCAAGCCGCGTTGAAGCTGATGCTAGTGGTGGTGTACGGATACAGTGGCTGTTACTCCAACAGGTTCGCCAACGTGAGGGTATTCCAAGAGATCAACCGTGAAGCGCGGCGTTGCATGGTACAGGCGTTGAGGACCGCGCAGGGCGATGGTTTTGATGTCATTTACGGCCCCTTTGACTCGCTTTTCGTGAAGAAAAAAGATGCTTCGAGGAACGACTACATCGAGCTTGGTAAGCACATCACTGAGGTGACCAAGCTACCGATGAATATGGATAACCACTTCAGGTACCTTGTGCTACTCACAAAGACCACGGACCCCATGGTGGTGACCGCGAACAGGTACTACGCCAAACTAATGGACGGGAACCTGTTCTACCGTGGAATAGAGCTAAGACGGCACGACACACCCAAGTTCATCTACAAGATGCAGACCGACATGATAACAACCATGTTCAGGCATGAGTCCATCGATGAGGTGCAGAACAGGGGATTCTCAGAGGCGCATGATATTGCAGCCAACTGCATAACCAAAATCAAGCTGGGTAAGGTTGACCCAAGGGAGTTAATCATATCCAAGAGACTGAGGCGGGAGCTCAAAGAATACAAGGCGAGGCAACCACACATCGTCGCCGCCCTGCTAGACACGGATAAGGAGATGTCCGAGTATATCCTGATGAACACGGAGAGCCCCAACCCTTACCTGCGGGTGATGCCAGCGTCCAAACTTGATAAGACAAGCAGGAAATATGACAAGAAAAAGTACGCTTCGATGGTTAGGAGGGCGGCTTGGAACCTTCTGCGACCGTTTGTACCGGGTGAGAAGAGTATCGGTACCCAGCTCTACGAGAGGACACGGTTGGACTCGTTCGTCTAGTTTATTAGAAATAGCAGGTATTCAATCGCTATGTCTGGCAACTGGTGGGATATTCTGCCCCGTGACGCGTACAAGGACCTTGAGATGGTTGAGACAAGGCAGCCGTGGTTCAGCGTCTACAAGCTGCATGATTGGCTTTACTGTATCTACGAGGACGGCCAATACGATGAGGCAGTGATGTACCTCGTCATAGGTGAGAACGAGGCGGTAGTTATAGACGGGGGGACCGGAATAGGACGACTAGACCTGTTGGTAGAAGAGTTAACGGACAAGCCATACTACATGTGTCTGACCCACACACATAACGACCACATAGGTGGATGCAAGCACTTCAGAGATATAGCGCTCATGGACTCGCCGCAGGGCTGGGAGAGCGCAGCCAAAGGGCTGGGCAAGGACAAGATGTCTGAGATCATCGAGCCTGGGTTCGTCTGGAAGGAATACCCAGAGTGTTTTGACCCTCACAACTACTACGCGCCCCCGTTCACGGTGACTAGGTGGCTAAAGGATGGGGATATCTTGGACCTTGGGGGGAGAAAACTGGAGGTCCTCTACACGCCCGGACATAGCAACGACCACATTTGCCTACTTGACAAGGATGCACGGCTCCTATACACAGGGGACATCTACTACACGGGCGGGGTCACAAGCTACCTGCCTTGGGGAGACCATGACGAGTTCATCGAGAGTTGCAAGAAGCTGGTTGACCTAGCCCCCCACTATGACTGGTTGATGTCGGCGCATAACGAGCCCTACGTTGAGGCGGAGCAGATGAAAGCCATGTACGAAGCGGCTGTCGCGATCAAAGAGGGGACGACAACAGACTACATCGAGAAACGATCAGTCGCAGTCAACTATGACCTAAAGGTCAGGCGGTACCAGTTCGAGAGGTTCAACCTCACGGTCCGCGACCCCCTATAGATACCGATATAATCGGTACACGTCCTATTCCTTTCCATGTCTGGATCAAACTGGTGGGACCCTCACCCACATGAGGTTTACTTGAGTTTAGAGAAAGTCGAGACTAGCCACCCATGGTTCGAGGTCTACAAGATACATGACTGGCTCTACTGCATATACGAGGGCGGGATTTTTGATGAACCGGTGATGTACCTGGTTATTGGGGAGGATAGAGCATGCGTAATAGACGGTGGTTCTGGAATTGGGAGACTGGACAAGCTCACAGAGGAACTTACGGACAAACCCTACTTCCTACTGCTTACACACACCCACAACGACCACATCGGAGGATGCAAACACTTCGATGACATCTGGGTCTACGACGACGTGATGAGCTGGGAGCGTGCCGCGAAGGGGTATAGCGATGCGAAGATGAGGGAAATCATCGAAGAAGGATACGTAATCAAGGAGTATCCAGAGAACTTTGTTCCAGAGGAGTATGGGGCTGGACCGTTCACGGTCACGAACTGG
This sequence comes from uncultured Candidatus Bathyarchaeia archaeon, assembly GCA_964589605.1. GTDB lineage: Archaea > Thermoproteota > Bathyarchaeia > TCS64 > TCS64 > RBG-16-57-9. Next base: position 15,644 of record CAZPRN010000018.1, on the reverse strand, counting down.
TATAAGCACGGCGACGTGATTGATCTCGGTGGTCGCAAGATGGAGGTTATCCACACACCGGGGCACAGCAGCAACAGTGTCTGCCTCCTAGACAGGGAAGCAAAGTACCTGTACACCAGTGACCACTACTATACAGGTGGAGTATCCACATACCTACCGGGGGGAGACCATGATGCCTTCATCGAGAGCAGCGAGAAGCTGGTGGAGATGATTGAAGAGTACGATTACCTGATGCCAGCACACCATCAACCTCTGGTCGGGAAAGAGGAGATGTTAGCAATGCGGGACGCTGCTGTCGCAATCAAGAACGGAACGGCGAAGCACTGGAAGGACAGGATGGCGATCGCTGATGATTACAACAAACCTGTGAGAAGATATCAGTTCAAACGCTTCAGCTTAACGACCGACGTTGAAGTTTAAATCTAATGAGCAGTTTTTATTGCTCATTAGATTTAATATAAATTAAACAAATCCAGAATACATGAGACACTGGACAGAGAAGTTGTTCATCACCCACGCTGACATCTACGGGAAGGACCTGGAGTGGATGATCCAGGGCGCGGAGAAAGGTGCGCCTCTTATCAAAGAGATATTGACAGAGCATGGAGTACCTAGCGGTCTCGTTCTCGATGTTCCATGTGGGATTGGAAGGTACAGCTTCGAGCTAGCCAAGTTAGGATACCGGGTAGATGGTCTCGACATCTCGCCCCATTTCATTGAGAGAGCAAAGGAGTTCGCATCAGAGCGTGGTGTCGCTGATCAATGCAGTTTCAGGGTTGGTGACATGAGGAAGCTTGACACGTCAATCGACAGCGAAAGATATGATGCCGTGCTTAACCTGTTCACATCAATAGGTTACTGGGATGACAAAACAGATCAATCGATTCTTGAACAGTTTCACAAAGTAGCAAAGAAAGGTGGATTAATGTTCTTAGAGACTGGAAACCGCGACCGTATACTGAGGAATTTCCGAACGTCGGATGTCTACGAGAGGCTTGACGGAATGAGGCTGACAGAGATAAGATCAATGGATATGAACACATCAAGGATGAACTCGACGTTCAGCTACTATGTGAAACAGGGGGAGGACCTCATGCACAAGGCAAGTGTCGATCTTGATCACCGTCTGTACTCTCTCCACGAGCTTAGAAATATAGTGAAAAAAGCTGGATGGGAGATTGAGGAGGTATATGGTGACTTCCATCAAAGTCCCTTCAAGATGGACTCCCCATCAATAGTAATTGTGGCTCGGAAGAACTAGTAATCGAACCAAGTTAACTCCCCGGTATCGCTGTATAGTCCCACCTGCCAGCACCCCATCTCGCCGTCTCGATACCCATACGAGTAGATGCCATAGTTGGCGTACGCCCGGTCACCGGAGATATCCAGAGTACATAATCCAGTGATCCCGGTGTAACCTTCGCAAACATCGGGTATAGCGTTCTTTAATACATCAACGTCGAGAGAGCCAGAGTCTATAATTGACCGGGTTAGAATCATCGCTATATCATAGGAGCAAGCCTTGTAGAAATCCAGCTCAGTTCCTGTTATGTTCAAGTACTGAGCCGCGACTGCATCGAACTCGTCGGTGTCAGGGACTACAGGAGTTGGAGAGTATAGTTTGAGGTGGGAAGCCTCCTCCGGAGCATCGTCTACTAAGCGTTGGGTCTGAGCCGTGCCATCTGAACCGAACCAAGTCAGGTTGTATAGGGTAGGGTACTCCTTTGACTCTTTCAGTATATTTACAGCCTCGCTGAAAGAGATAAGCTGGACACCAACCTTACCCCACCCATACTCATCAACCGCCTTAGATGCCCAGTCCTCTACATCATCTAGGTACTCCGAGAACTCGACTACCTCAGCAGCGTATCGTACCTTATGGTATATGGTTATGTCTGCGTCCTCAAGGAGTGGCTCAAGGTCGTTGCATATCCCGTCCGCCCAAGCGTCACCCCTTTGCATTACGATGACTGCCTCGATGCCTTTTGAGTCCAACATCTCAGTGAGCACGCTTGATTGCTTGAAATCAGTCATACCGAGCCTGAACAGATTGTCTCCCTCAATCCCGAGGAGTGGTGATGTGCTGCTTGGGCTGAAGAGAAGCATGTCATTGTAGTTGCAGTAGCTCAGTGAAGCGCATGCCTGACTGCTCCACATCCCACCAATGACAATGTTCACGCCTTCGTTTCGTAAGCCCTGTATGAGTTCAAGGTGCACAGCTGCCTGTCCCTGGGCTTCGTATACATCAACCAAGAAGTTCAGGTCACTTCCCATGTTCCATGCGAGCTCGTTCATCGCAGGCTCTATGATCTCCATGAAGTAGGGTAGATACGATGAGTAGCTCTGAGATGTGGGGGCGATTACCCCTATCCTGACCCAGCCGTCCTCAAACATTGCATCACCGGGATCGTCAGATGTGGGATGTAAATCCGATATGTACCCGTGCTTGGACTCAACGAACCCGGTTAGGATGTCTATCCGATGGGCGAGTTTGTCCAGTCTCTCGCCCAGAGCATCGATCTCCGACGAGAGATTGCTCTGTGGTGTGCTCCTTGAGATGATCTCATTGGTCATGTAGGACGTGACCACCATGTTGAGTACGATGACAACGATGAGGTACAGGATGGTTGATGGCTTAACCTTCATGATTAACGCGTAACCGTGTCAAGATTTAATCGTGTTTGAAAAGAATTTTTTACAAGACCCTACAGATGGCCACCACCTCCCTGAAGTTCCTGTAAAATGTTCGTTACGTTAGCGCGTTCCCCTTCAAGGAAGAAAAAGGATACGTCAAGATAAAGATAGACGGATAGGCTCACCGTCGAGAAATACGAGTAAAATAAATTTGCACTATAGTAGGCTACCAACTATTAGTTGGGCACGCCCAACCTGTGCAGCTCGGACCGGAGAACCTCAGCCGTGTTATTAAGCTCAGTCTGCTGCTTCACGTACTGGTCCCCGTCGATGACGCCCTGCTTGAACTGGCCGTCAAGACCAGCCAAAGTCGCCTCGATCTCGTTGATCCTGTCCCGCAGGTGCTCAGAGTAGTCGCCGCCGTGCTCACCGTGAACCTCGGTTGTTGGAGCCACGTCTGCCTGAACAACGCCGTCGTTGATCCTGAGGATTCGGTCGCTGACCCTCGCGATGTTAGGGTCATGGCTTACCAGTATAACGGTCTTGCCAAGCTCCTTGTTGATCTTCCTCAAGTACTGGACAACAATCGCTGCGTTCTCGGTGTCAAGCTCGCCAGTGGGCTCGTCCGCCAACAGCAGCGGAGGATCATTGGCTAGCGCAGCCGCTAAGGCTACTCTCTGCTGCTCTCCACCGCTCAGCTCGCCGGGCTTGTGGTCCTTCCTGTCAAGGAGACCTACCACAGTCAGCAGCTCCTCGATTCGGGCATTACGCTTATCAGCGTCGATACCAAGAGCAGCCATTGGTAACTCGATGTTTTCCGCAGCAGTCAGTGTCGGTATGAGGTTCATGTTCTGGAAAACGTGACCAACTGTCTCACGCCTAAAGTTCACAAGGTCACCCGGACCAAGGTTGGTCAGATCGGTCTCAAAGACCTTGCATGAGCCGGCTGTAGCCTTGTCCAGTCCTCCAATGATGTTCAGGAGCGTGGTCTTTCCGCTACCGGAGACACCGATGATGGAGACCATCTCTCCCCTTCTAACGTTGACGTTCAGTCCACGGAGTGCCTGAACCTCGATTGATCCTAAGCTGTAGATTTTTATCAGGTCTCTTACGATGACCGCGTTACGTGTACTCATTTTTATTCCTCCAGTTTCAGGTCCGGCTCAGCCGAGATCCTGTTTACAGCCACCACGATCGGAGCGATGGTGGATACGATTATTAATCCAATGATAGCGCCAAGCTGGACGAAAGCCTTCATCGGCCAAACGACCCTGTACGCGAATATGAATCCAAGTGAAGAGTTGAGCAGGTTAACCACACCGTAAAGTGTGAACAAGCCGACTCCTCCTCCTAGTATGATTGCGAAAATATCCATTCCCAGGTGCTCAACAAGTAGCGTGATTGCCAGCTGACCCGGGCTGAAGCCCCTGATGGACATGATTGTAAGCTCCTTGATCCTGCTCCTGATCATCGTCGAGATGATGAGCACGATACCTACAGATGCTACAAGCCCAGCGAAATAGGTTCCAAGAACCTGTATCTGCTTCGGTCCTGCTAGTATGATGTTATCCACGGCGTTCTCAAGGTTGATCGAGGCCATGTCAACTCTCTGCACATCGCCGTCCACATCCTCAAGGGATGCCTTCATTGTCAAGGGATCAACCCCCTCTTCCAAGTTAACTATGATACGCCTCTGGTCGATATACCGCTCCTTTATGCCCTCCATGAACGTCTCGCTGACGTACATAATTGGGTTCGACGGCACATAGTTGTCACCCGAGACTTTCCCGAAGAAACCTACGACACGCACTTGGTACGTTCTTGCTGCAGTCTGCATCAACATTGTGTTATTTACGCTGAGGCCAAGAGCCTGTCCAGCACCGTACTCGATGATTGCGCCGTTTTCTATTGATTCCATAGCCTCGAACATCTGGGGGTTAGCCGAGAAATCGGGCGGCATGAACGATGTCTCGCTCCAATTCACAGGATCGATACCTCGCACCGGAATTGCGCCAAGGCTTGTATCCGGTGTGAATAGCACCTCGATCGAGGCTGATTGGACACCATTGAGTGCAACGATTTTCTCCAGCACTGCTTCTGAGTCTTGTCCCTCGAACAGCCATACCGCGGCGTCTGCACCAACCGCATGGTTTGCCGCGGTTGCCAGGAAGTCCTCGCTCATCGCGACATTCCCAATGACTGTGACGCTGTATCCAACTATCAAGGCTACCATGAAGGTTGATGCCGATATTCTCTTCCTGTTCCTCTGGCTACTGAGAGCCGAGAACTTGGCGACATCGCCCACAAAAATCCCCGAGATGTTTGTGAGAATTGACTGGTACCAAGGCGCGTACTGGATGAACAGCTTCGTGAATCCCCAGAACAGCAGCAGGGATGATATGAAACTCAACAGGTAGTCAGTTCCCCACCAGGTCGAGTAGAGTAAAGTGATAATGAAGTTGCTTGTGGTTGGCCTGAACTGGTCAACGGTGAGTCCAAAGTACACCATGACGATCCTGTATAATCCAAGTGATAGCGCTAGAAGTGGCTCGAAAAGGGAGAATCCATCCTCCTCGTCTCCAATGTGCTCCCTAAGCGCCTCAACGATATTAACTTGAACCGCTTTCTGAGCTGGCCTGTAAAGGGATATCAGCGCGACAGAGAGGCTGAACACAAAAACAGTAGCTAGTGTGACAGGGGACGTCGATGCCAGTATATCCATCGGGCTTACACCGCTAATAACAAGTGGAAGAACAAGGCTGCTGCCGAGTATACCAACTGCTCCCGCAAGTAGCGAGACCATCAATCCCTCGAACATCAACATGTAAAGGATCTGCTTGTGGTTCATACCGCGTGTCAGTAATAATCCAATTTCCCTACGCCTAAGTCCGAATACAACCTCCGCTATCGTGACACCAAGATACCATGCAGTGAAGAAGACCGGGATACTGACGATAACCGTGCTAGTCTTCATCTGGTTGGAGTTGTTCTTAATCGCCTCAAGAATCTCCCCTAGGAAGTTCCTTGGCAAGTAAAAGTACTCGGCTCCCTCCGAGTTTATCTGCTCAAGAATCTCGGCGACCGCAGTCGTTGAGCCCTCAACGTCCCAAGGATTAACCAAGTTCTCCCTATCGAGGCTAATCAAGGCTATACCGTTCTGATCCTTGACCGGCCGCCTGTCCTCAGCGAATATCGACTCCTGAATATCCATGTATGTCTCATAACTCATCAAGATCATGTTGTATGACGGCCTCTTCTGGCTGGGGTCATTCCTGCTGAACAATCCCTGAAGATAGACATCATACCTGCTGACGAACATAGTCCAAGTCTCGTCATCAACACCAACCGCATCCGCCAAGGGTAGCTTGAATCGTCTATTCTCGAACCCGGGCGGACTCTTCCATAGGAAAGTCTCCATCTCTATGACAGTTGTTCCATTCTCGAGGAAGGGTTCAACGTCAGCGGAGCTGACATCAAAGTACACCTTACCGCGTTCAAGCTTGTCCATCCCAACTATACCATCGTAGAAGATGGAGTCATCAGGGACGGCAACCATGTACACGCCCTCAATGGTCGTGTTCACGGTTCCCGGCTCGTAGAGCCTCACGGGGCTCATCACAAAGTAGTTTATCTCCTGTACGCCTTCGATGTGACCGAAAATCTGGTCTGCCTCTGTGATCCTCGTCTTTGTAATATTCTTGTCAGGTGCCGTAGCGATGATATCGTATGGAGCAGACTCGAATACTTGGTCAAGGCTCCTAGCACCTATAGCATCTGCTCCCTGAAGGATACCAGCGAACAAGGTTGAGGCAATAGCAACGCTGAGGAAAAGTGACAGGAAAAGCCCCCTTCCTCGGATTAATCGTTTAATGGCGTACTGGAACATCTCTAAACAGTCGCGACCACACTTTAAAAAAACTTGCTAAAAAGATAAAAGAGGGGCAAAAACACCCTTTTTCTTTAAATACTAACGTTTATATCGACTGCCCTGTTTTCAACAGCAGTGAATTTCATGTTCCATCTGCTTGGACAGTTCCCACAACAAGACAGCGAGATAGGGGCGATAATACAGGCAATTTTCAGCCTAGCCTTCTTCGCCTACCTAATGTACGCACAACGAATCCAAGGCATGACGATGCTACGCCAAATCGAGGTGAGTCTACGAAAAGTCAAGAGCCTCCGAGACGACGGCAAGAAAATAGCGATCAAAGCCATCAAAGACTTCGGTAAACCCGAGAAAGACCCCACACCACAGGTCGAGAGGTTTATGGATCACTTCATGATCCCGCCAATCGATATGGACCCAGCTGGGGTAGTAGGGAAGCTCGGGAAGATAATCAACGTAAGGGAGTTCACCTTCGAGAAGGAGGTAGCGATGATGGCTCCAAACGCAACAAAGGCCCAGCAGAACAACCTAGAGAACCTTTTAGAGGCTGGGTTGGCACTGAACATTTTCTACAAGGTCATCAGGCACTACTATCTGCTCGGAAAGAAGACGATGAACGTGTACGTGATCATGCAGATCCACATGATTCTACCCATGCTCATCCAGCAGATCGAGGCATACAGCGCAGCACTCCAAGCGTTCAGGGACGGAATCCCAATCGGCGACACGGTTGGGCCAATTGTAGCGGCTAAGCTACTCAATGGTGCTGAGGTCCGTGAGGTAGCCAAGGAGATGGCTGCAGGTGAGATAGATTTCGAGGGACGAAGAGTCATAGTCACAAAGGCTTGGGGACCAGGCGGAAGCGTTGGAAAACCAGGGGACGCGATCCAGAACCTACTGGACGAAGAGAACGGCAAGGTAAAGATGCTCATCACCGTGGACGCGGCGGGTAAACTCGAAGGCGAGGAAGCAGGAGAAATCGCCGAGGGAGTAGGAGCCGCAATCGGTGGGCCAGGCGTCGAAAAGTACAAGATAGAGAAAGCCGCGACAGACTACGATGTGCCAATGTTCGCGGTAGCCATCAAGCAGGGAATGGAGCACGTAGTCGCACCCCTAGTCGAGGAGCTCATGGACGCAACTGACAAAGCGGTCAGCAGCGTAAAGGGACTCATACTTGACTACAGCGAGGAGGGCGACACAGTGATTGTAGCCGGCATCGGAAACACTGTGGGGGTAGCACAATGATATCAAACGCAAACGAGGGTAACGCAAGACCACTAGCAGGCGGGGCAAACCAGAACAGGATCAGCCTAGCACTTATGGTTGTTGTAGGCGCCATTGCGCTCATCAGCCTCTACTGGGGATTCCAGGAGTACGGCGAGAACAACATCGAGACAGCGTTCATGTACATACTGATAGGTGTCTCTGGTTTCGCCGCTATCGGGTTCAACTTCTTCAGGTCAACACCACAGGCGAGGAAACAGACCAGTGGCCCAAAGACCGTTGAGGTGGTCTCAACTCTGGAGTGCCCCCAGTGCAACCTCAAGAGGGTCAGGGCACATCAGGTAGGCGACTATATATTCAAGAACGACGAGCCATGCACACGATGCGATGGCAACATGGTCATCACGAGGATAAACGCCCGCAAGGACCCTAAAAAGAAGAAAAACTAGGCGGTAGTAACTTCACAGCCGTCCTCTGTTACGATGACGCTATGCTCTGCCTGGGCGACCTTCGCCCGGGTTCTTTCAACCAATTGAGGGTAACTCATTATTGTCTTTGTCTTGAGCAGTTCTTTGAACGCAGCAACTCCGTCAGGCCCTTTGAACTTGCGGTGGACCCACCTTGAGGCGAATGGTAGCGACTTGTACTCGCTCTGGATATACTTCATCATGGTTTTCGCTTTTCCCTTGACGTTGCGCTTCTTGATGAGCCTGTAAATATTACTAGGTGGTCCATCCGTCACCATTCCATCAGCGGATTTGGGTACCGCGAATGGCTCCATAGCGTAAACGTCTCCCTCCCGGATGATGTGACTGTCGTGTCCGTTGACGTTCGGGATGCTTGCACCCGCGTGGACGATATATCTTGATAACTTGTGTCCGGTGAGGTTGCTTATTGGCCTAGCTCCCTTGCTCTTTATTGCCTCCTCGATGGCTGCTCCAACCTCGTTTGCCCTGATTCCAGGTCTAATGGTGTTGATTGCGGCGTCTAGCCCAGCCTGCGCTGCCTCAACTAGGTAGTCTAACTCAGGGTCAAACGACTTGGTTACCGCTGTGTCGGCAATGTAGCCGTCAACATGTACCCCGATATCTAACTTTACGATACTTTTCTCAGGTATTATGGTCTCGTCGTTGATAGGTGAGCAATAGTGGGCTGCAACGTGATCGATGTCAACATTCGTAGGGAACGCCATCTTTCCGCCTAGCTTTGCGACTCGCTTGTTGACGATATCACAGATATCTACCGCCTTGACGCCTGGCTTGATTTCCTTGATTGTCTTGTCTCTGACACTGGATGCTATCTTTCCTGCCTTCCTGTGTGCGTCAAACGGGTCCATAGGCACTAGAATGATGGGTTAATCAAAAAGGGTTACTGAAAAGGGGGTTTATTTTACGACGAGTATGGGCTTTGTACAGCTCTCGACGACGTTCCTGCTGGTGCTGCCAAGTATCCAACCGGTGATTCCACCGATTCCACGGCTGCCGATGACGATAAGGTCTGCGTCCTCGTTCTCTGCTTCACTCACGATGGTGCTGGATGGTCTGCCTTCAAGTAGCTTCACTGACACCTTCAGGTCTGGGAAGTTCGCCTCGATGTCATTTTTGGCGTCCTCAAGGCTCTTGGTGTAGATGCCCTTCATCTTCTCCTGGTACTCGCTCATGTCCTGTGCTGCTGTTATCGGTGCAGCACCGAATCCTTCATCGGGGAATACTGGCATCATGACCCTTGGTACCACTGAGAGTACTGCAACCTCTGCTCCGAATGGCTCCGCGATATTAACCGCGTGGTCGAGAGCGTGCTTGCTTGCTTCTGATCCATCAAACGCTACGAGAATTTTCTTGTACATATCCCTCAACATAAAATGGTTTTCTCGGAATATAAATGTCTATCCGAGGGTTTGGAGTAGGTTCAACGCCCCGTATCGCTGCTTGATGTTCTCCCACTCCTCGACATCATAGAAGGTACATAGTCCTCGACCGTACATTTTGGCAACCTCTAAGGTGAAACGGGCGGCTGACTCGATGTCTGTCGGGTGGCTTGCACCTGTTCCGCAGCCGGGTACGGGTACCTGAGTGGTGATCGCTACACCTACCACGGGTTTATTGGTGGCGGTACATGGCTGCATAATGCTGTTGATGTGGTAGAGGTCGTTCCCATAAGGGGTGATGTCTTGGGTGGTGATGGGGCATACCTTAGGGTGCTCCCCGGTGGTCCACTCCATTATATCGAGGAGTGAGTCACTGACTTTGAGGACCCATCCCTCTTTCACGGTTGGGGTAATGGCGAATCCTCGCCAGTTGGCTATCCGATTGCCCTTGGTGGTGTCAATACTGAGTATTGCGTCCATCTTCGGGTCAACCTCCTCCCTGTTCATCGTTGCCGTATCAACAGGGCTCCCCATGAACGGAACTGGTTTATGTGGCTTAACAGGTGCTTCGGGGCAGATATGAGTCGCTATGATGACATCACCCTCAAGCCTGTCACCTTTTTTCGACATGTCCGCGAGCTTACAGGCGATACTTAACGCGACGACCGCTCCATCAGCATCCGAGACTAACCCGATCTGCTCAGGTCTTGCACCTATACCACCGAGTCTGCCAATGATCCCGATGGTTGACGAGTCACCGCCAACTGATTTCCCTTTCGTACCGGGAATCCTGATCTTGATGAAATCCGTACTCCCTTTCTCGCCGGTTATTGTCTTCAGGGTAATGTCGGATAAGCCATGGGATTCCAGAGCCTTCTTTACATCGGACCCCGTCACGATAGCGGAGTCGAGTAGCTCCATGACATCGATGACCTGCTTTAACATGAATAGGGGATAACCCAAGGATGGAAAAACCCACCGTAGATGGGTGACACCATTCTTAATTCGAATCCTAAGGCGGCTGTCCTACGGGTGCATTCCTTGAGGGTGACACAAAGAGGGAGAGGATTCTGAAGCAGAGGGTATCAGCCCTCAAGAAACGTGAGATGGAGCTAAGAGAGGAACGGCACAGATTGGAGTCGGAGCTGAGAAACATAGTGTATAGGCGATACGCTAGACTTGGGGAAAGAATCAGTCTCAAAATAGATGAAAAGAAGGAGTGACTATCGCTCAGCCTTCACGATGAGGCTGAAACGGTCATAGTCGTAGCGGTGGACCTTGATTCCAGCTGCCACGCCCTCGGCGTACTCGCCAGCGGTACCATCCCTGATGCTGATAGCCGCCTCGTAGCACTCCTTGATAAGGTGTTTCTCCATCTTTGGCTCGTTGTGGCTTGGCATCACCCACTCGTACTCTGGGATGAGGTCAGTCATCTTATTGAAGCTTTCAATGAACTGGTCTAGGCTCGTGGTGGGAGCGTAGACGTAGATGGGGGCGGGGTAAAAGCTGTCGCCTGTCCAGAATATCTTGTTCTCCCTGTCGATAACGCAAATGCTATCGGGGGTATGGCCCGGTGTGTGGATGATCTCTAACTTTCTTCCGCCTAGATCGATGATCTCTCCGTCCTCAACCCACTTTGTTACATTGAATGGGTGAATCCTCCAAGTATCAACATCGAGGTAATCTGGTAGGGGTTTCCAGACCATACCTTCATCCAGGTAATGTCCCATCTGCTCCTTTGTCTGTCCATTCTTTGAACGGTCTCTGCTGAAATCTGTGTCGTATGCATAGACCTCGTCGAACTGATAGTTGCCTCCAATATGGTCACCGTGGGTGTGGGTGTTTAGAACGGCGACTGGCAGATCAGTCAAGCCTTCAACGATTGCCTTGATGTTTCCAATTCCGTTCCCCGTGTCGATGATAACTCCCTTCTCATCGCCTAGAACCAGGTAGCTGATTACCTCTTCGAATTGCCCGTCTTCATATATCGCGTAGACGGTGTCGGTAAGCTTGTATACCTCGAACCACTGGTCTGGTTGGTCAACTTTCTCGTAGTTGCTCCAAGCCTCACGTGGAAGCTTCTCGTACCACTTCTTGGGCACAATAATGCTGTCCTCGGTGCTGTCTGAATAAGCCATAAGGGGAGAACCACCCTCATTAGTTATAGTTGTATTGCTCTGGCTGGGACGCGTAACCGTTTTTCTTATCCAGATGATGTGGTTACAGGCGAGTTAACTCTATGTACCCCAAGTGAAATGGGTTGAGTGTCTCACTTGTCCACTCCTCCCTCAACTGGATGGGGGGGGTGCGGAAAAACTGCTCCTAGAGATCATTGATCTGATGGCTGATGAGAGCTATCAGACGGTCATGTATACCATTGAGCAAAGGGAACAGGAAAACGGTAGAATTGTGAGATTGTGTAGATGGATAGATGAAAAGAGGAGGATGACCCGGTTCTAGTCTGCGGCAGTTACGACGCTGAACCTGTCGAACTCGTACTTCCTGATGGGTTGACCCCTGTCGGTGCCCTCCTTGTATGTGCCCTTGCCCTCGGCGATGTCCAGGACTGCCTTGTACACGTCTTTCAGTAGCTCTTTCTCGACCCATGGCTCGTTGTGGCTTGGCATCAACCTATCATACTCGTCGATGTAGCCCAGCATCTTCTCGTAGCTCTTGATGAACGTGGGTATATCACCGCCGTTGAGGTACGTGTAGATTCCGCCGGTGTAGAACATGTCCCCGGTGAACAGAAGCCTGTCCTCCCTGTCTAGGAAGCAAACACTGTCGGGTGTATGCCCAGGTGTTTGGAGTACTTCAAGGGTCCTGTTGCCGAGGTCGATTATGTCCCCGTCTTTGAACCAGTGGGTCACCTTGAAGCCGGGTACGACGTAGTTCTCGGCGTCGAAGTCCTCTGGTAGCTCCTTCCAGAGCATTCCGTCGGCGATTAGGTGCGCCATCTCGCTGTTGGGTAGTCCTTCCTGTGCCTCATGGCTCCATGGGTGGTCTAGCATGGCTACCTCGTCGAAGAGATGGTTCTGGGCGATGTGATCGTTGTGGGCGTGGGTGTTTAGGACCATGACAGGTAGATCGGTGATCTCCTCAATGACGTGCCTGATGTTCCCGATTCCGCAGCCGGTGTCGATGAGGTATGCTTTCTCAGTGCCGATTAGAAGTGTGCCGAGTGCTTCCTCGTATTGGAATGGCTCGTAGATGGAGTAGATATCCTCCTTGACCTTGTAGACCTCGAACCAGTCCTGATTACATGGGACGCGTTCAAGTGTTGCGTACACTGCTCTTGGTAGTTTGTCCCACCACCTGTCGGCGATGAGTAGCTTCCTGTCCTCTGGAGCTGACATGGGCAAGTGATACGCTGGGGGTTCTATTATCTTCTTGGATAACGAATAGTTGGTAGCCTAATATAGTGCAGAAAAAACTTCGTGGTGGATTACACTTTTGAATATGATTCTTTCCTAAAGCAGCCTTTTCCTGGCTTATTTCAGTGAAACAGGGCTGGAAACGACTGGAACGAGTCCCCACCCCTTCCTGTTTGATTGTGAAAAGTGGGCTGCCAGCTTTCGCGGTTTCACGAAGCCGAAGACATCACTAATGCCGCAAACGGAGCGTGGTTTAACTTCCGAGTTCGGAATGGGTTCGGGTGGGTCCCACGCCCTTTGGCCGGTTACCCAGCTATCATCCACTGCTCTTTTGTTTAAACGTATCGGTGGGCCCACGTACTTGAACTCGATGACCCAGATGTACTCGTGGGGGGTCGTAGCTTCCGTAGATATCAACCCATATCCGGTTGAACTCAGTGATTGAATCGAATCCCTCACACCTTGCGTCACACTCGGTGATCTCCGGCACGGTGGAGGAAACCAGAGATGGACCCTTGCGAAAATACCGCAGGTAAGGTACCAATCCATGGGTAAATGATCACAGGCATAGTACGGTGTCAGGTCTTGCGACACAGCATCGCGGGGGTAACTTTATATCCTATTTTCGCATGCGTTGTGTTGGCACGGGGCTGTGGTCTAGTGGCTATGACGTTGGGCTCCAGAAAATAGGAAATTCAAACGGACCCTTCGGGGGATGACGAATTTCTGGAGCGATTGGGGAAACCCGAATATCGAGGGTTCAAGTCCTTCCAGCCCCACCACTTCTCTATAGAAAACGTAGTTAAATTAGCTAAATAATATAGAGTTTAACTATATAGCGAAGTCTTATTATATCCTGTGACAAGTTAGACTGAGACGGTTATTCATCGACAGGTCTTGCCCGTTATGCATGCTGAAAGCCTCATTATAATTATCTCCCTGACCATACTGATCAGTTATCTTAGCAGCTTATTCTACTCTGTAACAAAGATACCGGACGTTATTTTCCTGATGGGTTTCGGGATAATAATGGGACCTTTGCTCGGGTACGCCGATAAGGAGTTGTTCGGGGACCTTTCCACATTAATGAGCATCTTAGCGCTGAGCATCATACTGTTCGAGGCGGGGATTAACGTTGATATCACCCTCCTGCTCAGCTCCATGGGTAAGGCGCTAGTATTATCGGTGTTCTCAATTGCGGCTTCGATTGTACTCATCGGTTACACGGTTTCTTTCGTGATAGTCCCGGATCTGCCGTTGCTCCAAGGAATGCTTCTGGGAGCCATGGTTGGGGGAACCAGCACAGTGGCTGTTTACGGGATATTAAGCGGTATAAGTGACCTGATCCCGAACATCCAGAGCACAAGGGTGATGCTCACCATGGAATCAATACTATCTGACCCCATCTGTATCATCGCCTCGATCACTTTAATCAAGATGATTATGCAGCCCAGCTTCACGCTACGGGACACGGTGAAGGAGATCACGATAGTTTTCCTGTTCTCATCGATTCTTGGGCTGGTTGTTGGCATCGTGTGGGCACGTATCCTTGACAGGCTCAGGAAGAGACCGTTCACTTACATGATCACCCTCGCCATTCTGCTTCCTCTCTACATATTCAGCGAGGATTTCATCGGTGAGGGCGGTGGAGCGATGACTGCACTGTTATTCGGACTCGCCATCACCAACTTTAGGTACATTATGGATAGGTTCAACCGGGATGAACGGGTGCTTATAGACAAGAAGCGGCTCCGTGAGTTCCACGAGGAGATAGTGTTCTTCGTTAAGAGCTTCTTCTTCGTGTATATCGGGATCGTCGTTAACCTTTCGTGGAGCTTTGCGTTCTTCGGTTTCGCGCTGGTAATCCTCCAGATGGGTGTGCGTTACGGGCTGGTGGAAGCTCTAAGCGGCGAGATGGGGTTCACGAAGGTTGAGAAAGCGTTATCGCAGGTAGTGTACGCATCCGGTTTGCCCGCCTTCGTCATGTCCCAGCTGCCATTGATATTTGATCCCGGTCAGGAGTTCTTCACGGACCCAAGCATTTACCCGAACCTGTGCATGCCAATAGTCCTCGGCACCATACTTTACAGCGGTTTGGTGGGACCCAAGCTTGCTGAAAACGCCCTAAATGGAAGCGTGGAGCGAGTTTCTTGATTACCGTTCCATAGCCCGTTTAAAGCGGGAAGGTGTTCATCTCCTCGATTAGGTTGAACTGGGTAGTTATCATTGCAGGTTTGATACCACTCTGGGCAGCCGTGATCATGGCTTTTACAAACATGAAGGTGCTTAACGCTGACGAGCTTGATTATCCAGAAGCACCGCAAAGGGCTCAACCGGTTCAAGAACTGGATTTGACCGATGAACCGGTAGTGAAACCAGTTGAAGAGCCGAAAGGGTTAGTCCAAAAACTCCTTGGAAGGTTCAGGAAAAACGATGAACCAGAGGAGCAAACGGACGAGCTTGAGTTCAGTGAAGACCAAATACCAGTGGATCAACCGGTAGTGGCGGCGGGAATAGGACTCCCTGAGGGCATCAGGAAGCTATGGGGTGCAGCTCTAATCCTCGTGTTCTTTGCTTGCCTCGCGTACAGCTCGGAGAGGGCACTAGACTATGCGTTCAAGGAGTACAGGTGGGTCATCGGGACCGCTAACCCGTGGAC
>CAZPRN010000017.1:0-41724 GCA_964589605.1 uncultured Candidatus Bathyarchaeia archaeon | reverse complement strand
TCAGTTCACATATCAATTACGAGTGTTTCAAGCTGAGTACGTGTTAAATTGCTATTTTTTAATAATAAATCTGTTAATGGGTCTTGAAATGTTTTTTGAACTATATTTTGATAGTTATCATCGCTCATCTAGCACCAATCCTATGATAACTCTCTACATTCCTATCTATTAATCTGTTGACAAAATTGTATACCACAGTAAAATAACTCAAACCTTCGATGTTTACACTCTCTAACTGTAAAAACGAGTTAACAATGTCAAATATGCGTGTGAATATCGTTCTATATTAACATAAATATGTAAAAATGTTAGTGAAAACCCTTAATTTTCCAATCCAATCAACAATACAACAATGGTTTCACTACAAGAACTCTCGATAAACTGCAAGGAAATAACCAAAAAAGTCACCGAATTCATTCAAGAATACATCCAAAACAACGGATTTAGTGGAGTTGTAGTGAACATAAGCGGCGGAATAGACTCCGCAGTAGCATTACACCTAGCTGTATTGGCCCTAGGACCTGAAAAAGTCGCGGCAATCACAATCCCAGAACGTGATGTCACGCCTGAAAGTGATATCACTGATGTGATGTTACACTGCAATGACCTAAATCTCACATGTAACACGGTGGATATCACGGAGATATTACGTGTGATGCGTGATATCATGCCCGGGTATGATATCACAGACCGCATCACAACAGGTAATATTCGTTCAAGACTCAGAATGATCATTGCGTACCACTACGCGAATAGGGAAAGGAAACTTGTACTCGGAACTTCAAACAAGACTGAACTTCTAACTGGTTTCTTTACGAAATGGGGTGATGGTGGTGTTGACCTAATGCCGTTGGGCGATCTATGGAAGTACAACATCAAACAGTTAGCTAAATACCTAGAAATTCCTGAAAATATTATAAAAAAATCTCCGTCTCCCGGCTTTTACGCGGGTCATACAGATGAAGATGAGTTAGGAATGAGTTACGATAACATCGATCTAATCCTATATGGGTATGAAAAAGGGTTCACGGTAATGGAAATATCAGAGAAAACCGGAATTCACCAATCTGAGGTAAAGCGAATACTCAGTCGAGTAAAAGCAAACCAACATAAACGACAAATTCCATTAATCTTAAGACTGAGTTAAACACTCCAATACCATCGGAGGGCTCCAAATGGGTCGAAAAAGGCAGCAAGTAGCGAAAATAATCAAGAAAAGACTACCAAGTCAATATCTATGCCCCAACTGCGGAAAAAACACTATTTCAATCATCCTTAAACCGGAGGAGGGAGTGGGCAGGATAATCTGTGCATCATGCAGCCTAAAGAACCAGTTCCCCATACCGGAACACGTGGAACCTGTCGACGCGTACTGTATCTTCGTCGACAAGTACTACGGGGTCGAGGAGCCCGTTCCCCAATGACAGGAAAAGTCGAAAAATATCTTCTTGAAGAGATAGAAAAGAAGGGGACCATCCATTTTACGCTAGTTGACCCGGATAAATCCTCTGGGTACGACTGCGCAAAGATAGCCGCTGAAGCCGAAAAAGGTGGAACCACGGCAATCATGGTTGGGGGATCAACCCTTGCATCCTCATCTGATCTAGATGATGCCATCAAGAGGATAAAGAACGGGGTCAAAATACCAGTGATTCTGTTCCCCAACGGCCCTATGGGTATCAGCAGGTACGCTGACGCGGTCTGGTTCATGTCATTGTTGAACTCATCCAACCCTTACTACCTGATAGATGCCCAGATGCTCTCCGCACCTATGGTGAAACAGTACGGATTGGAGGCAATCCCAATGGGTTATGTCATTGCAGGCGACGGCTGCGTCGCTGGATACGTGGGATACGCACGACCAATAAGCTTCAGACACCCGAAACTCGCAGTTGGATACGGTTTAGCCGCCGAAACGATGGGCATGAGGTTTGTATACCTTGAAGCTGGTTCCGGTGCACCAGAACCGATCCCACCGATGATGGTTGGAGCCGTTGCGAAATACGTTGATATACCGGTCATAGTGGGCGGAGGTATCCGTTCACCCGAGGCAGCGTTGAACGCAAAGATGGCTGGTGCAAGTGCAATAGTTACCGGAACCCTTGTTGAGGAAGAAGCTGAGGTCAAGGAGCGAATCGCCGAGCTAGTGAAAGCTATCTCAAATTAGCACCAATTGCCCAAGGCACAGTTTAAAGCCCGAAACACCGCATTTAGTCTCTAGTTTACTCCGAGTGAGCCCTTTGATAGACGTAGAAATGCCTCCCCACTATGAAAAGTACTTCAAAGAGTTGGAGGCAAAGCTCAACGAGGTCTACGAGATTGCCACTATTGCCCGGGCAAAGGGTCTTGACACAAGCCTTGAGGTTGACAGCAAGATAACCATGGACATTGCGGAGAGAATCGAGAAACTCATCGGTCCACCAGGTATCACTGAGCGAATGAGAGAGCTAGTGGAGATGCCCAGGAGGGAAATGAGCTTCGTGGTTGCCCGTGAGATAGCCCTTGGCAAGTTCGGCGTCATGGAAAAGGAGGAAGCGGCCGACCAGGCAATTAGAACCAGCCTCGCGATCATGACTGAGGGCGTCACCGTTGCGCCTATTCAGGGTATCCCCGAGATCAAGATCAAGAAGAACCCCGATGGAACCGATTTCCTTTCAATGTACTTCGCTGGACCCATCAGGCCAGCCGGCGGAACTGCACAGGCGTTGACCCTTGTACTGGCTGATGTCGTAAGGCGCACACTCAACATCGATAAATGGCAGCCCAACGAAGACGCCGTCAACAGGTTCATCGAAGAAGTAGGCATCTACACACGATTCGTACGCAACTTCCAGTACCATGTTAGCGAGGAGGACCTTGAAAAGGCTATGAAAGCCCTCCCAGTTGAGCCCACAGGGGTTAGTACAGACCCATACGAAGTGTCAAATTATCGTGATGTGACGGGAATCGAGACGAACAGGGTCAGAGGTGGTGCTCTGATCGTTGTCGTGGACGGTGTGGTGGGGCGTGCAAGAAAGCTTCATGGCATCTGTGAAAAAGTCGGAATCGAGGGATGGGATTGGCTCACCCAGATGGGAAAGAAGAAGGATGAGAACGGGGAGAAGAAAAGCAAGACACCCCAGTACATGGATGAGATCATCGTAGGAAGACCTGTCTTCGGTTTCCCAAACGAGGTTGGAGGGTTTAGGCTTCGCTACGGACGTTCAAGGACAACAGGTTTAGCTGCCTGCGGTATGCACCCCGCCAGCTGGATCATCCTGAACCGTTTCATGAACACCGGGTTGCAGTTGAGGGTAGAGCTACCGGGGAAATCAGCCGCTGTATGCCCAGTTGACTCCATCGAGCCACCCATAGTGCGATTAAAGGACGGCTCAGTGGTCAGGGTGGAGACAGAAGAGCAGGCAAACAGAGTCTATGATGACGTCGAGAAGATACTGTTCAACGGCGACATCCTGTTCAACGCAGGAGACTTCATCCAGTTCAACCAGCCACTACGTCCAGCAGGATACGACGAGGACCAGTGGAGATACGATATCGAGGCAGAGATAGCCAGAACCGGTGAGAAAGCCGTCGAGGAGGTTAGTGGAGTCGCCATGGAGAAGATAACCACCCTTCTCGCCAACATCGTCAAGCCTCCTACACCTGATGAGGCACTGAACATCGCCAAGATGGATGTTCCACTGCATCCGAGATACACATTCGACTGGCACGAGATTGAACATAAGGACCTACTCCAGTTAAGAAACACGCTCGCGGAGCAATGGGAAACCCGAGAGCAAGGGATCAGACTATCACAGGATGAAAAAACGTATTTGGAAACCCTCCTTGTGCCACATCATGTGAGGAAAGGGAGAGTGTTCTTCGACGATGCGGGTACGATCCTTGAGCACTGTCTCGCATTGGACAGGCGGTACGTGGAATCAGAGGAAGAGGAGAGCCTCGAACAGGTAAACGCATGGGCCGGGTTCACGGTTAGAAGGAAGGCATACGTCTACGTGGGATGCAGGATGGGTAGACCCGAGAAAGCCAAGGAACGGAAGATGAACCCGTACGTCCACTGCCTCTTCCCAGTCGGAAACGCGGCAGGGCCCCAGCGAAACATCGCAAGGTCTCGGAGGGGAGACAGAGTAAGGGTTGAGATGTCCCAGATCGAGTGCCCTGAATGCGGTTTCCCCGCGGCTGGACCATTGTGCGATAACTGCGGAAGCCCCACAGTAATGCAGAGACGCTGCCCCAGATGTAAGACGCCACAAAACACCGAGAAGTGCCCGCGGTGTAAGATTGACACGGTGGTCTATGACTGGGTTGAGATTGACCTCAGGCAGGAACTTGAAAACGCACGAAAGTATATCGGTGGGCAGATTCCTGACAAGATAAAGTGCGTTAAACGCCTCATGAACGAGGATAGGATGTACGAGCACCTCGGGAAAGGCATACTCAGGGCGCGTTACGACCTCAGCGTGTTCAAGGACGGTACACTACGGTTCGACCTAACCGACATCCCGTTAACCCATTTCACCCCGCTCGAAATTGGCACATCAATCGAGAAGCTGAAGGAGCTCGGATACTCGGTGGACATGTACGGTGAACCTCTAACAAGAGACAGCCAGATGCTGGAGCTCCTCGTGCAGGACATCATCCTACCCGAGGACTGCGGGGACTACTTAGTCAAAGTAACCAAGTTCCTCGACGACGAGCTCCGCGACTTTTACAAGATGGATCCCTACTACAACAAAACGCACAGGGACGAGTTGATCGGAGAGATCGTCATCGGAATGGCACCACATACCAGCGCGTCCATCGTAGGTAGATTAATCGGGTGGACCACAGTACGAAACTGTTACGCCCACCCATACTGGCACGCCGCCAAACGAAGGAACTGTGACGGAGACGAGGACGCGATAATGATGACCCTCGACCCGCTCCTAAACTTTAGCAGGAAGTACCTCCCAGAGGCCAGCGGCGGACTGATGGACGCCCCGCTGTTCATTATACCGAACCTAAACCCAGGTGAGGTAGACGACGAGAGCTGGAACGTGGACGTGATCAACCGTTACCCGCCCGAGTTCTACGAGATGAGCATGCGGAGAGCTAAGCCAAACGAGTTCGGTCCACTGGTGGACACATTAGGGTCAAGGCTGGGTACAGCAGCACAGTATACTGGGCAATACTACACCCACGAGTGTAGCAATATCAACCTCGGAAGCCATCTTGGAGCCTACAATACACTCAAAACAATGATGGATAAGCTGGAAAGCCAACTTGAACTCACAAAGAAGCTGCGTGCAGTAGAAGGAAAGACGGTTGGGTTGAAGATACTCAACAGCCACTTCATGAAGGATATCGTAGGTAACCTGCGCGCGTTCACCCGTCAGGGTTTCCGTTGCAGCAAGTGCAACAAAAAGTACAGGCGTCCGCCACTGAAGGGCGTCTGCGACAGATGCGGTGGACCCATACTCCAGACAGTGCACAAGGGCGGGATAACTAAGTACCTCAGCCCGGCGAAGGATTTGGTATACAAGTACGACCTAGGAAAGTATTACGAGAACCGTTTACAGCTCGTTGAGGAGGAAATCGACTCAATCTTCTACGAGGAGCAGCCCGAGGAGACTCATAACCAGTTCAACCTAACTGATTTCATGAAGCCGAAGCAGAAATCCTAGCTCTGGAAAGGTTATTATTTGACACACGTGTACAATCCTGCGAACAACAATGAGTAAAAGAAAAAAACAGCAGGGAGCAGGGATGCCGCAGAGCAGCGCGGGCCTGATGAGGTTCTTCCAAGACGAGACCAACGGTATTAAGATTCGACCGGAGTTCGCGATAGGAGCCGCTGTAGTACTCATTGTCACGGTATTAGCAGCCAGGATATTCTTCCCCATCGTGTAAACCCGATTTACACGTAACAAAGGAAGGATACTCAATGACTGAGAAGCCTAAACGCGACCTAGTGATAATGGGCGTAAAGCCGATAATGAACTACGTAGTCGCATGCCTCACCCTTTTCAACGACGGCAACGAGACCATTAGAATACGGGCGCGTGGAAAACACATCAACAAGGCTGTAGACACTGCAGTTGCTTAGACGCGTCTTCCTCCGCGATCTTGTTGTGCGAAAGACCAGCATCGGCACGGATAATTTGATACGTGACGACGGAAACGCGGCAAAGGTATCTACAATAGAGATTGTAATAGCTCCCAGCTAAGCAGTTTTTTAAGCGATAAGATGCACCCCTTGAGCGAAGGGATTAAGGTTGACGTACCCGAAAATAAAGGTCATACCGCCGGGCCCCAAGGCCAAGGCAATAGTAGATAGGGATGCAGCGGTCATCTCACCGAGCTTCGGTAGGGCATACCCGTTGGTTGTTGAGAGCGCTGAGGGAAACATCGTCAAGGACGTTGACGGTAACGAGTTTATAGACATGAACGCCGGACTGGCAGTCTGCAGCGTGGGGCATGGTCACCCCAAGGTCAAGAAAGCGATGAAGGACCAGATTGACAAGTTCATTCACTACAGCTACACTGACTTCTTCTACGATGACTACATCCAGCTGGGAGAGGAACTGGACAAGATCACGCCAATCGAGGGTCCAACAAAGACATTCTACGGTAACTCCGGGGCAGAGGCAATCGAAGCCGCAATGAAGGTTGCACGCTGGCACACTGGTCGCCAAGGTTACATCGCTTACATAGGAAGCTTCCACGGAAGAACCATGGGAGCAGTAAGCCTCACAGCTTCCAAGCCTTACCAGAGACGCAAGTTCAGCCCATTAATCCCTGGTGTTGAACACGTACTATATCCATACTGCTACAGGTGCCCATTCAACCTTGAATGCGACAGCTGCGGCATGGCTTGTGTTGATTACATCGATGATTACCTGTTCCACAAGTACGTCGCACCCGAGGAGGTAGCGATGCTAGTAGCTGAACCTATTCAGGGGGAGGGCGGATACGTAGTACCACCAAAGGAGTACTTCCCTAAACTGAAGAAGCTACTCGATAAGCATGGTATTCTATTAGCCATGGACGAGGTCCAATCAGGCGTCGGCAGGACGGGAAAATGGTTCGCCATCGAGCACTGGAACGTGAAACCAGACATCATCGTAGGTGCGAAGGGAATCGCAGCGGGAATGCCTCTGGGGTACATGACCAGCAGAGCCGAGATACAGAACTGGACACCGGGCAGTCACGCGTCAACCTTCGGCGGCAACCCAGTCAGCTGTGCAGCCGCTTTGGCGGTCCTAGATATCATCAAGACAGAGGACCTATTGAAGAACGCAGAGGTCGAGGGCGGGTACATCAAGAAGCGACTTGAGGAGATGATGGAGACCCACCCGATGATCGGTGACGTCCGTGGAATGGGACTCATGGTAGGTGTTGAGATCATCAAGGACAAGGAATCCAAAGAAGTCGCGCCAAAGGCGACCGAGGAGATCATGATGGAGTGCTTCAGGAATGGACTAGCCATCGTGAACTGTGGTGTGAACGTTATCAGGTGGATGCCGCCGCTAACCATCACCCGAGACCTTATCGACCCGAGCCTTGAGATATTCGAGAAGGCGCTAAGCAAAGTTGAGGCTTCTTAAGCCCAACTAACACCTATTTTCAGTTATTTATAGAAATTAAAAGAAAAAAAGGGTTTATTCTCGCTCTACGACCAGTTTTGTGAAGCTACCGGAGCTAACCTGTATCAATCCATCGAAAGGCTCTCGTGCGTTCACGTACTCCAGCCTGATCTCGGCTCCTGCTGTAAGGTCCATAGCCGCTTCGGCGTGGTCCCTCCACAGACTCACACGCGCCTCTCCCGTGCCATCATCAATCCTGAAGTTGGTTACAGTCGCTGGTCCTCGTGAGGTGTCGATGTCCCTCTGAACTGGGTCATCTAGCAGCTGTCCACGGATTGTTATGTTCTTCTGGCCCTCAACGAGGTCGATGATCTCGGTGATCTTTCGCTCTATCTGAGGAATTTCCATTTCTAAGTCGTCTGGGTTGATGTGTATTCTTCCGTTCCTGCCAACGTTGAGGTCGATTCCGCCGTATCCTGCCCTCGTGTATCCGTTCTCAACTACTATGAGTGTTCCTTCCCCGATCTCCTCGGCCCTGTCCGCATCGTCATCCCAGAGGCTGAGCCTGACGGTTCCGGTTTCGTCCTCTAGAAGCAGTGACCTTACCTTTCCCTCGGTTCCATCACGCCTAACGAAGCCTCTCTCCTCGCTGACCTGTGTCGCCAACGCGGCAACGTTGACGCTGCCAATGCCCTCCCGCAGGTTACCTATCTTGGTCCAGTACGGGACAGCCTCTAGTGGCTTGTCGTTCTTCTTCACGACCTGAATAGCGGTATCCCAGCCAACGTGAACCTCGGGACTACCCATGTTGCCT
Source organism: uncultured Candidatus Bathyarchaeia archaeon (assembly GCA_964589605.1). Lineage (GTDB taxonomy): Archaea > Thermoproteota > Bathyarchaeia > TCS64 > TCS64 > RBG-16-57-9. The sequence goes on along the minus strand of CAZPRN010000017.1, from coordinate 33,345 downwards.
GTCCTAACGTTTCCAGAGATCACCCTGATACGTGTTCCCCGGTCCATCTCGCCGAACTCCTCAACCCTGTCATCCCATAGGACAAGGTTGATCCTCGCACCGCCCTCTTCAAGGACGAGCCTGCCCACCTTACCCTCTGAGCCATCTTGTCTAGTGAATGTGCTAGCGGGGAAACTGTCCATGACAACGCCCTCAAGGTGAGTCATGCCCTCGGCGTGAACATCAGCGGGCGTCATGAATATCTCGTCCAGAGCTGGGAAGTCCTCCTGCACCGCGTCCATGGGCTCCATGAATAGCTGCCCACGGTTCCCTACGTTGACCTCGACGTTGCCCCTGCGCTCACGGCTGTATCCGTGGAGAAGCCTTACGATCTTACCTGGCTCAAGCTTGGATGCAATCACATGGTCAGCCTTGTCATCCCAGAATACCAGAACAACAGTACCTGTCTTGTCCCCAATGATCATCCTGAGAACCTTGCCCTGCTTGTTGTTGTCCCTCTCAAAAGTCCTCGCGGGGAAAACATGAACCACTCTTCCGGTCAAGCTAACATCGCTGAGCCCTGCGGTTAGGTCACCAATCTTTAGCTTAGCCTCGATTCGTTCACCCGCGCCGTTTATACCCATATTGCTGGCGACAAGGTGCGCCGCCGCCTCCTCTGTGAGTAAACCAGCTGCCTTTGCCCTCTCCTGCTCTATCAACTCCCTGACCGCCTCCTCCGTCAGGTTGGGCTTTAATGCTAAAATCTTCTTTATGATATCCTGTGTGGACATAAACGTCAGAATACGATTCCTCTATTCAGCTAAAAAGCCTTTATTCGCTGGTTTTCTTGGTCTCAGAGGCGTACATGTAGATGAACGCTAGCGCGAAGGCTGTGACCGAGAGCAATATGATGGCCGACCTTGCGAAACTGAACAGCACTGGAATCGTCATACTGTAGGCATAGATGCAGGCTTTGTTATTTAGGTTTAATCCTGAACGCTATACCGCTTCCAGATAGACATCAAGCTATCGTATGCCTCATCATCCTCCTCGATGAGGTCGAAGAACTCCAACGCCTCAGCGAGTCGCTGGGCTAGTACGTGGTAGCAGTACGCCTTTTCGTTGTCCAGTACCCTGAAGTAGAAGTCGCTGCAACTGCAGTACCCGGCGTTGCTGTAGATGAGGTACTCTGCGTTCTGACCGATGGCAACCCACATGGTCCGGTTACTGGGTTTGAACACGTATTTCTTGACACGGTTCTCGGTCACTAGCCTCCATGCATTGGTGAACCTGTTCCCGAAAAAGTCCCTGAGGCGCTGCCAGTTGGTGCTGGACAGCTCCTTTGATATCCGCAGGTCGCGTAAGACCTGCTCCAGCACCGTGTGCTCCCTCTGGGACGCCATATCTGATACGTTGATTACATAGTTTTAAGGCTCATCAATTGGAGCGCCGTGTCCCCAGGCACCGTAATACCCGCAGGTCTCGGCTCCAGATTCAGCGGCGAGCCTCATGGCTTCACTTAGGTCAACGCCCCGCGTGGACTCGTAAAGAAGGCGGGCGATGTAGCTGTCTCCCGCCCCCAATGAGTCAACAACCTCTGTTTCGATAATTCCCTGAGAAAGAACACGGCCTCCATCGTAAGCTGTTGAGCCTAGATTGCCTCTGGTGACCACCACGAGCCCGTCAGTGATCCCGTGTATCCATTTTACGAGTCTCTCAACCGCACGATCATCCAAATTCGGTCCGCTGAGGAAGGCGGTGTCAACATGCGGTAACGTTTCCTCCAGATACTCCTTGGTCCAATCAGAGCTGTAATCAAAGCTGAGCAGCTTGGAAGCGTTGCTAAGCTCTTCCAAGTATGGCTCAATGAAGCTGTAGATACTAGTATGGGTGATGTCAAACTTCGAGATGTATTCGTTGTCGGATTCCTCAAGGTTGATGAGTTTTCTAGCGCCGGGTATTGATTCTTTGAACTGCCTGTCACCGTCTCGTAACTCGATGTCGCAGCGACCGGTTGGATGAGGAACGGCTCTGCAACGTGACACATCAACGTCCTCGCTGCGGAGGGCTTCAAGGAGAAGGTTTCCTCGCTGGTCATCTCCAACCCAGCCGAGGTAAGCGGAATTTCCTCCCAGTCGTCTGTAGAAGACGGGTACGTTTACAGCGTTCCCGCCCGGATACATGACACCCATGTCAAGGTATCTGTCGAAAGTGTTGTCCCCGACGCCGATGAGGGAAGCCATGGATAGATATCCACTTGTATATATTTCACCTCATCTCTAGAGAGAGGTAACCGGGGACAGGGATTTGATCAAGCTACTCACACCGTATCCAGCACTCATGGTTGAGTCAGGGGAGAGAGTGTTGTTAGCTGCTGATCTGCACCTCGGATTGGAGTACGACTTGGCGAAGCAGGGAATAAACATCCCTTACCAGTGGAACAGGATCCTTGACGAGATGATGGTACTGCTTGAGGAGTACAAGCCAGACAGGCTAGTACTTCTTGGCGATGTGAAACACGGTGTACCTGCTACAAGCTTTTCGGAGAAACGGGAGATACCGCTTTTCTTCAAAACCCTCCTAGAGGCGGTACCCTTCATAGACATCACCCGTGGCAATCACGACGCCAATATCCAGAAATATCTCCCGGAGGAGGTTCATCTTCACACATCGAAAGGAGTGATCTTCGGCGAGGAATTCAAGGTCGCCGGAATGCATGGGCATGCTTGGCCTAACCCGGTGGTGATGACCGCTGATGCTATCATTATGGCACATAATCACCCGACGGTGATGCTTAACACCCCTCTTGGGGTCAGGATCAGTCGCCCAGCGTGGGTGAGAGGTAAACCAGACCCCGACAAGTTGGCGAGGGCTCTCCTAGCGCAGGACAACGTGCGGTTGACTGATGAGGAGGAGCCGATAAGTGTTTTCGAGGACGAGTACGGGTTCATGTGCGGGACTCCGGAGATCATCGTGATGCCCATGTTCAACGACCTCCTAGGTGGGTTACCCGTGAACCAGGAGCCACCGGACAGTCTTCTGGGTCCATTGTTCAGGGGAAAGCTGGTTGATATGGATACGTTTGATGCGTATATGCTGGATGGGACCTTTATGGGCAAGGTTGGGTTCCTAAGGGACCGACTTGAGGGTCGTATGTAGTAATTGGACACATACAACAGGTTATAGAGAAACGCGGGTTCTATCTGGTTGTATCCCGCAAGGGAGACGCCATTGAAGCCCGTAAGGGCTTTCCTTCCCACCTAATTCTCTACGCAGGCATGGCATTTTGATGAGTAGCGGCCTTCAACGTTGAACCCTTTGATGATTTTTCTGTACTTGGGGTTCTTGTGGGCTCTTTCGAGGATTGGTCCTAGTGATTCCTCGTTGATGTTGCCGAGGGATTCAATGGTCCCGAGGGCTCCGCAGCATGGAAGTACGTCTCCATTCGGCTTCACTCCAATATCTCTGAGAACTTCGGTACATTTGATCGAGGTAATTTGAGTTGGTTCATATTTCAACTCCTTTCCACGCCCTATCGGTGTGTGTTGTGTTTGGAAAAGAACAGCGTTAGGTTCATTGATCCTCGGCTCTCCCACTACCTGAATATTGGGGTCACCAAGTAGTCTCGGTAATGATTCAGATGTAATCTCACTATTTGCCCCAGTAGAGATCATAAATACGACCCTCAATCCCTGATCCACGGCACCCTGGTATGCCTTCGTGACCACATCAAGAGCAATGAACTCGGCATGATAGTCGTCGATGCTCAGGTTCAGGACATCTAGTCCGGATTCGATGAGCGTATTGAGGATTCCATCGTCGTCTCCCCAGAACCCGTTGGTTACAGCCTCTGCTTTGAGTCCCTTTTGATGAGCGTAATCAACCAGATCAATCAGTAATTCAGGTTCAAGGAACGGTTCTCCTCCTGAGAGACTGACCCACTCAGCGCCCAGTTCCTTTGCCTCGTCAATCGCCTTGATTGCGGTCATCCTAGGCATAGTCTCTTCTCGACTCGGTGAGCAATTGAAAAAACAGTGTCTGCACTCGGCGTTGCACCGCATTGTCAATAGTAGACCTAGGCGGGAGAGGGGTGGAGTCATTTGAGTGACTCAAGAGTGCTCTCGATGAGGTTGTTAGCCTGATAGAAGCCCTCCTCGACGATGTTCCGCTGCCTGACAAGCTTAGTCAGTAGTAGCTTGAACTCGTGGCTCTGGTGCAGAGTCATGTTAGCCAGGTCAATGATCTCGGCTATCCTCGGGAACGGAAGCGCCCCGAATGTCTCCATGCTCATCTGCTCGCTGGGTCCCGCATTGCTGTGAACGACGGGGTTGACGTGTCTGGAAACCCACATCAGCGTCTTGTTGAGCTCCAGTAGTTGCTCATCGGACAGACTCTTACCTTTCTCGGTTATCGCCTCCTCTAGTTGCATTGACAGGTTCTTGAACTTGTCCGCCCTCTCGATGAGTCCGTAGAGGTTGAAGTACGCCCTTACCTTGTCGGCCTTCTTCTGCATGTCAACGAGGATCGTGTGACACTTTTTTGCGTATTTTGTGAAATCATAGGGCAGGATTGGGCAGTTTGCCATCCTGACGATGAAGTTGAGCTCAGCCTTGACATCCATCTCTAGGATGTCAACGTCGCCGTGGTCCAACGTGGCGTAGGGTGTGTGCCACCACCAGCCTCCACCGCTGTAGTTGACGTGCGGGTCATAGTCTTCGGGTGGCCTGCTGGTTGTTATGCTGACGTGGGGCATGCCTGTCCCCCAGAAGCTTCCGTCGCCTGCACGTGTAGCCCACCTGAAGTCGGTGACCTCCTTGCCCGTGACAGCTATGACGCTGTCGTTTGCCGCGTCCATGACCTCGGTTATCTGTAGGTCCCTGAACTCGGTTGCACCATCAGCTCCCGGGCTGTCGATGTTGTAGCTGAGGAAGCAGTTGTGACGCAGGTCGTGCCACCTGAAATCATTGTACCAGGTTGAGCCCGCGTATCTTCCTATCTCGTGTCCGGGCCATATCGCTATCCTAACGCTCCTGCGCAGGTTTGCCTTCTCCTTATTGAGCAGCCTCGCCAGCTCCATAACTGCGACGTCTCCGGAGATGTTGTCCACGACTCCGGGACTGAACGGTGGGGTGTCAACGTGGGCGTTGACCAGAATGAACTTGTCGGGGTCTACCGCTCCGGTGATCTCGGTTTCAAGTAGCGGGATTGATTTCCAGCCCGTATCCACTTCCGAGACTATGTGGGCTTTGACGCCTCCCTGTTTCACTAGTTTCCTGAGTGCCTGTCCGTCCCGGTTGCTTATGTGTAAGATGGCTGGTATGGTCTGGATCTCGCCGATGTTGTCCGATGTGGGGTTGCCTGAGACGCTGAAGTCCGACCTCTGGTGGCATATAGTGTCTACAAAGTCGTCCTGCTCGATGACGATAAGGCCCAGTATGCCCATACGCTGGAGCCTTAGCAGGAACCCGTTTCTCAACCCCATCCAGTCGCCGCTTGTTTTCTGCTCGCAGAGGACCACCTTACCTTTGCAGTCGGCGTATCCAAGCTCCTCGGGTGGGATGTAGATGATCTCTGCCTCAAACCCCTCGCTCGTGGTGGATCCTACCTGTCTGTATGGTGTGCACTGGACCTTCATATCGATGGGTGATACGATATTGAGCTCGCTTCGAACGGGCTGGGTGATGTATGCCTCGAACCTGTGCACTTGGCACTCCAGTCCCGACTCCTCGAAGCGCTTCTTCATGTACTGGATTGCCTCGTCTTCTTTCTCGGAGCCGCTGAGGATGGGGGCGATCTCCATCATCTCCTCCCAGTTTTTCATCATCCTGGGCTTGTCTATGCCCTCCTCAAGCCGCTTAATCATGCTCTTGGTTTCATCTGTGAGCCAAATCATGGTTAACCGGTGCAGGTGGTTGTCCTTAACGTTTGCCAGTTACATTCAGGTAGCCGTGAAGAACACCCTTTTTTATCGCCATGCAAAAGATCAAAGTGATTATTATGGCATCATCAATCGGTGAGAAAGTCCAGTCCGCGGACTGGAAGAACGAGAAGCATGTACCGGCGATTACGGCTCCGGAGAGTGTTAAGGCTGGTGAGTGGGTGAAGCTCAACGTGCGTGTCGGTAAGGAGATCCCGCACCCCAACTCGTTGGAGCATCACATCAGGTGGATTCAGGTCTACTATACGCCTGAGGGCAGCACGTTCACGTATGATATTGGTAGGGCGACGTTCAACAGCCATGGCGAGGGGCTTGTGGTGACGGGGCCTAACGCTGATTTCCATTTCACGGCTTCAACGTCGGGGACGATTAACGCGGTTAGCTACTGTAACATCCATGGACTGTGGGAGAGTAGCCAGAAGCTCTCCGTCTCATAACCCTATTTTTTGGGTCAGTCAGTGGGGATAAGGCGAAAAAATTTTTGTGAATTACATGATTAAGAACAACAGCGGTCAAAACGAGATTAAGAACCCTGAGGTTGCAGCTGTTTTCCGGGCTTATCCTGAGAACATACGGATGAAACTGATGTATCTTCGTGAACTGATACTGGATACAGCGGTTTTAGCTGGTGTTGGTGAGATTGAGGAGACTCTGAAGTGGGGTGAGCCGAGTTATTTGACGCCTGAGACAAAAAGTGGAAGCACGATCAGGATTGACTGGAAGGAATCTAAAAAAGATCAATATGGGATGTACTTCACGTGCACGGCTAATCTGGTAGACGCGTTCAGGGAGAGGTATCCTACTGAACTCAAATACGAGACGAATAGGAGCATCATTTTCAGTATAGATGACGAGGTCCCCGTAAAGGAACTGAAAAACTGTATAGCGTTAGCTCTAACTTATCACCGCAACAAGAAGCTGGAACCCATTGCAAGATGGGAAATGGTGGAAAAGATCACACAGTTGTAATCCAAAAACCATTGTGGTGGATTACATTTTTGTACATAATTCTTTTCTAAATACCCTGTTTTAGGATTTATTTTAAGGAAATGGGTTGTAAAACGGGTTTGTTTGTATACCCCCCCTCCCCCCTTTGGAGCGAGTGGTGGGACCGCCCGGAATTGAACCGGGGATCTCGCGGACCCGAACCGCGAATCGTACCAAGCTTGACCACGGTCCCGCCGCATTCAAGCGTGGCGTGCTTGTCTAAAAAAGATTCCTAATCGGATTTTCTGTACTGGTTGTACACATAGCTGCCTACAACTAGCCAGTATCCTAGGTAAACTATGATCCGTAACCACTCGGGGTTGCCGTCGTATCCCACAAGTGCCTTGAATACACTGCCGATGATTCCCTTCTCGTGGAGTAACGGGTATGAGCCATCCGGGTTGACGGGTGGGTTGATGTCGAACGGCTTCTCGCCGAACCAGCCGAAATCCATTCCGCTGTGTTCACCTGCCTCTATGAGCTCGTGCACACCGTACCCTGCTAAACCAGCACCGAACACGAGGAGCAGGATGCTTGTCACCTTGAAGAACTTGCCAATCTCAAGGTTCACGGTGCCCCTCATCAGGGCAACGGATAACCCGAGTACTACGGCTATCCCCAGTACCAACCCAATCAGTGTGCCAACTGAGTCTTGTACAAAGGTTGCAGATAGGAAAAGAACGGTCTCCAGCCCTTCTCTTGCTACCGCGACGAAGGCTAGTGCAGCGATGCCATAGAGTTCGTTCTGGGTTACTGCCTGGTCGATTTTTCCTTGGAGCTCTCCTTTGATCTCCTTGCTATGTTCAGTCATCCAGAAGATCATGTATGTTAGAACAACTACTGCTGTTAGTGAAGCGACTCCCTCGAAAAGGTCTCCAGCCACCTTTCCTAGGCCACCGTAGAAGACTTGGAGTGCAACGCCTATGAGTAGACTGACGACAAGGGCTGCTCCAGCTCCAAAGTAGCTGTACTTTGTTAGGTCCTCTTTTCCGATTTTTCGGAGGTATGTGATCATAATCGTCACGATTAGGGCGGCTTCTAGGGCCTCCCTGAATGTGATTAGGAAGCTTGGGAACAGGGTTTCGTACATTTCAACCACCAATAATTTAGGCATGCCTAAACTTTCAATGGTTTAAGAAAGCGACGAGATATAAAGCAATACGTTTTTTGACGGAAAAGTGGAGGGTTACGCCTCTACAACGGCGTCCCTAACCGTCATATTGAGCACGGTCTCGGCGACGTCAGCGCCATACTCAGCTGTCCTGAGGATGCTCTCAACGATCAACCTCAACGCTGGAACCTCCTCCGGTGGGGCTTGCTTGACGATCATGTGAAGAATCTCTCCCTCCATCTCACGGGTTCTTGCCGCCATGTCAAGGACGGCGTCAGCCTCGGAGTAGTCCTCGTCGAATACAGATTCCATGGCGTTCTCGAATATCTCTAAGGCGAAATCGCTGAGCTTTTTCAACTCGAAAAAAATTGCCTCATCAACGACTGTAAGCGCTAGGGCGAGCCTGTTCTGCGCGATGTTCACGGCGTGGTCGGCCATCCTCTCCACGGATTTGGTTATGAGCCTGTATCCAAGGCATTCCCTGGGCGATTTCAACCCGCTCTCCTTGAGAATGTGGCCGTCGGTCACTGCTACCTTGAGCAGCCGGATGATGTACAGGTTGAACCTGTCAACCTCGTCATCCATCGCGACGATTTCCCTCGCGAGGTGCGTTTCCTCCTCGCCAAGGGCAACGATTGCATCCCTGTGCATCGCGCCCGCGATGACGCTCATTCTCCTCAAGGCGTCCTTGACTGATAGCTCCGCGTAGCTGAGGAGAACCTGGAGTGTGAGATCAGTGGGCAGGTCTGATAGAATCTCCGTGCCCACTAACTTCTTCCTTGTGAAGTCCTTGACTTGGAACTTTTGGCTGCTGTCGAGCCTCTGCTTACTAGATCTGAGTTGAATGATGTTGTAACCCATTAGGTAGGCAGAGACAACCCGTCGAACGATGCTTTCAGGCGTGTCCTGTGGTGATGGAGTGATTATGACTTTTCTTTGAGAGTCCGAGGAGTCTGCTCCCTGGGGTGTCAGGCATAATGTGAGGTCGTCCTTCTGGGTGATCTTGACAACGCTTCCTCTCTGAAGCCCCATCTGTTCAACCCAAGCTTTTGGTAATGAAATAATGAACGTGGAACCACCGGTTACTTGTACCTTTCTTAGTTCCTCGCCGGATGAATTAGACATTGTTGCGCTCCTTATCTCCCATATGCCGTCTTGGTGTAAATATATTTATCGAAAAAATATTGCCAAAACATTCAATCTATATAGGTTCTATAGTGGTGTGTAAGTGTTCTCCTAGGCGATTAAATTAGGTAACATAAAATCGCCCGAATCCAGAGGATATGTAATGAGGCTAGCTTTCATCTCCGACATCCACTCAAATATACTGGCATTACTCAAGGTGCTAAAGGACATTGATGAGCAGAAGGTAGACAAGACCTACTGCCTAGGCGACCTTGTCGGCTATGGGCCATACCCAAACCAAGTAATAGACACCATAAGGTACCAGCGGATACCCACGGTGATGGGCAACTACGATGAAGGTGTAGGCTTCATCAAGGGAGACTGTGGCTGCGCCTACACTACCGAGGAGGAGAAGAAAAACGGGCAGATCAGCGTCGATTGGACCACAGATAAGGTGACGCCCGACAACAAAGAGTTTCTCAGAAAACTGAGTAATGAAATCAGATTTGAGGTTGATGGTTTCAGGTTCCTGCTTGTCCACGGCAGCCCACGGAGGATCAACGAGTACCTGCACATGGACAGACCGGAGAGCAGTCTGAGGAGGGTACTTGAGGGACAGGAGATCGACGTGATGGTTTGTGGACACACCCACATACCATACCACAGGGTAGTGGATGGGGTCCATATTGTCAACGACGGAAGCGTCGGCAAGCCCAAGGATGGAGACCCGAGGGCATGCTACGCCATAGTGGACACTGATGGACTGAAAGTCGAGTTCAGGAGAGTCAAGTACGAGGTGGATGCTGTAGCGGAGGACATCATACAGAGAGGGCTTCCCGAGGCGTACGCAGACTCTATCAAAGCCGGGAAGTGAACCGGTTTATATTTCCCCGTTCATCTCCCGTCCACAATGTACGATTTAGGTTACCTCAACGAGTGCAGCGAGGACGTACTGGAATACATGGTGGCAAGCAAGGAGAAGGCCCCCCAGTACATGGAAAGATACGATTCATACGTTTTAGACGAGGAAGTAGCGACGAAAATCGAGTGCCACAAAGGCAACTACACCGTTATAGCGTTTAGCGCGGAGTGGTGCCCAGACTGCTACAGGAACATACCGGTTCTGGCACATATCCAGGAGAAGACTGGACTAAAAACCAGGGTTTTTGGGCACCTGATGAGGGACGCGAAGAACGATAACAGGTTGTGGGCGTGTCCACCCAGTCCTGAGCAGGTGAACGAGTTCAAGGTTGTAAAGATACCCCACATGTTCATCCTCAACAAGAAGGGTGAGGTAGAGGGGGAGATCATCGAGAACCCGCCAGAGGGCAAGAGCCTTGAACGTGCGATCCTTGACATCCTCGAATCCTAGCCATTTTTATACAGACACTTCATCCTTTGAACCATGATCCAGCTTAGCCCGGGCACTGTCCTGTATGTTTTCAATGCAAAGGACGGCAGGGAAGTTATTCTCAGGACACCAAAGTGGAGTGACCTTGACGACGCACTAGAGTTCATCAACAGCCTCATAGAGGAGGAAGCGATGATCCTCGCCACAGTCAAGAAGACACGTGAACAGGAGATTGACTGGCTCGCTAATAACATGAAAAAGCTGGAGAAAAGCCAGTTCATCATGATCTTCGCCGAGGTGGATGGACGGATGGTGGGAGCAGTTGAAGTAACACCAATGTTCGGCAGGATGGCGCACATTGGTAACCTGGGAATTTCGGTGCACAAGGATTACAGGGACATCGGAATCGGTGTAGACATGATGAAGGAAGCGGAGAAGCACGCCATCCATATGAGGCTCAAGACGATGAAGCTGGAAGTGTTCGCCACAAACGAGAGGGCAATCCACGTTTACGAGAAATTGGGGTACAAGACAACTGGAACCATACCCGAGGGAGCCTTTCACAAGGGCGAGTACGTTGATGTCCTCATAATGACGAGGAAACTTCCCTCATCTTAGAACACCATCGGTTGGTCACGAATACCTTTTTAACACCCAAAAGGGGCTAGGAGTATTGGAGATAGGGATGAGTGTGTATCACTTGGACTGGACATACTCCTCGTAGACGAGGAAACTGATTTTAACGGACACCCTAACTCGTACAGAACATCAACACCAGCCAGTGTTGACCATGGAGGCATACAGCAATGACAGATGAACAGAAACAAGAAATGGTTGTAACACCTTGGGAAGTCAGCGGCGACATAGACTACGACAAGCTCATCGAGCAGTTCGGGGTCTCCAAGCTTACACTAGAGATCGAGGACAAGATAGCTAAGCACGCCGGGTACAAGCACCTCCAGCTACGGAGAGGCGTATACCTGAGCCACAGGGACACAGACTGGTGGTTAAAAGAGTACGAGAAGGGCAACAAGGTTGGACTCTACACGGGCAGGGGACCTTCAGGAAACGTACACCTGGGACACCTCGTGCCTTGGTTCTTCTGCGCGTACCTGCAAGAAGCATTCGACGCGGATATGTACTTCCAGATGACGGACGACGAAAAGTTCCTCCACAGGCAGGACCTCACGTTGGAGGAAGCCGTGGGTTTCACCTACGAGAACGCGTTAGACGTAATAGCGTGTGGTCTCAAGGCCGAGAAAACCCACATAATCAGCGACACGAACAACATCGAACATCTGTACAGTATCGCCGTTAATGTCGCCAAGCGGGTTACATTCAACACAGCAAAGGCGGTGTTCGGGTTAACGGATAGCGATAACATCGGAAAGGTCTGGTTCCCAGCTATGCAGGCGGCACCATGCTTCGTCCAGTCGGTCAGGGAAGGAAAGAACATTCCATGCCTGATACCAGCTGCAATTGATCAGGACCCATACTGGAGGATGACAAGGGACATCGCCGAGAAGCTAGGATACTATAAGCCTGCTCAGATTCACGCAAAGTTCCTACCAGGCCTCGCCGAGGGAGGCAAGATGAGCGCAAGCCAGCCTGATACAGCGATATTCACCACCGACCCGCCGAAACAAGCGGCGAAGAAGGTGATGAGGGCTTTCACAGGGGGCAGGGACACCGTCGAGGAGCAGCGTGAGCTAGGTGGCGAGCCGGAGATATGCAACGTGTACGCGTACTTCTACTTCCTCTTTGAGGACGATGACCAAGCACTGGTGGGGCGGGAAATGGCGTGCAAACAGGGAGAGATACTGTGCGGTCACTGCAAGAAGGAGCTGGCGGACCGTGTCGAGGCGTTCCTGACTGATTTCCAGTTGAAACGGGAGAAGGCGCGTGAAGTTCTCGACGAGTACTTCATCAAGCCCGTCGAGTGAGGTGCCATCGGGTTATTGTGGTCGATAAAGCAGTTATCACCCCGTGGGAAGTAAGCGGCGAGATCAACTATGATCACGTAGTGGAGTGATTTGGCACCACCCACTTAGATGCAAATACACTGGCGAGAATGGAGGAGCACTCCAGACGGCAGCACTATATGTTACGCCGAGGGGTTTTCTACAGCCACCGCGACATGGACAAGATACTGGACTACCATGATAATGGTGGAAGGTTCTGCCTGTACACAGGCAGGGGTCCATCGGGTCCAGTGCATCTTGGACACCTTGTACCGTGGATGTTCACAAAGCACCTGCAGGACACATATGGGTGTAAGCTCTTGTTCCAGTTCACCGATGACGAGAAGATGCTCATCCGGGAGGATTACGATGCAGGGATTACTAGCCACTGGGTGAGGGAGAATGCGTTAGACCTCATGGCTCTAGGCTTCGACCCGGACAAGACTGAGTTCATCGTGAATATGAGGCACACATCCAAACTGTTCCCAATCGCGTTGAAGGTTGCGAAAAGAATCACCGGATCGACTATGAGAGCGGTTTTCGGGTTCAACGATGAGTCAAACCTTGGCGCCATGTTCGTCCCTTCGATGCAGGTGGCTCCATGTTTCCTTGAATCTGAGAGAGCCGGCGAACCAGTACCATGTTTGATCCCCGCAGGGATAGACCAAGACCCGTATTGGCGGCTTACGAGGGATATAGCCAAGAAGCTAGGGTACCCGAAACCAGCGCAGATTCACAACAGGATGCTGCCAGGGCTGACAGGTGACGCTAAGATGAGCTCCAGCAAACCGGAGAACGCCATCTATATGACTGATGTACCGGAATTGGTCAAATGGAAGATCATGGGGGCTGACTCCAACGAGGACATGGGCAGGTGCCCGGTCTACCTGATGCACTACTATCTGTTGACAGAGTCAGACGAGGACTTGGACGATATCAAGCAGGAATGTCTAAACCAAAGGGACTGTGGGGAATGCAAGGCAGGACTAGTCAAGGTGGTGACCAGGTTCCTGAAGCGTCATCAACGGCGCAGGAAGCTGATGGGGGCGGGCGTGGGCCGGATGCTGGAATAGCTTTTCCCCTAGCACCCATCATTTACCCTATGAGCATCGTTCGGAACCTGGAATTAACGGAGGAAACACCGCACCCATTTCTAGCAAACGTCGGGATGAGGACTCTTTACTCGAAAAGGTATGACGACGCGAATGTTACCTGCTTCGTAGTCAGGTGCAGTGTGGGATCGGAGATCGAGGAGCATGTTCACCCGGACGAGGCGGATATCATCTACGTGTTGAAGGGAAAAGCAACGATGTGGGTCGAGGACAGAGGTAGCTTCCCACTGGAGCCCGGCGTGTTCGTGGTTGTCCCAAAGGGGCTACGTCACCGGACCTATGATGTGGTGGAGGAGCTTCACATCTACGACGTGTTCACCCCTCCAATGTTCTAGCTACTGGGCAGTCCAGCCGCCGTCAACGATGAGGCTTGTGCCCGTCATGAAGCTGCTATCGTCGCTGGCGAGGAATAAAACCGCTTTTGCCTGCTCCATGGGGTCAGCCATCCTGTGGATGGGGATAGTTCCTTCAAGGTAAGCGCGCCTTTCCTCGGGGTTGGGGTGGTTTGTGATGCTGTCCAGCAGTAATGGTGTGGCGGTGATGCCCGGGCAGATGACGTTAACCCGTATTCCAGTGGTTGCTAGGTCAAGTGCCAGCCCCTTGGTCATCTGGATGACTCCACCCTTTGCTGCACCATAGACGAGGGTGTTCTTCGCGCCAACTATCCCAATCTCGGATGCGTTGTTGACGATGTTGCCGTAGCCCTGCTCCTTCATGATGGGTACAACGGTTTTTGCTCCGAGGAACACGGATTTCAGGTTCACCGCGATGATCCTGTCAAACTCCTCCTCCGGGGTCTCAAGGCTCTTGAACCCGCCCATCCCTGCGTTGTTGAACAGGACATCAATTTTACCGTACGTCTCCATCGTGGCGTCCACCATCTTCTTCCAGTCCGCCGATGACGCAACGTCACCGTGCACGAATACCGCTTCCCCTCCCTTGGCAACTATCTCCTCGGCTGCCTTGCTCCCTCTCTCGGCATCAATGTCGTTGAGCACTAGCTTTGCTCCCTCGTCGCTGAAAAGGTGCGCCGTGGTGTAGCCGATGCCACGCCCGGCACCGGTGATGATTACGACTTTATCCTCAAGTCTTCCCATAACAATCGAGAAAACTTATCATCCGAGGCGTTAAAGCTCTTCTTCCGCGTCTCTACCCATTAATCCGAGGATGAACACAAGTGTACCGATAGCAACTAAGGCATAAGCAGAGTAATTCCATGAGTCGCAGTAGAACGTGGTTTTCACGGTACCAGTTGCCCCATTGGGGTTGACGAGGGTGACGATGATCGTTTGACCCGGCTCAACCGTGAATTTGCCGCTCCCATCATCCGTGAAGATGATATTCGTCTCGCCGTCCAGATCCTCGATGATTTGGACTACCTGATCGGTGTCCACCTCCACGATCAGGTGGTGGGGGAGAGGATCAATCACTGGAGCGAAGTAGTCGAGTAATACGTGCTCATCAAGGTTAGGAGTCACATTGATGGTCTCCCTCTCATAGTTGGTGTAGAAAACCAGTGCCCCGAGGAGTATCAACGCGACGCTGATTGAGAGGTAACGCGGTCTCATAGGTATACTTTCCCGTCCACGGATTATATCTTAAACGTTTTTAGAAAGATATAAGCGGGGAACCCTACTCAGTTTTACCGTTATGACCGTTATAGATGAGTACCAGAAGCTACTGGACCACAGCAAGGAGCTAGCTGTGGTCGGCAGCGCCGGTGCAATACTCCAGTGGGATATGGAGACCAAGATGCCGCCGAGGGGAGTGGAGCTCAAGAGCCAGCAGCTTGCCTGGATTCAGAAGGTGGCACACCAGATGCTCACCAGCGCAGAGACAGGCAAAACATTGGACTCTATAGAGAAGGCGAGCGACTATGATTCATTGGATAAAGTCGGGAAGAGGAACGTGTACCTCGCAAGGAAGGCTTACGACGAGGCAACCAAGCTTCCCGAGGATCTGGTAGTTGAGATAGCGAAGCAGTCAACCATCGGAGTAAACGTGTGGAAGAAGGCGAAGGCATCCAAGAACTGGAAACTGTTCATGCCCGAGCTGCAGAAGATCAAGGACCTCCGCGAGACAGAGGCAGCGCTACTCATGGAGATCAAAGGAGCCAAGAAGCCCTACGATGCGTTGATCGACAACTTTGAGCCCAAGATGACCGCCGAAAACATCACCCGCATCTTCGACGAGATGAAAACAGGACTCATGAAGATAATGAAGAAGGTGATGGATCAGGACCAGCCAAGCATCGACTTCCTGGAGAGACCGGTCTCTGAGAGTATACAGGAGAAGATAGGAGACAGCATGGCGGAGTTCATGCTCTACGATATCAAATCCGAGAACGCTGGGGGCAGGATTGACACCACCGAACACCCGTTCACCACGGGCTACTACACAGATGTCAGGATCACAACCAACTACCACGAAAACAGGTTCGTCAGCAGCATCTACAGTATCCTCCACGAGGGCGGACACGCTCTCTACGAGCAGGGATTACCCATGGAGTGGATGTACCAGCCCATCGGGATGAGCGCCAGCTACGGCATCCACGAATCAATGAGCAGGTTCATCGAGAACCTTGTGGGCAGGAGCCCCGAGTTCTGGAGGTACTACATGCCCAAGCTCAGGAAGCTGACGGGTGACACGTTCAACGATATCACCGAGGAGCACATGCTCAAGGCTGCCAACTATGTGGTCCCCAGCAAGATCAGGATCGAAGCAGACGAGGTGACGTATGGCATGCACATCATAATCCGGTTCGAGATCGAACGTGATCTGTTCAACGGGAACCTTGAGGTATCCGAGCTCCCACAGGCGTGGAACCAGAAATACATGGACTACCTAGGAGTCGAGATCAAGGATGACAGTGAGGGAGTGATGCAAGACACACACTGGGCGGCAGGACTGTTCGGTTACTTCCCCAGCTACGCGCTAGGCAACATCTATGATGGTGTCTGGTTGACAAAGCTGAACAAGGACCTGCCGGACTGGCTGAGCTACATCGAGAAAGGCAGCTTCAAGGAGACAAAGGACTGGCTAACGGAGAACGTGTACAAGTACGCTTACCTCTACGAGCCAGAGGAGCTAGTGGAGCATGTTACAGGTTCAAAGCTGGTGGTGAAGCCGTTCATCGAGTACCTTGAGGACAAGTTCGCCAAGCTGTACGGCTACTAGCCGTCCCTCTTAACCAGTATCCCGCTCTGGCTGAACGAGTTGTGGTAGTTCAGCACAGTTTCTATTTCCTCATCGGTGCAGCCGACGATGAGTTTTACCTCGACGCATGCTTTCAGCAGGTCAACGGTGATTATGGTAGCCTGAACGGTTTTAGATTCCAAGCTTCCACGCCAGACATCAACTCCAGAGCCGTCACCACCCATGGTCCCTTTGAGGTAGCCATAATCGAGTGGGTAGATGGATCTTGGAAAGTTGGGGTGCGGGGAGTCCTTCGGTCTGTCAATTATTAGCTCATTTATCCTGACGAGCTCGTCGAGGCTCCACCAGTAATCCATGTATGAAATATAGTCTCATTGATATTTCACGTTTACATCATGGAAGGCATGAGCCTCCCCGAGGAACTCCGAGACCTGTACGTGAAGCAGAAATACGGGTTAGTGGGTTCACACAGCGCAGTAAAGACCTGCCACTGGCAGAGCCGGAGCCTCAACACGAGGGGAGCTGAGAATTGTTACAAGAACAGGTTCTACGGGATACCCACCCACCGTTGCATGCAGATGACACCAAGCATGGGTCACTGCACCCAGAGCTGCCTCTTCTGCTGGAGGGCTACACCTGAGACCCTCGGGGTTGGATGGGAGCAGACACAGCCAATCCAGAACCCGGAGGATCCGGATAGCATTATTGATGGGTGCATCGCCGCACACAGGAAGCAGATGTCAGGCTTCGGGGGTAACCCCAACGTTGATCGAGGGATGTGGGAGGAGGCATGTGACCCGGTTCACGCAGCAATCAGCCTGGAGGGTGAGCCTACGCTGTACCCGTTGATTGGAGAAATGGTTGATGCCTACAAGTCAAGGGGCTTCAAATCGGTTTTCATCGTCACAAATGGCACCACCCCGGAGTTGCTGTCTGAGCTTAACTGCGAGCCCACCCAGCTCTACATCAGTCTATGCGCCCCGGACAGGGAGACATACGAGAAGACATGCAAGCCGATGGTGCCTGATGCGTGGGACAAGTTAATGGAGACACTTGAGCTTCTCAACAGCTTCAGCTGCCCAACGGTGCTAAGGCACACATTGGTGCCCAAATTGAACATGAAGAACGCTGCAGGTTACGGCAGACTGGCTGAGATGAGCAACGCTACGTACATGGAGCCAAAGGCAGCGATGAGCGTAGGTGGGGCACGGGCACGTTTCACGTACAAGGAGATGGCGTGGTTCCACGAGATCAAATCCTTCGCCGAGGAGATAGCAGAGGAGTCCAGCTACGAGATCATAGACGAACATGAGCCAAGCAACATCATTCTCCTCAGCAGACTGGAGAAGCCCATCCAGTTATACTAAGGATTATTAACAACGACTCGCGTAAGGAGTCAATATGATCGATAAAATTGGCATCAAGACCACGATACCCGAGCTGGTTGCTTACAAGGAGCTTCCGCCGGGTGCAGATGATATCATCGAGAGTGCAAAGTTCAGTGGCGAGGTGCACAAGGCTGGTGCCAGACCCCATGACCCCACCATGGTGTTCTACTACGGTAACAAGGATGACCCAAGCTGCAAGAAGGAGATCATGATCCCCATCGACGCAAAGGGTGAAGGGCTTGAGACCAAGATGATGCCTGAGATCAGGGTTGGATTCATCGTGTTCAGCGGAACCTACAACCCAGTGGAGTACTACTACGAGAAGCTAATGGAGTACATCGAGGCAGAGGGCTTGAAGCCTCTGGGAACCTGTACCGTTGAGGCGACGTTCCAGCCTGACGAGTTTAACCTCAGCTATGGTTCATTCATAGACGAGGATAACCCGGAGACATGGAAGACCGAGATCATGATCCAGATAGAGTAAAGCCTTTTATCTCTCATCACATATTTCGTGTTTCGCTGCGTTCGTGGTATAGTGGTAGAATATTAGCCTTCCAAGCTAATGACCCGGGTTCGAATCCCGGCGGACGCACCATTTCTATGGTCTAGAAGACGTACTGGATGAATAAATAAAAAATCAGGGAGAGGCGCTGGCGCTGAGGACAGTTATCTCCTCCGGTGCCTCCCAGAACAGCTCAAAGGAGCGCCCCTTGTCCTCGCTACGGTACAGCTTGTTCTCGTCCGAGACCCATGCGTGGTCTCCAATGTACTTTATGTGGAACGTGTCAATGTTCTTCCGTGTGGAGTCGGGGAACCCATCGTTGATATGGATCCAGTTTATTCCAGCGTTTTCGGTCCAGTATAGCTGCCCGTGCACGTTGGCTCCCGATGGGCCATCACTAACCCCACATAGAAGCACGTCGGGCTCTGTCGGGTGAACCGCTATGCCCCTGCCATACCTGCGGTTGAGGTTGTCTGTTCGATGACTCCATGATTTTCCTCTATCATCGCTGACGTAGACGCTGAGGTAAGTGTTGGCGTAGACATTGTCTGGATTACTCGGGCTTGTGGTAACTTGGTGCACATCCTTGTGGAGTTCGGGAACAACTGGCTCCCAGTTTACTCCCCAGTCTGGTGAACGCATGATGCTTCCAACGTGGATGTCGGCGTACACCCATCCATCCTTGGTGATATCCATGCTGCGCACCGCGGGTGGTCCCCCCCAGGGGGTGTACCAGTTCTCCCTGTCTGCAAGGCTTTGGAATGCTGGGACAAGTTTAGCCTCACCGTCGATTACTCGGTAAAGGTTTGGTGGAGTGCATCCAACAAGAATCTCAAGGGGATTCTCCCGGATTATGAGGACGCTATCAATCCGGTCTGCGATACCCGTGTCTATCTTTATCTGTTCCCCGTCTTTGAGGGCAAGTACTGACCCGTCGGCGAGGGCGGCAACGTCACCCGTCGTGCCTTCCTGTACACGCCTGATGTCAAGCCCGGATAAGACCTGTTCAGGTGGACCGTCACCAACTGTGCGGTAGAGTGAGGTTTTGGTAGAGATTAACATAAGGATATAATTAAAAGGCGACTCAAAAGGGGTTCCAAACTATGCAAGGACCTGCCAAGAATTATTACGGGGCACATATACTCTGTGGTAAGTTGATCAAGGCCGTAACCTTTGACCTGTGGAACACGTTGGTGCACAACCGCAACTATGGCGAGTTCAGGATTCCTTCATTAAAGAAAGCGCTTAGTAATGTTGGCTTCAATTTCCCGGATGATGTGGTCGAGGAAGCCTACTTGGGAGGGTTCAGGCACAGCAGCAAGGTAATAAAGACCGAGAACCATCGGCATGTTGAGACCGAGGAGATCGTGGGCGAGGTCTTACGGATTCTAGGAGTCGAGAATGAAAGCCTTCTAACCCAGCTTTCGAGGATGTACGAGGACTCTTTCCTATGTGATCCACCGAAACTCAAGGAGGGCGTGTTCGAGGCACTCGACTATACCAAGGAGAGGTACGCGTTAGCCTTGGTGAGTGTAACAGGAGTCAGTCCCGGTCGTCTGGTGCGAGGAGTAATGGAGACCCATGGCATTCTAGGTTATTTCGATGCGTTGTCCTTCAGCGACGAGGTCAAGTATGTCAAACCCAACACTCGGCTATTCCTACACGCGGTGGAGGAGCTGGGAATCGCCCCGGAGGATACGGTGCACATAGGTGACAGTATGAAGGGTGATATCGTGGGAGCTATCAACGCGGGTATGAGGGTGATCTGGGTCAAAACCAAGGAACAGGAGATCATCCAGGGTTACGAACCACATGGTGTGATCGAGTCTCTACACGAGCTGCCTGATGTTCTCAGAGCCTTGGAATGAAGCCACTAACCCGATTCATGTAATCACGGTACTCGTCGCCGAACTTTCCGATGAGCATTGATTCCTCGTAGAGGGAGACAAAGTAGTAGCCGGGGATAGCAACCCATGGAATCAACGTGACAACGTTACCCCAGGAAAATGTGATTCCAATGATCATCAGCATGTAGCCGAGGTAGGATGGGTGCCTGACGAGGTTGTATGGGGCATTAGTGATCACCCGGTGGTCACCGGGCATGGCCCATGAAACCGCGTACTTACCCCTGACGCGGACGCTCCAAGCGTGGAGGATGCACCCGAGGGCGAAAATGGACGCACCTAGGAGTTCAAGGGTAAAGGTTGGATCGTACAGTTTCCCTATGACGAGGTCTTCGATGCCCCTGATTGAATAATATGAGAACAGCAGGGCCTCGGCGAACATCAGAATCGTTCCAAGGAGTGCCAAAGAGAAAGCGGGGCTCAACGGGTTCTCCCCATCCTCAGCCTCAACACTATTGCCCTTGTGCTGAAACACGTTGATGAGACTCACACCCCAGAAGATTGCCAGTGAAAGTAGGATAATAACCGGCACAATCATGGACGCTGTATTGATTGGTCCTAACAGATTTGGATGTTTGTAATAGAATAGATCTTATTCGGAGGCCTTTGGGGCTTGTAGATTTGAAATGTTTGATTCAAGCCGTCTGATGTCCTTGACTATCTCGCTTTCATGGTTGAGCCTGTAAAGAATCGCTTTGCCGATCCTCCTCGTAATGGTAATCAACTCGTTGTCAAGCATCAACTCGGTCACTCTCTTGATGGTTCGCTTGTTCATGCCTGTTCTCTCTGCTAGCTCGGACTGCATGTGATCGTTGATGGGATGGTCGAGGAAGAAATCGAGAAGCCTTGTCTCAGGAGAGTTTCCAAACACATCAACTAGGATGGTACTCGGCTCTAGTTCCACATCCATGTCTTTCGTGAGTAAGACAGTCACGTTTCCCACATCCAGAGGAAGCATCTCACCAGGCATATTTATACATATGCCTTTACAAAGTGTAATTGGTGAACTATATTACCGCCGGTTAAGATGTCAGATGACCAGATCAAGGCACTGATCTTGAACTATCTAAGACGTCGAAAGCGGTGGGGGGCGTCTTACTATCCTCGTCAGAAACTTGTCAAGTATCTCGGTATGGACGTTCTTGGGGATGGAAAAGAGGTTTCGCGGGGTCTAGATGAATTGATTAAGGATCGATGGATTCGTACCCTGAAAAAAGGAGACACGGTATCCCTAAACACTAGATGCATTTCAGAAATATCAAAACACATTGAAGTGCATTTGATCCCCTAGTTCACGTGAACAGTGATCCTATCAGGGTCCAGTGTGAAGCCCCAGCCCTCGGCATTGAGCTCGTTCATTGATGCCCTCAGCCAGTAACCGAACTGCTTCTCTGCAATGTTCTCCGGGTCGAGGGTTGATGTCTCGTAGCCCAGATCCTCACAGGCTACGCAGAGAATGTTCTTAGATGCCCAGTAATCGATGGCAACGGGGTCAACGGACGCTGCGATGATGTTCGTCTCGGTTGCGTGGTCATATGGTGTCTTGGGTCCATCCTTGGGGATCGCGTTGATGTGGATAGCGTCGATGATGTTGAGTGTGGGAACCCTCGTCTGCGCCATGAGGGTGCCCATTCCTCCGTCGCCAACCGTGTGGTGTGCCCTGTAACCCAGTCCGGCTGTGAGTTTGTCGCTTGGAACCCCCATGTAGTTCTTGATTGCTCCGGTGACTCCGAAAATCATGTGGGTCTTTAGCACCGGCAGGTTGATGACCTTGAGCCTGTCAACGTCATAGTCCTCGATCTCTGGCTTGTAGATGCCCCACTTGAAGCTGACCTGAGTGCCGTAGGGTGTTGTGAACTTGGGGTATGTCACTATTGTACCAGTGGTCGAGATTACGGTGGTGTTGACTACGAACCCATCCTCAGAGTCGCCCTCGGCGAACTCCTGAACCACGTTGGTTGTAAACTCGTCCCAGAGGCTCGTCGAGACTTTAGCGTGTGTGGCGTACATATCAACCACGTCCTGGACGGACTGGCTCCTCTCCAACGCATTGTTGGTCGGCCAGTCAAGGCTACCGCCTCTACCGGCTCCACCGTACTGTGCCTGCCCGTTGTCCGCGACGATTATCTCTCCCTTCCAGCCCTCAGGATGGTCGAGAATCACCCGGATGATAGAGCTAACGAGGTCCGTGTTGGTGCCGCCTCGTTCATCCCACTGACTGTTGACCTTGATGAGCACAACGTCATTGGTGCCAATGAACCCCGTTGGTCCCTGTGCGATCATCTCCTTGTCTGACCTGTAGAACGGTTGCTCGTTGTCAGCCATGAGGTCTATCAAGCGGTCCATTCCATTGTCCGCACCGTTTGTGCCGGTGACCGCATAGATAACCGAGGCATCCTCATGTGTTGATTTCACTGATTCGAGGGGTATGTTGACTGGGCTCATGGGTGTTTCAACTTCTTCACCGTTGCCGAGGTAAATATACCCAACTGAAACAACGAGAAGAAGTAATATCAACGGCTTCCAGTCATCCCGAAGGCGTGAGCCGAGGTCTTTCACAGCTAGTATAGGCGCGAAATAGGTGACAACCCAAAGATTTGTGTTGAGAAGTGCTGCCTGCTGGCAAGGATACACTGCACGGGTGGGTTTGAGACCGGTCCGCATGGCTAACCATAGGACTGAAGTCAAACCTAACAGGAAGAAATTATCCTTGAAGCGGTGCATCCCCCGACTGAGAAGCCCCATGTATGGGTCTCAGGAAGAGTGGTTTATCTTGTTTTCCTACGCCTGAATGCTCTGGATGCCCTCAGTCACCATAATGTAGAGTGCCCCGAGGTTACATGCAAGCCCAACGCTTCCAGCGATCATTGATAGATCGCTTGCTGAGTCCACTTCCATAAGTCTCAAGACGAGTTTCGCTAACTCGTGCGAGCGTACAACGCCTCCAACTGTCCCTAGGCTCATTGGCGTCTCAAGGGTGCCCACAAGGTCCCCGTTCTCGTCTTTCCTCCACTTGGTCACCGGTTTGTACTCGCCGGTGATCGCCGCGTAGCTGTGGACACCTGCCTCGACGGCCCTGGTGTCGTTGCTTGTTGCGAGGAGTACGCCGATGATGCCGTTCATGACGCCCTTGTTACTGGTTGAGGCCCGGTAGGGATCAGCCCAAGCGAATGCGTCCGCCTCGAGGATTCTGTCAATCACATCTTCACCGATCTCTTCCTTGGGGACATGTGCTGTGACCGTCACGAGCCTCCGAGTGGCAAGGTTTGATAGAATCCTGAGTAGGACGCGTCCACCGGTAATCTTTGCGATGGTTGGTGCAAGCAACTCGCACATCGAGTCGATGAGGTTTGCACCCATGGCGTCGCGTACGTCTGCGAATATTTCCACAATGAGCATTGGGCCGACCGTGGTTTCCAGTCGTTTGGTCTGAAGATCAATGGCTTTTCTGGTCCTTGAGATGGTGTTAGCGTCAACCAGTAATGCTTCCTTCTCAGCCATCACTGATTTCTCGGCTGCGTTCATGTCAGGGATGTCGAGTACCTGTATCTGACCGATCATGATGTTGCCGGTGGTTGAAGCCATGAACCCCTTGGGAACGAGTCCGGCTCCGATGCTTGCCTGGGTGATGACGCTCCGCTCCTCGGTAGCTATTGGTACCAGTACGGGTTTTCCGTTGACCTTGATGTTCTCTGCGACTCCCAGCGGAATGTTCGTGATCCCGATGACGTTTTCACGCATCTGGTCAGCGGTCTCAATGTCCAGTCCACCTGTGAGGGTGAACAGTTTCAGCTCCTCATCCGATAGCAGTTTCAGTAATGCATCCCGCTCGTCGCTCAACGTGGTTTCGCATGGAGTACCCATTGGGTCTGGGATAAAGGTTTCAAAAAAACGCGGAGACTGTTTTTATTGTATAGAGACGGAATGGTGGTTATGCGTCGGTCACGGATAGCCATCATGTTTATCATCGTACTTGGTTTAACAACCCCCCTAGTCCAAGGCACTCTTCCGGGTAACATGTTTCAAACATGGTACCGGATCAAAGGAAACGGGGTTGACACACCAAATGGGTACTGGGTTTACGGTACCCTTCAAAACAATGACTTCACCCACAAGCGGGAGGTAATCGTTGAGGTAACCCTGCTGGACAGCCAGGGTGCGACTCTCGATACCGTCACAACGATGGTTAGACCAACGATAATAGCGAACGGGGAGAGGGGCAGTTTCCTCGCCAAGAGCAACACGCAAGTTGATGTAGCGGAGATCAAGTACAAGGTTGAGAGCTTCAAGGACACGGGGAACACGAATTTTGATTACATCCAAGTGACGGAAGCCGTGAAACAAGACAACGGTGTATCCGGGAAGATATCGAACGTCCATGAGTTCATCTACGTTTTCGAGGCTGAGGCGATAATCACGTTCCTTGATGTGGATGGGAATGTTGTAGACATCAAGAGCTATGGAGCGAATGGTTATGGTCAGTTTGATCCCCAGACCACGGAGCAGTTCACGGTTGAGTCCACGAGTGCTTTTGATTCATTCCTCGTCTCAACCCAGTGTAACAGGGCTTCAAGGATTCCGTACATGATACGCGAAGTGGAAAGACCGTCCTCAACAGGTACATTTACGCCTCCAGTAGGTGAAACCATAATCCTCGTGTTGAGGGAGAATCCGTTCCGTGGAGCGGAGTACATCGAGGCGACAATAACCAATCCAGACGGCGAGTCATCGGTTGAGCAATTCGTGATGACAGCTGAAAAGGATTTCAGGTACGAGATCACACCGGAAGTGGCGGGCGTTTGGAACCTAACCTACACCAGAGACGCGTACTTGGTAAACAACAGCATCGTGTTGGTTGAGCCGCTGAACTTTGAATCCGGTTTCTTCATTTATGACCCAGATGCGACAACCGAGAACACAGGTGAAGATAAGCCGAGTCCTGATGAGGACACCAATACTACGGAAATCATTGACTCGATTACTTCCAAGGCTGATGAGGTCATCGAGAGCTTGCCTGAAAGCGTCAAACAGGGCATCCCCGGTTACCCCGTGACATCAATCCTAGCCGCGTTAGCTGCCTCCTACGTCCTCGTGAAGAGGCGAAAATAGTATCAAATATTATCTACCCATTCCATTCAAGGTAGAATAACTTGATCAGCAAGGCAGGAATCCAGGTAATCGACGCCCACGCCCACTACTTCAACGCAAACACCATGCGCAACTGGCTCCAACGAGGACGCACGGTTCAGAGCTTCACAGCAAGGACATCAACACGCACCGACATGAAGACCATCGAGCTGCCAGACGAGAACTGGGACACAGCCCAGAAATGGGTTGACGAGCTCGACAAGTACGGCATCGACACCATGGGAGTGATGGTTGGGGTAGAGGCATACGATGAGTTCAAGGAGACAATGAAAAGGTTCCCCGGACGGTTCATCGGTTACGCCAACATCAACCCAGCCGAGGAGGACGCCGCAGCCAAGGTAAAACAGGCAGCCAAGGATGGTTTCAAGGGAATCAAGCTCTACCCAAGCAGCTGGAAGGACCTGAAGGTCTACGACGAGCCCTGTTACCCGGTTTACGATGCTTGCCTTGAGAACAAGATGCTGGTATTCCTGCACTTTGGCATCACCATCGGGGGTCAGGCTGATCTCAGGAATGGTAACCCAATCGATATCCAAGTACCCAGCAGGGACTATCCTGACCTGAGTTTCATCATCGCCCACTTTGGTGCAGGATGGTTCAGGGAGGTGCTCATGATGCAGTATCAGACCGACAACGTGTACGCGGACAGCAGCGGCAGCAACAGCTGGATGAAGTACCTGCCCTACGACATCGACCTGAAACAGATATTCAGAAAGATGATAACCACAGGTGGCAGCCACAAGGTATTGTTCGGCACGGACAGCACCTTCTTCCCGAGGGGTTGGAGGATCAACATCCTTGAGGCACAGTTACAGGCTTGCAACGAGCTCAAGGCGGATGGGTTGATCACTGATGGAGATATCCAAAAGATATTCTATGGGAACATCAAAGAGATGGCCCGACTCTAATCCTCCAAGGTTTCAATAACCCTTTTCGCACCGTATTGGTGATGGACGACACCGAGCGACGCAGCATACTCAAGGTACTCTACGCCACGATATTTCTCACTGCAACCGGTTTGGGCACTGTTACTTTCCTGCTACCGGTTTACGCGGAGACCCTCGGGGCGACATACACTGACCTGGGGTTGATAGGTGCCGTTGGGAATATCGTGTACACGGCACTCACACTGGTGTGCGGGTACATGCTTGACAGGTACGAGAAGGTGAGCCTGTACACGGTTTTCACGGTGGTCGGAGGCATCACGATGGTGTTGTTCACGTTCGCATCAAACATCACTCAGGTAATCGCTGTGAGAGCCCTACTCGGAGCCTCAGCAGCGACTTTCTGGGTAGCGGCCAGCACGATGACCGCGCAGATATCTCCAAGGGACGAGATCACCATGTCACTCAGCCGGTACAACCTCGCGTGGGTGATTGGATTCACGGTGGGACCCTACGTGGGTGGCGTGGTGTCTAACATCTACGGCTTCTACGTTTTCTTCATCAGTCAGGCGGTTCTCATCATGATTAGTATTGTCTTGATCCTGACGAGGATTAGAGGCAGGATCAGCTTGTTAAACGTGGAGCGACACGAGAAAACGAGCCTTGAGGAGTTGAAGCCGCTGACTCTCACATACTTGACCCTCGTGCCTTTCACGCTGGTACTGGGCATCTACATGGCGATAATTCCAGGTCACATGAAGGTAGTGGGTTTGACGGCGTCGATAATCGGTCTCTTACTCACCATAACCAATGGTGTAAGGGGGGTGATGTTCTTCAACACTGAGAGGTTCGTCAATTGGGGTACTTGGAAATCAATCATTACCGCTTCACTTTTCATGGCACTTTCCATGTACCTCGTCAGAACAGGCGGAGACGCGTTAACTTTCGGCGTACCCCTGGTGTTTTACGGTGTAGGATCGGGTATAATGACACCCATTACGCTGGATTTCATCAGCAAGAGGACGCCGGAAAGACTCAGGGGGACAGCTATGGGAGTCCATGAGTCGATTTACGGAATAGGTATGTGTTTTGGGCCATTGATCGGCGGAGCGATTGCAGACATCTACTCGGCTTTCACGTTGTATTCGCTCCTCGTTGGCGTTGCGCTGCTCATCCTGCCCTTTGGGTTCATGATGACACGAGAGCCTAAGGCTTAAACAGGAACCCCGTATCAGAGACAGTATGCCGAGGAGGAGAAGGCGAAGGGGTTACCCCGTTGCGGTGATGGTTGGGCTTGAGAACAAGAGAGCCCTCTTCTGGAACGTCTTCAGCACCTCGGTGAAACAGGGTGCAGTAAAGGTCTGGACCGACAACGAGTACAACTTCTTTGAGGGTATCGTAGACGAGCTCAGACCTTCAATCAAACAGGGAGTCAAGACAGTGCTTCTCGCATCGGAGTCCAAGAAAAAGTACGACGGGTTCATGGGACACATCGAGAAACACCAAGGGTGGATGCTCAAAGGCTACGAGCTGAACCGCGTCTCGTTCAGGTTCCTTGAAGGGTCTGCTAGTGACATCGACGCCGTTACGGAGCTGGTGAACGCCTCGGGATTCAAGGAGGAGATCAGGAAAGCAGGTGAAGGTGATATGGGTCTTGTGATGGGTGTTCTTGAGAAAAGGTTGGCCTCACGAGATGGAATTGAGACCCTCAGGTTCTCACTAAACGAGGTCGAGGACGCCATCTACAACAATGTTGAAGCAGAGTACATCCTCGTCTCCCAAAAGTTCCAGCAGCAGCACAGGAGAAGACTCCAACGGTTGCTCCAGGTAGCCGAGAACAAGGGAGTCAAAACGAGAATAATACCGCCTGACTCCAAGCATATCGGGCGTGTCGCCCAGTTCGGCGGGTTGATCTGTCTGCTAAGGATAATTTAAATCGCTTTGCGGGTACCCTCACGCCATGAAGAGGCTCGAAGATTACGAGATCTCAAGTTTTACTCCGCAGGAACCCGTCTCAGACCCACAGGTGAGCACAGACGGAGGTTCAATTGCCTTCACGTACACCGAAGTCAATTACGAGGAGAACCGGTACGACTCGGCGATATGGTTGAAGAAGCCCGGTGAGGGAGGGCGGAGACTCACGTATGGTTTAGGTGATTCGGCTCCACGGTGGAGCCCGGATGGATCATCGATTGCGTTCCTCTCAAGCCGCGACCCAGTTGAGGGAGCTAAGGGAAAGCAGCTCTGGTTGATCCCAGTCGGTGGAGGTGAAGCCCGAAGACTCACGGAGCTCCCATACGGTGCGCGTAACCCTGTTTGGAGTCCTAACGGTGGCTGCCTGTTCTTTACTAGCGAGGTTATCGAGGGTGAGGTCGTTGAGGGCAGCGATGTCAAGATAATTCGCAGGATTCACTACAAGTATGACCCTGGAAGAGGAGTCTACGCGGGCAGGAGGATTCACCTGTTCAAGGTTGATCTCAATGGAAAAGTTGAGCAGCTAACAACTGGTGAGTTTGATGTCGTTGATGTCGCGGTTCATCCGAGCGGCGAGAGCGTGGAGTTCACATCAAACATGGACGAGTACGCTGACCTGACGTGGTTCAAGTACATCTACAGCCTCAACCTCGAATCCAAAGAGATCATCACACTCTTCAACGGCGAGGATAAGGGCGTCGGGAACATGTCCAAGCTTGGATGGAGCCCAGATGGGGAGTTGCTTGCATTCAGCGGTCGCCCAATGGATTCCATGGAGTACGTAAAGTACAGAAACCAGGAAGTCTTCGTGATTAATCGGGTTGGCAAATTATTCAACCCAACCAAGAGCCTCGATAGAAGAATCGGAGTGTCACCTACCATCCAGTGGAGCAGCGACTCAACGTGGGTATACTTCACAAAGCCCGATACTGGTTCAAGGCACCTCTGCAAGGCTGACATGGACGGAAACATCGAGACCTTAACGGAAGGCAAGCTTAACGTTGGCGGTTTCTCGGTTGCCGAGGATTACGTAGCGTACACTTACACTACGATGAACACTCCATCTGAGTTGTTCACGCTCAAAGATGGAACCATTAGTCAAGAAACTTCTATATCCCCACAGCCTGAGAGCTTCGTTGATCCCGAGGAGTTCTGGTTCACAGCCAGCGATGGGGTGAAGGTCCAAGGATGGATTATTCCTCCCAAGGAACTTGAATCGGGTGAGAAGGTACCAACGATACTTCAGATACACGGTGGGCCAAGAGTTCACTTTGGATACCAGTACCAGGGAGCTGAGCACGAGTTCCAGGTGTTGTCTGATCACGGATACGCCGTGGTTTTCACGAACCCAAGGGGAAGCGTCGGTTACGGTGAGGAGTTCAGTGGAATCATCCAGGGTAACTGGGGTGACCGCGACTACAAGGCCTGATGGAGGCGATGGACTACGCCATCGAGAAATATGATTACGTTGATGGAGATCGTCTCGGTGTCTGCGGTGGAAGCTACGCGGGTTACATGACTAACTGGATCGTGGGTCAGACTGATAGGTTCAAGACCAGCATCGCCATGAGGAGTATTAGTAACTGGATAACCATGAGTGGAAACAGCTGCGTCGCGTTTGAGCTCGGGTACCCCCAGCATGATATCTCTGGCGGCAAGCCAATGTGGGAGGATTTCGAGCATCTCTGGGATATGAGCCCGTTGAAGTACGTGGAGAACGTGAAACATCCCCACATGTTCATTGTGAGCGAGGGTGACCACCGCTGCCCCATGGGGCAAGCAGAGGAGATGTTCACGGCACTCAAGCAAATGATGAGAGTAACCGAGATAATCCGGTTCCCAGGCGAGGGTCACGGGCTCTCAAGGGATGGCAGTCCCTCTCACAGAGTGGAAAGATTAAGACATGTTGTGCGCTGGTTTGACCGTCACCTGAATTAGAATCCCTGATTCTAATCTTTCTTACCTGAAAAACCCGGTTTTTACGGGTTTAGTTGACATGAATTTATCATCAACCCGTGAAAATATCCCTTAACTTATCCTTGCACCTTGAGAGTTATTCTCTATTATAAAAAATTAGGAATTACGTTATTAATATATAATGAGAATATCAAGGTAAAATCGGGGCGGCTGGAAAAAAAGAAAACTCTCAACTTTTGAGAAGGTTCCAAGAGAAAAAGAAGGCGGCTAGCCCTCTGAGATGAACTCGGAGGAGTCCTCAAGGAAGGTGCTGGGCTTGTACGTGTCAATCATCTTGATCCCAAGCTGCCGCATCTCATCGAGGCTTCTCTGCGTGTAAGGCTTGAATATACTCTTGTGGGCTAGCGGTGAGACGCAGGCGCAAACCCTTGCACCCATATCAGTCATCCGCTGAAGAATCCTGTAGTTGGCCTTGCTTTCCTCTGTCTCCTCGCCTGGCTGGGTGAGCACAAAGTCGCTGAATATGAACACCATCTTGTCCCCTCGGTCACTGATATCGGCCACTTGGTCGTATGCCCATTCCAGGCTCTTACCCGGCAGTGTCCCACCCCAAGTCATGGAGGTGAAACCATGGCTATACCTTTTCTCCATCTCGGTCGTGGTGAGGAACATCATCGAGACTAGGTCCTCAAGGATCGGTATCACGTTGACCTCGTCGTAGAAATCCTTCACGATGTGAGTGTTGGACTCGTAGAGGCACAGGCTGAATTTCTCCCTTCTTAGCCCCCAGAGCAGCGGCACCAGGCTCATGATGCTGTAGCTGATGCTGTTGATGCCCTCAAGGTCGTAGAACATGGTGTTGCTGATATCCAGTATGAACACGATGTGGCGCTTCTGTTTCTGGCGTTGCCTCATCAAGAAGTCGTCCCAGCGGATATCATCAATGGATCTCCCGAGGTCCAGTATGTTATCGAGGCTTCTCTCCTCGTCAATGAGGTCAGTGTCCTCGCCCGGCTGGAAAGGCATCAGGTTTCTGGACTTGTTGAAATCCTCTTTCCGCTCAAACTCGCGGCCAAGCTTCAGCAGCTTGTCCTTGAGTAGCTCCATCAGAACTTGGCGAGTCTCTTTCTTGCGAATATCTTTGATGTATTTGACGCCTGTCTTGATGATCTCATCCTCGCCTAGGCCGACGCCGATGTCGGGCTTGTTCTCAAAGTTCGAGAACTGGTCAGGCGCGGACTCATTGGCCGCCATACCGAGCTCGTTCTCCAAGCCTTTCGCGTATGGTGTGACCTCGATCTGCTCATCCGTTGCCTTCTGGAGCAGGCTCAGGAAATCGTTACCATCCGGGTTGGGCTCAGGTAGGGGCTCATCCGGGTCAACGTTGACAAGAATCTCGGCCGCCACCTTCTCGGCGATTGGCTGGTTCTCTACGCTGCTCGTGATAATTGAGACATTGATCAAGTCGTTGAATGTAAGGTGTCCCTGCCTCATGTAAGGAGGGAGCAAAAGTTTACCCATGTTGATGCCCTGGCGGGGACTTGGCTTGTCCTCACACTCACGGTGCATCCTCATGCGGGTGATAAACTCAGGAATAAACCAGTGCGCGTATCGGAACGGGTAGGTCATCAAGACGTTTTCCGACACTACGCTAGCCTCTGGGCGACGATCTCCTCGATTATCATGTTTACGGTCTTGCCTTCCTCACGTACACGCATCTCTTTGCTGAGTACGGCTGGGGCGAAGAACCGGATCGCGGCGTCCTCGCCCTCGAAACGTTCGATGTACTTGTTGACCAGCTTGGTCAAGAAGATGCCTGAACGTGGCGAGGCGGGAATCTCTAGGCTCGCGGTGTGTCTGGTCTGGTTGACTATATCGTAGATTTTGTCGAGGGCACTCTCCTTCAACGCAAAGGCTGGGGTGTTTTCCCTGATGATATCCATCTCGGTCTCCTTGTCAGGGTAATCTAGCCTGATCCAGCTTCCCATACGGTCGACCAGTACCTTGCTCAACCTGTAAGTCCCCGCTGTCTCGATGGGGTTCTGTGTTGAGACGAACGCAAAGTTCTCGTGGGCCTTCACCATCCCGATTGGGAACAGGTGGTAGTGTCTCTCCTCTAGTGGTGCAATGAGGCTGTTCTGGCAGAACTCGGTTGCCCTGTTAAGCTCCTGAGCGACGAATAGTCCACCCTCAACCATTGCACGGATGAGTGGGCCCGGCTCGAAGCTGCTGATGTTCCTACCGTTACGGACGACTAGGGCGGGGTCAAAGCTGCCGATAAGTCTGCTTGGTGTTACGTTCTCGTCGAAGAATACCTCGTGGAAGCTTCTACCTGTGTCTTCTGCGACCTTACGGGCTAGCAGGCTTTTGCCTACTCCTGGTGGTCCAACGAGGCATGGTGTGATTCCAGTGTCTAGGCTGTCTTTGAGAAGATCGTAAGCCTTCTGGTACTGTCCCTTGAGGACGACTTGGTGCTCGATCTTGATGTTCTCAACGATGCTCTTTTCAAGCATTTTGCGGAAGCCTAGTTCCCTTTCCGCCATCATTGCTAATTCCAGTGCTTTACTGCACTGTACGATTTAAGCCTTATACAAGTAAAACCGGGAATGTCGCAGGGAGGGGTGACAATAATGTGTGCTCGGGGATTTTTTCCTCGAATAATCAACTACATAACTATGTTCATCCCCGTTTTTCACATATCCTCGTAAGGTTTAATTTGCCTAAAGCCGGCGTTCTTCAATCGCGGAGAGAATATACACTAGAATCGAACCATGTTCCAGATACATTATAATCTATACTTACTCACGGAAAACCAACTTAGAACACTTTAAAAGCCTGTATGGTTCGTTTTCAGTGAAATCGTTATTCTTAATAACCAACGAGGGGTAGACTAACGATTCACAAAGAG
>CAZPRN010000016.1:0-44746 GCA_964589605.1 uncultured Candidatus Bathyarchaeia archaeon | reverse complement strand
TGTCAACACTAGAAGCAATCGCGGTCACTCCCCCAAGAGAGATAGTAGCACTAACCGGTATGGGTGTTGACACAGCCATCAAGGTGAACACCCTCGCGCGTCTCAAGGTAGATCCCGGCTTTGTCTCAGCCACGGATATGCTGGAGACCCGCAAGTACATGATGAGGTGCAGGACCGGCTCCTCAGAGTTTGACCGAATAATGGGCGGTGGAATCGAAACAGGCGTTATCTCCGAGTTCATCGGAGAGTTCGGTTCCGGAAAAACCCAGATATGCTACACTCTCAGCGTTTTAGCCCAGCGACCGGTAGAAGAAGGCGGTCTAGGTGGACGCGTATGCGTCATAGACACCGAGGGAACCTTCCTACCAGAGCGAATCAAGCAGATCGCAGAGGCTCGTGGATACGATGCATCTGAGATCCTTAGCAACGTGCTAATCGCGCGCGCCTACAACAGCGACCACCAGATCATGCTCGTAAAGAACCTCCCCCAAGTAGTTCAGGAGCATGACATCAAGCTGGTTATCGTGGACAGCATGATCGGACACTTCAGAGGCGAGTACATCGGCAGGGGAACCCTAGCCGAGCGCCAGCAGAAGATCGCAGGCGTCCTCGGTAACCTGCTAAGGGTCGCTGAAGCATTCAACCTAAGCGTGGTGCTGACCAACCAGGTTCAGGCAAAGCCAGACTCGGCGTACGGTGACCCCAACAAGCCAGCGGGCGGACACGTCATGGCCCACGCGTGTACCCACAGGGTCTACCTCAGGAAGGGAAGGCAGAACACGAGGCTAATACAGGTCATCGACAGCCCATACCTGCCAGAGGAGAAGATCCGGATTGCTGTCACCGCTGCGGGAATCTGCAACGAGGACGAGACCACAAACATGCAATATGACCCGGACCTTTATGCTACTCCAGCTGAGCCCGAGGAGTTCAGCCTAGAGGGAGAACCCAAAGCAACCGAGGAACTAAACGTCGAGCTCGACGAGATCAACCTCGACGAGTAGCACCTTTTCTTGTAGCCACGTTTATATCAACTCGTCTAGCACTCACCTTACCTTTGAGGTGAATAATTTGGGTGAATATCTTTGTCGGTAAATCGTCCCAGTTTCCAATTCTAGTTAACAATATCTCGGAGGTGTCAATTTGATCGTTACACACAGTGTAGCGGAGCTCATAGGTCAGACTCCGATGATCCTGTTGAGGCATCTCACTGGACCAGATGATGCTTCAATCTACGCCAAGCTTGAATCATTCAACGCGAGTGGGTCAGTGAAAGACAGGACGGTCAAGTACCTGATAGAGTACGCCGAGTCCTCCGGTGAGTTAACCCGTGATAAAACCATCATCGAGGCAACTTCTGGCAACACTGGAGTCGCGACGGCTATGCTTGCAGCGGCGAAAGGTTACCCTTCGCACATAATTATGCCTGATTCGGCTAGCCTAGAGAGAAGAAAAATCATCGCCGCGTATGGTGCAACCCTTGAACTCACTCCAGGCGAGTTGGGTACAGGCGGAGCGATTGAAAGGAAAAAACAGGTTCTCACAGAAAATCCTGGTGATTACCTTGACCTAGAACAGTTCAAGAGCCCCGTCAACGTGCTGGCACATTACCAGACTCTTGGTGGTGAGATTCTTGACCAGATGGAGGGAAGACTAGACGCATTAGTGGTAGGGTTGGGTACTGCAGGAACAGGTGTCGGTGTCTCTAAGAGGCTGAAGCAACATGACCCGTCAATCCGGGTTGTTGGCGTGACACCATGCATATGCGTTGATCTACCAGGTCTAAGGAACCCCTGCTCCATGAACGGGAGCTCGCTATTCGATGAGAGCTGGTTCGACGAGATCATCTACGTAGAGGAGACTGATCTGGTGGAGATAATCGGGACGGCTAAAGAAACTGCCATGAAAGCAGGGCTTCTTGTGGGCTTCAGTGGCGCAGCTAACCTGTTTTACGCAGCAAGGAAAGCGCAGTCATTTGGTAGCGATGAGCGGGTCGTTACAATACTCGCTGATAGCGGAGACAGATACCTGTCAACCGGGCTTTTCGCTAACCCCTAATCTTCTTGAAAGGGTTCGTGAATCCTTTCGCCTTCAGGACTTGGACGAGCTGGTTCTTGAGCTGACCAGTTCCTATCTTATTCTTTGCGCTGATTGGATACACATAGTCAACAGCCTCATCAGGGTCTCCATCAGTGACGCTGTCAAGGAAAGCAGCGACATTCTGCATGACATCCTTTTCCTTTCCTTTGTCGATCTTGTTGGCCGCGATGAAGGGGAACTCGCCCAAGTTCTCGGCGATGTACTGGACCATCTCAACGTCGATACTGATAAAGCCCTTCTTGGCTAGCCTTTGCTCCACCTCGATGAACGTGTTAACGTTGAAAACGTGGACTGCTGCAACGATGTTCTCCGCCTCGTTCTCTATGAACTTGAGAATCCGGTCCTTGGTACGACCCTCCCAGTACTTTCCAGCATCAACCTTTCTTCCATATCCCGGCATATCAACAAGGAATAACTCGTTAGCTATCTGGTACTTGTTGATCTTGGTAGTTGTGCCCGGTTTCTTACCCGTCGGAACCTTGACGCCAGTGAGTGCTCTGATTGTAGTGCTTTTACCTGCGTTGGGCCTACCCGTGAAAATGATGTAACTGTCTGGCATCGGGTATGAGAAAGTGATGGATACTAAAAGGTTGAGTGGTTAGATGCAAACATCAAAGTCCAGGCGCTGCGCGAGCTCCTTGTACCTGTTACGGATAGTAACCTCGGTAACCTGAGCCTCTTTCGCGATCTCACCCTGTGTACGCCTCTCATCAGTCAACTGGCTGCTGATGTAGATGCATGCAGCTGCGATGCCTGATGGTCCACGTCCGCTGGTCAGCTTCATCTCTGAAGCCTGAGTCAGGATAGCCATGGCAAGCCTCTCGGTGTCGCCTGTAAGCGCCAGCTTGTTGACGATCTTGCTGATGTAACCCTGTGGGTTTACCTGTGGGACCTGTGGCTTAAGCTCCCTGAGAAGGAAACGATAGTTTCTTGCTGCTTCCTTCTTGGTGATGTTCGCTGCACCTGCAACGTCCTCAAGGGTCCTGATGACTCCGCACTGCCTGCAAGCCATGTAGATGGATGCGACTGCGACGCTCTGGATTGTCCTGCCCCTGATTAGCTGCTTCTGGATCGCCCTGCGGTAGATCATGCTGCTAGTCTCAATGACGTTCCTAGGCAGGTTGAGCTTGTAACTGATCTTGCTCATCTCGCTCAAAGCGTGTGCCAGGTTTCTCTGAGTGCTATCAGATACCTTGCTCCTGCGATGCCATTTCCTGAGCCTGTACAG
Organism: uncultured Candidatus Bathyarchaeia archaeon; assembly: GCA_964589605.1. GTDB lineage: Archaea > Thermoproteota > Bathyarchaeia > TCS64 > TCS64 > RBG-16-57-9. The sequence continues at coordinate 41,418 of CAZPRN010000016.1, read as the reverse complement.
CCTCGCCCGCTCCTCTGGGCTTAGCTTGCGACCGGAGGCGTCCCTGTCCTGCCATCCGATGGTAGTGCTCAGACCTTTGTCGTGGATCGTCCATGTAACGGGGGCTCCCACCCTGGGTAGCTTGTCCCGTTGCTCCTGGTCGAATGCACGCCACTCTGGCCCGGTATCGAGTAATGTGGAGGAAACCACGACGCCGCATGACTGACAGATCAGTTCACCGGTTTCGTAGTCTCGGAGTAGGTTACTGTTCCCGCACTCTGTGCAGGTGGTTTGTTTCTGAAGTTTAGTAGACAAAAGACCCCTCACGAGATTAAGATAGATGGCTTTACATCCCTTATAACTGTTTGGTAAACGGGGCATTTTTAGGGCTTATTTTCTCTCAACAGTTGAGAAAAACCCGTTTCATTGACATAGATGGTATTTTTTCATATCAAACCAGTAAATAAGCGATATTTACAGAAATCAAAAATATATACTATTTATCGTTTGTGGTAAATGAATAACGTTTATACTGTGACACCCCAAACTAGGGGCTATCTGGTGGATAATTTGAACGGAATACTCTTCGTTGGCTTAGGAGGATTCCTCGGGGCAATATTCCGATTCATCCTGTCAAACATAATGCAAAGCTCAACCAAGTTCCCATATGGGACCCTCGGTGTGAATGTGATCGGCTCATTTGTCCTCAGCTTTGTCACATATAGCGCAGATAAAGCACTAGCCCTACCAGAATCATCAAGACTCTTTATTGCCGTCGGCATGCTTGGGGCTTTCACGACTATGTCCACGTTTAGCCTTGAGAGTTTCAAGCTGCTAGAGCAACGTGAACACTTGATGTTTCTAGCAAATTTTGCGCTGAACAACCTGCTATGCTTCGGTGGAATATACCTGGGCAAGCTGGTCTCTGCTCAACTCGGTTAGCTTTCTTTTATCCAGAGTTCTCTGGATCGTTTCCTTGATCCTCTCTATTGAGAACGGCTTGGAGAGCACCTCGTCCGCCCCTGCCGCCTTTCCCTTCTTGTATACATCAACATCAGCCGACGCCGTGAAGAGCACGATCTGAATGTCTCCATGTTCTTCCCTAACCCTTCGGCAAATTTCGTAGCCATTCATCTTAGGCATCTGGATGTCCAATAGGAGCAAATCATATTTCTCGGCTTTGAGCCTGTCAAAAACGCTGAGGTTGTCCGTTGTAGCGGTCACGTCATGTCCCATGTAGCCTATCATTATCTTGGCTAGTTTGACGATATCCTCGTCATCATCGATAACGAGAATCTTGGACCGTGTAGACATCTTCAAAAATAATTGGAGATTGGCTTTAGGTGTTTATGGAGTAATCATCCACCTTTTCACCTGATAGAAATATCGTAGAACGAAAAAAGGTTGAACTTGTAGAATATTATTCCATTGATAGATGTTAATTGAACCGTTCACCCAACCTTGATGCGTTTTCTTATCGGATTGATAGGGATATCATGAAAATCAACATCGAATAAGAAAAAAAGCGGTAAAGGTAAAAGGGGGTTCACCAACTCAAAACCATCAGGAGATAACAAGATTGGAGAAGCGTGTCTACGACTTCACTGAAGGAAATAGAGATATGAGAGCCCTTCTCGGAGGAAAGGGCGCAAACTTAGCCGAGATGACAAGCCTCGGCATCAGCATCCCACCCGGATTCACAATCACAACCGACACCTGTAACGAGTTCATGAAAGCCGGAGGCGAGTTCCCAGAAGGACTCTGGGAAGAGGTTCTGGAGCACGTCAAGACTCTTGAGGAGACAACGGGAAAGAAGTTCAACGACAAGAACAACCCGCTTCTAGCTAGCGTCAGGAGCGGAGCACCCGTTAGCATGCCTGGAATGATGGACACGGTCCTCAACTTGGGTATCAATGATCAAGTGGCTGAGGTTTTGGTTGAGCAAACAGGAGACGAGCGTTTCGTCTGGGACGCATACAGGCGTTTCCTTACCATGTTCAGCGATGTAGTAATGCACCAGGACCGACATGAATTCGAAGGCGTCTTCGATAAGGTCAAGGAAGCAGAGGGCGTTACGGGCGATACTGATGTTAGCGTAAACGGTCTTAAAGAGACAGTCGCGGGCATGAAGTATCTGTACAAGGAGCTACTCGGAAACGACTTTCCCCAGGACCCGATGGATCAGCTCAAGGCGTCAATTGCAGCAGTTTTCAACAGCTGGGATATCCCGAGGGCTAGGGCATATAGGAAATTTGAGGGAATCTCAGACGCAATGGGCACCGCCTGTAACATCCAGACCATGGTCTTCGGAAACATGGGCTGGGACAGTGGAAGCGGAGTCTTGTTCACGAGAAGCCCCAGCGATGGAAGCAAAGGCCTTTTCGGAGAATTATTGTTCAACGCCCAGGGCGAGGATGTTGTAGCCGGAATCAGAACCCCTATCCATCTATCGGAACTGCATGACCAGCAGCCACACCTCTACGAGGAGCTGGAGGACATTGCCGCAAAAGTTGAGGACCACTACAAGGACATGCAGGACATGGAGTTTACCATAGAGAAGGGTAAACTGTGGATCCTCCAAACAAGGACTGGTAAGAGAACCGCACGATCAGCCATCAAGATAGCCGTAGACATGGCAGAGGAAAGCCTAATCACAAAAGAGACGGCCCTCCAGAGGATCACCCCAGGTCACGTAGACCAGCTACTCCACCCACAGTTCGATCCAGAAGAGAAGGCAAAGGCGACTTTGCTAGCCAAGGGACTCAACGCGAGCCCTGGTGCAGCAGTAGGTTACGCTATCTTCAACGCCGATAGGGCAGAGGAGAGAGGCAAGGGCGGAGACCCGGTAATCCTTGTGCGACCAGAAACTACACCTGACGATGTAAATGGGATGATCGTAAGCCAAGGCTTCCTCACACAGCACGGTGGAGGAACCAGTCACGCGGCTGTAGTTGCAAGGGGTTGGGGCAAACCATGTGTTGCAGGCTGTGAATCAATCAGGATCGACACGAATAGGAACCTCTTCACGGTAGGCGAGTACACTGTTAAGGAAGGCGATTGGATCAGCGTGGATGGAGCAACCGGTGAGGTCTTCCTAGGACAGGTGCCCAAGATCGAGACCGCCTTTGAAAAGGAGAAAGAGCTCATCCAGGCGCTGGAGTGGGCAGACAAGATCAAAGCAATCGGAGTTTTAACAAACGCAGACACTCCCGAAGATGCACAGAAAGCCCGCCAGTTCGGCGCAAAGGGTATCGGACTGTGTAGGACCGAGCACATGTTCTTCGACCAGGAGGACGAGGAGATCAGCAGGCGTGAGAACGTCGTCAAGATGATCCTCAAGTCCGAGGTGGCGGCTCCACTGCTCAGACAGATTGAAGCCTTTGAGGATACTGAGAGGGGCCCAGCGGAGGACGCAGAGCTTGAGGAGCTTCTCAAGAAGGCTGATAGCCCGGACGTCAAAGAGTACAAGGAGGCATTGGCTAACCTGCTCCCATTCCAGAGGAAGGACTTTGTCGGAATCTTTGAGGCAATGGACGGTTATCCTGTTATTGTTAGGCTCATCGACCCTCCGATGCACGAGTTCCTACCACCTAGGGAGGAGCTACTCATCGAGGTCACCGAGTTACGATGCACAGGAAAGAATCCTTCGGAGCTTGAGGAAAAGGAGTACCTGCTACAGGTAGTTGAGAGCCTGTGGGAGACCAACCCCATGCTCGGGCTAAGAGGATGCCGCGCAGGCTTGATGTACCCAGGACTCACGGAGATGCAGGTTCAGGCAATTATGGAGGCGGCCGTTGAGGTCAAGAAGGCTGGACATGTGGTCCACCCGGAGATCATGATCCCGCTTACAAGCCACATAAACGAGATGCACGCCGAGTACGACAAGCTAAAGAAGGTTGCCGAGGGCGTCTTGAAGGAAGCTGGAATGGAGGATCTTGAGTACAAGATCGGTACAATGATCGAGATACCAAGGGCGGCCTTGACCGCTGATGAGATAGCTGAGAGCGCTGAGTTCTTCAGCTTCGGGACCAACGATCTGACCCAGATGACATTCGGCATCAGCCGTGACGACGCAGAGGGAAAGTTCCTGCTCAACTTTGTTGACAGGGGGCTACTTCCTGCGAACCCCTTCCAAGTCATTGACCGTGAGGGTGTAGGGAAGCTGATGAAGATGTGCGTTGAGGCAGGCAGGAAGACTCGTCCAGACCTTGAGGTTGGAATTTGTGGTGAACACGGAGGCGAGCCAAGTAGCATCGAGTTCTGCCACCTAATAGGGTTGAACTATGTAAGCTGCAGTCCATACAGGGTTCCTGTTGCCAGATTAGCAGCGGCTCATGCCCAGCTCTCTTTCCCAAAAGAGGATTAATCCTCATCTAAACCCCCTATTATTGTACTTATTATAACGTCCTTATAGTAAAGAGAAAAAGTATTTTCTATGATATATAGAGTATTGGGAATAATGTGTTTATCATATATTTAATAGTCTGATGTGAAAGAATGATAAGTATGGAACTATGTTAAATTGGTGGTAAGTATTGTGTATGCTAAATAGAATTATGCGGTATTATTTATTAAAAACACGCTAATGTTTATGGTTTTTTATAGAAAAGATGTGCCTTGTAAGTATGTATCCAATAACACTACTTCAATAAATACTGTGAGTATTCTCGTAACAATAAGAACACTACATTAGCTAAACTATAAGAGTCCTAGAGGAACCAAATCACTGCTTTAAGCAGTGATAACAAATGGAAATGAAAGGAAATACGCTTTCTATAGTACTATTAGTTGTCGGCCTGATAGTGGGTGCTGGAGCGGGCTACATGCTCACACCAAAGGGCGAGGCAGTAGACAACGGTGATGGAACATCAACCGTAACTATCGCGCAGATACCACTTGAGGGACAAACAGTTCAGATTGGTTACATCAGTGCAACCACCGCTGGACTCGAAACAACTATGCCCCTAGTCAAAGACATCTTAGAGGTTGACAACAACCTCTACGCCGAGAAACTCGGTTACGATGTCGAGTTCGAATGGCTAATCGATGATGCCACAGGACAGGCAGCCGTGCATCTTGAGAAGGTTCAGGGTTTCAAGTCCATGGACGTAGGCGTCTTCATTGGTGCAACCTGGAGCAGCATGTGCCAGGCAAGCCTAAGCTATGTAAATGATAACGACATGCTCATGTGGAGCACTGGTTCAACCAGCCCTCTACTGGCACTTGACGGTGACAACTTCTTCAGGATGTGTCCAACCGATCTAGTCCAGGCACCAGCCATGAGCAGGATGATGGAGAGCATGGGAATCGAGGCAGTTATCCTCATCTACCGTGGAGACGCATGGGCTGACGGAATCGTCAACATCTTCGCTCCTATGTTCGAGGAGAACGGCGGAGTCATCCTAGAGAAGATCCGTTACGCGGGCGAGTCCACTGAGTTCAGTAACTACCTGCAGACCGCAGAGTCTATCGCGGCAGACGCAATCGCTGAGTATGGCGAGGGCAAGGTCGCGGTTGAGGTTATTGCGTTCTCTGAGTATGTCACCATGATCACACAGGCACAGGACTACCCAGCCCTGTACAGCCTACCCTGGTTCGGTAACGACGGAACGGTCCTAAGTCAGCAGGCATTGGACGACTCACCGTCACAGGCGGCTCACCTGAAGATTTACAGTACATACGCCGCACCTGCCGAGTCAGAGAAATTCAACAATCTCTACGACAGGTTCTACGGTCTAGTCTCACAGCCTTTCGGCTACTACAGCGCGTGTTCATACGACGTCTCAACACTCTTGACGAGTACAATCCTCGAGAGCCAGAGCGTCGATGCACTCGACCTAGTGCCAATGCAGATCCCCAAGGCATTCGACCAGTTCGGTGCAAGCGGATGGAACAGGCTGAACGAGAATGGCGATAGGTATGCAAGTAACTACCAGATCTGGGCGGTCAACGATGACGGCTCATCCTGGGAAGTCTACGGACTGTACGACGCACAACTCGACTCTGTTATCTGGGACACTGAGCTTCTTGGTTTCGTCCCTGAGGGTCGATAAAACCTCTTTTTCTTCTTTATTTTATTTTTCAAACTAGGTTCTTTTCGGTGAGGTTACTAGGAAAGAAGGTGAACATTTGGAAATGAAGGTATTCCCGGCAAGTGACAGAAACCAAGCTTCTTAATATATACATTTCTCAAATAGAATATAGAGATGTATGAAAGTAATTACTTATACTAGCTCTCGACCCGAGTTTATCCTAAATACCCGTAATGCCACGTTAACCCATGTCAAAGCTAAATCACGTAGGCATTTATGTTTCTGACCTTGAGAAGAGCATCGGTTTCTATCATGAGATATTTGGGTTCAAAAAAGTCCATGAGTTTACAAGCGGGGAGGCAAAGATAGCGATGATGGACCTTGGAGGAGGCATGCTAGAGTTGGTGCAACGACCGGGATCACCTGGCACCCCACCTGAAGGCAATTGGAGCCACCTAGCCATACACGATCCCGAGTTTGATAACACTCTCACGAAGCTAGAGTCAATGTCCATCGAGACCCGGCTACTTACGATTCCCAACGGTAATAGACTCTGCTTTTTCAGTGACCTGGATGGCCATGTTATCGAGATAATGGAGAAGGGTTTCTAACCCAAGTGATCCATATGAACACCTTCGACCATGTAGGAATCTACGTGAAGGATCTGGAAGCTAGCGTCAAGTACTACCGTGATCTGTTCGGGTTCACCGTGCACAGCCGGCTGAACGACCACGGAATCCTTATTGTGTTCATGGACATGGGTTCAGCTTTACTCCAACTCAAACAGAGCAGCATGCCTGGTACACCTGGCCATGGAAAGTACAACCATTTCGCTGTACACACTGATGATTTTGATGGCTTCATCAAGAAACTCGATGAAAGAGGAATCGACTACTGGGAGATGTCTCTGGGGACAGGAAAACGACTAGTGAACTTCACGGACCCAAGTGGGCACGATATCGAAGTATGCGAGTCTCCCTTCCGGGACTAGAATAGAATATCATGAGGGATCGACCTCTGGTTCAGCATCCTCCGCACCTTTCCCCTCAACTCATCGTAGTAACTCGATGGTCCTTTTGATGCTTTCTTAAACTCTGGTAAGAGCTCAGGCTGATACAATAACACCGTGTTCTCGATATTCTTCCAGTTGCCTGCCTTGATGTTCAGCCTGTCAACGATAACCCTTCCAACCCTGTCCGCCAGTTTATTCAATAGGGACTCCAAGCCGTCCTCTGAAAGGAAAGGCAGCAATGGTCCGAGAAAAGCATATGTGGGAACTCCAGCGTCGCTATACAGCTTCAACGCGTCCAGCCGCTCCTCAACGGGAGAAGCCCCCGGCTCGAACGTCCGTCTCACACTTTCGTCGTACGCCGTAATCGTTAGCCCAACCTCCACCTCGTCCATCCTGCCGAGGACATCTATGTCTCTCGTGACCAACGAGGATTTTGTGAGTATCTCAATGGGAAAATCATGATCCACCAGAACCTCCAACAAGCTCCTTGTCATATTGAACTTTTTCTCCACTGGCTGGTAGGGGTCGGTTACGCTTGAGAACAGGATCACACCTCTCTGCCTCTTGTCAACCTCTTTTTTTAGGCAATCCACGGCGTTCTTCTTCACATCAACGAAGCTGCCCCATTTCTCCCCCTTGTGGTACCACCGAGTCATGAAACGGGCGTAACAGTAAGTGCATCCATGGGCGCAACCGATATACGGATTGATCGCATAATCAACGCCCTCGATACCACTCCGGTTAATGATGGTCTTACAGGTGGTCTCCCCTATATTCAAGGTAAATCACCTGAACTGCGACCCATATATAAATAGCCGAGTCCACTAATTTTTAGTTAAACTTCAATCAGGATGGAACCAAGATGAAGATAGTAGTAATTTATGATAGCAAGACCGGCAACACCGAGAAGATGGCTAAGGCCATCGCAGAGGGCGCGGGAGCCAACGCTGATGTCGAGCTCAAAAAGATTGGGGAGGCATTCCCTCTCACGATTATGTCCGACGCGGATGGTGTGATCTTCGGATCCCCTGTGTATTATGCTGATATCTCCAATAACATGAAGGACTTCTTGATGCACGTCGAGTCTTACATCAACGCCAACAAGCAGAATATTAACCACATGCCAGCCGCCGTCTTTGGAAGTTACGGGTACGACGGTGCCTGGATCATGGAGGAGAGGCTCAAGGAAAGAATCGAGAGCCTCGGCTACAAGGTTCAGGACGATGTACTGGTCATGATCGACTCCGATCTGAAATACCACTTTGATAACGAATCAAAGAAATGCAAAGATTTTGGCAAGAAATTCGCCGACTCTCTTTAACCTCTATTTCTCTGCCAGACAAATAGACCGGCCCCTATAATTACAAAACCTAGCCAGAACGCGGGTGTTCTCCACACTGGAGTTACCTCTGGTTCTTCGGGTTCTGGTTCATCTGGCTCTGGAGTTGTTGTGTTGTCCTCTGGTGGCTCGATAGGGGTATCTGGTTCTTCCGGGTTTTCAGAAGAAGATTCAACAGGCTTGGTCAGAAATATATCGAATCCTGTCTCCGCTACCACGGTGCCATTTTCACCAGTAAATGACTCAACCCTAATGCTAAAGCTGTGCAATCCCTCTATCTCGGGAGTTAGAATAGACAATGTGTAGTTGGCTGCCCCCTCTCCCAGAAGGACATCGAACTCCTCTCCAAGAGTCTCCGTTGCTTGGTTAATTACGCTGATGCTGTAATCAGACTCATTCGTGATCGAGTAATTCAAGAAAACTTTTACATCAACAGTTGTGGTTGTGTTTGTTTCTGATGGCGTCCCAACTTCAGTGATCGTAATATAGTCAGTTATTAAAGTCGCGTTTTCGTCTCCGATAGTAAAGTTAAATGCTGCCTCGCTTCCATCAAAGTACCATGATCCTTGCTTGACGTACCAAACATTAGCTTGGTATAAGTGTGTGCCATTTTCATCTGGTGCTGGAAAGACTAGTGTAAAAGTCTCATTCCCGGATCCATCCACTGTTCTTAACTCTTCAATAATCCAGTCGTCTAAGTCGAAGCTGAATATTCCTGGGTTGATCTCAACATCTGAGTCAAACTGGTAGCCAACCGTGACTGTCGTTGTCACATTATCTCCAGAGAATGGACCGACAGTAAACTCGAAATCCTCTATCCATGCCCCATCATCTCGCGCCGATGCCAATGGAATTACAAGCCCTATGCATATTAGCGCGAGCAAAGCTAGCTTAATTTGACTCATTTTGTTTACCTAATGAGTCCTATTATACAAAGTTATCCCAACGCTTTTCCCCACACCCTTTATAGAGCAGGAACAGTCCTTTTCATCAATGCCTCCAGCTGGAAATAATCAATACCTGTACAACGGGTGTGTATCGGGTAAAGGGTACTCTTACGGTTGGAGCATACCTAGGATAATCAAGGAAGGAAAACCCGCCTCTTTATGCGAACTGTTTGATCTGATAATGGAAAAAGTGAAAGAGTCGGGTGATAAATTCAGTGGACCAATTGCGTTTAACAGCCTAGACATTCTGGCTTCCCCTCTCATTGGTGACACGGAACTAGATGAACCCGTCTCCAATTTTCTCGGGTTCATGGATGGGTGTAACATCCAAACCAGTTTCAGTGTTGACCTTATTCCGCCTATTGATCTAACAGAATACAGCAAATACCAGAATGAGATAGATGCATTCAACGAATCCTTCGTTACCCGGTTGGGGGAAATGTTTGGGAATAGGTGCATAAAGCCCTCTATCCTGCTTAACATCCACGATGAGACTATCTGGAACCAACCCCTTTTGGACAAATACCTTGAGCTATCGTATCGTCACGGCAATCCTATTATCCAGAACAAGGTGACATCGACTATATCCCACGAGGAGACGCGCCCAGATAACCAGGACATAGACAATGAGGTGCTGTATCAACGCATTGGAGGACCTCACGGGAACCCTGATGATACTGGAGTGCATGGATACGTCAATCTCAACCTTGCCAAGATGGGTAAGGACGCACGCTCAGAGGATGATTTCTTCGATATACTCGACGAGCAAGTCGAGGAGGCTTCTCGGTTACTTGAGGCACATAGGGAGACTTTTTCGCAAGAGGTTGGACACAATCATTTATTCTTCTCCTCCATCGTCCCCACTGGGATGAACGAGGGGCTGGGGTATTTAATTGACGCTCCGCTGGGGCATGTCGCAGGCAAGGCTGTTACTTACAAGGTGGTAGAGTTTCTCGTAAGGAAAATCGAGGAGATCCAGTACGAGGCAGGCAACCTCTACTCGTTAGAGTCATTCCCCTCCGACATCAACGTTGCTGAGATGATCAAAGTCGGTAACTTAGCCAATAACTACCTTACTAGGGGCACCGAGTTACCGCACACACACGGGGATGACCTGTGGGACGCCCTTGAGCACCAGAAAAAACTCCAGTCCTTATACTCGGGAGGCGAATTGATGGAGATTCACGTCGAGAAAGGGCTAACATATCACAAAGGATGCAAACTTTTGACAAAGCGAATAATCGAACAGTTCGGATTCAACTACTTCGCTGTCTCTCCATCTATCGTGAAACTGTCCGGGGTGGAGAATGAGGTTGTACGGTTCGATGGAGCTGTCAGGAGTCTGGATTCAGTCCAGGGACTATTTGAGGAGGTGTACGAGAAACGAGTTCTCTACGACGTAAAAAACAGGTAAAAGAGTTCCCGATAGTTGGTGTTGATAGGCTCAGCCTCGTCGATTACCCCGGACACCTCTGCATGAACCTCACGGTACCTGGATGCAACTACCGTTGCTCCTATTGCCCAAACGAGGAGCTGATACACCATTATATCCCAATGGAGAAAACAGGAATGACGGAACTAGTCAAAATACTCCGTCCAAGGCTTGGTTTCCTTGATGGAGTGGCTCTTTCGGGAGGAGAAGCCCTGTTGCACAGAGAACTTGGAGAGTTCCTGCGCGAACTACGGTTCCTTGGGGCAAAGATCAAGCTCAAAACCAACGCATCACGGCCGAAAGCAGTAAAATACGTAATAGATGAAGGGCTGGTTGATTACCTCAGCGTCTTCATCCCAGCCCCATTCTCGAAGTTCATTGAGGTCATCAACTATCGTCAGAACATCGATGATGTTAAGCAAGCCATCCAGTACGTCAGGAAGAGTTCAATCCCCCACGAGTTTGTGGTCAAGCCAGTACCCGGGGTCATCGAACTTGGTGATGTAATGGAGATTGTGCAGTTCCTTTCTGGTTCTAGGAGACTGGTTATTGAGAGATATGATCCTAGCAATATGCTAGACCCCTCCAAGTGTGGGAGGGAGTCTTTCTCTGAGGAGGCGCTTCAGGAGATCGTTGATGCTGTTACTCCTTACTTCGGTGAGGTCTATCTGGCTTTATAGATGATTAACTGTTGATTCTTATTGATTATATCATATATACAGTTATTATACTATATAACCTGATGAAGAAGTATAGAGTGATTTTTTCCTGACCAGTATATGTTGTCATTATACTAAATAGAATAATGGTAGGTACATTCACAATTATTAATAATGTAAATAATGGTATTTTCGATTGCCAATCATAAGGTGAACAATTTGGAAATGAAAGGTAACACACTAGCAATTGTGCTTCTAGTCGTCGGACTTGTAGTCGGCGGTGGAGCAGGATACTTCATGGCACCCAAGGAAGTCGTCGAAGGCGGCGAGGGTGGCCCTGGAGAAACCGTAGTAGTTGCGCCTCTAGAAGGTGCAACCGTACAGATCGGTTACATCTCCTCAACCACTGCAGGTCTCGAAACAGCTACTCCACTAGTCCAGGACATCATGTCTGCAGATTATAACAAGTATGCTGAGAAACTAGGAATGGATGTCGAGTTCGAGTGGCTCATTGACGATGCTACTGGTCAGGCAGCAGTCCACCTGGAGAAAGTTCAGGGCTTCAAGTCCATGGACGTAAACGTCTTCTTAGGTGGCGGCTGGTCAAGCCAGGCGCAGGCTTCTCTAAGCTACTGTAACGATAACGACATGCTAATGTGGAGCTCATCCTCAACAAGCCCACTTCTGGCAATTGAAGACGACAACCTGTACAGGATGTGTCCAGACGACACTATCCAGGCACCAGCCATCGCAGAAATGCTTTGGAGCCACGGTATCAAGGCGGTCGTAGTCATGCAGCGTGGTGACGCATGGGCAGACGGAATATACAACTATTTCGAGCCAGCGTACACCCAGAAGGGCGGCGTAATTGTAGAGAAGATCAGGTATGCAGGTGAAGCCACCGAGTTCAGCAACTACCTCCAGACAGCCGAAGATAAGGTTGCGGAGGCAATTGAGGAATACGGAGTTGACCACGTTGGCTTTGAGATCATCTCGTTCTCAGAGAGCGTAGTCATGGTTACACAGGCAGTTGACTATCCATCCATTTACAGTGTAAAATGGTTCGGTAGCGACGGTACGACTCTATCACAGCAGCACTGTGATGACGCACCTGAGCAGACCGTACATGTCAGACTGCACAGTACATACGCTGCACCAGCGGCATCTGAGAAATTCAACGATCTATACGATAGATACTTCGGACTAGTCAGCCAGCCATTTGGCTACTACTCTGCTTGTAGCTACGACATCGGCTGGATTATGACCGAGTCAATCTTGAATGCTCAGAGCACTGACGCAACCGTTCTAATCCCACTCCAGTCTCCTACCGGGTTCAACAACTTCGGTGCAAGCGGCTGGAACAGATTGAACAATGCAGGCGACAGGTATAGTACTAACTACCAGATCTGGAGTTATCGCTACGAGGGTGAGACATGTGTTCCATACGTATCCGGTATTTACAACGCTATTGCAGGCGAGGTAACCTGGTATACGGCTGAGATGGGATACGTTCCACCAACACTATAAGCACAAATCTAACCTTTTTTCTTCTTTTTATTAATCAATCTAACGAGTGATTACTTTGCAAGTTGAGAATTTTCGGAGACTCGGTTCTGCGACAAACCATAGGTGAGCCCCGATGGTGATAGAGGTTTAATTACTGGTTAAATACCTTCTCGCTGAGTGATAATGAGACTTCTTAGTATAATTATCGTAAATACGAGTGGGTTTGACTAATTTACTATGAAGAAATAGATCAAGGCCGTCTCGATGCCTGCCGCGAATACCAGCAAGGGAATAATACGTTTGACGAACACGGAAATACTATCGGTGAAATATTTCTGAAGACCCTCTCTTCTAAGTAGCTTGTGTATGATCTGGTAGCCCAACCCTACTCCCATAGCAGAACATAGAATGATTGATGGTATCTCAATGATCCCGTGTGGAAGAATAGTAGCCAGAACGAAACCAATTCCTTGGACCTGTGCAGCGTTCCACGAGATATATCCAATAAAGAACCCGTTAAAAGCCATGAACATTAGAGGCGGGATTCCCACGAGGAACCCAGAAAGAACGAACAAGGAACTCGCAAATACGTTGTTGTAGAGAATCGCTGCAAACATCTCGATACTGGATGATTCCGTGGGATCTGGGATGTTACTGAGAACTCCCTCAAAGCTTTGAGGCGAGATTCTATCCCCGAGCGAGTATCCTGCGAATATACTGAACGTGAAAACGACGGTCGATAACATGAAAAGGGGGACGATTTTTGACATATACTCCTCGTTCCCAGCGAAGAATAATCCCAGTATTCCCTTGTTTTTCTTACTCAGTTTCAGCGTCCTCCGGTTCCCATACCCTTGATGCTGCCACCCTGATATCCCTTTCTAAAACCGTTTTCCTGCCATCGTTGACGGCGTTCTCAACGGCGTACCGTGCAACTAGTTCCCCGTATGCGCCTATGTACCCCCGCAACGTATTTGCTGCCTCCTCGTTGATCCGAAGGTTACCTGCTTTTTTTAGGAGTCTCCTAATGGGTGCTACCGTGAACTCTTCTGCCATCGTTTTCTATTAACCCCAGTCTTATTTGAATAATACACCGAGTGTTCATCTTTTTTCAGATATTATTATCAGCAACTTGACGTGCATTCATGATATGAAAAATGCAGCTCCTCTCATTTTCCTAATTTCTATGGCATTCATGAGCCAGACTGTACACGCCGACGTATCACTTGAGTTCAAACCATCCCCGTTATACGGCCAGCTATGGGCCTTCGAGACCTATGAACTGAACATCTCCATGCCTGAGGTTGATGTCTCGAAATACGCGGAGCATGAACTTACTGGTAATCTTGTTTACAATGGCTCAATCCACTGGAAAGGAGTGGGAACATACCATCACGGCACCGGTTCAACAGGATATTCATACATCCTAGATGTCGCATACTTCCAAAAGGTTGAGGAGATAAGCCTTGGTGGCTCAGCTATCAACATAACCCTTAGCAAAGACGCTTACAGGTTCGGTATGAAGCCTTTCGAGGAGGTCGAGATCACGTTCCGGGTTGAGGTTTTTCTAGAAATCATAGAGGATGGTGAAGTAATCTTGGGGCCAGAGGTAGACGCTAAGACTCGGAAATTGGTGCTTGTTGACGAGGACAAGGTGGAGTACTTGGAGGACAAGTTCATAGAGATGCAGGATGATGTCAACCCTGTTCTAAATGCACCGGGGCTTGAAAGGTTGAATTTGACCAAGTACGAAGGATTCATCGAGTCCATGAATCAGAGTCTCATAATAGGTGATTACACGGATTCCCTCAATCAGTGGCAGAAATGGGACAACAAGGAACGACTCAGGATGTTCTCGGCTCTCATACGCGAAGTGGGAGTTGAGCATGAGGAGCTCGTGAGGCTCAGGAAAACTGAGACAGAGCTTGAGGTCCTTCAGGCCGATTATAATCACTTGGAGGACAAGTACGTAGCTATATTCAAAGAACTCCAACTTAACCTCACTGAGCTAGATGTAACAAAGCAGGGACTTTCAACGGCGATAACAGGCGTGTTTTTATCCGCTATAGTTTTCTTCTTCCTCGGTAGAAGAACCGTGAACGGAGTCGAAGATTGATGTTGAACCTTGCCTTCGTTGAGGCTGCCCTCGAACTTGTTCCACCTGAGATCATGCACCACCCATCCGTGAAACGTAACGCGAAACGGAGGGGCAAGCGACCAGAGGAGACGCTCCTAGATAGAAGCCTCCACCATTACGCGATGAACAAGCTGGACGACCCAGAGAAACGTGGGCGCCCAGACATTCTTCAATACTGTATGCTTCTTGCTTTCGGTTCCCCGTTGAACCGGAGCGGAAACCTCAGCGTCTACGCAAACACCCTTCAAGGATACTCAATACGTGTAAAGTCCGAGACCAGGCCACCACGTGATGGAACAAGGTTCAACGGTTTGATGGAGCAGCTTTTCCTCAACGGGAAAGTTCCTGCTGATGCTGTCGAACCGTTGATGACTTTGAAACGCGAGAAGCTTAGCAGGCTGAAGAACTCCATCAACCCATCCAAGACAATAGCTTTGTCTAGTCACGGAAAGCAGAGCAGCTTCTCCGAGGTGGCTGCAATGATGGCTGGGGAGGATAACCCGTTAGTGTTCATAGGTGCTTATCCAAATGGCCCGATGGCAGATGGGACATTGAAGCAGGCTGACGAGATTTACTCGGTTCACCCTGAACCTCTTGAGGCGTGGACGGTGACTAGCAGGATCATCTACGAGTATGAGAAATCTCTAAAACTGTGACCTCCTCTTTCCTCCCCCAAGAGAAAAAAATGAGTTTAATGTGCTATTACTTAGATTTCGGTACTGTGTGGCTTAGGTTGCCTTTCTTGTAGTACGCGCTGAAACTCTTGTCGCAGGCTGCACATTTGTAGCCCTTCGCGTCGAACTGGCCGAACTTCCATTCCTTGCCAGTAGCCTTTGCTTCTCCTTCACAAACTGGACACTTCATAGTGGATCACGATATTTATTGTATATACTCTTTATAAGTCTTAGGGAATTATCGTAAAAAATAGTGACAATTTTGCATTTTTCTGATAATTTTCGGTCTAACTTTTTGTGAATGTGCCAGCTTATATCAAAGGTTTTCCCATCTAATTTCAATGAGCCTTCTAATTGGTACAAGTGGCTGGAGTTACAAGGAATGGGTTGGTCCGTTCTATGAAAAGAAAACTGGCATGTTTTCTCATTATGCCAAGTTTTTCCATACATCGGAAATTAACAGCACTTTCTACAGGTACCCTTCTGAAGGCATGATTGGGGGGCTGAGGCGTAACGCGCCTCCTGGGTTTGTGTTCGCAGCCAAGTTACCTAAACTCATAACTCATGACAAGTGGCTCAACCTTGGTGATGGTGTTGAGAATGATACACACAGGTTCCTTGGTTTGATGCAACCTCTTGCTGAGAGGCTAGGTCCTATACTGATTCAGCTCAGACCCAAGTTCAACTACGAGGAGCATGCAGGGGCGTTGGAGAATTATCTTGACATGGTTCCCAAGAATTATGAGTGGGCTGTTGAGTTCAGGCACAAGTCTTGGATGAGGGATGAGACCTATGATATTCTCAGGAAGCACAACGCTGCGTACACGGTTGTTGATGAACCGCTCCTGCCCTCTGAGGTTCACGTGACCGCTGACTTCTCTTATGTGAGGTGGCACGGACACGGCACCAACCTGTGGTACGACTACGAGTATAGGGAGGACCAGCTTGAGAAGTGGGTGCCAAAGGTAAAGGAGATCACATCGAAGGTCAGGCGAACCTATGGATACTTCAATAATCACTTTAACGCCAGCGCTGTGAAGAACGCTGTCGAGATGCTGGACATGCTTGGCGAGGCTACACCTGAGCAGAGGATCGTCCATGAGAAGATTAACACGTACAGGGAGGAAGCTATCAGACCAAGAGGAGTTCAACCCCTCAGCGCGTTCACAGTCTCGGAGGAGGACCTTTCAGTGGCTGACCATCTAATGCACTTCACTGATCCAAGACGGATTGGGAGAGGCGAGAAGATACCCAACAGTGACCTAACCATCCTCCATAGTAGCAACGATAGGATCACCGCCAAGCTGAGGGATTATAACCTCGATATTGACCTCGACCGCAAGGTCATCAAGCATGACTGCGACGATTGGACCAAGGGCAGGACGAGTAAACGATTGTGCAAGCACATAGTCAAGCTGTTCATGACGCTACCGCCGGGGCAATCGAAAAGAGTGCTATCCCGTATCTGGGAAGATATAGATGGATGGATTTTCGAGTAGTTAGGATGCTTCAAGGCCAAGGGCATCGAGGAGATCGTTGACCCTTCTCTTGTGCCTGCCCTTCAATCCTTTGTCGAAGAGAATCTTATCCACAGTGCCGCTCTTCTCCATCATCTGTGTAACAAGGTCCTCGTCGAGGAGATCAATCGCGTACTTGGCTGCCATGTGGCCCATCGCGTACTCCTTGATGTACTCACTGAACTTTGGGCAGTAGTGTCCGCCACCAAAACCGATGGCGACTGGTGTTGTTTCCTTGGAATCCATACCCTCTAGGATACAGTCAACTAGGTAGTTACCAATTCTTTCATCCCTCCATTGCTCCTCCCGACTACCTATCTCCACGAAAAACATGGGCACATCGTACTCTGTAGGACTGTGGTGTGTTGCTTCTAGACTGACTTCGAATCCTTCGGGTGGCGCCTCAAGCATCTTCATGTAGATGTTTCGCATCGGGTTTGGGGCTGTAAGCTGCAACTCGTTTGGGTTCCCCCCATACATTGCCTTGCCGAAGTTACCGGTTGGGTGTGCAGTGAGTGTTGGTTTCCCGCTTTTTGCCCAGTGCCTGCTTGCTACAACGATATACTCTAGCTCATGTTCTTTTGCACGGCTTGTATAGTCTGTTGGGTAAGGTTGTGGAAGGTCCTTCTGGAACTGCTCGCCGGGGACAATCAACTGCTCTAAAACTAGTATCCTTTTGTCGCCTCTTTCATATACCCTGTCAGAAATCTCCTTGAATCCCTTCTCGGTGAACCTTTGGAGTATGTTCACACCTGCTGGGTCGTTAAGGCTGAGCGTTATTCCCTTCATTTGTGGCACCTTTTACCGTCTAGTCGTATGCATCTCGTATAACTATACCTGTATAGAGGTAAAGTGAATAGAGGATAGTCACTAAAATAGTAACTATAAAATAATCAATAGTGAAGATACCAGTGGGAGACTCAGGTGATGGCTGAAGGATCAAAACTGCGAATTCTAGTAGTTGAGGATGAGCCTGATCTGAGGGAGTTATTCAAGACCACCTTGCAGTACCTTAACTACGAGGTTATAACCGCCACCAACGGCGAGGACGCGATCAAGCTTGCATATGAGATGCGACCCAGCCTGATTTTCCTCGATGTCGTGATGCCCGGGATGAGTGGGTTTGAGGTGTGTAGGTATCTTAAGAACGATGATTCGACAAAGGACATCTTCATCGTTATAGTCTCAGCTCTGAGCCGTGAAGTAGACTACGAGATGAGCATTCAGGTAGGTGCGGATGATTATATCACGAAACCAGTCAGTCTCGACGTGATCAAGAGGGTGCTAAAGAACACCATTAGCCCTTACATCAGAGTGGGGAAATGGAAGATCAAACCTAGGCGAGACTGATTCTGCCCATGATTCTCAGGTTTCCACCATTCAGGTACATTACTCTTGGGTGGTACCCGTTTCGGTAGACTAGTGGCTTCTGAGTCTCGATTGAAACATCCCTTTGTCGATTTCGGTTACCGTTGATGCGAATACTGCAGGGGTCACTCCCGTATTCTCCTAGTCATAGGAATTGGATTATTCCTGTAGGATGGGAATAGTTTAATCCCGGGAATACTAGGTTGGCGGTAACGCATGCATAGCTCAGACATAGGCAGCCTCCCAGCTAGGATTGATCCAGACACCATACGTAGCGGAGCTAGGAAAACCAATAGCCTCATACCCTATCTGGGCGTGGGAAACAAGGACCACAAACTGTTCGAGGAAACCGTGGTATCATCCTTCGCTGATAAACTGAGGTCAGGTATTGATGTGCCAAATTACCCCCAGTTCAGGGACATGAACGAGATGTTCTTCGAGTTAATGGAGGGCATCGAGAAACGGGACGGCGCACTATTTGCCGTGAACGGTATCAAAGCTAAACGGAACGCGGTCATCCCTGAGACTGATGCTCTGCGAAGAGAAGCTAGTCGGTTGAAGGAGGTAAAAGGTGACAAGGTCCACGTAAAGGCGTGCGTCACTGGTCCCTATACGTTAGCCAGTTTTTTCCAGTTCAAGACACCTAGTTTATTCATTGATCTCGCCGACGCGGTAGCTAAGATCCTCGAATCATCTCTATTCAATAATGGTAACATCGAGATTTCCCATCTTAGCGTGGATGAGCCCGTGCTTGGGTTCATGAATGACCCCCTACTCGATTACGGTTCTGATGGGCGTGAGGCTTTGAGGAAAGCATGGGACAGGGTTTTGCGGGTAGCGAAGACCCATAACGTTGATACCAGTATGCACCTGCATGACACATCAGAGAACCTGTTCTGGGAGACTGAGTACCTGGACATGATCGGCAGCCATGTAGGTGATCCCTTGTACTCAGGGGAATCGGTGAAGAAACGCCTTAAGGAGACGGATAAAAGCCTGTGGGCAGGTATTTGCATCACCCAGTACGACACTCTCATCGAGAATTACTACTCCTCGAAGGGGTTCACTGGTAATATCCCTGAGAAGATCGGGGAGACATGGACCAGTCTCAGGAAAGGAGACGTTGATCCATACATTTTCTTAGAGGATTCGAAGCTGATGCGCAAGAGGCTTGAAAAGATAAAATCCTTCTTTGGTTCAGAGCGTATACCAATTGCGTCACCCGAGTGCGGGTTGAACAGCTTCCCCGCGTACGAGGTAGCGATGGAGTACCTCTCACGGGTGTCAAGGGCAGTCTCCGGCTCGGATTGATAGGTTTATACTGGACCTCCTTGGGTATCTGTTAGTGAGAAAACATGGGCAAGATAGGCAAGGGCACAAAGTGCAGCGTCAAGGGCTGTAACGAGGACGCTGTAAGGTCCATCGATATCGGCAAGGTCAAGCAGGCTGGCATCGACGCCGTGGGAGCTAAACGGGCTTACCTGTGCAAGGAACATTATAAGGACTATAAGAAAGGAAACAAAAAGAGCGCCCAGCTTGAGCGCTGGCGTTATACTGGATAAATAGTGGGGTTAGCCCACGAACTTTGGTCTGTCCTGTAGGTTAACAGGGACTGGCACTGGCCTGAACGGCTTATCAGCAGTCTTAGAATGGATCACATTCTGTAGCTCTGTTATGCTCCAGTTCTCGGGTGCTTTCTGTCCCCTGACTCTTACCCCGAGCTTCTCTACATCTACCTCCTTCTCGCCGACAACAATGATGTAAGGGACCCATTCCTTCTCGGCTTCCCTGATCTTTTTACCGACTGTCTCGTCCCGGTTGTCGATGTCAACCCTAACCTTGCTAAACTGGTCCCTGACCTTGTTAGCCAGATCATGGTACTCCTCGCTGACCGGGATTACCCTCACCTGGGTTGGTGCTAACCAGAGTGGCAATGTTGGCTTCACACCCTTCTTCATGTCGAACGCGGCCTTCTCCAGCAGACCGTAGATGTCCCTCTCGATTGCGCCGCTGGGGCTGCAATGGAGGATGTACGGGTGTTTGAGGGTTCCGTCCTCGTCCATGTACTTGATGTCATACCTTTCACCATTCTCTACGTCGATCTGGTCTGTTGCTAGTGCTGATGCCTTGTCAAGGTTGTCTACGAAGTTCATGTCCCACTTGATCATGAAGTAGAAGAACCGCTCGTTCCACATCTCGATGAGCACTGGTTTACCGTGTGCCCTCGCTAGGTCCTTGATGAGGTCGGTGTTCTCGTCGTAAAAGTCCTTGACCATCCGGATGGCTAGCTCATAGTCCTCTTTCTCGAACCCTATTCCCTCTAACACGTCCTGGCTGAGCTTGAACCTGCGCTTGTACTCATCCTTGGCCTGGTCTAGGTCCTTGCAGAACGCGTGCACGTCGGGCATAGTGAACGCCCTGAGCCTTCTTAGACCTGTTAGCTCTCCCCTCTGCTCCCTGCGGAAGCTGTAGCGGGTCATCTCGTAGATCTTCATTGGCAGGTTCTTGTAGCTGATGGTTGTGTCGTGGCTCATCAGGAACTGGCCGAAGCAGGCGGCGAACCTCATGAAGTATGGGGTGTCGTCTGACTCGATTGTGTACTGGCGTGCCGGGAACCTGTTGAGGTACGATTTCAGGGTGGGGTGCTCCATGCTGTACATGAGTGGTGTCTCTACCTCCATACCCCCGTACTCGTGAACCATGCTTGTGACGTACTCTTCTAGTAACGCCTTAACCATCCTGCCCTTGGGGTAGTACCTAAAGTTGCCAGGGTCTGACGCTGGCTCGTAGTCTACCAGTTCAAGGTTGCGCATCAGCTCGATGTGTGGAGATGCGCCTGTCACAGAGCGGTCCTTCTGATACTCATATCCGCTGAACTTGCGGAGGTTGTCATGCCCGGAGAAATCGAACTCGTCGAACTCCCAGAGCTTGCCATCGGTGTCGAGTACGTACCAGTAGCTCCTCATGGTCTCCTCGGCCTTGAGTGCCTCTGACACTACCTCTTCTTTCTTTTTATCTTCGCTCAATGTTATTCACTTCCGGGGAAAAAGGCTGGACCCATGCTTGTCGCTGGTTTTGGTTGTTTTGCGACGGAGCTACAGCTATTAGAATCGACTCGGGCCTTGCGGCCTATGCTGTTTGGCGGGACATCACCGCTTTCTCCTCTGTCACCCGTATTCTGTTTTCTTACTTATGAGGGTTATGTAAAATCACTTAACTACAAGCCGTGCCTGGTTGATGTTGAATCTTCCACTTACACCGTCCCATGTTTTCTCTGCGTCAATTATCTCAATCCTTTTAGTGAACCACGGGGCATCAACGACTAGGCTCTCGTACTCCCCGCCCTCCCCGCACATATCGACACCAAACTTGGCGTTCAAGTCCTTGAGTTTGGCTATCCGCTCGGAGTCAATGGATTTTCCTAGCCATGATTGATCCACTCCATGCGCTGCGACTGCTGAGAAGATTATCTCCATCCCGCTATCAATCATCTCATTGATGAGCTCTTCCCTATCCCGACCCCAGAGTGGTGCGATGTGTTTCAAACCTAATTCCTCGGTGGTTTTGTCTATTCTCTGTCGTTGGTAGTTGGATGCAATCGCCCCTGTTATCACTCCATCGATATCCAGACCCGCGAGGGCTTTCTTGAGGTCCTCAAGCTCAGCCTCCTTTTCCCCATCTGTTAACGCTTCCAAATATTCGATGCCCCAAGCTTCAGCTTGGAACTTGGTAAGTTCAATGTTGACAGTATGGAACATGTAGCTGTCTGGGTTATGGGACCTGAGTGAAACAAGGTATGCAAGCTCGTGTCCTTCGTTCTGGGCTAGTCTTGCAGCGTAGACGCTGTCCTTTCCACCGCTAAGTAACCCCGCGAGACGCATGGGGGTTCCTTGTCGCCTGTGGTTTTAAACGTTGACAGGCGCCTCCTGATCCTTCTCCCCACCACGAAATGAACATAAAGTCGATCCCCAGTTCTTGTATTCTGTCCAGCTGCCAGTTGATAAAAGACTCATTGAAGCTGGCTGTCCCTCCCGATGACCGGATAATCGGCTGTGTTGTCCCAGTGCCTAGTACCGTACGAACCACCATGTTTCCAATCCAGAGGTAGTAATAGACTCCTATCAGCGGTAAACCAGTGGGTTTCACCTCGTCCTCAATGTTCGTGGGAGGCTCTGGATGGGGTAAGACGTAATACACGATTATCATAGCGATAAATGGTATCAAAATGAGGTGTATCCCTGTTTTTCGAAGCATTCGATATGATTACAGGCATTTATGTTACAAGATTGGTGTCACTTCTATAATCTGATGTTAAAAAATTTTATTAGGAACAGTAATTGTTCCTCTTTCGTCAGGCTACATTTCTGCCTTCGTGAAATACCTAAAGATGCCCGCTAAAAGAAGCAGGCTTGCCCCGAAAATGATGTAACCTACTACTGGTTCAACAGGAGCTGCTTGTGCTATTAGTGTGTATATCTTGGTTTCCTCCATTTTTAGTCGTAATCGCATGTTTTTCAGGTGTAAAACCCCGAGCGTCCCTGCTGTCGGGTGGATACTTGGTGATGTTTTTGTGTGTGTTTTAAAGCTTAGAACTGGCGACTCACAGACTAGCATGTTTTCTCGTATTTAAAGAAGCGTTTTTCTGGGTTTTTTCCGCGAGAAAAAATGTTTTCTAGCTTTTTTCATGATATTTCCCAAAATTTTATCATAAAACGCGGAAATTTATCTGTTTATCATTTTTTTCATGAAGAAAAAGGAAAAAAACTGTTTTTTTGATAAAAAAGGATATTTTTTGGAAAACTAGTTGACTGGATTATCTGGAGTTATCCCGTTGATAGCTTTGAGCACTCCTTCTGCTACTTGTTGGGACATCCTCTGCATTCCTTCAAGGTTTGATGCCCCTAGGTGGGGAGTTAAGATGACATTATCCATCATGCATAGTGGGCTGTCAGTGCTTAGGGGCTCGTTCTCGAAAACATCGAGGGCAGCCGCACGTACCTTGCCTGACTGGAGTGCCTGTATCAGTGCTTCCTCATCGATTACCTTACCTCTAGCCGTGTTGACGATGTAGACGCCTTCTTTCATCGATTGAATAAGGTCAGCGCTGATGATTTTCCTCGTCCTGGGGGTCGATGGAATATGGATGCTGATAATGTCGCTTTCCCTGCACAACTCGTCGAGTTCATTCCAAGTGTACTCATCCTCTAGGTCTGGTTTACGTGTCCTGCTCCAGTAGGATACCTCCGCTCCGAACGCCCTCATCCTTAACGCGGTCGCCTCCCCGATCCTGCCCATCCCCATAATACCAACCTTCTTCCCTGCCAGCTCGACGCCAATCAGGTCGCTGTACTTGCGTTTCCACTGGTCGTTTCTAACCGCTTTGTCCGCGCTTACAACGTTTCTGAGGAGGGCAAGGGTCATTGCCATTGCCATCTCAGCCACCGTTACCGTCAACGCGTCAGGAGTGTTGCACACGACCTTCCCAAGCTCCTTTGCTGCGTCGAGGTCGACATGGTCGCATCCGATTCCGTGGACTCCTACAACCTTCAGGCGTGGGCTGGACTCCATCAGTGCTCTTGTGATCTTTATGCTTCCACGGGTCATCAAGCCATCAGCGTCTGCGATTAGTTCCTCTAGGTCTTCACCGCTGCTTCCCGGTGGTAGCTCTATTACGTTGACTCCTTTTTCTCTGAGATAATCCAAGCCCATCTGGTTCATGGGTTCCGTTACAATGACGGTGATATCAGACATGAATACAAGTGATGCTAGAAAATGTTAAGGTTTGAGGTGGGGGTTGGGTCTGCGCCTGCCGCGCCTTCTCCCTTTTTGGTGTCCGTTCTTGGCTCGCCTCATGGTCTTGGCGAGCTGGTCTGTCAATCCGTCGAACGTCTCCATGAGTCCCCAGTCCTCGTTGTCTGCGTTGAAGCTGTCCGTCGGTCCCAAAGCCCTTGCTGTGATCTTGTACCTTGTTCTTTCTCCGCTGGACCTCTGCTTCTTAACACGGACGCTGACCTCGGTGATGGTGTGCATCTTGACGCTGCGCTCCACGGCTCGCCTGATCTTGTCTTCTACCACTGCCCTCTCAAGGAAGTCCTCGTTGTCGATTCCAAGAATATAGACCGGTAGTTCTTCGGTTGGCACCATCGCGTGCACAATCCTCAGCAGTTCCATCTCGGTGATGATCCCATGCACACCGTTACTCTCATCTACAACCAAGCAGGCCTTCTCGCCTGTGGATATCATCTCCTTGACGACGTCCATCACCGATGCCTCGGTGTCAATAGTACACGGTTGCCTGTTCATCACACCGTTAGCCTGTCCGGGGAAACGTGTGACCTTTTTGCCTGATCGGTCTCCACGTGTGGTCTTGTCAGCGGTTGTCACGAATGTGTGCACGATCTCTTCCGCTGTCACCATGCCAACAAGCTTTCCCTCCTTTGTGACTGGGATGAAGCTGTAGTTCTTGTCCATCATGGTGCGCTTCACATGGGCGATTGGTGAATCCATCTCCATCGAGAGGACAGGTGTTGTCATGATGGTTTTCGCCTTCATGCCCTTGATCTCCTCTACCTCGCTGAGCATCCCGATGATGTCCTGCTGGCTGACGATCATTACTTCCTTTCCGTCAACCATGGGGATCGCGGACACTCCATTGTTGAGGATCATATCCGTTGCCTCAAGCACTGATGTTGCTGGTGTAATGTACCCGATCTGGTTCCATATACTCTCTACTTTTGTTCGTTCCGGCTGGTCCACCCCTAGGAGGTCTCGTACAGCCACGACTCCGTATCTATCATCCTTCGCTGCGACGGCTACTGTGCGGTTCATGTCCTTGAGGACGCCAAGCACTTTGCTGACGGTGTCCTCTGGGCTGAAAACGCTTGCATCCATCGATAGGGAGGAAATTTCAGTTAGAGCTAGTTCTTCCAGTTTGGTCAAACCTAGAAACCCATTCATATGTACGCCATTGCGGGTTATATAGATTGCATATCAGTGGTAGGGATGGTAAACCTTACACCCGGAATGACACTTGAGTATCCATGGATGAGTACCGGTACATCCCAGATTACCCTGACTCTATCGAAGCGACAACCGCATTGATGCGTTTTCTCGATGGTTTGGCATTCCGTTTCAGGTGGGCGACTGATGGCTTGAGGCAGGAGGACTATGATTTCAGGCCCAGCTCGGACTGCATGAGCATCAAGGAGCTTGTACGCCACGTATGGGGGCTTGTGAATTGGGTGTGCATTTCTCTGGATTCCCAGCGCTACCCGAGACCCGCTGAGATCGAGCTCATCCGTAGGGATATTCTGAGATTGATTGTGGGGCTAAACGAGAAGCTCTCCACGATGGATGATGCTGAGCTAGGAACCTATACCATCGAGGGCAACCCTTTCTGGAACATGATCAACGGACCAATCTGTGACGCCCTAACACATGTAGGGCAAATCAACTCCTTCAGGAGACTCTCTGGGAACCCAACCCCAGATGCGAACGTGTTCCTCGGGAGACCACCAGAGGACCCCAACCCATAGATTTCAGGCTAACCTTAAATCGTGTCGTAGGTGCCTTCACTGCGATGTGCACCTTCATCATGCTCTACGGGCTCCTCGAAGAGTACCCCATCGTGGCCCTCCACAACAGGTACCTTGGGCTGGATACAAGGGAGAAACCGCCGATGAGCTGGGGTGACGGTGTTTTCGCGCCCTACGATTACGCTTCTGGGGGAACATGGTTCGGGTTTAACCATGATGGGTTGATGATGGCGATCACCAACCAGGAGACCCAGTTGATCGATAAACCGGGCAGGAGCAGAGGGTTACTCGCATTGGACGTTCTCAGGGACTGCCCAACATCCATGGAGGCGAGGACTTACCTCAACAACGAATCTATCCGAGGACAGTACCGGACAGGCAACTTTGTTGTAGCTGACTCCATGAATGCATACCACGTTCTCCGGGATGCAAAGACCATCAATCGGGAGATCAAACCAGGACCATACGCGATGGGAGTAATCACCCGATACCCCGGATTGAAGGTCCAAGGGAGGGCAAGGGAGGTGTTCCCCAGCAGCGAGAGCAGGAGGCTCAGGGCTTACAGGCTCTTATCAGAGTTCAAGCCGTATGACATCAACGAGGCGGTAGAGAAGCTGATGGAAGTGTCCCGGGACCACGAGTACGGGAAGACCCAGGGCAGTATCTGCTGGCACAGTGACAAGTTCATGCAGACTAGCAGCACCATCGTAGCGCTGGGAACTAAACCCCTCGTCTACTATTGCGAGGGTAACCACTGCGAAAACGAGTTCAAGCAGTACCCTGTAACCTTCTAGATGGTATTTTATCCACCAACAACGGATTATCTTCATTATGCAGTCCAAGTTGATAATGTCCCCAGAGCTCTCAGGCTCAGTCAGGTCGTACATACTTGACGAATCCCTCAATGTGGGCGAGGATCTTGGTGTCAAGAGCTACCCGGAGGAGCGTCTATACTACTTCACGGACGGTAGGGGCATCATGAGCATCTATGAGGAGTTCCCGAAGGGTGATGTCTACGAGATCAGGCAGGACACAGCGGTCTGGATGACTCCAAAGATCGAGTACCAGCTATTCAACACAGGGAACAGTCCACTGAGATACGTTGTTTTGATGACCACCGGTGGATTGGCACCGGAGGGTGATCTCTCATGGTCGGCGATCACCCAGAGAGGCGTGGTTGTGGAGAAGCCCCAGATAGGTGCAGGTCAGGCAACCACCCGAGTATTCGATGAGCACAGCAACCCCAGCAAGGAGGAGGGATTACACCTCACAATCAGGGACATCATGCTCAGGCGTCCCCAGAAATTCAGTAACGCCGAGGTGGTTACCATTCAGCCAGGCAGGGGGACACGACCCCACACCCACCATGACTCTGAGGAGAACTATTACACCCTCGTCGGCGAGGGGGTATTCCATTGGGATGAAAGGAAGATTCCGTGTAAGGCAGGGGACTGCGTCAGTTACCCGGTTGGGGTTAAGCGGAACGTTGAGAACACGGGAAAGTATCCATTATCCTACCTGTGCTTCTCTGCGTGGATTGATTAACCTCTCCAAAATCTTTCTTAACGGACTCAGATCGAGAGTGCCCTCGTTGAGCACCCCATTGGGGAAGAACACGAGGGCGATGACCAGGAATATAATAGGATAGATTCCAGCCCATGTGATGGCGTTTAGCCCGAAAACCCAGAAAAGAACCGTTGATAGCACCTTCTGGGCAAGCCCTATGAAGACTCCACCGATTACGGCTCCGAAGATGTTGTCAAGACCTCCGAGAATTGCACCAGTCATCACAGCGACAAGCATTCCATCCGCTCCTGCCGGTGTCATTCCCTGGTGGATGACGATGATTGATCCAGCCAGAGCGGCTAGCCCTCCGGAGATGAACCATGCGAGGCAATGCATCCTGAACGAGCTTATTCCCATAACCTCTGCTAGCTGCTCATCCTCCGCTAACGCCCTTAACGAGATTCCCGTCTTGGTCCTGGTGAGGAAGTAGTAGAGGTAGAAAACGATTACAAGACAGGTTCCGAGACCAACGTAGACGATTCCGGGTCTTCCGTTCATCCAGAATTACAGCTTCTTGCGCTTCTTGAAATACCTTTAATTGATATAAAATTGGATTTACCATATTTTTTCGGTTTATTATATTTTTATCTTTATTTATCATTTTCTAATTATCTTTTTAAAATATGTGTGGTTGTTCGTTTGTGTTGAGGGTGCTCTCTTTTCTTGGTTTCATCATACCAAGGCTTTATATGGTTCTGGCGATGAGGGCGCTAGAAGGCGGCGGCATCTACTCGACTACGTAGATTGAGAGAGTGAAGTCTAGAACCTATTGTCGTGAGCGAGTGCGAATTTATCATGATATATTAATATTATAACTCAATTGATGTTACGATGGAAAGCCTTTCTGATGCACCGATGAAATTTGGTAGTCGGAAAGACATTAGTACAGCTTTAACTGAATTGAGATGGCTTGAAAAAAACAAAGATTATTTAACAGAGCCTGATTTTGACAATATTTCAGAAAAATACCATTTTCCTGTTGATTTTCTTAAAACAGGTCTTTCTGGGTTTACATACCCGGATGATTACTTGATATCTAAAAGCAAATGGTATCCAATAATATATTTTTGGATTTGTCAAGAGAAACAGTATTCAGATACTTTACTTAGTCTTAACATGGATTACTTCAGAACTTATTCGAGAATAATTAGATCATTTGTAATATCATTCTCTATTCCGTTGTTTCTGTTCATTACATTAATGAGATATACATCATTAGAAATTTGGGAAATTATATTATCACTAGTCCTTCCTTTTGCTTTTATCTATGTAGAATTATATATAGAATTTAAGTCAAGGCTGAATTAAAAAAAAACGTAAAATTGAAGATCATGAAAGGTTCTTAAAATCCGAAGATATGACTCATTTAATTGAATCTACGGAAGAACTTATTAGAAATAATATGAAGTATATCCTCCACGCTGGAGATATATTTTATAACAAGATTAGTTCTGCACCGCCTATGACTGCAATAAATATTGGTATGAAAACTGAAGAAAAAGAAAAGAAAGATAGTATGATGAAGAAGATTTTCATGAAAATTGGCTTACTTCCGAAAACTGTAACAGAAAAAGAACAGGTGAATGTACCAATTTTTTACATGGAAAATTCTTATTTGGAATATGAAAAACGTATTAAACAGTTGGAAAAAAAATCCTAACTCTCCTATCTTAAATTGTACTTGCTTGGGGAATCGAAGGGGGCGGTGGGGCCTGCTCTGCGGCGTAGACAGCGAGGGCGAGGGCCCAGAACCTGTCGTCATGGGTCCCCTGGGGTTGGTTGAACAGGATCTTCCCCGTCCTCCCGAGCTCGTACCGCTCCACGTTGAGCTCGTTGAAGAGCTCCGGGTCGAAGTGGGTGTAGAGGAGGGGTCGGAGGCTCACCAGCGCCCCATCCTCATCCTCGCAGCCACGGGAGGTTGTTAGTCCTCAATTCGCCCTTGAGTATACATATATCTTGTCCAGCCGCAGGCGGGGCAGTCCGCGGTTCTCATCTGTTTCTTGAGGCAGGTGGCCGTGACCTCGTGCGCGCTTTTATGCTGTTGGGGTGTCTTTGGATGGGAGTATCGGATGGTAACTGCTCCCAATATTTATCCAGGGCATCATAGGTGGTCTTACTAACAGACCCATCTTTTCGAGAACATATGGATCTTTCCCTTGGTGTATCGCCATGAGTCTTCCATTGATATAATTAAAGTGGGTTTCATCGTGAAGTTTGGTAGCATAGTCTAGGCCTTTTGAGAGTGACTCGATTTCCCATTTGATGTCATTTGTGGACCGGGCGTTGTCAGCTATGTGGATGTAGCCCCATGAGAGTCTATAATCCGTGTCCTCAATTTTGTCTAGGAGTGATTTCGTCGTTTCTTTCGCTTCAGCGACTTTTTTCGTCTCGGATAACATGTAATGGGCATGGGCCAGGAACCCCCATGTTATCGCGATATCGTATTTACTGTCTATTTCATTCCATATTTTCATGGCATTCAGCAGGTTACTCTTGTATTTCTTGGGCTTACTCAGGTTCCTGTACTGGATGGCAAGATTATGATAGCATAAACCCCTATCTTCTTGGGTGAGTTCTAGTTGATCCAAGCATTCGCTGTACAACCAGACTCCGGGTTCAGCCCTTTTCATCTCATTGAACCCGGTAACTCCACGACTTATCGAATCAAAGACTTCAACGGAATCCTGCATCCATTCTTGGGTATATTTTACGGCTAAACGAGCGTCCTCTCTCGTGTACCGTAGAGGGTGTTTTTCTTTTAGGAGTCGCAATCGTGATGAGGGTTTTTTCTTTCTGAACCATCGTCCAAGTACAGCTAACATAATCGTCTGGTAGAGGTGTTCCGTAAGGTTGGATCCTGCTAGTAAGTGGGTTTTTATCCATTGGTTTTCATCTCTTGGTTCCCCAAATTGTTGGATGAGTCCCATGACACTTTTTTTTAGGTAGGTATGAAAGAGTAGTAATTCCTCTGTGTCGTACGGTTCAACCATTCGGTATTTAGAGTGTAATGGCATCATCAGTTGTTTGAGTTGCATAAACTTGATATCATATTCATCTAGGGGTATCGGTATTGATGCGAGATATCTAGGGTCCATATCGCCTATTGATGGTTCTGTGAAAATTGTACTGAAGGGCTGTTCGCGCTCATCTTTCAAGTCTTCCATAGTTTCTCGGAGTGGTTTGGATAGGAACTCAGGATATAACTGGAAAAGTCTTTGACGGGTTCTATTCATGACTCTTTCATAGATTAGAGTCGAATTCGTATAGTCCTCTTTTGGTACTTCTTTTGTCTTTCTTATTGTAGCCTTTTCTCCGTACAAGAGGTCTATAGCGATGAGGTACCCTAGTTCATTGACTTGTGTCTGGTACCACTTGGTTTTTCTAACCTGTCTCCGAACATGTCTTAAGAATCCAGGGAAACAAGTGGTCTGAATTCCGAATAAGCCTTCGTGCCCTAGTTGGAGTTTTAATTCTTCTTGTTTCTCGGGGTTTAGAGTAGGTAGGGTTTCGTAGATGTATCTTTCATAGAGGAGTTTGTGTATCTCTGGTTTCATTATGAAGTCGAAAAACCCTTTGTCGGTGATCTTTAGCTTGGGGCCATCTGAAAAAAAAGAGGGGTGGGGTGAGTTGTCATCGGCTGCCATTATTTTTTACCTCGGGCTTTGGCGTATCTCCAGTTGTTGGGATTCATTTGGTTGCTCTTGTTGTCGTTCACTGCCTTCCGGCTTGGTGCGTGTCCTTTCCTTCCCATTTTCTTTCCTCACCCGTTTTCCACGGGCAGGACTCTAAACTTAATTATATTTAAAAGAGAAAGCGGACAAAAAATGAGTTTTTTCACTATTTTCAGCTTTAGACATCCGTTAGACACTTCTCAAATTGTTTTAGCGAGGGGGTGACTTCTGACGAATCATCCCCTCCCAAGGTATTCTTATGCTCGGGGAAGTGCAGGATCACAGAATTACCATCCAAAGAATTATCTATGTACCCCTCGCTGACAAGGATGGCCGCGATAAAGGATCCATGCCTCGGAGTGAGCCTCCTACCGTACATCGATGAATTCTCTTTCACCCATTCCCCAAACCCCCCACTAGGAGGATCGGTCATGCTGAATCCACCCTTGATCGTCTTACCGCTGAACGAGCTCAACGCAGCACGATACAACTCAGACGAGATGAATGGATTCCCCGTAAACAGGATGGTGGTGCCTTCCTTCACGCTGCCTTCATACTGGAACCAGGTACGTTTCCCCAGACTTCCCAGAGTATGGATCTTAGGCATATCCGATCTCCCACTACTTGTTGACCAAGAACAGTCGAATAGGTCTCAGAGTGAAATCCACATAATCAAGGCTGGCCAGAATCGGTGCAATGTATGCAGGATTCAAATCAGAATATAACGTCCTAATCGCCCCTCTGGTGAGCTCCCCTTTAGCTACGAGATGCTTGTGAGCTAATATTGTTCCCTGAAGAGTCACAGCTCTCGGATTACCTTTCGATGTCGTGATATTGATTCTATCCTTCTCTACGCCATCAACAGTGAACGGTCTCTTATAGTCAAGAGTATGGAGAGTCCTACCAACGAGTCCCCTAAGATACGTTAGAAACGGTTCATCATCTAAAGAAACACCTCGTGACTGAGAAGAACGACTCATACCCCTATTTTTGTTAGAACTTTAATATAACACTTTTCGAGACTCTTGGTAAAGATGACAACATGGTTAGAATCGATAATAGATTACAGATTCAACAACATTTCCTACCTACACCGAGCATTAATGAGAAAGGATAATCTCACAAACAAGCCCGGACCAAGGACACGACTCGATTTTACCTGTTATGACATTCTCGCGCAGATAGGCGACCAGAAAGCCTTGGAGACCCTCGGCGACTCGGTCGTGCACGTCTACATCCTCGAGAACAGCATAAAGAAGGGAGTCACAACTCCCAAGGACATGCACAACCGGAAAAGGGATCACGGAAAGAACCTGACCCTCAACCAGATAGCTGAGAAAATCCAGCTCCAGACATAGTTAATATGGAATATAGAACTGTTTGAAATAATGTTTATCAATAGAGAAAGTATATGTTTGAAACGGTGTGGGGTATTTGGAAACTGTAAGGCTGGTATCCTCAGATTCTGGTACTCTGCACCACCTTTCAACGTTTAAAGAATGTTGAGGAAAAAGTATGTGTGAGGAGTGTGAAAGTGAAGAAGAGACACATCGAATATGGTATAATAATCGACAATGAAAACAAAGTTAAAGCGGTTAACCTAGAAATAGGAGATATTTTTATTGAAGGTTTAAACGCTGGTGAATTATGGGTTTTACTCGAAACAATAAAACAGGGTTTCGATAGTATTGATGATTATTACAAGCTCAATACGTCTACTAGAAACCAACAACCAGTTATGAAAGAGACGGTAAAAGCCCCATAGAAGCGTAAAAAATTCACGCCCATTTTTCGCCTGTAAACACTGTTTACACCGCTAGAATCCCCCCTTTCATTGAAATATCCCCTATAATCCGTTAAACCCCCTCCTTTGTAAACAGGGTTACGTAAAACTGTTCCATAAAATGTTTATGGAAATGGGTTTAGTGTTCCATAAAATGTTTATGGAAATATCCATAAAATGTTTATGGAAATAGGTTAAGGGATGGCTTTTTACGCTTCATTTACGTATTTTACGTTATTCATAGTAGTATTGCGTAAACGTTGGTATTTCCAGAAATCCAAGTAGCTCAGGTTGTAGCTTTGCGTGGGCGTCCTGCTCATAGAAGACCAGTAGCTGAACACGTGACTCACTCCGTTGAGCACTGTTGAGATCGCTAGACTGCTGAAGGTGAGTGTAACCAGTTGGTATCCTCCATGACGTCTGATACGCCTGACGATGAAGACATAGATAATCACCCCGATGAGTCCCCCCACGAGTATTGAGAAAGCCCATGTATCGTATGGGTTGAACCGTTGGAACCGGGTGAGGTAGAAAGTCACCACTGCCCCCATCACCGCGTAACTGGTGTGGGCGAGGTTCGGGAAGCCCTCCATCATGTAGGTGAACGTGAACCCGGTGCAGAGGAGGGCCATGAGACTGATGTTGATGAGGTCGTAAACTTTGAGGTCGAACGCGATCCAGGCAAGGTAGAAGACCACCAATCCCAGCCCGCCCAGCACGTATCTTTCAGACCTATCCATCCTTTCACCTCATATGTACTGCAAAATCGTCCTAGGATTATCCCTCTTCACTCTCTCGTACCTGTCACACATCCACCAGAGGGCGGTTAGCCCAACCACCCAGAGGATCAACGTAGGGAACATTGGAAGCACCGGCGTCCTCCTCTGTCCAGGTAGCTTGAGCTTGTACAGCCATAGATGGGCTAGGTAGAAGAACAAGGGGCTCCTGCCAAACGTCAACAAGACCCCAGATATTCCTGAGTTAAAGCCCGGACTTTCTTTGAGTCTGAGCCCGATGTACATCATTAGGCACATGCCTCCCAGCGTCCAGAGGAGGAACGCGAGGCTGGGCGGGTACTTGCTCACGTAGAGCCAGTCGATAACAAGCTCCGCTTGGGTCTTGGGGATGTCCCACACCCTCCCATGGGGGTCGATTATCGTGGTTCCCTCTCTAAGGAGCAGGTTCCCGTACCCGTTGTTCCACCTGACTAGGAAGAAAGCCACGACTGACGCTAACCCTGTGTAGAGGAACGTCCTCTTGAGTTCAGGCACCTGCCCGGGCTCTAACCCGTTGAGGAATGTGCCGTAAACCCAGCCAAGCCCCATCACCCCTATCCAAGGGAAGATGGGGTACAGCCCCGTGTATGGTGGCCTCAGGTGGTTTGGCTCGTGGAGTATAACCCTGAGATACCAGCCCCAGTCTGGCTGTGTGGGTATGAAGCTCAAGTCAATGTACTGTTGAAGTAGAACAATCGCTATACTAAGTATGAGTATCACGTTCCTCGGGAGCAGTCTTGCTACACTGAAGATGATGAAGCAGGTGCCGATGCACGCTATGACGCCAAAATAGAACTCTGAGGCTCCGAAGGCAGGTGAGACACTGAGGTACATCAACGCGAGGAGTATCAATCCCCTAGTAGCCATCCTCTTGCTTATCGTGAACTGGGAGTCTCCCCGTTCTAACCGTCTCAATGTTGATATTGCCAGCACAGTTCCTGCGAGGAACACGAAGGTTGGAGCGCAGTAGTGGCTAACATACCTCGCGAGGAACCATTTCAGGTTCAGGAACGCTGGCTTGGCTCCAAGCACGCCCTCTCCGCCTCCATGGAACCGGTTCCAGAACCCGGATACATGGTCCCACGCCATGATAGCCATGACCACTCCGCGGGTGAAGTCGATGAACTGGAACCGCTGCTTGGACATCGTATAGATTCCGCGCTATGCGTTGTTAACATCTTCCCCGGATCAATGCTGTGGGGGTAGTATCAATCCCGGACCAGGTTCTGTAGCCCGACTTCTCGGGCTATCATACGGGCTTCCTCGATCTCCTGCGGGGTTAATCGTCTACTTAGTTCCTCTCTTTCCCTTGCCCTCCACTCGGGGCGGTACTGGAACATGAGGTTCACCCTTGTCATGGGTCCCAACTCGTCGTGTATCCATTGGAGGATGGGGCGTGTACAGCACTCGTTGTGCCCGGGTAAGACGAGGACGCGGATGATGAGTTCGCCGTGTTTCTTTGCCCAGAGGTGGTTCCGTGTGGCTGCCTCCCAGTACCCGGGGGCTTCACTGATCTCTTTTGCGCACTCGTTGTTCCCGTACTTGAAGTCCAGGAGGTAGAGGTCGATGAACCCTGCCAGGAGCTTGGCTGCCTCAAAGCTGTGGTAGCTGTTGCTATTCCAGACCGTTGCGATGGGTTCCTTTACCTTCCTGAAGGTCTCCAGCCAGTGCCAGAGGTAGGGCGTTGGGTCTCCCCCCACCATATTGAGGTTGTGGCACCCAGCGTCTGCAAGCTCTTTAACCTGCAGAGCCATGGTCTCGGGTGTCATTGAGTTTCCCGCGCTCTTCCACTGGCTGATGTCCCAGTTCTGGCAGTGGATGCACCTGATGCTGCAGCCGCCCGAAAAGACCGTGCCTGATGGAACAAGCTCTGGCTCCTCCCCCATGTGGGGGAAAGCTGAAAAAACGCTGAAATTCCGACCTGCTCCGCAGAAACCCCTCTCTCCATGAAGCCTATCTGCTCCACAGTCCCTTTCGCAGAACGCACAGTCTCGCATCAACCGGTGAGCGAGTAACGTCTTGAGGGCAAGGAAGGACTTGTCTACCCGTTTCGGCTTCTTTGATCCCTCTACCTTGAAGTCTTCAAGTATGGCGTCGTGGAGCATCCACTGGTTCTCGGTGGACTCGGTTCTGCTGTACTCGACCTCAACGGAGTCAGCGATCATGAATCTCGGGAAGGCGTCCCCCTTAACGACATCAATATACCTTGGCAAAGCCTCGCGTACACCTGGGTCATTGAGAATCCCACGGGCATTTGGCCTACCGACTCTCCACATGGGTTCTTGTTTCTTTTCCCCGGTATTGAAGGGTTCGGATGGCAACGGTTATCTTGGCATCCGGTGAAATCAATCCATGGAGTCCCGGTTCTTTCAGGTCGAGGAGAATGGAGTAAGGTGCACTATCTGCCCTCATCTATGCGTGATTCAGGAAGGCAAGAGGGGTATCTGCAACACCAAGGAGAACCAGGGCGGCAAGATAATCAGCCTCACATATGGGCAGATCTCAGCGTTGGCGATTGATCCCATCGAGAAAAAACCCCTCGCCCACTACCTGCCCGGCTCCAAGACGCTGAGCATAAGCAGTATCGGGTGCAATTTTTCGTGTCCATGGTGCCAGAACAGCAGCCTTAGCATGAGCAAGATAGACGATGTGTCCACCCGCTTCATGTACCCGGAGGAGGTGGTGGAGGTCGCAATGACCCAGGAATGCCAGAGCATCGCGTACACGTACAACGAGCCTTTGATCAACCTAAACTATGTGGAGGATACGGCTCGTTTCGCTCACGAGAGCGAGATAAAGAATGTGCTTGTGACTAACGGGTACACGCACGTGCCCAGCGTGCTCAAGATGGTTGATGTTATCGACGCTGCTAACGTGGATTGGAAGGGCTGGAACCCCGAGTTCTACAAGACTCTCTGCGGCGGGGACATGCACAAAGTCGTTGATGCAACGGAGGCGATGCATGACAACGGAGTGCACGTTGAAATCACGTTCCTCGTCATCCCAGATACAAACGACATCGAGGACGAGATACGAGGAATGGCAGAATACATCAAACTCAACCTAGGAGCCGATATCCCCCTCCATCTGAGTCGTTTCTTTCCCCAGTATAATTTCACTCATCTACCCCCCACACCCATCGATTCGCTGCTCAAAGCGAGGGAGATCGCGTTGGAGGAGGGGCTCCGCTACGTATACGTGGGCAACGTGAGGGATGGCGGATACGAGGACACCATATGCCCAAAGTGCGATGAACACGTAGTCAATAGGACCGGGTACACCGTAAATCAATGGAACCTAGACGAGGATAACAAGTGCAGGAAATGTGGGGAACCTATACCCATCGTGGGTAGACCTGCCTAGTCCAAAGTTTTATCACGTTTTCCCCCTCCAATCACATGTTCTAGGTGAAAAGGATGGTAGTTAGAGAAGTAACATACTGGGATAAACCCGGAAAGGAGCACACCGAGGCGACACTAAAGATCGCGTTGAATGCGGCGAAGGAGAGGGAGATCGACACGGTTCTCATCTCCAGCACAACAGGGTTCACTGCCGAGGCAGCTGTACCCCTCTTCAAGGACAGTGGACTCAAGGTCGTTGTCGTAACCCACGCGACAGGATACAGGGAGAAGGGCGTCCAGATGATGAAGGACGAAACACGGAAAAAGCTCAAAAAAGAGGGCTTCAAGGTCGTCACATGCACCGACGTCTTGACAGGTGCGGTTGGTCTGCAGCTGACTTACGGGGTCACACAGACAGGAAATCGTCACATGCACCGACGTCTTGACAGGTGCGGTTGGAGCAGGAGTAGGTAGGCAGAGGCCTGGGAGGTCTGACCCACAGGAGGGAAGGCTTCCATGGATTGTACCACCGCCCAACATAATCGTGGCAAACACATTGAGAATGTTCAGCCAGGGCGTCAAGGTCTGCCCCGAGATAGCGATGATGGCTGTCGACTGCAATGCAGTACCATCAGGCACAAAGGTGGTTGCTGTTGCAGGTAGTCACGCGGGCGCAGACACTGCGATGGTTCTTGAGGCGGCTGAGTCCAGCAGGGTAAGGGATGTCAAGCTCCACGAGATCCTGTGCAAGCCCCTCTAACCCTTTTTATTCCACCTCCCTTGTCTCACCGTATGGTTAACGTCACCTGCATCGAGCTTCCCGACGATGTCACCGCTGATATCTGGGAGGGCTTGGTCCAGCACGTCGAGGAGAACAGCACCGAGATTCTTGTGCTCAACGAGATGCCCTTCGCCAAGTGGCAATGGGGCGTGCCCAACGTGGATTTTCATGTCTCACAAAGGGCAGAGGAGACCCACACAGAGCGGATGAAGATGCTGAAAAAACTTGAATGCCGTGTAATCGGTTCCCAGCCAGTCATCGAGAAGGGGTTGATGTACAACGAGGCTTTCCACTGGGATGGACTGACGAACCCCGTCCACACCAAGCACTTTTTCCCGGAGGAGCCCGGCTTCTTCGAGGACTCGTGGTTCAGTAGGAAACCACCGACCTTTGAGGCGTTCGAAGTGGGTGAAGTCAAGGCGGGAGTGATGCTCTGCACCGAGATGTGGTTCACCGAGTACGCTAGAAAGTACGGGAAAGCTGGAGCTCAACTGATCGCAGGACCTAGGGCTACATCGACTGGTGGGCTGGAGAGGTGGAAATTAGCGTTCAGGCATTTATCCCTCGTTTCGGGCGCTTTCACAGTCACATCCAACAGAGTCGGCGTTACATCAACGAACAATTTCAGCGGCTATGGCTGCATCGTTGACCCCAACGGAGACATAATCGCCCACACCAGCCGCGATGAGCCTTTCGTGACTAGGGACATCGATTTCATCATGGCAGACGAGGCGAAGAAGTACTACCCGCGCTACGTCCGCGAGGCTGACCCACTCAACTAATATCACCCCGATCCCATCCTTTTTCCATGAAGATTGACTACGGGGTACAGATAGAGCCCCAGTTCGGATACAAGTACGAGCACATCAGCGAGGTAGCCAAATCAGCGGAGAAGCATGGTTTTGAGTCACTATGGGCATCAGACCACTTCCTAATCAGGCCGGAGGCACAGGACGTTGACTGCCTGGAGGCGTGGACCGTAT
Organism: uncultured Candidatus Bathyarchaeia archaeon; assembly: GCA_964589605.1. Lineage (GTDB taxonomy): Archaea > Thermoproteota > Bathyarchaeia > TCS64 > TCS64 > RBG-16-57-9. Next base: position 2,380 of record CAZPRN010000016.1, on the reverse strand, counting down.
TGACAGCTGTTGCTGCCCAGACCAAGAAACTCAGGGTTGGTGCAATGGTGGCCAGTCAGAGCTACAGGAACCCTGTCCTTCACGCCAAGATCGCGGCAAGCGTAGACAACATCAGCAATGGTAGGGTCTACTTTGGAATCGGTGCAGGCTGGAAAGAGGTTGAGTACAACGCCTACGATATGCCTTTCCCACCCGCGTGGAAAAGGGTCAAACAGCTGGACGAGGCACTGACCATCGCACGAAAGGTCTGGAAAGAGCCAGTGGCTGATTTCCAGGGCAAGTACTACAAGGTCAACGACTGCGTGAACATGCCCAAACCGGTGCAGGACCCGTTACCCATCTGTGTAGGTGGAATGGGCACCCAGATACTCAAGATCACCGCGAAACACGCCGACATGATCAACTTTGCGTGGAACGTGGACCATGAAAAGTACAAGGACAGGCTGGGCGTCCTCAAAAAGTACTGTGAGAGATATGGAAGGGACTATGACTCCATCAGGAAGAGCCACGGGATATGGCTGGGCTTGGAGGGAGCAGAGGCACCAGGACCAGCACCCTACATGAAGTACAGCGGTGAGCGCAAATGGGAGTACAAGTCACCCGAGGAGGCAGCCGAGTTCCTGAAGAGCTACGTCGAGCTGGGGGTTGACCACTTCGTTATCGTGTTCCCCTATGGGGCAGAGGCTGAGTCCATCAAGGTCTTGATGGACAAGGTCGCACCCCTCGTTTAACCCGATACCATTATCCGTCTCAACGGCATAGACGGTGTCATGAAGAGGCAGGCAGTCATCAGCGTCGGCGGCGTTATAATCGTCGCCGTGCTCAGCGGTGGTCTGCTCTGGAAACTCATGGTTCAAGGCGACAGCCTCGGGCAGATGGGACTGATCGGTGTATTTCTAGCATCTATGCTGAGCCACCTCACCGTAATTGCCCGTGACATGTTCATCCCGTTGTTTCTACCTCTTGCTTCAGTTTATCACCCGGTTGTTCTAGGCACATTCGCTGGAACTGGTGCGGCGATTGGTGAGGTTACTACATACTTCCTCGGCTGGGGCGTAGCAGAGTCCATCGAGCCACCAACCGAGGCTGAGGACCGCATCGCACGGTGGATAAACAAGTACGGGCTCTGGGCCGTGTTGCTTGTTGCTATAACTCCCCTACCTGACACTCCAATCGTAATCCTCGCAGGATCACGCAAGCTGCCATTCGGGAAGCTGGCGGTTGTCGAGATTCTTGGAAAGTCAGCTCTTTACTCTGTTGCAGCTGTGATGGGGGGGCTGGTCTATGGCGGACTAGAGGATACGGTGGGAACTGTTATTGCATCCAGCTTCATGGTTGTTGGATCACTTGTCTTCAGTGTGGCTGTTACTTGGAAACCTACTCGTGACCTCATCTTTGGCTGGCTTGAGCGGCTTGTTCCCCAGATGAAAGAGTAAACTACTGCGCGCGCTGGGCAGACGAGTACAGGCGGATACTCAAGCTCTTCGAGTCCACCCTCAATCCCTAGCAAACATCAATAATTTTATACCAATATTGGGCGAAGAACCATTACCGAACACGAGGATGCCCTCTTTTGACCAGAAAATTCGAGGATAACTACCCATTGAAACCCGAGTATAAGCGCCACAACCCAACGGGGGAGTCACGGAAATCTACTCCACTCGGTTACAAGACGATGAAAGGCAAAACCTGGCGCATCGAACAAGGGCTACCGGGGTTCAGCCTCCTCGATTACTCTTTCAGGGATGCTGCGTACCTAGCGAACCATCAGACAAACGGGGAGCCTGAGGGAATGAACCGGGGCTATTACAGCTGGACGCCCTTAGGAGTCTCCGTCAAACCCGATGATGTACCCAAATGGGAGGCTTCAACCGAAGAGGCAGCCAAAATAATCACGAAAGCAGCAAAGTACTATGGCGCTTTGGACGTTAGGTTTACCGAAGTGGACAAACGGTGGTTCTTCAGTCATACACGGGATGGCAAACCAATAGTTTTCAAGGACGTGGAGGTCGCATACGAGGACGAAAACGAGGCAGTTGTACCAGTCAGCCACAGGTACGCTATAGTGATGACCGTGCCCATCGATTTTGATGAGACCCAGTACACCCCTACCCCACAGTTTGCTGCAGGCGGGATGGCTTACAGTCGAATGCACATACTAGCAGGGACAGTGGCAGAGTTCATCCGTGGACTAGGATGGAACGCCATACCAAGCGGAAACGACATGACCCTGAACGTTCCCCTGGCTCTTCAGGCGGGTCTGGGGCACCTTGGACGTATGAACCGGATAATCACGTGGGAGCACGGGCCGCTCGTCAAGATATGCAAGGTAATCACTGATCTACCTCTTCCTCAAAGCAAACAAGCACCAAGTGGAATA
>CAZPRN010000015.1:0-55371 GCA_964589605.1 uncultured Candidatus Bathyarchaeia archaeon | reverse complement strand
ATAGGGAATACAACCCGAATTAGGAGAAAACAATTGGAAGCAAGTAAAAACGAGAAAGGCATCACCTTAGTTAAAAGATGGGGTGCCAGGAAAATGACTAATCAAATAGATTTTCTCCGTAAACTGCGTAAAACCAGAACCGACAACGAGATACTTGCTGAAGCCATTCAGGAAATCGGGTCCTACCAGGAAAGACTCAAAACACTATCTGGATCTATAGATGAAAACCGTCAACAGATACTAGGACTAGAAGGAATCGCATCCAGATCATATTTTAATGCAATATCAACAGTAATGCCTGAAGAGTTTGAGTTTAAAGGAAGAAGCAGACGCCCCGCACATGATCCCTTTAACTGCGCTCTAAACTATGGATACGGGATACTATATAGTGAGATTGAGAGAGCTTGCATACTAGCTGGGTTAGATCCATACATAGGATTTCTACATACGGCGCGCGCGCGCGGTATTCGCTGAGAACACAAAGGAATGTGGATCCGAGGCGGTAAAGTACCAGGTATATGAGAAGCTACCAGCGAGTAAGAAGAAAAACAGTGATTACAACTGGTACCCATCAGGCAAGGGTAACCCAACCCCATACCGGCTAAAGACCCGAGGCACCAAGGAATACAGACAAGTATCAGACAAAGACAAACTCATCAAGGACCTTACACAAGACATCGGGCAAGAAGGCGTAGAGATCGAGTTTACCCAGGTTCCGCATTGGAGCCCCATGGTAGGTGAGATTAAGCGTATAGAGCCAGCGGCAACCAGTTACCAGAAGGGTAAGTGGCGTGTCTATATTGAAGGCAAAGAAAAAGGCGTAGTAGGCGAAAAATGGTTTGACTCAGCCGAGGACGCCCTGAAATACGCTAATAGCGGTAAGGGTGAAACCCAGAGCCGTGGACTGACCCGTGAGGCAATATGGGACCCGCTACCAACACAGCCAAAACTACCCAAGGAGCTAGACCAGGAGTTTACAGGAAAACAGGACAGGTTCCTAGTTGATGAACACCCCCGATATGTGGACAGGTGGAACCCGGTGACCAAGAAGCCCGAGTATGGTTGGTTCTTTGAGAACACGGCAGATCATAAACTCTACACAGTTGATGAACTCAAACAGGAGCACCAAAAGGGAGAATGGAGACGCAGAGATCGAAAGGAGGCAGCCAAAGCAAGCAGGACACTTGAGCGTAAGAAGGGAGCAGCTACTAAGCCCTTCTACAAGAAGGCTAAGCCCATTGTTACCGCCATCTACCACCCGGAAGCCGCCAGAATGGAGGTCCAAGGAGACAGGGTAACTTACATGGGTATGGATCCGAGTCACGTATCCATGATTAAGCTAGTCATGCCTAATGAGTTGGATATACCTGACGGCAGATACGAGCATGCAGACAGCGAGATAGATAAACGGGTTACCGTCTACAGGAGCCCCAAGAAGGTAGAGTGGGATAACGTAGAACGGATGCTCAAAACCAGCAACAAGGATCAGGAGAGCAGTATCCGCTACGAGAAGGTACACAACTACGAGCAAGATCTACCGGACCCAAGGATCCGGTACACCGCTAAAGCCGAGATAGACCTAGATAACCTAGAGCGAGACATCAAGGACCTAAGCAACCTGAACGCTACCCACATCATATTCAGGGCGAGGGATGGTAAACTCGTCTACAAGACACCACCAGACAGCGACGGAGTAACCAAGGGAACCGGAGACGCGGGCAGAATCCTAGAGACCTCAGAGTCACAGGTAGAAGCCACCTACACGCTAGAGTATGTGAAAAACCACCTGGAATTACTACGAGAAGCCGGGTTCACGGAGGCTACACTAGAGCTAGCCTAGGACATGCCTTTACACATCAACGCTAAACGTGGTGACGGTCCCTACACAGCCGAAACATGGCTAGCTCCCTGTATAGGTGTCTAAGGTGACACAAACCCTTTTTTTCAAACATATTTTTCATAGCTTTTCCCCTAGGGTAAACAACATCAAAAGAATGGATCCATTCAGGAGGCTTGTAGGGTGCCAACAGGATTAACCAGGTGTCCCTTTTGTGGTAAAAAAATATGGAGCATATTCAGCAAACATCATCAAAAAGTGTGCCGAGTAAGACGTGGATTAGATAAGAAACCGGCTCCAATACCAGAGAACCCTAACCAGACAACCCTAAACCGGTTTATGGATCCATTAACTGAGGGGAGAAAATGAGGGAAATCGAGTCACCCGGTGGTATTCCACGTAGCTATATGGTACCATTAGACCAGGTTCGACCACCTGAACCCATAGTGGTGCGCCGCACCTATGTTGATTGGGAACCGTGCAGTTCGTTGGCCCCGGGACCGAACCGGTTTGCCCATAGTGGTGCGCCGCACCTATGTTGATTGGGAACCCTTCTACATGGGAGGCAGACACGCACTACTACAAGGCAGAACAGGAGCGGGTAAGACAACCCTACTCCTAAACCTACTATGGAACCTACATGCACGGGGACACCGGATCCTACTCAGAGACGATGGAGGCTTAGATTTCCTCTACCTAGCCGAACACATACCAATGACCGTATGGATGCCTAAAGACTGTAGTTTCGAGATAGCAGAACCCCATCGATACGATATAGAGGTCCATGAGTTCAACGAGCCCACGGAGATCCTTGAAGCCGCCTACACAAGCCCCTACAGGTTCCACGCGGTACTCTATGACTGTTATTGCAGCGACCCTGGTCCAGCAGCCGAGTTCTACAGTGAGATGTTCAGAGAGTTAATATACAAAGCCATGCAGACTGAGCGAGCCAAAAAGGATCCATTAGTATTCAGCTTTGACGAGCTCAACGACCTAGTACAGCCACGGGGTATGGAGCTCACCAAGGGACACACGAATATACGGGGCATGGTTGAATACAATATCCGTAAGCTCCGGAAACACCGGGTAACCTTGATAGCCAGCACTCACCGCTTCAACCAGATCGGAATCAACGTCCGATCTCAGTTCAGTTACATCATGATCAAGCAATCGTATGGTAAGGACGTCTATGACTTTATATCTCATAACCTGATTACAGCGGCTAACGAGGGATTCTGGTCAACATTACGAACACTCACTACTATGGGACCTGAGTACGCCTACATATTCGACTATAAAAACAGCTACGACAAGATGAAGGTCCCAGACATACCCAGACCAGAGGTAAGATACAGCCTTAAAGGACTCATACAACCAGAAGCAGACCAACGACAATACGACATCATAGACCTACTGGTAGTAGCAGGACGCACCAATGACCCGCCCTTGAGCTACCAAAACATCGCAGATAGGGTAGGAAGAGCAAAACAAACCATCGCGCAGCGAGCAAAAAAACTCCGCGAAACAAGCCCCGTATTAATGGAGGCAATGAGGTAATGACAAACGTCTTAGGACCAAAGAAACACCGACCAGACACCATAAAGTACCCTGAGTTCAAGGCGATAATCACGAACCTACAGGAAGCCGACACCCACCCATACTACACGTTACGAAACCAGGCTATCGTATGCACCCTATGGCTCACAGGTAAAAGAGCCAACGAGGTAGCCACCATCCCAATGGAAAACATAAAACAAACACCAACAACCCTCGACATCGGCTTCATCGTAGGCAAAAAAAGAACAATCACAAGATACAGCACCAGAATCAAAAAACTACCACTACAGGACCCTTACACCAAACCCATAATTGAATACATCAACCACATGAAAAAACAATACCCAGACACCCTCTACCTATATCCAAGCACCCGGTACAGCAACCTAACCAACACAGTCACTATCAACCCTGAGAAACCACTAAGCCGAACAACAATATGGCGAATCGTCACCAGCGCAAGCCCAGATATCTGGACCCACCTATTCAGAGAAACTATGGGTGCAAGAACCGTACAACGCTACGGAGACACCATAAACGGATTATTCGCCGTAAAACGTAGACTAGACCTAGAACGACTGGACACAGCTATGCGCTACGTGGAAAGATACGCCGGGGAAAGAATAGAATCCTCAGTACCAGACACACAAATAGACACACTAGAAACCACAAACAACAACCCAAACACCTAAACAAAAATCGAAATCCTCTAAACCTTTTATAAGCAACTACACGAAACGAGCCAATAAGCCAATGACAAAGGAACCTCTTCCGGTATCTCGACGAACACCCTTTTGGTAAATAATTTTCGCGCGCGCAAATGATTGAAAGTGTAACTTCATCTTGGAATCCATTTTTTCTTTTCGTTTCTGAGATATTTTGCTAGTAGTATTGATTCTTCGTTGATTGATGTCTCTTGTTTCTGGGTTTTTCACTAGAATGGATGGTTGAGCGCTTTGTGTGTGTTTATGTTTTTAATACATTGGGGTTTATAACAGGATATGATTTATATTGTAAAGTAACAAATTTGTTACTATGTGATTTAAATGAAAACCGACGCGATATTGAGGAAACTCCGACGAGAAAACACAGAATTCACAACCTCTGAAGAACTGAAAAAACTATGTAGCAACCTAGGTATAAAGTATGACTCAGCCATCAGGCACCTTGTTCCAAGAGGGCATCTTGTTAAAGTTTTCAGAGGAATCTTCTACGTCAAATCTCTTGAAGAGGTTCATCTTGGTAGAAACAAGTATAGCCACATGGAGCTTGTCGCGCATGGTTTAACTTTTAGAGGCGTGAAAAACTGGTATTATGGCTTATCCACGGCTCTTGTGCTTAACAATATGACTCATGAGCGGTTCAACGTGAATTATGTGATTAATGATAATATCCAGAGAAATAGTTCAATGAGTATAGCGGGTCACGAGTTTATCTTCAAAAAAATGAAGCCTGAGCTATTCACATTTGGCGTCATTAAAGCTAAGCTGAGTTATAGTGACCCTGAGAAGACGATTCTCGATATGGTGTATCTGGATCGATATAGTGGGGTTCCACCTGAGAAGACCGTTTTGAACATCTCCGAGTACATGGATATGGTGGATTCTGAGAGATTAACTGATTATTCTATACATTATCCTTTGACTGTCGGTAGATTCGTGGAGGAGATGTATGATGAGCTTTGATTTCCTCGACGAAATCGTTGTATCCCAGGACATTAAGAGGAGAGACTTACTTGAGAAAGACATTATCCTTCATAATCTGTTACATGGTTTGATGGCTGAACCATGGTTCAGGGAAGGGTATCTGTTCAAGGGTGGTACTTGTCTCATAAAGTGTTTCTTGGGATACTATCGTTTCAGCGAAGACCTAGATTTCACCTATAGGGATCAGGCTGAGTTTAATGGGTTGTCTGTGAAGGAGATCCGTAGAAAGCTCTCAAAGGTTATTGATAAGCTGGGTGGTTTGCTCGAAGCTGTAGCTGGGGACGTGGGTCTTGATTTTAATTGTAAAAAGTCTGATAAACGGTTTGTTGAGCTTGGTGGGAGTAACAGGTTTTGTACATTCAAGCTCTGGTATCGGTCTGTTGATGGGTTAGATAGTTTTGTTAAGGTGCAGTTTAACTTTGTTGAGCTATTGTGTTTTCCACATAGACAGGTAGTTGCAGGTAATGTTATGGGTGATTCTGGATGGGAGATTGTTGCTCTTTACCCTGAAGCTTCTTCTTACTTTGAGGACCTGAGTTTATGGTCTTATGATCCTAAGGAGATTTTATGTGAGAAGGTGCGTGCGTTACTTACTCGTCGTGGTGTTAAGGCTAGAGATTATGTTGATTTATTTATGTTGAGTGAAAAGCTGAGCCTTAATGTGGATGAGTATATTGACTGTATCACCCAAAAAACTAGGCACATGTTATCATTGTACAGAAAGTATCGTGTTAATTTGGCTGCTAAACGTAAATTGCTTATGAATGGTGGTCTCTTTGAGTGGGGTAGCGAGGAGGCTTTGATGCTTGTTCCTCTGGATTCTGTCAAGTTTTATAGGTTTGTTGATGAGCTTGAAGAGGTTCTCGTTCTGGTTTTGAATAGGCTCTAGGCTTCTTAACTTATCGTTTTTTGTTGCTATGGGTTGGTTGTCAATTAACTAGAAAATGATTATTTCTCCACTGGATGCAACATAAAGTGCTTTTGTTTCATTGAGGAAAATTTTGGTGCAAAACTAGCTAGAGAAACCCTTCTATACTATACTTAATCCCATGAGGTACTGACGGACAGACAACCATTCCTTTTTTCCACCAAAACCTAGGTTGAGGGATCACTAGAGTAAAAATTGAATACAAAAGAATAAACACCAGAGACAAATCCATATCCCAATATGCTTGTTACATGAGGTAAGTGAATAGTATTACAAGTTTAAAGAAATAGGATACACTCGCGCGTTATCTTGTCCATAACCCGAATAGTATGATTTCTCCATCATGGATTAGACGGTAATCAACCCACAAGTCAGCTACCTGGACAGATTCATCAACATCAACCAACGCGAATCTATAACTAGTAGCACCACTACTCGTTCTACTAATCGGACCGGTCATACTAAGCGTATACCAACCAACATCATCAAGCACAATATCAATGGACTCTGTGCCTGTGACGTTTCTCTGCCATATTATGGGAGACTGCCACTGAACATAGGTAGTATTGGTGTATTCGTGAATGGTTTCCACCCTTACACTAGACTCATTCAATACCGCATTTCCCTTCTGAAGAGTCAAAGGGAAGGGAAAATCGCCTTTTGGTAATAGTTTACCTGATACGATGTGTAGTGTAGAGTTTTCTATTGGTGAATAGAAGATTGAATAATGATCATAAGTGAATCGCTCAGGTAGCTCTTTTGTTAAATCGTGGCTGTAGCTAATGGTTGACCCTGAGACAGCTATTAAACCGTTTATGAAACTGGTATCCGGTCTGTCTTTTAGCTGATTATACAATGATTCATAGGGTTTTATTTCCTCGTCGAGTTGTGTGATGATTTCAGTCTGTGTATCAACGGTTTTTTCAAGACTGTTTAATTTGATTATTGTGTATCCGAGTGAAGCAACTAGAACCAGTAAGATAATGGATATACTATACTTAGTTGATTTCTGATTCATCAATTATACCTGAAACAACCGTTTTTAAATGATTTTCTAAGATTATTTTTATTCTCAAATGTCTTTGTTATACTGCGGGAAATTCAAACGCATTGTTACATGAAACTGGTAGATTGTTTTTCTCGTTTCGCGCATGGTAGGTTGTTGGTGTTGGGTATGATTCATTTATTCTTTTCTTTGTTTTGCTAGTTCCTGTCGTACTGCTTGTTCTATGCGCTGTTGCTCGATATACATCTCCGCCTCACGTAGCCTACGTTCCAAATCCGAATGTTCCTCTCTCTGAGACTCTAGCTCACGCCGTAGCTGTTCAACCTCATACCTGTCATATAACGCTAGATGCGGCATTGCTTTCCTGTACTCTATGATGTGTTTTTCTTTCTCAGCCCGGAAATATGATTCATCCAAGTACCCGCCCCGGTGCCCCATCCAGTGCTCACGATATGACTCATCAACACCCACACAGTTAGACCGGAAATATTTCCTAAGCGTATGAACATGCAAAACATACACGTTATGGCTTTTCTCCGTAAGCCCCGCCCTCTCCAACAATAAATAATACCGACGATAAAACCCAGGCACCGTTAAAGCTTCCCCAGTTAAATCACTGGCTATCAAAGGACTATCATCCGTAATCTTCTCACCCTGATGCTCCCGATACTCTCTATACCTCAGTAAAGCCTCCCGCGCCTCATTACTGAAAAAACAAACATACAACTGAGCCACACCATGACCACCCCTACCACCACGACTCATAAACTTACGACCATACGCCCTACCAACCCGCACCAACACCATATCCTCAAGAAACTCCAAATCACCCCAAATCAAACTCAAAAAAGTCCGAATCCGTAACCCACTACTACTAAGACACAACACAGCCACACGATCCTTCAACTGAGGCGCATGCTCAACCATCAACCGGAGCTCATCAACAGACGGAGCCCTATCCCTAATCTTAGTAACACTAGTAGCCGGCAACTCAACACGATCCCAATCAACAGAAACACCATTCACACTCAACCACTTCTTAACACCCATCAAATTACCATGAACAGTCTTATTCGCATACCCCATATCAAGCTGAACATCAATCCAACCAACACCCCGCGCATCAACCAACTCAACAAAATCAATGGATCCATTCCTAATATCCCCAATCAACCGATCCGCATCAACATACCCAACAAAATCCATAAACCGCCTCACAGCAGCAACATACCTCTGCACAGTAGCAGGAGACCCACGCCTACGCCTACCAACCACACTCAAAGCAAGAACCCGAACACTCTCCCAACACTCAACCGCCTCCAAAGTAGCCCTACGAACAACCCTACTACCACGCAAAACCTCCAAAGGATCAAAAACACTCATAAAAAATACCCCGCAGCACAACAATTTAAGTTGTTACACTGCGGGAAGCCTCAGTGTAACTCTGATTCATCACTTGATCAATCTAATGCCTTAACATCATCGGCCATGTGATTAGAAGGTGGGGTCGTGTTAAACGTTCCCCTACTCGATGCTGATGGGTGTGCCTTCGTCGTCCTGCTTTTTCTGGAAAGTTATCTCAAGGACGCCGTTCCTGTAACTGGACCTAGCAGAGCCTCTATCGATCTCAACAGGGAACTCCAGCTCTTTGAAGTACTTGCGCTCGGCGTTCTCTACGTTGATAGTCATGCCCCTGATCGTGGCATGGAGCTTGATATCCTCCTTCTCTACACCAGGCAACTCGGCAACCACCTTGATTGAGTCTTCGTCCTCGATGACATCAACCAGTGGCTCCCTGCGCTCCTGCAGGCTCAACGGCTGCTCCTCCTCGCCCAGTCCCGGCTTCATGTTGCCAAACTCACGTATCACCGGTTTACCATCAGGTCCTATCTTAACACTGTAACCATACACAAATGGGCCGTACTCTCGCCTGACAGACCCATCGGATTGCCGTGTCTCCCTGAGCATCTCGTCAGGCATCTGCTCCTCCATCTGGCGAATGGTCTCAGCCATCTCTTTCTCCATCTCCCTGATCATCCGATCCAGATCCCGGAACAAACCCGAGGGCCTGCCGAACCGTTTGAACCACTCATCCCAGAAACTCATACTAGGATAAGGGCTAATCGAGTCTATTCAGAGTTATGCTGAGAATCTAGATTATTAGTCTTATATTCAGTGAGTCTAATTGAACAAAGTAATGAATGAAATTAGGTCCATTGTGCTTGATTTTGGAGGAGTCATATCTAAACCTCAAAACAGCGATTTTACGGAAAAAGTACAAGGGATACTGGGTCAGGTTCCATCGAATTTCATGGAGGCTTACCGTAAATATAGGTCTGATTTTGATAGTGGCATGAGTTCGGGGGAAGAATATTGGAGAACTGTATTGCATCATCTAGGTCTGCAAGTATCAGACGCTACCGTTGAAGCATTAATACACGAGGATATGAAAAGCTGGACCGATATAAACACAGAAATGGTCGAGTTCATAGCCTCAATTCGACCACAGGTCGCCAATCTATCATTGATCTCCAATATGCCTAATGATTTCTTGATGTATCTTGGAGAGAATTTTCATTTTCTCCAGTATTTTGATGAACTCGTTTATTCATGTGAGGTGGGAATCAACAAGCCAGATCCACGAATCTATGAATTTGCGATCGAGAAAATAGGGATTCCCCCAGATGAATGCTTGTTCGTCGATGATTCTCTAAGAAACGTCGAAGGAGCGAGGATGATTGGTATGTATGCTATTCATTTTAGAAACTTTCCTCAGTTTCAAAAGGAACTGAGTAAAAAGTATATTATTAAAACTCATTAAAATTGGCTACTTTTGAAATAAATTAGAGGATGAGCTTGGGCTCTTTTCTATCCTCTCCCCAGGTCTTGATGAACTGGGTCACAGGAGCCGGATAGCTGATTGTCTTGGCTGCAGTTGGGCAGACCTTCACACACGCCATACACCGCGTGCAGGCATCCGAGTCAGTCGCATAACTTGACTCATCAATTGCATCGGTTGGACATACCTCTACACATTGATTGCATTGGATGCACTTGCTTTCCTCGAACAATGGAGTCGTGATTCTCTCCTTGATCCTGTTCTCACGCCAAGTAGCCTTGTCCTTGTGGGTGTCCCCGAACTTTAACGGCTTGCTCTCAATTGGTGCCTCATCGGGTGAAATCATTTTCTCAGCAATATTTTTACCGAATCCATGAGCGACCTCAAGGTCTGCCTCATCAGGTCTACTTACCGCAGCTGCTTTTCCAACTGCTTCATGAGTGTAAGAGTGCTCCGCTATGAACTCCGCGCCTGCGATGATCTTGAAACCTCGACCCCTGAGCAGTCCAGAAAGCTCTGACACGTAATCTTCAGCTGACCTGTTTCCATACACTCCAATCGGAACAGCCCATTTTCCCTCTCCATTCATCTTCAAAAATGGACCCGTCGCTATTGACGGGACGCTTCCCTCGTAGACAGGTGAACCCACCAGAACAAGGTCGCCTTCAACGCTTCCATCGAATCCTTCCCTCGTTTTTCTACTTGTGATGTCTACTGGTGGTAATACTTTCATCCCCGTGCCCTCTGCTACTTTGTCGAGGATTTTCTGTGTAGTCCTCGACGCCGAGTAGTAAACGCATTGAACAGTTTTCTCGCTCAAATTTTATCACCAAAGAATATGTTTGTGTGTATTTAACCTTAAAGTGTAATTTTCTACCCTACACCCTTACGTTTAAAGGCTTCAATAGTGGGTTTTACTTGTCTTGACAATCCTCGTAAGCTACAGCGAGATCGCGTTAAAGTCCAGGTACGTAAGAAACAACCTAGAGCGAAGCCTTGCACAGGACATTGTGAACATTCTAAAGAAGAACGGGTACGAGGAAGCCGAGTCTCACAGACGGTATGGCAGGATATTCATCGAGGGAGTTCCCAACGAGGCTGCTGAACTAGTCTCAAACGTCTTCGGTGTCGCCAATGTTATGCCTAGCACAAAAGTGGAGACTGGATACGAAACAGTTCTGGATCAATTAGTCGAGGAAGCTAAAGCCAATATGAAAGAGGGTGACGGGTTCGCCGTACGCCCCAAGGTTGTCGGACAACACGAGTTTAACAGTCGCGATCTGAGCTACGAGGGCGGTTCAAGGGTGATGGAAGCCCTCAAAGATAGAAACATCCACGTCGATTTAACCAACCCAGACATCACCCTGTACGCCGAGGTTCGAGACAAGGAGGCATTCGTTTACACGAGGATCATCAGAGGAGTACTGGGACTACCGTATGGGACACAGGGCAAAGCTGTAAGTCTCTTTAGTGGAGGAATAGACAGCCCCGTATCGACATGGATGATGATGAAAAGAGGAGTAGGGGTACTCCCCTTATTCATGGACCAGCGACCATTCGTAGGTGATTCCTACGTTGAACGAGCGATTGAGAGCTTCAAACAGGTAGCGAAGTACGTTCCACGAACGAACTACAAGCTCTACGCGGCTCCGATGGGTGACGTTATGCAGAGGATCACTGAGACACGGGAACTAAGGTTCACCTGCATACTATGTAAGCGAAGCATGTACCGGATCGCCGAGGAGTTCTCCAAAGGAAACAAGGCACAGGCTATCATCACCGGGGAAAGCATGGGGCAGGTGGCTAGCCAGACTCTTAGCAACTTGTACGTGTTGAGCAGTAGTATCAACACTCCAGTCCTCAGGCCAATAATTGGTTTAGATAAGGTGGAGATCGAGGATATCGCTCGAAGAATGGGTACATATAAAATCACAGCGAAATCAACGGATGGATGCACTGCTGTACCACAGGGACCTGCAACAAAAAGCAGGGTTAGCGTTATCGAGGAGCTTGAGGAGGAGCTGGACCTTGTGTCCCTCTGCAACGAAGCTGCTCACAGGGTCGAGGTAATCGCCGAGGCATAAGATATAACAGTCAAGCCGCTCCAATCCCTAGGGATAATATTGTCAAAACTACAACGGGACGCATTGAAGGACGCCAAAGAAGTCGATTTCAGTGAGGAGAAAGAGTTCTGGAACGAGTACACCCTTGAGGACGGAACTACGTTGAAGGTTAAACTGGTTCTACGCGGCGTCAAACGATTAAACAGACATGAGCCCGACGGTACACCAGTCTACGTCATCAACAGTATGAACGTAGTGCGAGCCGTCAATGTCCCCGATGAGATCAAGGCCAAACCCAAGAAACCAGAGATGAACCCCGTATAGGTGAACAGATGAGGCTTCAGCTCGTATCCTTCAGCCCTGACATCGAGACCATGATCGCAACAAGCATGCTCACGACTACCAGTGGAGCCATGCCTAGCACCCTTTTCGACAGGTTGAAGGCCAAACCAGAGAAGGTCGCCGATATCGTGGGAAGGGTTGAGGTGCAGCACGGGAACATTCTGGAGCATAACAGGCTGGTATGGAAGCTTGAGGCAAGCAAGGAGCTGGTGCTCGATACCTTGTTGAAGACCAAGTTTCTCAGCTTCACTGAGGCTGGAGACGTTTGGATTGTGAGTGGGAACCTCAGAACAGTCATCGAGCTACACCAATTACACCCTAGCGAGTTCTCGGAAGCACTCGTTGAGACTGTTAAAGAAGCGACACCGAGGATATACGAGTTCATACGGAGGAGCGAGTGATGAAGGCTACCCTACTAATTTACACTCCTCTAAAGGAGCTCAAAGAAGCCTTCCCGGAAACTGATTGGCGCGAGTTACTGCCCCACCTGAACTACACGTTTGCCATCGAGAAGGTTAGCAGGGCATGCAGCCACCAGCTTGTTAGGCATCGGATCGCCAGTTTCAGCCAGCAGAGCCAAAGGTACATCACTGTCAAACGGTTGAGCGAGAAAATCGTCGTACCTCCAAGCGTGGGGGATAACATCGACGCGTATAACAAGGTCATCAATGCAGCGAGTGACGGATACCAGTCCCTTGTAGACATCGGTGTACCCAAGGAAGACGCCAGGTTCGTCCTTCCCAATGCCATCGAGACTAGCATGCTTATGACCATGGACGGGAAAGCGCTGATGCATTTTCTTGGTCTAAGAAACTGCAACCGGGCACAGTGGGAGGTAAGAGCACTCGCCGATCGGATGCTTGAGCTGCTACGGGCGGTTGAGCCGGAGATATTTAACAAGGCTGGACCATACTGTTACCAGCTGGGCTACTGTCCCGAGGGTAAGCACACCTGCGGCAAGATGAATGAGACATTGGAGAGATACAAGATATGAAATTGTTGCTAGACGAGATGTTCAGCGGCTTGAAGGAGTACTTTGAGGTGCTGGGATGCGACGTGGTCACCGTACATGACGCTAACATGACGGGTAAGATGGATAAACAGATAGCGGAGTACGCAAAAGAACACAACCTATTATTGATCACCGAGGACAGGAAACCCGCAGAACTCGCTGACCTGTTAGGTGCTAGATATTTCTACGTTGACAACAAGACAAAGGCTCAGATGATCTACGAGAAGATCAAACAGGTCTAATCCTTGTCCCAGTAATGGTGTTTTTTCCCGTCTGCAAGCCAGCTCTGAAGGCCCATCTTGTTTACACCATTGAGGTTTTTCCTGCATGAATCAGCATGAAGGCTTCCAAGGACGCTGTCGAGTTTCTCACAGTCCTCAAATTTCTCGCACTCGTTGCATGCATTAAAACCATTATCAACGGCACATTGTCGCACCTCGCATCTGGATTCGCCTCCGTCCAGGTCCCTACATAGGGTGTTACACCGTAGCTTGGCCATGAACTCAAGCATATCGATGAACTTGTCGTACTGGGATAGTTCCTCGGAGAACACGTTTATGGCGGTTCTCTCGAACTGGTACTTGTCAAGAACCTCAAGGTACCGTGTTGATGCATCAGCGATAACCCCCGAGTAGCCTAGGCAGTCACCACAATACATGCCGCAGTATCCGAGAAGGCGTTTCTCACTCATCAATAATTTAGTTTGAAGTTGAGATAATATGCGTTGTGAAAAAAGGGTTGAGCTTAGTAGCTCTTGGGCTCTGGCTCCCTGTGAAGGGTGCCTACGCAACAGTGGATGCTCCCACTGTTACGTGGACGGACAAGGCTGTCAAGGTGAACCTCGACTACCTCGATTCCGATGCTCTCGAACCACTTTGTTGCCTTGGGGTACTGGTCACTGGTGAGTATCTTGCCCGGCTCCAGTACGACTCCACAGTCCGGTCCCTTTGCGAAGCCCCTGGTGTCGATGCTAACAAGATCGTCCGGTGGCTTGATGAACTTCCAGTCCATCTCTGACTCCATCCAGTCAGTGAGGTAGTTGTCATAGTACTTCGCCTCGCCGACGCTTGTATGCCTGTCAACCATGCTATAGTGGATGGTGCCCTTCCTTGTGCCGTATCCTGGCCCCATTCTGATGTCGACCTCTGGGTCCTGTGCCTTGATTATGTTGGCGTACTGGATGTGTCCCCACTCGTTCGCCCTCATGACTCCCTTCTCCTTTGTGTTCCCCCTTGGGAAGTGGACCTCGATGATGGCGTGTTTTTCGTCGAGCCAGCCACATGGGCCTCCCTCGACCATTCCGTCACCTGTAATCATGCCGACGACTGGGATACTGTGCTCTGCAAGTGTCTGGAATGTGGGCAACTCCTCGCCTTTCCTGATGTGGTCATACATCCTGAGGATTACGTGTCCATAAACAGCCGCGTGTGCAACGTCATCACAGTAAATGGACTTGACCGTGTAAGGTGGGTCCCATGGATCGGGCTTCCTGATTATGACCTCGACACCCTCGGACTTGAACGCGTCAACTAGGTTCTCGTGGTGCTCAACAAGCTCGTCAAGGTCGGGCTTCTCCATCATCCTCCAGGCTCTCCAGCTGTCCTCGTACGGAGGCCATGGGGTCTTGTTTCCCACACTAAGGAACTCCTTTCCTGGTCGGTGGAGTAGCACGGTTCTTAGTTTGCCGACTGTGCTGTTTGCCTTCCAGTCCCTGCCCCAGTACTTTGGCATCTCCTCCTCGAACTCGCTGAGGACTTGGGGGTGTAGCCTGTGGTATGTATCGTGAAGGTCCTGTGCGGACATCTTGTATTCTTCAGTCTTCTTCTCGACATCAGACATGATAATTCATCATATCATCATGCTAATTGTATAAAATATGTACTAAACAAGAAATTACTCGGGGGCATGATGGGATTCATCGCAGAACGGTTTGTTTTCAGACCGTCCACAGTTACAGAGAGTCACCCTGTTGCGAACCTCGTAAGGGTCTCCATCAACAGATTCAATTGGGATACTGCCGCGTACCCAGAGAGGCCCGGGCGCCCCGTATTGGTCCACCGTCACCACGATGCTGGGCTCAAAACCGGGTTCGATAGGTTTACCCTCTTTGTCCCAGACAACTAAACGTCCGGGTGGGCAGTCAGCGGCTTCCTGGATCGCGGTTCTCCTGTTTTCTGGGTCATCGCTGTGCATTGTTAGGTTCCAGATATTGCCATTCCGGGTACAGAAACCGGCCCCAGTGCACATGGGCTTGTTGTCCGTGAGTTTCAGATCTGGACCATCATATATCTTTACGTTGTCCATGTATAGCTCGAATCCAGCTGTCTCTGTTCCAATGAAACCGTTCTTAGTGTGTTCGCTATCACAGTACGGCATGGTCTTTGATTTACCGCACCTGCAAAGCGCGTAGCTTTTTCTCGCTGGGTATCGCTCTACTGTCCTCCACCTGTACGGGTATCCCTCCATATCTGCGTCAATAACCATCTTGGAAAGAGAGATGTTGCCTATCACTAGGTACGGTCCATTCTTTGTGATCTTGACTCTAGGGCCTTTGGCCCCATCAGAATCCATGGAAAGGTTGGAGAACGACTCGATTTAAACAGATATGATAAAGTTACGTCATTACGTCGTCGTACTCGTCGTTGAGGGTCTTGAATGGCAGAATCTTAAGCACCTGTTTCTCAACCCTGTAACCCCTGATCCCGTCGTAGTTGATTTTCTCGTCCTCGAACATCTTGAGTGTTTTCTCCTCGTACCCCTCGGGGACATAGAGGAACAGTTTCTTGAACTCTCGCCCATATGGAGCAGCATCAGATAGTGCTTTCCACCTTGGGATGCTCTCCTCGGTGATTTCCTCAGCTCCTTCCACGACTCCGAGCTCCCTTATGGTGCCGTCGTCGTTTGTGATCACGATGCTTGGATATAATACACCTAAGGGGGTCTGGACTGCGAATCGTTTTACCTCGTCGTTGACGATTGTCTGGTGTTTCTCTCCCCACGAGTCCTGGTCCACGAATGGGAACCTTGTAGCTGCGATGATTCTTGTTATCCTGTGTCTTAGGGTGATTGGGTCTGGCATGAAATATCAGAGAAACCGGGTGGATGAGGCTCTATAAAGCCTCGGGTCAGTTGTAGAGATGGTAGTATGGGTCCTTCTGAAAATGGGTTTTCCAGATGGCTTCGCCCTTCTCCACGACTCGTTTGCCCATCGCGTAGACTTGGTCGATCCTCATGTTCTCTACACCATCTGCGATAACCAAGTCGGCATCATAGCCTTCGGCAATAACTCCCTTGGGTATCCCCAACGCTTTTCCCACGTTACTGGTGAGAATCTTGAGGGCATCAGACAGGCTGCACACACCATTGTTAGCCATGTCCCTGATTTCACGACGGTTCAAGTCAAGTGGTGCGATGTATCTACCCACTCGTTTTCCATCCTCCCCGAGTATCAACTGTGGTACGTTTCCATCGCTGCTCATGGTGATGTTCTTAAGAACAGCGCCCTCGTCGAGCATCCTTTTGATGGCGTACTCTGGTTTGAGCCCAGTCATTGTACCTTCTTCTTTCCTCATTAGGCTGCTAAGGTCAACTATCCCACCCATCTTGGTGTACTCGATGCTCTGCTCGATCACATCCGGGTTTCTGCGATTGATGTGTGTAGGTATAACTCTTGCTGGGTTGGTTCCAGTATTTTCGATTAACTCGAATATTCTGCCCATCCGTGTCTTTTGTCTGCCAACGTGCACGTGGAGTACAGCTGTTTTGTTGGCGATATCTGCGGCATACTGGACCTCTGCATTGATACTAGATAGGTCACGCCATGTGTGGTGGTTCGTAGTTGTGTCGCTAATAGCGGTCTTCAGCCCAATCACCTTGGGGATAAGGTAAATGTCCTTCCTGATTTCCCCTGTCAATGTTGGTGGTGGGATTACGAAGCTACCTGTGTACATGTACGTTGTTAAGCCCATCATATCAAGCTCAAGGGTCTTGATGTACAGTGAATGTAGGCTCCTAACGAACCTGCTGCTACCAAGGCAACCTACAGCAGTGGTTGTACCGGATTCAACTAGATTGCTCCATGTGATATCACCTGTTCTGCCCATTGGACCCTGTCCGTCATCCGCCCCAATGAAATGGATATGGTTGTCAACGAAGCCAGGGTACATTATCTTTCCCATTGCATCGATGGTCTCACAATCGAAGCCAGATGGAGCATCAACGCTGTCATCAATCCTTATTACCTTCTCACCAGCGACTAGGACATCCTTGACGCCAAGGTGTTCCGGCGCGTACACCTCGGCTCCCTTGATTAACTTGAACATGGGTTGATATCGGGCTCATTCTATTAAAAAACTGACAAACACGAGATGTATCGCTACATCAACGGTAGGGGGAAGACGTAATCATTCCTTTTCCTCATGTCCGCAAAGTTGACATTTACGTGAATCTGGGTTAATCTCGTCCCCACATTTTGCGCATATTTTTTTATCTGTACTCATTTCAAAACATCTATCCTATAAAATGCCGAGACTATGAAAGTTTAATCTTTTCGCGTGCGGTCAACCTGAACTTAATACCATCGATGGTCGACATCAAAATGTACACCAATGCACCGATTATAACCCGTAATGTATCGCTACATTTAACTGTAGCAATGATTGTGTTGTTTGCATCAGGTGAACCCATTGACTGAGCCCAAGCAAGAACAGAAATCCGGACCACTCGTATGGTCAGTCATCATCCTCCACATGCTCAACCACGTAATCAGCGGCTCAATGCCCATGCTGTACCCTGACTTGATGGACGAGTTCAACATCTCCTATGCTGAACTTGGCTTGATCAGGTCAGCAGCCGGATTCGCGGCTGGATTCCCACAGATGTTCGTAGGCTTTTTCCGGCGATGGTTCAGTGGCAGAGTGCTCGTTTCAGTAGGGAACATTATCAACGCTGTGATGAACATCGGTATCTCGATGGGTCAAGGGTTCGCACAGTTCCTCGGGTTCAGTGTGATAGCTGGAGTTGGAAGCAGCGTACAACACCCTATCGGGGCATCTATCGTTAGCAACGGGTCCAGCCAAAAAGACAGAGGCAAAATGCTGGGTTTGAACCAGTCTGTACCATCAATCGCATTCGCTTTCACACCAATTATCACCGCCTATCTTCTAACAAAAATGGGGTGGAGGTCAACGCTTGGACTATTATCCCTCCCTGCCTTAGCCCTATCGATAATCATTCTTTTTTTCGTAAAAGGCAGCAGCGATGTCGAAGGCAAGACAAGGGACGCCTTGAACTGGGGCAAGCTCAGGGAGCAGCTCAAGAATAGGAATGTGCTTTCAATCAGCGTACTTAGGAGCGTAATGGCTTTCAGGATGGGTGTCAGGACCTTCCTGCCCCTCTACTTCATCGATATACTGGGTTTCTCCTCTGAGAGAAGCAGCCTCCTCTACGCGATACTTCTGGGGGGAGGAGTTCTTGGTCCATTCTTTTGGGGATGGCTCAGTGACCGAGTAAACAGGAAGCCACTCATCATCGGGATAATGGTCGCAAGTGCAGCTGGTTACTTTATGCTCAATTTCGTCAGGAGCTTCACAGGCTTAGCCGTACTATTATTCTTCATCGGTTTCATGGTCCAAACTGTCATCGTGCAGAGTGTGATGACAGACAGTGTTGACAGGAGCCAGCTTGACCAAATCTTCGGACTATACTTCACGATAGGGTTCACCATAGCAAGCTTCAGCAGTGCGATATTTGGATGGGTGGTGGAAACATATGGGTTCGGTGTAGGGTTTAGCTACATAGCCGCCGTGTCCGCCCTTTCGCTACTTCCTGCCTTCTTCATCCAGGAGCCAAGGAACAACCCATCAATCGCAGGTAGCCTATAACTACCGTTGATACAATACTTTATCCATTTGCGAAAGGGATACTATCTACAATGTCAGCCTCCGACATCCTTTTCGTAGTACTTGAACTACTAGCATCAGGTATACTACTATGGTCGATGAGGCTTCTATACAACCGGTACAAACGAACCGGCGACGGGAAAGATAAACTCCTCTTTATAGGTTCAATTATCGGGTTCATTGTCTACGTTCCACTCACGATTGTTAGTTTACTTGAGCTTCAATTGACAGGCCTGCCATTATTTCTACAAAATCTTGGGATCTACGCATTCATACTCATAGAGTTTTCTCTTCTCGCATACGCCTATTACATGGCTGAGAGAAACGAGATTAACTTGGAGGTTCTAGTTGATGAGAAATCAAAAGAGCTTGTGGCACACACGATCAACGAGCGGGAAGCCATTGACAAGCTCAGGAGGCAGCACGCACAGGAATTAATAACCGGTGCTAGGCGACTCTCGGAGCAGATCAGGGATGGTATAGAGAAGCCCTTGAAGGACTCTTTGAATCTCGTTTTCCTCCTTAAACAGAACCCAGACCTCATGGAGACCTACGCGGACTCCCTAGAGGAGTACCTTGAAAAAATTACCTCATCCGTAAAGGAGATCGAGGAAAAGACTAGTGTTGGAGAGCTTAAGATTGGGTTTGAGGACCTTAGTGAGCTTGTTCAGAAGGCGATCGATGCAGTCGATCCATCCGAGGGAATAAAGGTAGAGTACAACCCCGTGTTCCATGCAGCCGCCATTGACCCGGTTAAGATGTTCCTAGTGATGGAGAACATCATCGAGAACGCGGTGGAGGCAATGGGGTCTACTGGAGTACTAGGCGTTTCAATCGAGCTCGTTGATGACATGCTCAATATATCAATCTCTGATACTGGTAAGGGAATAGACGATAAGGATCAGGGAAAAGTTTTCACGCCCTTCTTCACCAGAAAAGAAAACGGACTTGGGCTGGGTCTCGTATACTGTATGGATGTTGTTAAAGCACACGGCGGTAACATCACTTTCGATTCAAGCAAGGGCGGTACAACCTTCATCGTGTCCCTCCCCAAGTCTAGCAGCTACAAACTCTGATCCCCCATGAACATCCAGTTCCACCAAGCCCAACCTGAAGATGCTTTAGAGTTGACCCGTACATGCAAGCAGACCTTCGACGATGACACGTTCAGGCACACGGGCAGACAGGTGGGTGGAGCACCAGGATATGACGACGTAGAGTACCAGCTTGAACGTATGAAGAACGATACCTACCTCAAGATAACCCTCGACGGAGAGATCATTGGAGGTATCATCCTTGAAAGGATAAGTCCCGACCACATTCAGCTAGTCAGAATCTGGATCCACCCTGTCCACCAAGACATGAAGATCGGTCAAAAAGCAATGGATTATATCCACACTAATTATCCTGCAAGAAAATGGTCCCTTGAGACCCCACCGTACGCGGTCAGAAACCACCACTTCTACGAGAAATTCGGGTACATCAACAAAGGACTGCTACCTGACTGCCCAGAGCCGCTTTACGTGTACGAACGAGAAACATAGAGGACTCACAATCAAACCAACCCGGTTTCAAAACCGAAGTATATTCGAATTATTTTTTTTAGCCTTACCCCCAGTGGTTGGTTCAAAAACACCGGACCGGGAAAGCATATAACCGCAAAACGTTCCAATCAACCCATGAGTATTGGAATAAAAGGCAAATGGGTCATCGCATACGATGGCAAGGAGCACAGGCTCCTACGGGACGGAATAGTTGTAACCGAGGGAAACAGGATCAGTTATGTGGGCAAGAACTACAAGGGAAAAGTGGACAGGTGGATCGACGCTTCAACACACGTAGTCATACCCGGCATGATCTGCACCCACACCCACGCATCAAGCGCACCTAAGGACAAATCCTTCATCGACGACACTGGTGCACGTCACTTCTACATGAGCAGCCTAGGCGAGAACCTCACCGCCCTAGGTAAGAGCATCAAACCAGAGAACTATCACACATTCGCAAAGTACAGCATGGCTGAGCTGCTCAGATCAGGCTGCACAACCATGGTCGAGATCGGCATGGTGGGAACCTTAGGAGCGGAGACCGCAATCAAACACATAGACTCCATGGGTATGAGGGCAGTCGAGGGCTGCAACGTCGAGGACGGTATGTGGGCAAGGAACCAGGGAGCCAACCTGTACACAGACTGGAACGAGTTAGAGTACGGTTTGAAGCTACTGGATGAAGCCGAGGCGTTCGTCAAAAAGTATGACGGTGCACTGGACGGCAGAATCATCGGGGCAATGTACCCCAGCACGGTGGACAAGGTCAGCGCAGACCTGCAGAAAGCAATCAGAGTGAAAGCAGACGAGCTAAAATGCCCTGTTAGCATCCATGCAGCCCAGTGGGTTGTCGAGTTCCAGAATATGCTCAGGATGTACCGGAGGACACCCATCGAGTTCCTCAGCGACACGGGACTACTTGGACCAGACCTCATCATCGGGCACGGGTGGGCTATCGCGGGGCACCCACTACTTGCCTACCCTCCAGTTGGTGGAGGGGACCTAGAGATACTGGCAAAATCAGGTGCAACAGTCAGCCACGACCCACTGGTATTCACTAAACGAGGTAACAAGATGCATAGCCACACCAAGTTCCTCGCAGCGGGAGTAAACCTGGGAATAGGCTGTGATACAAGCCCACAGGACCTGCTCAACGAGATGAGGGTAGCCAGCTACATGAGCAAGGTAGCAGACTGGGACTGCTTCAGCGGAAGCGCAAGAGAAGTATTCACCTCAGCAACGCTGGGAGGAGCAAAGGGAATTGGCAGGAACGATCTAGGAAGAATCGCCGTGGGAGCACTCGCAGACATCGCTGTCGTCAACATGCAGACAATAAACAACGTGCCATGCAGGGACCCAGTAAAGAATCTGGTAAACGCAGCTACACGAGAGGACATCGAGTACGTTATGGTTGACGGCAAGCTTGTAGTAGACGAGAAAAAGCTAGTCGTCATCGATGAAGCAAAGCTCGTCGCAGATGTTCAAAAGATCACCCAGGAGATATGGGACCGGATACCCGAGAACCACTACCAGGGAATGCACAGCGACGACGTGAGCCCCCAGAGCTTCAAACCCTGGGACCCCGAGGAGTAACCCTTAACCCTTTTTCACCATTCTTTTCATCATGGATTCTAACCAGCGACAAGCACTGTACATACAGAGCTTGCAGAAGGCAATCAACACATCCGAGGAAGTCGTAATATTCGAGGACCCAGCCAGCGGCAAGTTCGTCCAGTTTGCCGTCTCGGCACCCGAGAAAACGCTAGTCGTTGATGTGCCTTTCACAATTCTCTCGCCTCAAGAGAATCAGTGGCTCGGGCAGCACATGGAGGTAATGACGGACATGGAAGGAGAACCTTTGTCATATCAGAAACTCATTTCAAGTATCCAAGTTGACTACGCGGCCCAGTACCTGGATTGGATATTCACCAAGATATTCCTGTTACCTAATACCCACGACGTGAAGGCTGAGATATTCACCTAGACAGCGAAGCCCAGGCATCAAGACCCAGTTTCTCGGTGCCATCATGCTCAATTAGCCCAGCATCATCTGCTGATCCTTGGTCATGGAGCCAAGTCCACATCACAAACTCAAGATTTATTCCCTGATCTACTGTAAGCTCTGATGTGACTCGTTCGATGAAATCCACCTGTCCCTGTTCACCACCGAAATCAGATGTTGAGGGCCATGCAACCTCACTGAACCCAAATGGTTTTCCGGGCATCATCTCAGCGACCGATGAGTAGTAACTAGATGGGACTTGGCTTGGAGTATTCACTGACGATACGCTGTGCGGATAACTTGTGAGCACAAATATGTCCAATGTGTCTGGATCGAACAGATCTAGAACTGTCATGTCTGCTTCCCTTAGCTCGGATACAATTTCCCTGCTGAACGTGCAGAACACCTTGGTCTCAGGTGAGAGTTCCTTAACTTCTTGGTATATCTCCTCGTATAAGCTGACCCAGTGATCGAAGCCGTTGTCTCCGCCGATCCCATGCGCCTCGTACCACCGGTTCACTTCGTTCCCAACGGATAGGTAGGCTGGTCTACATGCCTCAACTGACTCGATTACAGCCCTCTTATACATCAGCCTCCAGTTCTCGCTGCTCAAAGTATATGAAGTATCTGGCGGTGATGAGACCGTCATACCCTCAGCTATGAAGCTGAAATGGAGTAGTGGGTACATACCGTTTCCCCTTGTTAGGTTCTCAACGAATGTACCTCCCCACCATCCCTCAAGGTCCTCTGCCTTCTCCCAGAAAGGAGTCGGCTTGCCCCAAATGGGCACCAGTTGACTTGACTGGCTTGCCTTCTGGTACGCCGAGTCATAGTCCCCGTCCTGTTGAGGACTTGGCAATATACCTGTGAGGTAGCCTCTTGATGGTTCTGGGATATGGTCTGTGGGTTCAATTGAAGGCTTCCTGTAGGCGACATAGATGTCGGCTTCCTTCATTACACCCTCTTCAAAATAGTGGTGCACAAAGTACAGGTTCCCCTCGGCGTCAAGGTTAGGCTCACCCGCAAAAGATGACACAATTAGCTCCGCTTCACCCCACTCTCCTTCTTCGAGCCTTGAAACCCAGATACCGGTTACTCCATCAACCAACTACTCCTCGGCTGGCACCGTTACGTCCGGTGTGAAGAAGAAATAGAAGCTCTTCCCGTCAGGACTGACGAATGGCGAGTCCTCGGCTCCAGCCGTGTTTATCCCACCCACAAGTATTACGGGGTCTTCCCATAGGAAGCTGTGGAGGACAGGTTTATGGTAGTCATCCTTGGGGCTCATCTTGACCTGGGTTGAGGGTATCTTCTCGTGTCGATTGACTGTGGGTTTTGGTTCAGGTTCCTCTTCTTCTGGCTCATCTACAGATGTTTCTGTTTGCTCTGTTTCGTCTGGTATATCAGGAGCCTGAGCCTCTTCTCCTCCGGATAGGATTCCGATTGCCACAACTCCTATTATAAGAACAAGAACGATTCCACCGATGATCTTCAGTTTGGACAAGGCTACCACTAGGAAAACTGTTGAAAAACATTAAAGAGTTATTAGTTGAGGATTCAGATTACTCGTCTTTCATTGATTTGAGCTCGGTTATCCCAAGCATCTCCACGTCCAATGGGAAGATGGGTCTCCTGATGTTCTTGAAACTGAAACCTGCTAACCTCGGACTCGTCAGACCCGGAGTGTCAAGCTCAATTATTTCCTTAGCAATGGGATTGTGGGCCGCCCTGTAGTGTACGCTGCTCTTGACGACGATGAACCGTTTCTCCTCCACTTTAACACCCTGACTGTAGTAGATTCCGAGATCATATGGCTGGAGTCTTTTACTCGTCACTATGACATCGTTACCTCCTATCTCAAGCACCACCGTCGCCCCCATGTCTGATTCCGCGCCCGTGCTCATCGGTCCAAGGTTCGTGAACTTGCCGTCCGTGATATTCTTGACTCTTCCTTCCACATCGATCGGATCTCCATGCATTTTATCGGTCTTCCCTCCTAGTCTAAACGTGGAAACATTCCCTACGCCGTCTGAAACCGCTTTCTCCACAGTTTCAGGGTCCCAGATTACGGCTAAGACTCCACCCATGATGCCTTCCTCTAAGATTGCCTTCAGAACGACTGTACCGTCCTCCGGTGCACCACCTCCGGGATTGTCACCTATATCCGCCAACACTATAGGAGTCTCCTCTGCGTTCGCAGCGTACCGAAGAGCTTCCCTCAATGGGGTTGGACTCACTAGGAAGTCTCTGCGCATATCCCACGCCATATCGGATAGGTGATTCGCATACTTGTCCGCTAGCTCCTGGTCATTGTTTGTGGTTACGATGAAGCTCATCCCGGCTTCGGGGATGTCACTCCAAGGGAATCCCGCGGCAACGGTGATTGACTCAACCTCATCCAGCTCTTCGATCCGATGTGCCTCTTCAATCAACCGCATCATTGGGTATCTTCCCGTGAACTGAACTTGGAGCGCTGGGAGCATCGGAGGCTGGACGAAGCCCAGTGTTGGTTTTAGTGAACCTTCCAGTATCTTTGCGATCTTGTCCACCGCCTCCATGCCCCTCTCGTAGCCGTCGATATGTGGATAGGTGTCGTACCCGATGAGCATGTCAGCGCTTTCAACCATCAACTGGGTGTAGTTAGCGTGCAAGTCGAAGGTAGATATCACCGGTCTATCTCCAGCTATCTTCCTGACCTCCTTGAGCACCTTTCCCTCGATGTCCGGGTATTCGTCACTAACCCCCGCCCCGTGAAGGTGAAGCACCACCCCGTCAAAAGGCTCAGCCTCCTTCATCCTCGATAGTATCTCCCCGAGTATCTGGTCGAACGCCTCCTTGGTGATTATTCCAGACGGCGTCGCCGATGCGAACACCGTGGGGATTAACTCAAACCCATGTTTCTTACATCCCTCTATGATTCCTCCTGCCGGTGTCTTCGTGTCAGTGAAGTCCTCGAACAACTCGTCTCCATAGAGAAGCCTACGCTTCCTGAACTCCTCTAAACCGGTCCTGATGTTGGATAATACATGTGTTTCATGGCTAATGGTGCCCGTAACAATACGCATAGTAAGAAAATGCCTGATGAATGGATAACATTAACGTAGAAAAGTGGGTTTAGAGGCTCTCGTAAGCCTTCTTGCCCAGCTCGAAAGCCCTCATGTTGAGCTCCAGAAACTGGGGCTTGAGTCCTTCTTTGAGGGTATCGAGGATAATCTCCTCGCTGTATGGGAGCAAGCCGCTTTTGGTGATCGCCCCAAGCATCACGATGTTTGTCGTGATTGGGTCACCTGCTTCCTCCGCGATGCCCGTTGCATCAAAGAGGTGGATGTCCTCGGTGACGTTCTTCAGCAATCCTATCATCTTGTCCATGTCCGGGTAGGACCTCATACCGCTAACGACCTCGACTGGTGCTGTGACCCGGGAGTTGATCAGTGCTAGACCACCTTCTTTGAGGAAAGTTACGCCTCTTCTGACTGCCTCGGCTGGCTCGAATCCAACGAGTACATCGGCCTCACCTTTCCTGATCTGTGGGTTGTTTACCTCGCCACCGATCTGGATGTGTCCCATGACGGGTCCACCCCTCTGGGCCATACCGTAGGTTTCACCGATCTTTACACTGAGTCCAGCTTTGATTGCTGCATCCGCTAGGAGCCTTGAGGCTAGCAGTGTTCCCTGCCCGCCTACACCTGCGACTACTATCTTGAAGGTATTCATTAGGATTCACTCCTCTTGATTGCGCCTACTGGGCACATCTGTGCGCAGCTATCGCAGCCCATGCATAGGGTGGTGTCGATGCTTGCTTTCCTTGTCTCGTCGTCCCACATCAGTGCGGGGCAACCGTAGCTACTCAGACACTGTTTGCATCCGATGCAAGTTTCGTGGTCAACGTAGTTTGTGGGTGGCCTGTTTGGGCGCATCTCCCTAACCGCGACCATTGCGCATGCTCGCCTTGAGATGACCATAGCGACGCCGTCGAACTCAAGCATCTCCTTGAATGCCTTCTCAGCCTCTTCAAGGTCATACGCATCAACTACTTTAACGAAGTTGACGCCTGAAGCCCTTGCGATGTCCTCGATCATGATGGGCTCAACCTTGTCTCCTGTGGCTGTTCTACCCATCTGGGGGTTTGTCTGGAAACCAGTCATGGCTACCGCTGCATTGTCAGCAACAACTATCTTGATCTTGGCTCCGTTGTGCACAGCGTTCTGAAGTGCTGGGATACCTGCGTGGAAGAAAGTTCCATCGCCGATCCAGGCAATGGTGTCTACTCCCAATTGTTGCATTCCCTGTGAAACTCCAATACTCGCACCCATGGCGAAGTAGGTATCCTCGAACTCCATTGGAGGAGCATGTGCTAGACCATAACATCCTATGTCACCGTTTACAACGACGTTCATCAGGTCTCCCTTAACCTCCTTTACCGCTTTCTTTAGGGCGTAGAGGCTTGACCTGTGTGGGCACCCAGCGCACATTGTGAGCATCCTATCGAAGAGCATCTCGTTTTTCTCCTTCTCGATTGATGTCCTGCTGGGGTCCTCGTACTTGACTCCGGTTAGGTTGGCGATTACCTTGTCCACCAGCTCGTGGCTCAGCTCTCCCTCTCTTGGGAGTGTTCCGTCCTTCCTGCCTAGAATCTTGAGGCTCGGGTTGACGTCCTTCGCCAGCGCTGTGACCATTAGCTCGATGAATGGGTCAACCTCCTCGGTAATTAGCACGGTGTCAACGGTCTCAATGAGCTTGCTTACCTTTTTGACTGGCATTGGATGTATAGTTGCCAGTTTCAGGGTTGATATTTTGTCCTCTACTCCGAGGCTCTCAAGTGCATCTCTTACGTAGGTGATTGCGAATCCAACGCCGATGATGCCTAGCTTAACACCCTCCTTGAGCTTGAGCTCGTTGAACGCTGTCTCCTCGAAGGCTTCCTGCACCGCATCAATCTTGCCGTGCCTCTCCTTGTGCCTCCTGAACAGCTTCTCGAAACCAGCTACCCTGTAGCTGAACTCGTCCCAAGCGAACTCGGGTTTACGTCCAAGGTCCTGAATCTCTCCAAGCTCTACATCGCTCCTCATGTGGCTGAGGCGTGTAACCGTCCTGAGTAGAACCGGCAGCTTGACCATCTCTGATAGCTCCAGTCCAAACTTGATTAGCTCCTTTGCCTCCTGTGGGCTGCTTGGCTCAATAATTGGCACATCGTTGTGGGGGCCGAGCCACCTGTTGTCCTGCTCGGTCCTGCTGCTGTGCTGGCTGGGGTCATCAGTTGAGACCACTACGAGTCCTCCTTTGACTCCCCTGAGTGTGATTGGGTTTAGAATGTCCAGTGCGACGTTGACACCAACGTGCTTCATTGGGCAGATAACCCGCTGGTTAAGCATCGAGGCGCCGTACGCCACCTCAAGTGCGACTTTCTCGTTTGCGCTCCACTCGAAGTGGAAGCCAAGTTTCTTGGCTACCCGTGCGAGCGTGTTTCCGATCTCGGATGAAGGCGTACCTGGGTAGGATGCGGCTAGGGTGATGCCTCCCTCGATGGCTCCCCGTGCGATCGCCTCGTTTCCCATAAGTACAACGCGTTCACCTGGTCGGTCCAATGCAACCGGATGTGACATTGTGAATCACATTCAGATACAAGGGGTGATATTAAATTTCTTTCCCAAAAAACGGGTGTTTTTTAATAAAACGTTTAATGAACCGTGTTCTCGAAAGGGATTTAATCAGTCGTTTCCGTTTATCAGGTATGAGTGTTTTAAAGGAGACTGTTCTCGGTCGAACAGGTTTAAAGGTCAAGACCCTCGGGTTTGGTGGGATACCAATCCAGAGGTTATCCGAGGAGGACGCGGTTGATGTTGTTAAGCATTGCTACGATGTGGGCATGAACTATTTTGACACGGCTAGAGCGTATACCATCAGTGAGGAGCGAATAGGGAAAGCCTTAGAGGATGTAAGGGATCAGGTTTTCTACGCGACTAAGAGTGGAAGAAGAACCGCCGAGGATTTGGAGAAGGAGCTTGAGCAGAGCCTCAAGAACCTGAGGACCGATTACATTGATGTCTACCAGCTTCACAACATTTCTAATCAGGAGCAGTGGGATCAAGTACGGGCACCCGGCGGGGCAATGGAAGCAGTGAACAAGGCTCACGAGGAAGGCGTCATCAAACACATCAGCGTGACAAGCCACAACCCGGACCTATCCATCGAGCTGGTCAAGTCAGGACTGTTCGAGACTCTGATGATACCATACAACTACCTTACACCAAAACCCGCCGAGAAGTTACTGCCTTTATGCAAGGAGCTCAACGTAGGAACCATCATCATGAAGCCCTTCGGTGGTGGAGCATTCAGCAACGCCAACACGGCTCTCAAGTACGTGTTCAATGACCCTAACTCAGATCTCGTGATTCCTGGAGTGATGTCTAAGGCAGAGATCGATGAGAACATCGCTGTATGGCAGGGAGACATGACGATCACAGAGGCGGAAAAGAAGCTCATCGAGTACGACAAGAAGGAGCTGGGTGAAAGCTTCTGCAGGGGATGCGGATACTGCCAGCCATGCCCACAAGAGATTCCAATCAGCTACGTTCTCCGGGCTGAGAAGCAGATGCTCCGCAGGATGGGTTGGAGCGACAACAGGGTAGCGGGACTCCAGAGGGCCTTCGACAAAGTAGATACATGTATCGAGTGCGGCGCATGCGAGTCACGGTGCCCCTACGAGTTGCCTATCATAAACCTGCTCCCCCAAGCGGTTGAGAGCCTTAAGGTCCACATGAAGAACAGGACCATCCCATAGCCAAGCTTATCTTTCCATTTCTCACTACGTTTCTTTATGGATATACAGGAAATCATCAAACTAACTGAGGGAACGGCGGACGAGGTAGCGGAGCTAACAAGCGCGCTTGTCAAGCAGAACTCCGCCCACCCGGACGGGTTCACTGATGGGTGCGTCGAGGTTATCAAGGCGTACTGCGACAAGCATGGAATCTACAATGAGGTCCACGCCAACGATCCCAAGAAGCCGAACCTGATGGCTAAGGTGGAGGGAAAAGGGGACAAGAGGATTCTATGGGTTGGACACATCGATGTCGTCCCAGAGGGAAAGCCGGAGAACTGGACTTACCCCCCATACAGTGGTACAGTCGCCGATGACTGCGTATATGGTAGGGGGAGCAGCGACATGAAGGGAGCTTGCGCAGCCGCGCTGGTCTCAGCGAGGATTCTAAACGAGATGGAGTCAATTCCCAACACCGTGGAATTCTGGTTCACATCCGACGAAGAGATCGGAGGGGGAGAAGGAGCCCGCTGGCTCGCAACCTCAGGCAGACTCAAAGGGGATGTATGCGTCATCGGTGACGGCAACGGGGGCGGACCACAGGCACCAAGCATCGACCTAGGGTGCAAGGGTGGAGCAGGAGTCAAGCTAATTGCACGTGGACAGACAGCCCACGGAAGCACACCCTACCTGGGAAAGAACGCCATCACTAGGCTCATCAATGGTATCCCGTGGGTTGAGAAGATAGACGACTTCAAGCTGGACTGGCCTGAGAGCCTGAGACCAGCCGTGGAGGGAAGCGTGGAGTATTACAAGCAGATGACCCCTTCTGGAGCGGATGATATCATCAAGGCGATGGAGCACAACTTCTACACTCCATCCGTCACGTGTAACATCATCAATGGTGGAGTCAAGATCAATGTGGTGCCCGACTACGCTGAGGCGGAGTTCGACATCAGACTAACCCCTGGCTCCCATCCAACGAAGGTGGTTGACAGGATAAAGGAGCTAGTCGAGGAGTCAGGTATTGAGGGGCTTGAGGTTGTTGCGACACGTAACTACAAGCCTGACGATTACGCTGGCTACTACGAGTCACCAAGCAGCGACTTTGCCGACCAGTTCAAAGCAACCATCAAGGCTCTCACCGGAAAAGACGTAAACATGAAGATACTCACCGGAGGAACGGATGGTATAAGCACAAGCAAGATCGCTGGAATACCCAGCCTTGGCTACGGTACGAGCCTTACTGGTCAGGCACACCAGCCAGACGAGCGGGTGACCATCGAAAATCTCGTGCTAGGCATACAGGTATTCACCGCTTTCCCTCTTCTCTACAAATAACCCTCTTTTTCGTGGGTTTTTTTAACCAGTGCCAGTACTTCTCCGTGATAAACATGTTTGAGATTGACAAATTCGAGTTCGATGGCAAGGTTTTCCAGGGAATGAAATCAACCATCCCCGGTGGACCCAACCTACTACTAATCAAGGGAGAGAAAGGGTTCGTCATGTGCGGCTACCTCAGCGGCGAGGTCGCTGAGCGCGTGGGTCTGGCTGCAGCAATCGTAAGCGGTGTCAACACCTTTGATGATGTCCTCAACGCAGAGATCAAGTTCGCAACAAGCGCAGCGAAGGAGCTTGGCGTCGAGGAAGGAAAAATCGTGAAAGAAGTAATCGGCAAGCTGGGCTAAGCGCAGCTCTCGATCAGCTTCAAAACTTTCTCTTTCGCGTCCTTGTACGTGTTCTTACCATGGCTTAGTAAAAGAGCCTCGAAATCATACTCCGCCAATATTGACAGGTTCTTTGCTGCAAGATCAACATCGGTGCAGTATTTCTCCGGTGGAGCCTCAAGGGTTCCCTCGCTGTCACCGAATATGGTGTCCCCGGCGAGGATTGCCTTGTATCTTGGAAAGTAGAGGCAAAGGTTTCCTGGGCTGTGTCCCGGCACGTGGATCATCTCGATGTTTCCACAAGCCCCGATGACATCCCCGTGACCCAGTACAATCTCAGGATATATCCCGGTCCTCTGCTCTAATGCTTCCTCGTCTCCCTCACCGATCACGACCTCTGCGTCCGTCAGCTCCTTGACCTGTGCTAGATTGTTTATGTGGTCGCCATGGGCGTGAGTGATGATGATTAGCTTGATGTCGCTCCATTTCTTGCCCATGGATTTGAGCTCCGCACTGATATTCTCGTGGCACAGAGGCGTGAAACCCACATCGACAAGAATCAACCCTCCCTCGCATTCAAGGATATAGACCTCGGTGTCCAAACCATCCGCGTACTCTATCTGTACCGTCCTCAGCCCTTCAAGAACTTCCATTTCAATCGAAGTATCAAGGATACACGACTTATAGGTTATTCCTCGACGATGAATATCTTTCGGGATGACGTGTGCCCCGAGATAATTGATACTGGTTTCCCCAGATGCTTCTTCAGTAACTTTGTCACCGCTACGTTCGCCTTGCCTTTGGACGCCGGAGCCCTCGTGTGCACCATATAGTGGTCGGGTGCTAACTGCTCTACGATGTCCTTCTTAGCCTTGGGCTTTACATCAACGGTGATTCGCATAAAATGAATAATGGGTAATAGTATAAAATTAGTCTGAGAGACTCTTCAGCTGGCTGCTGTCAAGGCTGTCCTTGATGGCGTCCAGTGTCTCCTGCGGGAAATCAACGACCAGGCTCTTGAGCACGACCTCTGCGATATGCTTCTTGAACCCAGACTCATCCAGTCCCGTCGAGTATTTCCTCCTCATTCCGCCCTTGCAGGTCTCCTCCTCAAAGTCGAGGACGCCCTCGTCGCACATGGCGTTAAGGAAGTTGATGATTGATGAACGGCTTACAGACTTTGGCCCCAGCCTGACGTTTACCGCGTCGTATACCTCACGTGATGTCATTCCGTCACCCTTGTGAGTCCAGATTAGTTTTAGTGCCTCGATCTGGTAGTCACGTAGGACCTTACCAAATCCGTTCTTCGTGGGATCAATTACTAATGGCAATTTATCACCTAAACGCACCATAGGTCTGGTTTTTCCAATATAAGTGTTAGCGGAGGCTTTAAAAAGCCGGTAAAAATTCCTAGGCGTCAAGCACATGTTTATCTAACACGAAACATGAGAACGTTCCCCGGAAAATATTCTTATTTCCGACGGAGACCTCGGCTTTCACTATCCATTTTCGACCCTCAGAGGACTCAACCACTGCCTCAGCTCGCATGACATCACCCATCTTAGCCGGGGCTGTGAACCTGACCTCTGCCCCACCCAGTACGACGTAAGGGTCGTTCACCGCCAGCATCGCCGCGTAATCAGCTAGTCCAAACGCAAACCCTCCGTGAATCAAACCCTCATCGTCCACAACCATATACTCGCTAGCCCTCAGCTCCACCACCGCTTTACCCTCAACCACCTCAACCGGTGTTCCTAGAAGTCCATGGTTCGCCTTCATGTGCGTCTTGATATCCATGGATGAGAGAAACGTCCATCTCCTCTTTGAGGCTTTTCCACCTCGGTAACGTTAAATCGAATAACCGTCCCGTATCAGGTGAAATGAAGCTTGTTACTTATCACAAAGACGAAGGCTACGGGCTTGGAGCCGTAGCCGGGGACTATGTCGTTGATCTCGAGGAAGCAACTGGTGCATGTTGTATGCTCTCGCTGCTGGACATGGGCGACGAGGGAATGGCGAAGGCAAAGAAAGCCTTGGAGGCAGTGAAGGAAGGCAAGACTGATGGACTGCTAAAGCTGGCTGACCTAAAATTAGCTGCACCTATCCCGCGTTCAAGGAAGAACATCGTGTGCCTGGGGCTCAACTACGCCGAGCACGTCAAGGAGGGAGGATCAGACCGAGACCTTCCACCACACCCTGTATTCTTCACAAAACCAACAACAGCGATCACCGGACCATTCGACCCAGTACTCTACCACAAGGCAACCACCAGGCTGGACTATGAGGTTGAGCTCGCGTTTGTCATCGGTAAGAAGGGCAAGGACATCCCGAAGGAGAAAGCACTGGACCACATCGCAGGATACATGGTTTTCCAGGATATCTCCGCACGGACATTGCAGAGCCAGCACCTCCAGTGGTACAGGGGCAAGAGCCAGGACACCTTTGCGCCCATGGGTCCATACCTAGTAACCCCTGACGAGGTCGGTGACCCAAGCAACCTGAAAATCTGGTGCAAGGTCAACGATGTGATGAGGCAAGATGCCAATACGAAGGACCTGATTTTCGACATCCCAACCATCATTAGCACCCTATCCGACGGTATAACTCTAGAAGTTGGAGACATCTTCGCCACCGGCACACCATCTGGAGTAGGAGCAGCCCACGAGCTAGGATTACTCAAGGTCGGGGACATCATCGAGTCAGGCGTCGAGAATGTAGGCGTCATTAGAAACGAAGTAGTTTCCTAAATAACCTATTTTTCTCCTTTTTCTCGTTAAAACCCCTTGAAAAGTCACTCTTTTTCCCTTAAACATTGAACACAATAGCCCGATATAGAAAATGTTTATATTCAGAGCATTTGGTTTGTGGTATAGCTTCAAGACCGATAGCATGCAGACGGTCCTGAAAATTACAAGATGATCAACTTGGCCGCAGACTCATTAATTGGACCCCCCAAACTAACCCGGTTTGAGAGGGCTAGAATCGTGGGAGCCCGATCCCTACAGGTATCACTTGGCGCACCCATACTTGCACCACTCCCAGACAACGTCATTGATCCCATTGACATCGCCGTCGTTGAGCTACAGGAAAAGGTGCTACCCATGACCATCAGGCGGACTCTGCCCGAGGGCTCATATCAGGACATCCCCCTCATTGATCTACTTCAGGTACGCATTCTGAGCTAGAGAAAATGAGCGAACATGACCACTGGCGGCTCAGCACTACAGTATTGGTAATTATAGCAGTGATTATTGGTATGGTTCAACGAACTCAGTACCGTTTCCTAGACCCAATCTTCGAGGTATGCGTGTTCCACATCCCGGCGATCATCTCTATTGTGATATATAGCAAAGTTCCACAATCGTAAATATACCAAAATCCGTATCCCAGACATCATATTTGAGGTCAGGAAATGATACTAGGATTACTAAACAAGAGAAGAGGTATCACGGGCATCGAGACAGCTATCATTCTCACTGCTTTCGTCATCACGGCATCTGCCTTCAGCTTCGTTATCCTTAACGTCGGCTTCTTGACCAGCGATAAAGCCCAGACTACGGTCATCACGGGCATGAAGGAGACCAGTAGCAGCCTGCTAGCGGACGCTGGGGTCACCGGATACTTCAGCAACACAACCACTGCCAACCAGGACGAGGTTTACCTTGAGGAGATGACCTTCTACATCAAGCTAGCCCAGGGACACGAACCCATTGACTGTGGCGACGACACACTTGTCATCACTTACACGAACATAAGAGGCCACTCAGTCATCTACAGCGACGGTGCAAGGAACGGTACAATCGTTACTCTCAGGACCATCACCGGGGACAGCGACTCGTTACTGGAGATCGGTGAGAAGATGCAGGTTAACATCAACTTGAAGAAGATCAACAGTACTGACGTGAAGCCTGTACCGACGTCTCATAAAGATGTCTACGGCAAGCCATACGAGACGATTAGGATTGAGATACGCCCTGTTATCGGCGCAATACTTACAATAGAAAAAGAGATTCCGGCTGTAAACGCGCCGGTTATGACCCTACGATAGTAGGATTATATTTCTCTACTTGTTGTCACTGTCTCAGTGATCTCTACGCCTCTTTCACGTAGCTTCGACAGTAGCTCCTCGAATAGGTCGCCCAGTATCACCCTGACAGGCCACTGGATTCCCTTCTCCTTGATGGCACCTCTCCCAAGCATCCTCGCCATGATTGCAGCCGAGTAGCCCGTAGTCTTTGCCATCGAGGTGACACCGTTCTCCTCGTCGTAGTAGTCAACCATATCGTAGCTTATTGTAGTCTCATTGCCGTCCTTGACACCCTCGACCCGAACAAGAAGTACGGTGAGGTCACGATCTCCCTCGCCTGTGTCGAACTTTACAAGTGGATAAATTATCTTGTGGAAAAGCTCCCTCGGAATGACTTCCTTTCCCTCATAGTCCACCGGGTCAGTACCTATCAATCCAAGCTCGTTGAGGAACAGTATCTTATCCACGAAGCCACCATACCTTATCGTCTTTCCCCTAAACTTCTTAACACCCTTCTCCACGCACAGCTTGAGCAGTGACGATGGATAGCCATCAGTGAATGCCTCCATCGGCTGAAGCCCATCGACAAAGATAGGCTCCACCTCGCTGTACCTGTCCATCTGTAGCTGTTTTCCGTCCTCGATCATTGGGACAAGCCCGGGTCTAACCGGCATCCTCGTCCCACCGAACACTATCTTGTAGTCCAGCGGTGGTTCCGGGTCCTTAGGTAACCCACCACACGCGAACATCACCGAGTCAGCCCGGTCAAGTGTTTCAACAGCCTGACCTGATAATACATCAATTAGCCCTGGGTCAACTCCGCAACCGGGAATCGCGGTGATTCCAGCCTTCTCAACTTCATCGTAAATCTCGCCTTCCTGTGGGTATCCTCCACCCGCGAGATCAACGATGTTCACTTTAGCCTCCATTGCCGCTCTAAGTGCATTTATACTGAAACGTGAGGCAGTCCCGTGGATCACAAGGTCATAATCCTTCATCTTCTCGACCAGTTTATCGTGGTCGAGGACACTTAGAACCACAATATCGAACTTGGAGTCACTGACATAGTCCAATGATTCCTTGAGTCTAGCATCATCGATATCTGCGCCAGTCACCTTCGAAACAAGTGGGTCCTCACAGCAATCCTTCGCTATCGTGGGTCCCATTAATCCCATACCTAGAATAAGAATCCTCATGGATTTCTCTCAACTAGAGGTTTGGTCAGACGTATATAGGAACTATTCTTCGATTATCGCCGATATGACGGAATCCGATGTAGAAGAGCTTAAATTTTCATGGGATAAGTCACCCCGAATCATTAGGTGAAAGCGTTTTGGTTGATTATCTATTCACCGAGGAACAGGACCTATTCCGTGAAGCAGTCAGGGAATGGCTCTCAAAGAATCTCACACTCGAAGATGTAAGGCGTAACGACACGAACCACGAGCTACCCAAGAAGCTCATCAAGGGCATGGGTGACCTTGGCCTACTGTGTCTGACCCTACCCGAGGAAGATGGAGGATCAGACGCCGACTGGGTTACAGCCACAATCGGCGCAGAAGAGCTGGGATACGCAGATCTAAGCGTAGCAACTCCAGTATTCTACCTAGTTCAGGCGAGCTGGGGATACGTCATCAACAAGCTGGCGAGCGAGGAAGTAAAAGAAAAATACACTCGCAGGGCAGGCTCAGGTAACGGCTTCCTAGGCATCGGCGTAACCGAGCCAGGTGGAGGCAGCGATGTAGCAGGCTTCAAGACCACCTTTAAGCCAGACGGCAAGGGCTGGACAATTAATGGCGAGAAAACCTACATCAGCGGCACAAAGGAGGCAGTTGAACTAGACGGAGGATACTTCGTATCAGGTTTCAACAACCGTGAAGCTGGGCACCGTGGAATGACCGCGGCCTTCATCCCCCTCAACTATGAGGGCGTTGAGGTTACCAAGAGGTTCGAGAACATGGGCAGGATGGCCATCAGTACCGGTGGCTTCAGTATGACCGATGTCAAGATCCCAGAGGAGTACCAGCTAGGAGAAACTAGCCGAGGCTTCTACAACACTATGGAGGGCTTCGACGCCGCACGTGTACTGGTATCAGCAAGCTGCATCGGCGCAAGCCAGAGGGCACTTGAGATCGGAATGGAGTACATCAAGGAGAGGCAGGCATTCGGACAGCCACTGGCAATGTACCAGGGAATCCAGTTCGACCTAGCGGACATGGTTGCACACCACGAGGCAATCAAAGAGCTGGTCTACAGGGCAGCTTGGATGCTTGACGAGAAGTACAAGAACGGCAGGTTCACTGCACTAGAGGTTAGCAAGTACCTGGCAATGGTCAAGTACCTAGCACCACACCACGCATTGGACGTCTTCAGGCGTGTAATGTATTGGCACGGAGCATACGGCTACACCCAGGAGTGCCCACTAGAGATGGGACTCAGGGGAGTCATGAGCTACTGTATCGGTGCAGAGGGAGCGGCTAACATCCAGAAGATTGTTATCGGCCGTGAGACTCTCGGAAGGGACTGGACAAAGACCAGGCAAACCTCCTAACCCTTTTTCTATATTTTCTATCCATAATCATTGATAAGCGGCAATTAATTCTCAAGCCATGAGCATGGAAGCTGTCACAGTAAACGAGCCTGAGCCCGAGTATGGTTTTACATACTGCCCCAACTGTGATTTCAAAAAACCCGATGATGTGGTTGTCTGCTGGAAGTGCGGTGAGCATCAGGCAGATTAACCTTTTTCAGATAACTATTTAGCGAAGGGTCATCGTTTAAACAGAGATAACAATGTCAAACCTAGGACAGCTTCCACCACAGGTGCAGGAGAGGCTTCAGCGTTTACAGAACCTCCAGACGACACTACAGCAGCTACTCGTACAGAAACAGCAGATCGAGATGGAGAAGATCGAGTCGGAGAAGGCACTCGAGACACTGAAGGATGTCGCGGCTGACTCAAAGGTGTTCAAATCAGTGGGCGCGGTCCTGGTTGAGCGACCAAAGGATGATGTCGAGAAAGAGCTAACGGAGAGGGTTGAGTTCCTCGACATGAGGCTCAAGGTCATCGTCAAACAGGAAGACAAGACCAAGGAAAAGATGACGGGCATCCAGGAGACGCTCCAGAAGGAGCTGGGCATGCCCACCCAGTAACCAAGATTTTAACTCACAATACATCTTCTATTCACCAATGCAGCTTGACAAGTTCAACGAGTTACTCGGAGACAATATTGTTATTCTTGGGCACCACAACGCTGACCCAGACGCCATAGGAGCAGCGGTCGCTACGGCTGCATTGATTGAGTATCTAAAACCTTCATCGACTGTAGCTGTCCTGATGCC
Source organism: uncultured Candidatus Bathyarchaeia archaeon (assembly GCA_964589605.1). Classification (GTDB taxonomy): domain Archaea; phylum Thermoproteota; class Bathyarchaeia; order TCS64; family TCS64; genus RBG-16-57-9. The sequence goes on along the minus strand of CAZPRN010000015.1, from coordinate 16,836 downwards.
GAAAGACATCAGCACACTCTCAGAAGGAATCATTGAAGCTCTAGAATTGGATATCCACGAGGATTTCTCTGGAAGTTATGACACAATCATAGTAGTTGACGCTGGAAGCCTGAACCAGTTAGGAGACTGGGAGGAAGAAGCTCGAAACTCGAATAAATTAATCGTAATTGACCATCATTCACATAACGATGAGGTGGAAAGCCTCGCTGATCTTTACCTCATTATCAAGGAGGCAAGCTCGACATCCGAGATAGTGTACAGGTTGATGAAACAGGCAGGTGTGATCCCCTCTGAAACAATTGGCAAGGCACTGCTTGCCGGAGTAATGTTCGATTCCAAGTTCTTCTCAATCGGCTCAGCAGATATGTTCCAAGCCATCTCTGAGCTCCTTGATGTCGTGGGGGATGTTTCTGAGGTCAAGAGCCTATTTAACACAGATTACACTGTTCCTGAGAAGATAGCGCGGTTGAAGGCAGCTCAGAGATCAACCATCCAAAAGACTGATGGCTGGATTATTGCGTACAGTGAGCTTGGGTCTTACCAGTCCTCCGGAGCAAGGGCTTTGTTGTCTCTCGGCGCTGATATAGCCATTGTTAGTGGCGAGGAGAAAGAGGTCCTACGTTCCAGCTTGAGGACATCAAACAAGTTCCACACAGAAACTGGAATCCATCTAGGTGATGTAATCTCTAAACTATCTAAGGAATTAGATGGGGAAGGGAGTGGTCACCCAACTGCAGCGGGGTTCAATGGGACTGGGACAGTTGAAGATTTCACCAAAATCGTGGTAGCTAGGCTCAAGAAGTTTCTAGAGAACAGATCTTAGTATATCAATCCAGACATCCGTGATTGGTCTCCAGTCGTAGACTTTCGCCCTTTCCCTGTTCTCAAGTCCAATCTTCTGCGCCTCTACCGGATTGTCTTTTAGGTATTCCAGCATCCCAGTTATCTGTTTAACAGGATCGACGTTAAGGTCAACGATAAAGTCCTCTGTTACAATACTTGATGCAGTTCCCGTGTTTGTAGTAATTACCGGAAGCCCACATGCGGCAGCCTCAATGATTGTCCGGTTGCCGCCCTCATGGCTGCTAGGGTGGACAAAGGCGTGTATCTTGTGGTAGAAATCAACTGGCATCCGGTCGTGCGGGATGTAGTTTTCCTTTGTTGCCAGTATCTTGGGATAGTCTAACGCGTTGACTATCTCGATGTTTTTCATTTTTTTCCGTATATCTCCACACCATCCGATTGTGAATGGGGGACTGGGCGGAATCTCTGGTGGTGAGAAGAAATCAGTGTCCACACCAGGATAGAGTATGTGAACGTTCTTGTTATGTTTCTCCACTACTGCTCTGAGGGCCTCAGTGCCCGTGTGGATTGCATCAAAATATTTGAGCACATGCTTTGACCTGTTGAACCCCTCAAATCCGCGTACACCACCGATAAACTTTGGTCTATTTGGCTCGTTCAACCATTTCTTAACAGGGGTATCCGTCAACATGAGGAATGTTTTCCGGAGACCTGTCGTGGCTATGTTGTGCATCCAGACTATATCAGCTTCTTTGATGGAGTCCCACTTCAACTCGTATTCAGGTATTATCTCGATTTCCTCGGGTGCATATCTTTGGAAAGCCCGCAACATGAAATCTGCTCCCCAGTGTAATCCTTTCGCCCATTTCTCTCCCTCTCTTGGACGATTTGCTCCTTTATGTGGGAGGTAAATAATCTTCATTTATATACCTGCTAGTTTCTTGACTAATTCACGTAGACTATAGTGGCTGAACTTTTCCTCAGTTGAGCCTCTCTTCCATCCCAGCACAATCATTGGTACATGGAGTAGTTCAGGAACGAACTTGTTGCACGGGTGGCTGAAATCGCCATACTCTCCGAACTCCTCACCGTGGTCTGAAGTGATTATAATGGTTGTTTTCTCAAGATCCTCACTCTTCAGGTACTCGCCAATGTACCTGTCCATCTCTGTGATCTCCGCCGAGTATAGATGCTTCCATGCTGATACCTCGTCCTTGTTTGGCTTGATGCGTTTATGGACGGCATCAACGTGCCTCTCGTTGAGATACACCAAGTCATCATGTTGGAGCTTTGATCCCATAGGGTAATATGGTAGGTGGGGGTCCATGAGATGTATCCACTTGAAGGAAGGTGGTCTATGTTTGTTCTCTGTGATGTACTCCAGCTTCTCAAAGCCCCTCGTGTATGGCAGATAATCCCTCTGGTCCTGTAAGTTGGAGATTTTCGTGGCTTGCCTAAGCAGTTGCTCCGAGCCGTATTTGCGGATCAGTCGCCTGAGCTTTTTCTTCTGCTTGGCTGACTCGTTGTGGAAATCCACAACTTTATCCCATCCATCCTTGAACTGATGGACTTTGGGGTTGCTGTGCAGGAGCATTGAGTTGTATCCCACCTTCTTTAGGTCGGATATGATGCTATCGTTTGGATAAAATTCTCTGGTTCCACTGAGCATGGCTGGCAAGCTAAGTTCGGTGCACGAGTTGCCGGTGAAGCATTTCTCGTAGCTCCACCATTGCTCCTTGTACCTCCATAGGTTCGGAGTGATCTCGGGGGTCATATGGTCAGCTCTCAGGCTATCGCAGACGAACAGCAGTATGTCCTTCAACCTTGGTTCCACCTGAATATACTGTCTACCTGTAAAAAAAGTGTCCCCGAGATATAGTGTAGAGGAAACTATAAGGTGTTACTGGAAATCCTCGTGAATACATGTATCTTTTGCGTTTCATATTGTTTTATTATCTTTGTTTTTTAATTTCATCATCCATTGAACCAAGGAAAATATTAGCACATACATAAGAACATTAGAGACAATTTTGGGTATGTACGATGAAATAAGGACCCACGCTATCATTAGTACAAGAAATATCAAAGGATACTATGCATCGATTTTTGCATTATCAAACATTGTTATTTAGTTAGTATTTTCTGAATAAATAATTTGAGTATATAGGAAATCATTGTATCCTTCTGCTTGTTTTTGAAGCAAACTATAATATCGAGCGCGGTGTTCAGTATCGTCATTCGGGTGAAAACGAGACGTGGGAATCGTAAGAGTTGAGGACCTGACATACACGTACCCAAACAGCGATACCCCGGCAATCGAGAATATCACCCTTGACATCCAGCCGGGAGAGTTCATATTACTCACGGGACCTAGTGGCTGTGGTAAGACAACTTTCTGTCGAACCCTAAACGGGTTGATCCCAAAATTCTACAATGGCACGCTTTCCGGCAGTGTAGTGGTTAATGGTCTTGACGTTTCAGAGCACTCCACCATGAAGTTAGCGCAGAGCGTAGGACTGATCTTCCAGAACCCGGACAACCAGATATTTGCGTTAACCGTGGAGAAGGACATCGCGTTTGGCTTGGAGAACCTTGGTATATCGCGAGAGGAGATGCAATCTGAGATCAACTGGGCAGCAGAGACGACGGGTATAAACAAACTCAGGCACAGGGCTACACACGAACTTTCGGGTGGTCAGAAGCAGAGACTCACAATTGCGGGGGTGCTTGCAATGCACCCAAACGTCATAGTCATGGATGAGCCTACCTCGTTTCTCGACCCTGTCGGAGCTGAGCATATTTTCGACGTCCTCGACATGCTCAACAAAAAGTACGGGATGACCATCATAATCATCGAACACCGCATCGACATAGCTGCAAAGTATGTTGACAGGATTATCGTGTTCGAGGATGGGCGCATAAGGAGCGACGGGAAACCCGAGGACATTTTAGCCAACGAAGACACGCGACTCTTAGGCGTCGGCATCCCACGGATACTGGAACTTGCCAAGAGGTTCAACGATTCAAACCTAAAGTTCCCCCAACTACCGTTATCGGCAAACCAGTTCTACGACCAGGTATCAAACAGGCTCTCCATCAAGGAACTCAAAAGTAAAGCCGAAAAGATACCTGACGACTTACTAGCCCTAGCTGGCGAGCACCATCACTCACCACTCATCGAGGTACAGGGTATCGACTTTGAGTACCCGGGCTCAGTGAAGGCTCTTAGAGGCGTGGACCTTACAATCAATCAAAGCGACTATGTGGCGATCATGGGTGAGAACGGTGCAGGAAAGACCACCCTAGTCAAACACTTCAACGGGCTCCTACGACCTAATACTGGTTCAGTAAAATTCTCCGGAGAGGATATATCAAAAAAGTCTGTTGCACAGCTGGCAAGAAGAATCGGACTCGTTTTCCAGAACCCGGATGACCAGTTATTCGAAGAGACCGTTGAGAAGGAGATTAGCTTCGCGCTCAATAACTTTGGGTTCAAAAAGGAGATTGTTGACAAACGGGTCGAGTGGGCCCTGAATCTTCTCGATATTTCCCAGTACAAGGACAAGAGCCCATTCACTCTCAGTGGTGGAGAACGGAAAAGAGTGGCTCTGGCATCAGTGCTTGCATGGGACCCCGATATCTTGGTACTGGATGAGCCAACAATCGGTCAGGACTATGGGCAGAAAGAGCGACTTCGACACTTCCTCAATCACCTACGAACCCAGGGAAAGACGGTGATTATAGTTACTCACGATGTTGAGTTCGTCGCCGAGAGCCAACCTCATATCGTGTTGATGGCTCAGGGTCAAGTCGTTGCAGAGGGTTCAACCAAGTCAATTATGAACAGGAAGGACCTGCTAACCCGGTGCAGCGTCGCACAACCTGAGATCACACGCCTGTGTGCGCTTCTTGAGAAGCACGGATTACCCAAAGACGTTGTTGACGTAGAAGAGGCTTACCAACTACTGTCTAGGCGACTTCAGGAGGAGCAGCGATGAGCCTGCTTGAGAGCCTGCGGTTTACCCGCGGGGACACCTTGATCCACAACCTTGATCCTCGTGTCAAGTTCCTAATGACGCTGGTGTTCTTCTCTTCCTCGGTCATGTTCTTGCACATAGTGCCTCTTTTCGTGGTTTTCGTGATTCAGATTCCTTTGGTTATCGCGGCAAAGGTTTTCAGGGAGTGGTTCAAGTCCATCAAAGGCGCATCATTCATAGCTGGTTTTATCTTCGTCACAAACATGATCAGCTTCTACTATTTCCGGGGAGGCAACCTGACTTGGGATCTTGTGGAGTACTCGCTTTCACTCACGATGAGATTCATCGTTCTTGTCACCAGCTTTAGCGTATTCTTCATAACAACATCACCCGACAAGTTGAGTCTCGCATTGGAGAAAGCGAACATCCCATACGAGTTCAACTTCGCTTTCATCACTGCGATTAGATTCGTCCCGGTACTGGCTGATGAAGCCCAGACGATTATGGACGCCCAGAAGAGCAGGGGACTTGAGTTGGATAAAGGAAACTTTGTCACACGGATAAAGAACTATATACCGATACTTCTCCCTTTGATAATTAACAGTATAAGGCGTAGTCTTGAACTCGCGGAGGCGATGGAGTCAAGGGCATTCGGAGCCACTGAAGACAGGACAAATCTTTACTCGTTGTCTTTGAACCGCACAGACTATGCATTTCTTGCCGTATCACTAGCAATTTTCGCCATCGCGCTATACATTCGATTGTATCTTCCACCTTTGCCTAGCTTGCTTGGAATCGGTGCCGTTTTTTGACATATATATTGGTCTTTATACCATTTTACGCTAAATTATTGTTCATATTTGGGTATTCCAATAATGACTAGGTTTATATTTTATGGCTCTGGATAAAAGGCGAGTAATGACCATAATTACATTGAAACCTCAATACCAGTGCGGTATGGGTTTGTTATGGTTAGAATGCACAATTAATAGAGGTAAAAACTGTTTTGGTGAATAAAGTGGAGCCAAGAAAGATACAGAAGGTCGGATACTCGACACTCTCAGTCTCCATTCCGATGAACTGGGCGAAGAAGACGGGAATCAAGAAAGGCGACATCGTCTTCATCTCCGAGGAAAACGACGGAGCATTGAGAATAACACCTGAGCCCAACAAGGCTGAGGACTCAAACATACACGTAGTACACGTAGACAACTGCGACAACACCAAAGTGCTGGCAAGAGTAATAGTCGGGAACTATGTTCTCGGCAGGAACCTCATCAAGGTCGAATCAGAGCGAAGGCTCATGAGGGAGCAGATCGAGGCGATCAGGGGCGTCACCCAGAGGCTCCTAGGCATTGGAATCATCGAGGAGAGCGACAGGCATCTCCTACTCCAGTGCAGCATTGACCCCAAAAACTTCCCCCTTGAGACAGTCATCAAGAGGCTCAACGTTATCACGAGTATAATGTTCAAGGAAAGCATGGACGCGCTGATGGATCGTGACATGGAGCTGGCGAAAGACGCTATCGCCCGTGAGCACGAGGCGGATACCATTTTCTGGTTGCTGGTCAGGCTTTTATCATCTGCTCAGCAGAGCAGGGTGGTCTCGGAGGCTATCGGAATCGTTGACCCCATGGAGGTTATGGAGTTCAACCAGATCGCATGGTATCTTGAGATGATTGGAGACAGGCTAAACGCTATCGCCGAGAGTATATTGGCAATCGAGGAGAATAGAACCGATGAAGAGGAGGAGCTGTTTGAGAGGCTCAGCCAGATTGGTCTCATCGTGTTCACCATGTTCGACCAGGCAATGAAGAGCGTGTTCGATGGTGACATAAAGGTTGCCAGCGACGCCGTTGATCTCTATGATGCGGTTGGTCACGAGGAGGACTCGCTGCTGAAAGAGTTCCAGGAGAAACACGACCCTGAGCTAGTATCTCATGTCAACCAGATTGCGTGGGAGCTAAGAATCATCGCCGAGTACAGTACAGCCATCGCCACCGTATCCATAGACAAGATTCTGTGGGGCGAGAACGACATCTGTACAGTAGTCCCGAGGGAGTAACTCTCCATTTCTGTCCCATAATTATTACTTTTATCTCAATAATTTGTAATTATCCACAGTCTATTCATATATAGAATAAAGTGCTCGACCGGCCCTGAAATTACATACGAAAGGGTTTAAAAGAACCTCTAGTTGTCTATAACCAAATTACGGTTAGGGAAAAGGATCATTTATGCCACGTTTCAAGCAAACCGACGACATCCTTAAGCTGATGCATAACAAGGAGAAGGTCCGAAACATCGGAATCATTGCCCACATCGACCACGGCAAGACCACGATGAGCGACAGCCTCTTAGCTATGGCAGGCTTGATGGCCCCAACAAGGGCTGGAGAAGCCAGGGCTCTCGACTTCCTCGAAGAGGAGCAGAAGAGAGGTATCACAATTAAGACAGCAAACATCAGCCTCCTGTACGAGGAGGAAGACGAGCAATACGTCATCAACCTTATCGATACTCCAGGTCACGTAGACTTCTCGGGTAAGGTTACCAGAGCCATGAGGGCGCTGGACGGCTGTGTACTACTAGTAGACGCGGTCGAGGAGTTCCAGATCATGACCGAGGTCAGGCTCAGGGTCGCTCTTGAAGAGTTCGTAAAGCCAGTCTGCTACGTCAACAAGTTCGACAGGCTCATCAAGGAGCTCAAGATGGATCCAGCTGCGATCCAGAAGAAACTCCTCAGGATTATCAACAAGTTCAACGAGATCGTCCAGACCTATGGTCCAGACGAGATCAAGAACGAGTGGACGATCAATGCAGGTGACGGTCAGGTAGCCTTCGGTTCAGCGCTGGACAGGTGGGGATTCACTCTCCCAATGCTGGCTAAGAAAGGACTATCACTGCCCAAAATCCTGGATATGTACGCAAACGATCAGCTGGAAGAGCTGCAGGAGATGCTACCTCTAAGCGAGGCTATCCTGGGAATGGCAGTACACAAGCTACCTACACCAGACCAGCACCAGCCGAGGCGTATCCCCCACATCTGGAAGGGCGATACTGAGTCAGTAATGGGTAAACACATGATGAACGTAGACCCAAAAGGTCCACTAGTCATCTGTATCAGCAACGTCATCATCGACCCACAGGCCGGAGTCATCTCCACTGGCAGGGTCTTCAGCGGAACCATCCGTAAGGGTGACGACCTTTCACTGGTCGGTGCGGAGAAATCCGCAAAGGCTCAGCAGGTCAGCATCTACATGGGTGCATACCGTGAGATCGTAGACGAGATCCCTGCAGGAAACATCGTGGCCCTTATGGGTCTAAGCGATGCCCGTGCAGGAGAAACCATCGTAGGCAAGGAACTGATAGGAACCGCGACTCCATTCGAGTCAATCAAGTACGTATCCGACCCAGTCCTAACCGTCGCGGTTGAGCCAAAGAAACCAACAGACTTACCAAAGCTAATCGACGCGATGCAGAAGATGAGCATCCAGGACCCCAACCTGGTCACGACAATCAACCAGGAGACAGGCGAGTACCTTTTGAGCGGAATGGGCGAGCTCCACCTAGAGATCGCGGTCAAGGACCTGAAATCGATGCACGGATTGGACATCGTCCAGACCGAGCCAATGGTCGTGTACCGTGAGGCAATCAGGCAGGAAGCAGGGCCATTCATGGGTAAGAGCCCCAACAAGCACAACAGGGTCTTCTTCAAGTTCAGTCCACTCGATGACAAGATCATTAGTCTAGTCCGTTCGGGTGAGCTAAGCGAGATCGTCAGCTCAAGCAGGCGGGAAGATGTGCTCAAGGAAGAGGTTGGCTGGACCACGAGGCAGGCAAGACAGGTCTTCGCGGTTAACGAGAACGCAAACCTACTAATCGACACAACCGTCGGTATCCAGGGACTAAGGGAAGTAAAGCAGCATATCAGCGGCGGCTTCCAGTGGGCTCTAACCGATGGACCAATCGCAGGTGAGCACGTCAGAGGCGTACTCATCGACATGGTAGACATCAAGCTACACGAGGACCCAGTCCACCGTGGACCAGCACAGATGATGCCCGCGGTCAGACAGGCACTCTTCGCGGGTCTCCTTAGCGCAAATCCAACACTGATGGAGCCAATCAGCCTCATCCAGGTACGTGTACCAACCGAGGAGATGGGTAACGTCACGGGTCTGCTAAGCAGAAAGCGTGGAAGCATCAGGAACGTCGAGCAGGAAGGACCAATCGTTAACGTGCAGGGCTTCATCCCGGTCGCAGAGTCCCTTGGACTCAGCCAGGAGATGAGGGCAGCCACGAGCGGTAAGGCTTTCTGGCAGATGACCTTCGATCACTACCATCCGGTACCTGACAGTATGCTACTTGATATCATCAAGAAGGTTCGAACCCGCAAGGGAATGAGCCCTGACCCACCAAGGGCTAGCGATTATATCGTCAGGGAATAAACCCCTTTTTAACCCCCTTATTTCATATTATTTCTCCTAGTGTGTAGAGGGTCTATGATCAAGAACACAGCTCAGCTCATCGAGAACACGGACGACGAGGACATACAACGTCTCAGACACGATGCATGTATTATTCTGGCAGCCGCGTTGAAAGCGGTTGACCCAAAAGAAGCGATATTGAATGCGTTGAGCCTTGATGGAGATATTCTGAGGTTTGATGGAGGGGAAGTTGATCTCTCCAAGGTCACAAAGATATTTGTTGTTGGTGGAGGAAAGGCTGGCGGGTTGATGACCAGGGCAATCGAGTCAATCCTAGGCAACCGCATTTCGGATGGTATTATTAACGTCTTGAAAGGGACAGAAAGGGTTGTGAAATCAAACCACGTAGAACTCTGGGGAGCATCCCACCCCATCCCATGCAAGGAGGGGGAGAAAGGAGTGGACAAGATGCTCGACATGACCAACGGGTTGAGCAGAAGCGATCTGGTGATCACGCTGATGTCAGGAGGGGGATCAGCATTGATGCCCTATCCAGGCTCTGGAATATCATTAAAAGACCTTCAGGAAACCACAAACTTACTGCTAAGAGCGGGGGCTGACATCAACGAGGTGAACGCGGTTAGGAAGCATCTCTCAGGTTTCAAAGGGGGACAGTTCGCCCGACACGTGGCACCAGCAAAGATGATCAACCTACTATTATCAGACGTTATAGGAGACCCCCTCGACACGATTGCATCAGGACCAACTGCACCCGACGAGTCAACGTTTATCGAGGCGAGAAAAGTACTCGTAAAGTATGGGCTCCTCGACGAAGTTACTGAGAACGTTCTTTCGAGGATAAACGCCGGGATGAATGGTTTGATACCTGAGACTCCAAAGGCAGATGACCCCATATTCGACAACGTGTGGAATCTGGTCATCGCCAACAACTTCAAAGCAGCTTCAGCGGCCAAGGAGACAGCGGACGCGATGGGTTACAACCCAATGATCCTTTCAACCTATATCGAGGGTGAGGCCCGTGAAGTAGGCAAAATGTATGCTGGTCTCGCCCGTGAGCAATATTTCAACGGTTTACCCCTACCTAAACCAGCCGCGATTATTCTGGGTGGAGAGACAACAGTCACTGTACGAGGCGAAGGGAAGGGTGGTAGAAACCAGGAGGTCGCGTTGGGGTCTATCCGAAAGATGAAAGGGTTGAAAGCAGTCATCGCTACACTCGGTACAGACGGGATAGATGGGCCAACGGATGCAGCTGGAGCGATGGTTGACGGATACACGCTTGAGAGGGCTGAGACTTTGAATCTGAACCACGACGAGTATCTCGAAGCCAACAACGCTTACCCCTTTTTTGATGCTCTAAATGACCTTATCTATACTGGACCAACGGGTACAAACGTAAACGACCTCGCCGTTATTCTGGTGAGGTGACGCCGTTGAGGTCTCAGGCACGCAGAAAGTACGCCATCAGGGAGCTTGAGAAACTGCTCGCTGAGCTTCCTAGCCTGACTGATGTTGTCGTGGTTGAAGGGTTGAGAGATATCAACGCTCTAAGGTCTCTAGGCTATAACGGAGAGATAGAACCTCTCTGTAAGACCGGTGTCAACGATTACGACATAGCCGACATGATTGCCTCAAAGCATATTCGAGTTCTCCTCTTGCTGGACTACGACGAGGAGGGGCTGAGTTTGACTAACCACTTCACCCAGCTCCTCGAAAGGCAAGGCGTCAAGGTAGAGTATGGGTTGAGAAAAGAGTTTGGAAGGCTGATGGCGGCTATAGGTGTCTACGCGGTTGAGTCTCTTGATAATATCCGGGACGAGTTGAACCAGTAGATTATTATCATAACCAGGTGAAGGTGTCCCCATGGCTGTCGAGGTTTTACCCTATAACCCTGAATGGAAGAAATGGTTCGAGTTCATTCGCAACGAAGTGTGGGCGCAGGTAGGTGACCTCGTTCTTGATATCGTCCATGTTGGGAGTACATCAATCGCTGGGCTTCGCGCTAAGCCAATCATCGACATTGATATCGTAGTCGACGATATGGGTGATTTCGAGGAGATCAAGAAGAGGCTGGCTAGAATAGGGTACGAGCACGTGGGAGACCTTGGAATAGAGGGAAGGGAGGCGTTCAACCTTGACAGGAAACACAAGTATGAGCACCACCTTTACCTCTGTCCCGTTGACTCCATCGCCTACAAGAACCACCTGATGCTCAAGAAACACCTTACAGAAAACCCGGACGCGTTGAAAAGATATAACGACCTTAAACTGGGGCTCTCAGAGACCTCGGAGTCTATTGAGAGCTACTGGAAGGCAAAGACTGAGCTTATCCTTGAGTTTCTTGAGAAGGAAGGTATGGACGAGGAAGCCCTCAAGTCCATCCGTGAGGACAACCTCTAAAGCGTTATTAACTCATAAAGCAACGATTTCTACGCACTCCTCTAATTGTTCACCTTATGATTGGGGGAGTGCATCGCTGGAAAGGTGAGAAGTCCAAGCCCCAAAACTTGAACCTACCTAGCCTCACCAGCGAACGATTCATCACATGATAAATCATTCAAGTATGCCTAAAATTATACAAATATAAGCATTATATAACAGGGTTCGGGGTTCTCCCGCTGAAACACGGAAACCTCTTGAAGATTTAACATCATATTCACAAGCGGTTAGAGTTTCCGTGAAATATTTTGGCAGGACTCCTTCAAACACCATTCGTTCAGTACGGGAGACTCGGAGTAGATAGGCTAAGTGCCGGTGTTAACCTCAGCGTCTCCTGTTTTTTCGACTTGGGGACGATAAATGGCACTTCCAAGGATTACTGCCACTTCAATTTGTTAGGAAAACCGATACACGGCTCAAAGGTTTTGAGTTATCACTGACCAAATCTTACTCAATACTCCAATCTTGCAGGGATTATTATATTATACAGCTTGAAAACCGATGATGTACTATTTTTTCCAACAGTTTTACTGCTCTTTTATACCTATAATCAATCTCTTTTTATCACCCTATTCCTTCTCCACTACGTTCTCCATGGAGCGCCAACCACTGCTAATCGACGGTCAAGAAACCAAAGCCATATTGTGCATGCTCAAAACAAACGTTCATGACCACACAATCTTCCGTGTCCGAATGGATGAACTGAGACTTCTAGTGGAGTCCCTCGGCATCGAGGTGGTTGGTGAGGTTATTCAGACCCGATTCCGACCTTTCGCCAAGTACTATGTTGGAAAGGGGAAGGTTGATGACATCAGGCGTAAGGTTCGTAGGCTCAAAGCCAATGTTGTCATCTTCTACAATATCATCAACAGCAGCCAGAAACTCAACCTGATACAGGCTGTTAACTGCGAGGTCATTGACAGGTACGAGCTCACCCTTGAGATATTCGACCAGATGGCATCGGATACCCTGAGCAAGTTACAGATTCAGGCAGCCAGACTGGAGAAACAGGCACCATTCTACAAGCTTCAGGCTTCGGTTAACTACCAGTACGACCGTCCCTTCTTCAGGGCGGGTGGAGAGTACGGGTTCCACGCCAAGATGAGGGAGCTCACACGAAGCCAGGCTAGGATCGAGGAAGAGATTGAGAAACTCATGGAGGATAAGAGTCAGCGTATCTGGCAGCGCAAGAAGCTGGGATATCCCGTTATCTGTATAGCCGGGTTCTACAATGCGGGCAAGACTAGCCTCTTCAACAAGATTACTGGCGACACTAAACAGGTGAGTGATAGACCGTTCACTACTCTGTCCAGTAAGTACCAGAAAAGGTACATCGACTGGGAGACAACCGTCCTGTTCATCGACACCATCGGATTCATGCTCGACTTGGACCCGAGGCTAATCGAGAGCTTCAAGCTCAACCTACTTGACATTAGGAGTAGCGACTTGGTTATTCTACTTCTCGACGTCACGGACCCAACACTCAACCTAGACATGAAGCTCAACGAGGGAATCTGGCTTCTCAGAGACATTGGTGTTTCAAGAGACAGGATCATAGTGGTCATCAACAAGGCAGACCTTGACAGGGAGAAAGCTGCCACTATTGGTGAGACCCTTGAGCTTGATGAGTACAAGCTCCCATGGATAGTTGTATCAGCAGAGGACAAGACAAACGTACCCGAGCTGCTAGAGCTTATAGCAAAACGAGTGAAATATATCAAGGAGAACCCACCGGAGCCTGTCAAACTATCACCCTTCAGACGAGCAGAGACCTCGGTAAACCGATTACTTGCTGATTATCCTGTTCCTTACGAGAAACGGTACCACAACCCGTTCCATGCTCTAGTTGGGACAGTACTTAGCCAGAATACCTCTGGCTCAAACAGGGAATCAGCGTTCAGGAGCCTAGACCGAGTAGTCGGAATTAACCCATATTATATTGACGAGGCACCGGAATCCAAGATAAAGGACGCCATCAGGTCAGCCGGGATGTACAACCAGAGGACTAAAACCCTCAAGGCTATGTCTCGAATCATCATCGAGAAATACGATGGAGACCTCAACCAGATCTTCAACTTGCCATTCAACGAGGCAAGAGATAGACTGATGGAGTTGCCCGGAGTAGGACCGAAGACTGCGGACGTCGCTTTGATGTTCGCGGCGAACCGGAACGTAATCCCCGTAGATAGACACATCGAAAGAGTCAGCAAACGGCTGGAGATAGTACCACAGAAAGCCAACTATGAGAAGATTAGATCAGCTCTTCAAGACGCCGCAACACCTGACAGGTTCCTTGAGGTACACCTTAGTATGATAAAGTTCGGCAGGGAAGTCTGTACTGCCCGTAACCCCAAACACGAGGAGTGCCCACTGAACGACATATGCCCATTCTACGAGAACCTCCTTGAACAGGAATCTAAATAATCATATTTCTTCATACCAAAGTATATCCAGTTGAAACGCTATACTAGTCTGTAGTAAGGCAGGTACAGCTGTTTGGGTTCAATCAAAGAGTCCGTGAAGAACGTTGGAGAGTTTTGGGAAAATCAATCCAAAAACTACAAAGCATTTCTCGCACGTGACGTGATTTCCACCCTTCTTGGAAATATTGGTGGGCAATATGGTACCATTTATCTCCGAACCCTTGGAGCCAGCATCGCCGATGTTAGCCTACTCACAAGTATGGGGGAACTAATCCGTGTCATCCTATCCCTACCCGCCGGGATAATAACTGACAGAGCACAGAAAATCAAGCGTCTATACCTTTCAGGAAGACTGATGGCGCTCCCAGTCAACCTATTCTTCGCTTTTGCCACAAGCTGGCCAGTCCTGTTTGCAGCGAGACTCTGGGAAATAGTTACATGGAGGATTCTGATGCCCACAGGGCACATTATTTCAATCGCAGCCGTCAAGAACAGGGACCGGGTGAAGGCGCTTGTCCTAAACCGTACGGTGATGTCAGCCATAGGACTCATCGCTCCGATTGTCTCAGCGTACGCTGTCACATATTTTGGAGGGCTGAAAAGCGTTGAGAGTTTTAGACCCTTGTTCCTCATCCAGTTTGGGTCAGTGTTGTTGATATTCATCATCCTAGCCACCCAGCTTGAGGAGCCCGAGTTCGAGAGATCAATATCAGCGCAATCAAACCCATTTAGGTCGACATTGGGAATATTTACCCAAGTTCCCGGACTGAAGAAGATTCTAATACTGAATCTGGTTCGCTCGTTCTTCATCAACATACGTATGCCCTTGATGCAGCTGTACTTCCATGAGATCAAGAACGCTGACGCGTTCGTTCTAGCATACCAGAACACCGTCCGGACAGGATCAACCCTCTTACTCGGAGTCCCAATAGGGAACCTTGAATCCAGAATAGGAAAGCGAAGAATGGGCTACATCTCTCAGATAATGTACGCTATCTGCGTACTAGCAGCCGTCCTTACCCCACCGGACAAACCAATCTGGCTCCTAGTCTACAGTCTGTTCAGCAGCCTCGGAATGGCATTCGACGTAGGCTGGAACGCGTTCATCCAAGAGTACATCCCCCTTGAGACACGTGGAAGATGGATGGGAATAAACACCACCCTATGCTCATTCGTAGGAATCGCTGCGCCGCTCATTGGCAGCTACATATGGGATATCAACCCAGATTACCTATGGTGGGTCTCATTCGTGTTCTACATGTTCCTAGCCATCCCACTCAGGATGAGCATACCAAAAAGAGTTGAATAACCTAGGATCTACCTGTCCCGGCATTGTACATCACAAAAGAGTGAACCCCACCCCTTTTTTTTCCACTATAGTAACCTACCAACTATCGGAGCCATCCTCCATCCCACAAAATACCCACAATAACCTACATACAAGAACGTCAACACCAGCAGAGAATCCTTTAAAAGTCAGTCCAGTTGTTTCATGGTAGCTCTATAGGAGTGTCAACACATGCCAAGAGTAAGATCACCAAAGCGAGGCTCACGAGGCTATTCTCCGCGTAAACGCGCGAAGAATCCAAAAGGCCGAGTGGGCTACTGGCCCGAGCTAGAGGGAGAACCCCAGCTAACCGGCTTCGCAGGCTACAAGGCAGGTATGACCCACCTGTTCTATATTGAAGACAGACAACGAGTTCCAGAGTTTGGTCAAGAGGTCAAAGCGGCCGCAACCATACTCGACACTCCCCCCATGCTGATCGTAGCAATACGCGCATACAAGAAAACACAGGACGGCCTACAAACCATCACTGAGGCTTGGATGCAGAATCAGCCTAGAGACCTGCACAGAAGAATAACCTTCGCAACTGACCCACAGCCAGAAGGTAAGCTAAGTGAGATCGCTGAGAAAATCGGTAAAGTCGCAGAGATAAGGGTCATCGCAGCGACCCAGCCGAGACTTACAAGCCTCTCACAGAAGGCACCAGACCTCTTCGAGATCCCCGTATCAGGCGGATCAGCCGAAGAGCAGCTGGAGTACGCCAAAGGCTTACTAGGCCAGACAATATCCATCCAGGACGTTTTCAAACCCAGCGAGGGCATCGACATCATCGGTGTCACAAAGGGCAAGGGCTTCCAAGGACCGGTCAAGAGATGGGGAATCAGAATACTAGCCAGGAAAGCAAGAAAATCACGAAGAGCGGTAGCATCAATCGGTCCATGGGTACCCAGGCGCGTCATGCCCCAGGTACCACGAGCAGGCCAGATGGGCTTCCACAACAGAACCGAGTTCAACAAACGAATCTTGATGATGAACGGAGACACCGAAAGGGTCAACCCCAGCGCAGGATTCAAGAACTATGGATTCGTCAAGGGAGACTACCTCCTATTGAAGGGAAGCATCGCAGGGTCAGCAAAGCGTCTAGTCAAGCTACGTAAAACCGTACGCGACACAGACTACCCCGATGAAGCACCACAGATCACGTACCTCCACACTGAGTGGAAGAAGGGAGGTATCGAACAATGAAGGTACCAGTAATTAATCTCCAAAACGAGAAAACCGGCGAAGTAGAAGTACCAAAGGTATTCAGTACACCTGTCAGGCACGATGTTATCAAGAAAGCAGTCGTACACCTCCAGTCAACAAGGTTTCAGCCCCAAGGCAGGGACCCAATGGCAGGAAAGAGGAATACGGCAGAGTCCCGCGGAACAGGCCACGGCATAGCCCGAGTTCCCAGGCTCAAG
>CAZPRN010000014.1:48127-67204 GCA_964589605.1 uncultured Candidatus Bathyarchaeia archaeon | reverse complement strand
TTTACTGCGAAGACTGAAGAGGAACGCTCAGGCTCCGATGCGAGGAAACGGCTTGCGCGCGCGCGCGCTGATAGTGCTTATTCGCTACCCATCGATACAATCCATGAAAATAAAAAAATCTACTATAATTCCGAGTTCAAAGCTGAATACGATGTTGTATTAAGTCGAAATGATGTGCTCGATTTTCTTGAAACCGTTCCTAACGAATCTTTGTCTTTAATCGTCACTTCTCCGCCATACAATATAGGGAAACCATACGAGAAGAAAGTCGAACTCAAGCGGTATTTGGATTGGCAAACCACAGTCATCAAATCATTAATTGAGAAACTACGCCCGGAAGGAAGCATTTGTTGGCAAACTGGAAATTATGTAAAAAACAAAGAAGTATTTCCACTTGACATTCTATTCTATCCTATATTTAGTAAGTTGGGAATGAAACTCAGAAACCGAATCATATGGCATTTTGGTCACGGTTACCATGCACAAACAAGATTCTCAGGAAGGTACGAAACAATTCTGTGGTTCACCAAAACAGATGACTATACATTCAACTTGGATCCTGTTCGAGTACCACAAAAATATCCAGGCAAACGTGCCTACAAAGGACCGAATCTTGGGAAGCCTACAGGAAATCCCAAGGGTAAGAATCCCTCAGATATTTGGGAAGTTATACTAAATGATTGGGAAGCCGAGTTATGGAACATTCCTAATGTAAAAAGTCATCACCCTGAAAAGACGATACATTCTGCTCAATTTCCTATTGAATTGGTGGAAAGACTGGTTCTTGCTCTTACTAATGAAAGGGATATTGTTTTTGATCCCTTTGTTGGTGTAGGTACTTCAATTATAGGTGCGATATTGCACAATAGGATAGGAGTCGGTGTTGACAAAGAAACTGCTTATACAGATATTGCATATGAAAGGATTCTTTCAGCTTTTTCAGGGACTTTGAAGAAAAGACCTTTGGGTAAGCCTATTCATGTGCCATCCCCAAACGATAAAGTGGCTCAGATACCTGAAGATTGGAAAAAGAAATGAGGTTGTTACAGGTAGATTTATATATCATCTTGTGGTTGGTAGGGTGTTAGCAGCATCCTTGATGTTCAATTCAAAGTTGCAGCAAACAAGTGGGATCCGTAAGATCTCTTCTTAAGATCTATTTCTACTAGCAGTCATCCTGTTCAGTTTAAAGGGATCTTTTGGATCTCGAACGAGGTGTTTTCTTGAGTAAAACTGATTTAAATGAAATTTTCCAGTGGATAGCTGGCATAGAAAATTGTTCAGATCTCGTGCAGGGAGCCAAATATGAGATCTATGGGCGATACCCTTGCTCACGCAGGCAATACTGTAACATTGTTCATGACCTAAGAATGAAGATCTTCGGAAGAATCTTATCGGATCTGAATTTAGACCATTGTCTTCCTCCTTCAGAAGCAAATGGTATGGATCTCGTTGCCACAGATGCAAACGGGGATCCAATTATAGCTATTGAGATAACTAACATGCGTGTCAGTAGTTTTTTCGATGGTGCAAAGTACGATTCAATACAAACTAACTTTCAACTATACGATTGTGTTAAGATATTAGTTGTTTCTTTTGCGTGTAATATTAGAAACAGGGAAAGAATAGATCCTAGTATAAACATTCTTGAACTAGGTTATCAAACACAGCCATGTGAAAAATGGATTAAACATATTGAAAAACATGCCAAAATAGAAGGAATGGTGGTTTTTACCGAAAAAGTGTATGAAACTACTAAAGAGATCTTTCTAAACAAATATAATGAATTAATGAGTGAATAGCACTAATACTAGAATATACATAAGCGGGGTTTTATCTTCTAATTAAATGAATGCATCAAGTGATTTTATACTTTGAACTATAATACAGTACGTTTACATTCCAGTGCAAACAATATCTATTATGTGGAAATGAATCTTATCATGTCCAATATGGGCTCTCAAGTGGTAAGATCTTACCACCGAGGGTTAACGAATATGACCAAAGTAGACGATATGGATATTTCACCCGGGGAATTGATGCGGAAAATGCTTGGATCTAATGCACGTATGAAAGCGTTGGATGAGTATTCTGCTGCGAGTGAAAACCTTACTCCTGGTGAAGTAATAGTAGGTGTGTCATATGCCGATAAAGGGCTATATTATTGTCCAATTTGTGGGATCCCACCACGAGGACCCCTATTGGACAGTAAAGAAAAGCTGTTGGCACACTTTACTGACAAGCACCCTGAAAGTAAAATCTCTGATTACGTGTAAAATTCTGGAAAATCATTCAAATTTAAAAATGAATGTTATGCAAAGGGCATATTTAGTCTCACTAACTCAAGTGGTACGTTACTCGATTGAGGTATAATTGATACATATCATAGAATTAACGATAAAGAAAGAAAAAACCGTTACATCCCGATAAAACAACCACATTGACCTCTGTGAAAAGCTTGGTCTATGTGTTTTGAATTTTACTCGTGGATCTCTTTTAGTGTATTTCTCGTAGGTGAAACTGATTGGCTGATAGGAAAGCTGTGCATTTTAAACTCGATAGCGTCAGCTATGCCAATCCAATCACTAATGATGGTTGTCCTTACTGTGGTAGCAGTAACACGGTGAAAAATGGTTGGAGGGACACACCAAAAGGACGAATTCAACGTTTCGAGTGTAAGAAATGCTATAGACGATTCAGTGATCCCCAGTCCAAATCGCTAAATAGTACTTCTCAGGGTACAGGGGATCGCATAACAAAGGAGAATGCAAATGAAATGACCGTATCTGAAACCATAATAGGAAACTCAGAAACGGTGATATCACCACAACTCGACCAACTAATAATTCAGTACACCAACCACTTACTAAAACAAGCACAAAAACCATCAACAATCACAGGCAAAGTCAAACTACTCAAACGAATGCACAAACTAAATGCACCACTTCTTGACCCTGAAGAAATGAAACTCTTCATAGCAAAACAAACAGCATGGTCATCAGGAAGAAAACGAAACGCAGTACACGCATACACAAGCTACTTAGAAATGATGGGTGGAACATGGGATCCACCATACTATGAAAGCCTACCAAAACCAATTTGGATTCCACTCGAAACAGAAGTCGATCAACTAATAGCAGCTTGCAGCCCACGCAACGCAGCATTCCTACAACTACTCAAAGAAACGGGAATGCGCCCCGGTGAAGCACACGTACTAACATGGAAAGACATCGACCACCCAATCAAAAAAGTACACATAACACCCGAAAAAGGAAGCAACCCTAGGACTCTACCGATATCTGACAAAGTAATAGCTATGCTGTTTAAACTCAAATCAGACAGCCAATACGTATTCAAAACAACCTCACTGAAACACTTTGGTGATGGATACAGAAAACAACGCAAACGCATCGCTGTGAAACTCGACAACCCACGAATCAACCAAATACAATTCAAAACACTACGACACTTCTACGCCACCAAATTCTACTATGATTACAAAGACATTCTAACACTCAAATACAATCTCGGACACAAAAACATCAAAAACACAATGGTCTACACGCATTTGGTAAATTTCCCAAAAGATGACAAATGGGTTCCTGCAATAGCGAAAAATAGTGATGAAGCTTGCCACTTGATAGAAGCTGGATTCCAGTTTGAAGCATCAACACCTGAAGGCTATATGCTGTTCAAGAAACGCAAGTAACATTCGGGGGGTTTATGCTGTGGTGCGGGGGGTGGGGTTCGAACCCACGGAGGACTAGTCCATCAGGTCCTAAGCCTGACCCCTTTGGCCACTCGGGAACCCCCGCATACGCTACCCAACAACGCCCACCCAATTTATGAATCTTCCTAAAACAACCTATAAGCGATAAACCCAACAAAACCCCCATGACCGAGGAACCCCTCAAGACCAACAAAACCCTCTACACCACAGGGTTCCTCCAGAACTATGGCGACCAACTCATACAACGCTTCATCAACCTCCTCGCAATAGCAGTAGGCTCCACAGTAGACCAACTCGGACTACTCAACGCCTCAAGAATGCTGGCAAGCAACCTCTTCCAGATAATCTTCGGCAGACTAGCGGACAGGTACGGCAAGAAACGACTCATAGCAGCGGGCAGGATACTAAACGGGATAACCCTCGCCGCCATACTCCTCGTGGACACTCCCAACTGGGTTGTCTCCCTCGTCATCGCCGCAAGCATATTCACCAGCATGGCCATCCCAAGCTGGAACAGCCTACTCGGTGACTACACCACCGAGACAAAGAGAGGAGAGATCATCGGACGAGTCAACGGCGTCAGCTACATCGGCGGACTAGCCGCCATGATCACAGCTTTCCTCATCAGCATCAACCAAAACGGACCCATCACCCGAGCAAGCTACACACCCGTCATGATACTAGCCTCAGCCGCAAGCCTACTCTCAGGAATAACAGCCCTCTTCCTCAAAGAACACCCCGCAACCCAGAGCGAAACAATAAACCTATCCGAGGTCACCCAGAACAAGAGCCTCCTCAGGTTCCTCTCACTCGTCTTCCTCTACCACCTCGGCTCCAGCATCGCAATGCCCCTGTTCCCATACATCATGGCCGCCAAACTAGAGCTAACAGTCTGGCAGGTAGCCGTCACCAGCATAACCAACATGCTCACGGGGGCCCTAAGCCAACCCTACGTAGGAAAACTCCTCGACAGACTAGGCAGAAAACAGATCCTAGCCATCAGCAGGATGGCACTGGCATCAAGCTGCCTAGTATACCCGATCGCATCCTCATGGACCCACATCGCAGCAGTGGAGGCCATCAGCGGACTAGCCATATCAAGCTGGCTCAGCGCACAATCCACCTACCTCATCGATATAGCCCCCAGAAAACTCCGAGCAACCTACCTCGCAACAAGCATGGCATCCCTCGGAGTAGCCACCTTCATAGGAAGCAACATCGGCGGACAACTCGTCCAGAACCTCCTCGGAGGAAGCCTAGCCGCAGTCGAGACCGGACTATTCATCGGTGCAGCACTCAGGCTATCATTAGGCGCACTATTCCTCACAATAAATGAATGACACCCCACCTACCAGTTTTCAGGTAAGTTTAATACAAGGGTAACCCTTCTCGGAGCCAAATGAGCAAACGCAGGGACGAGCCACTAGAGACAAACAACGTCCTAATCGGCACAGGTTTCGTCCGAATGTTCGGTGACAGCCTCAACAACCGATACAACAACCTGCTCGTCTCAATCGCCGGCGCATCCGTAAACCAGATGGGCTTCCTGCAAGGCGGAAAGAGCCTCTTCGGCAACCTAACCCAGCTCCTCTTCGGCCAACTTGCTGACAGGTATGGCAAGAAAAGGTTCATCGCCATCGGCCAGTTCCTCAACGCCGCCGCCATACTTGCTTTACTCTTCTTCGAGACACCAAACTGGCTGATACTCTGGGTCCTCGTAAGCAGCTTCGCCACCAGCATGACCAGACCGGGCTGGAGCAGCCTCCTAGGAGACTACACCAATGATAGGAACCGTGGAGAAGTTATAGGACGAATCAACAGCTTCGCCCAACTCGGCAGCTTCGTCGCTATGCTTGTCGCGTTTGCGATAAGCTTCAACCAGATAGGAGACACCACCCGAGCCAGCTTCACGCCAGTCCTAGCACTTGGTGCCCTAGCCAGCCTAGTAGGGGGAATCCTGGTTCTCTTCGTAAACGAGAAACCACCAAAAGGCACTTCTCTGCAACTGGACATCAAGAGGCTCTTCGGTGACCCCCGGCTCACAAGGTATCTTCTCCTAAACTTCATCTACGGGATGGGAATGAGCACAGCCTGGCCCCTGTTCCCGTACGTGATCACCGACAAGCTCAACATGACTGTATGGCAGGTCGCAACCCTCAGCCTCAGTAGCAGCGCCGTCTCAACCCTTGCCCAAAGACGACTAGGTGGATTTATGGACACTGTTGGAAGGAGACCAATCATTGTTATGAGCAGGATGATGATGGCTATTGCCCCGATAGCATACGCCTTCGCGACCCAATGGTACCATATCACGATAGCGGAGCTTTTTCTAGGGGTCGGAATGGCTGCTTGGATGAGCAGTGAGTCCACCTACGTTATTGACTTAGCCCCAGGTGACCTCAGGGCAACATATCTCGCTAGCAGCACAACCGCCTTCGGCATCGCCACCTTCATTGGAAGCAACCTGGGCGGTTACGTTGTTGACAACTTTCTCTCAACACAGGGATTCACAGGCATAAACCAAGGTTTACTCATATCCGCGGGTCTTAGGATCGTTTTCGGGTTCGCTTACAGCCTTGCATACGAGACACGGAGCTCAGGGGAAGCGTCCTAAATCCGTGAAACATAGCCCATACTGATTGTAATGGAACTAAAATGGCTAGGCCATGCCTCATGGAAACTCAAAACAGGAAACCAGATTGTCTACATCGACCCCTATGAGGGGGAATACGACGAGCCAGCGGACATCATCCTGAGCACTCACCACCACGACGACCACTGCAAGCCTGACAAGGTAGAGCTCATCAAGACAGATGAGACAAAGATAATCGCACCCGAGCAGTGCGGAGAGAAGCTAGGCGTAGAGGTTCACACCCTTAAACCAGGTGAATCCACCAGAATAGGCGAAGTGGGGGTAAGAGCAGTCGAGGCTTACAACTTTAAACGCTTCAGGAACCCCGGAGAGCCTTTCCACCCCAAGGGACTAGGAGTCGGGTACTTGGTTTTCGCGGAAGGAAAGACCATCTACCATGTCGGTGACTCGGATTTCATCGAGGAGATGAAGGATTTGACGGGGATTGATGTTATGCTTGTCCCAAGTGGCGGGACATACACAATGGACTGTCCCGAAGCAGTCGAGGCAGCAGCCTCGATAAACCCCGTGACGGCCATACCGATGCACGTATGGGACACAGACCCCAACGAGTTCAAAGCACAACTGGAGTCCGTCTGTAGCACCAAGGTAACATTAATGAAGCCAGGGGAAACCCTGAGCCTCTAACTATTTCTTGCTCCACATATCCAGAGGAGGCTCCATTCCATCAGGAATAGGAGTCTTGTAGACCTTGCCGCTGGTTCGTTTCTTGTGTTCCTCCCAAGCCTTCTCTCTGAGTTCAGGGCTTCTCAGCATGTCGAGACCAGAGGTCGCAATCACCTTCGCCGAGAAAATCAGGCTCTTATGCCCGATACTGTGAGCACTCGCAGCCACGTTCATCCAGCTATGACCCGGTGTACCGATAGGCCAGGTCGCTGTTGAGAACTCCATTGTAGGGGCCATCCAGCTAACATCGCTGACATCAGTGCTACCGGGGCTGACAATTCCGTCATTCCAAGCGTCTGGAACCGTCTCGTCCATAATAACATCAATGAGACTCTCCCAGTCAGGCCGCTTACTTTTGCGTAAACTCCCAATTCGTGCCTCCTTTGAGACGGAACTGGTCAACTCCTTCGCCCACTCTACTTCCTCATCGGTGTGCTGTGGTGGACCAATCTCTCTCATGTTCTTGGTCACCACCTCGCTAAGGACCTTGCTTGGTATCTTGTTGTAGATTCCCTTGATGAACTCGATACGCAACCCCGTGTCAGTCATCAACGTTGCCCCCTCCGCGATTTTGAGAACCCTCTCGTAGATGTGCTCAACCATGTCACGCTCAGGCGCCCTAACCAAGTACCAGCTTCTCGCGTATCCGGGAACCACGTTAGGCTGACCCCCGCCCTCCTCGATAACATAATGGATTCTTGCGTCCTGAACAATGTGCTCTCTTAGGAAGTTGACGCCCACGTTCATGAGCTCAACCGCGTCAAGAGCACTTCTACCATGCTCAGGGCTACCCGCCGCGTGGCTTGTCTTTCCAGTGAAATGGAACTTCACACTGTTATTAGCAAGACTACTCGCCAAGCTCCCATAGTTTATGCTCCCAGGGTGATGGCTCAGGACCGCGTCAACCCCATCAAACACACCATCTCTCACCATCCATACCTTTCCACTGGCACTTTCCTCGGCTGGAGTACCGAAGAACTTGATGGTTCCACCCAATCCCTTCGCTTCCATAGCATAGCGGATTGCAATCGCTCCAGCCAGTCCAGATGCGCCGTGAATGTTGTGACCACATCCATGACCAGGTTTCCCATCCTCCACCGGCTCCTTTGAGGGTGATAATTTCTGACTCAAACCAGGCAGGGCATCGTACTCGCCCATTACCCCTATAACCGGTTTCCCTTCACCGTATTCAGCGACAAAGGCAGTCGGCATCCCGCCAACTCCCTCGGTGACCTTGAATCCGTGCTTCTCTAACTCCCCTGTCATCAGTTTAGCTGACTTGAACTCAAGCAAGCCCAACTCGGAGTAATCCCATATCTCGTCGCTTATCTCGATTATACGATCCTTGTTCTCTTCAATCCAACTCGTAGCTGTTCCCTTAGCTTCCGTGACCATGAATATCAGATATGGTTCTCAGAGATATTTTTTAAACCTGTTACAGCTCCCCAAACTCCTCATCGAGGAATGGTTTCCATACAACCCTGTAAGCAGGATAGTATGCGTCCCTGTAGGATTCAGTATGGTGCATTGGCTTGATACCTTCTTCTTCAATCAATTTGAGCAACTGACCCATCTTATTCTCAGGCACTGGAATTTGTCCATCCTTTACCATTTGAGCAAAATCTTTCCAAATAGACATGAACTGCTCCATGTCACCCTCTATCTCGGATGATCTTTTCATCACTTCGAATAACTTGTCAAGGCTCAGTCCAGCCCTCATGAATGGTCGAAGATACACCCTGACCATCAAACCATCCTCAGAGACTGGTTCGATCAACTCTCTATCGGGATAGTCTGCTAAATCAACCCTGTTCGCCTCTTCGACAAGATAATCGTACGCTTTTGATGAGATTAAATGTCCAACTCCGAAAACCCCTTGGTAGATAAGCTTGTAGAAATCCCTTGGCTCAGCTTTTGGGTACCTATTGAAATGAAAATGAACCAAGTCTTTAGCTGTTTGACCAGTCATTCAACCCATAAGATACAGACCTGAATATCTAAGTTTCAGTCATAAATCAGCTTGATACAGGCAGATATAAATAAAATCAAAGATTATTTCATGGTATATCCTCATGGGTGAGATTACAGAGGGTCGGCTTGTGCAAATGCACCGGTGTCGCACACTAAGCGGCTTCTCATCATCTGGATAAGGTGAAAAAAATGGCAGATTACCAGGTAAACAGGCAGCTCACGGGCATCGATGGCCTCGACGAGATGTTAGGTGGAGGCGTGCCCGAGTCAAGTATCACTTTGCTTTGCGGTGGACCGGGAGTAGGCAAAACAATTCTAACGTTACAGTACATGATGACTGCGATCGAGCGTGGGGAGCACTGCGTATATGTATCACTTGAGGAGCCCATAGTGAAGAAATCTCAGAACGCAAAGGCTTTCGGATGGGACATAGATAAAGCTGAGGAAAACGACCAGATCGTTACACTTGACATCTACATGGTTCCACATAGCCAAGGAGTTGTTGAGCCCATTGATAGGAGGAGGGGCAAGATCCAGTTCAGCATAGAGAACGAGATCGAGATGGCTGTAAAGCGCATCGGGGTGAAGCACATCATAATTGATCCAATTACCAGCTTGCTTGTTCACGAGTCGAGGTCTGGCAAGAAACGCCACCTTATCGGGCAGCTATTCGATACCATTAGGAGGTTGAACTGCACTGCAATCGTAACCTCTGAGGGTCTGCCAAAGGAGAACGAGTTCTACATGGAGCAGTTCCTGTCCGATGGGGTAGTTCTACTTGGTAAAGATATGCTAGAATTTACCTTGATAAAGACCCTGAGGATCGACAAGATGAGGGGTATCGACTTCGATGATCAACCGAGGAGATACGTCATTACTCCAAGAGGATTCCAAGTGTTCAACACTGAACCCGTACTAGTATAACCTATTATTAGGTAATTTTATTCCATTTTTATAACTAATATAGATTATTTATCTATATTCCTCTATAAAGAAGTGTTATATACTCTAGATTCTAACTCGAAATTGATAATAATGTACAAGAAAAGAAAGATGATACTGTTAACCGTCATTATCACATTACTTGTATTACCGGTAACCTCGGTTGAAGCAGCGAAATGCCCAACCCCTTCCACGATATCCGTCCAGAAGGTCAAAGGAAAGATAACCCGCTTCGAGGAAACAATCACACTAAACATTCCTGAATTCGGACTCCCTCCAGGAGCATACTACCGCACATCCGTGTACGCGGTTAAAGTCAAAGGAGGAGTTGTATTGATTGACTGTGGAGATGATACCCTTGCCGAGGACCTTTACCAAGCTGTATCTAACAAGTTCAAGAAACCCATCAAAGCCGTCTATGTGACACACTATCACGCTGACCACGCGGGTGGAGGATCATATTTCCAATCATTAGGCATACCTGTCTATGCTCCTCTTGCTGAGGCTGGACCGATACAATTGGGAGCAAACGTTGGACCTGGATTGCCCGATGAGTTTACTTACCAGGGATACACACCTGATGGATACTACGAGCACATCGAACTACTCGATGGCTTCGAGGTCATCCCCGCGCCCGGACACACTCCGGGAGCCGTGCACATCGAGTACGAGAAAGGTAACAACGAATACCTGTTCACTGCTGACACTATACTGCCGATGGCGGAAGATGATGAGTCTCTTCTCGACTTTACTTTCGAGTTGAGCTTCCAAACCGCCGTCCAGAACTATGAGCTTGAAGACGCTGGATATGGTACTTTCTGGTCGGACCAGCAGGATACTCTGTATGAGTTACTTGACGAAGCAGACGAGTACAAGCGTGTACTAACTGGACATACTCCCACACTGCGAAGAAAGAAAATAACGGCTTACATAATGCACACCATTGGGATATTGGAAATGATTCCATCCATACCTCCAATGCCCTAATCTTTTCTATTTTTCTAGTTTAGATACGTAAACCACGCCATCTTTCGTAGCTATCCACCGTATAACGTCCCCATCTTGGAGCTCCATGAACCTGAAAATCCCTGAAGGTATCGTGGTTCTTCTCCTGTATCCTCTTACGGTGATGTGGGTGTCCTCCATCGCCACGATCTCATCGGTGTCAATTTGGGGCATGCAATAGAATGTGTACACTGTACCTATAGTCTTTGTGGAGGAACGGTGGAATTTGGTCCTTCTAGACCCTACCTTTTTAAAACCCAACTTCCATCATGGGAGGGTAGAGGAATCAAAAATGACTGGGAACAAGTCCTCTAAGAAAAAAGAGCTAATCGCCAAGGACAATTTCAGCGAATGGTATGATAATGTCCTTCTTGAGGCGAAAGTAGCTGACGATAGGTACCCCGTGAAAGGATTCACGGTATATACAGGATGGGGTATGAGCATCGCAAAGCGAATCATAGCCCTACTTGAGGAGAAACTAGACGCAACGGACCACGATCCAATGCAATTCCCAGTCGTGATACCGCAGAGCAGTTTCCAAAAAGAGGAAGATCACATCGCCGGATTCAGCGGCGAGGTCTTCTGGATCACACACGCAGGGGAGAACGAGCTGGAGAACAAGCTCGTGCTCAGACCAACGAGCGAGACAGCCATCTACCCCATGTTCAAGCTATGGATGAGGAGCCACCAGGACTTCCCCATCCGGATGCAGCAGACCTGCAACGTCTACAGGTACGAGACCAAGGCTACTAGACCACTCTACAGGGGAAGGGAGTTCCTCTGGAACGAGGGTCACACTGCTCATGCCACGTACGAGGACGCTGAGGAGCAGATCCGGACAGCTATTCGGGTCTACAGCGAGGTCTACGATGCGTTAGGTCTAAGCTATATCAAGCTAAAACGCCCCATGTTCGACAAGTTCGCCGGTGCAGACTATAGCGTAGCCTTTGACACATGGAACCCAGACGGAAAGGTCAACCAGATAGGGACCGTTCACCAACTTGGATACAACTTCGGTAAAGCCTTTGAGCAGACATTCGAGGACGAGAACGGCCAACAGGCTACCGCTGCAAACACATGCTACGGTATGGGCTTCGGCAGGACAGTAGCGGCCACAATAGCTCACCACGGCGATGACCATGGCTTAGTTCTACCTCCAATCGTAGCTCCCAAACAGGTGGTCTTAATCCCAATCCTAATCAAAGGGAAGGAGGAGCAGGCGACCACATACGCGAAGGAGCTCTACGAGAAACTTGACAAGGCTGGCATACGCGTCGCCTTGGACGATGACCAGAGGTCCAACCCCGGTGACAAGTACTACAAGTGGGAAATGTACGGTGTACCCGTGCGCGTAGAGGTCGGTCCACGTGAAGCACAGAACAAGAAAGCAACCCTTGTCCGAAGGGATACCTTTGAGAAGGTGCAGGTCGAGGAAGCTGAGCTCATCGATAAGGTCAACGAGATGTTTGAGACTATCTTCGAGAACCTCAAGACAAAAGATAAGGCAAAACTTGACAGCCTGGTTGTTGATGCCTACGATATGGATCAGCTCAAGACCTACATGGAGTCAAGGCTGATTGTCAGGGTGAACTGGTGTGGTGACGCTGAGTGCGCCTACAACATCAAGGATCAGGTCTCAGGGGAGATCAGAGGCACCCGCTGGGACGAGGAGGAGAAACCCGAAGGTAACTGTATCTTCTGTCCAGACGAGGCAAAGTATGTCGCGTATGTTAGTAGGACCTACTAAAACTCAATCTTCATCCCATCGAAAGCGGTTTCCATACCCGCTTTTTTGACATTTTTTCTCTGTTCAGTCTCAGGGTTTATTGATGGGTTTGTGTGGTTGAAACGGGTGAAAACCACTCGCCCGATATCAATCTCCTTCAGAATCTCAACCGCTTCCTCTTGTGGAACATGCCCGAGCTGGTAACTTGTGACCGGTATTCCGCTGATTCTTTCAAGCTCGTTGTCCCACCAGAACGTCGCGTCCATGAGGAAAACATCGGCCCCACCCAGCCTATCTAGCAGCCATGGATCAAGTTTCCCCAAATCCGGAGCGTACACAACCCTCCTTCCTCCATGCACGATCTCGTAGGCGTATGTTGAGCTTGGGTACCTCTCGCCACTCTCAAGTACCTGAGTATGAGGAATCTCGAAACCAGTAACCTCGACTCCTAACCTTTTGATCGTTTCTTCAGGAGCTATCCGCACAGGCTCAACATAGTTCTTGGCTAACCGCCCCAACTCACCAAAGAAGTTAGGATTATCTTCTTTCCCAAACATGAAATCAATCAGATCGGCTGGACCATGAACCGGTATCTCGAAGCTTTTTCCAGTGCAGAACTCAGCGATTCCAACGGTGTGGTCAGCGTGACCGTGGGTCAGGAAGACCGAGTCCAATCTGCTCTCCCTGAAATTTGGATTGTCCTTCTTTATCCTCGGGGTGATCCCGTTCTCTTCAAGCTGGATTTTTAGGTCGTGACCTGCGTCGAACAGGATATGTTTTGAGCCGTCAAGAGTTACGGTGATGGCTGAGCGAGTCCGTTTATGTTCAGGATAATTTCTAGCTTTGGTGCAGTTAGGACACGTGCAGTCCCACTCAGGTACTCCTCCTATCGAGGCCGATCCGAGGACCGTGACAATCATGGATACTCCTCGCATCGATTACTCCTATAAGGCGATTGGGCAAGTAGGGCTAGCCTTATCCGATTTCAGACACTTTACCACTGGATGGATGTCTACCAGCCCGCCGAGGACTCGTATTTATTAGCCAAGTATGTTGAAATGCTTGTCTCGGGCAGGGTGTTAGATATGGGTACTGGGTCTGGGATCCAAGCCGTGACTGCGGCTTTGAAGCCCGAAGTATCTCACGTATCTGCGGTTGATGTGAACCCCATTGCATTGAAAGCTGCAAGAAACCGGGCGGCTAAAGAGGGTATTGTAGAGAAACTCGATTTTGTGTTCAGCGATCTATTTGCTGAGGTCTCGGGAAAATACGACTGGATACTATTCAACGCTCCATATTTACCCTCGGAGGGTGAACCTGATGAACCCTCATGGGCTGGCGGTGAAACTGGGTCAGAAGTAATTAAACGGTTCTTGGTCAGCGCTCCAAACCACCTTACCGATAATGGGTCAATCCTGATGATTTATTCATCCCACTCGGGGATGATTGGGGTGGATTTCAGTGACTATAAACATGAAATTCTTGAAGAAATGAGTCTGTTTTTTGAGAAATTATATTGTGTGAGGCTTAGCCCATCTTGATTCCAATGGCAAACCCTGCTATTGCGCCACCGGCAAAAGGCAGATTCGCTAAGAACGCTCCGAGGGCACCCTCGGCCTGTCCTAGTCCAGATAGCGCCGTGTTACCCCATGTCTCGACACCGAGCCAGTCCACAGTGATCATTCCTTGGGATTCCATGTAGATTAATCCAAGTGAGAAGATTCCAAGTACTGCGGCTGCTATCTTCGCTACCTTCTTGATAGCGTAGCCAATGCATAGACCGATGATTCCTCCGACTCCAAGCTGTGTGACCAGAGGTGTCAGGAAACTAGTTTGTTCACTCATGGAGAAGAAGTAGTGATTGATATTTATAAAAAAGGTGCTAGTTGGGGACTATGTGTGTCCCTGTCTTTCCCTCAAGGGCATCAACGGCTTTATCCAGGCTCGTGATTATGGCGTGGTCGCCTCCAGCCTCGACGAAGCTCAATGCTGCTCCCATTTTTGGCCCCATACTTCCGGCTTTGAAGTGTCCCTCGGAGATCAGCTGCTTTGCCTCATCCACTTTGACCTTTCTTACAGGTTCCTCGTTGTCCGATCCGAAGTTCTTCAACGCGTATTCGACGTCCGTCAGGATCAGGTATATATCGGAGCCTACTTCTTCCGCTAGCTTAGCACCTGCTCTGTCCTTGTCTATTACGGCATCTACACCCTCAAGCTTGCTTGAGCCGTTCCGGAGCACAGGGATTCCACCTCCACCAGACGCGATCACGATTGTCCCTGACTCAACCAGCTTCTTGATGACTGCAGACTCGGCTATTCCCAGTGGCTTGGGGGATGGTACTACCCTTCTCCAAGTCTTGTCTCCAGTTGGTCTGACCTGCTTTACTAGCCAGCCGTTCTCAGCTCCCAGCTTCTTTGCTGTCTCCTCATCGTAGAAAGGTCCTACGGGCTTTGATGGGTCATCGAAATCCGGATCCTCTTTTCCAACAATTACCTGAGTAACTATTGTGGCTACTTCTTTTCCCTCTGATGCGAGCTCGTTGTTGAGGTTTTGCTGCATCATGTATCCGATCTGTCCCTGAGTCATTGATCCCAGTATGAATAATGGCTGTGCTGGTACCATGTGAGCTCCCTGCTCCTGCTGGATGGCCAAGTTACCTACCTGTGGGCCGTTCCCGTGCGTGATGGCGATCTGGTAGCCTTTTCTGGCTATCTCGGCGATCTGCTGGCAAGCGGTGCCCACGTTTTCCATCTGTTCCTCGAATGTTCCCTTCTCGTGTGGCTGCTTTATCGCGTTTCCACCTAGAGCGATCATAACTCGTTTGCTCACATTTTTCACCTGATTGAGGAATAGAATGAATGACTCATTTCTTAAAACAATTATCATAAAAACTGCCCCGATTGGAACAATTTACCGTTTTATAGGCGTTATCTTGAACAGGGAACTAGAATGAGACGTAAATACTCAATCGTCACGCCTTTATAGGAAATCGGTGGAGAATGTATCAATGTCTCTATTAGACCAGTTTCTAGCCCTGGGTCTCCGGACTCAGTTGCTCATTGCGGGTGCTACGCTATTCATTGTTGGTATGATTCTTGAGTCGGTTGGGAAGGCTACTTCTGGTGGCGTTGGCAAAAGAGGTAAAGCCTGTGCGTGGTGTGGTCAAGAGATAGTGGGTAAGGAGCAGAAGTGCAGTTTGTGTAGAGACAAGTTCTGTTCACAGAAATGCGTCATGGAGCACAAGCAGGCGATGCATGCTCCTAATGTTTAGTATTGAAATTGATTAAAATCGGGTATTTACCGGATTTCCATCTCGATGTAGACTTCGTTTGGTACCCTGATTCGCATGATGCTCCTCATTACGCGGTCACGGGCATCGATCTCGATTAGCCTCTTGTGTACACGCATCTCAAACCTATCCCATGTGTTGCTGCCGTCACCGCAAGGAGTTCTCCTGGTGGGCACCACTAGTTTCTTTGTTGGCAGTGGAATGGGTCCTACAAGCTTTACCCCAATCCTCTTGGCAATGTCCTTGATCTCGTCGCAGACGCCCTGCAGTTTGACTGCATCGGTGCTTGTCAGCTTGATCCTTGCTCGTCTAGCCATGTTGTTCCCGCTCTTTACCTGAGACTCAGAACTTAAACCTTACTGATAATTCCACGGCTGAGCGCTGGAATAGTTGGTTACTTACTATAGTGCGTAAAAATTCTCTAGAAAAATAGGTTGTGAGGATTACTCCTCGATTTCCATGACTACGCCGGCACCGATGGTGGTACCCATGTCACGGAGCGCGAACCTGCCTAGGCTTGGGTAGTCCTTGAAGGTCTCCATCGCGGTTGGTGCGAGTGGCACGAACCTGACGATTGCCGCCTCTCCTGTCCTCAGGTAGGCTGGGTTCTCTTCAACGGTCTGTCCTGTCCTTGGGTCTAGCTTCGCTAGTAGCTTGTCGAACCTGACCGCGATCTGTGCGGTGTGGAGGTGCAGTACGGGTGTGTATCCTTCACCGACCGCCGTTGGGTGGTTGATGATGAAGATCCTGCCCGTGAACGCCTTTGCTACCGTTGGTAGGTCGCTTGGGTGTCCCGCGATCTCTCCTCGCTTGACCTTGTCCTTGGGGACGCCCTTGACGTTGAAGCCAATGTTGTCACCTGGACCGGCCTTGTCGATCTTGGTGTAGTGGGTCTCGATGCTGTTTACCTTGCCCTGCTCGCCGCTTGGCATGAAGACTAGGTCGTCTCCTGGCTTTAGCTCGCCTGTCTCAACCTTTCCTACTGGGGTCGTACCGACTCCTCGGATGGTGTAGACGTCTTGGATGGCGATCCTCAGTGGCTTGGCTGTTGGCTTTGGTGGTAGCTGGAATCCGTCCAGTGCCTCTAGGAGGGTTGGACCCTTGTACCAGTCCATGTGCTCGCTCCTGTTTACCAAGTTGTCGCCTGTCCAGCCGCTCGTGGGGACAAAGCTTACGTCGTCGATGTTGTATCCAACCATCTTGAGTAGCTTGCCTACTCCGTCCTTTACCTCCTCGTACCTGTTCTCGTCCCAGTTTACGCTGCTGTCATCCATCTTGTTGACTGCAACTACGATCTGGTTGACGCCCAGTGTCTTGGCGAGGAAGGCGTGCTCACGGGTCTGGCCGCCTGGGTTGGTTCCTGCCTCGTATTCTCCCCTCTTTGCGGAGATCATGAGGATTGCACCGTCTGCCTGGCTTGCACCAGTGACCATGTTCTTGACGAAGTCCCTGTGGCCGGGGCTGTCAATGACTGTGAATACGTTCTTCTTGGTTTCGAGCTCGTAGAATGCGAGGTCGATGGTTACGCCCCTCTCACGCTCTTCCTTGAGCTTGTCAAGGACCCACGCGTACTTGAAGGACTCACGTCCGAGGGCTTTTGCTTCTGCCTCGAAGTCTTTAAGTGTCTTCTCTGGAATGGCACCTGCGTCGTAGAACAGGTGTCCAATGCTGGTGGACTTCCCGTGGTCTACGTGACCGATGATGATCAGGTTAATGTGAGGTTTTTCCCTCTTACTCATTTCTGAATTCTCCTACTCCATCAACCTATATGCAGAATAAAAATGTTAAGGTAGTGGTAAATACGGGGCGAATTATCTACATAGTTGCTTATTCTCTGCATTTAGTAAGTATTGAGCGGGCAAATTCGGAAGATTTAATATGTCTGCCTGTATCCGATGGGTGGAGAATCATATGGCAAACGGATTATTCGCTGCCCGCAGGAAACGCAAGGTAAGGAAAAAGATGCGTTATAAGAGCAAGGACTATGTGCTCAGGTTGAAGAGGAGGACTGAGAAGAACGATCTCCTCGAAGGGGCACCAATGGGCCGCGGAATCGTCCTGCAGAAGGTTGGCATCGAGAGCAAGCAGCCCAACAGCGCTATCAGGAAATGCGTTAGGGTGCAGCTCATCAAGAACGGAAAACTAGCGACTGCCTTCCTTCCTGGGGACGGCGCACTTAACCACGTAGACGAGCACGACGAGGTAACCATCGAGGGTATCCACGGTCCACGCTCAAGGTCAATGGGTGATATCCCCGGAGTCCGCTACAAGGTGAACGCAGTAAACAACACACCGTTGAACCTTCTAGTACTGGGAAAAGTCCAGAAAGCGTCAAGGTAAGCGTTTTTCAGATATTTTAATGGGCGAGTAACTCGCCACCAATATTGCTAATATCCTAGGAAGACGAGTAGTTCACGGTTCAACCTGGCGACGAACCGTGAAGCTCGTCGTTTTAAACCATCCCTCAGAAAGCGATAACCCTTTTATTTTGGTACCGCTCTCAATGTCACCTAGCACTCAAGAAGTGGTCAAATGAGCGAAAACGAAGTACAGGTACAGGACGAAGGCATCAAGCTCTTCGGTGAGTGGAGCTTTGAGGGCATCGAGGTCAGGGACATCGGTCTGAAGCGCTACCTGAATCTGGACCCTGTGTATCTACCCCACAGCGGCGGTAGGCACGAGGCAAGGAAGTTCAGGAAGAGCAACCTGAGCATCGTTGAGAGGCTAATCAACAACCTGTTGAAGCCAGGGTCTAGTGGTGGAGCAAAGAGCAGAGTCACCAACAGCATGAAGACGGCACTAAAGATTATCGAGCTAAAGACTGGCAGGAACCCAATCGAGGTTATCGTCAGGGCGGTCGAGAACAGTGCCCCAAACGAGGACACCACCAGGATCGGTTACGGTGGAGTCGTCTACAGGCTTGCAGTTGACTGCAGTCCACAGAGGAGGATTGACCTTGCCCTACGATACATCGTCAATGGGATAAAGGCGCAGACCTTTAGCAACAGGAAGA
Source organism: uncultured Candidatus Bathyarchaeia archaeon (assembly GCA_964589605.1). Lineage (GTDB taxonomy): Archaea > Thermoproteota > Bathyarchaeia > TCS64 > TCS64 > RBG-16-57-9. Next base: position 48,208 of record CAZPRN010000014.1, on the reverse strand, counting down.
CCTTTGAGGAGATCATCTCGGACCAGCTTATCGGTGCGGCAAACAATGACAGCAACAACTTTGCCATCCGACGCAAGCAGG
>CAZPRN010000014.1:0-48117 GCA_964589605.1 uncultured Candidatus Bathyarchaeia archaeon | reverse complement strand
ATCTTTTCTTTAACTAGTTTATATCAGGCTTCCAGCCGCGAAGCCAATCAAACCAATTATCATCAATTTGAGTATCCTGTTCTTCACTGTTCGACCGGTTTCCCTTGAGGGGTCGGTCATTATCTGGTAGCTGCTGTACATCAGTCCGAGGTCGGTTATTGCCACGAATGGGATATACCAGAAAGAGACAAGGTCTTTGTATACTGGGTAAACTGAAACCAGAACCGCTGACAGATAGAACAATGAGGCAATAGTTGCTGCGCTTTTCTCCCCCATCGAAACAGCGATAGTGTTTACCTCTTCCTTCGCATCCCCCTCCACATCAACGATGCCTTTAGTGATCTCTCTGCCCGTATTTGCGAGGAACGCTATCCCGCTGAATGCAAGGGATGAAACCAGATGCCCGGTCATAACCCCACCATACATGAAAGGGAGTCCAACGGAGAAGCTGACCATCAAGTTCCCGATGAATCCCAGCTTCTTTCCTCGGATCGAGTAAGTCATCATCACTATCCAGGCGAAAACTGCGATTGCCAGTGCACCAGTGGAGATCAAGTAGGATGAAACCAACCCGATGATGCTTAGCACTGCCGTGAAAATGACGGCTGACTGCGGACTGATCCTACCGCTTGGGATAGCCCTGTCAGGCTCGTTGATGGCGTCTATTTCCCTGTCATAATAGTCGTTAATCGCCATAGCTGCCCCGCTCATCGAAAAACCTGTTATGAAGGCGAAGAAAATTGAGGGTAAATCATTGAGTATCTGGGTTCCACCGGTGATGAAAGCCCCAATGATTATCGCAACCCCGGTCATAACCGAGTTTACCGGGCGCATAATCTCAAGATAGTCCCCAGGCTTTCCCATACAGGTTAGCCACTTGCACACCGTATTAAACTGTTACCTGATGATAATTGTTATAGATTACTGATACTAACAAATACCGGGGTTCGGGGTGAAGGTAGAGGCGTTCAAGCTCAGTCAGTGGGGCAACCGTGGGATAGTCGAGATTTATAGTTGCGTCTTCAGGGCGAGAGACCTAGTCGATAATGTCCAGTACGACAGATGGGGTCCGAAAAACTACGGAGGGTACCAGCGAGAGACATCCTCCCGTCGACTTGGGCTGGCTCGTGGCTCAGTACTTCGATATCTAATGAAGGAGCATGGAGTGTTTCCAACATCAATCCTGATCAACGCAAGAGGCAACGTGTCTTTTGATGTGAACAAACCCTTCGAATGGTACTCATCTGGGATGCTGGAACTTGACAAGAAGAACTTATGGGTGATAGACGGGCAGCATCGTATCGAGGCGTTGAAGCTGGCGATGACCCGTAACAAAGACTTTGACAATTACCCGGTGATAACGAGCATCGTCAAACTTCCGGATAGGTTCGACGAGATGCTGCTTTTCTATATCATCAACCGACGCCAGAGGGGGATCAAGACCGATTTGGCTTACCGACACCTCCAGCGAATGCTCTGGCAGAAAGGTGAGGAATGGATACTTGACTTGGAGGGCAAGCAAGGGCTCGACAAGAGCTACAGCGTCGAAATAGTTGATCTCCTCAACAATGAACCTATGAGTCCATGGAATGGCAGGGTAAGGTCCGTTGGTGAGCCGAGGCTGAGCGAGCACCTGATTGAAGACAACCAAATGTCCTCTACTATACTTCCTTTGCTGAAAGATGCAAAGTTCAAGGGGATGCCTATCAAGGAAATTGCCTGGTATCTCGTCGACTTCTGGAACGCTCTGTACAGGCTCTTCCCAGAGTGCTTCAACTCCCCCCGGGATTACACGCTGCTAAAGAAGCCAGGTATACACTCAATGCACAAACTTTTCCATGAAATAGTAACCAAAGACGAGGACATCGATGAGGAATTACTGTACCAAAGGCTACGCTATTTAACTAAATCAACCCCCGATCACAGTATACCCGAGTTCAGACCCGGACTTGTCTCAGACTTTTGGAGTCTAGAGAAAGGACCTGACTACGTGAAATCAGCTAGGCGTGTGGATGTAGAGGAGCTTTTCGGCTACCTCAACGAGAAACTCTGGCTCGCTTCTCCTTAGATAGCCTCGATTCTTACCTCGTCTCCGCCGCTGACCTTTTTGAACACCTTTGGGTCTCCACTTACTCTTCCGATAACATTGACCTCGCTGGCTGGCCGGATCTCTTCACCCTTACTCATCGGAGTTGGACCAAAGAAAATGCAGAACGCGTTCCCCGGTGGCCAGAACGCGATATCTCCCATATCCACTACTGTCTTAGGGTTCTCTACTTCTCCTTCCACTGGCACAGTGAAGTATATCTCGTCTCCCCAAGTGTTCGCATTTCCGGTCAATGGCAGGGCGTCCATGAGAGCTTTGGCTGTCTTCGGGTTCTCCTCGGTTATCTCCGCTTCAACCGGGCCCGTCGCCTCTGTTATGATCCTAATTTTCATGTTTAAACCTAAACGTATGGCGCTTAAGGTTTTTACCTTGGATCGCGTTATCAATGAGATTGAGATGACGAGGAGCGCGGAGTTCAAGTGGGTGATATTCTTGGGCATCCTTGCACTGGTAGCCTCGTCTGCAACTTTTGTTCATGCCGATATCCAAGGCACGGTGATCGATTCTGAAGGTAATCCCCTCTTCAACTCATCAATCAGAGTGTTTCGCGGATTAAGGGAGGTCAGCCAGGTCTTCTCAGACGAGGATGGCTCATTTAACGTGGCGATCGAGGATGGCCCTTACACGGTTCTGGTCTTTTCTGAAAATCATCTGCCTGCTCGATTAAATGTCAACGGCTCAGATACTAACATGGATATAATCCTAGCTGACGCATCCATAATCGAGTTCTTGGGCGACCAACAGTACATAGACACTGAGGATCTTCCACTACACACCACTGTAACTATCACCGGTGAAGATGGGGATATCGTCTCCCATCTCGGGTTTGAACTTGTCTTCGGGACCGAGGTGTTAGGATCGGGTGTGCTACATGAGCTTCCGCCCAACCATGTGCTTGTGCCCGCATCGCGTAGCGTATCAATAACCATGAACAGCTCTTTCCTCCTTGGTAACCAGATCGAGAACCGCCATATTCGCCTGAGTGTTGGGCCCCTTAACCATGGAGCGTCTCACACCGTTGATTTACGCCTTTACACGATACCTGTCAACCAGTTGATCGCAGATGAGGCTCACCAGTACCTTAACAGTCGATTCAATGAAATGAACGGATACGGGTTCTACCTCTCCAGACAGGAAACAGCCCTGCTCAATGGACAGAGCCTAGTCAACCAAGCGGAGAGTCTGTATCGGGAAGGGGAATATGGGGATAGCTATGAGGCACTCAAAAAGGGTTACCATGTTTTCATTCATACCTCAGGAGAACTGGACGCAATGTACAGTGACGCCAGCCTCTCCATCTTCATCCTCATCGGGTTCCTCGCTGTCAGCTCACTAGTCACAGGCTACCTGCTTACAGAGAGTCCCGAAACCCAACTGATTGTTGACGTGTTGGTTTATGCCTCTAGTCTCGTTGTCTTCTACTTTACTTATCCCGGCAGCAAGATAATATCCACCCGATACTTCATCTTCTCCTCTGCAGCCATTCTGGTAGGCCTCACAATTGTAGGCCGCATCCTTCCATCCCTATTCAGGGTGGGGTCTGTTGACGGTCGCGTCCACACCAGGAACATCATCACCCCAATATTCAATCTAGCGAAGAGAAGCCTCCGCAGGAGAAGACTCAGGTTCCTATTTACTCTTGTCTCCATCACCCTTCTTGTCACAAGTTTCGTAACACTGACCAGCTTCTCCCAGGGCTTCGGAGTTGTAGGTAGTAAACGACAGGCTGTATCTGACTGGGAGGGAGTCTTCATACGGGATGGAGGCTGGCAAATCGGGGAGCCCACCTTTTTGGCTCATGACACTGTGGAGCTGAACTGGCTGGCTTCGCAGCCAGAGGTCTCCATGCTCTACTCCAAGGCCGAGAACCAGCCTTTACAGCGACCCATGTTCACTTTGAGTACCCAACCTATTTTCGGGATAGTTGGCGGGTCTCGGATTGAGTATGATACAATTAGGCTTGAGGATGTGCTGGTTGAGGGAAAACTGCCTACCTCCGGGGTCCTAATTAGCGAGAGCCTATCAGCTGTTTCAGGGTACCAACTCGGTGACTCCATCACCATGGGGTCTATCGTGCTGCCCGTTGAGGGAATTTTCAGCGACGCACAGGCTGCCCGCCTGCGTGACCTGGATGGCTCATCTTATCTTAGTATGAAGTGGGTGAACACCAACCCTGGTGACGAGGCGCCTGTATGGGTTTTAGAGGACTGTGAGCCATCCGAGCAACTGTTCACGTCCATTGAGACTGCGCTTAAGTTCCCCCTTGTTGGGGTACAGCGTGTAGGTGCAACTGTTACCCAGAGTCACTCGGTAGATGAGTTCGGCGAGAGGCTTGCACTTGAACGGGGTTACAGGTCCTACTCTTCGACAAGCGATGGCTATACGGCTTATCGGCTTGGGAACTATTTCGAGGGGAAGGGAATGAGCCTAGTCATCCCATGGGTGATTGTGGTGCTCAATGTCGTCGTCACGATGCTCAACAGCTTGTTCGAGCGGAGGAAAGAGATAGAGATACTTAGCTCCGTTGGCTTGAACCCTGCCCAGGTCTCCGCTATATTCGTCGCGGAGGCTACGATTACAGGGTTCATCGCTGGTGGGCTGGGATATTTGGTTGGACTTGGGTTCTACAAGGCTTTAGCTGTGCTCAACATTGGTTTACAGGTTCATCAAAAGGTCTCCGCGGTGTGGAGCATTGCGAGCATCGCGTTGGCGATATCCGCTGTTCTCACGGGGGCTTACGCCGCGCTGAGGAACAGCGTTGTGATAACACCAAGTCTGTTGCGCAGGTGGAAGATAGACCGGAACGGTGGAGGCTTCTCGGAGCCTTGGAGCGTCGATGTTCCTGTCAAGCTCAACAGGGAGGAGCTTGGGATATATCTGGACTATATGGAGACAAGGCTTGCGAAGCTCAGGGACCACCCATTCATGGTCACATCGAGTATGAGTAGGACTGATGATAGCATCGGGTTCATCTACAAGTCAGTGCACACCACGACAGGTAACTTCTACACGAGAAATAATTTGCGCGTCGTAGAAACTGACGGAGAGTACACGGTTAACCTGGAGAGCTTAGGCGACTCTGATTGGGTGCACGTTGTCGGCTCCCTCATCCGCAGGTTGACGATGGATTACGCTTCTAATAAGAGAGATTAGCCTCGCTCGATTTTCTCGATTTGGCCGTCCCTCATCCAGACAATGCGGTTGCTAGCCCTGATCATCTTTGTGTCGTGGGTCGCTGCAACCAAGGTGAGCCCCTGTGATGTATTCAACCCGTGAAGCAGGTCGATTATCTCCATCCCCGTGTTGAGGTCAAGGTTCCCTGTCGGCTCATCCGCGAGGATGATCGCCGGATCGTTCGCCAATGCCCTGGCAATAGCCACTCTCTGCTGCTGACCCGCTGATAGCTCCCCTGGTCTATGGTTCACCCTGTCACCGAGTCCAACCATCTCAAGCAACTTTTCAGCTTTCCTGTTTCCCTCGTTGGTTGGTGTACCGGCGAAAACTGTGGGCAAGGCAACGTTCTCCAAGGCGGTCAATACCTGTATCAGGTTGAAGCTCTGGAAGATGTAACCGATCTTTCTACACCTGAGCCACGCAAGCTCGTAGGCGTCCAGCTGGCTTATGTCAACTCCGTCGATGAAGACATTTCCATCAGTAGGCTTGTCCAGTCCCCCGATCAGGTTGAACAGGGTGGTCTTGCCCGAGCCGCTTGGGCCGACAATACTCACGTACTCGCCCCTGCCTATATCGAGGTCTACACCGTCCAGTGCCTTAACCGTCTCGTCTCCCATCTCGTAGTGTCTTAGCAAGTTCCTTAGCTCGATTACTGTATCATAGCTCATACCTTAACGCCTCCACAGGTGGTAGTTTGCTGGCCCTCCACGCTGGGTACATTGACGCTATCACGCTGAGCATCACACTCAACGCCGTTGTACCCATCATGTGTATGAACAAGTCCACTCCACCCACTTTGAATATTATATCGAAACCGGTCATGAATCCGGTTGATAGGAGAGCTGCAAATATTCCTAGAATGAAACCCGTTAGCCCTCCCACGATTCCCTGTATGATTGCCTCGACGAGGAATAGCATTACAATGTGTTGATCCAGGGCTCCTATGCACTTCATAGTGCCTATCTCTCTGGTCCTCTCATACACCGCTATCAGCATCGCGTTTGTGATGCCCACCACCGAAACTATCAACGCGACAGCCACTAACCAGTACTGGTACGCGTCCACGCCGAAGGCTCCACCTTCAAGAGCCGAGTATGTGGCGTAGAAGAGATCGGTTAAGACTAGGCTCGTTAGGAAGCTGTTCGCCAACGCGATTGACGCGACGTTGATAGCCGTCCTTTGGAATCGGCGTCGAATGTAGCCCACCCCGAGCCTGTACGCGTCCATGACGCTGAAGTGCACTATACGGCTGCCGTCGCTCATATCTGATGAAGACCTCCTATTGCTGATATAGGCATTTCCTCTAGTGTTCCTCCCTTTCCATGCTCCAATCAAGACAGACCCGCCTCATCAGCTCTCCCACCTTCTTCACGCTGTCCGAGTCTCCATCCGAGTAGAGCGTCGTGGTGTATGTTCCATCGCTCCCAACCTCTATTACCACCTTGTTTCTCGTGTATAGACTTGAGATGTTTGAACCATATGAGCTGTAAACGAAGTTGAAATAGGTCTCCTCCATGTCCTCGGTGAACTTTAGCATGCTCACCCTCATGTCGCCCCTCGTCTTTCTTCTTGACAGCTTGTCCTCAAGGAACTCGTAGTATTCCTTCAGTTCTTCTGGGAAAACGTGTATGGGTAGCTCTATCTTTGTGATTCTATCGGTTTCGCTTACTGAGTCTATTTTCCATCGCCTCAGTAGGCTCGGGGTTATCGAGACGCTGTTTCGGAGGGCGATCATGCCTCCAATCAGCACAGCAGCCAGGCTTATTCCAATGGCCCCCAGACTCCATACCGCTGAGACTTTTTGCTGTACCTGCAGGGCAGGTGTTACCAGGTAGATGAACCTGTAGGCTCCAAGTCCGAGGAGGTATCCTAAGCATCCTCCCAGCACTCCTGTGACGGTTGCCTCTGCTAGGAATACCGCTGACACGTGTCTTGGGTTCATCCCGATGCTGGAGAAGATCATTACTTCCTTTCTTCGCTCATAATAGGCGTTCATCATCGTGACCATGACGTTTAGAACAACGATGATCCATGGTATGATTACAGGCAACCCTTTTCCTCCGAAGTATTCCTCAAGCTGTGCCAAGTATACCCCTCCCTCGGTGGAAGCCCACACCCTAAACCCTCTGTTTAGGGCGGTCGTTCTGGCGAACTCGACCTTGTCTATATTGTCGTCAACCACTAGGTTGATTCTTGAGAGGCCAAGCAGCGTCATGTTTACGCTTGAAGCATGATTGGTTATGACAACCTCATCTGGTGTACAAGGGGCGAGAGCCTCAACTATATCATCTGGGCCATCGTACTCAACTCTTGACCACTCGATTATCTTCAGGGGTAGGTATGGCTCCCCATCTATATCCAGTAACTCGGCTAGTTTATCGTCGCCCATCAACCCAACTATGACGAAATCGTAGGAATACTCCATAAGACCAAAGCTTAACGTATCCCCTACTGGTTTCCCGAGCTGCTCTGATAGAGCCACCGAGATCATCGCCTCACCGCTGCCTTCCCCGATGTATCTACCATCTACCACCGTTGTATCAAGGGTGTTCACGGCTGCCTCGTATGAGGGGTCCACCGAGAGAACCCCAAAGACTGGCTCGCCTTCAATTCTGGTCACTGGGCTGTACTCTTCCCGGTACTGTCTCCTTGGGGCGTTCTCGTACCTTGGAATCACCTCTTGTACATCAATATCCTCGCTAAACCAGTCAATTAGGCTTGAATCAAGTGGCAGTGAACCGGCGACACCCAATCCACCACTGTAAGGCGCTGTCCCGATTACAGGTGGTGGATCCGTTGTTCGAATCAGCAAACCTTCCTTTCCTAGGGGCAAATGTGTCTTCTCCAGGCTTAATCCGAAACCCGTGGTAAAACTCGTGAGGCTGATGAAGCTGGCAACCAGCATCAGCACGCTTGTCAGCGTCAGAAGGAAACGTAGTCTTCTCCGCCTGAGACTCCGCTTGGCTATGCTTATGATAGGGACAACCATGTGCTGCACCGATGGTGATGTTTGTCGATTCCCATTACTGATTATCTTAGGGCCAATCCACCCAAGTGCTGAAACCGATACAATTGTCACAGCACCAATCCTGATTAGCTCGTTTTGCTCCGTGATCTGCGTACCCGGGTGGAGCACGTAGAGTGTTCCCAACAGAATAGCGAAGACAATGGTCCCTGAAACTGTTCTCTTTGCTGCGTCATCGAAGAATAAACCAGCAACCACCTGTGATGTTAACCCGATAAAGACGATCAGTATGGACACTGACCGCGTCGCCGAGTCATGCATCCCGGAGACCGAGTTCTCAAGGTCTGTCAGAATCACGTACGCCTCTCGTAGCGAGGTGAACGCTTCCTCTACCTGTCCAACCTCGATTTGAGTCATGGATGATGTGAAGAGTGTCTTCGCTCTCCCAAGCTTCTGCCTCTCAACTGCAAGATAGAACCCCTGGTTCTCCTTGTCCTCGATTATTCTCCCTGTTGTCTCAGTCTTGTTCTGGATCACCTCGATGTTACGTGGGAGCACTATGCTGCTCAGGTCAACGACCTCGGAATAACTTTCATCGTCTAGAATAATGGTCTCCACCAGCGTATCGTCCAAGTACTCGCTTACAGCTGTGACCCTCAGTTTGTGCTCGATACCAGATGGCATGTATACGATATCACTCGGCAGGTCAAGGTAATCTGTTAATGAACCTGTTTGTGTTCCGAAGTAAACCCCTAAACTACCGTAACTCAACGGACTGGTCTCGGATACATCAATGGCTCTGTAAGTTATCTCAGGGATTGCCGTGGTCTCGACGAAGAAATCGCTCCCATCGAGTACAACCTGCTGTGCCCTCCAGAGCCTGATCTCATCAGCCTCCGTCGCGCTCAACGGGTTGATGTATTTGCCGAATGGAACATAGTTCAGATCGCCATATTCACCGTGGGTTAGGAGTATGAGGTAGGTGTTATCCTCGGCTAAATCGAGTTCAAAGCGCCCAGTATGGTCCGTTGATGTACCAACGCCCTTGTACCACCTTGAATAGTACCGGCGGTAAATTCTTCTATAATAAACCGTCACATCAACGTCTGATATTGGCTCATCAGTCGCGTCATCAACGACGAATCCAACGTAATCCGGTTCATTAGCCGCATAACAGGTCTCTAAGCTTAAACTGACGAGAATCACGGAGAAAAGCATGAGAATTATGATCTTACTGCAGCTTTCTCCGCGTCTAAGCATTGATAGCATTATACACTGTAAAAGAAATTAAAAGTTAGCTATTGTTAGTTCAGATTGTCCTCTGCCCACTCTTCGCTGGTTTCCTCGGTCCATCCCTGACAATCGTAGCAGCGAAGAGTCTTATCGTCCCCGCACTCCTCGCAGAACTTGGAGTCACACTCATTGCACTCCTCGACTTCCTGGACCTCCATCCCGCAGATCTCGCAGATAGGCATGCTATACCCGCTGCCTCAATGGAATTTATGTGTATTGAAAACTAGGGGAGATCCCCAGCGGCCCAACCGAGGCCAAGCCTCTCAAGGGCTACAGGAATGGGGTGACCTGTTTCGAGGCTCCACCCTCGCTCGGTATAGTACTCGTCCAGCATCAACTCAAGGTCCATCACCTCGCCTTTACTGGCTCCCTCGGTCAACGGGGTCTCTGTGAAACGCTTCGGCAGGGAGTCCTCCTTCCGGTCAAACCCTTCCCGTACCCCAAACAACCTCTCAAGGGTCGTCATCCTTGAACCAACATCCCTCATCTCATCCGCTCCTAGCTTGATACCCGTTGTTACCTCCAACGCCTCGGCTGCCCTAGGGAACTGTAGGAGCATCATGTTCTGCATGATGTTCTTGCAAGGCTGCAGGGCATCAATCACGGCACACCAGTCCTCGAAATACGATACCAGCTTACCCTTCCCGGTGTCAGACATCCGCATGGTTGCTCCGGGTGATCCAAACATTTCCTCCCCGATTGACGGATCGTCCGAGAGCTCGATGAATGGCTCGCTTCGCAGGTGGTCATCGCCACGTGTTGCCACAGCATACCCTAATCCAAAGCCTTTCAGCCCTCTCGGGTCAGCCATGATAACATCCATTCCCTTGACGTGCATCACGTACTTGTGTCCCCGTCCAAGTTTCTCGGCCGCCTTGAATGCACCATCAGCTAGGATGTCCCCGAAGCCCTCCCTGTTCGCGATCTGGTGTATCAGGGTGATGACTGCTTCCTTGTTACCCCAGTTGAGCTCCAGTCCACCTGTCTCCTCCTTTGACAGCATTCTCCGCTCGTAGAGCTCCATGGCCCAGCCTATCGCTCCGACCGTGCTCAGTATATCAATGCCAACCTGGTTACACAGATCATTGGCTGCCAACGCTAGCTCGATGTCCGAGTTGCCGATGCGGCTTGAGAAGCTTCCTAGACTCTCGTACTCCGGTCCTTCGCCGTGGACTCCCTTGAATGGTCCATCTCTAATTGTGTATATCCGGCTGCATGGGATAGTGCACGCGAAGCATCCTCTCCCCTTGACGTTGTACTCCTCGGCGAGTCTCTCACCGCTAACCTCTGCAGCGTTCTCGTATGTGCCCTGGTTATAGTTCCTAGTTGGAAGGAACCCGGCTTTGTCGGCCATCATGAGAATCCGGGTAGTACCCATCTGCCTCCTGCCTGCGAACTGCTCATGGTTCCTGATCTCCTCCTCAAGAGTTAGAACAAGTTCCTTGAACCTCTCAGGGTCATGGACCTGGATCGAACCAGTGCCCCTGATGGCGACTCCCTTGATGTTCTTGCTAGCCATCACCGTGCCCATCCCGGTTCGAGCAGCAGCCCTCACTTGATTGGCAAATAAGCTAGCAAACTTGACGCCCTTCTCAGCAGCGGGACCACATATCAGTGTCTGAACCCTCGGGTCATCGAATTGTTTCCTTATCCCCGCGTCCGCATCGAAGACCGTTGAGCCCCAGATTCCATCCGCGCTCATTACCTCAACTTGGTCGTCCCGTATGTTGATGTAGCTGGGCTTCTCCGCTCTGCCCTCAAGGATTATCTGGTCATACCCCGCGAACTTCATCTCAGGCGCGAAGTGTCCACCAGCGTTGGTATCACCGAATATGCCGGTCAATGGGCTTCTCGCTGAGACGTTGAACCTACTCGCCGTTGGGAACATGGTTCCCACAAGGGGGCCCGTTGATATCATCAGCTTGTTGTCCGGTCCCAGAGGATCGGTTCCCGCGGGTATCTCCTTGTAGACCTTGTAAGAGTTGAATCCACGTCCCCCGACGTAGAGTTTCGCCTCCTCCATGTCAAGAGGCTCAGTCTTGTATGATCCGTCGCTCAGGTTGATCCTGAGAACCTTTCCAGCGTACCCGTAATACTTACTCAAATCCCCACTCCTCCTTGAGCCTGCTAAACGCTCCATCCGGTGTCTCGATGAAAACGGGCATCTTCACGTACTCCAATGCGCCTGTGGGGCATCGTGCTACACATTCTGGGTTTCCACCACAGAGGTTACACATCAATGCTTTTCCTTCCCCAAGCTTGATCGCGTCGTAGGTACACGCTTCAACGCACACCCCGCATCCGATGCATGTGTCCGCGTCGCACCAGGTCAAACCGGTCCGTGTTCTTGATAATGCCCCAACTGGGCATGCCTCGATGGGTGGGCACTCGTCGCACTGTCTACACATTAATGGGTAGTCCAGTCCGTTCCTGTCATCCTTGATGACAGTAACTCTAGCCAGTTCCGGGCTGAATCTCTGAAAATGTTCGAAACTGCACACCATCTCACATTGGCGGCAGCCAGCGCATAGTTCAGCCTTTACCTTGACGCGTTTCATACCCGCTTGCGCATGTATGTGAATAAAAGCTTGGTTAACCAAAAAATGGGAGGCTAGACCACAAGTTTCAGGGTCTTCAATCCAAGGTTTCCGCCGCTGATGACGACTCCAACCTTCTTGCCCTTGAACCTGTCTGGGTCGGACATGATAGCTGCCACGCCCACAGCTCCTGCTCCTTCAACGAGCATGCGGCTCTCGTGGAGCATGAACTTGATGGCATCAAGTATCTGGTCCTCTGTGAGTATAGCCCACTCGTCGATTACCTCCCTGCAAATGTCGAAACTGACGCTGCCCGGCTCCAATCCCCCGTGGAGTCCCTCTGCGTAGGTGTCCTCAAGGGGGATGTCGTGGATGTACCCCTTCTTGACGCACTCGTACATCACTGGGCTTGTCTCGCTCTGAACCCCTACGACTGTTGCACCAGTCGCCTGCTTGATCACAGAACCAATGCCAGCAGCCAATCCACCGCCACCTACCGGTATCAAAACAACATCCAGGTCTGGCTGGTCCTCAACCATCTCCAGACCTATCGTGCCCTGCCCTTTTATGAGGTCGATATCATTGTACGCCGAGACGAAAGTCATGCCCTCCTCGGCCTCGATGCTCCTCGCCAACCTCTCGGAGACCATGTATTCCTCACCCTCCACGATGAGCTCCACCCCGTACTTCCTGATGGCATCAATCTTGACTTGGGGCGTCATCTCGGGTACTACAACCTTTGCTCTTACTCCAAGTTCCTTGGCAGCGTAACCCAACCCTTGCGCATGGTTTCCGCTACTTGCTGTTACAACGCCTCTTGCTTTCTCCTCCTCGCTGAGTAGCAGAATCTTGTTAGTCGCCCCCCTTATCTTGAAGCTGCCTGTGACCTGCTGGTTCTCCAGCTTGAGGTAGACCTGTCCGTCGATCAACCCGCTTAGTATAGGTGAGTGCTCGAATGGTGTCCGTCTAGCCCATTTTTGCACCCGTTTGCGTGCAGCGTAGAACTCGGTGAGCTTTAACATGGTGAGACTGACGCTGTTTTCCCTTAATTGAGTAACGGCTTGACGGCGTTGTACGCTGCCTGACGTAGCTCGGGGGCTTTCATGTGGCTTGGGTCCTCCATCATCTTGGTTTTGATCTCGTCGTGGAGAATAGTGAACTCCTCCTTTGAAGGCGTGGCATCCATCAGTCTACTAATCTCTGAGACCATTCCCTTCGCTGTCTCCTCAAGGAACCTGTTCTCACTCAGCAACGCATGAACAAGACTGGTAGTCTCGCCAGCTACGCTTTGCACCAACGTGTACTGGAGAGCGAAACTGGTGCCAGAAAGCTGTTTGAGCAACCCAAGATCTACATCCTTCAGTGTTAAAGCCAACGCCATGTTGACTAGATAGGGCACTGAGAGAATGTGCGCCATCAACCTGTCGTGCTTCTCTGGTTCCACTTCAACAATGCTTGCTCCAGGGAACAGTCTAGATGCCAGCTCAGATTCTTTCTCCGCGTTCTTTACAGGTACAACAGCCACCGTCTTCTCCTTTAGGTCCTTAACGGAGGGACCGAACATTGGGTGAAGTGAGGTGACATCAATCCCGTTTCCCGCCACCTTCACCATCTCCTCGTGTATCCCGGATTTGAGGGACGCTATCTCCACTAGGGTTGATCCCTTCCTCATGTGGTTGACTGTTTTCCTGATTACCGATGGAGTAACGGATACTGGCACGGAAACTATGACCATGTCCGCTTCCTTCAGAACGTTTGGGTTATCCCCCTTTCTGCTATCAAACGTGACTACATCAAACCCAATCTTTGGGAGATGGTCCATCAACCATACCCCCATCTTACCCTCTGCACCGATAACAGCAACTAGCATAACCCGCTACGAGTGAGAACTGGATAAAAGGGGTTTTGGGCAGGTAAAATTACCTAGCCTTGGGGTATGAGCCAAGGTGCTTGAGGTAGATGGTGTAATCCCTGAGGCCATCAATAGCGTCTGAGATGTTCTCATCCATGATATGCCCGTCTACCTCGACGAAGAAGATGTACTCCCACGGGGTACCAATCCTGGGCCTTGACTCGATCTTGCTCAGGTTCACACCCCTCGTCGAGAACTCCTGTAGGGCTCCAACCAGTGTACCGGGTTTGTGGGCCACGATGAATGCTAGGGTGGTCTTGTCGTTGCCTGTTGGCTCTGGGTCATCCTTTCCGATGACCAGGAACCTCGTGTAGTTCTCGGTGTTGGTCTCGATTCCCTGTGCGAGTATCTTCATCCCGTACTCTGATGCTGCTTGGGCGCTGGCGACTCCAGCCGCATCCCGGATATCGTTCTCCTTTATCCACTTGACACTGCCAGCGGTGTCGTAGAAGCTAACCGCCTCTATGCCGTGTCTCTCCAAGTATTCTCTGCTCTGCCCTAGTGCCTGGGGGTGACTGTAAGCCTTCTTGATGTCCTCTAGCTCAGACTCCGGGTGGGCGATGAGGCAGTGCTGAATCCTGTGCACCTCTTCACCGCTAGCCTTCAAAGTCCGCTCGTTGAGTAGGTCGTATGACCTAACGATGGTTCCTTCGATGGTGTTCTCAACGGGAACCAGTCCGTAGTCTGCATCTCCAAGCTCAACCGTGTTGAATACATCTCGGAGGTAGGGTCTAGGGACGCTTTCGACTTCCTTTCCCCAGTGCTTGAACAGTGCTTCCTCGCTGTACGCGCCTTTCTCACCTTGGAATGCAATCCTCATTGTCTCTCCTCCGCCTCGACGCAAAGCCTGATTATTTCTTTGAATATCCGCTCAAGACCATCCGGGTCCATCTGTCTGATCTCGGCTTTTTTTCTGATAGCGTCAAGTATCGCCTGCTCCCTGGTCTTGTCAACCACGGGTTTTCCATAACGTTTCTTGATATCCCCTATCATCAACGCTGCCTCGACTCTTTCGTCAAGCAGCTTGATTATCTCGTTGTTAAGCCTGTCAATGGTCTCCCTGTGTGGTAGTATCTCGTCCTCGTACATCTAGTCTATCACCTGTTTGATCTTGCCCGCCCGTAGTGCATGGTCTGCTAGCACCACTGCCATCATCGCCTCAACCACGGGAACTGCCCGTGGCACGATGCATGGGTCGTGCCTGCCCTCAACCTTGATGGTTGTCTCCTCCATTGATTGGAGGTCAACTGTGTTCTGCTCCTTCCCGATACTCGGGGTGGGCTTGAATGTAACTGTAGCCTCAATGGGCATCCCGTTTGATATTCCACCGAGGATTCCTCCGCTGTTGTTGGTCCTAGTCACTATCTCGCCGTCAACGATCCTGTACTGGTCGTTGTTCTCTGAGCCTTTCATCTCTGCGGCTTCCACGCCTGCACCGAACTCAACGGCTTTCACTGCTGGTATCGCGTAGAACGCTTTTGCGAGATCGCCTTCAAGAGTATCGAAGATTGGTTGTCCGATCCCCTTTGGAGGGTTTAACGTTGTAACCTTGACCTTTCCTCCGAGGCTGTCTCCTTCTTTCTTCGCCTCTTCGATGGCCTTGATCATCTTCTCGGCGGTCTTCTCATCTGGACAGCGTACAATATTGGTCTCTGTAACCTTCTCCGGTTGAATCTCGGGAGATACTATGCCTCCAATTTGTTGTGTATAACCCACAACACGTGTCTCAATTGCGTTAAGAAGCTGTTTGGCAACCGCTCCGGCGATAACGAATCCAACGGTGTTTCTACCCGAGAACCTTCCCCCTCCACGCGGGTCCTGGTATTCACCGTACCTCAACCCAGCCGTGTAATCCGCGTGCCCCGGTCTGGGCGTCCAACGCGCCTCAAGGTACTTGGACGAGTCCCTGTCCTTGTTTCTGACTATGATCATCAATGGGGCGCCTGTTGTAGTGCCTTCGTAGAGCCCAGTCATGACCTCTGCCATGTCATCCTCTTTTCTGGTGGTCGATACCTTGCTCTGTCCAGGTCTTCTCCTGTCCAGATCAGCCTGTACCTTCTGCATATCCAGTTGAAGTCCGGCTGGGCATCCATCGATAACGACTCCCACGAGTTTACCGTGGCTCTCGCCGATGCTTGTTATCTTGAAAATTGTCCCGTACGTATTCATCTTCGTTTCATCTCCGCCCCTAGACCAGCCAAGTCGTCCCAGAACCCTGGGTAAGATTTGGCGACGCAGTCCGGGTTATAGATTATCGTCTCTCCCTCGGCTACCAATCCGAGTACCGCGAAGCTCATCGCGATTCTGTGGTCACCGTAAGTGTTGATGTCGGCCCCCTTAACGGAGCCTCCCTGTATTGTGCAGGCTTTATCGGTGACATTTATCCGTGCACCCATCATTCTGAGCCCCTCTGTCATCGATTTGAGCCTGTCCGATTCCTTTATCCTGAGCCTATCCAGCCCTGTCAGCTTGCTTTCCCCGCGAGCCACCGCGCAGAGGACTGATATTATCGGGAAAATGTCCGGGCAGTCGCTGAGGTCCATCTCGATTCCCTTCAGGTATGATTTCTCGGCTGTCACCCTTTTCCCTTTGATCTCCACATGTGCCCCCATCAATCCTAGGGCGTGTAGAATTTCCTTGTCCGCTTGGCTGCTCCCGGTATCAAGGTTATCCACATGAACCTTTCCCGCAAGCACCCCTGCTGCCAGCATGAATGCTCCTGATGACCAGTCCCCCTCTATCCTTGTACGTGTTGCCACGTATTCGCCTCTGGGGACATTGATTTCTGTTAAATCACGGTTCGTCGTTGCCCTGACACCTCTTCTCTTCATGGCGTCCAGCGTCATCTGGACGTAGGGCTTGGACTCAAGCCTCGTCGAGACTTTAACCTTGACAGGATTCTCCGCGTATGGCGCTGCGAGGATTATTGATGATATGAATTGGCTGCTCACATCCCCCCTAATCTGGACTTCTCCTCCTTTCATCGGACCCTTCACGGTGATCGGGGGGTAACCATCGTCGCTCTGGGCCTTAACACCAACCTGCTCTAAGCCTTCCAACAGGGGTTTGTTCGGCCGTTTCAGCAACTGGGGGGCTCCAGTCAATGTGCAGTTCGAGCCGAGTAGACTGCAAACTCCTAACATCAGTCTCAATGTTGTCCCCGACTCGTTACAGTTTATGATTCCCCTCGGTGGGTACAGTTTACCCCCTTCAACTATCCACGAATCCCCCTCCACGTTGATCTTGACGCCAAGTGCTTCTAAAGCGGAGACCGTAGCCTGTGTATCGAGGCTGATGAGGGGTTTTTCGAGAACACTTTGTCCTTTTGCTAGAGCCGCCGTGATCAGGCTTCTATGGGTCATGCTTTTGCTTGGAGGTGCTACGACGGTACCGCAGAGGGTTCCCTTTCTGATGGTTATGCTCATTTGTTGATTCTCCCCCTGATCTCCTTTACGACCTCTGTGGGTGTCTTTCCCGTTGTGTCAACGGTAGCCTCGGCGTACCTCTCGTAGATGTGTCTCCTTTTCTCTAGGAGCTTTACAACCCTTCCCCTGATGTCCTCTACGTGGAGCAAAGGACGGTTATCATCCTCTCCGGTTCTCTCCAGTATCTCATCAACGCTGGCTGTCAAGTAAACCAGGGTGCTAGTCTCACGTAGCTTCTCCGCGTTCACGAGGTCAGTCAAAACCCCTCCACCGCACCCAATTACAGTGTGGTTTCTCTCGGTAAGCTCGGAGACAAGGTCCCTTTCCAGTTCCCTGAACCTAGCCTCACTGTACTCTTTGAATATCTCCGGGATGGTTTTTCCTTCCCTTTTCTCGATTTCATGGTCCATGTCGACGAACTCATATCCTAGGGCTTCCGCTAGGAGCCTTCCAGTCGTGGTTTTTCCGACCCCCATGAATCCATACAAAGCGATGTTCACTTAGTGTCTCTCCAGCATCGCCTTCTCTGCGGCGTCGTACATTACCTGGGCATCCGGTTTTACACCGGTCCAGATCTCGAAAGCCTCAACCCCCTGGTACACCAGCATCCAGAGCCCTCCAAGGGTTCTTGCACCAACCTCTTCAGCGTCCAGCATTATCTGGGTCTTCAACGGGTTGTACACGATATCGTACACCATCTGCTCGCCATTGAGGTGCTTTTTGTCGATTGGTGAAACCCCGATCTTGGGGTGCATCCCCACTGGTGTTGTGTTTACTATGATGTCAGCCGATGCGACAATTTCTTGGTCTGCAGTTATTGAGCCATATTCTGCCCCAATTCTCTCAGCCAGCTCCTTTGCCTTTCCCACCGACCTGTTTAGCACTGTTAGCTCCTTTACCCTTGGCTTCAGGTGGGCTGCCAGCGCGTTGGCTGCCCCTCCTGCACCCAAAATAACCGTTCTAGCGTTGCTGATGTCCCCGTAGGCCTGTTCAAGTGCCTTGGTTCCACCGGACGCATCGGTGTTGTACCCAGTTAGCACTCCATCCTTCCACTGGAGGGTGTTCACGGCCCCAGCGTTCCTAGCTGACTCATCCAACCTGTCCACGAGTTCAATCATCTCTATCTTATGTGGGATAGTTACGCTTGCCCCGCCGAACTCGTCTACCCTGACCTTTGATTCCACTACCTCTGCGAGCTTGCTTGGCTCTACGTTGAGCAGGCTGTACTCGTTTTTCATCCCTAGTTTCCTGAACATCGCGTTATGCATTGGTGGGCTCACTGAGTGCTCCACCGGGTAGCCTAGTAGATAGAACTTCATTGCCTGATACTCCTGTATATTTCTCTAAGGTGGGTTACCGGTACCTGCCCCGGGGCCAGCTCCTTTCCTTCCCCCTGTGAGGCGTATGTGTACAAGGCTCCAGCCAGTGGAGCCATTATCCTAGATGTCACACCGTACGCTCCCATCCCGAATGACACGTTTCCCGGATGTTTCCTGTTGTAAGCTAGGTACGGGATATTGTCAATGATCCCATTCGCCCAGCCGATTATCTTGACTATATCGCATCCAGATGATGATAGAACATCGTGTTTCTCCTCTAACTCCTCGATTGTAAACGGGTGCTCAAAGTCATGATGCGACGCAATAACCTTGACACCCATATCTTGGAGTGTTTTCACTACCTCTCCAAGGTTTTCCGTCGTGCTCGCCAAGTCGATGTAGTGGAAACCTGTCCTTACCGCATCGACGAGTATCTTGATTCGCTCTTCTTCCGATTCAATTGCTTTCCCGCCTTGGTCTTCCCGGCGGTTGGTGCCGATGAGTGGAACCTTTGACGCTTCGACAATCCTTGTTAGGTCTAGTTCCTTCTCTCTGTGGTCGAGTCTTATCTCGATTAGGTCAGCGCCGGTGACTGCTTTCACTGCTTCAACCGTCTGGTCGGTTGTTTTGGACTGGATTGAGACACATATCCATGGTTTCACTGTAGCTCCCTCAACGCGGATTCGATTACTTCTTCCTCGATGTAGTGTAGCACTGGTTCTGACCCCATCCCGGTGGGTAGGACGAACCTGATCCTGCCGTCCTCAGCTTTCTTGTCCCTGTGCATGACCTCCACCATCTCCAGAAGATCCAAGTCAGGGACCTTTCCGGGGAGCCCTAACTTCTCGATTAACGCTTGCTGTCTCCTGAGCTCCTCTGGTTTCAGTAACTCCAGCGAGACCGAGATAGCCGCAGCCACGTTCATACCGATGGCGACGCCTTCCCCATGGTTGTACTCATGCATGGTCAGGTTCTCGATTGCGTGACCCGAGGTGTGCCCATAGTTCAACGCAGCCCTGATGCCTTCCCTGTCCAGCTCGTCTTTCTCGACGTACCCGGACTTTATGTCTGCGCACCTAGCCACAAGGTTAGCCATAGTGTCCCCTTTCAGCTCCTCCACGGGCGTTGACTCCAGTATCTCCAGTATCTTTGGGTCAGAGATGACTCCATACTTGGCTACCTCTGCTAGACCTGACCTGATCTCCCTTATCGGGAGGGAGTCGAGAAATACGGGATCGATTATGACTTTGGCTGGCTGGTGGAAGCTTCCAACGAGGTTTTTTCCCTTTGGGTGGTTGACCGCGGTCTTACCCCCTATGCCGCTGTCCACCATCGCTAGTAGGGTAGTAGGTATCTGGACCACGTTTATTCCCCGCATGTAGATAGACGCGACGAAACCTGCTAGGTCCCCTACGGTTCCTCCTCCTAGAGCAACGATACTGGACTTCCTATCCAGCCCATATCCTAGTAGCTCTCCTAGAACTCTTTCAACTGTGTCCCAAGTCTTGGCGTCCTCGCCGTCTGGAACTTGGATTACCTCGTATTCTCGTCCAATGGATTCCAGCTTATCTCCGTATAACCCCAAAATGATTGGAGTCGAGATAACAGCAATCTTGCCCTCAGGCAGATGCTCATGTAGATTATCTACCAGCCCAGTCCCCACAATAATGGGGTATGATCGAGCCCCAAGGCTCACCTCTATGGTTCGCATACTTACAACCGCCTATTTGTAGCAGCGATAATCGGCTTGATCTCGTCCATGAAGTACTTGAAGTCCTCAGGGCTGAGGCTCTGGGCTCCGTCACAGAGTGCTTCATCAGGGTGCGGGTGGACCTCCACCATCACTCCGTCTGCTCCAGCAGCTATCGCCGCCTTCGCCATCGGTGGCACAAGGTACCTGCTACCTGTGCCGTGGCTCGGGTCAACTATCACTGGTAGATGGCTTATCGCCTGCAGTATCGGCGCGGCGCTGATGTCCACCGTGTTCCTTGTGATGGTCTCGAAGGTCCTGATGCCTCTCTCGCACATGATCACGTCCGGGTTGCCCTCAGCGAGGATGTACTCGGCGCAGCCCAGCCACTCGTTGATGGTGGCTGACATTCCCCTCTTGAGCATGACTGGCTTGTCGGACCTTCCCACCTCCTTGAGTAGCGGAAAGTTCTGCATGTTACGGGTACCTATCTGGAGGATGTCCGCGTAGGAGGCAACTAACTCCACCTTATCAGCGTCCATGACTTCAGTGACAATCGGTAGTCCAGTCTTCTTCCTTGCCTCGTCGAGAAGAATCAAACCTTCCTCACCGAGTCCCTGGAAGCTGTATGGCAGTGTTCTTGGTTTGAACGCGCCGCCCCTGAGTATCTGGGCTCCCCCTTCCTTGACTATTATCGCTGCCTCGAGAACCTGTTCCTGGCTCTCGACGCTGCATGGTCCTGCCATGATGACGACCTGGTCCCCCCCGATCTGGACGCCGTTCACGTTCACGATAGTCCTCTGGACGTCATCGTTCTTGACGGCGAGCTTGATCTTTCCAGGGATGGGGAGGTCGCATACCTGCATTACCATAGCGGTACCCCCTCATTTGTTGGATTATTAAGGTAAGTGGGTATGTCCAACTGTCCACCTTGTTTGATGATTTGTGTACAAACGTTTTCGTTGGTTTGCTTGTTCAGAGGCAGGACTAAGGATGCTGCCTCAAGTTCGGATATGGTTAATGGAATTGGCGCATTGATAACACCATGATTACCCCCCCAACACAATCACATCATATAAGAGTACCGGAACAAAATCCGGTAAAAAACAAAGGGCTAACCTGAAACTCACTCAACATCCTTAAAACCGCGCCCGCAAAGCTTGTGACTATGAGTGAAGAGTCCTCGCCACTGACAAGGCTGATGCAGACCGAGGGATTCAAGCCCTTCAGCGGGCCCAACGCTTTCAGGGTCCTTGAGAAGGCAAAGGAACGACTAGACTTGGAGAAGGTTGAGATGAGCGACCTGCTCAAGTCGGTTTCCAGCCTTGGGTTGCTTCTTGAGACCGAGATGGCGTTGATCTACGCGTTGCAGGACCAGATATGCACGAAATGCGGGTGGTGCTGCACCGAGAACACTTCACTCCGAGCCCAGAAACAGGAGCTCAAGAACATAGCGGAGCGCAAGGGCTCCAGCTACAAGAAACTCAAACGCAGAATCAAGGCTAGACCACGAAAGGATGGCACCATGCGTGTCACGCGTCGCCCCTGCCCATTCTACGAGGACGGGTGCAGCGTCTACGATATCAGGCCAGGTGTCTGCAGGGCGTACCCAACCAACAAGCTTCTCGCAGCCCTAGCTGGTAACGGGGAGTATCCCGTGAAATGCGAGATAGCTGACGCTTTGCTCGCTGAGATTGTAATCAAGCGAGCCCTTGAGGAGAAGATGTACCGGGAGAACCCTGAGCTTATGAGCGAGATAGCGGAGAAGAAGCGTGGCGAGATGAGCAGGCTCTCAGGGATGGACCAGGCCCAGAGGCTCAGGTTCCTGGTGAACCGTTACCAGAGGAACCTCAAGCAGGCTTGATGCCAAGTTTTTTCAATTACGTCAACCGTCTCCGAGGTGGAGACCAGTATTGAAGCACATCATTCTCGACACCGACCCAGGCGTGGACGACGCCCTCGCGTTCATACTCGCATTCAACAGCCCAGAACTCAAGGTGGAGGCAATCACCACAGTGGCTGGTAACGTGAATCACACCAAGGGACACAGGAACGCCAAGCAGCTAATAGAGTTCCTGGGCGTTGATGTCCCTGTCTGCGCCGGTGCAGTGAAGCCGTTGATAAAGCACCTTGGACACGCCGAGGATGTCCATGGAAACACTGGGCTAGGAGAAGCTCAGCTACCTGAGCCCACACTTGAGACTGATTCACGGAGCGCAGTTGAGATGATCCTCGAAAAGGCGAATGAGCTTGGGAAGAAACTGACCCTAGTCGCTGTTGGGCCTCTGACAAACATAGCCTCAGCCATACTCGCTGACTCCGATCTTCCATCAAAGATCGATAAACTGGTTATCATGGGCGGCGCGTTCTTCCTGACCCCATCTGGGCATGGAAACGTAAACGCAGTCGCCGAGTTCAATATCTGGGTTGACCCCGAGGCCGCGAACATCGTGTTTAGCAGCGGGATACCAATAGTCGCAGCAGGCTTGGACACAACCTCTCTACCCGAGAACAGGATGAGCGTTGAGATGTTCAACCGCATCACATCCAAGGGCAACCGGACCACTGATCTTGTCGATGATCTGTGCAGGAAAATGGTCCAGCGATCAAACGGTTTCAGCCTCCACGACCCCCAGGCAATTGCCTACGTCGTTAAACCTGAATTGTTCACCACTGAACCATATTACGCGGTGGTCGAGTGTGATAGCAACCTGACAAGGGGTATGACGGTGGTTGAGAGACGTAGGAGAAGGAAGGACCCTCCGCCTGCTAACGTGGATGTAATCGTCAAGGTGGACTCTGAAGAGTTCCATACCCTCGTTGAGGCTAGAATCAGCGGTGAGTAAATTGGTTGACCTCATCTGCCTTGGAGCCATTAACTGGGACATCAACTTGTTCATGGAGCGGCTTCCAAGGGAGGGCGAGGAGGTACCCGTCAACGAGATTCAACGGGTATCAGGTGGAACAGCGGCTAACGTATCGGTTGCAGCCGCGCGAATCCTGGGCGAGAACCGGGTCGCGTTCATCGGTGCCCTTGGCGAGGACGTCATCGCCGAGGTTCAGATAAAGATACTCCAAGAGGAAGGGGTGGATCCCAGCGGTATCCTCATCGTGCCCAACGAGGAGTCAGGGCAGGCGTATATCAGCATCAGCGAGGAAGGGGCAAACGAGATACACACATACTTTGGAGCCAACTTGAGGATCACCGGCGACCACATCGGTGACCCGGAGAGGTTGGAGTTGATCAAGTCAGCCAGTGTCTGCGTGATCATGGACCCCCCAGTCGAGACCGCGAAGAAGATGGCCGAGGAGTGCAGGAAACATGGCGTCAAGGTGATCTGGGACCCAGGCGTGTACGCCGAGGAGGGCTTGGAGGCGTTAATGCCCACACTTGAGAACGTGGACTATTTCATCCTCAACCACATTGAGTACGAGAACCTGTTAGGCACCAGCGACCCGAAGACGGTAGCGAAGGAGCTTGGAAGAAGCGTTGATGGGATCACGACTATCATCAAACATGGCGCACAGGGCTGTGTCCTCTGCGAGGAGGACGGTACCATCATCCAGATGGAGGCAGCCCCAATCACCCAGATGGGTCTAAAAGTCGTCAACACCGTCGGGTGCGGTGACGCGTTCATCGGCGGTTTCGCATCCGGGCTCGTCGAGGGACTTTCATATATCGAAGCCTTACGGAGGGCAAGCGCGGCTGGCAGCTACAAGGCAACCAAAATTGAGACTCGTGGTGGACCAGACAAGGAGCAACTGGAACAGTTACTCAAGCTCTGGAAGGAAATCTAGGCTATGTAGGGCGCGATAAAGACCGCCATCCCCAACGCTAGAATCCCAGCTACTACGGACATCAAAGCCGCGAAGCCGAAGGGCTTCCACCCAACCTTCGCTATATCATTAAACCTAACTTTGGAGCCCACACCTGTGAATGCTACTGCCAGCAGGAACGGAATTATGCTGGAACCCAAAGCTGTCTTGACGAGCTCCCATGCCCCATAGAAAGCTGGATTTGTTAGACTGTACCTGTTCAGCCCAGCGCAGAGTAGCGAGTTTATTAAGAAAACAATGGCGAACACCGGGACTGATACCCTAGCTGAGAGCCTTCCCTCCTCTGCTTCAACCCTGTTCAAGAAAAAAGTTGACGCCAGAACTATTGGCGCAATCATGAATATTCGGATCGATTTGATTATCATAGCAGGTTGCATACACTCAGTGCTCAACGTGCATGCCGCTGCTATTACCTGTGCCGATTCGTGCACCCCGGAGCCAACCCATATCGCGTAGACTGTGGGGTTCCCGAGGAACCAGTCGAACACGACAGTGTTTGAGAAAAGGTATGGATACAGGAACATGCTAATGAGCCCAAATAGTGTGATCCCACTGATGGCGATCCCAATCTCCTCTTCCTTCGCTTCTATTGCTGGCGCGGTGGCTGCAATGGCGGATGCTCCACATATTGATGTGCCTACACCGATGAGTATCGCGAGCTTGTTGGATAACCCGATTCTCCTACCGACTGTGATGCTCGTGATGAATGAGAAACCGATAATGACTAGTGCATTGACAGCACCAATCCCAACCTCAAGCCACACACTCGCGCTTGTTACGAGTCCCATCAAAGCAATGGCTAACTTGAGAATGTTGGTGGAGCTGAAACTCAGCCCCATATTGATACGCTCAGGTACGTTCACCAAGTTCGAGACAGCTACTCCAAGAATGAAGCTCCACATCAACGCGCTGATTGGTTTGTACTGAGCCCAAATACCGTAACCGATGAGGGCGATGATCATCGAGAAGATGAGCCCCGGCACATGCTCTGCGAACTCCTTGGATGATAGCCTCGGCAATGAACCCCCTCGAACCATCCTCAAGCTGGCAGGACCGTATTTAACCAGTTTTTTACTATCCTTCAGTGGGTAATTATCTAAACAACTACCTGAGACTTTTATACCCCATATCCAAATTCACGTCCATGCACAAAAAGATTGGAATACTCGGAGGCTTGACCCCCGAATCCACGATAACATACTATATGCACATTGTCCACAGGTACCAGGAACTCCACGGGGACAGTGGTTACCCAGAGGTAGTGATCAGTGGCCAAAGTTTCCAGCAGTACGCTGACTGGATGATGGCAGACGACTGGGAGAACATCGAGAAAGCCCTCCTCAAAGGACTCAAGACCCTTGAAAGTACGGAAGTGGATTTTGCAGTAATCGCCACCAATACCATGCACATCCTGTTCGACAAACTTCAGGCGCAGGTTAAATTCCCACTCATCAGCATAGTTGACGCTACAGCTGAGGCAATCAAGGAGATGGGCTTCAAGAAGATCGGACTCATCGGCACACAGTTCAGCATGGAGCAGCCATTCTACAGGGAAGGCTTAGCCAAGCACGGGATCGATGTCGTGATACCAAACGACGAGGACAGAGCATACATCGTCAAGGTAATCTTCGATGAACTAACCTACGGCAAGCTACTTGATGAATCAAGGAAGGGATACCTGAAGATCATTGACAAGCTGGTTGAGCAGGGAGCCGAGGGCATCGTTCTTGGCTGCACCGAGATACCGTTACTCATCAGGCAGGAGGACACCGAGGTAAAGGTCTTCGACACCGCTACTGTCCACGCTGAGAAGGCGCTCCAGTACGCAATCTCCTAACTCCTTTCATTAACATTTTAAACAACCAGTCCGGATTCTCTGTGAAATGAAAGCCTATCACTACAGCGAGATAGAGAATCAGGATGTTCCAGAGCCAGCCCAGAAAGTCAAGATCAGGTGGCTCATCAACGAGAAACAGGACGCACCAAACTTCGCGATGCGCCGCTTTGAGGTAGCACCCGGTGGCCAGACACCCTACCATACTCACCCATGGGAGCACGAGGTCTACGTCCTTGAGGGAAAAGCCGTTGCAGTTAGCAAGGATGGTGAGACACCCATCGGCCCCGGTAGCGTAGTCATGGTTTACCCCGACGAGGAGCACAACTTCGTCAACAAGGGCGATACTGACTTTGTTTTCCTCTGCATGATCCCCCTGCAGAAGTAGTGGAACCCTCTTCCATCTTCCTTTTACATATTCTCACGCTGAGCCAGTGTTGAGTAACATGGTTCAGCATCTCGGATATAGAACAACGGTACGTGTTTGTAGTACTGTTCTACATACCATCCGTTATTGCGGTAAGCCGGGGAACCATTGTACAAGCAAGGGGTTAACTACATGAAGAACCGTCGATCAAAACTCGAAATCTATCTTGACGTACTTAAGGTGATCAAGGAGGGCACTACAAAGCCCACGCGCATAATGTATGGCGCAAACCTTTCATGGAAACTTCTACAGGGCATCCTGAACAGCATGGTTGCCCAAGACCTGATTGAGGAAGTTGATGTATCCGAATCCCGCGATAAGAGGACCAATAAGGTCTACATGGTCACAACAAAGGGTGACAGCGTGATCCGGTACTTTGACAGGGCGAAGGGACTCATCGACGTGGATGAGCCGGACTTCAACCCCCTTCAGATCGCCAGGGCTAAATAAGCCCACAATTTTATTTTTATCAACTATTTTTCAGAAAATAAACGAAAAAAGAATGGATACTGGAACACTTAGAGCTGAGACAGTGCTGCCTCAAATTTTGCGATGTTCTCAGGTGAGTCCGGTAGGCTCGCTGCTTGATCCGTGGAGACTTTTGTGATCATGGCGACTTTGACTAATCCCTTTATCCCAGCTTTTGCCTTTGCCTGCTGGAAGAAGGAAACCAGTTTCTCAGCCATGTCGTCACCTCACTTCAACTTCATCGACAGCTTCGACGGTATCGACAACCTCGTACTCCTCTGACACTGGGCTATCTCCGCCCTCGTCAAAGCCAGTGAGCATGGTGTTGAACGCTGCGACTACTCCCTTCATCGCCTCACCTAGATCACCTATCTCGTCGTTGCCGCTGATGTCAACGCTGAGTCCCTCGATCTCGCCTATGGATAGCTTCTCTGATACCTTTGTTAGCTGTCCGATTCTTGATGTCAGCGAGTTACTGAACCTCAACGCTAGCACCGCGTTTACCGCTACGATTGCTCCGATTAGCAGTACGGTTTTTGTCTGGCCGTCCTTTGCGTCGTTGATCAAGCCCTGTGCCTTGACCATGCTGATATGGGCTTCTGCTACCCTCAGGTCGATGGACTCGTCTAGTCTCTCCTGCTGGTGGGTGAAGAATGACCTCATTCCACCGTAGTAGATTGCCTTCTGGATGTCATAGTCTCCGACTAGGATCTCTGCTGCCGCCTTGAACTTGGCTTCCTTTGCTACATCGTCTGATGACGCAACACCCTCCTCGACTAGGCTGATGATATGTGCATCGTAATCTGCCAGTTTGGCTCCTGCTGTCTTGACGCTTGCAAGTGTCTTCAGGTCCTCGGCTGTCGCCATATCCTCAGCTGACGCTAGGGCTGTGGTCATCTGCTCGTCTTGCTCCAGGTACCTTCCGGCCCAGTAGCTTTGTCCTCCTGACTGGATGTACCTGGTGATGGTGTGAGTCCTGGCTTCATCCAGGTACTTCATCTCCCAGGCATTGTTCAAGAGCACGAGCTCTGCGTCCCTGAAGTTCTCAAGTGCTTCTGCGGTTTCCTCCTGGTAGGTGTGCAGGTCCTCTAGACCTGTGGATACTTTACCGGTGAAGCCCACGAAGACTCCTGATAATACAAGTGTTAATACAAGTGATACTCCAAAGACCGACAGCAGCTGGTTCTTAATATTCATCCGCTGTCCTCCCGTTTATATTACTAAATTTGGTCATATTTGATTCGCCTATTACTAGTTTAGGTGTCAGCAACACCTGAAAAAAATATAAAAAGGATTACGAAACCGTAAACCGATCTCAAAATACGGAGTTAACGAAAGTATTTGGGGTTAGAATTAGAGGGGATTGCCGTACTTGTTGTGGTGGAATATCTCCTCTTTTCCTCTCCTCGGCTTGGCATCGGGAGACTGATCTGGCACACCAACGGGTAACAGGCATATCACGTTCATCGCGTCAGGTATGTCCAGCAGCTCTTTTGTCTCGGGCTGGGTGAACGCGCCTATCCAGCACGTACCGTACCCAAGCTCCCAAGCCTGTAGCACGATGTGCTCAACCGCCGTCATGACATCCCTCTCGACCCATCGCTCGTAGATGCTTGGGTCTTTCTTGTCCTTGGACAGTGCAGCGATAACGACACCAGCGTCTGCGATCCACATCTGTTTTCTCGCGATTTCGGCTAGCTTGGTCTTTGTCTCTTCATCTGTGACCACGATGAACTCCCATGGCTGCTTGTTCCCGGCTGACGGTGCCTGCCTAGCTGCTTCTAATATGACTTTCAGGTCCTCTTCCTTGACTGGCTCTTTCTTGTATTTCCTGATGCTTCTCCTGGTCAGGATTGCTTCCTTCACGTTCATACCTAGGGTTGATGAAGGAAGGAATATAACGCGAGCGGTGGGATGACCCCCGAGTATTACGTGGATCATATAACAATCCGTATATTCATGGTCAAAAATTACATGAAGAGCACAATATCCATTGATGTCTACAAATTGATAACATGTGTTAACTGAGTGTTCTCATCTGTGGTAATCAATAGTTCGGGCTTAGGGATATACGTGATGAGGCAGGCGTACAGCCCATGCCCAACGGACAGGGACCAGTGGACGAGTACCGAAAAACACTGGACTCCATCGACCAGATGAGGGAACGACTACAGGACATGGGCATCTCCAGGAAGCAATACGACGACACAAGGATACAGGTAATCCACGTAGACGACAAGTACGGCAACCTAATAATCACGAAGAAACTGCTGGAGGACCTGGATAACAGCCTCCAAGTACACTCTTACAGGTCACCCAGCGATGCACTGAACAACATAGACGAGTCTACCGACCTCGTACTAGTCGGCCTACACATGAACGAGATAGATGGGATAACACTGACGCAGACAATCAAGCAATCATACAACGTCCCCGTCGTAATTTACTCTGGAGCACCATTCAAGGACTACGTCACCGAGGCACTTGCTGCAGGTGTTGACGATGTCTGCAAGCTAGAGCTCGACCCATACCATCTATGGGTCCTCGCAAAGCGCATCCTCAACCTAGTCTCAAGGAAATCCACCCAGAGAACAGGCAAGCTCTACCAGAGCGCATACCAGAGATTTTAAGCCCATACTACAACCAGAAACCCATGGCACGTTTCCGCGTTGCAGTGGCGAGCTTCAGCCACGAGACCCTAACATTCTGCCCAGAGCCCACAGACCTAGCAGCCTGGGAGGGAGGAGAGATCAAGTATGGACCCGCGACCCTTGACACCACGGGGGAGGGTAAGACTTACATCACCGGGATAAAGGAGGCAGCAGATGGGCTGGATGATATCGAGCTGGTTGGAGTCCTCAGAACTGGCTGGCCCAAGACCACCGGCTACGGGAGCTGGATAAGCACCGAGGCTTTTGACGTAATAACTGGTAGGATCACCTCGCGTCTTGAGGAACTTGGGGATATTGATGGCGTAATCCTTGCACTTCATGGTGCTATGGCGGTGACTAACGTGCCTCGACCTGAAGCTGAGATAGTTAGACGGGTGAGAAATGTCGTGGGCGATGTGCCCGTTATGGTGACCTTCGATCTTCACGCAAACGAGGACATTGAGATGGCTCACGCCGCCGATGGGGTGTTCATCCTGAAGACTTACCCACACCTAGACAGCCATGAAACCGGTTACACGGCTTCAAAATGCATGATTGAGATCCTCCGAGGTAACTTCAAGCCCACGATGGCGTTCAGGAAACCAATGATTGTATCCGCCAGCGTCTTCCAGGCTTCTGGGTACCACCCCATGAAGAAGGTGTACGACAGGTGCAAGGAGTGGGAGCGGAAGGGGGTCTACTGTGCATCGGTTGCCCCCGGCTTCGCCTACGCTGATGTACCCGATCTTGGTGCAAGCGTGTTCGTCGTAACAAATGATAACAGGGCACTGGCTGAGGAGGCTGCCCAGGACCTCCACGACCTCATGTGGAGCCTCAGAGAAGACCTGACTCGGCAGCTACCGGGGGCAGAGGAAGGAGTAAAACAGGTCATGGAGATGGTGGTTAACGGGAACAAGCCCATCGTTATCGCATACCACGACGATCGGTTGGGTGACGGAACCCATGTGATAAGGGAATTGCTGGATCAGGGTGCGAAGAACTGGTGCAGCACCTGTCTCGCCGACCCGGACGCGTTAGATTATCTCCGCGAGAACCATTCGGTAGGTGAAACGGTTGACCTAAGCGTAGGTGCGTGGCTGCACGAGATCAGCGGCGAGGCTGTGGATATTTCAGGTGAGATCAGGTACCTTGGCTCACTGGAATGGGTTGAGACTGGGCCAATGGGTAGAGGTGCTACACGCAAGCTGGACTATGTAGCCTGGCTCGACCTTGGAGACAACCGGCACGTGGTAGTCACCGAACGTTTGTACGCCCCGATGAGCAGCGACCCGTTGAAAGCAATGGGAATCGACATGTACTCTCTGGACATTGTTGAGATCAAGAGCCGGGTCCATCACAAGGCATACTGGGACACTTGGAGCGCGGTTGATTTCCCGGTTGATCCACCAGGCTTGGGACCAGCCAACCTTGGGATACTTGACTACAACTACCTACCTTGGGATATCTACCCGATTGGTGAAAAGTATAGAAAGTAGGTTGATCACTGCTTCAGGAAATCAAATGCGCCTTTCCTTAGGTTGATCCCGTACTCAAGATGTGCCTTTAGGCAGGCGAGGAAGTTTGCCCATCCTTCGGTGCTGCCCCTCACCCATTGAAGACTCATGGGCTCGTTGTCAAGTCTCCCCTCTGTTACGATTACCTTTGTTCCACCATCAACCTGCTCAAGGGTCATCTCGACGAGGTCCTCGTGCCCATCCGCGAACCACACGAACGAGACGTACCTGTCCTTCTCCAGCTTCTTCACCTCGACGTTGAACGAGTCCGGGAACTCGGGGAACCCCCATGTGAGGGTGGTGTCCTCAGTCATTCGACCGCTGCTCTGGTTTATCCAGTAGTTGGTCATGTGCTCCGGGTCAACGATGCCCTCGTATACGACACCCGGTGGCTTGAGAATCTGAATCTTAACGCTTGTAGAGTACTCCTGGCTCATACATACCCGGTTAAGATGAGCCCATTTATCGCTTGCGTCTATCGTTGTGCAGCCCGTACATGGCTCCCCGGTAACTCGGAGCAAGCGTATGGTGGTACGCGTTCCTGTTGATCTGTTGGTCAATCCGAGGGTTGGTCATGGATCGCTCATAGTCATACGTTACACCTTCGGGAAGCCTGTTGGGGTTCTTGTCCCTGAAAATGTACAGTATAACTACTAATATCGCGGTGAACCCGAACACGCTAGCAATGGATGCCACGAGATTAGACCAGTACATGGTTACGCCTCAGAAAATGAACGTATATGCGTTGTCCCAGAAAAATGGGAACACGTGCAATGAAACCAAGTATCTATGGGATTTTTTCTCATTCAGTCTCTTGGCTCAATGGAATCCGGAACCAGAACCTTGAACCCATCCCAAGCCCCTCAGACTCCGCAAATATCTCGCCCCCATGCAGCTCAACCAAGCCCTTCACGATGCTCAAACCCAGTCCCGTGCGGTTAAAGTTGCCGTCAACATCGATATCCGGAAACGGCTCGAAGAGCTTGGGTAAGTCCTCCTCCCTCAGCCCTATCCCAGAATCCGAGATGCTGAACATGACATAATCCTGTTCCTCCTCTACGTCCAGCTTGATCACCGAGTTACTTGGCGAGTATTTTGAGGCGTTGCTAAGCAGGTTCATCAAGACCTGCACCATCTTCATCCGGTCAACCACCATCACCCCGGAGCACTCAGAGTCCACAACCAGCTTCTGCCCCATCTCGACGCAGATGGGCTTTATCTCGGCGTCGATCTCCTCAACGAAGGACGCTATCGGTACGCTTGAAAGCTCCAGCTTTACGTTGCCGCTCTCAAGCTTCTGGGTCTCAAGAAGGCTACCCGTCAGGTCCTCGACTCTGGTTACGCATTTCTCTATGGTGGTGATAAAGTTCCAGAACTCATCTGACTCAAACTTCACGAACCCCATCTTGATCAAATCAAGGTACCCCTTCACAGAGGTCAACGGGGTTCTCAGATCATGGGCAGTAGTCTGGATGAAACGTTTCTGGATCTTTTGCAGTTTCACTAGCTCCTCGTTTTGGTTCCTCATATGCAGGGCCTCGGCTGCCTTTCCAAGCCGAGCGTTGTTGTTCATTGTACCGAAAAATATACCCAGAGCCCCGATGAACCAGAAGAGAAGATAGTTCCTGAGATGTATATCCATGAATAGACCATTGTTTACGTCGCTGATGGACCTGATCTGGGATAACTCGGCGTGGTATAGCGCCCCAAGTGAGATAGTCATAGCCACGAGACCGATAACTGTGGTTACGATTAACTGTCTGCGCTGTAGTTTCCACTCGTTGTCTTCCATTTTCACACTCTCACAATGGAATCCCTGGATGCCAGTGTCTGTCTCACTAATCTATTGGCTTATTTCATTAAAACTAATGTGTGTGTCCAACATCCATATTCATTTTTTAGACAAATCTCAATATTTGTTCACTACTATTTTCTCATTTTTTCAAGGTAATCTGGGTTTTCCTCCCAGTAAGTCAGCCATAAGTATATACATTCAATTAATCGTTTAGAGACTCGATGTCGGAACCCGATCAACTCACCTGGTATATCAGCGTGTCCCCGTTCAACCGCTACCTAGTTTTTGATATTCTCAGAGCCATCGGTTTAACCGCGATAGCGATAGCAGCCGTGATCATACTGCCTACACCAATCATCTTACGGGACTTCGTGGTCGATGTAGGAGGACTTGTTCTAATCATCTACTTGTTCTCGACCCTCATGCGCCTGTTCTGGTCCTTCACTGGCACAAGCATCAGGTTCATTCTCGACGCTGAAGGTGTAACTGCGATGACCGACCATGAGACGAGTGGAATGAAATATGTAGCCCGTCAGGTCAGCTCGATGAGTTGGGACCCCAAAAAGGCTGGTTGGTTTGGGAGGAAAAAGGTCAACCCCCGTGTGCCCCGACTCGCTTGGAGCGATGTGTCAAAAGTCTCTGAGGACCCGAAACGGGGAGTAGTTGTCCTCCACTCGTGGAAGGGGTCAATCCGTCTCTTTACAGGTGATAGGTACGATGAGGTTGTATCGTACGTCAACAAGATGATGAACGCGGAGAGGTACCTCTGAGGCACATCATATATTTGATGACTCCCATGAGTGATGCATGTTACCCGAGGGAAGATCCATCCAGAAGAGCAGGGACCTGCTCAAGGGAGCCATTGATATCCACATACACGCCGGTCCACACTTAACAACCAGTCCGCGAAGCGTCACACCAATTGAAGCAGCTGTACAGGCAAGAGACGCCGGCATGAAGGCGTTGGTCTACATGGACGTTTTCCAGATGAGCAACGGCACAGCCCAGATTGTAAACGAGGTCGTTCCCGATTTCATCACGTACGGCGGAATAAACCTGAACACCATTTTCGGGGGCATCAACCCAAGGGCAGTTCGCACCAGCCTCACCTACGCGGGTGGAGCAAAATATGTCGCGTTCGGCACCCACAGCACCCACTGGATGGCAAGCCGCGAGGGACACTACATCGACGGCGAGTTCAAAGAGTTCCACACCTTCGACGAGAAGTTCAAACGCGAGGAGCTGGGCAGATCAATCGAGATACCAGTGAACGAGGCTCCAACACCTGAAATCGTGGAGATACTTGAGATGGTGGCAGCCCACCCCGATATCTACCTCATTACCGGCCACATCTCAGCGCCCGAAGCAGTTAGGCTCGTTGAGCTTGGACATGAGTATGGGATCAAAAAGATGGTCGCCTCCAGCACAATATTCAAGATCGCCACCATGGATCAGCTCGCTCGTATGGCTGAGCTTGGATGTCTCATAGAATATACTCTGGCAGCTTACGGCCACAGCAGCGGCACAAGGAAGACCGATTATTATGCAGAGATCGAGTACGCCAGCGACTCCATCCCAAGCAGCTTCCCAAAGACAAGCGTCAAGACTGTCGCCCAGCACATCAACGAGCTGGGGGCAGAGAACTGCATCATAGCAACAGATTATGGAGTTTACACGATGGCTCCACCGGTGGAAGGGTTACGCGAGTTTATCGCACTCCTATTGGACCTTGGGTTATCCGAAGAACAGATCAAGACGGTTGTACAGAAAAACCCCGCCGAGTTACTGGGGTTATAGGTGGGGTAAGCCCAGAATCTTCTCTGGGTTTGTCTTGCTCATCGCCCTGATGTCCTCGTGGGGTAGCCCCATGTCGAGGAGACACGCGATGAACTCCCTCATTCCCTCAACGGGTGTAGGCAGTGTGTAGACTCCAAAGTCAGTGCAGATGACACAGTGCTTTGGCCCCAGCTCCTGGATCTGCTCTGCCATGTGCTTGACTCCTCCCTCTTTCTCCCCGCTCATACCTTCGTCGATGGAGGCGTACTCTCGCTCCACGTAGTAGTGGGTCTTGGGGATGGTGAGGGTGTGGGTGTATGCCGCCAGGGTGTACTCGATAAAGGCACCCTTGTCTGCCATATAGTTCAGTTGGTCCATTGACGCGATCTTGGTCACTGCGCTGGACACCACCGTCTTCTTTATCCCGTACTCCTCCGCAAGGTCAACCAGTCGCACCCCCTCCTCAGCCGAGACATGTCCGGTAATCATGTAGACATCTGGCTTCGCGGCGATCATTTTGAGTATCTCGTCAAGCTCTGGACCCGGAGCCTCCTCCACAGGTATCCTGATGCACCTGTCAAGCTCCTCAGTCTTGAACTTGGGATATAATTCACTCAGTGGGACGAACTTGCCATCTACGACCCTTCCCTCCCTTGCAGCCTGGTAGTAGGTGCTGTGGGCTCCGAAGCTGATGTACTTGGCGCCGTCACCATAGGATAACGCAGTCTTCACTGCCCTCGGGTTCATTCCACCGTAAACCGTGTTCAGAATCAGTCCACCGTAGACCTTGAAGTCTGGAACCTCCCGGTTCACCAGCCAAGCCGTGCCGTTGCTCATCTCAAACACGTCCATGTACACGATTGCCTGCATGCCCGCGTCCCTAGCCTGCCTGGCTGCCTGGAACGGGTCAACGCGTCTTGGACTGCTGAATATGTGCGGCCCCGCGTGGACGTGGATATCTATGCTTCCCTTGAGCAGCTCCTGTGACAACTCGAAGCTGCGTCCCTCTGGTAGAATCATGGCATCATACAAGGGATGATGCTTTAAAAAACTGCGTAGATTGGATTATACCTTCAATTCGCGGTGATTATTCGTCCTTGTTCTCCCTCGTGTCGATACCGAGGGGCTCGTACATAGCGCAGTAACCGACTGCGCCTGTCCCCAACATGACAAGCCCGAACAATCCAGCAACCAAGGCGATGGTTCCCTGAACCCACCCCAACAGGTACGCTGCACCAATAATCAAACCGATTACAACCCTGGCAACCCGGTCAGTTGTTCCACAGTTTTTTCTCTTAAACATGGGTTAACCACTTGAACGGGTGGATATAACCCAGAGGGTTAATTTTCTTGAACCTTGACCGCGAACCTGAGAATTCCTAATGCCAGGAAGTTAACCACAACCGCGACGTTGAAGATGGTCTGGAAGCCCATTAGGTCGGCTATGTATCCTGCCACGAAGGGTGCGATTGATCCGATTATGCTGCCCGGCAGGAAGAACAACGCGAAACCTAATCCTCGCTGCCCGCTTGGGGTCAACTTAGCCATTATTGAGCTCCGCCCAGCCATCCCGAGGGTGTTACCCACTCCATAGAGAACGTATAATCCCATGAACAGGCTGTTGTTCTGCGTCTGGAACGCGATGGCTAGCAAGATGAACGCGCCCAGCAATGATGTCTCAAGCCAGCGTTTGTCTCCAATCCTGCTGGCAAGGTAGCCGCCGATTGGAGCTGCGATTAGTCCCGTCAAAGTATTGGTGCTCTGTAGGAACGTGGAGACTGTTAGACTCATTCCCCTTACATCCTGTAGGTAGAGAACGAGGAAAGTGTTGATCATGCTAGTTGAGATCATGCGTGTGGCTTGGTATGCTAGGAACATGACTAGGCTAGTTGTGAGAAATTTTTCTCCCGTTGGTGTCACCTTCTTCACCTCTTTTCTCTCAGGTTCATCTGTCTCAAGTCTCAACACCATGATTATACCAATGATCATCGGTGCCGCTAGGAACAGGTATACCTGCCTCCACTGCCAAGACAGCACCCCAATGAGTAAACTCACCGACAATGGACCCATTGCGTGCCCAAGTGTTCCGCCAGCCCCGTGTAACCCCATCGCCTTGGGTCTGTCCTGTGGGCTGAACATCTTTGCTGTTGCAGCGTAGCTGGCTGGGTGGTAGATCGCGGTGTTCATGTAGATGAGGCTCACCGCCAATATGACCATCCATGGAGCGCTCGCTGACCCTGCTATCACACCACCAGCCACCGTGAACACTAGGCTCATCAACAGCATCTTCTTGGGGCCTATCCTGTCCGAGAGAAGCCCGACTGGTATCGCTAACAGGGCTGAGCTCAGGGATGGGATAGCTGCGATCAACCCAAGCTGTCTAAGGTTGAGGTTGAACTCATCTCTTAATTCGCCGAAGATTGCGGTGTGAACCCCGCTTGGTAGATGTGTAAGTATGTGGGTGACAGCCATTACAACCATCCCGTAGCTCAGAATACCGGTCTTCTTTTTCTCACCCAAAACTAACCCTCGAATGCACAGGTGGAGGACTCGTCTCATTTAAATCTAGTTAACTCGGGTTTTCTTTATATCTAGTAAAACCGTGAATGACCCTATGTACAGCTTCGTGGACCCGTACAGAGACAACCAGACCGCGGAACAGGTAATCAAATACATCAAACAGATGGCTGGCGACGATAGATACCGTATTGTCCATGTCTGCGGGACCCACGAGGACGCAATAATGAAGAATGGCATCCGAAGCATGCTGCCCAAGAACGTTGAGGTCTTGATGGGGCCTGGTTGCCCAGTCTGTACGGTTGCACCCAACAGGATCGACTACATGATCAAGCTAGCCGAGGAAGGACACATCATCACCACCTTCGGCGACATGATGCGAGTACCTGCTGGTCTAGGTAGCCTAGCTGACGCGAAGGGTAGGGGACACGATGTAAGAATCGTGTACAGTATCCATGACGCAGCGAAGATGGCCAAGGAAACCGAAAAGGAAGTCGTTCACTTCGGTGTAGGTTTTGAAACCACCGCCCCAACAACAGCAAGCGAGCTACTCGCAGGACCATCTGACAACTTTAGCGTGTACAGCGCACACCTGCTGATCCCCCCCGCGATGGAGGCTCTTCTATCGATGGGAGTGACAGAGGTTAGCGGGTTCATCAACCCCGGTCACGTCAGCACGATGATCGGGGAGGTCGGGTACCAACCGATAATGGAGCAGTATCCGGTGCCCCAGGTAATCGCTGGTTTCGAGCCCATCGATGTACTGTTCAGCATCGCCCTCATCATCCGACAAATCAAAGAGGGCAGGCAGGAGATAGAGAACACCTACCAGAGAGCCGTTAAACCTGAAGGGCTACCGTCGGCGATGAACATGCTGTTTAAGGTGTTTGAGCCAGCTGACGCGCCGTGGAGAGGCATAGGGACCATCCCTAAGAGTGGTTTGAAGATCAGGGACGAGTTCTCGGCACATGACGCAAGTAAAAAGTTCGATGTAACAGTCGAGACCAGCTACACTATGCCCGAGGGCTGCAAGTGTGGAGAGGTTCTAAGGGCGATGATCTACCCGTGGGACTGCCCCCTGTTTAACAACGTTTGCAACCCGGATAACCCCATTGGCCCCTGCATGGTGAGCCATGAGGGAAGCTGCTACATCGCCTCAAGGTACGGCGTCGAGGAGCTATGATCAGGGCTCACCTGTTAATCGAGGGAAGGGTTCAGGGAGTAGGTTTTAGAGCGAACACCCGGAGGATGGCTAATAAGCTCAACCTTCGTGGCTGGGTGAGGAACTTAAGAAACGGTGACGTGGAGATTCTTGTTGAGGGACCAGAGGTTGAGGTTCAGAAGCTCATTGTTTGGTGTCACAGGGGGCCAACCAGCGCGTTTGTTTCTATGGTAAAAGTAGAGAAAAACGAAGCCACTGGAGGCTTCGACGGGTTCATCGTAAAAAGAACCCTCTAGAGTTTCTTGGACTTCCAC
The DNA here is from genome assembly GCA_964589605.1 of uncultured Candidatus Bathyarchaeia archaeon. Classification (GTDB taxonomy): domain Archaea; phylum Thermoproteota; class Bathyarchaeia; order TCS64; family TCS64; genus RBG-16-57-9. Next base: position 9,400 of record CAZPRN010000014.1, on the reverse strand, counting down.
CCGATTAACGTTGCTGCGTTCGCGATTACCGGTACTGCCGCTACCTCGTGCATTATGGCTCCAATTACTGGTCCGAACCAGCCGAGTGCGCTAGCTCCGACGCTTCCTAGCACTATGCTCATCGAGACGATGATGTTTGTCCGTATGTTCACCATGGTTGCCTGAGATAGCTCAATCAGGTATGGCACCTGTCCGATATCGTCCTTCAGGAGCACAACATCGGCTGTCTCCATCGCGACCGCTGTACCGATGTTACCCATCGCGATACCAATATCGGCTGCTGCCAGAGCTGGGGCGTCGTTCACCCCGTCTCCGATGAATGCAACGTGGTGTCCCTCAGCCTGTAGTTCCCTGATTATCTCTAGCTTCCTCTCGGGAAGAACTTCGGTGTGGATCGTTGAGACCCCGAGCTCTCCTCCAACCTTCTCACCGACGATCTTGCTGTCTCCTGTGATGAGGATGGTCTTGTCTATGCCAAGCTTTTCTAGGTTCTGGATCGCCATCGCTGATTCGGGTCGAACCGTGTCCGCCACGTTGATGTACCCAGCTACCATGCTGTCAACAGCGACCGGAATAACAGTATAGCCGTCAGCTTTACTGGACTCGGTGACTGAAGGATCAAATGAAATCTCTTTTTCGAGAATCATCTTCTCGCCAATCGTCACCACCTTTCCTCCAACTGTTGCGCTGATGCCATGCCCTGCTAGGCTCTCAAAATCCTCGGGTGTGATGACATCAATTCCCTTCTTGTCAGCTTCTTTGACTATCGCCCTCGCCAGAGGGTGCTCGCTGCTCCTCTCCGCTGATGCAGCCAGCATCAATAGCTCGTTCTCATCGAAACCGTTCATCGAGGTGATTCCAGTCACAACGGGTGCACCGAACGTCACCGTCCCGGTTTTGTCGAACGCGACAACATCAACCTTTCCAATCTGCTCCATCGCTGTTCCATGCTTAACAAGCACACCGTTTCGAGCCGTGTTACCGATTGCCGCAACAACAGCCGTCGGTGTGGCTAAAACCAGTGAACATGGACATATCGCTACAAGCATGGTTACTCCACGCAGAATCTCACCTGTCAACCACCATGTGATTCCCGCAATCACGATTGCAACCGGGGCGAAGAACTGGGCATACCTGTTCGCCACCCGCTGGACTGGAGCCTGACTATTCTGTGCCTCTTCTACGAGGTGAATCATCTTACCGAGGGTGGTAGTGTCACCCACGTCCTCAACCTCGATTGACAGTGAACCACTCGAAAGCAATGTTCCCGCGAACACCCGTTCTCCGGGGATTTTGTCTATCGGCATCGATTCACCTGTTATTGATGACTGATCAACCGAAGCCTCCCCATCAACAACTAGCCCATCTACCGGTATCCGTCCACCTGGGCGCACCAGTGCAACGTCTTTCCTTCTTACCTGGCTGATGGGCACTTCAATGTCCTTGTCATCCATCCTCACCGTTACCATTGTTGGGACAAGCTCGTTAAGCTCCTTTAACGCGTGGTCTGCTCTCTCCCTCGTGAAGTCTTCAAGTGCTTCACCGATTACCATCATGAAGGCTACCAGTGCCATCGCCCCATACTCTCCAACTACAAGAGCGGCGATCATGGCTACGCTGACCATCACACCGGCTGTCAGGTCAAAATCCCGTAAGATATTTCCCACCGCAAGCATGAAGACCGGCCAGCCACCAACAACCGCTGAGATGAGGAAGCTGTAGTCAGCCCACTGGTGGTTCCCCGATAGTTCAAGGGCGAAACCCACGATCAGGAATACAGTGTTAATGTAAGCCGTTATGATACCCGGACTCATTAGGAACTCTTTGTACTTCTCGAAGAATCCCGGAGGGTTGACCCTGCAGGACTCGCATTCATCATTTTTACTCATGTTCATCACTAGATTAACTTTGATATGGCTTCCTTCAGCTCCGAGACGTATTTCTCAGTCGAACCCTGCTCAACTGCATCAACCATGCACGACTCTATGTGGTCCTCAAGAATCAACTCCCCTGTCTTGTTGAGCGCAGCCTTAACCGCCGCGAGCTGATGGAGTAGGTCGGGGCAGTCCCTGTCCTCCTCAACCATCTTCTTGATTCCCCTGATATGTCCCTCGATCCTGCTAAGCCGGTCAACGACCTGCTTCCTGTGTTTGTGTGTGGAACCCATATCATATCCCCCCGGGGGGGATATATAGAGGTTGAGCTTCGATGCTAGGTAAATCGTAGGAAATGTGGATGGCAATTGGTTGGAGGGGATCAAGAATATCATCCCCTCCGGGGGGTTGCTTTTGTCTGGTATATCCTAACCGAGGAGCATTATCACAGCGATTGATACAGCCAGTGAGACTAGCATTACCATGCTCTGAACAGCTTCCCTGTTGGACATGTGCATAGGTATGCCCAGCTTGAACTTAATCCTAGGGAACAGAACAACTGTTCAAATCAGTGGAACAGCCGTTGTGCTATACATATAAGCCGCCCTTCTTTGGCTCAATAAGCACTGGAGGTTAAACGGATGTATTTCTGTGTAGGTCAGATGTGGAACATGTGGGGGATGGGTTCGGGAATGTGGTTTTGGTTTCTGATAATCGCAGGTATAGTCTACTTTTTCTACGGAGGATACAAGCCAAGGCGCGTACGACGTGAGACTGACCCGCTGGAGGTAGCACGCATGAGGTACGCACGTGGCGAAATCACCCTCGAAGAGTTCGAGGAGATAAAACGAAACCTATCCTAGTTTTTCAACAACTTCTTATCCAACCTCGCCGAGCCAATACGCATGAGCCTTCACCACGATTTCCCCTTTGAGGCTACAAACCTGTACTGCAAATCCTGCAAGGAGAAAACACTACACAACAAGCCCATGCATGAGTATGTCTGCTCAAAATGTGGAAGAACATGGGACGAACTATTACTCCAAGTGAATCTCAAGCAGAACAAATACGGTAAAACTTACTACGAGGCAATCGAGCTCAGTGATAAACCTGTCAACGCCACCGAGGTCCCAACCAAAACCTTCGACCACATCGACGATGCCCTCGCTTGGCTCAAAGAAAAAGCTGAGAAAATCGCATAGGGGGGGGGGGTAACGGCATGGGTGCCGTTTCCATGCATATTTCCTAAAATGAAGCCTAAAAACAAGGCGTCCACCCTGCGAGTTACAGCAAAAAAGCGTCACAGTAAGCCGTTTATTGATGCAAAAAAGCGCGTTTTTTCGCTTATCCCCACTCACTGGTCCAGGAGTGGTTAAGAAACCACCTTGCCGAGCGCCTCAAGCATCTCGCCGATGTACTCGTCCGGGATCCAACCCATGTTGCCGATCCTGAACGTGGTCTCCTTGAGGTCACCGTAGCCTTTAGCCAGCTCGAAGCCGTGACCACGCATCGCCTCATACACCTCGGGACCGCTCATTCCCTCAGGCGCTCCGATGCAGTTCACCGTGGGGCTCTCGTACCCCTTCTTGGCATAGGTGTCCAACCCGTACTCCTTGATACCGTTCCTGATCGCCATGTTCCGCTTCTTGAACAAGCCAAAGTACGCCTGCTTGCCGCCCATCGCCTCGATCATCTTCAAACCAGCGTTCAAACCCGCTATCTGGGGGATCGTGGTGGTCATCGGGGTTCCTTTTCCACCCGCATGGTTCTTCTCCCACACTTGGAGGTCAAAGTACCAGCCCTTATTGGGCATCTTGGCTGAAACATCCAACGCCCTCTGGCTTACCGACCCAACCCCAATGCCGGGTGGTACTCCGAAGCACTTCTGACTGCTGCTGAACATAATATCAACGCCCCACTCGTCGGACTTGATCTCGGTACCACCCATGCTGCTAACGCCGTCAACAAAGCACAGCTTATCATACTCACTGACCACACTTGTCAGCGCAGGCAGATCATTGATGAGACCAGTGCTGGTCTCGTTGTGGGTAATCGCGACAGCCTCAGCGTCCGGATGCGCATCCAGAGCCTCCTTTATCATCTCGGGGGTAACAGGCTCCCCCAGCTTAGAGACAACCTTCACGGCTTCCCTGCCATTCGCCTCAGCCACATCAGCGAAACGTTTCCCAAAGCTACCATTTACACATACAATCAGCTTCTCCGCGACACAGTTCCTGACAGCCGCCTCCATGAAACCCGTACCGGTGCTGCTGAACAGGTACACACTGTTCTTTGTCTCGATGAAATCCTGCAACTGCTCCACCGTCTCATAGTGAATCTTGAGGTACTCCTTGCTCCTGTGGCTCACCATCTGCATCCCCATAGCCTCCAAGACTTCGGGGTAGCACGCCACCGGACCCACGGTAAATAGCTTCATACACTGACCCCAACGTGCGATCACAATAAAAACCTGTATACCAAAGGAGAAGCCATGGACACACGGATACCAGAAGGCGACGAAGCTATAGACGCAATACTAGGCATACTAAAGAAGGCAGGTGAACCCATCACCACCAGGGAGGTGGGAGAGGAGATGCAGAAGCTCCAGCTAAGGTGTCCCGACTCAACCATCGTTTTCCTCAACAGGCTAAGAAAATCAGGTCACATCAACGGCGAGCGCAGCAAGGAGAAACGCGGCTGGATCTGGTGGGTCTAGATCCAGGAAAAAGTTCTCTCACATCTTTCAAGCAAATCAATGAAAAAATCGTAACCGACCGCAGTAACTCTCTCGCTCGTGGAGTTAAACTCCGTCTCAAACGTGTACAGGTTTGCCCAGCTAAGATACTCGATGGTCTCCTCCCTGCCACAGTGATGCTTTCCCCTGCCCATGAAGAAGATATGCACCTCGTCCCCGTCCTTGTGCATCTCCTCTGCGAGCCTGAAAGCCGTGTCCGCGTGCGCCCTGCTGACCATCACCAAAGTTTCCATCACATCTCTCCTAGAAACTGGTCACAATGCTGCAACTCTTACTCATCTCCGCGAGCTCACCGAAATCAATCAATGTGATATCAATATCCTGGTCAAGGTCATCTGGTTTCAGGTTCTTCTTTTCAAGGGACTCTTTCACCACGAATACACCAGCCATGTCAGACATCACCGTAAGGTAGTCCTTCAGATTGTTCTTGTACAAGGCGTCAGGGAGCAAAATCCCAACCCCTTCGTCAACAAAAACCATGTTGGGCATGTAATCCATCCCCAGCATCGCCGCGCTGAGCCGTAAACCCTCCTCAACCCGTGAACCGGGGATCAGCCGCTTCCGCATGATAAGCATCGTCTCACCCATAACATCACCCCAGGAACAGTGTCCTGTCCATGCTCTCCATCAGCATCACTATCTCCGCCATACTGGTCATCCGCGCCCCCTCGATGAGCTGACCCTCCTCGATGTTCAGGTACCTGCACACGGTCTGGCATGCAAGCATCTCCACCCCAAGCTCCGTGAGCATCGGGTACTGGGTCAACAACTTCACAGAGTCCTCGTTGAAGAACACCTTGACCTCGTGACCCTTCTCAGTAGCCGACCTAACCATGCCCATGAGATGCACCAGTGTCCTCGGGTTCGATACGGAAAACAGGAAATTCAAGCTACGGTATCTACGGGCTCGGATGGCTTAACGGTTTCCATGTTCCAAGCTTTAGAACAGGAATGACTAGGTGTTCAATTCTCTAGGATTATATCCCTTTCCTGTATAGGCTAGCATAGAAAGAAAATGAGATTACCTATACTTCAGGTCACGGTGGACACCCGAAAGCTGGCCTCATTCGCCCTAGTAGCGTTCCTAGTCGGAGGGGCACTGGGTGGAGTCCTGTTCAACTACGGCGGCGTCTACGTGCCCACAACTGATCTATCTAACATGTTTGGATACATGAAGCAATTCCAGAGCTACGACGAGCTGAAAACCTACCTCTCGGAGCGAGATTCTGGATACGATGGATTCTGGTGGGGTGGACCCGTGTTTCTTACGAGTAGTGAATTCAGGACTGATATGATGGTTATGGAATCCGCTGATTCAGCGGGTGCACCCACTATGATCGCAGACGAATCAAGTGTTGTGCTTTACTCAGGCTCCAAGGATTACTCGGGTACTAACATCCAAGTCGAGGGAGTTGACGAGGCTGATATAGTAAAGACAGATGGCGAGTACATCTACTTCGCAAAGGGCTCCGAGGTTGTGCTCGTTAAAGCCTACCCTGTCTCTGAGGCGAAGATAGTCTCTCGCATCAACATGAGCAACCCGGTGCAGGATCTATACATCAATGGGGATAGGCTCGTAGTGTTCAGTGCGCAGAGTCCCCGCCATTACTACTATGAGTACGACGCCGAGAACGAATTCCAGTACAGGTCAATTCTCACAATCTACGACATCAGTGACAGGTCCAGCCCCGAGGAGGTCAGGGACATCAACATGGACGGAACCTACCTGAACAGCAGGCTAATCGGCAACTACCTCTACTTCATCATCACCAACCCAGCCTACATCAACGACGATATCGTGCCTCTGCCCACCATCAGGCAGGGAGACACTTGGAGCTCCATTGATGCTAATTGCATCTGGTACCCAAACAATACCCGTGGATGGATGTCCTACCACACGATCGCCAGCATCGATGTACTCGAAGAGGATGGAAAACTCACAACCGAGACATTCTTGCTAGACGAGGGTAGCAGCATCTATGTTAGTCCCACAAACATGTACCTCACAAGCGAGGGCTGGTGGAGGGAGACCCGCGTAACCAAGATCGGTATCGAAAAAGGCGAGATAAAGTTCAAGGCAAACGGCACAGTGCCTGGCTACGTCCTCAACCAGTACAGTATGGACGAAAAGGACGGATACTTCAGGATCGCCACAACCGGAACCAATGATGGCAGAAGGGAGGGCAACAACGTCTTCGTCATGAACGAGGACCTTGAGACCGTTGGAAGCGTCGAGGGATTGGCAAAGGGCGAGCAGATATACAGCACCCGCTTCATGGGCGACAGGTGTTACATGGTCACCTTCAAGATAACCGACCCACTGTTCACTATTGACCTAAGCGACCCAGAGAACCCAGAGGTGCTAGGAGCACTCAAGATTCCAGGCTTCAGCACGTACCTCCACCCATACGACGAGAACATACTCATAGGCATCGGCAAGGAGACCATCGAGTCCAAGACCGGTGACTTTGCGTGGCAGCAGGGAGTAAAGATCAGCTTATTCGACGTAAGCAACGTAACAGACCCCAAGGAATTGGCAAAGCTAGAAGTGGGTGACCGGGGAACAGAGTCCAACGCCCTCTACGATCCACATGCCTTCCTGTTCAGTAAGGCAAGGAACATGCTGGTGATACCAATCCTTGAGGCTCAGATTGACGAGTCGGACTTCGCTGACGGCGAGGCTCCGATGGACTGGTACGGCGAGTACATCAACCAGGGAGCCTACGTATTCGACATCAGCGAGGAGGGCATCGAGCTACGGGGAAGTGTATCCCACATCGATGACCCGGAGACCTACCTTATGAGCGGGTACTGGTTCGAGAGCGACCTGCAGGTCCAGAGGAGCCTGTACATCGAGGACAACCTTTACACCCTGAGCAACGGGATGATAAAGGTGAACAACATCCAGACCCTCACGGAGCTGGCTGTTATCAATCTAGGTGAGTGATGTGGCTAAGAGAATCTACGGCAAAACCCTAGATGTCTATCTCTGCATCCTCACAGCCGAGGACGGGATAGGGGTCAGGGAGATTTGGCGCAGCCTCAATCTCAGCAGCCCAAGCCTGGCCCAGTACCACGTCAACAAGCTACAAGACCTGAAACTCATCGAGACGGATTTTGAGGGCAAGTACATCATCAACGACCAAGAGTCAATCGAAGCACTGAAGAGCTTCATGATGCTCAGAGGCATGCTGATCCCTAGGCTAACAATCTACTCAGCGCTTCTCCTCGGCCTACTAGTTAGCTACGTCAGCTACTACCCGTGGAGGGGAGACATGAGAGACCTAACAACACTCTTCATTGGACTCTTCAGCGCAGGTGCATTCCTTTTCGAGGCTGTAAAACAGTACCGTGGACTCGATTTCATGAGAAAAGAGTAGGATTAATGGGAGACAAAATACTCCTTGGCTTCCTTCAAAATCTCTGGCTTCGCTAGTAGTTCAATTAATGTCATTCCCAGCGCCTTCGTTCCAACGATCATCGCCTCCAGCCCCTCCGGTGTGACTGATGCGTCTGCTAATTGGATACTGTGACCGGGCGTACCTGGTGGGGCAATACCAATGTAGCTACCAGCTGACGGCGTCTTCTGGGATACATCACCGTAATCTGTTGAAGCCATGGGCATCGCGTTCACCGACTCCTTCCAGTCACCGACAGGTGCACCCAAATCCTTGTAGTTCTGCCAGAGCGTCCTGATTAACGGGTAGTTGAGTTTCTTGCTAGCGTAGAACCGCTTCTTCTCTATCTCCACTTCAACCCCCATCGCGTGGGCTGCTCCCTCACCGCACCTCGCAACCTTGTCAACCATCTCGTCGAGGTATTCTTGGTCGCTACTCCTGACACCAAAATCAAGAATCGCCTTGTCCGGGATGATGTTCATAGCTATCCCTCCCTCCTCAATTATGCCGTGAATAACGAGGTTAGCATCCCTTCTCGCCTCCTGCCTAAGCATATGTGTTGCAGTATAGGCTAGAGTCGCAGCGTTCAACGCGTTTCTCCCCAAGTGTGGGCTCGCAGCAGCGTGGCTTGTCTGGCCCTTGAAGACCATCCTGCACTTGCTGATTCCGAGGGCTTGGTTTCCTACACCCCAGCTGCTGGATGGGTGCAGCATAACCACCCCGTCGATATCATCGAACAACCCCTTGTCCGCCATGATGACTTTGCTCCCCCCGCTTGGTCCACGACCCTCCTCCGCTGGAGTGCCAATTACTAGGACTTCCCCTGCAAACTCCCCAATTGCCTTACTTGCAGCTATTCCAGCCCCTACCGCTGACGCTGCTATCAGGTCGTGACCACAACCGTGGCCAACTCCAGGAAGTGCATCGTACTCTGCGAGCACCGCTACCTTCGGGCCCTCCTCTTTCCCCTTGAATGAAGCCACGAAAGCGGTGGGCATATCGTAAACCCCCTTCTCAACATCAAAACCGTTGTCTTCGAGAACCTTGGTTATCTTCTCGAAAGCCTTGAACTCCTCGCTCCCCAGCTCCGGGTTCTCGTACAAAAACCTCGCGATATCAACCAAGACATCCCGTTTCTCATCAACTGTCTGCTTGACCAGTTCCTTCAACTCGTTCAGGTCACTCAAAATAATCACAAATGATACCCCCCTCAAGGATTAGAGTTTTTCACTTTCACTCCACTTTCACCTGCCTCCCTCGCATACAACCTTGTGCGTTCCTATTATAAACCGAAAACCGAGTTTCAGGTTCGAGAGCTATGGGCGAGGTCATTGAAGTAGGCGTACTCGAAGGAGTAGCAAGCACCACCATCA
>CAZPRN010000013.1:0-89889 GCA_964589605.1 uncultured Candidatus Bathyarchaeia archaeon | reverse complement strand
GGTCCAGTTCCCTCGATTACCCCGGTCTCGTTGAGCCTGATCTTGCTCATGACGATAAGCACCCCCACCTCTGGTACGTGCTGCACCATGTTGGGGAATACCCGTTCTAGCCTCTCCTTCAAGCCCTCTAGGTTGAATGGGGTATCGGTGGCCATTATCTTCGCGATCACGTTCCCGGTCAGGATCAGTCTGTGGTACAAGGTTCCGGAGGATCCCTTGACGTCGCCCATCGCGACGCTCATGCTCTGGGTGTCAAAGCCCAGTAGGTTGCCCTCGTATGATTTGCCCTCTGAGTCCTCCACAACAACTGGTTTCCCGACTAGTTGTCCGAGTTCCTCGAAGAATTTTCTTCCCGTAACGGCCGCCATTATTCTTTACCTCTGCCCTACCATTACAACGCCCCAATATAAAAATCGAAGAGTTATTGGGCTTTTTTCACTGTTTGAACTTCTTGAATGTGACGGGTGACTCGCCTTTGCCCTTCCGGTTCTTGAGCTCCTGGATGATCTCGACGGCTTCCTGAGTGGTCCTACTGCGGGCGAGCACCCTTGCTCCCTGTATGGGCACCTTGACGCCGCAGTGGGGGCACCCACGTGTCTTGTTGGCGGAACTCGCCATGATGATCTTCCCACAGCTGGGGCAGTTTATGATAAGGTACATGGTCGGCTCAACAACAGTCTCAGTGTTTCGGGGTAACTAACCCAGTCGATGGGCAGGAACTCTGGTTTATCCCCCTCGATGATGGCGACTATTTCATCTACAGTCTCATCGGGTGTTTTCCCGGAGGTTTCAACCTCAACGAGTTTCTCCTCGGAGAATAACTCGATTGATTCGTTGGTTATTACACCCATTATCTCGGCTTCAACGTTCTCCCACACCTTTTCGCTGTGGTAGAGGCGGTGCTCAAGGACGTTCCGTAGGTGCCATGGCTTGTGCCTTAAGATGATCACCTTGGATACAGAGTTTGGCTCAACTAGCTCGTGTGCGTAGTGTCCATCAATAACCAAAGGCTTTGGAGAAGTAGTAATCATGGAGGCAATCGCCTCTTTGAGTGCATCTATGTCCACGACGCTGGTGTCTCGTTCCTCGTCCTCCTCAATGATCAATCCGTGTTCTTTGGAGAACTGTGACAACTCGACGTGTTTTGCGTCTAATCGTTCAGAAAAAATCCGGGAAACCGTTGATTTCCCGGTGCCGGGGGTCCCGGTTAAGATAAAAACTTGGGGTATTGTGATCACTCTTTCTTGGTGGAGTCTTTGATCTTGATCATGTCTCCAAGAGTCCTCGGACCCATTGGTCTGGTCAAGACTGATCCTTTGCCGCTTGCAGCTTCCTCAAGAATATTGACGCCTAATGCGTTCTGCACCTTTTTGACTAGGTTCATCGGCGGGTTCATGTTCTCCTTTTCAAGCTTCTTCACGACGGACTCTTTCTCCCTGATCTGCTTGGAAAATTCTTCGACTGTTAGACCTTTCTTCTGGCGTGCCTTCTTCACTAGCATGCCGTAGCCTTCAACAAGCTCCAAGTTTTCCGCTGAGTCGATGTCGCTTCTCCGCCTTGGCTGGGCTGAACGCCTGCGTGTAGGGGTCTTCCTAGCCTGTGGGCGTGTGGGGTCCCATTCCTGTTTGCTGAACTGGGCGCACTGACCACAGACGGTGAGCTGCCCTCCCTCGATGACTCTGTAGTAGGGGTTACCAAATATCTCTCGGCCACATACCTCGCAACGCATCTCTAAACCTCACAAAATATTGGGCATCGTCTTATATAGAATCAGCGTATAGGCATCCCAAATGAACAGGGACCTTGAAAAGCTGCGTTCCATCGCTGATTACCAGTTTGGTTTCGGCGCTGGTGTGGCTCTTTTCCCGGATGACTGCAGGGTGGAGTACAGCAAGAACACCAGCAGGCCGAGGCACATCTGGAGCGGCGAGACCCTGTTGGCGAATTACAGGCCCAATGACGCCCTGTTCACTATAACTATCGCCGGCGCTGAGCGTATTATTACCCAAAAAAAGGACTATGACCAGTACGTCGTGGTTATCGATGACGTGCTTGAGTTCATCGAGGATGGTAAGAACCTATTCGCGAAGCACGTGAAAGAGGTTGGTGAGGGTGTGAAGCCTGGTCAGGAGGTCATCATTCTTGACTCAGATGGCAAGGTTGCCGCGGTGGGTAAATCAATCCTCGCAAAGGATGAGATGTTCGCGTTCAAAACAGGTTTGGCCGTAAAAACTAGAAGGGGTAGGAATAGGCACAAGTAGCCTACTTGTCGAATTTATCGAACAAGCCGACTTTTCTACGCCTGTTGCCCTTGCTGAAGTGAGAGACCCTGATCGCGGTGTCGTTTGCCTTCTCGATCTCTCTTGCCTCGTCCGCCAGCATGGCTGCAGTCCTTGCTGCCTCGTGAGCCGCTGTTAGCACTGGGATGGCGTCGTTCCTGTCCTCAATCTTGAACACAGCCTCGGTTGATAGACTGGCTACCTTCCTGTTGATCTCGTATGCCGCAACAGCTTTGCCCATCGCGTAGGGGTTCTGTATCTCGCTCGCGGCCAGTGCCCTCTTCTTGGTTATGACAATCCTTGGGAGCTCGGGTTTCTCGCCTGCCTTGATGGCGTCGATAACCTTGTCGATCTCGGTCTGGATCAGCTTGAAGGTACCCGTGATTGCAAGTGTCTTCAACACGTCAGCGTTGAACAGTGCCATCTCTGTTGGGTCCAGGAACGCGCTCTTGGCGCTGATCATTGGGTCACCGTAGATAACGAAGAAGCCCAGCTCCTCTGGTAGTCCCCTCATGTACTTCCTTGAGGGCTCATCCGAGACCAGGATCATTGGCTTGCCAGTTTCCTCAAGAACTGCACGTGCTGCCTTGGGCCCTTTTAGTCCAGCGTTGGGTGATACGACCACGTACAGGTCGCTCTCGATGCCCGCCGCCATCCTCGCGACTTCCTCGCTGTCCTCGACATCCATGCTTACCGCGCAGGAGACGACCCGCATCTTGATGTCCTTCCTTGCGCTCCTCTCGTCGAGCAGCGCCTCGATGATGATCGTGGTTCCGATGTACCCGATCTTTACGAATGTGATTGTTGTCAATCAAGTTCACCTAATACGGTTAAACTTACATCCATTCCCAAGATAAGTTTTCGCCGGTTTAGCCGGCTTTGGAAAGTGTTGTATATAGTATCAACTGATGCTTAACTGGTGTAGTTTTTGAGTAAAATCCAGAAAGAGAAAAAGACGGCGCTGGATTTCATCGACGAGAACGGGGAATGGCTCAGCGAGTTCCACATGAAGATATGGAACCTGGCTGAGCCCGCGTTCAGGGAGTACAAATCGGCTGCCGCTTACGTTAAACTACTTAGAGATGATGGCTGGACCGTTGAGGAGGGCAGCGGTGAGATGCCCACCGCTTTCTGCGCGGTCTGGGGCGAAGGAAAACCAGTCATTGGCGGGTTCGCAGAGTACGATGCGGTGCCTGGTACAAGTCAGGCTAATGTGCCGTACCAGAAGCCAAGGGATGAGAGCCTTCACCCGTACGCTGCGGGGCACACGGACCCCCACAGCGCGTTGGGGACTGGTGCATTGTTCGGTTTCCTCGCGGCGAAGCACGCGATGGAGAAGCATGGACTGAAAGGCACGTTGAAGCTGCTGGGCGAGCCAGCGGAGAAGGTTTGTGGCTCCAAGCCGGTGCACGCGGCTAAGGGCTACTTTGACAACTTCAACGCCTCGCTGCCATACCACCCGTCAGGGTACAACACGGTTCGATACGAGATCAACGCTGCGAGCTACTGGAACACATTGTACACGTTTGAGGCAGCCCACCCGGAGAGGTGGTTCAGACCAAAGAACATCCCATTCAAGATGCTGGGTCATGCCGGGGGCAGGATGCCCGCTGCGTTGGACGCTGTGTGTTTGATGTATACAGCGACAAAGTACGTTGAGGACGCGATGCTCCCATACACGGCTTACTGGACGCTGAACGAGTACATCATGGTAGGGGGACAGGCTACAAGCGACAACCTACCGCCACGGATTGGGCAGATACAGTACGCTCACAGGGCTCCGTTGCTGGAGATGCAGGAGCAGATAAGCAAGGTGCTTGACAACACAGCGAAGGGAATCGCTCAGATCACAGGGTGCAAGGTGACGAAGCGCATCATCGCGCGGACTAGGACTGGGCTAAGCAACACAAAGCTATCAGAGATAGCGTACAGGAACCTTGAGATGGTTGGGCCACCCGTGTTCAGCGACGAGGCAAGGGAGTTCGGCAGGAAGCTGCAGGAGAACCTTGGTTTCGAGCCTATGGAGGACCCATTCACCGAGCTATGCCAGAAGGTGTCACCCATCGATTACATCGACAAGGACATCCAGTACCAGTTCCCGGACTGGGTCACCCATCAGGGCTCGGATGACTATGTTGACTACCAGTGGACAGCTCCATCAACGAGAATCAACACTGCTAACGCCTCGTTACGGAACCCCAATCCCGATAAGCCATTGCCCATGTGGGCTCGTTTCGCGTTGAACGGTTTCAGTGCATGCATTAATCCAGGGATCATCACCGCAGCGAAGACGATTGGGACAACCATCGTTGACCTTGTCACACATCCAAGTGAGTTAGCGGAGGCACAGGAGGAGTACGAGGAGCGGACAGGAGGAGGAATCGGAGGAAGCAACTGGGTAGCACCACTGCTGTCGAAAGACTTCTACCCGCCCGTTGACCTCCCGTGGCCCGAGTACGTGACAACCCAACGCGGCTACGAGTGGAGTCTCACAAAACTAGGCCCGGACAAGGAGTACAAGGTGCTCCACGAGGGCATCTAACCCACCTTTTTTCTTTCAACAGGTTTTAATGCACAATCAACGGATATTTCAGGGAATCAAAAATGGCAATCCCACCAGATATTGAGATTGCTCAGGCAGCCAACATGAAGCACATCAACGAGATTGCTGCAGGCATTGGCTTAACTGAGGATGATATTGAACAATATGGGAAATACAAGGCGAAGATTTTGCCCCATGTCCTGAAGGACAGGCAGGACAAGCCTGACGGTAAATTGATTATAGTCACCGCGGTTACCCCCACCAAGAACGGTGAGGGCAAGACCACTATGGCGGTTGGACTAGCCCAGGCACTGGGTCAGATAGGTAAGAAGAACATAGTAGTGCTAAGGCAGCCCAGCCTAGGACCAGTCTTCGGCATCAAGGGCGGAGCAGCGGGTGGCGGGTACGCGCAGATCGTGCCAATGGAGGACATCAACGTCCACTTCACCGGCGACCTCCACGCCATAACGTGCGCACATGACCTTCTTACCAGCCTGATGGAGAACAGCATCCACAGGAAGAACAAGCTGGACATCGACACCAAGCAGATCATGTGGAAGAGGGTTCTGGACATCGAGTCAAGGTTCCTCAGAAACATCGTTGTCGGTCTCGGTGACAAGAACGGAGGAGTCCCGTACCAGTCTGGGTTCGAGATCACAACCGCGTCCGAGATTGCGGCAATCCACGCCATCAGTAAGGACCTGATGGATTGCAAGGAGAGGATGGGCGAGATCACAGTTGCTTATAACAAGAAAGGTGAAGCTGTAAAAGCCAAGGAAATCGGTGGAATCGGCGCAATGGCGATCCTCATGAAGGACGCAGTCAAACCGAACCTTGTCCAGACACTGGAGAACACACCAGCGATAATCCACGGTGGACCATTCGCGAACATCGCTCACGGGTGCCCAAGCCTCGCAGCCATCAAGACCGCGCTTAAGCTAACCGATTATGTCGTGGTTGAGCCTGGTTTTGGCGCTGACCTTGGTATGGAGAAGTTCATGAATATCGCCGCAAGGGCGGGAGAACTCAAGCCAGCGGTAGTGGTCGTTGTTGCGACAATCAAGGCACTCAAACGTCACGCGGGCGTCAAGTACAAGAACCTCAAGGAGGTCAACGCGGAGGCAGTCAAGGAAGGACTACCAATCCTCGCCAACGAGGTTGACAACGTAAGGAGGTTCGGTCTACGACCAGTCGTGTGTATGAACCATTTCTACAGCGACGGCGACGACGAGATACAGGTAGTTCTCGACTGGGCTAAGAAGGAAGGCGTACCAGCAGCGTTCACCGACACAGTGCTCAAGGGCGGACCAGGCGGCATCGAGCTAGCCAACATCGTCCTAGAGGAGGCGGAAAAGGAAAGCAACTTCAAGTTCCTCTACGACCTTGACGAGCCTGTTGATGAGAAGATCAGGAAGATCGCGACTGGCATGTACAAGGTAGCCGACATCGAGCTAAATGCGGAGGCAAGAAGGAACATGAGAAAGATAGTCAAGCTAGGCTTCGACAATCTGCCCATCTGTATGGCAAAGACACCACTGAGCCTGACAGATAACGACAAGCTGCAAGGAATGCCACCGGAGGGCTATATCCTGCCCATTGTACGGCTTAAGCCAAGTACCGGTGTAGGTTTCATCGTTGCTTACTGTGGAGACATCAGCACGATGCCTGCACACCCGAGCAAGCCAGCCGCAAACGATATGGATATCGACGAGAACGGAGTAATCAAGGGGCTATCATAATGGCAACAATACTAGACGGAAAAGAAACAACTAAGGTTGTTATGGAAGAGGTCAAGGCTGAGGTCGAGAAGCTAGCCGAGAAGGGAGTTGTCCCTGGGCTAGCTCTGGTCCTCACTGGTGACGACAAGTACAGCGCACGTTACGTGAAGCTAAAGAAGAAACGAGCTGAGAAGATCGGCATGTACGCCGAGTTCCACCAGTTCGAGGAGACAACGGACGAGGAGCTCAGGGCGTTCATCGAGAAACTAAACGCAGACCCGAAGATCCACGGCATCATGGTACAGCTACCACTAGCCGAGGGATTGGACGAGTTGGAGGCGGTTGACGCGATTGACCCAGTCAAGGACGTTGACGGGCTAAGCCCAAACACCCTAGGCAAGGTACTTATGGGCGAGGACTGCTACCTGCCAGCGGGCGTGGAGGCGATCATGGAGCTGTTCAAGCGCTACGATATCAGCCCAGAGGAAAAGCACTGGCTGGTTGCAGGTGGAACCAACTTCCTAAGCAAGCCGATGGCGGCACACATCATGAACATGAAGTCAAGGGTCACACAGGCAGGAGCCAAGTGCCCACACATCCCAGAGCTAGCCAAGAGCGCGGATGTGATCTGCACTGAGCTGTTCAAGAAGCACGCCATCACCGCTGACATGGTCAAGGAGAGCGTCATCATCATAGACAACGGCAACAACTACGAGGGCAAGAACGTCTTCGGAGACGTTGACCCCGCTGTCTATGAGAAGGCATCAGCCTACACCCCAGTACCGGGCGGAACTGGTCCAATGCTAGTCGCCATGCTGCTCAGGAACACGGTGAAAGCAGCGGCTAAAACCGCTTAACCACATTTTTCCTTTTTCTGTTTATCTTTAAATCTAAGAACCCTGTAAGATGGGTAGGTGAATTCAATTGGCAAGAATGGATAGCCGCCGTGCCCGAAGAATGATGAAGCAGATGGGCATGAACATGAACGAGCTCACGTTTGTGAAGCGTGTAATTCTACAGGGCGACACGAAGGAAGTAGTCATTGAAGGACCCCAGGTCACAAGCATCAACGTCCAAGGCACAAAGATGTTCCAGGTCGCCGGAGGTAAAGAGTCCGAGAGACCGGTAAGGGCAGCGGGAGCAGTGACAGCGGAGGAGGCTCCAGTCGAGGAAGCACCATTGGTCATCCCCGAGGAGGATATACTACTGGTAGCCCAGCAGGCGAACGTTAGCATCGACAAGGCGAAGGCTGCGCTTGAGGACAGTGAGGGCGACCTAGCCCAGGCGATAATCAAGCTCCAGACCCGGTAATCTCAAATCATAGCACCAGTTTTTATGGTGTAATTCAAGATATTTCGTATTATTAGGTGCAAAGCGTGGAGTTGAAGGTACGGCAGCTTGGGGGAATAATCGTCGAGTGCGGCGACCAGGGCGTCATGCTTGACCCTTCGAGGAACAGCCACAGCTACCCCACGTTCGTAAGCCACGCACACAGCGACCACTCGTCCGCGTTCAAACACCCAGACAGGGAAAAGTACGCCACGCAGGAAACATACGACCTTCTTGAGGTAATGGGCTGGAAGCGACTAAACAACCTCAAACCGATCAAGATAGGCGACAAGATAACCATCGACGACTTTGAGATCAAGGTCCATAATGCGGGACACGTCCTTGGCAGCGTCGAGTTTGAGATCAACACGCCGGGCGGCACGGTCCTTTACACGGGCGATATGTGCACCGAGGAGACATTCACCATGGAGCCCGCGACACGGGTTGACTGCGATATCATGATCATCGAGACAACCTTCGGGGCACCCATGTTCCAGTTCCCGAAAAGGGAGGACGTTGCAGTTGAGATATACCAGTGGGCGGTCAACACTGTGATGAGCGGCGGTATACCCACATTCAAGACTGACAGCATCGGCAACGCCCAGGAGGTTATCAGTATCCTCAACCAGTACACAAACCTGCCCGTTGTCACCAGTAAGAGCGCCACAAGGGTAACTGACATTTACAGGAAGTACGGGTACAACCTGGATTCGGTGGACACCGAATCAGACGAGGGAAAAGACCTGCTTGACTCGGGAAAATGCGCCATCATCGCCCCAAAGGGAAGTAAGCCCTTCAACGACAAACAGGTAATCGCCTTGACCTCGGGCTGGGCGACAATATTCGGGAGGAAAAGAGTCGCCTTCCCACTAAGCGACCACGCCGACTACAAGGGATTGATGAGCTTTATTGGTGGATGCAAGCCAAAACGTGTTCTTACTTTCCACGGCGGCAACTTCACCAAGGACTTCCACAACCACGTCAGGCGACGCCTAGGGATAGCAGCATCACCCCTCACATCAAGGATTGAGACAATCAACGGACCCAAAATGAGCAACGAGGCACGTATCCAAGCCTGCAGCAAACAAATACTCAGGATACTAAGGATTCCCGGCTTCGTGTACCAGACATCATGGCTCGCCAAGGAACTATCCAGGCAGGGATACACGCCAGCCGAGGCTGAGAACAGTATCGAGTACCTGGTTGAACGTGGAATACTGAAGAAAACCCCCGACGGGGTAACATTGACTTAAAGTTTTACTATCTGTGCGTGGGGCACTTCACCAAAATAGATGACCGCCCGCTCATGGACCATCTTGGACTCGATGGCAGCCTCAACAATAGCCTTGCCCACCAAGTTACAGATTGTTGCCTGCCTCATCGCGGCAATCGCTTCGTCTACCTCACCGAGCGTACCCTTGTAGAAGCCCTCACTGACCTTGAAGGGAACCCTTCCCCCCTCAAGAGTCTCTCCGAGGATATCCTCGTCGCATACTGCGACAACTCGATCCCTTCCACGGGTAATTTCCTTGACGTAGACTTTGGTCATGCCTAGTTCTTCCCTATGCTGCTTCTTGCACCACAAGCGTCACACTGAAGGAATGACAGCCTCTTGTCCCTGACAACATGGGTGTCTGGCCTGCCACATACCGGGCAGATAACGTACTTGTTGGTATAGATCTCGACAAGGTTCCTGATGCTGTCAGCGTTGAACCTTCCCTGGAAGACTACCTTGTCGCCGTCGAAGTTGCCTCTAGTCGCTGTCTCGCGTAGCAGGAATTTAAGCAGGTGCTCTGGTGGCCGCTGGAGTCTCTCAGCGATCTCCCTGAAGTTCATGATAATGCTTCGCCTGCCCTGTCTCCTCACTCGTGCCCTTGGGACTTGGAACCTGTCCTCCTCCACAAGCACCTCCGGGAGGCTCTTGTAGGCGCGGTCAAGCATTGATTTGTAGTCTTTTTCCATTATTATTCACCGAATAGGCGATGCATTTCACATCGCTTTGTTACATCCATGATTGAGGCGTTGTTGAAAAAGGTTTAGGGTTGAGACCTTTTGAGGGTGAAATAAAGCAGAAGCACCCCAATCGCGCCCACGAAGAGCCCCGAGTACAGCAGGATATTACCCAAGCTACCGAAGAAAGGCACCCTGACACCAACTTGGATGTCAGCCATTATACCCTCAGAGCCGTCAGCGTTCATGATCACCACGTAAAAGTTCCCTGCTTCAGGCTCCCAGGTCATGGTCTGCAGGTCCGCGCTGGACTCCTCGACCACCCAGTAGTTGAGGGAGGTTGGGGGCATATCTGGTGCTCCTCCAGGGTGGAGCTCAAAGTCCGAGTCACGTAATGTGAACTCATAGTCCTCCAGCTGGAAATCAGAGTCAAGCACCTTCTGGTACTCGATATCATCAAGGTATCCCTGAACATCGCTCCGCTTGGCGATCCCCATAAATATCTCTTTGGATGGGTCGTTGCTCTCAGTCACTATCTTGAATGTAAGTAACCCGCCTCTCTGTTGGAACCACCTCCACGCGACTGGGTCTATGTCAAACTCCATATCCTCTAGAACGATGGCGTAACCCGAGACATCAACCTCCGCCGGGTCACTGATGAGGAACCCCTCATCATCAACCAAAATGTCTTGGATTGATCTAAGGGAAGTACCCCCCATAATGAGCCCGAAAGAAGTAATCAACATGACAACCGCGACAAGAATGATTACGATATGTACAAAACCCAAAGACTCCCTGGGCTTCACATACATGCTCTGCTGCAGCCTCTCCCCGCAGCTCCGACAGTACATCGCCTCATCTCTGTTCTCTGTTCCACATTTAGGGCAAGTTGTCATTAATTATCAATAATGTTCTATGCTGCGTTGAATTTAACCGTGACTTCTTGGAGAAAAGAATAGACTCAAAATAATGCATTTTTTTAACGAAAAACCTCTGTGTGGAGCGGAAATAGATGGGAGATTTTGAATAAAAACAGGATTTCTAAGGGTGAGAATGTATGTCATGAACCATATAGTGTCATATTATAGTGGGAATTGAAGGTAGTTAGTTATTTATACTATATATACTCTAATTATTTCCGGTGTAACTTTCTAATGGAAAACACGAATATGACCCTTGTCGCAGCGGTACTCGTTGTGGGTTTGATTGTAGGAGTCGGAGCAGGCTACTACCTGGCACCATCTGATGGTGGTGGCGGAGAGCCCGGCGAGACCACAACTGTGACAGTGGAAAAGCACCCCCTTGCGGGAAAGACTATTCAAATCGGTTATATCTCAGCCTCCACGGCAGGACTAGAAACTACTGTACCGCTGGTCGAGGACATCATTACGGTTGATATTAATGATTACTTCGGAAAGCTAGGACACGACTTCGATGTCGAGTTCCTTATCGATACGGCGGACGGCCAGGCGGCCATCCACCTTGAGAAGGTACAGGGCTTCAAATCGATGGACGTTGAGATATTCATGGGCGGAGCATGGTCAAGCCAGGCTCAGGCAGCCCTTGGATACGTCAACGACAACAACATGCTGATGATTAGCTCTAGCAGCACTTCACCACTACTCGCGATCGAAAACGACAGGCTGTTCAGGACATGTCCAACTGACTTCGTCCAGGCACCAGCCATCGGCGAGATGTGGACAAGCTGGGGCGTCGATGCACTGCTGATACTCCAGAGAGGAGACAGCTGGGCGGACGGCATCTTTAACATACTTGAGACGGAGCTCAACGAGAGAGGAATCGTAATCATAGAGCGAGTCAGGTACGCGGCCGAGGTCACTGAGTTCAGCAGCTATCTAGCTACAATGGATAACCTCCTCGGTGAAGCTATCGCTGAGTATGGTGCAGAGCGTGTCGGTGTGCAGACCATGTACTTCGACGAAGGCGTCGTAATAGTATCCCAGACAGGCGACTACCCTAACACCAGGGATGTCATCTGGATGGGCACAGAGTCCTCGGGCAGGAGCCAGAGGATGCTGGACGACGGCGGAGGAATGCAGGTAGATCTCAGGGGCTTTAGCTCACTGATGACACCCGCGAAGTCATGGAAGTGGGAGAAGCTGGAGGCAGACTACTTCGGAGCAGTCGCACAGCCAGCAAGCTTCTATACTTCTGCAGACTACGACGCATCTTGGTGTCTAGCACTGAGTGCAGCCGAGACAGGCAGCATGAAGGCAGACGACATCGTAGAGCTCTGGCCAGCGCTACCTAGGAACTTCTGGGGAGCATCAGGTTGGGTTGACCTCGATGAGGCCGGTGACAGGAAACCAGGAATCTTCGATATCTGGGGCTTCACCGACGATGGATTTACCACATGGGGACAGTACAACGGAATCGAGATTTCCGTTGCATGGGATGACGCCAAGCTGACAGCAGCTGGAGTCACGAGGCCAGGTCCTCGATAATCCCTATATTTCCAAGTCTTTTTTTCCCTTTTTTCTTTCCAAAACATTAAACCCGGTTAACCATGTATGGTGTTTGGATATGTCAGGCGAACATTTTGAATGCGAGATTATGAGCTGGGAACTGTTCAACGAGCTTGCCGATAAAGTAGCCAAAAAGATGAGGGCAGACGATTACCGCCCAGACTTTATGGTAGGGCTTGCACGAGGGGGATTGGTTCTCAGCAGGGTTCTATGCGACTACCTTGGGATCAAGGACCTGGTCAGCCTCAAAGTGGAGCACTGGGGAGTCACAGCCACGCCGGATGGAAAAGCCCAGATCAAGTACCCCATCAAAATCGATCTGACAGGCAGGGACGTGATTGTAGTTGATGATATCACCGACACCGGGGAGAGCATGAAGGTCGCCATCGAGTACATCAAGACCCTGAACCCAAAGACGGTTAAGACCGCTGCGTTGAGGAACATACAGGGGAGCTCGTTCACGCCTGACTACTATGGTGATGAAATAACTTGGCGTTGGGTAGTGTTCCCTTGGAACTATGTGGAGGACATGTGTAATATCATCCCCAAAGCGTCTGCGGATACCAGCGACCTTGAAGTTATACAGAAGAGGCTCAAGGAGAGGCACGGCATCGTCATCTCCGTTGATGAGATCGTTGAGATCAACGCCGAGGTTAAGAGAAGGAACCTGTAGCGGATGGAGCCCAAGGATAAGACCCTCAACGAGATGGTGGAGGAGCGCAGAAAGGAACTAAAACGACTCCTGGCGGGCGCGCTTCACCACTTCGCGGTAGAGCGATACGATATTGATGTTATCCGGCGAAAGAAAGTTGATGTCTTCGACCCGGAGGAAGCATTGTTTATAGTCAAAGCTGACGTGGAGCCATTTCTGACCCTTGACCAGATCGATTTCATTGTCTCAAGCATAAAGTCGATGGGATACACCGTAAAGCGTACCGAGTACCGTGGGGAACGATTGATCCTATTCGTCTAGAAACCCATTTCAGGCACCTGTTTTGGTTTGAAATTCAGAGAAATCACCGAGAATTGCACGGGTAATATTTAATATACGCAGGGGGTGGATTCCTTTTCTCACAGGTAATTAAATTGGTTAAACGATACTGGGGGAGCGAGGTCCCCGATGGATGGAACGGGGATTATCCGGATGATTTGAAAACGGTGCCGGAGCAGACAGATTTCACGAAGACGGCGGGTCATTACGAGACCCTTGAATTTATCAGCAAGCTCGCGTGGAGAAGCGAGTACATGCACATCGAACGCATGTTCATATCAAAACTCAGGCGGCAATGCCCACTGGTTATCCTCAGCAACCCTCGGGTGACAACACCCGAGGAGGCGAGGGAGACCGGAAAACCCATCGTGTACCTGCAGGGCAACATCCACCCACCGGAGGCGGAGGGAAAAGAGTCCGTGCTCATGGTGATGAGGGATATCGCCGTTGGTGACAAGCGCCACTACCTCGACCACATGATCGTTCTATGCGCCCCAGACTTCAACCCGGACGGCACCGAGACATGGGAGGTCAAAAACACCAGCACGTTCAGCGGCACGCCTCACATCCAGAGCATGCGACACAACGCCTCCGGGGCTGACATCAACCGAGACGGCATTAACATGAAGACAATCAACATGCAGGGCCTCTACGAGAACGTCCTCAAAAAGTGGGACCCCCACGTCACCTTGGACCTCCACAGCATGGGCAGGGTGCAGCACGGTTACAGCATCCTCTATGCCCCCAGCTATACCCCAACGGGTCACCCTGGACCAAGGGAGTACACCCAGTACCAGATGCTTCCATGGATCAAGGATCACGCCGAGGAGAAGTACGGTTGCATGTTCTACACCCACGCTGATTATGATTGGGAAGACTGGCCGCCCAAGATATGGGACCCGGTAAAGGCTGGGTACAGCGTCGAGGCAAAATTCATCGTCAACGCCATCGGGTTAAGGAACCGGACCAGCATACTCACGGAGACACCCGGGCACGTTGGGTTCGAGAAACGGACATTCGCAAGCTACATCTTCGGGTTAGCCTTACTTGATTTCGTCGTGGAGAACGGTGAGAAGCTCATGAAGGTATGCAAGGATGCCGACGAGGACGTGGTAAAGAAAGTCATGGAGGAAGCCGAGACGGGTGAGCTCAAGAACTGGGTTGAAGGTGAGTACATGGAGCAGGACGAGAAATGCCAGCTCTTCGCCTACAAGGACAGGACTGAGGACTATATCCCGGGCACCAGTATCATCCAGCACATAATCGGTGAAGGTGAACCTAAGCTGGTGGACGGTGTGATTGATCTCACAAAGCCAACCGGCACCAAGGAGTCCATCGTGCCACGAGGTTACATGTTTTACAAGGAGCTGGGCGAGGTGGCCGAGAAGCTCAAGGCACACGGAGTAAAGGTAACCAAACTGGACGAGCCGGTCACGATGGAGGGCTACGAGTTCATCGTGGACGAGTACAGGGAGGTCCAGAAGGGCTGGATCAGAATGTTTGACATGACAGAGCTTGACGGAGGATGGTTCAAAACCCGGAAGACCTACCCGGAGGGAAGCTACCACGTTGACATGGCCCAACCACTGGCCAACGTCGCGTTTTACTGCCTAGAGCCGGAAGTCGGTGACGGTTTGGTTGGGTGGAACTATTTCAACAAGTACCTGAAATCGAGGGGGGCCGAGAAGAACAGCGCCGTGTTCCCCGTGTTCAAGTACCTTAAAACCCTATAATTATTGAAAATCGGTAGTTCGGCCCAATTGTGGAGAAAGGAGACACGAACTACCTGCCCAAAAGCTTTGACCATGATATAAAAAGCATTTGGAGAAACAGCACATATTGCGAATAAAAGTCGGATTAACGGAATTATTGGGAATTTTATTCCATGGGAAACAACTTTAGCCCGAAGGGGTATACTTCACTGTATGTCAGAAGGGAACCAGATAGACCTCATGGGGATGGAGATTGAGCAGCTTCTGCATTTCTTCATCAGCGTATTGTCAACAAAGTCGGTGCAGTACCTAGGTGCACCGATGAACAAAGGAGAGGAGCCAACCAAGGACATAGGTAAGGCCAAGATGTCCATCGACGCGATGAAATCAATGGTTGAGCTGGTGAAACCATCTCTAACCGAGGAGGAGCAGAAGCAGTTAGACCAAGTTGTGTACAGTCTTCAGATGGCTTTCGTGAATGAGAGCTAACATTTTTCCGTCACAGAATCACGTGGTATCTGGGAGCGCGTGAGTGGTGAACCCTGACCTAGACACCTATATGGATATCGTGGAGAACAGCGCAGACGCAATACTGATCGTGGTTGATCTTCACATTGTGTTCGCCAACCAGAGAGCCGTTGAGTTCTACGGAGCGGGAAGCAAGGAGGATATTGTCGGGCAGAACGCCCTTGAACTTGGGTTACTGACAATATCCCAGCACCTGAGGACGGAGGAGCTGGAGTCTCGCCGTTTGACCGGTGCACTGATGAGCGGTTCATTTGAGTTCCCCGCTACGATGCCTGATGGAAGAGAACTTATTTTCGATGTAAGGATCAGCAACATCGATTTCAACGGCAAAACAGGAGCGCTCTGCGTTATTACCGACATATCCAGAGTTAAGGAGAGCGAGAAAAATCTTCGAGCCCTTCACGATAGCACTGCACAGCTCAGTGGGGCCTCGAACAGAGATGAGATTACAAACACCATCATGAAAACCCTTGAGGGAGTTCTTGGGATGAACTATGTTGCCGTAGGGTTTGTTGAGAACAGTGACCTCGTTTTCAGGCAATCTGTAGGCGATGTGACGATTGATAAGCTGCCTCTGGAGGGTAAAGGAGTAACTGTCCGCGCGGTAAGGGAGAAGAAAACCCAGTACATAGCCGATGTATCGCTGGACCCTGATTTCATCAGCGGTCGCGCAGAAGCGTCATTGAAGTCAGTGAGCGAACTTGCGGTACCGATAATTGTTGAGGGCGAGACGGTTGGGGTAATCAACGTCGAGGAGCTATCCAAGGATGCTTTCACAGTCGAGGAGATTCAGTTGGTGGAGATACTCGCCAACCACTTTGGTAGTGCGCTTTCCCGTATCAAGAACGACACGGTTATCCGTGATATGCGTGAGGCGCACCTTCTTGAGATGGTTGGAGGCGTGGATAAGATGTGCGTCAAGGTCCAGAACGAGCTTAAAGGACCGATCCAATCAATCAGGAACTCTTCCTTCATAATCAGACATAACCCTGACCTCTCAGAGGAGGCAGTTGATTCTATCGACAACAGCTTGGAGCTTATTATGACCACCCTTGAGGAGATGAAGGAGATCACCAACCCAACTGAGCCCGAGAAGACACTTACCGATGTCTACAGTATCCTCAACCAGGCTATCGAGGTCAGCAATATGCCGGTGAACATCAATCTGGTGAAGGAGTACCAGGACGGCTTCATGGCGCTGAGCCTCGACAAGGAGAAGATCAAACGGGCGTTCTTCAACATCATCCGTAACAGCATCGAGGCGATGCCCCGGGGAGGAGAGATCAAGGTCTCAATGGAGATCGAGGATGGGAACCTGCGCATAAAGTTCAAGGACAATGGGCCGGGAATTCCCAAAAAGACAATGGACAATATATTCCAGCCTTTCTTCAGCACCAAGCCATCCAGCCTGGGGCTGGGGTTGAGCTTCTGCAAGCTGGCGGTGGAGTCATCGGGCGGCAAACTGTCCTTAGACTCTAAGGTCGGAAAGGGAACCACGGTTACAATTAGCCTTCCCATGTAGCTTGTCGATGATGTTTTAACCATTTACATCCATGTTTTGCTGATAATATTGCCAAAACTCAGGATTAGTTGGAACGAATACGGTAACCGGGTTGCCAAGTTACGCTCACACATGGAGGAGAAGGGCTTCGACGCTTACCTGATCACCAGCGGCGTCAGCATCTTCTACTTCAGCCATTTCTACCACATGGTCACGGAGAGACCCGCAGCGTTACTGGTTGAGCCAGACGGTAAGCCCATATTCATGGGTCCACTGCTGGAAGCAGACCACCTGAAACTGCAGACACCACTCATTGGGGAGTGCTACACATACCTTGACTATCCTGGAGAGAAGATACCCATGGAGAGGTTCAAGGAGTGGCTCACGGAGCTTGGCTACGGGAAAGCCAAGATAGGCACCGACAACCCTGCAGGAGCTGGAGGAACCATGGGTTACAAGGGTCCAAAGCTCAACGAGATGATGAAAGAAGCCAAGTTCATCGCTGACGGACAGTACCTCTGGGACATCAAGCTCCTGAAATCCAAGGAGGAGATTGACCTCATCAAAGAGTCATGTAAGTGGGGCAACCTTGCCCACACGTACCTTCAGGAGTACACCAGACCCGGCTTGTACGATATGGAGGTGAGGCTACTTGCCACGCTTGAAGCCACATCAGCCATGCGCAAGACCCTTGGAACTGAATACGAGACCATCAAGGGGCGGGCAGTTAGCGCGGGCTTCAGGGGACAGGTTGGATGGAAGTCAGGAATCCCACATGCAATCGATATCAACCGACCTATCAAGGACGGGGATGTGCTGGTAACTGGAGCAGGAGCAGACATTGGTGGCTACGGAAGCGAGCTTGAGCGCACGATGATAGTTGGTAATCCAACATCCAAGATGGAGAAGATGTTCAACGTCATGTGCAAGGCTCAGGAAGCAGCGGCCGAGGCGTTGAAGCCAGGCAACACCTGTGCTGATGTAGACAAGGCGGCGAACAAGATAATCAAGGATGCTGGGTATTGGAGCCTTGTCAAGCACCACACCGGTCACGGACTAGGATTACTTGGACACGAGCCACCGTATCTTGACCAGGGGAACGATCAACCACTTGAACCGGGAATGGTTGTGAGCATAGAGCCAGGTATCTATGAGCTTGGTTACGCTGGGTTCAGGCACAGTGACACATTGGTAGTCACTGAGGATGGCTGCGAGTGGCTCACATACTACCCTAGGGACATCGAGTCCCTGACCATCCTATAGGTTCTTTTTCAGCCAATCCAGGATAGATTTCTGTAAAGGTATCCTGTGCTCGCTGAACCCGTGGTCGGCTTTCTCTACAAGAACCCACTCTTTTGGTTCATTCGCCGCATCGTAAAGTGCCTTGCAGCTCTCCGGGGAGGTAATAGTGTCCTCTGAGCCAACGATAACCATCAGGGGGACCATAATGTCTTTTATCTTGTCCATTGGGTTCAGGTTCTTAGCCGCGTCAATCATATCAGCCTTGTACTCGTCACTGCTTCCAATTGCCAGCTTTCCCCCAGACATCTGGAGGAATATGTCAAAGATGTTGTCAACCGTTTCCTCTGCCCAGAATGGTCTAAGGTCTGACGCTGGAGCCATAAGAACACCTGTCTTGACCCGTTTATCAACCGCTATCAGGTTTGTCAAGGGTACTGCTCCCATGCTATGAGAGATCAACCCAATCCTTGAAGGATCAACGTAGGGCTGGGCTACTAACCAGTCAAGAGCAGATTTTGTGCTTGGCGTTAGGTTATTGAACCTGTAGGCTCCCCCGCTTCCCCAGGCGCCCATGTAGTAGAATATCAGCACGTTGTAGCCATTGAGTGCCAGTTCTTCTGCGAGATCCATGTTCTTTGTGTCGCCTGGATAACCGTGGCATATCATCAACGAGGGCTTCTTCTCTTTTCCCTCTGCCTTGTATATCCTGCCCTTGAGCTTGTATTCACTATGATTGATGGTAACGTTCTCGATAACTACGCCCATTTTCACTTATCTCTCCTGTAAAATCATAACCTTAAGCATTTTTAACATCCTCCACCCATTCACCCCCAATGGGAAAGCGTATCACATCAAAGTTCAAACCGCGCAACAAGTGGGTGCGCGATATGGTGAACGCTGACCCGAATATAGCGAATTCTCTCGACGTAACAAGTGACATGCTCAAGCTTAAGGCACCGAGTCAAAGCATGTGCAGCGTCTGTAAAGGCGGGAAGATGCTCTGTGGAAAGATTACATGCCCCATCATGGAACGTCTAGGTGCTTTCACGACCATGTTCCAGAGCGTGAAAGGCACGGAGATTGATGGTAGTAGCCCACCAAGCGTCTTCGTTGGCAGGATAGGTTATCCCTACGTCCAGATTGGGCCACTTTCACCCACATACTACGGGAACACACAGATACTTGACGCACCAGAGCAGTGGTTCGGAAAGAGCATCAACGAGATAATCAATTACAGGAGCCAGCTCATCAGGGGCATGACCCCGGTGAACGTCAAAAAGCCATGGAAGGCTGGAAGGCTCCTTGACCAGACGAGAGAGTTGAGCCTAGCTGAGCACTACGTCGAGACTGAGATGAAACTCACCAAGAAGCCCAGCAAACAGTTCTACATGAACGGAGATGTTCAACCAATGGGAGCAACAGCTCCTCTAAAGAATGTGGAGATAGGTTACATCAAGTGGAACAGGTACATGGAAAAGTACCACTACGACACCGACCTGAAATGTGCACCAGCGACAATCAAGCTCTTCGAGCAGGGGCTTCCACTGAGCAGCATCATGAAAGCGTTCAGCATGGGTAACTTCGGGATCGGGAAGAACCGGAGGCTTGTTCCCACACGTTGGAGTATCACAGCGGTCGATGACCTTCTAGGTAAACACCTGACAAAGAAGATCAAGGACTATCCACAACTGAATCATTTCGAGGTGTATGAGTCCAACTATATCGGGAACAGGTTCGAGATACTGCTGGTACCGGACGCGTGGTGCTACGAGGCTTATGAGGCGTGGTACCCCAAGACTCTCTGGAACCCGGATACAGAGAAGGTAGCCATAGTCACAGACTGGGAACCGTACAAGGGAAGGAGCAAGTACGCCTCAATGGGTGGATGCTACTACAGTGGTAAGCTTGCTGTCCTTGAGAACCTTGAGGAGAGAAAGAGACAGGCGAAGGTATTCATCTTCAGGGAGGCTTACCCGGACTACATCCTTCCGGTTGGAGTGTGGCAGGTACGTGAGAACTGCCGCAACGCGATGAAACAGGAACCCAAAAAGTTTGAGACATGGCAGAATGCCATAGATCACGTTATGAGTAGGCTAACCATCCCGATTCAGAGGTGGATGGAGGCGGGGCCACTCCTCAGACACACCATGACACAGAGGAAGATAACCGACTATTTCCACTAATTTAGTTAAATAACGAAGAGACAACCAAGATTCTCTAGTTAAGTTTTAAACATCTCACATTGCCCTTATGGGTAGGTTGTGAGACCTCACATGAAACCAAACGAAGTTGCAGCACGACTGCACGAGAACGAGCGGAAGGTGCTCCACGCACTCAGCGACGGAAGCACCGCTACGACAGATAAACTAGCCAAGGCCACGGGTCTAGGCAGGGACGCGGTGGAGAAAGCGTCCGATTGGGCCATGACGAAAGGCGTAGTAGAGTTCAGTGAAGAGGTCTCACGTTTTACATCCCTCACCGACGAGGGAGACGTCTATTCGAAATCTGGTCTACCGGAGCAGAACCTGCGCAGAGTGTTGGCTGATGGCGGAATGGCAATTGCCGACCTCAAAAGGACCTTTGAGAACCTGAACATCGCCCTCGCCTGGATAAGGAGAAACGGGTGGGCGAACATCGACAAGGGAGTTATCAGCCTCACCGATAAGGGTAAAGCGGTCAAGGAGACACCACAGGAAGCTGGGTTGAATGCAATCGTCGCGGGTGAATCCCTAGAGGAGGCGGTGTTGGACCAGCTGGTAAAGCGAAAGCTAGCAACAGTCACCGAGACCACGACAAGGTACGTAAAGATCACCCCATTCGGTGAACAGGTCATACCAGAACTGGCGTCATTAGAGTCGGTAAACATAATCACACAATTAACACCAGAAATGCTATCTACCGGTGCATGGAGAGGCTCAAGGTTCCAGGGATACGATGTAACCCTACCTGTACCCAACACGCTGCCGGGTAAACGCCACTTCTACAGCCAGGTAATCGACTATATCAGGAGGTTCTGGGTCGAGCTAGGCTTCAAGGAGATGAAGGGCGAGTATGTTGAACTCAACTTCTGGAACTTT
Organism: uncultured Candidatus Bathyarchaeia archaeon; assembly: GCA_964589605.1. GTDB lineage: Archaea > Thermoproteota > Bathyarchaeia > TCS64 > TCS64 > RBG-16-57-9. The sequence continues at coordinate 68,534 of CAZPRN010000013.1, read as the reverse complement.
GATGCATTGTACCAGCCACAGGACCACCCAGCGAGGGATCTTGCGGACACTTTCTACATGAAGACACCGGAAAGTGGACATCTACCGGACTCCAAGATGGTGGAGCAGGTCAAGCTCACACACGAGGACGGCTGGACCACGGGAAGCAAGGGTTGGCAGTACAAGTGGGACCCAGAGCTATCAGCAAAAAACGTGCTCAGGACACATACAACGAGCCTCAGCGTAAACCAGATAGCGAAACTCAAACTGGAGGACCTACCAGCCAAGTTCTTCAGCGTAGGCAGGGTCTTCAGGAACGAGACCATCGACTGGAACCACCTGGCAGAGTTCTACCAGACAGACGGCATCGTCATCGGTGAGGACGTCACATTCAGGGACATGAAGGGCTACCTCAAGGCGTACCTAGAGGGACTGGGCTTGAAGAAGTTCAGGTTCCGCCCAGCTTACTTCCCGTACACGGAGATGAGCATGGAGGCAGAGGTCTGGATCGAGGAGCGCGGATCATGGATGGAGCTATTCGGTGCAGGCATGTTCAGGCCAGAGGTCGTAAAGCCACTACTCGGGCACGACGTACCGGTACTGGCATGGGGGCCAGGCTTGGACAGGTTGGTCATGCAGAGCTACAAGGTCAAGGCAATCAGGGAACTATACAGCAGCGACATAGGCCTAATTAGAAGGGCCAAGATGTGGACGGGGTGATATGGCATGGTAGTAATAGACGTAAACATTGAGGACTTCAGGGAACTAATCGGCAAAGATGTCACGGTAGAAGAATTAGCCGACAGGCTCCCAATGATGGGCACCGCGTGGGAGGGCGAGACCGATGAAGGGTTCGCCCTAGAGGTGTTCCCCAACAGACCAGACCTTGTCAGCATCGAGGGCTTGGCTAGAGCCTACTCGTCATGGATCGGCGACAATACCGGTCTACGCGAGTACTTTGTCCAGAAATCAGACTACAAGGTAACAGTTGACGAGAAAACCCAGTCAGTGAGACCATACTTCGTCACAGCAGTCGTGAAAAACGTTGACTTCGACGATGCTTTGATCAGGAGCCTGATCCAGACACAGGAGAAACTACACGTAACCCATGGAAGGAAGCGCAGGAAGGTTGCCATCGGCATACACGACCTGAGTCCAGTGGAGTTCCCAGTAACGTACACCACCAAGCCCGGTGAGTTCGAGTTTCAGCCTCTAGGCGAGGAAGAGGACAAAACCGTGGACTGGATGCTTAACGACATGAAGACAGGCGTCGAGTACGCTTGGATACTGGATGGACACGACGAGTACCCGATGATCCTCGACAAGAAAGGCATGGTGCTATCGATGCCACCAATCATCAACGGCGAGTACACAAGGGTCAACGAGTTCACTGCAGAGCTGTTCATCGACGTAACAGGGACAGACTTGAAAGCAATCACAGAGGTGCTCAACGTCATATGCACCACCTTCGCGGACAGGGGCGCAGAAGTACACGAAGTTCACAACCACTACCCAGACGGCACGGTGCTTACAACACCAAACCTGAAGCCGTGGGAGATGGAGCTGGACAACAGGTACGTCGTCAAGACCCTGGGGATCGAGCTTACTCCAGAGGAGTCATTAGCAGAGCTGGAGAAGATGGGTCACAGCGGAACTGTGGTCTGGAACATAATCAAGACACATGTCCCATGCTACAGGGCAGACATCATGCACCCCATCGATCTGGTCGAGGACATTGCAATCGCTTACGATTACGACAACTTTGAGCCCAACATTCCGCCGCTTCTGAGCGAGGCGGGCGAGGACCCATTGGAGGTCTTTAGTAGGATGCTGAGGAACCAGCTGGTTGGACATGGATTACTGGAGGTTCTCACCTTCATGCTGACCAACAAGGACAAGACGTTCACACGGATGATGATGCCTGAGGAGCCCATTTGTGAGATCGCCAACCCCAAGATGGAGGCGTACGACGCGGTTAGGATCAACATGCTACCCGGCATCATGGAGACATTGAGCCTCAACAAGCACCACCCATACCCCCAGAACCTATACGAGGTGGACGACGTGGTAGCCATCGACCCTTCCACCGAGACAGGTGCAAGGAACGACAGACGACTAGTAGCTGTCCAGTGCCACGCGAGAGCCAACTTTAGCGACATCAAGGCGCTGATGAACAGCATTCTTGAAAACTTGGAGCTGGAGGCCTCCGTAGAGGAGGGTGGATGGGACTGCTTCATCGAGGGCAGGAGATACGTAGCCAAGCTAGGCGATGATGTGCTATGCTGGGCAGGCGAGATCAAGCCCGAGGTCCTTGAGAACTGGGAAGTCGAGATGCCAGTAGCTGCACTTGAACTGGACGTAGAGGTCCTGTTCAAACACACCTCCTAATTATCATTTTTGACAAGAGTTTTTTGATAACGAGTAGATAGCCTCTTTTCACCAGTTTAAAACCGATTATTCCGGTTAGTGCATTGGGTTAGCTTCACCACGACTACTCAAGAACCTCTACGAGTCCCGTGTCGAAGTCGTAGAACGCTGGAACAACAAGAATTTGTCCTTTCTCGACAAGGGGAGACAAAACTGGGGTTGATTTTCTTAGCTGACGTGCTGTTATCCGAGCATGCTCCTTAACAACAGTGTTCACATCATTGGTGTCCACTGCCCTGACCGCCTCCTCGATAACCTCCGCGATCCTCGGCAGGTGGCCGTCAAGCTCCACGTCATCCATCGTGGCACTTATTGCCCCGCAGTCACTGTGACCAAGAACCACTAGCAGGCTGGACCCAAGGTGTTCCGCAGCATACTCTATGCTACCCAGTACGATATCATCAACAACGTTACCCGCGACGCGAACAACAAAAAGGTCCCCAAGTCCCTGATCAAAGATTACCTCTGGTGGCACCCGGCTATCACTACACCCGAGGATTATGGTACGTGGGCTCTGCCCCTCCTTGAGTGCGAGCCTGTTCCCACGATTCTGGTGAGGGTACACCATCTCACCCTCAACGAATCTCCTATTACCCTCAAGGATAGCCTCAAGAACCGCCCTGCCGTCCATCCGCACACCATACAGTCACCCGAATTTAATCCTTCCCGGTAGGGGGGAGGGGGGGTACCCCAAACCAGCCGTCCCCAGACACCTCCATCGAAAACAAGCCCTAAAACAGCTTCATTCTCAAAGAATTATATACAAAAGTGTAATCCACCACGGAATTTTTTCCGCTATAGTAAGTAACCAACTATTGGCGACTCAAATAGATCAAGATCGTACTCGACAGAGTCGTCAACAGGTCCGGGATGAAGTTGAAATACTTCACTACCTCGATCTCACCAGCCGCACTACTGATACCCAGAAGCACCGGGTTCGTGAACAAGCTATAGCTCAGCAACGCAGCCGACAGGAACACCAAGCCCAGAGTAAAGCTACTCTTCGTGTGCCTATACAGGTCCAGATACGTGGCGAACAGGTACACCAACAGAATCGCGTTCACAGCCGAGATAATCGTCTTACCCCTGATATACGTCGAGATGTGGCGACTAAGCACCCGCAGGGTGCTCTCATCAAGACCTGAAAGATCGGGGTCAGCGATAATCCTCTCATCGTCAAGCAGCCTGTAAAGTATCTCGTCCTCGTTAAGAACCACGCTATCAATGTTAGCCTGCACGTTCACTATGAAGTACGCCGCCATAATGACAAGCGCGATCTGCTGTTTCCTGTTCATCTGCAACCTCACTTTTCACCGCCCTTATTAGCCGTTGTTCCAAATTTGTTCCAAATCTCCTCAAAATCAGACCAAGAATCCTCAAGATTCGGGGAGACAAAGTACATCTTACCATACCTTTTACCCATGCTGGTGATCATCCCGTTCTTCTCAAGAATCTCCAGGTGATGCCTAATAGTACGGTAATCAACGCCAATAGACTCGCCCAGCTGGTTGGCGTTCATCGGAACATCCCGCAGGGTCTCCAGTATCTTGCCCCTGTTCACACCGCCCCTACTACCCGCTATCAGCCACTGGATAACGTGCTTAGTATAGCGACTCGTCTGAGACATGGAAACCCCTACGTTACCGAGAACACATCCTGTAAGCGTTTAAAACTAACTCAAGAATAGTGCGTGAAAGGTGGCATGAATCATGGCGAGATTCTGAACGAATTAGGTAATAAACTTGAAAAACGGTTTATAACCAAAATCGGGTTTCTTCGCCTAACACAATGAAAGAGAGTCAAGGCGAGGAGCCAAAGGAGAAACGAAACTTCAACGCGTTACAGCGGGCGCTTGAGGCACTCAAACTAGCGATGGAAAACCAGCTAGCAAAGCCACAGGGCGGAGAGCCAGCACTGGAGTCCCTGTTATGACACCAATTGTTGAGACACAGGGTCTGGTAAAGACCTACAACTCCGGTGGACACCCACTGGATGTTCTGAAAGGAGTTGACATGGTGGTTGAACCCGGGGAGTTCACCGCAATAATGGGACCCAGCGGCTCAGGAAAGAGCACACTACTCAACATGATCGGGGCACTGGATAGACCAACATCAGGGGAAGTCATGATCAACGGTACGCCAATCAGTGGATTAAACGACAACGAGTTAGCTGACCTAAGAAACCGTGAGATTGGTTTCATCTTCCAGTTCTTCAACCTAATTCCAAGGATGGATGCTTTGGGCAACGTCGAGCTCCCGTTAGCCATCAAAGGGGTACCCGGAAACGAGAGAAGGGAAAGAGCGACAGAACTCCTTGAACTGGTTGGACTAGGTGATAGAACTGATCACAAGCCAAGCCAACTCAGCGGAGGAGAACAACAAAGGGTAGCCATCGCGAGAAGCCTGGCAAACGACCCACCGCTCCTCCTATGTGACGAGCTCACAGGAAACCTTGACTCCAAGACAGGAGAGGAAATATTGCACTTACTAAGGACACTCAACAAGGAAAGAGGAACAACGTTCCTCATGATCACCCACGACCCGGAGCTGGGTCAAAACGTAGACCGTCTCATCAACTTCAGAGACGGCATCATAATCGGAGAAAAGAGGGGGCCACTCGAATGAAGCTAGAGCGCAGCCTCCTCCCGATAATACTGTTCTCAGTGCTTGCAGCACAGATTCTACCAGTTGGAGCAGCCGATACCTCCATCATCCAAGTCAGCACCGAGAACATCTACCTCACACAGGGACAGGAAAACAGCATCGAGATCAAACTCAAGAACACGGGAGACTACAAGTGCTTCGATGTTGAGGCTTTCCTGACCTCATCAACCTCAGGCTTGTCAATTCTAACTGATGCCCAGAAGGTTTACAATTCTATAGGCAGCGGTAACACTCGAACGTATAGCCCAACGCTATATGTTGATGAAAACCTACCACTGGGAACTTACACAACAAGTCTAAGCATCCTTTACCAAAGGTCAGGGTCTGTTCAACTCACCACGATCACGGTTCCAATCACGGTAATCGTTGACGAGGCATATGTACCCAAGATCAAGTACAACGGCAACGGAGGAGTTGGAGTAAGTGCAGGTGCTGAAACAAGCCTTGCGTACAGCTTTATAAACAACATAGAAGGGAACCTGACAAACATCGAGTTCACACTATCCTCATCGGATTCCCAGATCACTATCCTTGACGGCGAGTACAAGTTGGTCGAGGAGCTTACACCCGGAGAGGTGTACACATTGGAGCCAACGGTACAGGTGCTTCAGGGTACCCCCCTCACCTCCTACGAGCTCACCGCAACCGTCTCGTACATAGATGACGACGAGAACAGGCACCACCAGAGCTACAGTCTACCACTTGTAGTTGACTCGGAAAGGCCAGGTAAAGCGACAACGGTCACCTTGAAGTCGATCGAGGTTGACGGATCGGTGTATCCTGGTGACGATTTCACCGTAGAGGTTGAGATCGAGTCAACCGGAGCAGACGCGTACGACGTGATGGCGGTTCTGGGAAATGACCTTACTGGTAGCATCAGCTCACTCAGCCCCACTACAATCTGGATCGGGGACATCGAGGCAGGTGAAACACTGTCCACAAGCTACAGACTACTCGCAAAGGGAGACATCTCAGCTGGTCAGTATCCGTTGACATTAACCCTATCATACACCAACAACAAGGGGGTAGCTAGCATGCTAACCGAAACAGTGACGGTACAAGTTGAAGGATTAATCGAATTCGAGTTACTCGATGCACCTACACTTGACGCGCAGATTGGAAAGATAACTGAGCTAGAGGCAGACCTACTGCTAATCGGAACAGAGAGTGTTGACTTTGTCAGCCTTGAAGTCGTTGTATCATCAGTAGTACAGGCAGTTTCAGGTAGCGAGGAGTACATTGGAGCTGTCGATCCCGATAGCCCCATACCTTTCGACGTAAAGTTCAGGGTTGAACCAGGGACCGCAAAAGGCGAGGAAACACTAGAGCTACGGATAACTTACAGGGACCACCTGAACCAAGAGCACACAGCAACGCTAGAGACCGGGATTGAGATAGTCGATCCAGTCACCGAGACATCAACGGAGAACATTGGAATCTGGGGCAGGTTCCTCAGGTTCCTCGGATTGAGGTAGGCGACACATTTTTTGAACATAGTCGACTTTGCCATCCTCAGCGTTGAGGGAATATCTGAGCGCAAGTTCAGGTTCACACTCAACATCATCGGCATCCTCATCGGATGCGCGGCGGTCACTGGGATAATCTCAATGACCGCCGGGATGAGGACAAGTATAGTCGACGACATCTCGATTTTCGGCAGCAACACCATCCAAGTCTACCCGGTTAGAGGAGGTGAGGAGGCTTTCACTGTACTTGACTGGAGGGACCTTAACAGGCTCAAACAGATTCCAGGCGTAGAAGCAGCGGCACCTGTCCAAGCAGGACGCTATGGGACCTACGAACATAAGGGAGAAGTGTATAGAAACGAGCTTGCCGGCATTGATGACGCTTACTTCATAGTACACGGTGGGGAAAACGAGGTCGAGGACGGCAGACTACTCGCACAGGGAGATGTCAGTGCCGCGATTCTCGGTTACAATATCTGGTTCAAGAACGAGGAGCAGCTCTACTCTGTTGGAGATCGGATCAAGCTCACGTCTACAGTTGAAGGTGATCCGGTCGATTACACCATCAGGATTATTGGGTTACTCAAATCAACCTCCGGTATTGGGTCTTCGGGTGTTGACGACTACATAATTGTACCTCTACGGTATTATGAGCAGATATTCAAGACTGAGGGAAGGTACCTTGCCATTGACCTCAAGGCGGAGACCATCGAGGACGTTGACTCCATCAAGCAGACTATTGACGAGGACTTTGACAACCTAGGATACCAGTCAATGGACATGATCATGGAGGAGATCAATCAGATTATCGGCACCATCAACGCGGTTCTCGGAGGAATCGCGGCAATCAGCCTCCTAGTCGCGGGCGTAACCATTGTCAACACCATGACTGTGAGCGTCATGGAGCGCACAAAGGAGATAGGAACGATGAAGGCAATCGGAGCAACCAACGCTGATGTGCTTTTCATCTTCATCAGCGAATCGATAGTAACTGGAATCGTTGGAGGAGGGTTAGGTGCAGGTCTAGGATTCGGGTTGAGCTACGTTATCGGAAACATGATCAACATACCACCCACAATATCACCCAACCTAGGATTGATCGTGACAGGATTCGCTATCATCACCTGCGTGGTCTCAGGCATGTACCCCGCGTGGAGGGCATCAAACCTGAACCCCGTTGAAGCATTGAGGGACGAGTAAAATGAACATCTATGATGTAGTTGGGATGAGCCTCGGAACTGCAAGGGACAAGAAGATGAGGTTCGCCCTCAACCTCGTTGGCATCCTCATCGGCTGTGCTGCAGTCGGTGGTTTGATAAGCATCACTGACGGGATGAGGCAGGACATCACCGGTCAGATTATGAGTTTCGGCCCAAACGTCATCAATGTCTACCCGAATAGAGACGGCTTGAAGACACCAGTTGAGCTTGATTGGAGAGACCTACGTATGGTTCAGGCAATCCAGGGTGTCGAGAACGCCACACCGATGAACTTTGGTGGAACATGTGCCTACAAGACAAGAGGTCAATATTATTACACATCAATCATCGGGGTCTCAGACCAGTACTTCCACATTTCCGGTGCATGGCGACTGGTTGAAGGACGATACTTGACGAGGAGCGACAAAGCTGTCGCGGTAGTCACGGAGAGCATGATCAAGCCCCATGGAGTGGATGAGCCACTCTACGAGATCGGAGACAGGGTGACGGTCCAGTATAGACGCACTGACGGGGAGCACACGTACACTTTCAGGATAGTTGGGGTGATCACCGACTCCGCTTCAGGTATGGGTGGTGGAGCAAGTGCCACTATGTACGTGCCGGTCAGCGCTTTCGAGCAAATGTACGAGATGAGGGGTAGAATCCACCTCATCAAGCTCTGTGCCTCTGATGTGAATTATGTCGAAGAGGTGGCTGATCGGATCAAAGAGAAGATGAGCTACGTGAACGTCTACACGCTGGACATGAGCATGGACCGGCTTGACAGCGTGATGAACACCCTCAACGCGATGCTAGGTGGAATAGCGGGCCTCAGCTTGATTGTTGCAGGTGTAGGCATAATCAACACCATGACGGTGAGTGTCATGGAGCGAACAAAAGAGATAGGAACGATGAAGGCGATAGGCGCAAAACGACTTGACATCCTCCAGATATTCATGACCGAGGCACTATTCACCGGAGTCGTCGGTGGAATCATCGGCGCCCTATTCGGTTTCGCCCTCAGCTACATCATAAGCCACTTCACCGAGATACCAGCATCAGCATCACCCACCCTAGGAGTCCTAATCGTCGGGTTCGCAATGGTGACATGCGTCATCAGTGGACTCCACCCCGCATGGCGGGCATCAAAAATGAACCCCGTGGAGGCGCTCCGGCATGAGTAGCCTCCCTCACACTGACTGCCTTGAGGCAATGACCAAGGAAAAGGAAAGACGCTTTCCAGCAACCCCCTCACAATCTTTCCTTCCGTTGAATCATTCTGCGGCCATCCTCAAGGCATCAGAACCAAGCGTGGATGAATATTAATACAGGTTAAGCAGAATTCATCCTGATTTCTATGGCACTTAGCGAAGGCGAGTTCCAGGCCGAGATGGCGGTAGATGATGACAGCTTCAAGAAGAATACCGGTCTCAGCCTCAGGGAACAGTACTTAAAGTATCATCCTCAGGTTCTCAGCGATTTTGGCGACGAGATGGATAAAGTATGGGGAAAGAAATGGAAGGCCAACACCAATGTCGGTAAGCTCAGGATGGTTCTTCTGCACAGACCCGGTAGAGAGTTCGAGACAATAGGGCAGAAGACGCCTTTCCCACCATACGAGAGTCACCTACCGGCTTGGAGGATGGCTGAAAAGATTCCGCTTGAGGAGCTAGTTGAGGATCACCAGAACCTTGTTGACACATACAAGGCTGAGGGTGTTGAAGTTGTGATTAGGAAACCAGAGGAGAACGATCCACCCTACCAAGTGAAGGCCATCTACACTGATGACGTAGCCCACCCGGGAGTATATGGACAGATTATTCTCAGGATGTACGACTGGATCAGAAAGGGCGAAGAAAAGTACACATACCAGACACTTGCAGCGCTCGGATGCCCTGTTGTTGGAATGGTTCAGGGAAACGGAATGGCGGAGGGTGGAAGCATCGGATGGATGGACGAAAAGCACCTCCTCATCAGCGTGCACTTCCCTAGAAGTAACACTCAGACACCAGAGGTAACCCGGGCCAACGAATTTGGCGCGTGGCAGTACAAGCAGATAGTCAAGATGCAAGACCCAGAGGTTGATGTAAGGATCATGCCGGGATATGGCAGCAGGATCAACATCAGCCACTACAGCCTTGTTGACCGGCATACCACCGTCCAGGACCCGAGGATGCTAGACCCCTACCTAAAGAGCTGGTTGGAGACAGAGATGAACTGGGAATTCATTGACCCACCGGAGGAGGTATGCGTCAAGGTCCACACTCGTGACCCGAGGAACCCATGGGTAAAGCGGGCACCTAACACTGGTATTGTGCTTGAGCCAAGAAAGATACTAGTAAACGAGGGTAATCCCAAGGCAACAAAGTGGTTTGAGAGCATCGGCATCGAGGTAGTAGAGGTTGATGTGGCTACACTGGTTAGGCCGAGGAATAGTGGAAGCATCCACTGTACCGCTGGTAGTCTGATGAGAGACCCGGAGCCCAAGAGCTACTAGGCTCTAGCTCTCTTCTCCCTGTACTCTACGAACTTTTTCGCCAATTCCTTGTCTTGCAGAGCAAGAATCTCTATTGCGAGTAGCGCACCGTTATTAGCGCCATCAATCGCGACGGATGCAACTGGGACTCCGGTAGGCATCTGGACGATGCTTAGAAGGCTGTCTAGTCCACCGAGTTTTACTTCCTTGGGTACGCCTATGACGGGTTTGATCGTTTGGGATGCGACCGCGCCGGGGAGTGCAGCGGCGAGTCCTGCGATGCACACGAATACGTTGGCTGGGCTTTCCTTTACATATTTTGATAGCTTGTCTGGGTTCCTATGGGCGGATATCACCTGTAGGTCGTGGGGGACATCAAAGGATTCCAGCATCTTGGATGCTTTTTCCCCCAATTCCATGTCGGATTTACTTCCTATTATTACAGCTACGTCAACCATGAGAGTGGTATCAGGTTACAGGATTTATAAATAAAGCTCTGATAGTGTGAGACTCAGCATGGGTTTACCGAGGAACAAGGCTTCAAGGTTACAGGTAATCGGATTCACTTTGTTTATATTCCTACTTGGAGGTTCAACTGGAGCATATGCAGGTAATTCGCTCTGGATTAACTCCGATGTGATAGTTGAGGGGATTCTATCTGGGTCCCAGATTATTGATGGGCATAGAATTGGGTCGATAGCCGTGACGAGTGTACTCAAGGCAGGAGTTAACGAGGAGACAATTTATGAGAAAGGGTTAGCACCCCTTGGCTCCTTGCAAGTTAATGATCCTGGAGTTGAGGAGGACATAGAGTACCTGTTATTTCTTGAGGAGACCGATGAACAGGTCTACAATATATTGAACTCAGAAAAAGTTGAACACCCAGAGTACTCGTTTGATCCGGGGTCAACCGGGCTATTCCTGATGATACTATTGTCAATAGTGTTAACAAGAGAGTGGAAGGATTAGAGTTCCTCCATTACCTGGTCAACCGTCTTGAGGTCATGGTCCTCAAGCTTGGTTTTTCCGCTCAGTACCTCGAATGAGGCGATACACCTCTTGCTGACCTCCCTGACGATAGGCTCCGGGATCGTTGGCGGTGGGCCATCACCCATGTATCCAATATTCCTTAGATAACTCCTCAGGAACTCCTTGTCAAGACAATGGGCCTCCTGGGGTTTTCCAGGCTCATAAAACTGCTCTGCCCAATATCTTGCGCTATCGTGGGTTGGAGGCTCGTCTATCTGGATGTACTCGCCATCGACTGTACCGAACTCCAGTTTAAAGTCGGGGATAATGAGGCCGTGCTTCTTGGAAACCTGCTGGTATCTCTCGAAGAGCTTGAAGGTGGTCTCCTCAAGAAGGTCCCACTCGTCCTTTGTGCTCAGCCCTTGAGCGATTGCCTCGCTCTTGCTGATCTCCATGTCATGACCGCTGTCTTCCTTTGTTGTTGGGGTGAGAATTACTTCCGGTAGCTCCTCAGCTAGGACGAGTCCATCAGGTACATCCACTCCGCTGATGGTTCGTGCACCCTTGTTGTAGGCCCTCCAAGCGGAGCCATAGAGGTACGCCCTGCACACCCACTCAACATCAACGCGCTTCGCCTTTACCACCTTGACCGTCCTCTCGTCGACCGTCTCCAACAAGTGGTTCTTGATTATGTCCTCGGTCTCACTGAACCAGAACAGACTCAACGCGTGGAGGCTCGGCCCCTTGTGAGGGATCAATGTAGGGTAAACGACATCGAACGCGGAAATCCTGTCACTTGTTACGATGTACATGTGGTCGCCCATATCGTAGACGTCCCTTACCTTTCCCCTCCTCGGCTCAGGGTTGCCATCAAACATATCGGAGGCACGTAGAACCTCCACATCGCCCAATCCTAAGGGGCTTTTGACTATACTGCTGTCCTTCATTCACTCACCAAAATCTTACTTACACGCATCACACATATCCTTAGAATATTTAAGCCCTTTTTTAACAGAAAAATGCAATATTTCGTGGAACAGGAAAAAGAGAGTGGAGGTTTACTGTAGTACGCCGATGACCTCTTCATCGGTTGCGTTTCGTTGGATGTTAACTGTCTCGTCCAGAGGCAGGATATGGCCCATGTTCACTCTGCGTCGCTTGACATTGGGACCTGTAACAACTACAAAGTTGCGGTCAATAACATCAATAACTACGCATCGCTCTCCCTTCTCGCGCCCCTTGACTTTCAGACAGACACGTCCAATGTCCATGGCTGGCAAAATTACTCACCCGAAATGTATTCTTCAACTAGGGCTTTAAGTATTCGCGCTGTTGCCTCGACGCTGAAAAGGTTGGTGTTGATTATCACATCATAGATGCTGAGGTCAGTGATGTCCACACCATAGTACTCCTGATATCGCTTCTCCTCTAGATCCTCCCGGGATCTAGTCTCGTGCTCAACCTCGGTGTATTCACGGTCCTCCCGAGATGCTATCCTCTTGACCCTGTCCTCGAAAGGGCAGGTAACGAATATTTTGATGTCTGGGTCCTCAGCCATCCAAGCGGAAAGGTTAGCGTCGACGACCAAACCTCTTTTCCTTGACTCGATCTTTGTCTGTTCGTCCAGCCAGTTGTCGAAATCCGGGTCATCAGAGGCGATCTTGTTCATCTCCTCAAGAGAAACACCTAGCTCTTCTGCTCTATTCCTGAATATCATCCCGGAGGAGAGATATCTGAGCCCAAGTGATTCAGCTAATAATCGTGCATGGGTGCTTCTTCCAGAACCGTGGTGCCCAGCGATGGTGATAACCAGATCATCGACAGGACGAGGCATAGCCTAGTCCTCGGGGTCGATCTCGAACGTGAGCCCGAAAATCCTGTTGAGTATTACGTTCATACTGAAGCTGCAAAGGAGGTACCACTGGATGAAAGTGAACTCCCGTGGGATGTAAGGGAAAGTGAAGGGGAAGTAGGCTACGATGGTTTCCCCGAAGAACCTGCCGAAAGCCGGCCAGATCAACAGCATCGGTATCGTGAAAAGCATACTGCTTCGCATCCTGTCCATGCTCATCTTGCTCTGCTGCTGCATAAGGTCCTGCTGCCTTCGCTGAGCCTTCTCTATTCTCCTCTGGTTGCCGCTTCTTGTGGCATCCATTACCTCTTTTCTTACCTTGTTACTCTCGATCATCATCGCCCGGTACTTGTCCAGGTCGAGACTGCGTACGCCTATGAAGCTGGTGAAGGTAGCAATGCAAAGGGTTATGCCCATTATTGCGAGGGTTGCCATCGGTGGTGTCTGAAACTGTGAAAGCTCTAGCGCGATATTGTGTAACATCTGGGTTACCTTTCAACGGATAAAAGGAAGGTAGGTATAAAAACCTGCCCTACTCGTCGGGGAAGAGCTGGCAGTACTTCCGCCAGCTCAGACAGATGGTCTTTGGGTGCGCTGCACGTGCCTCGTCCAGCTTGGATACGGCCGTATTGTGCGGTGCACTCAACACTTCATCGGGGTTACTGTACGCAAGATCGTTGATCTCCTTCAATGCCTCGATGAACGCGTCCAGTGCCTCCACTGGCTCGCTCTCAGTTGGCTCGATCATCAACGCCTCGGGTACAATCAACGGGAAGTACGTAGTAGGTGCGTGTAAGCCATAGTCTAGCAGCTTCTTGCTGACATAGAGTGCGCTAACACCCGTATCGTTCAGCATTGGACCCGCGCTGACGACTGCCTCGTGTTTCCTCGGCTTGTCTGGGTCGTAAGTTAGCTCATATCCTTTCTCGCTCACCAATTGCCTGCTGATATAGTTGGCGTTGAGGACAGCTAACTCACTTGACTCCTTCAACCCCGAGCCACCCATGGTGTACATGTAAGTGTACGCCTTGAGGCTGACCCCGGTGTTTCCGAGGAACCCGTGGACCTTGCCTATGCTCTTTGGCTTTTCGTAGTTGAGGCTGTAGACACCCTCTTCCTCCACGATCTCCGGTACCGGGAGGTAGTCAGCAAGGAAATCCTTGACCCCCACTGGACCTGCTCCTGGTCCTCCACCGCCGTGTGGCGTGCTGAAGGTCTTGTGGAGGTTGCTGTGGATGATGTCAAAGCCCATGTCTCCGGGTCTGCACCATCCCATGATGGCGTTCAGGTTAGCTCCGTCATAGTAGACGAGACCACCAGCGTCATGGATGATCTTGCTGATCTCGCTGATCTCCGACTCGAAGACGCCGATGGTGTTAGGATTTGTCAGCATCAGTCCAGCTGTTTGTGGTCCAACCGCGGCGTTCAGTGCCTCTAGGTCAACCATCCCGTGGTCGTTACTCGGAATCTCTACTGTCTTGAACCCTGCCATTATAGCACTCGCTGGGTTTGTACCGTGGGCGCTGTCCGGGATTATGATCTCGGTCTTCTCGTCGAGGTCCCCATTCTCCTTGTGGTACTGCCTCATTAACATGATACCGGTCCACTCTCCGTGTGCTCCAGCAGCTGGCTGTAATGTGGCATCGTCCATTCCAGTGATGTGTAAGAAATGCTTCTTGAGATAATACAATATCTTCAGGGTACCCTGCGTAGTGTCTGGACTCTGCATTGGGTGCTGACCGACAATCTTGGGGTGACCCGCCAACAACTCGTTGATGATCGGGTTATACTTCATGGTGCAGCTCCCTAGTGGGTATATCTTGCCGCTGTTGACGCCGTAGTTCATCTGGCTGAGGTGAACATAGTGACGCATTACCTGCATTTCACCGACCTCGGGAAGACCAGGTACCTCAGTTCTAAGTAGGCTATCTGGGACTCCACTTACCTTTTCGATTCCATCATCAAGGGCTGGAAGCATGTGACCTATCCTACCGGGCTTGCTGTGCTCGAAGATAAGTGGCTCTTCCCAGTCTGCCTGCCTGTACCTCAATGTCATCCCTCCAACGCCTCCTTGAGGACACTAACCAGCAGGTCTATGTCCTTCTTGCTGTGCATCTCGGTGACGCAGTACAACGCGCTCTCCCCCATATCGGGGAAGCTCTTGTTCAAAGGTATACCAGCCTGGATGTTGGCTGCACTCAGCGCAGAGTTGACCTCTTTGAGGGACTTATACTTGAAGTTCACTGTGAACTCTTTGAAGTGGAATCCATCGAAGACTGGTGCAGTTACTCCTGGTAGTGCGCCTATCTTGTCCTGTGCGTACTTGGACTTGCTCATGATGAGCTCCCCTAGGTCTTTCATACCCTGTGGGCCCATCAGGCTCAAGTAGACTCCTGCGGCTACTGCATTCAACGCCTCGTTGCTGCAGATGTTGCTTGTGGCTTTCTCACGCCTGATGTGCTGCTCACGGGTAGCCAGGGTCATGACGTAGGCCTGCCTCTGGTCCTTGAGGGTCTCGGTGATCCCGATGATCCTTCCGGGTAGCTGGCGGATAATCTTGTTCTCGTGGCTACACGCCATTATTCCGAGGAGGGGTCCTCCGTAGCTCATGTGGTTACCGAGGGGTTGGCCCTCGCCGATTACAATATCGGCTCCGTAGTCACCGGGTGCCTTGAGGACACCAAGGCTAGTTGGGTCTACGCCTACAACGAATAGCGCCTTGTTATCGTGGGCTATCTCACCTATTGCATTGACTTGGGTCTCAGCGAACCCTAGGTAGCTGGGGTTCTCGATGTAAACCATAGCTGTTTCAGCGTCTGCCTTGGCTTTTAGGTCCTCCAAGTCGAGTAAACCAGTTGTCTCGTCGTGTCCGACGTAATCGATTGTGATGCCCGCTGGCTCGGTGTATATCTTGAGAACTGATAGCCTCTCTGGGCTCATGATGTCGGGTACCAGTAACTTCTTCCTTCTGGTGATCCTGCTGCACATCAACCCTGCCTCGCCTACGCCTGTAGCCCAATCGTATAGGCTGCTGTTGGAAACCTCCATTCCGACCAGTTCACAGATGAGGCTCTGGTACTCGAATATGGCCTGGAGGATGCCCTGGCTGATCTCTGGCTGGTACGGGGTGTAGCTTGTGAGGAACTCGGCTCGGTGGATGACCTCATCTACGATACTGGGCACGTAGTGGGGCCAGACTCCTCCGCCTAGGAATGGCGTCGTGGCTAGGGTGGTGTTCTGCTCTAGCAGCCCTGATACATGTTGTTTTACCTCTGCCTCGCTGTGTGGACCGGGGATGTCAAGTTCTCCCTTGAACAGTAGGTTCTCGGGGATATCGGAGTAGAGCTCGGCGATGGATGATATGCCGATCTTCTCCATCATTTTCTGTTTTATCTCTGGTACACTGTTAGGCAGGTATGGATGAATCTTGCTCAAACAATTGCCTCCAAATTTTGATACTACATGAAGGGGAGAACAGGTAAATAATACCTATCCTCGGGGTTTTGGAGCGATGAAAACGTATATAGCGGTCGTCTAGGGCAGTTAGGTGAGTGAAGAGGATGCCGAAGGTATCAATCAACTATGATAAGTGCGTTAACTGCAAGACCTGCACCCAGATCTGCCCAATGGGGGTTTACATGGATGAGGGAGAAAAGGTCACTATCAGGGCTGAGGATGAGTGTATAGCCTGTATGGGGTGCGTTGGAGCATGCCCGGTTGATGCGATCACGGTTGTCGAGTAATCTCTTTAACTATCTTGAACCATTTCTGTTTCCATGAATGGGTTAGCCTCTAGGATCAACGAGTGGGTTGATCAGAACCGAGAGGATTGTATAAAGTTCTTCCAGGATATCATTTCCATCCCAAGCCCAAGCTACGAGGAGAAGGAGGTAGCTGAGTTTATCGCATCAAAGATGAGTGAGTACGGGTACACGTCTTCATTTGTTGACGGGTTGAATGACGCCCTCGGGGTGATCAAGGGCTCAGGTGGGGGCAGGAGCTTCCTGCTGAATGGGCATATTGACCATGTTCCGGTGGGTGATATGGTTGATCCCTACTCGGGCAAGATATTGGATGGAGAGGAGTTGGGTGATTCTGGGGAGGTTGTCTATGGCAGGGCTGCCTGCGACATGAAGGGCGCGGTAGCAGCCATGGTGTTGGCCGGTAAGGCTCTGAATGATCTGGGAATCAAACTGAAAGGCGACTACATGGTGGCAGGCGTTGCGTTGGAGGAGGTTGGCGGAGCGGGAACCATGTCCTCTATCGTTGACAACCAGTTCCTCGCTGATGTGGTTCTAATCGGGGAGGCGACCAACATGCAGCTTGCGCTGGGTCACAGGGGCAGCATGAAGTTCAATGTAGTGGTTCACGGTAGGGCGTGTCACGCAAGTGCACCGGAGAGAGGCATCAACGCGCTTTACAAGGCCATGAAAATGATTGACAGGATCAAAGACGAGTTAGCCCCCAGCCTACCTGTTCACCCTATCTATGGGAAGGCGAGCCTGACGGTTACACAGATCACTGTAAGCCCAGAGGCATCTAACGTGGTGCCCGAGACTTGTAGTTTCTCCATCGATTGTAGGAATCACCCGGATTTCACGGCTTGGGACCTGTACCAGCGTCTGGAGGTTATTATCAAGGAGATTCAGGTGGATGACCCAGATTTCAAGGCGACAGTGTTACCAACTCCTTTGATCAACGAGAGGACGTTCTCGGGGTTCTATACTGACCCTGAGGAGCATCCTGTTGTCGGGGAGGCGGTTGAGGCTGTCTCGGAGGTTTACGCGAAGCCTGAGAAGGGTTTCTGGACTTTTGCTACTGATGGCAGGATCTACGCGCATCTTGGGATTCCTGTAATTGGGTTTGGGCCGGGTGAGGAGGAGTACGCGCACACCCAGAGGGACCATATCAGGGTGCAGGACTATCTTGACACCATCAAGGTGTACGCGTACCTTGCCTGCAGGATATGCGGTGTCTAGTCACCGCCCATTTTTTATCGGGTTCGCGTCTTATCTGAGGCATGGGTGTCCTCGACGACGCGGATCATGTTCTTTCAATCGATAAATCTGGTATGCTAGCCGAGATTGCTGCTTTTGCTGATAACGCGGAGAAGGCGATTATTGACTCGTTGAGGGTGGAGTTGAAGGGGTACGAGTTTGATTCCGTGGTTGTAGCGGGTATGGGTGGGTCTGCTGTTGGTGGGTTGCTTCTGTGTGACTGGCTTCTCTACAGTTTCGATAAACCCATGGATGTGTCAAGGGGTTACCATTTGCCTGGATGGGTTAAACGGGATACGCTGGTGCTTGCTGTTAGTTACTCGGGGAACACCGAGGAGACCCTGAGCCAGTACCATGAGGCAAAGGAGAGGGGCTGTAACATCATATGTTTCTGTTCAGGTGGTGAGCTTGAGGAGCTTGCGAGGAAGGATGGTAACCCGGTTGTAGGTTTTCCGTCTGGTATTCAGCCCCGGGCTGCTATTCCGTTCCAGTTCTTTTCGCTCGCGGCTGTCGCGAAGACGCTTGGGATTGTGGGTGATGAGCAGTGGATGGAGGTATTGGAGACGTTGAGTGTTACGAGGCTTCTCTGCGAGTCCATGGGTGTAGAGGTTCCAGTGGAGGAGAACATGGGGAAGCAGTTGGCTGGGTTGATCGAGGGGTATATCCCGTTTGTTTATGCTCCGCGATGCTTCCAGGCGGTGGCTTACAGGTATGGGACCCAGTTTAACGAGAACAGTAAGAGCCCGGCGGCTTCGAGTTTCTTCCCGGAGATGTTTCACAACTCAGTGATGGCGCGGGAGGGACCGGAGGATATCCTTGGTAAAGCTTGCGCGGTTATAATCAGGGACCCGGCTACTGGTGGGAGGCTTGGTAGGAAGATTGAGGTTACCCTTGGTTTGCTGTCTGAGGGGTTTGGGCGGGTTGTTGATGTGGAGGCTGTGGGTGAGGCATTGTTGACCAGGATGATGTCGGCGTTGCTGATTGGGGACTTTACGAGCGCGTACCTGGGGGTGCTCTACGGGGTGGACCCGAGCTCTACGGACTCGATTGGTTTGCTCAAGGCCAGTGTTTGATCCAACCACTAGTAATAAGGCTGGAAAAAAATTCCCGGTCTATTTAACTTAGTGGTCTTTTGAAGATGTCGAACCGGGAGTAGTGGCCGCTGATGTCCAGGTTTTGGCGTTCTTGGATGGCTACTAGGGGGTCTACGTCGTGGTACAGGATGCCCTCCTCGTCGATGAGGGGTCCGGCGACGATTTTTCCTGTGGGATCTACTATCATTGTGCCTCCGTTCTGGATTTTTTCCCTTGAGGCCAAGGTCTTTTTGACGGGAAACTCTTCGTCGGTGAGGTGGCTGAAATCGGTTGGTCTGATTAGTCCGGAGACGGATAGTACGTAGCTTCGTCCTTCGAGGGCGATGAACCGGGTGATGTCCTTGGTTAAGCCGATGCTTCCCGGCCACACCGCGACGTGGATCACCTCTTCCTGTTGGTGGAGTGCTGCCCTTGCTAAGGGTAGCCAGTTCTCCCAGCAGTTCAAGCCTCCCACGCGGGTGCCCTTGATGGGGTAGGTCTTCAACCCGACTCCATCGCCGTCGGCCCAGACCAGCCGCTCCTCATAGGTGGGCTTGATCTTACGGTGCCTGCCTAGGAGTTCTCCGCTTGGTCCTATGGTAATCAAGGTGCAGTAGGTTGATCCTCCTTCCTTTTCCAGTATCCCGCCCATGAGCATGACATTGTTTCTCTTGGCGGACTCCTTCATCTCCTTGAATATCTCGCTGTTCCCAAGGTGGATGGCTTCACTCCAGTACTTGGCGTACAGCTTCTTCTGGATAGGGTCGTTGAACTTGGCGCCGCCGGTGCTGCTTACCCAGACCGGGTACCCGGGGATGAGGGTTTCACCCCATGTGACGAGCTCTGCCCCGTTTGATGCCGCCTCGTCGATATACTTTGATAGCTTGTCCCATGTTTTACGTGCATCAAGGAAAACCGGTGCTATCTGGATGGCTGCGACCCGAATCATGGGAAATAGTATCTTTGAACAAAGATAAAAGCTCAGAGTGGATGATTTCTCGATTGTTTCTTAAACTTTGGACACGTTTTGATCAACCATGACCGTTGACCTTGTCGTAAAGAACGCTAAACTTGTCACCCCGAGGGGCATCATCGATGGAGCCCTCGTAATCAATGAAGGGATAATAGTTGGGATAACGAGAGACCCGCACCTACCTCAAGCTGACAGGGTGATCGACGCAAAAGGGAAACCGGTAATACCCGGTCCGATTGATGGGCACTGTCACCATACAAGCCCACCTGATACACCGGAGACCAGCTCAAAGGCAGGAGCCAAGGGTGGATTTACGACACTGCTCGATATGCCTGGACCTGAGATTCCGACTTTCAACAGGGAGGAGTACCTCAAGAAGAAGCAGCGGTTCGAGGGTAACTGTTATCTGGACAACTCGTTGCACGGGGCAGCCGCCGGTGGTTACCCAGCTGGGAGTCTAGCAGATCAGGTTGCTGAGGGTGCGACTGGGATCAAGTTCTTTGTCTCCAGCGCTGGTCCGGGTTGGCCCCAGACCTTTGATGGTGAGATACTCAACGGGTTCAGGGAGCTTGCAGGAGTCAATGGTTTGGCGTTGATCCACGCGGAGAACGACCAGATGATACGTGACAACCTCAAGCGGTTGAAGGAGGAGGGGAGGAAGGATTTCCCGGCTTACCTTGAGGTGCGTCCGAGGATAGCGGAGGTTGAGGCAGGGAGGCGGTTGATCCAGTACCTTGAGGAGACAGGTTGCAGGGGATTGATCGTTCACACAAGTATACCGGAGACGGTCCACGAGGCGGCTAAGGCTAGGATGAGGGGAGTAAGGGTCAACATCGAGACCTGCCCCCAGTACCTGTACCTCACGATGGATGATGTGAAGGAGCGGGGTCCATGGGTCAAGTTCGCTCCCCCAGCTAGGGACAAGGAAACGGTCCTGCAAGTTAGAGAGCTACTGAACAATGGCTGGATTGATACAGTTGCTACGGACCACGCTCCATATACCAAAGAAGCAAAGGAGGCGGGTTTGGAGGATATTCTGGATGCACCCAACGGTATACCTGGACTGGAGCCATTCATTTCACTACTGCTTAACGGCGTCAACGATGGGTGGCTGAGCCTAGAGAGGCTTGCCGCTGTAACGTCTGAGAACCCGGCGAGGATATTTGGGCTCTACCCCAAGAAAGGAGCATTGAGAGTAGGTTCTGACGCTGACCTCGTCATTTTAGACTTGGACAAGGAGGTTACGATCAGAAACGAGGACCAGATAACGGCATGTGGCTGGAGTCCTTATGATGGTTACAAGATCAAAGGTGCGCCTATTCTTAGTGTCCTCAGAGGAAAAGTGATCATGGAGGATGGGGAAGTAGTAGGCGAAAAGGGGTTCGGGAAATACACCTCTAGCATCTAATATACCAGACTCCTTTGATTTCTATCTGCTCCAGTTTCTTAGGTACTGTTTTTATCCCGCGTGAATCAAGTAGCATCAACCATGGTTATTGAGGTTGATGACTCCGGTTGGGGCGACCTAGTCGGAGGGGTAGTAATTGTGCTACGAAGGATTGGTTCAGGTGAGAACTATTCCGGCACAATTCCCATTGAGCTGTTCCAGCTTGGTGAGTTCAAGTACAAAGGATACCTTCGCTCAGCTACACAGATCATACTAGATGGACTGGACGAGTTAAGTGCATCAACCGACGAAGCCATACACATCTGCACGGGGTACGTGTTCACCCACGCAAAGGACACGTTGATTGAACTTGGGTACAGCGTCACCGAGGTAAAGATAGTGAACGATACCCAAGACCTTGCCGAGAACCGGTTCATCGAGGGCCTGGTTGATCTCGGGTTGGGCTCAAAGTCTGACCTTTTTAGTAAACGGAGCTTCAACGGTTGGCTGGAATGGGTGAAAGAGGACCTCGAAGGCAGGGAGAAATACGTTAAGACGGGCTGGAGTAACTGGCCGAAGCACAGGGATGAAAAATGAAGCGAAGAAACAGTATAAGCATAGCCGTGCCTGCGAGCATGGTATCAGAGATAGCGCACCTACGGGAGAAAACCATAGTGCTCGGACAGCTAGGAAGAGCAGCCGGCATATACAGGGTTGACGAGATCATAATCTACAGAGACAAGCCCGACGAGAGCCTGCTCATGAAGTACGTGCTGGGGTACCTTGAGACCCCCCAGTACCTCAGAAAGCACCTTTTCGAACACAGGGATGAACTGCAATACGCTGGCATGTTGCCCCCGCTCAGGACACCCCATCACCCCAACAGCACCCACATTGACACTATCAAGGAGGGGGAGTACAGGGACGGAGTCATCGTAGGTACCGACGAGGCAGGATTCATGGTTGATATCGGCGTCAACGCGCCTCTCAGAATAAGGGGTAAGAGCCCAACCAAGGGCGCTAGGGTGATCACCCAGATAATGGAGCTAGACGGTCTCCCACGGGGACGCCTAGTAAAGAAGAAACGGATCGACGAGTACTGGGGCTACAGCCTACGTGGAAGCAAAGGCAAGCTCAGCGACCTAGTTCACAGCCCCGAGTGGGACCTGACTATCGCAACATCAAAGCTGGGCAAGGATTTCGGCGAGGTATCCGAGGAGATACAGAAACGATGGGTTGACTCTGGAAAGACGCTGATAGTTTTCGGCTCCTACAAGGAAGGCATAGGCGGCATAATGGAGCGGCAAGGAAGACGCATGGAGGAAGCTTTCGACTTCATCGTAAACACCGTGCCCGAGCAGGGAACAGCAACCGTCCGCACAGAGGAAGCGATCCATGCCACCCTCGCAATCTTCAACATCTTTAAAGATTAATTGAAGAATATCAGTGGGAAGCAGATGTCGAGCGAGGAAGCCATCATCGAGTCCGAGCTGAAAGGCAAGACCCTCCTAGTTTACATGCACATACTCAAGAACCCCAGTGAATCCGTTGGTGTCCGTGAGGTACAGAGGGCACTGGGATTCAGCAGTCCCAGCGTATCCAGCTATCACCTCAACAAGCTCTCTGAGTTAAACCTCGTCGAGAACGTGTACGGGGACTACAAGCTGGTACGGGACATCAAGGTGGGTGTTCTCCGCCAGTTCGTGACCTTCGGAGGGGTGATGCTTCCACGTTACCTGTTCTAC
Organism: uncultured Candidatus Bathyarchaeia archaeon; assembly: GCA_964589605.1. GTDB lineage: Archaea > Thermoproteota > Bathyarchaeia > TCS64 > TCS64 > RBG-16-57-9. Next base: position 45,328 of record CAZPRN010000013.1, on the reverse strand, counting down.
GCGGTGCTCATGACCACGATGTTGGTCACCTACCTCTTCCAGGGACCGTTCATCGTGACAAGGGAATCAATCACGACGCTCATATTCGGAATAGTGCCCAACATCATCCTCTGGTACGAGACCATCAAGATTTGGAGGGACAGGCCCAGGTGACCGTTCTAAACGTTGAACACGTTAGAACACCGTCAATCCCAGCTGTTCTAATCTCTAGCATTAAGTTCAACGAGGAGGCAACCTAGTTGATGACCAAATCAGCCGCGTACATGCTCGTCGCCGTAGTGGTGGGGTACATGCTGGTCTCAGCCGTGCCCGGGCAGATAGCCATGTACGCGACCCCCCAACAAACACTGAGTCTTGGCATAGGCGGGGATGGAAGCACTACAACCGTAGAGTCGGGGGAACTAGAAGGATCACTCAACACAACCGTCGAGGTGGAGATGTACTACGACTCCACAGGCAATTTAGATGAAAATGCATCTGATGACCACGAGATATGGTTCGAGGTAGCTAATGGAACTGGTCGCGGTGGCTCTTGGAACGGTACAACCGGCTCAGACGAGATAGGACAGGTCGAGGACTTGAACGCACAGATATCCGACCTCTCGGAGCAGCTGGTTAATGTCTCGGGTGAGTTTGAGATCGCAAAAAGCGATATTGAAGACGTTGCAGCCATCGCTGCTGAGGCAGTAGAGGCAGCGGAAGCCGCGTCTGAAGCTGTTGAATCGGTTGCCGCAACAGCTAACTCTGCGAGCCAGGCAGCGGCTGATGCAGCTGTAGCGGCAGAGGCTTCTCGTGATGCATCTAGCGGCTTGACTACCCTTAGTATGGTTGGATGGTACGTGGTTGATGTGCTATTCGCGGTTGGAGTCTACTTCTTAGCCCGAAGAAGGTTCACCTAACGTTAACCAGTATATATATTCCCGTCAAGTAATTATTTTGTGTATTCTATAACTATGCATATATAATATCATTTGTAAGCATATACGCCTTATATATCATCGTTCGATGGAAATTTGATTCACAGGTGGATCAAATGGAGCAAAACCAACTAATCGCGATAGTCCTCATAGTAGGACTAGCACTAGGAGCAGGCGCAGGCTACATGCTTACGCCAAAGGATTCAGCTACAACAGACGAGAACGGAGTCAAGACGGTCACCGTAACCCAGACCCCCCTAGAGGGAAAGGTCCTAAAGTACGGAGACCTGTACGCCACAACCTCAGAGTTGGAGACAGGCGTACCACTGGCAGAAGAGATAACGCTCAAGGACATCAACGCCTTCGCAGAGCAGCTAGGCTACGATGTCGAGTTTGAGGCACTAGTAGACGAGAGCGCCGGACAGGCCGCGTCCCACCTAGAGAAAGTCCAAGGCTACAAGGCAATGGACGTAAACCTCATGATCGGTGGACGCTGGAGCAGCATGGCCCAAGCAGCCCTCAGCTACGTGGACCAGAACGACATGCTGATGTTCAGCCCAAGCAGCACATCACCACTACTGGCCATCCCAGACGACAACCTGTTCAGGCTATGCCCAATCGACACCCTCCAGGCACCCGCAATGGCGGAGATGCTGTGGAGCTATGGTATCGAGGCGGTTATAATCATGCAGACAGGCGACGCCTACGGTGACGGAGTCTACAACATCCTTGAGACGGAGTACACTGACAGGGGCGGAGTAATCGTTGAGCGCATCCGCTACGCGGTGGAGTCAACCGAGTTCAGCAACTACCTGGCAACGGCAGAGAACCTAGCCAAGGACGCGGTCGCTGAGTACGGCGAGGAGCACTTTGGCGTCCTACTGGTCGCAACAGGAGGCGCAGTCACGATGGCAACACAGGCACCAGACTTCCCAACCATCTACGGTCTAAAATGGTTCGGCTGCGACAGCATAAGCCTCGTCCAGCAGATGATCGACGACGCAACCGATGAAGCAGACCACCTCAAGGTGTTCAGCACAAACGCGTCACCCGGCGAGTCAGACAAGTACAACGACCTAGACGCTAGGTACCGTGCACTGGTTGGACAGCAGCCAGGCTACTACGTCACGACAACCTACGACCTGAGCTGGATAATCGCACAAGCGGTTCTACAGACTCAGAGCATGGACGCTGAAACAAATCAGCCAATCGTCGACGACATTGCGAACAATTACTGGGGCGCAAGCGGCTGGTGTAGGCTAAACGAGAACGGCGACAGGTACGGTTCAGACTACCTTATCTGGGGTTACGGTCCAAACGCGCAGGGCGAGATCGATAACGTCTGTTACGGTGTATACCTGAGCGGTACAGGCGAGGTAATCTGGTACAACGATGTACTGGGCTACGCGCCTCCGGGCCACGAGTAGAATCCTACTCTCTAACTTTTTTCTATTCTATCGTAAACCCATTCTGCCCGATTATTGATGTCCGTGGATGTTGCGTTCATTACTGGTCCCTCGGTTTCCAAGATTGCGGATGATATCGCTGACCCTAAAGCGCAGGACCACTCAACAGACTCTCCTTCGATTAATCCCTTTGTTGCCCCAGCGAGGTAACAGTCGCCCGCACCAGTTGAGTCAATAGGCTCTGAGGGGTAAACAGGCACTTGGAAGGTATCTCCATCAGCGTGAACCAGTGAGCCCTCCTTTCCCATGGTAATAACGGAGACATCGACCCCTTTCCCTGCTAGCATCTTGAGGCTCCTATGTAGATTAGATTCACCCGTGATGTACATGTGCTCATCGACGCTGGATTTCAGGAGGTTGATGTTTCCCAGTGACCGGTGGCTCCATTTTTTAAGGGGAATATCACCGGGTGGATTGATCTCCCTGATGTATCCCTGTGGGTCAAGTGCAAGGAAATCCGAGTCGATTGCCAATACCTGTTTCTCGTTGATCTCCCCTGCTATTGGGGATAGAATTACAGACTCGTAGTGCTGTTCAGATAATTCGATGGGCTCGCAGACAGTTTTGATGCCGATACGCCTTGGATTGCTGGTGTAGTCTAGGATGAACCGGGTTGTGGGTTTTTCGCAAACCCATTTTCTTAGGTCTACACCCCACTCCGAGAACGTTTTATGGTATTCCTCTGGGAAATCGTGCCCCACTCGAGTGATTACCTTGATATCAAGTCCAAGTGCATCGGCTACCGAGCAGATGTAGCTAGGTGGTCCACCAAGCCTGAAGGATTCACCTTCAAGCGTTACAATGCGGTCGATGGCAACGTGTCCAGCTACTTGGGTTTTCACGGAAAAGAAAGGGATGTTTATGGGTTTAACAGTTAAGAAAAGGGGTTAGTGGATGATCTGCTTGCCATCCATTGAGAGGAGGTCCGCCCTCTTGGCGTCAACCTCGTCCTGTATGTACTTGACCTGCTCCTCTGAGAGCCTCCTGAACCTTCCCTGCGCCTTCAGGTACTCGGTCACAGGCTTAGCCTCTGCCTTCCTGTTCATCGTGAGTACACCGTTCTCTATCTCATAGAGTGGGCTGACCCACGTATCAACTCCCAGGCGTGTAACCTCAACAGCCTTGGCAGGGTCAAACCTCCAGCCCGTTGGGCACGGGATGATGGTGTGGATGTACTTGAAGCCGTCGATGCTCATCGCCTTCTCCAGCTTCCGTTTCAGGTCAACTGGGTAAGCCACGCTCGCAGTGGCAACGTATGGTATCTTGTGGGCCGCCAAGATCATGGGTATGTCCTTCTTGTTGCTGTCCTTACCCTCGGGTGTGGTGGTTGTCCACGCACCGTAAGGGGTAAGTCCACTCTTCTGGATACCCGTGTTCATGTACGCCTCGTTGTCGATGCAGATCTGGATCATGTTCTCGTTCCGCTCAGCAGCTGCGCTGATCTTACCGAAGCTTATATCACTGCTTCCACCGTCACCTGCAGAGCTGATGAGGGTGATATCGTCACGCCCCTTTGCCCTCAAAGCCGCACTGATGCCTGTGGCACCGTCAGCTATGAAGCTAAAGTGGATGGCCATGTGGGGTATCTTGATGTACCGTAGCGCACACATGGCGCATGGACCGTCACCATATACGATGGTCTTGGGTCCAAGCACCTGCAGTGCCATCTTCCAGAACATTGGTCCACCGCATCCGGGGCAGCAAGTCGAGCCGCCCTGTATGCGTGACTCCTCGTAGAATTTGTCAAATTGTTCGTTAATCATCTACATCACCTCTCCTAGGTCGTGGGTTTCAACCCAGTCCACGACGTGTTTCACCTTGCCTGTCTTGGCTGCCTCTAGTGTCTCGTCAGCCATGTACCTGATCTGGTTCATGGTTACATCAGTCCCTGATAGTCCAACGTGGAAGTTCACCAGTAAAGGCTTCTCCTTCTCGTAGTAGAGCGCCCTTGACAGCTCGATGTTCACGATGCCGCCTCCGGCTGAACCGAAGCTGTTGTTCCTGTCAACCACTCCAATTGCCTTGTACTTGGGTGCCAGCTTCTGGAACTCCTCGCTTGGGAACGGCCTGAAGCACTTGAGCTTGATCAAGCCAATCTTCTTGCCCTCTGCCCTCATCTCGTCGATAACATCTCGGGCTGTGCCGGTCATGGAGTCCATCGTGACGAGGACTGCTTCTGCTCCGTCGCAGTTGTACTCCTCGATTAAGCCACCGTAGCCCCTGCCGAAGGTCTTCTTGTAATCGGCGTCAACGTCCTTGATGACCTGTTTCGCCTTCTCCTGAGCCTCGGCTACTCCTATCCTCATGGGCAGGAAGCCGCGCATGGGTGGCATCTTGTGGGTCTCGGGCATCAGGCTATACCAGTCATGCTCGTATGATGGAAGCCACTCGTCAACCTTCGCCTGATCCGGTACTGTGGTTGGTGTCGCCGTTGCGGATACAAAGTACCCATCATAGCAGACCCCTACCGGGAGGTAGATGTCCGAGTTCTCGGCGATCTTGTATCCCTGGATGATGGTGTCGAGGACCTCTTGGCTGTTCTCGCAGTAGAGGAGAATCCAGCCTTTGTCCCTCTGGTGCAGTGAGTCGTTGTGGTCCGGCCTCAGGCCGCCCAGAGGTGCCATTGTCCTGTTGACGAAGCACATCACTATGGGGAGTCTTCTCCCCGGTGGAATCCAGAGCGGTTCATCCATGAACGCGACACCCTGGCTACTCGACGCTGTGAACACCCTTGCACCGGCGGTTGAAGCCCCTACGGCTGCCGCCATGGCTGTGTGCTCCCCCTCGACCTTGATGTACTGGGTCTCGAACACTCCGTCATCAATCATACTGGCGATGTTACTGATCAGCTCCGTCTGCGGGGTGATCGGGTAAGCGGGCACGACCTCGGCCCTTGAAAGTTTTGCCCCCCAAGCCGCCGCCTCGTTGCCCTCCATCATCTTCGTGAACTCTTTGTCTGTCATTGTGTCCCCTCCTTTACCATCGCGATAGCTGCAACCGGGCACTCGTTTGCACAAACGCCACAGCCCTTGCAGTACCTGTAATCAAAGATGACCTTCTTCTCCTCGGTGAGCATCACCGTGCTCTCCGGGCAGTACAGCTGGCACATGCCACACGCGATACATTTCTCTTGGTCAACCTTCGGTGCGAATGATCGTACAACCTGCGCCATCTAGGCCACCTCCGCCGCCTCGTAGCCCTTCTTACACGCCTCGACGTTGAGCTCCCCAATCCTACCGGGGAACGTGTGCATAATGGGCTCGAACAGGCTGTCAAGCTTAACCCAGTCAGTCGCCTTGGCTATCGCACCCATCAGAATCGTGTTCACGATGGGGATCGCCCTGACACCGAAAATCTCGGAGCTTATCGAGGTAGCATCAACCGTCGCGACGTTACCCAGCTTGACTCCGATATCAACCTCGCTGGGCTTCAAAGTGTCATTCAGGATAACTGTGCCTCCCTCTTTGAGCCCCCTAGTAACTTTATCGTGTTTGGTGAGTGTCGGGTCCAAGATAATCAGGGCATCGGGCTCGTAGATGCCGCTAGTTCTCCTGATGGGCTTGTCATCCAGACGAAGGAAGACGGTTACGTCTCCTCCCCTGCGCATGCCCCCGTAGACCGGGATCTTCTGGGCGTACTTTCCCTCGGCGAACGCCGCCTCGGCAAGCATCAACGCGCCCATGACCGCTCCCTGTCCACCCATTCCGTGGAAACGGATTTCGTTCATAAGAATCAACCAGATGGGTAAACGTATGATTGAGGATACATAAAAAATGCCACATACGCAGGTTTAGCGCGGGATAGTGCACACGTGAGCATACCTCTGGGCGTCAACCCTAAAAACCGCGCCGGGGGAATTATCCTTGATAATTATGGTCAGACCAATGACTGAAAGCAACCTCATAAGCGCTTTCGCAGGTGAGAGCCAGGCACATATGAGGTATCAAATATACGCGGATAGGGCGGAGAAAAGTGGGTACGTGAACATTGCACGCCTCTTCCAGGCTATCGCATACGCGGAGCTGATCCACGCTGGGAACCACTACAAGAACATCCAGCACAAGGGAGACATCACAACCATATCAGGAGCCCTGTTCGGCAGCAGGACAACCTCGGAGGACCTTCAGAACGGTATCGATGGGGAGCACCACGAGATAGACGAGATGTACCCAGCCTTCATGGAGGTAGCCAAACTGCAGAAAGAGTACGCCTCTGAGATCAGCTTCAGGTTCGCATGGGAAGCGGAGAAGACACACGCAGCCTTCTTCGAGAGGGCAAAGGACTCCTCAGACCAGGACAAGGACCTAGCTCTGGACGCGATAGGAGTCTGTCAGGTCTGCGGGTACACCGTTGAGGGTGAAATGCCTGAAAGATGCCCGATCTGCAAGGCAAAACAGGACAAGTTCAGGGTTTTTGAGTAAAAAGAAGGGTTAGTATGTGCGGACCAGTGGCTTAGCCACTATCTCCCTCACATACAGATCAAAGAGGTCGCCGCTGTGGGCTGGCTTCGCGACAACAACCGTGTCGCATCCCTTACCCGTCCCAGCGATAGCCATGACATCCTCATCCATCGGTAGAAGCCCAGCGTCAGCCGCCATGAGGATAACCTCAACCACCACCTTCATGCCTTGACCGAACATCCTCAAGACATTGGAGATAAGCATCCCTGACTCCAACGTGTTAAACTTCTTCATAATCGCGGAAGCGACTCCTCCGAATGCGTGAACCGTTGTAAGGATTTTACCGCCCTTGCCCTTGATCTCCGCTACTGTCTCGTCGCTCATCTCGATCTTACCCGGCTCCTTGAACCCGGCTACGTGGGTGACCACCACGACACTGTAGCCCTCAAAGTGCTCCAGAACCTTCAACGCGGTTCCTCCGCGGGTTGATGACACAACAATGTTCTTTATCCCAAGCTCATCGGCTCGCTTCTTGGCTGCCTTGAGTGTTACCTCGGTGTTCTCCTCGCTGATCTCGGGGAAGTATGTGACTGTTTTCTCGACCAAAATACTCACCCTTGGACATGGTAAAGGGGGTTTTTAATCCTTGACTCAGGTTTGAGGGATTATCTTATTTGGGTATCAGCCGTACATCGTATAATAAGAGGGGGAAAAGTGAAGCCGCAACTTGCACCGTTTATCCTGGCGCTCCTCCTCGTGCCCACGGTGTACGCCCAGACCGTTGAGCCATCTTCTCTCTCATTCGAGGTTTTCACGGAGGAGTCGTAAGAGTCGACTACCTGTTAGAGGTTGACCCAACTGAGGCGCAGGTGAACATCACCCTATTCGGTTCCAGTGAAGACCTGTACGTCTATGACGGAGAGGGGATACCGTTAGACACCGTTGAAATCGGCGAATACACACAGGTCAACACCCTTGGAGCCGACACCATCGAAGCAGTGTATCTAACTTCTGATTTGACCGGTAAGACTGGGGCGATATGGAGGATCGAGGTGGAGACACCCATCAGTAGCGAGGTGATACTCCCCTTGAGCTCGACAATCATCAACCTCAACGAGATACCCCTCGAAATCGACACCGTCGGGGAGCAGACGAGACTAGTAATGCCTGCCGGTTTGACGGTCGTAAGCTACACGGTTGATATCCAGGACTCAGAGGAGCTTGCCCAGGAGGAGATAGACACAGCCGAGGATGAGATCATACAGGCAAAGGCGAATGGCGTCATCGTGACCACAGCAGAGGAATTGATTGCAGAGGCGAAGACGGCTCAGGCTGAAGAGGATTACCTCACCGCCCAAGAGAAGGCTGCAGAGGCACGGTTAGAGGTGGAGACTCTGGTCCATTTATGGGAGCAATCCAGTGAAAAGATAAGCAACGTAGAGGAAGCCGCCCAGACCGCCGAGGAAAACGGGAGAACGATAGGACTCGAAACCGCGGAATCGATCCTAGAAGAAGCATCAACCCTCCACGAGGCCGGAGAGTACACTCAGGCTATCGAGAAGGCGGACAGCGCGATGCTGGCGGTGTTGGCGGCTGATGCACCGGAGAGTGGAAACCAGGGCACTTTGATGCTTGCAGCCGCCGGAATAGTGGTGATTGGAGTCGCCGCTTTCATACTCGGTAGAAGAAGGGAGCCAGCACCCGTCGTTGAGAACATCACCGTGGACCTTGAACTCCTATTCGAGGAGCACCCGGAGCTCAGGATAGATGACCGGGAGGCGCTCAGGTATATGGCTGAGCATGGCGGCGAGGCGTTCGCACACGAGATAAGGGAAAGATTCGATATCCCACGTACCAGCGCGTGGAGGATGATCCAGCGGCTCCAGCGTTTCGAGGTCATCGAGGAGCGGAAAATCGGAGGACAGAGCCTTGTAACCATCGTTGAACGGTACAGGAGGCGTGGAACATGAAACAGGGGTTCCAAACCATTCCACGGGGTTCCTCTAATACCATGCTGCGGAATGGGGGTGTGGAGAAAAAGATGAGGCGAATAGGTTACATGGCGCTGATCCTCGTCATACTAGCGTCACTTGCGACCCTGAGCGTAAACGCAGACGTGGTCAGGTTGGACTCCTACGTGATGCCAGGTGAAACCGTAGAACTACCCTTCACGGGTACGCCCGGTGAATCATTCACCGTAACCGTCAGCAACTCGAAGGGCTTGATCGAGTCATTTGAACTAAGCTTCGATGAGTCTGGCAATTACATCTGGAGTTACAGTGTCAACGAGACAGCCTCGACGGACAGCTACACTGTCACGGCAACGATTGATGGCGTTACACAGGAAGAAAACTTCATAGTTTCAAGGATGACTCCACAACTGCTCGCAAACACCGTAACAACAATGGCCGATAACAGCAAGAAACAGGCAGAGGCCGCGCTAATGCAGGCAAAGAGAAACGGTGTACTCACCGATGAAGCACTATCCGCATACAGGGAAGCAGTGCAGCAGCTATCCGAGGCCAGAGCATTCGTTCAATCAGGTGACCACGCTGATGCCCTTGAGACTGTAATGGAGGCGCTGGACACCTTCGAGTCGATCATCGATGACTCGTACACGGAGACCGCTCCACCTGAGATCCCTGTGAACCAGAGGGAGCTGGTCAGGGCACAGGAAGCTCTCAAGAAGCAGACTAAGACCCTTGAGGAGCTGAAAAAGACCTCGAACTCTCTGGAACGGCACGGGTTCAACGTTGACCTCCTAGAAAGAGGCATCAATGCTGTAGAAAATGAGCTTACCCTTGCTAAAGCCGCGATTGATGACATTGATTTAGAGTCAGCCGCGGAGCACCTCAGGCAGTCAGCCGACTACACCTCAACCGCCCAACGGTTCGTGAAAAACAAGAGAAACGAGCTGAGCCAGAGAAAGACCGCGGCCTACCAGAATACCCTTACAATCAGGTATAACTCCATGAGGACTACGTTAACCGTGCTTCAGGCTGCCAACAACGACCGGGTTACAGCGGTTCTCGGTGAGTTGGATAGCATAGAGGACAGACTGGACGAGGCGAGAGCCGAGTACTCACGTGGAAACGTTGCGGAGAGCATCAGGCTCCTCCAGTCCGTGGACCATGATTTCAAGGCAGCGATAAGGGAGATCAACGGTGAAGACACCAAGGATTTGATCAACTCGCTGGACAGGTTGAATACGGAACTAGAGAAAACAGAATCAACGGCCAACCGTGAGAGGCTAAGGAAGCGAATCAACACAGTCAAGGACAATCTTGAAGACACACTTACAGATCCCGAGGCAAACGATACTCCAACAACGGGCACGACACCCACAGACAACACAAGCCTAACCCCATAGCCGTGTTTCACCCGAAAGATACAAGTCCAGATACGCCCAATTATCGCTGATATCACATGGTTGACTGCTGGCTACCCTATGGGGAGACCGAGGTATACGTCTCCGTCGAGATGGAGCAATTATTAGGCATCGCAGCCCCGATGGTAATCGCCCCCGAGAAGACCGCATCAGAGATTCTGTCAGACGCCTTCATGGAGCCAGTCGGCGAGAAGCTGGAGGACCTTCTGGGACAGGAGACTACAGTAGCCGTGGCGGTTGACATTTACTCAAGTCCACAGGCAGTCGTGTACGCTCTACGGGAGCTGGTCAAGAACCTTGTTGAGCTTATCATCCCACGAGACAGAATAACCATTATTCTGGGGAACAGTGAGAACGAGAAGAACCGGTCCAAGGTCAGGAAGGCCATCGAGGACTCATCCGACCTGCGTAACATCACCCTCATCGACCACACCCGGTCAACTGGAGGACTAGTCGAGGTCGGGTCAACTCACCGGGGGACACCCATCAAGGTCAACCCGGCGTACCACAACGCTTCACTGAAGATAGCCATCGGTGAGACCAGGGTGGACCAGTACGCGGGTTTCAGCGGGGCACACTCGGCCGTCGTACCGGGAATTTCGTCCCACGAGACACTTGTCGAGGAAAGGAAGAACTACATCGACGGGGACATCACCCCAGCAGCGATCGAGCTTAACCCCATCAAGGAGGACATCATCGAGGCCGTCAAGATGGTTGGCATCGACTACACCATCAACCTTGTCACAAACGCGGAGGGAAGACTGGTCGCCGCTTACACCGGTGGATTCGAGGAGACCTGGGGCAGAGCGGTAAACAGCCTCTCAGGGCACTATGAGGCTACGACCGAGGAAAACGCGGATATCGTTGTGGTCAGTGCAGGTGGTTTACCATACGATCAGAGTCTCTACACGGCTAGCTTGGCACTGAAGACTGCCGCGGAGGCCGCAAAACGGAACGGGGCAATCATCCTGTTAGCCGAGTGCGCATCCGGACTTGGAGCTGAGGCATACACTCAGTTAGCCCAAGTTCAGGATCTTAGCGAGCTTAAACGCCGGTACATGTACGGCGCGGAAGCTTTGCAGGCCGTGAAACAGGTGCTCAGGAACCAGAAAGTGATACTCGTTTCGGCTCTACCGACTTACCTGGTTGAGTCAATCGGGATGGAGTCAGCTAGGACCGTCAACGAAGCCTACAGGAGAGCCGTGCAAAGCCGCAGAGGACGACGCACAACGGTTATCCCCCGGGGGATAACCACGGTTCTATCCCGCATATAGAACCTGACTCTATACTTGTGGTTAACAATCATTTTATCCACATTCTTCATGTTTCCCTCACCCGAGGAACCTAAATGCAGCTAATATTGCTAAACCTAGTATTGGCTATTATTTCGAGCTTCGTAGCGTCGTACATAGTTCTAACTAGGAAGTACGTCCGGGCGAGGCTTATGGCGTTCATCGTAATGGGTGCAAGCATATGGTCCTACGGGTACGCGATGGAGATGTACTTCCTAAACGCGGAGGCGAAGCTTGTCTGGGCATACCTACAGTTCCTCGGAATGGCCATGACGAACGTCGTCCCGCTGTTCATCGCCCACTTCTTTGACAGGGATGACCTGTTGACGAAGCGAAACGTTGCGTTGGTCATGTTGGTGCCATCAATTTTCTTGTTACTGGTGGGGACGAATCCTTTCCATAACGCGGTTCTTACAAACGTCTCGGTAAATCACCTTGAGCCACATTATCCGTTAATCAAGTCCTACGGGTGGGCTGCATACGGGTTCATGGCTTACACATATGGGTTCATCGTGTTGAGCCTTCTATACGCGGCAATGAATGCCAAGAACTACAGTGAAGTGAACTGGAAAAAGATATGGGTGATCCTCGGGTTAATGGCAATCCCAATCATTTCGAGTAGCTATTTCATGTTGTTCGCCAAGGGAATAGTGCTCGACTACACAGCACCGATATTCAACACCATCGGGATATGCCTTGCATTGTTCACACCATCCGATATGAGAGAGGGGAGCATCTTCCCATTGGAGTACGCTTCAATCGTGGGTACGATGGAGGACATTGTGGTTATTGTGAACAAGAGTGACAGGATCACTTACGTCAACCCGTCAGCAAAGAACACTATTCATGAAGGGTTTGGTATAGCAACCGACAACATCGTGGGGAAAAAGCTTGAGATTCTGATACCCGAGAACGTTTTGCTGAACGATAATGAGATAGAGGTCAACGATGTGAAGTACGATATTTCGTCCTTCGGGCTCAACGACTGGAGGGGGAGGAAGAATTTAACGTGCTACATCCTGAGAAACATCTCAGAGCGTGTTGTGCTTGAGAACAAGCTTGAAACCCTTCACCTCTACGCGACCAAAATCAGCCACTCGGAGACATACGAGGAGATCGGGGAGATCACGGGCAACGCTCTTTCCAAAGGCCTTGGCTTCGATAACGGAGCGCTGTGTCTCTATGAAAACGGGGAGATAGCCTACGCGAAGCTCTGGGGTATAAAGGAGAGCCAGTTCGAGTCAGTGATGTCGGATAGACATATCCTCGGGAATATCAAACGGCTCACGGAGTCAGTATTATACAATAGCGTTGACGAGTTCCTCAGTGAAGTCGGATTCGGGTCACCAAGTAAGTTTAAGGACAAGCCAATGGCTTTCATTCCTATCGTCATGGACGGAGAGGCCTACGGCTCCTTGGCTCTGATCCAGGGAAATGGCGTCGGGTTCTCGGAGAAAGACCAGAGCTTACTTGAGATATTCGGAGGACACATCGCGTCATCGATACACAGTCAGCGACAGAAGCGAGTACTCCAAGAGGTGCAGCTTGAGGAGATCAAGCAGATTCTTGAAGGAGCCGGTAGGGTGTCCAGCATGGTAAGACATGACTTGCGTGGACCACTCCAGACGGTCAGGAATGCCACATACATCGTGGAGTCCAACCCGGAGAATATCGAGAAGATGGCTCCAATCATCAACAGGAGCGTTGACTATATCGTCAAGGTGCTTGAGGATTTACAGTACCAGGACCAGCCAAGCCTCTACGAGAAGGTCAAGTTAAACCTGAACACCCTAATCGAGCAGACACTGAATCAGCTCATCGTGCCTGAGAACATCGTCATAGAGCAAAAACTCTGCGATGACCCTGTAGAGCACATGTTGGACAAGATCAAGATACAGCGGATGCTGGACAATCTGTTTAGGAACGCTTTCGATGCGATGCCTGATGGAGGAACGCTATCGATTTCCACTAGGAAATGCCTGCATGGGACGGAGATAACTGTAAAAGACACAGGAGTTGGTGTCGAGGACTTATCAAAGCTGTTCAGGCCGTTCCACACGACAAAACTCAACGGGATGGGATTAGGATTGGTATCAGTAAAGCAGACCGTGGAGAAGCACGGAGGAGAAATACTGGTAGACTCAGAGCCGGGTGTCGGAACATGTTTCACTATAAGAATACCCGAGGATCATCATCCAGTGGGTATGAGCGAGACTAGGCTCAATAGTATAATGACTACGTAGAGAATCATCCCCAGTTTTCGGGACGTGCTCAGTGAGGATATATCATCAAGAGGTTCTACTGATTCCTGGCCGGGACGCATCAAGAAGAACGCCACCAGCACTCCCATCAGCATATACCCTGAGATGACTAGCAGGATTACTCCAGCTACCGAGATAATCTTGTGGGACTCCCTGCCTACCAGAGCCCTGATTATGTGCCCCCCGTCAAGCTGCCATGAGGGTATAAGGTTGATAAACGTAACAATGCAGCCCACCCATGCGGCGAACGCGACGGGGTGGAGTATCAAAACCTGATCCTCCAGAGTAGGCTTGATGACGCTGATGATCATTTCAAGAATCAAGGGCTGAGGGGTGATCTGGAACCGGATGTTTGCGTACTCGATCATCCACCGGGTTGCCTGTGCGCTGGAAACAGTAAAACTCAGACTAACTCCGAGGATACCAACTAGAGTGGTCATAACGAACCCAGCGAGTGGCCCAGCGAGCCCTAGATCAAACAATGCGTCCCTGTTCACAGGTGGTTCACGCTGGGATATCACCGCTCCTAGAGTCCCTCCCATACCTGGTGGGGCTGGGATAAAGTAGGGCTGACTGGCGTCGATCCCACGCTTGACCGCAATGTAACGGTGCCCGTACTCGTGGACACCGAAAATTATGATGATGGCGAACGTGAAAACTAGCGCATTGAGTATCGCGGGTACTCCGGGCATCAACTCTTCGGTTAGGATAGGGTTATTGCTGCGAAGGAACCCATCCAGCATAACTGTTACTACTGTCGCCCCAAATAGTAGCTTGTTCCGCTGATAATCCTCCTCGGTCTTGGGTGGACGACCAAGTATCGAGATGTGGTAGTTATCCACGATCCAACGGATACGTGGAAGGTATGGTGTTCCTCTGAGTTCCTCAGCTAGAGCCTTGAACGCCGGCTTCATCAGGTACTGCCTGTACCCCTCGCCTCTGATTTTGACCACAAAAGTCGGGGTTGTACGCTCCCAGTAAGGGTTCACAACATCAAAGTGCCGACCAACTGCCTCAACGTAGATAGGATCCATCGACTCAACAGGGGCGGACTCGCTCATCAATGGTTCTTTACTTTGGAAGCGTTTAAACCTCTCCTGAAAATGCGATTTACTTAAATTACAGGGGATTAGGATTCATTAGACCCAGTTTGAGCGATCAGGGATTCACCATACGGACCTTCACGGTGAGCGACCTAGAACGAGTGATGCATATCAACACCAAGACCCTGCCGGAGAACTATAGCAGCTACTTCTACAAGGATATCTACACAAAGTACCCGGAAACGTTCCTCGTAGCCGAGATGGATGGTGAAATACAGGGATACATCATGATCAGGATCGAGAAAGGCTGGAGTAAGAGAGGCAAACTCTCCCCGGCGAGGCTTGCTCATATCGTTTCTGTGGCAGTTTTGGAAAGCTACCGAAGGAGGGGCATTGGAAAGGCTTTGATTGTCGAAGCGATGGCTAGAGGACGAAGGGTCTACGACTGCAGCGAGGGGTACCTTGAGGTCAGGGTCAGTAACGAGCCAGCTATTGGACTCTATGACAAGCTGGGATTCTCTAAGGTTAAGCGTAACTACGGGTATTACCTGGACGGGGAGGATGCCTGGGTGATGGCAACGCCCCTAGAGAAGTTTTAGGAATACATATAATCCACCCCACACCATCAAAATGTGATCGTCAATGGACATGATTGACATAATGAGCATTGTAGTGATAATCTTCAGCCTTGGAGTATTCTACTGGTTCGGAAAGTTCACTCAGAACCTCATCAAGCAGCACTACAACATCAACGGGCTCCTCTACGAGATGGAGGAAGCCGAGAAAAAGAAGCGGTAACACCCCTTTCGTTAGGTATCCGCACCTTAAGGCAGTAGACCATCGTGAAGAACAGCGCGCTTATCCCATGGAGTGAAGTATCCAGCTGGAGCTGCAAAGCATGCGGCAACTGCTGCATAGGGTACCGGGTACCGCTCAAGATGGATGAGATGGTCAGGATCACCAACCAGTATGGACAGAAAGTTCTCCAGTATGGTTTAGGTAAGGCTTACCTTCGCAACCAACCGAATGGTCGATGTACATTCCAGAGACCCTTGATGGGCAGGTGGATATGCACACTACAGGGCACAAAACCCACTGCTTGTAGATTATTCCCGTTCAGGATGCACAAGAAACCCCTGTACAGGCGTGGCGACAACGCAAAGGTCCAGATCGGAGAACATGTTTACTACCTCTACATGGACCCGGACTGTAAGGGAATCACATTGGGGCAGCCGACCAATAGATTTGCAAGAGAAATTGTACCGGAGATCGTACGCATTGGCATGGGGTTACCGGTAAAACAAAAGTACACCACCAGCAAGAGCATCCATTGGCGTCCCACATAGCAACTGTTAAGCCAACGGAAGCTTGATTCTAACCGATAGCATTGAACGATCCATTAGAGATTGCTGGATTAACGGTTCAGCCCGGCGAGAAAAAAATAAGTTTACTGTCAATACCCGAGTTCTTTGCCGACGGACAGGCGATGGAGATACCCTTCATGGTCCTCCACGGCAAGGAGAAGGGGAAGACCCTGTACGTGCAGGTGGCGCAGCATGGAAGCGAGGTGATGGGACTCGAAGCGTTGAGGCGACTCATCACCAGCCTTGAGCCGGAACTCATGGAGGGAACACTCATTTACTGTCTTCCTAACCCGCTATCATTCCGGGAAAAAGCAAGAGCAACAATATTCGACCCAAAGCCAGGTGGTATGAACAGGGTATGGCCCGGAAACCCAGAAGGATCGATGACTGAACGAATGGCTCACATGATCTGGACGGAACTGGTGAGTCATGCAGATGAGGTGGTGGATCTCCACACAGCTGGAAGAGGAAACCCAGTCTGGGTCTTCTACGAGGCGGATGGTGTATCGGAGCTCGCACCGAGTGAGACCGCACAACGCTCAGAGGAGTTAGCGTACCTGTTCGGTGCACCCATCCTGTACATAGAAATGGAGGGATACGGTGGTAGGAAGACCTTGAGGGCAGCCTGTGTTGACAACGGCATCCCAGCAATCGTACCTGAACTAGGCAGCTTCAGCCAGTTCAACGAAGAGAACATCATGATCGCTTACCACGGCGTCAGGAACATCATGATCAACCTCGGAATCATTGAAGGAGACATGGTTATCCCAGAGAAACAGGTAAAGCTAGAGTGGCTCGCCGAGATGAAAAAGTACTATGCATACGCCCAAAAAGCAGGCGTGTTCATCCCGGAAGTCGAGATGGGGGTCGAGGTAAAGAAGGGAGACCGTATCGGCTTCGTGTATAGCCCAAGGAACTTTGAGACACTTGAGGTGTTAAAGGCACCACAGGACGGGTACATCTTCACCATAAGGGAGGACCCAATCGTGCATCAGGGCGACGCCTTGATAGCAGTGCCAAAACTGCTTGAGAGGATTAAGAACTAGTCCTCAAGCACCAATCCCATCTTATACTCGTCACAGAACTCGTTGAGCACCTGGTTGAAGTGGTTCATCTTAAAGTGCCCCTCTTTTACGAACCCCAGCTTCTCGTAAACCCGTATAGCCCTATCGTTGTGGGCGACCACCATGAGGTCAACCTTCCTCAACCCCATGGCGCGTGAAATCTCTATGAGGTACTCAGTCAGGATTGTCCCAAGCCCTTGGTTCTGGTAATCGTCGTGAACTGTGATACCAACACTGGCTCGGTGCTTGTAGAGCTCCATCTCGTGGAACATCAATGATGCAGATGCAACCACCCTAATATCATCCCCATCTTCCACTATCCCAAGAATCGGCAGGGTCTTCGTGTAGTCTATATTCTTGAACCAGCCTTCAATCCTGTCCCTCGTAAAGGGGATGGGCAGGAACTCCAATGACTTGTTTGATAATGATGAAAACATGTCCCAGGTCGGCTCAAGATCAGACTCTATCTCCGGTCTAAGGGAGATTGATCTACCGTCACGTAATGTTACTTCCTTTGGCTCAAGCCAGAACTGGTCATTGGACATTGGATAGAAAATAAAAGAAGGGGTATTTAGGTTAGCCTCTTGGACTCGAACTCGGCCTTGATCTCCGCTAAGAGCTCGGGCTTTGTCAGAATCTCAACAGTAGCCATCGCCATCGACTTAATACCAACCTCTAATCCCTTGTCACCCTCCTCAGTCAAGGTGAGATCGGCGAACGCCTTGCTGTGCATGGGCATTGAATCATCGTTAAGCCCAATCATCGGGTGTATACCCGGCACAACATGGGTCACATCAGCAAAGTCGGTGCTACCACCCGGAGGCTGTATGGCTACTTCAACTGGATCCCTGTACTCGTGACCCAGCTCATCGAACATCCTCTCGAACAGTTTCTCCAAGCCCTTGTTCTGGATGTTGGACTTCAAGCCAGTTGAGACCGAGTACTCAACGGTACAGCCAGTGGCCAAAGCTGCACCCTTCGCGCTGTTAACCACCATCTCAACGAGCTCAGGGATGTAAGTGTCGTCGCTACTCCTTACACCGAACTGGAGGACCGCCTTGTCCGGAATAATATTGGATGCAAGCCCACCCTCCGTAACTATTCCGTGTACTACGGCGTTCGCGTCCCTCCTTAGCTGCTGCCGGTTGGCGTGGATCGCCATATAGGTAACCATGGCGGCGTTCAACGCGTTCTGGCCGTTATGTGCATCGGCGGCTGCGTGCGCCGTCTTTCCTGCGAACTCCAACCTTATCCCCGATACAGCCAGGAAGTTGCCTGAAACCTGTGATTTCCCGGTCATCGGGTGAATCATGTAGCTAACGTCAACGTCCTTGAAGATGCCCTCTTTTGACATCTTGACCTTTGACCCACCATATGGGCCGTGCCCCTCCTCAGCTGGGGTACCGATAACCCAGAGCTCTCCGGGTAGTTCGTTCATCAACTTACCTGCGGCGATTCCCGCTCCGATACCAGCTGTACCGATGATGTTGTGACCACATCCGTGACCGACTCCGGGTAGAGCATCGTACTCAGCCAGAATTGCTATGGTTGGTCCATCGCCTTTTCCTTTCATTACCGCTTTGAAAGCTGTGTGCATCCCGAAGAATGGGTACTCGACCTCGAAACCGTGCTTTTTAAGCAGCTCCACCAAGTGTTTGCTTGATTTCTCCTCCTCGCTACCCAGCTCCGGGTTACAACCGATCTCGTCCTTCACTTTCTTCAGTTCATCGAAAATCTTGTCAGCCTCGGCAGTCGCTTTGGCCTTGAGTGATGCAGTGTCGTACATATGGAAAGGTCGGAGGTTCTCGCTTTTTAACCCTCGTCTGACACCTCAAGGATGGGCTCCTCAGGTATCTGGACCTTGTTATCGTAAACCAGAGGCCCAAGAATCGCGCCAAAGAGAGCGGTAGAGATGACAATGGGCACAATGAGATCAAGGAAAATGCTAGGGTTACTGAAACTGGTCACGCCTTCAACGAGGAAGGGCAACTGAGCCAACACCAATGCTGTTAATCCATTGCTGAACTCAAGCCTAGCGATTTTTGACTCGATTTCAGATAACTGGACAAAGAACTGAGTAAAGTAAACTGAGACGACCCTTAACACACCGATTAAAACCGCTATGCCCACGCCCAGCATGAACAACTCGATTGAAAAGTGGAACTGCAGTCCAACGAAGAGGAACATGAAGGACTTGATGAGGAAAGTCATCTCCTCGTGGAAAGCCCTTAGACGCCTTCGCTCAACCCTCACCCGCTCACGGAGATTCAGCCTCTTGGCTAGAAGCGGGTAATTAGTCATGGTCACCCCGAAAACTAGCCCAGATAAAGCACCTGTCCCGGGCCCACCAGCTTGCTCACCCACAATGTAACACACGAAGAGAATCGCCAGCGTCATGATGTAGTTGAACGGCCTATTTCTGGCAACGTCAAGAAGTTGCACCCAAACCACCCCGATGCCCAGTCCAACAACCAATGCGACGATGAAGACGAACACGATATCCTTGAATCCATCAAACAGAGGGACTCCAGGCATCTGAATGAGCCTGATCAAGGTCATAGAGGTGACTATGCTTAGGCTGTCTGTGACTATCGACTCAAGGACTAGGAAGAGCTTGCACTCCCCGGACTCAACCGCGGTCAAGTTGAGGCAGCCTAGGAGGGACAGAACGGTTGAGGTGCTGGTTCCACCGATCATCGCCCCGAATAGGAGCCCCTCGGTTAACGTGAATGAGCCAGGCAACAGGAAATGTAACCCATAACCCACAACGAATAGGGTTAAAGTGAACGTGACCAATCCAAGGTAGCCTGACTTCTCCATGGTCTCCCTGAATGTCTTCAACTCCACGTTGAGCCCTGCCTCAAACATGAGCAGGTTCAGTGCCATCAGCACCACGAACGGGATCATCGACTCCATTGAGACCGGGTCAAACACCCCAAGAATGGGGCCAAACAGCACCCCGAAACCTATGAGCCAGATATTATCCGGTATCCTCGTCTTGGTGTATAGTATCCCGCTTATGTACGCGAGGAACAGTGTAAGCGAGATGAGGATCACGATAATGTTGGCGTCCAATAAAACACACTCACGTTGGGCCCAGTGATTTGGCGTTTAATCGAGAGATTCAGGGTTTAAATGTATTGCGCGACTGACCAAAAACACCCAACATTTAGCTAAAAACACCTAAAAGAGGGGTGTTACTGGCGTCTATATGCTGAAAGAAGGATACCAGTGAGAGTTACGATCCCTCCGATGATTACCCGGGTACTCGGTACCTCGTTCAGGAGGAAATAAGCCAATATAGATGCACCAACCGGCTCACCGAGAAGGCTGACGGATACAATTGGAGCGGAGACGTACTTGAGAGCCCAGTTGTATAGGGTGTGCCCGAATATCATGGGTACGAGTGCGATGAGAATGAACAAACTGTACTCCTTTGTTGGATATCCAGTCAATGGGGCCCCCGTTGCGAGACACATCAATAGAAGAACCACCCCGGCGGAAGCGTATACCGGTGTCACATATGTTGTCAGGTCGAGACCTTGCCTGAAGAACCGTCCACCGAGAAGATAGATACCCAGCATCACACCTCCGATTAGCGCTAAAATATCACCCGTCAAGTTGGATTGCCCAGTCTCAGCATCGGCTAGAGCGATTAAGGTCGCACCAATTAGGCTTATGATTATCCCCGCCAGTATCCTTCCGTCTATCTTGTCTTTGAGGAAGAAGTGACTGACTAACGCGACAAAGATTGGGTCGATATGAACGAAGATAACGCTGCTCGCAACGCTGGTTAACCCTAGGCTCGTGATCCAGGCCGCGAAGTGTACTGCAAGTACAACACCAACACCCATCAACCCGAGAAGGTTACGTGTACCAACGCCCATCAGTTTGTCAACTCCACCGTTCCTCAGGTAGAAAGGAAGCAACATTACCACACTGAATAGCATACGGTAAAACGCAATAACAACCGCCGGAGCGTTACTCCATCTAATCAATATTGAGGCTGTGGACACCGCCACTATACTGATTAAAATAGCCAGGTTGGGCGAAAAACGAGGCACTTCATCCATGAAAAGAATTGTGTTTATTGGAGCAATAAATTATCCTAGAGGAAACTTTTCTCAGTCTTAAGTTAAGACTATTATAGGTCGATCG
Source organism: uncultured Candidatus Bathyarchaeia archaeon (assembly GCA_964589605.1). Taxonomy (GTDB): domain Archaea; phylum Thermoproteota; class Bathyarchaeia; order TCS64; family TCS64; genus RBG-16-57-9. The sequence continues at coordinate 23,975 of CAZPRN010000013.1, read as the reverse complement.
CTAGGATACTGTGCCATGTTCACGATGCTTGACCTCGGAAACTTTTTCCTATTCGTGTCCGGTTTCCTCATGATCAAGACAGCATACGATGACCGGGAAGTACTCACGGGGTATAATCTAATGGGCAGCCTGATGCTGGCCATCGGCATTAGCTTCGTGATTGTGTTCTACATTCAGCAAGGGTTTTGGGTTAGTACGTTCCTGACGATGCCTAATTACCTGTACTGGATAGTTGTCTCGGTGTCGCTTCTGAGGAACAGAAAAGGATAACCCAGCGGGAAAAACAAGCCATTATTCTATATACGTTTTGTTTAAATGCAAGCCTTCGACCCTTAGCGAAGTTTAAGGTGAACTAAAAATGGAGGACAATATACGCGAGTATTATCTCATGGTCATAAGTGGAACATTATCGATGTTTGCAGGGGGCTTCGTCTGGCCCATATTCGCTCCATATGTCAGGACAGAGTTCACCGCACCCCTCTACCTGGTTGGACTAGCCACGTCCGGCTACTTCCTACTCAGGATGCTGAGTGAGTTCCCCATAGGCGTGATAAGCGACAGGATGGGGCCAAAGATTCCGTTGATGTTCGGAAGAATACTGCCTATCATTGGTGCGTTCATCTGCTACAAGACTACGAATATCTGGATGCTAATCTTCGCCAGAATCATCTGGGGGATGGGTGATGCCAGCTTCTTCTGCATCGGAATGAGCTATGTGAGCAAGCTGTTCACAAGCGAGAAACGTGGAAGGGCGCTTGGCTTCTTCCAGGCGGTGGAGATGATTGGCAGCTTCCTCGGTCAGACTATTGGCGGTTACGCGGCTGCCCTTTACGGTCCAAGGATAAACTTCCTGTTGACAGCCATCATGGCGTTGATAGCCCTTGGATCGGTGTTGATGATCAGGGGTGATGGCTCACAGATTCAGACATCTAAGGTCGCAAGCTTCATCCCGACTAGGGAGGAGATGATCAAGGTGCTAAACAAGACGGTGATCGTCGCTTGCATCATCAACTTTGTCGGGATGATGATCAATAATGGGCTACTCGGGACCATTCTGCCTATCTATGTCACGGAGGATGTGGGTCTTCCGTTGACCCAGTACGCATGGCTTGTGTCCGCTAGCACGGTTGGAAGCGTTACGGGTAACCTCATCGGCGGGGCAGGGAGCGATAAGATTGGCAGGAAGAAGATGCTCATCATGGGCTTCGTCATAGGCGCTGGCTCGATTTTCGGGTTGACGATTTTCACCTCCTTCAATGCATTGATGGGTATGATGTTCTTCAAGGGAGTGTTCTGGGGCATCGTGTACGGGGTCGTTCCGGCGTACATCGCTGATGCTGTGCCGGACGAGGTTAGGGGCATTGGAATCGGTACGTTCAGGACGTTCATGGACATGGGTGGCTTGGTTGGGCCTGTCATCATGACATCCATAGTGTCAGGGTTCGGTGGTGTGCAGGGCTACATCTACAGCTTCTACTTTGGAGTCGCCACAATCTTGGCCCTCATCGGGATAACCATGACTCTCACGGACACGGTGGGCACATCAACCACTACTCACTAGTTGCTTAATAAATCCAAAAAACGAAATGGTAAGTTTCCCAGCTGGGAAAAAGACTTACTCTACTATCTTTACGTTGACTGCTCGTGGACCCTTCTCTGAGTCCTCAAGATCAAACTCTACCTTCTGTCCTTCCTGGAGCTCATAGACTCCGTCCAGAGCGGAGTGGTGGACGAAAACATCCTCTTCTCCCTCTACACCGATAAAGCCGAATCCTCTATCCAGCCATCTCTTAACTGTACCTTCCAAATATTTCACCTCGTGCGAAAGTGTTTCACCCTTCCTTCATATGTGTCACAATATAAACCCCAATGTTGGTTTCCGTAGTTTTGTGAGGGCTAGGGACCAGTGAATGGGGATAACGGGAAAAAATTAATAAGAATGGCGAGCCCGGGGGGATTCGAACCCTCGGCCCCAGCCTTAGGAGGGCTGTGCTCTATCCAAGCTGAGCTACGGGCTCGCGCGACTTGTTGTACATGCTTTCTGGTTTAAAAACTCTACCCAAATGCCTGTAATCTTCACTAGGGGTTAAATGCAACAGTTGAGGAAATCATCATCCAAACACTACAATAATAGAGTAATCAGAGCCGTAGTCTTGTCCCGTGGAAATCAAGATTTTATTGTCTCTTCGAGGTGGGACATTATTACCTGTATCGTGTCAAACAGGCTATAAAGGCCGAGAAAACGGGGTGAATACTTGCCTTCGGCGCGTAACCTAACTGTGATATAGATTACAGGTACTAGTATGATTTGCCCGAGTGGGAGCGGAAAACCGCCAAAGAAGCGAAAGACGGAAAACCGCTGAAACGAAGGAGATGGGCTTCAAAGAGTTACGGGCTTGGGCTCGTAAAAAACTTCATCTCCAAGTGAGAACACTTGGGCAACTTGCATTTTGGAGAAATTTTCCAGCGAAACCACCTTTCATATACCTATTCTACACATTCTCTGGGCATGGCAAGGAAAATCGAGCTGGAGTGGCCCAGCGAGGACATCAAGGTCGTCGCCACTCTACTGGAGAAAGAGGAACCTGAGCTTGTTGAGATGCTCTGGGAGAACCTGGAGGAGCCTCTCAAACTGTTCTGCAGGCACCCGGTTAGCACTGGCGAGGAGTTCAGTGCCGCGGCTAGACCACCGAGACACCCCGTTAAGACCGGGGTGGTGCTTGGGAGGAACAAACGGATGTTCTGCGAGATTCCACCGGGAAGCATCAACTACAGCGTCCACGGAGGCTACGGTGGATTGAGCTGTTACTACGGTCCATGCACCGAGGCTATAACTGTCAGCGGGGCAGTGGTGGGCAAAGTCAGCGACGAACAAATGCCCGACCTGATTAAGGCGGGGAAGGCTGTATGGAACGCCTACTACATGACCCATGAGCCAATCCTCATGTACGCAAGGAGGTACATGGAATGAGCTGGATAAAAGTCAAGGACGCCATCGAGGACGAGATCGACCGCATCTTCTGGGACGAGCCAGAAGAGGTTACAATGTGCAAGAAGGGCATCTACCCTAGCGGAGCCAACGTAGGTGGACAGGTCCTAGGTAACCTCGTATTCCTGATCGCGGACACACAGGCTATGGGCTGGAAATGTGCGAAACCAACTGTAAACTCCGCGATAAGAGACCCGGATATCGGTCTGGAGGAGTGCAAGAAGATATGGAGATACAGCACCCTCCACATCGCCAAGATGCTTGGAAGCATGAACCCGCCGGGCTGCCCCGCGCCTTGGCTCAACGTGGACAAAATGTATAACTTCAGCGTAGCCATCGACGAGGTCCTGCCTGAGATCAAGACAAAGGACGAGCTGGAGGACCTTCTCTGGAGCTGGTTCAACTATATTGACACCATGAACAGGTGGTTCTTCTTAGTATTCCCGTGGCACCTGGGCAAGGAGTTCCAGATAGTCAAGCCCGAGGACATCGCGGAGCTGGACAGGCTCAGCAGGCACTACGAGTAGGGCAAGTTTTTCTGCCCAAACCCTTTTTCCGGTATACCCACGTATTTCTCGGTATGTCAGATGAGATCAGGACGCATACCGCGCTTCACATTGTTAAGGGAGCTATAGTGAAGGTGCTGGGCGAGGACGCCAAGTGGAGCACCAGCGCAAACGTCAATGGGTTGAAGGGCAGAATAGCCGTGGAGTTCAACCGGAAGCCCACCGACGAGGAAATCGCAGAAATCGAAAGACTCGCTAACGAGAAGGTGGCTGAAGATACGGTGATCGAGGAGCACGAGATGAGTAGGAAGGAAGCTGAGGAGCGTTGGGGGGACTGGATCTACGATAAATGGCCGTTACCCGACCACATCCAGCAGGTCAAGGTCTTCCATCTGCCCGACTGGAACGTGAACTGCTGCGGAAAAGACCACCCGGAAAGGACTGGTGCAGTTGGTAAGATATCGATACGTAAAACTAGGTTCCGTAACAGCAAACAGGTACTAGAAGTAAGTTATGAACTGGATTAGGTGTTAGCGCTCTTTGTGCGCTTTGGTCGCAGGTTCTTGCTCCTGCATTTCCTGCACTTTGTGGCGTTCACGGGGTTTGTGACGCCGCAGCTCCTGCAAACTGTCTTCCGTATCCTGTGTTTTCTTGCGATCTCGATCTTAACTGGGTCTCGTAGTGACATTGTTTTACCCCTGTGGCTTTGAAGACATACAGGGTTCCTGTATTTAGATATTTCTTAAAGCCGGGATATAGTAGGTAGCCTACTATAGTGCAAAATTACTGGGGCTTGTAGGCGACGCACTCGATCTCCATTAGGAAACCGGGCACGACTAGTCCAGCGATGCACGTTGAGCGTGCGGGTAGTGGTCCCTTGAAGTAGCTCCTGTACACCTCGTTCATCTTGCCCCACTCTCCCTGGTCGCCGAGGAAAATTGTCACCTTGACGAGATCGTCCAAGGTTGCATCAAAGTTGGCGAGGATGCGGGTGATGTTTTTCATTACCTGATGGGTCTGTCCCTCGACGGTAGTGAGGTCGTTTCCATCGTCGTCCTTGAGGGCTGCGTTGCCGCTGAGGTAGATGTAATCACCAGCCTGTACGGCGCTGCAGAATGGCAGGTGCTCCATACCGGGAGTGGTGTAATGGGTCTTTGTCATGCCTACTTGTTGGTATTTGGGTTGAAAAACCCACCTAGAGCCGTGTTACATATATGTAACTAAAAGTACATTTGTGCCACAAACGCTTCATATTCTTTGGATGGGAGGAAAGTACCGTCACCAACATGACACCCCGTCCAACAGGACGGGTTCTAATCAATGAACCTGGTTGCCCTTCTCCAGTGATTGTCGAAGCAGTGGTAGACCCAGTGCTTGAAACCGAAATCATAGCCGAAGATGTAGTGGTTTCTATCTGGTACACCATCGAAGGTTGGGAAGCATAGGAGAGCATGTTTGTCGCTGTAACCGGCGATTAGGTTGATCTGTTCCATGGTCCGGGTCTCTATGCCCTGGAACAACGCTGGCGGTGCCTCTTCCTTCATCTTGTTTGCCAGCTCCGGCGTCACGATTGCCAGCACCTGAACCCCTTCTTCTACGAGTTTTAGGGTTGTTTTGATCCAGGTGGGAGAGATATCATCGGTCATCATCCAGTATCTCCGCTGGATCGTGGGGATAATCTTGGACTGGAGACTGATGGCCTCATAGATGGAGTTAACCATGGTGCCGTTCCTCAGCCACGCGATGTCCTCCATAAGCTCTTCGGGGATGTAAGAAATGTCGTGGGAGTTGAAGTACTCCATATAGTTGACGAGGAAGCTTATGGTTGGGATTGATGTAGCGGATAGGATGCCGTACTGGGTTAACGCATACCTGTCGTTGGGGTATTTCAGTACAATTGAATCGTTGGATAGCCGCTGGAGCTGCCTTGAGACGTCGGTGGTGTTCAATCCGGTCTCCCTCATTATCTCGGAGTACCTCATGGATTTACCCCGTAACGCCTCGATGATCTTGAGCCTCGATTTGGAGGATAATGTCCGGTACAGCTCCCACGCTTGCATAGCTGATTTTGCTTAATTATCGCTTATATACGATATGTATGTGAAAAATTTCATAAATGTAATGTGTGTTCACAGTAACCAGATATTGACAAGTCGCTAATAATGACACCATCGACCTTTTTATATATGAATTAGCGTAATTCCGTCCTTCTCAAGGTTTCTTAACAAGGAAAAAACGATTTATTCGTAAAAAGAAGCGATTTTGTTAAGGTTTTTTGAGAAAAACCCTTTTTATCCCGGTCAACCCAGCATTTTTCAGACGAATATGACAGAAATGAACGACGAGGTCTACTCCACCATATTCAGCGCCCTCAAGCACGGGGTCAGGAGAAGGATTCTCTGGATGCTCGCCGAAGGGCAGAAGAGTTTCACCAATATGTACGAATCACTGGAGATAACAAGCTCACACCTAAACTATCATTTAGAATCGCTGGGTGAACTCGTCTCAAAAGACAATGGCGCATACAGACTGTCTGTGTTTGGAAGGGCGGCTGTGGACATGATGAGGAATATCGAGAGCCCGCCAAAGCTCGGAGTTTTAGGGTTGGAGCAGAATCGAGGGCGAATGATAGTCTCTCTATTTTTGATTTGTCTCGTTAGTGTATCGGCGATATTAGCTTATGATTATGGAGTAAATAGCGCATATGAGTTAGCTCAGAGCTCGTTACTTAACACCGCAGATGTGATTGATGCCTCAACAAGGGTTCCAGGACTGGACAATATTATTGATGAAATTAGCGCCGACTCGGGCATAGTGTTAGTAAAAAGAAAAGAACTTCGATACATGTACCAAAAAGAACACAATCCAATGCGAGACCATTCAATACTTGAGGAATCAAAAAATTATGTTATGGTCTTTTACTCCCCTGTTGATAATGCGACACTAAATCTCGTAGCGATACATGGGTACATGTCTGAGTTAAAGAGCATGCCAATAACGATTCAAAAGGGAAATGCACTTAAAAACGAATCAGCAATCGTGGTGAAAAGTGGCTACGTCAAAGATCACTATTTTGAAGTATGGCAATCAGAGATACTCTGGTCCACAAATACAACATCCTTCGGTAACACCTACGATGTGAGTATTCCATCAAAAGGATGGTACACTCTATGTCTAACTGGTCCAATCCATCAATCTGGCTCAGAGCCCACAGTTCGATACATGTGGGGAGAAAGAGATGATTGGATCGAAGCAGACAACGTGTACGCGAACGTATATTGCACTCTGCAAAAAGACGACAGGACACTTATCTTTGCAACGAAAGAAATCAAAGACTATTTTGTGTCCGGGTACACATTGGAGGCAATATACACCGAATTAATGGGAGAATCTTAGAAGAGGATACTCAGGCAGGTTAGCGCCCCGTCGCATTTCTGTATCTCTGATACCTCCATGCTGATCACGTCGAATCCTGCCTCCTTGACCATCAACTGGGCTGTATCGTATCCATCCGCCATCAACACCGTATCGCCAACCGCTAAAGTGTCAGCCGCGTACTCGTCCTCAGCTGGAGGAATGAGAATGTTGTACCCTTCCAACGCTGGATGATTCGCGTACTTCTCGGTGGCTATCATGATCCCTTTCCCAAGGTATGTGACGTAGCTCTTGAGATGCATAATCGACGGGTCGAAGATTGTCGCAACCGGCATGTCTAGCCATTCCTTCATCTGGGCTACTCCCTCAAAGTTTGTCCTATCGCTGATACCGCTGATGAGCTTGCCCTCGGCGTGAACCACATCGCCACCCTCAATAGTCGCAGGCTCAGTTGCCCACTTGATTGGCATCAACTCCTCTAGTTTGGCAGCAACACCCGGCTGCTCTCCCCTCCTCGACTCCTTAGCCATCCGGCAGATCAAAGCCTTCCCGTTCTCCACCACCGCGTTGTCCTCCACAAAGCAGCTGTCCGGGTGCTTGTCATCCCGATCTACATGAATCACCTCAAGACCAAGCTCAGACAAGGTCTCGCAGTACTTGGCGTGCTGCTCCCTTGCCTTCTTTAAGCTTACAGTATGGTGCAACGGATGCTCTGATAGACAGCTGGTGTACATGTTCCCAGGGGTTCGAACCAACGCGTGTTTGGGCGCCATGGATAGAGATGAAACCCTGAGACCTATAACGGTTGGCAGATGGAATCATTTAACTTGACGGGATGAATCTTGACAACGATACTATATGGTGGATTTGTACGAGACTCTTCAATACTTCATGCAGGCTCCAAGCGTAACAGGCTTCGAGGAGCAGCGAAGGGAGCGCATCATCGAGGTCTTCAGCAAGTACTGTGACACGGTCAGCGTAGATGTCATGGGAAACGTCATAGGAACACTTGGCGACGGCGAACGGGACGTGATGCTAGCAGGTCACTATGACCAGCTGGGCTTCATGATAAGCCATGTCCAGGACAACGGCTTCGCAGGCTTCAAACAGGTCGGAGGATGGGACAAGCGAGTAGCATTCGGCACCAGAGTTAAGGTCTGGATTGGCGACGGTCCAGAGGATTATATCATCGGTGCAGTGGCCGTAAAAGCCGCACACCTAACGGACGCCAAGGAGAGGGACAAGAGTCCTGAGCTAAAGGACATGCTGCTTGATCTGGGATTGGACTCCAAAGAGGAGGCAGAGAAGCTAGGCATCAAACCCGGAACAGTATGCACACCATACCTCGACGTAACCCGCCTAGGCACAAAGGACTCAGACAAGCTCGTAGGACCAGCCTTCGACGACATATGCTGCGTCGCCGGACTGGTGAAAACAATGGAGATTCTCAAGGGGAACCCACCGAAGAACATCAAGGTACACTTCGTAGCCACAGTACAGGAAGAGATTGGACTCAGGGGAGCCACAATCGCTGCATACAACATCAAGCCATGGGCGGCAATAGCCACCGATGTCACCCACGCCGTAGCGCCGGGTGTAACAGCCAACATGGTAGCCGGCATCGAGATAGGTAAAGGACCAGTTGTCGCTCTTGGAGGTAACTTCACCAAGGCACTCTGGGAGATGATGGAGTCCGAGGCAGAGAAGAAGGAGATCCCATGGCAGAGGCAGGGAGTTCCCTCACGCAGCGGTACAGATGCCTGGGCCATACAGGTCGAGCGCGGTGGGACCATCTGTGGACTGATCAGCATGCCCAACAGGTACATGCACAGCCCTAACGAAGTCATCAGTCTCTCAGACCTGGAGAACCTAGGGAAACTCATCGCTGTCACAGTCCAAGCACTTGGTGATTGTGACTTGCAGCACACCGTCGAGGTCTTCCGACGGTAACCCTTCCCTAAAAACCCTTTATCAGGCTGAGCTTCCAGTAGAAGCCAACCACGAACATGAAAATGAACCACCCGAAACCTGACAGGAAACCACCCAAGAAGAACTTGAACTCACTGCTAAGCTTCATACCAACGAGTCCATAGGTGTGGGGTTTAAAACGATTAAGAAACCGGGTTTCGAATCCCAGTTCCCTACTGAAAGTTCATAACTAGGTACAGTGTGACATCGTCATGGGCTATGCCTACGCTTACGGTTGTGTAAGACTCGTATAGGATGTTGTCCCTATTGCCTTGGCTGTTGTCAGAGTCGTCGTGAACCTGGTCGTGGATCATCAACTCAAGTACAGCGGTCACGTTGTAGTCCTCGCCCAGCCCAAACAGGTCAATGTTCTCACCCATCGTGCCCGGCAGGTCAGGGTTGTGTTTGAACACTTCCGTGTCCAGCATCTCCTCTGCATACCTCTGGGGCATGCTATTGTTGCTGTATACAAGGGGTTCAAGATCCTGTTTTGCTCTCTCCTTGTTGATGAGGCTTACAACATACTCCTGCTGTTCAATGGTCTCCATTGATATCGGGAAAACCCCGCCCATGTTGGGTAGGTCCGGCTCCGGTTCCCACTGGTTGATCATCATTATACTGAGTATGCTGATGCTTAGAATCAAAGCGACGAGCACCACTTTCCTTTTGGTGACTCCAACGCCAAGGAAGTTCTGCTTCTTCTTGGCCCTCCTCTTGGGCGTTCTCACCACCGGTGGTTCCTTTTCTGCCTCGACATAGTGGATGGCTTTGGCGACAGGTTTTGAGGTTACATCAGATAACTGGTTGCTCAGGGCAATGCACTTGTGTGCCTTCTGAGGAGCGTGTTCCTCGCAGAAGGTCAGGTTGCAGTGGGGGCAGCGATAAGGCTGTTCAACCTCTACCCCACAGTGATAGCAAATGCCCATACTGATAGCTCCTCATTTCTACGTTTATTAAGGGTTTACCATCCACCCATCTATATTTACGCTATAAACAGTTAGACAAAATTGAAGTACGATATTTTTATTGAGATTTAGCTTAGAGTTTTTAAATCGAGGATGAAATAAGACGTTAGTGAATTGTTTTGAAGGCATCAAAAGTACTTGGCGGCCTCATATCCGTTGTATCGATACTCGGGGTGGTCGCGTTTGCCTTGGGGATTCAGAGCATGTTCAGCGTAATCCAGACGGGGATACCGGGCGGTGAGGGGCAGCTTGAGCTGGACCCGACAGCGCCGATAATCATACCTTTGACACCCACTAACCAGGGACTCCTCGATGCATCGTTGAGCGTATCAATCGAGTTTGTGCTGGATGGTGAGACCGTAGCATCAGACGAGCTGAGCCTGACAATCCCAGGAGGATCACAGATACCCACACAGCTTGAGCTGGTGATACCCCAGTCGGAGTTGATAGGACTGGGGCCCGACACCACGTTCCAGGTAATCACGGACATCAAGGTCACGTCCCTATTCGACTTGATCAGCTTCGACAACTTGATGACCATCGAGGGAGGGGCTAGCTAATGGCGAAGAACACGACAGGCGCGATAATCTCAGCGGCTATCACGTTGATACTGTTCGTCGGCATCCCTTACATGCTACCACAGTACCTTCCCGAGAACATCATGCAGAGCGTTGTAGACTCCGGGTTCCTTAACCAGATTATGCTAATTGGAGCGGTAACCGCGGTGCTGACACTGATCAAGGGATTCGTCGAGGACTCATCTGTGGTCTCTCTGCTGGTAAGCGTAGCCCAGAACCTTTCAACGGTCGCATTCACGGTGATACTGTTGGGTGCAGGGAACATCGCCAGCCTGGGCATCACCGAGATGACCATCGAGCTTGAGGGGCTGACAAGCGTAATAGTGATGGACCTCAGGGTGTTCATCTACTTCACGTTACTGACCGTCGCGCTCAGAGTCATCAAGTCGTACCTTGAGTGGAACGAGGCACGCATCGATGCTGCCCCGCCTGGCAGGATCGCCGCCTAATCCATTTTATATTATAAACACTGTTTTTCACCAATGACCATCAAGGTAGCCGTCAGTGGCATCCCACGTGGATACCAGTTCCCAAAGCCAGACCTCAACTGGCTGCAGGACAAGCACAGGAAACAGATACAGGACATCAGCCCCGAGATTGAACTCATCGAGATCCCTCCTGACAAGGTCAAATATTTGGAGGGCATCGAGGTGGTCCTAGCTGAGGGGGGAAACAGGACCCACTACCACGGCGAGCTTGACTGGGAGGACTACCAGAAGTTCTTCACACCGGACCTGAAATGGATTCAGCTCTGCAGCACAGGTTTCAGCGACAACATCACTCCGCAGGTGCTTGATGGATCAGTCACCTTGACAAACGCACCCGGATTGCACACTTACCCCATCGCAGAGAGCGTGATAACCGCCATGCTGGACCACGCCAAGCTAATCAAACAGAGGAGGATCGACCAGAAGAAGCACCTATGGAGCCAGCTCAAATGTGACGAACTGTACGGTAGGACAGCGCTAATCATAGGTCTGGGTAACATCGGGAAGAGGACCGCAAAGCTGTGCAAGGTTTTCGACATGAAAGTAATAGGAACAAAGCGTGGAGTGGAGGACGTCCCCAACGTGGACGAGGTGTTCCCCGCATCAGACTTGCTTGAACGAATACCTGAGGCGGACTATGTTGTTGTAGCGGCACCGTTGACCCCGGAAACAAAGGGAATGCTTGGCGAGGAAGAGTTCAGGGCAATGAAAAAGACAGCCCACTACATCAACATCGGAAGGGGAGCCGTTGCACACGAACCATCACTGATAAAGGCACTTGAGGAGGAGTGGTTTGACGGCGCGTACCTAGATGCGTTGGAAGTGGAACCACTACCGGATGATCACGTGTTCTGGGACATGGAGAACGTTCTACTTGTGCCACATGACAGCCACAGTAGCCCCTACATCGGGGACAGGATCGTTGACATGTTCTGCGCCAACCTAGAACGGTACGTCAAAGGAGAAGAACTGCAGAACATCTGTGACCCCAAGAAGGGGTATTAATCTCACCCCACGATCATCGTGAGGGTCGAGTTGATTGCCTCAAGCCGCCTGATCTTGGTGTTAATTACATCCTTCAGGTCGCTCATGGACTCGGCTTCAACGAACACTATGATATCGTAGATGCCATACAATCCGTGTACCTCGGTGACCTCCGGGTATCCGGATAGTTTCTCGTTAATGCCCTCTTCTATGTCTGGTTTCAGGTTGATCAGGACTATTGCTTTTTGCGCTGGCATAAAGCAATAGAATTACTACTAGTATTTTAACTATTTACAAAACGGGATTTTTCACCACGACTCGGGTCCATATGTCACCCATTTTTAAGGCACGCCTCCATGTTTTATGAAATTCCGGGGACCAACAGTGACAGTATTCACAATAATTCACGGCGACGACGCAGATGGACTCACCTGCGGCGCGTTCCTCAAACGCGTCAAGGGCGGCGAGATGTACCTGGCTAACTACGACAACATGGAGAAGGCACTGCTGAAAGTCAAGCCACCGGTTGACACTCTTTACATATGCGACCTCAATATCCGGGACGCCCTGGAGCCCGATTTGATGAGGATCAACGAGTTCGCCAAGATTAACATCATTGACCACCACCAGATGAGCCCCGACCTCATGGAGAGACTGAGGAAGAATGGCGTGAACATCCGACTGGAGACTGGTGACTGCGCCGCGGTTCTGGTCTATGACACGTTCAAGACCCAGCTGGGCAGCGAAGGAAAAAGGCTCGCAGCCTACGCAGCCATCTCAGATATGTTCGAGAATGGACCAATTGCTGATACGATTCTAGCCAAGCTGGACAGAAAGTTCGCCCAGCACGAAGCCCAGCTGCTAACACATGCGTTGAGCGCGGACCAGACCATCCCGTTCAAAAGGATGGTGATGGAGGAACTGAGCAAGTATAGCTACCCTCACAGGATTCCCGGTGTCGTCGAGAAGGCAATCCAGTGCCTAGAAGAGATGACCAAGATCAAGGAACTGATTCCCAGTCACGCCAAGGTCGATGGAAGGGTCGCCACAATGGAAGCTATCAACGATTACAGCACTGGTGGTATATCCAACCTTCTCATCGACACACTAGGGGTGGACGTTGGGATCAGCTACAAGGCAAACGGGGACTATTACAACATGAGCCTCAGAGGGGAGAAGATGCTCAAAGAGCATCTGGGTGACATGTGCAAGGAGATTGGGGGCAAGTACAACGGTTTCGGTGGAGGACATCAACGTGCAAGCGGTCTCAAGATCCCAAAAGAGAACCTTGAAGCCGTCTTAACCGAGTTCAGCGATCGACTCAACTAGAATCCATTCTTATTCGCCAATCAATCTTGCGGCGCTCTTTCTTTATCCGCTCCTCAAGTGACTCCAGCCTGTCCGGGTCAAACGGGATGTAGTTGATCTCCTTGGTGTCAGCATCGAAGAGCTCCTTGTTTGTGCAGATTGTCACCTTGCACTCCCTCGCTCCATTATCTTCAGTGCAGTAGAGGGCGTTCAGTGCCCGGGCGAGTTTCACAAGCCTGATCCTTGAGAACGGATCATCAAGACCATACTGCTCGGTTTTACCGTAATTAATCTCCCGCTCCCGTCTGGTGTCTGAGTAGACGGTGAAATCATGTCCCTCGTGGCTCATCTTGATGGGGTAAAAAAAGCGCCTGAATACCCTGAGATTGATTCTCTGTCCCTCGGATACGACCTGCAGCCCCTTGCTCAACCAGAGTCCTCGCGGATATTGTATTACTGGAGAATAAAACAGTTTCAAGCTGGAAAAGATAAAATGGTTTAGAGTGCCGCAGCTACCGCTGCCGCGAACTCCTTTGTGTTGGCCTTTCCTTTCAGGTCTGGGGTAAGGGTTTTTCCCTCTTCCAGTACCTTGAGGACGGCTGCCTCGATCAGCTTGGCGGCATCGTTCTCGCCTAGCCACTCCAGCATCATCGCTGCGCTTAACATGCACGCGCTGGGGTTCGCGATTCCCTTGCCCGCGATGTCTGGCGCTGAGCCGTGTACTGGTTCGAAGATGCAGATGTCGTCGCCTACGTTGCCTGATGGCGCCATACCTAATCCTCCGACGAGTCCAGCGGTTACATCGCTGAGGATGTCGCCGAACATATTCGTGGTTACTAGGACCTCGAATGACTCGGGGTACATGACAAGCCACATTGACGCGGCGTCTACGATGAGCTCCCTGTACTCTAGGTCGGGGTAATCCTTTGCCACATCTCGAGCGGCTTCAAGGAACAATCCGTCGGTGTAGTCGAGAACGTTTGCCTTGTGGACAACTGTGACCTTCTTCTTTCCATTCTTGACGGCGTAATCCATGGCGTACTTGACGATCCTTGCGGACGCCTCGTAGGTGATGACCCTGACGTTGAAAGCGGATTTCTCGCTCCGGTGCCCGATCATCTTGTAGATGCCCTCGGTGTTCTCCCTGACCATCATGATGTCTGTCTCTGGGCGAACAGCGGGTACACCAGGGTATGCCTTGGCTGGGCGCAGGTTAGCGTACAGGTTGAACATCTGGCGAAGGGGTAGGATTGTTTCCTTGGCTGTCTCACCGACGCATGCGAACAGGCATGCATCCGCTTCCCTGACGCCATCGATTGTTGCTTGGGGTAGGGCTGTGCCTGACCTCTCTTTCTCGGCGTCACCGATCAGGTACGTCTTGTAGTTGAACTCCAGGTCGGTCTTTTTCTCAAGGGCGTCCATGACCATTATAGTTGCATCGACGACCTCGGGTCCGATACCGTCCCCGGGTAATAACGCGATATTGTATTTCGTCATTTACCATTCCTCTGTCTTGTTAAGGTAAGGTGCTAAGCCGCCTGCATTTAACACTTCCACCATGAATTCTGGGAGCGGGTTGAACCGTAGTTCCTTACCATTGGTTAGGTTCTTTACCACTCCACCTGTTACATCAACCTCAAGTGTATCGCCTTTCTCTACGGCGTCGTGGATTCCCGGGCATTCAAGGGCTGGTAACCCTATGTTGATGGCGTTCCTGTAGAAGATGCGTGCAAAGCTCTCCGCTAGGACCACGCTCACTCCGTTACCCGCTAGGGCGATTGGAGCGTGTTCACGGCTGGAACCACAGCCAAAGTTGGTGCGTCCAACGACGATGTCACCGGGTTTCACTCCCTTCCTGAATGAAGGATCATGCTCTTCGAAGACTTTCTCCGCCATCTCCTCGGGGTCGGTTAACTCCATGTACCTTCCCGGGATGATGTAGTCGGTGTTGACGTCGTCGCCGTACTTCCAGACGTTTCCCTTCAGCTTCATTGTGCTTCCTCCGGGTGCGCGATGTACCCCTTAAGCGCTGATGCGGCTGCTACGGCGGCTGAGCTGAGATAGACCTCCGCCTCGGGGCTTCCCTGTCTTCCACGAAAGTTCCGGTTGCTTGTTGCTATTCCTTTCTCGCCTGGGCCAAGGAGTCCGATGTGTCCTCCGAAGCACGCGGCGCAGCTGGGATTGCTGACCGTCGCACCTGCATCAATCAGGTCCGTGATGATTCCAAGCTCGATAGCTTCTTTCATTATCGCCTTGCTGGCTGGGACCACGAGCACCCGTACGTCTGGGTGGATGGTCTTGCCCTTGAGCACCGCGTGTGCCTGCTGGAGGTCCTCCAGCCTGCCGTTGGTGCATGAGCCGATGAAAGCCTGGTTGATCTTGACCTTGCCTAGCTCGGATATTGGTTTGACGTTGTCCACGTTGTGTGGGCACGCTACCTGCGGCTCCTTGCCCGTCATGTCCAGGTCCAGTACTTGCTTGTACTTGGCGTCCTCGTCTGCCTTAACCTTCTCGTATGGTCCAGTGGTTCGCTGGTCGAGCCACTTGTAGAGCCGGTTATCTGTCTCGCAGAGTCCTGCTTTTCCGCCCATCTCTATCGCCATGTTGCACAGGGTCATCCTGCCGGCGATGCTCATGTCCCTAACCACTTCCCCGTGGTACTCCAGTGACATGTATGTGGCTCCGCTGACTCCAACCTCCTTTGCGACGGCGAGGATCACGTCCTTTGGGTGGACGTGCTTGCCCAGCTTGCCGTCTACGTTAACCTTGATGGTTTCGGGTACTCTGAGCCATGTCTTGCCCCTTGCAAGAACCGCTCCCATGTCGGTGCTGCCGACACCGGTTGCGAATGCCCCAAAGGCTCCGTGTGTGCAGGTGTGGCTGTCCGCTCCGATAACCACCATTCCGGGTTTCACGAACCCGTGCTCAGGTAGTACTTGGTGGCATACGCCGCTGTTGACGTCGAAAAAGTTCTTCATCTCCTGCTCGCGTACGAAATCCCTGATGACGTTATGCACCCTTGCGGCGTTGACGCTGCTTGGCGGCGCGACGTGGTCAAGGATCATTACAACCTTGTCTGGGTCCCAGACCTTGTCTGACCCCATCTCCCTCATGGCCTCAAAGGCGAGTACGCTGGTTACGTCGTGGTTGAGGGCGACATCCACCGTAGCTTTGATGAAGTCTCCTGCCTTCACTGATTCCTGGCCGCTTGCGCCTGCCAGTATTTTCTCTGATATTGTGCTCATTACTTTTCCTTCTTCATGCTCTGGAACAGGTTCACCCCGTTGAGGTACGCCTTGACGCTGGCTAGTACTATGTCCTCGTCGGTTCCCCTGCTGCTTAGCACTCTGTCCCCGTGGCGTAGCATTACCTCGACGTTCACCTTGGCGTCCGTGCCACCGGTGATGGCTGCTACCTGGTACAGCTCCAGTGCGACTGGGCTGTCCAGGCTCACGGCTTTGATGAGTGCGTTTAGTGTGGCGTCCACAGGTCCGTTGCCTGTGGCTGCCTCCATGTAATCCTCCCCGTTTCTGCGCAGCTTGATGCTGGCTGTGGGGGTGATCTTGTTTCCGGTTGTGACGATGAACTCGTCTATCACCAGTGGGTTCTGGTGCTCAAGACCCATGACCTCGGATGCTATTGTGTATAGGTCCGTGTCGCTGACCAGTGTTCCCTGGTCTCCAACTGATTTTACTTTCTCAAGTATCTGGTTGAACTGGGCCTCTGATGGCTCCAGGCCCATGACCATTAGGTTGTTGAACAAGCCCGATGATCCAGCGTGTTTACCGCTTACAAGTCTCCTCGTAGCTCCCACCAGTGCGGGGTCTATCCGCTCGTATGTAGTCGGGTCACGTAGAATGGCGTGGGTGTGGATTCCTGACTCGTGGGCGAACGCGTTCTTACCCACTATTGCCTTGTTTGGCTGGACGTGCATGCCCGTTACTCTGCTGACGAGGGTGCTTGTCTCGGTGATCTTTGGCATGTTGATGCCCGTCTTGACACCGTACAGCATCTCCAGCGCGACAACGTTCTCCTCAAGGCTGGCGTTTCCAGCTCTCTCTCCGAGTCCGTTGATGGTAGCGTGGATGTGTGTTCCTCCACCCGCTACACCGGCGATGGTGTTGGCGGTTGCTAACCCGAAATCGTTGTGCACGTGGACGCCCAGAACCATGTCCGGGAACATCTCGTGTAGCTCGCCGTAGTAGGCGAGGCTCTTCTCGGGGGTGAATGTACCAACCGTGTCACATGGCGTGACCCTGTCGACTCCTGCATCAATCGCCCTCTGGATCACCTGTTTGAGGAACTCCATCCTCGTCCTTGAGCCGTCCTCAAGGCATATCTCGGCGATGACGCCCCTGTCCTTGGCGTGCTGGACCACGTTTGTGGTTACGTCCAGTATCCACTCCTGCGGCTTGTTGAATTTCTTTTGTACGTGGAGCTCACTCACCGGGATGATGATGTTCACGCTGTCCACGCCGGCGTCGATAGCGACATCAATGTCCTTCACGACGCTCCTAGTGGCGCTGCATATCTCGGCTGTTAGCCCCTGCTTGCTGATTAACTCGACAGCTTCCTGCTCTCCCGGAGAAACCGCGGCAAACCCTGCCTCTATAACCTTGACGCCAAGTGCGTCCAGTGCCATGGCTATCTCTAGCTTCTTTGGCGGTGTTAGGCTGATTCCCGGAGTCTGTTCTCCGTCACGGAGGGTTGTGTCGAAAAATTGTACCTGTTCTGGGTACTTATCTAATAAAGCGATACCCCATTGTACCTCACGTACCCCTTCTGCGTAGTTGAGAGAATTTAAGGGTAACTACCCTTGATGCCTGAAATATTCTTAGAGTAGTTTTGAGATGAACCTTAGGCTGAACAACGGGTCTCTGAACGCGATGCCTAGAGCGGTTCTGAATACTTTACGCCCATTCACGAGGTCAAGGATATCCTCTTGATGGATCATTTCAGCCACCTTGTTCATGTCCTCGTCCGTCAGCTTGTCTGCGAGGTCAAGCATCCGCCTGCTGTCCCTCAGGTTCTTGCCCCAAGCTTCCTCGAAGAGACGGTGATACTCCTTTAGTCTTGAAGCTGAGACATCACCTTCTTTGACTGCTTCCGCTGCTATCTTTCCAGCGATCTTTCCAGCGACGATAGCTGTGTGTATCCCTGCTCCTGAGAGGGGCACCACCATTCCAGCTGAGTCACCGACGAGCATCAACCCGTCATCAACTATCTTGTCCAATGTACCGGTTGATGGGCATATTCCACCGGTTTTACGTGACTTTGTCCCATTCTTGAATCGTGGGTCGTTTGCGATGAAGTGGTCAAGTACCTGTATTGCGGGGGTGGATAGGTCGGTCCGTATTCCAAGCCCAACGTTTGCCTCGTACTTGCTCTTTGGGAAAACCCAGACGTAAGCTCCCGGGACTAGGCTGCCGATGTATATCTCGCTGGCGTCGCCCTCCTCTAGCTCGATGTCCGAGACTGTCCATTGGGCGGTAACTCCGTAATCATCGAAGTATCGTTTCAGACCGGAGCTGCGCCTGATCACGCTCGCGTGACCGTCTGCTCCGATTACCAGTTTCGCTCTTAGCTCAAACTGCTCACCATCACGTTCAGCCATGACGCCGACAACTACGCCATCCTCCTGGATGACCCCCAATGCCTTGGTGTAGTTCATCATCACGGCACCAGCCTCCTCGGCTTTGTCAGCTAATGCCTTGTCGTAGTGATCCCGGTTGAGGGTGTAACCCTCGATATCCTTGTGGGTGATCTCAACCGCCTTGCCGTTTGGCACGATGACCTTCATTTTATAGATTTTCTGGGCGATGAGAGGCTCAACAGGCTCAAGACCCGATTCTATGAAACCGACATGGCTCAAGCCCTCGGCACAGTAGACTGGAGTACCGGCTTTCTCGTGCTCCTCAAGCATCAGAACCCTTGCCCCATGCTCAGCTGCTGTCCTCGCTGTCAACGCACCTGCAGGACCTGCGCCAACGACGATAATATCGTAATCGCTTGAATCGGGACTCATTTTCAATTAATCAGCGCAACTACCATTAATTGGTTTGGATGGCTAGTCCAGTTTTTTCCCGGTTATCCGGGTGAACTCGCTCTTTACTCGTTCTAGATCCATGCTGCTGGCTCCCCTGGCGATGTACCTGGTGCCCTTGCTTGTCTCGTAGAACCTGAAAATCGTGTAATATGGGTTCTTGTTCAGGGTGTGCTCGATTAACATGAACTCTCCACGTTTGAACAGCTCGATTGATCCATCCGGGAGCTTCTTTTTTGGGATCATCTAAACAATCCAGATGGTACGAGATAGGTGGGTGAAGGGATAACAGTTTGGATTAATTCTTTTTTCATGATACTCATAAAATCGGTTTTGAAGGCAGTATCTCCAAACAAATAAACAACGAAAGAGGGTTAGATTATCATGACTCGAACCCGTTACGGATTGTATATTCCAAACTATGGGCCGCTTGCCGAACCATCAATCATGATAAAGCTGGCTAGACTGGCCGAGGAGAAGGGTTGGGAGGGTATTTTCCTTTGGGATCATATTCCGACTGATTCTTCAAAGAAGGCGTACGATCCGTGGCTTCTTCTGTCATTGGTGGCATTGAACACCGAGAAAATGCGTATCGGGACAACTGTAACTCCTCTCGCTCGGAGGCGTCCTCAAAAGGTGGTGAAGGAAGTCGTCACTCTGGACCATATTTCCAACGGTAGATTCACTTTGGGCATTGGACTCGGTGGGAGGAAGGAGTTTGAAGCATATGGCGAGTCGTTCAGACTGAAGCCCACTGCGGAGAAACTTGATGAGTCAATAGAGATTCTAAGGTTACTCTGGTCAGGAGAGCCTGTTGAGTTCATTGGTAAACATTACCAAATCAAAGCCCAGCACTCACCCACTCCAATCCAGAAACAGGTACCAATATGGGTAGGCGGAAATTGGCCAAACAAGGCACCATTTAGAAGGGCGGCGAGACACCAAGGAGTTTTCCCGTTGAAAGCCGGTGACGGGTACGGTATGACCCCACAGGACTACAAAGATATCCTGAACTACATCGAAAAACATGGCGGAGACCTGACCAATTATGATGTGGTCATGACGGTGTACTCCGAGGGAGACCCGGAGAAAGACAGGTGGATGGAAAAGTTCAGGGAAGAAGGGGTTAACTGGTTCGTTGACTGCCTAGATCCATGGAGAGGAAATACCAAGTATCTGTTGGACAGGGTGAAAAAAGGTCCACCGAAGATTTAGAAAGGGGAATCACTTCTGTTTAGGACTTTATAGCCATGAAAAAAGGGGAGGAGGCTAGATTGTCTGACTCATATACATGTTTAGTACGTTCTTGGTTTTGTCAGTCAACCTTAGGCGACAACCACGATGAACAAATTCTCGCTTCAAGACGCCTTGTTTAACCATCTTCCTCCGCTGGGTATCTGAGAAGTACTTGGAAGCCTTTTGACCCTTCCCAATATACTGCAGTTCTTTATGGTAGAACATTACCAGGTTTCTGAAGCTTTGCTCAACTTCAGGCGATGACATGGTACACCTCCTCTACTTGGCTTGCGAACAGGTTCAGAACACTTTTCAGAGACATCCTTGTTCAAGAGGAGACTCGATTTACACGCGTAAATCCAGTGGCTGGAATAGTTTAGAGAAATTATGATTGATACTAGAAAGATATTATTGGTCTTAATTTCAGATTAATCCAGCATTCAATTGATCAAAGAAATCGAAGGCGATTACAATATCAGGGTTACTCAATTACTTTTTGAAGTTTTTTAGCCTGATCAACCCATGTTGAAACTTGCTCCGGTGAAGGAAGACGATCAACGATATTACTTGATTTTTCTGCTTCGATTAACATTGGATGTAGCACAAAAGGATCTATACCAGCCAGTTCAGGAACGTTATTCACACCTGCAAGGAGTAGAAGTTCTGACCATTCCTTTCCAACTCCATGAATTCTCATGAGGTCTGCGATTTTTACCCATCGCGCGCGCGTAAAGATACCAGTCAAGGATAGTAACGGCGAACAGATAGAGATCGATGAAAGGATGCTGAAACTCCATGAAGAAAACGTCCAGATGGCCATGGAGAATTGGAGAACTATCATATCCACGCTGGTCACGGTTGTGAAAGACCTCCAAGATATGATTTAGCCATTGATATGACAACCACTGAAACAAAGGATATCGCTGAGACAACAATATCAACTGGACTTGCAGGAAAAATTACAATTTCGTCACAAGGTAACCAGGTAATTCTAGATCTCAAGAATACTGGATCGTTTTCAGATAGAGAATATAAAAAAATAATCAAAGATATAGACAACCTCTATCATAAAGAAATAAAACCAGACAAATATTTGTCAATATCTGGACAGATTGATTTTTATTTAAACCGGAAAGTCCTGACTCCCCTTCTGTTTAGAGAGCTAGAGATAATCACCAAGTTTAATGGGGAACCCCAATCAATTAGCAAGTACCAGATCGAGGGCGACATAAAGTACATAGGCTTACCGAAGACTAGAAAAAATCAAGACTATTTGGACCAGCTACATCAAAGTGTGGTGAAATTTCACCTAAAAAACTGGCGAGACAACGTAATATTCTACAGTGAACAACTCGATGTCGTAGTTAAAACGATTAATCGAATACAAGTCATCTCCTCCATATTAGGAGTGCTCACATATATAGTGGGAATAACAAGCAACGTTCCAAGATATCAAGTAATGTCAGGCATTCCAATTATATTGGCATTCATTTTGACAATAATTAAGAGAGATCTAATCAGTTCATGAAATAACTGTTTTATCCGGACCGACTTTTACTTGAAACGTTCTCCGTAAATCTGCTTGAGCCTTCTGTAGATCTGGACGCACTCCTCAGAGTCGAAAAGGAGTTCCTGACCTTCTATCTCTTTTATTATGGGTTTTTCCTTTATCGGAGTCGTGCAAAGCGCACAGTTGATTGAAGTATAATCTGCGGGGTCCCAGTAATACTCGAAAAGGTCACTTGTCCAAGTCGAATCGGTTCCTACCTCACTGACGAAGCCGGTGTAGTTGAAGCCCTCCCTAGTAGGGAACGCTATCGCGCTTCCCTTGTCTGATATGAAAAGGTATACGTCAGCCCTCTCATGAGACCTCACCTGAACACGAGGCGGTTCCCCTCCAAATGACGCCATGTAATTGTCGTCGAAAAACCTACCATTCTCAGCAACAGTAGCTTGCTCTATTATCCTATACTTGACACCACGTTTAACAGAGTCAATCATCGACTCAAGGGCAATAGTAGGGTACTGATCAATATACAGCCATACATACTCCTCGGATTCCCGAATCTTTGAGTTTATGAAGCTCAGGAACTCCATCAAGTTGGACTTGAGCTTGAAATCGGATATCTCAGACATCCGTTTTTGGAAACGGATGGGTATATTCACGGCACTGTGTTTTATGAAATGTTCCCGATGCTTTGATATGAATTCAAGGTCTATTAACGAGTTTAACAGGTACTCCCCAAAGTTGGTGACATGATAAAAATTCGATGCGTCCTTCTCGATTAGTCTGTTTTCAGACAAACGTGCAAGGTGCCGGCTAACCTCGGGAGAAGTAAGGTCCAACACGTTCGCGATGTTGGTCATTCGGTCGGGCTTCTGAATAAGTAACAACATTATGTTATGCCTAATGTCGTTGGACATCTCGAACAGCATATCATAGAACCGGTCCTCTTCAGCAGACATTGTCAAGATAAATACCTCGTATCGTTAGTTAAGATTGATCATAAAATCCTAGTATCGAGTAAAACTCGTTAAGAGCCGTTCCAGCGACCGCTGATACCCGTTTTCCGGGTTGTAAAACTCGGTAAAATTGAGGAAAAGAGTAAAAGCCGGGTTTTTCGCGCTAGCGGTGATAGTTGTAGCGTTCAGTCTATTCCAGAGCGTGGGAGGAAGGGGGGGAGGAAACAAGGTCAACCCGTCAGGTTCCTCTAGGATCATAGATGTGGATTTCTTCCCCCAGAAGGAATCCCTATTCTGTGGCCCAGCAAGCGTCCAGATAATCATAGTCGAGATAATTGGCAAGTTTGTCAGCCAGCACAGGATCGTAAAAGAAGTGGAGTACATCGAGGGTGTTGGCAGTCTTGGTCATAGCTTAAAGAAACCATTCGAGATCCGAGGCATCTCTGTGGTCAGCATAGGCAGACACAGTAGCGTGGATGAACTGAGGAAGCATGTAGACCTTAACCACTTCTCGATACTGAACATCAGGTTCGACGAGGATAGCAACTCCGGTCACTTCGTAGTGGTAATTGGTTACAACCAGTCCGGCATATTCGTCCACGATCCTTGGCCTGAGGCATGGGGTAGCCCAGATGGAAGAGACTCAGGAGAGGCTGCCTTCCTAGGCAATGAGCTACTGCGGAGACTCTGGTCCAGGAGCAACAACTGGGCACTGGTCGTTGGCGAGCACTCGGAGTTAAGCAAGCTCTCAACAAGTCTGAAGGAGGAAGAAGCTTGAAACTTCTATGCCTGTGGGCTCCTTTCCTTTTCTTCTTTTGGTCCATTATTGAACTCTGCTTGAAGGGAGGAAGAGACAAACTGAAGAGCAGAATCGTGAACGAAGTAGAACCCAAGGGAGGTTTGGAAGTTCTAGACTATGTCGGAGTAGTGCAAATTGATCGGAGGACACTCCGGAATAGGTTGTACAGCTTCGAGGGGTCTGATTAGGTGCTCTCGTTCAGCAGCGTTTGAAGCTCCTTTATTTTGAACGAGAAAGGGTGTTCTGGTTTTGTTAATGCCCAGAGGAACTCTC
>CAZPRN010000012.1:10000-98667 GCA_964589605.1 uncultured Candidatus Bathyarchaeia archaeon | reverse complement strand
CGCAGTGAGGAAAGTTGGTGGAGTCTCCGCCTCCGGCACGATTCCTACCTTCGACTTTATCCCAATAGGGTCTGTGTGTGGAACACCGAGGGTCAGTGATTCCCCGTAATCTGGTGCTATCTGCCCAGTTATGACTCTGAGTAAAGTAGTTTTTCCTGCACCGTTTGGCCCAAACAAGCCGAAGAAATCGCCCTTACCCACATTGAACGAGACATCATCGAGCACCTTGATGTCCCCGAAGCTCTTGGATAATCCCCTAATATCGATCACTGACATGGTTTCCACTATCTGAAGTTCTGATCAAGCAGTAGATGTAAAAGGGATTATGAATTTCAAACAAGTAATTTAGAGGGCTGGCGCTACGGGCGGGATTCGAACCCGCGTTATCCTTGGAGGGATAGCCGGTTCATAAAACCGGAGCCATTGTCCACTCGGCCACCGTAGCGCCAATATTTTGTGACAGTTAATTTATGTTTAGTAATTGTGTCGCTGAAACTTTGACTTTTCAATTACATAAGTATGAGAAGAATGGTGAGTGGATAGGCTATTTCCCTCCAAGGATTTTTTTCCGGTCTCACCTGGACTAGGATCGTGTATACGCTCCTAATCCATTCGAATAGAACCAGTATCAATATTTATACCTTGATTAATCATTGGTTTTGATTCAAGGATACATTTTGAATATATGTTAGAGGGCTACAACCTTGTAGCCATCCTCTACGTACCTCAACAGGCTCGGATGCCCCTTCATCTCGCCGCAGATTGGCAATCCCTGCTCCACGGCCGCATCGTAGCTACCCATCTTCATGCTACAGGCTTGGCAGACACAGTCGATGACTCCAGTCTCTTTGATCTTTTTGAACAGCTTCCCGAATGGAACCTCCGGGTCAGCTAGCTCCTTAACGAGCTTTGTAGCGCTGCCCTCGATTATGAGTTTGACATCGTGTCCCTTCTCCTTCATCTCCTCCGCGTATAGCAACGCGTGGACGAAGCACATGACCTCGCCCTGGAAAGCGAATATCGCAACCTTCTCAGGCATGGATGAGAGATAGGGTGTAGGAAAATCAGTGTTTCGGGTTCAGGAGGGGCTCAACCATCTTCCGGAGCTCCTCCATCTTGCGCTTGATATCTATGGGCTCCATCACTCCCTCCTCGGTGACGATCGCTGTGACGAGTTCAGGGGGAGTGATCTCGAAGTAAAAGTTCCTCACCTGTATGTTCTGGCTGGGCTCGACAACCTCCTCGGGCTCCTTCTCCTCAAGCTCGATTTCCTGTCCGAGGTAGTTGAGGACGTTGAACTTCATGGTATCACAGAGAACGTAAAGAGGTTTACCGAATTCTTTCGCAGCGTACCCCAACATCTTCGTGCCAACCTTGTTGATGAAGCTCCCATCGTGCTGGACGCTATCCGCACCTACAAGAACGACGTCGGCTGCCTTCATGTACATGTGCACCATCGCATCCACTCCTGTGAGAACATTATGACCCTCCTCCGCGAGCTCCCTACCGAGAGTTATCCCCTCGTACTTGGGTCTGGACTCGGTGACGATCACGTTCTCGGCCCCGAGTTCCCTGATAGCCTGCTTGACGGTGGAGCTGTAGCTGTACGTGAAGATTGTGTCAACGTCACTGGTTACAGTTTTCAGGTGCTCGATCATCCTGCCCTTCGCGTCTTTGGACTTCTCAAGTATCTCCCCGGCGATCTCCGTCGCCCTCGCCCTGTACTCCCGGATATCATCGATGCCGTCAAGTCTGCTGAACATCACCCCAAGTTTGTTAACTAGAGGGGCCATGCTTGGCCTGCATCCCGCAAGTTCGATGGCGTAACCCCAGAGAACTGCATGTAGCTCATCAACCGTCTTGGCTGACTCCTTGAGACTGGCTGTGGCGATGACGCTGACTGCAGCGTTGCTAAGCCAGTCTGCTCCGTGGACCTTGTCGTTCCTTATCTGGTCAATGAGCAGCTTGGGGTCGTAGGGGGGCATGATAAAAGGAATAGACGGATTCAGGTTTTAACAGTGATGGAAGAAAGGATTATGGTCCGGTTGCCTGACCGGGCTTCGGGTAGTAGGGAGCGGATGCTGGGATGCTGAACACCCTCGTGCCAAGTTCCCTGTCAACCATAAGTTTGCCTCTTCCTCTACCTGTTCCTCGACGAACCATTGGAGCATGTGTAGGGTGGCGTTGTCGTTGAGCTCCCTCGCTACCTTGACCATGTGGTTGATCCTACTGGTAATATGCTCTTCGTGCTCAAGGGCAGCCTTGAACAAGGCGTGAGGGCTTGTCCAACTTACCGGAGGTTTCTCTATTGCCTCAAGCTCCACCCTGTCACCCCTCTCCAAGATATAGTTCAGGAAGATGTCCGCGTGTATCTTCTCCTCACGTGCCTGCACCTGCATCCAGGTAGCCATTCCCTTGAATCCGTTTGCCTCTAGGTCCGCTGCCATGGCTAGGTAGATGTAGCTGCTATAGGTCTCCTCCTGGATCTGCTGGTTGAGCTCTTTCAACATTTTAGAATCCATAACAATCAGGATTTGCATTGAAAGCGCGCCATATAACGGTTATACAGGAGTGGAAGTTAGAAGTCAGCGAAGGAATTGGTAGGATTAACTACCGATATTTCACGAAATGCCGGGAAAAATGAGAGATTTTGGTAGGATTACCTACCGCTATTTTCTCGGTACCACGAGAGTTATCATCTCATCGTTCCTAACCGGAGCCCCGTTGGATTCATCGTAATACTTTTTGAGGTCGGCTACACCCTTCGCCAATCCCTCTTCTGTGATAGGTCGGAACATGCTCCACAGTTTCTTGGTGGCGATCTCGATGAACTCCTCGACTGTCTGGTATCTTTCGTCGTTGTACTCGTGGAACTCCACATCCTTGAACCCGGCGTTGGTGAAGTACTCGGTGAACTCCTCGTTGCTGGGGTACACGTTGAGCTGGTTCTGCTTGATTTCGGGGAAGTACTTGAAGACCACTTTCTGGTGCAATTGGTTGTGACCGATTGTACGGATGACCACTGCTCCGTCATCCTTGAGAGCCCTACCGCAATCGTTAGCCGTGCCCTGCCTGTCCTGTATGTGGTGCCAGACCTGGCTACTGAAGATACATTTGAACAACCCATCCCGCACTGGCAACCATTCTCCTATCCCGTTGAACCAGTGAACATCCCTTGATTTCTCGCGTGCCTGTCCCAGCATACCTACAGCCGGGTCCATTCCAAGCATCAGCGCATCGGTTTCTCTTCCTATTCCAACCGTGTACAAACCGGTTCCACAGCCAAGGTCCAGCACAAGGTCCTCCTCATCGATGTTGGCAAGCCTCTTGGTTTCACTGCCCCAGAGCTCGATGTTCTCGCCCTTCCTGCCCTTGTCGTACATTGAGGCTATCCTAGTGAATTCCTTGCCTGATTTCTTGCTGTAATCCCGGCTCATAGCCTAGAATACAGAAGGATGTGGTAATAAAACCAGCTAGGAGTTGATTAGCTGGTTGTACCTTTCAGCTGAGATGTTTCGGCTGGTGACGATCAGCACAACCTTTTCACGCTTCGCCTTGACCTTGCCGGTCATCAACGCAGCTAAACCGACTGATGACGCCGCCTCAACCATGAGCTGTTCCTCCCTCTGGAACGCTTTCATCGCCTCGATGATCTCGGCGTCAGTAACGAGGTGTGTCTCGTCAACTATTTTACTGCATATCTGGAAAGGTAGGCTGCCGAACCCTCCGAGGAGACCATCAGCGATACTTTCCTCGATCTCGATCTCCTCGTGGGCAACACCGTCCCTGAGAGAGGTATAAGCACCCGGAGCTGCTGTGGGCTCCACCCCGATGATTCTTAACTCATCGTTGATGGTCTTAGTTGCCGTGGAGATTCCCGAGATCAACCCTCCTCCTCCTATTGGAATGATTATCGAGTCCACGTCGGGCAGGTCCTCCATCACCTCTAACCCTATTGTACCTTGACCCGCGATGACTAACGGGTCACCGTGGCTGTGCACAAAGGTTGCCCCTGTTTTCTTCTCGTATCTCCTCGCCTCGGTGTAGGCCTCAAAGAAGCTGTTGCCATGGTAGACAAGCTCCGGATCCCACTCCATTATCCGTTTGACCTTCGCGGGGTCAGGGTTCTCGGGGACATAGATTCTGGTCGGTGGTTTGCCGAAGAGAGTGGACGCGAAGGCGACCGCTAACGCGTGGTTTCCGCTGGATGCGGTTACGAGCCCTTTGCTCAGCTTTTCCTTTGATAGGGATGATACGTGGCTCACCGCTCCTCTGACCTTGAAGCAGCCGCACCGCTGCCAGCACTCGGGCTTGAGGTAGATTTCGCTGCCGGTGAGTTTACTCAATGAGTCACTGTAAACCAATGGAGTCCTGTATACGTGCTCCATGATTCTGTTGCGTGCATACCATATCTCGCGTGGATCAAATACTTCACCTAGATCAAACGGCATAACATGGACTAGCGAGGTGGGTTATTCAGTTTTGCTAGAAAGATTAGGGGTAGAAGTGGACGATCTTGTCCGGCACCACCTTAATGGTGGTGAAGGTTTCGTGGTTGAACTCCGGGTTGTGATCAGAGCCCGGGGGAGCATACTTCCCGAACACCCACTTAGCAAACTCGTCGTATCCCTCCTCTGGCTTGAATCCCATCTCGGCTTTCCCGTAGACGAGGACACATTTGGAGGGAATAGCTCCCTCCTCTCCCGACTTGGTTCCTTGCTCAAGGAAAAACAGGGAAACGTTGTTGTTCCGTCTGATGTTGTATGCTCTTCTCGCTTTCTTGAAAGAGGCGAAGTAGAACTCCCCATCCCTGTACCTATACCATATGGGTGCCGCGTGAATGGTTCCATCCTTGTTATGGGAACAGAAAGTCACGGTGTACGCGTTCTCGAACACGTCCTCGATGTCCTCTGGCGTCATCTTGTTACTGCTCATATAATCATCTCGAAAAAATCTGTACATGAAATGATGGGAGGGAGTGTTTTAGAAGGTTACCTGACTTAAACCATGAGTAAAGTAGGATTGGTGACACATAGGATTTGAACTATTCAGATGTAGGCTCCTGCTTTTCAGTTGATATATCTTAGGTCCATATTACCCTCTGGGGAAGAGGGGTGTGTACCCCTCTGCTTTCCTGAGAAGTTCTTTTTCCTCGTCATTAGTCAGGGGAGTAAAGGTTTCAGCGGATTCGATGGTCATCTTGGCGATCTCTAGGTCCGATGAACTAGCAGTAGTGGTAACATCTTGGGATAGGGTGAACCTTACAGCCTCCTCGACTTCTTCCTTGGTTGTGAATGGCTGGTACCAGCAGTTTCGGGTCTTCTCACTTGGATAGGGGCCCTTTGCCACTGCTTTCATCGCAATTACCCCGATGTCCAGTTCTTTCGCCTTCTTCAATACCGGTATGTAATCATTGGCTGGAACAGGGTGGGCACACAGTCCATAGTTAACCGGCAAGAGGATCGTATCTAAGGGCATCACCTCTAGAGCTCTCATGATGTTCTCTGGGTTGTGGCTTGTTATCCCGATATGTTTGATGAGTCCTTCCTCTTTTGCTTCAAGAAACGTCTTTAGAGCCCCATTTTCGCTTACAACTGTCTCAAGATCATCGGTTTTATCTAATCCATGGAATTGGTACAGATCAAGATAGTCAGTCTGGAGTAGCTCCAAGCTACGCTTTAGCTCCTCAGTTGCCTCGTCTCTGGTCCGTTTCCCTGTCTTGCATGCAAGGAATATGTCATCGCGGTACTCTTTTACCCATTTTCCGAGTCTTTCCTCTGCGTTACCATATGTTGGGGCTATGTCGAAATGGTTGACGCCTTTATCAAGGGCGTATTTCACAAAATGGTCTCCCTCGTCTCCGAGTGGATAAATAAAAATGGCTCCTCCAAGGGTGACCAGTGAGCTGTAATCCCCCGTTTTACCAAGTGGACGTTTCTTCATGTATAGAACCTTCACATTGACGATTATAAAGAAGAGAGATACAGCAAGTTTCGATGTATAAGACACTGGGAACGAGAATTAGATGAACGAAAAACCGGATGGGGAAACTTTATTATCCTTTACGGCATATTTGGGAAAGCGCGAGCCGCCATAGCTCAGCTCGGTAGAGCGTCTGCCTGTTAAGCAGTTGGTCTTCGGTTCGAATCCGAATGGCGGCGCCAATCACACAACTTCTACGAGGGTCACTGACCGCTGGGTGATCGCGCCTGTCTCGATGTTTACTGTTGACCTGACCTCGATGTGCATCTTGCTTATGGTTATGCTCGCTGGGGTGAACTCAAAGTTGAAGAAGGTCTCAAGTTTCACCTGGTAGCTATCAGATCCGACCTCTGTATTGTCGGATGGGTTCCAGACAAGCTCACCTATCAGGTTGTCTACCTCTTGTCTGAGTAGAAGCTTCGCAGTGTTTTCAGAGTAGATCGCTACCCAGTCCCCGAATTCGGCGTTATTAAGGATAAGATAATCGTATAGCTCATCACGGATTTCATCCTTGAACCCGCTTGATGGGTTGGCCATGTATGCTGTGAATAGTCTTACACCGTCATTCTCGCGCACCAATTCCTGAACCGCTTCAAGTTCGTTGTTTGCAGCATAATAGGCAGTCTCAAGGTCATCGAAGCTATTTCTGGTGGAGTCCCACGCATCTGTAAGGGTTACAAACTCCTCGTTGATGGAGTTCAGCGTCCCCTCGATGTCATCGATTTCACTGTTCAGTGTTACCTGCCCGTTCTCCAAATCAGAAACCCGTTCGGATACCTGCTGAATCACTTCGGATAACGCAAGAATGCCCTCAAGGCTCTCCCCAATAGCCACCATACTGCTGTTCATGGAGTTCAATTGCTGGCTGATCAAAGTCATGTTGCTCTCGACATCCCCCACCCTGTCCTCGATGGTGAGGCTCCTCTGGTTCACCATGTTTGGGTAGAATATCGCGTAGCCTGAGCCTAAGCCGAGGCTGGCACCTATGATCAACCCGATTAATACGAGAAAGAGAGGCTTCGAGATGGGGAGTCTGCTCTGCATACATACCACATTGGGTGCTGGTAAAATAAACCTTTGAATGATTGATGGTACCAAAAGCTTCGTCAAGTATTTGAGACGTGAAAAGTCATTCAATTCAGGTGAGTTTCGGGTGAATGAGTTCAAAGCTGAGATAAAGTCAGCCAATGGAGGTGGGGCGTATATCGTGATCCCGTTTGATGTCGAGGAGATGTACGGCAAGAAGCGGGTGAAAGTCAAGGCTACCTTTGACGGGGAACATTATCGGGGCTCACTTGTCAGGATGGGTGCAGAATACCACATCATTGGAGTAAGGAAGGACATCAGGAAGAAGATAGGCAAAGATATCGGCGATATGGTAAGGGTAAGCATTGAGGAGGACACGGAGCCGAGAACCGTAGAGGTGCCAGATGATTTGAAAAAAGCCTTAAACGAGAACAAAGAGGCCGAGGATGCCTTCATGGAGCTATCGTACACCCACCAGAAGGAGTACGTTGAATGGATCAACAATTCGAAGAAGCCAGACACACGGAAAAGAAGAATCCAGAAAACCGTATCGAAGATTACTCAGTGAAGTGATTCCACCCACCCTTCTTGATGGGAGTAACCGCTCCACCCTTCTCGTAGGCCACTTTATCATCTTCACTTACAGTTCCGATGAGAAGAGGCGTGCATCCAACTGATGCAAGAGCTTGGTTTACTTTTGATTGATCTCGTGGGTTGAATGTGAATATCAGCTCATACTCCTCGCCACCGAATAGCGCCAGATCATTGGGGTCAAGGTCGTTGTAGACCGCGAACTTTTCAGCCGATGGATGAACCGGAATCGAGTCTAAGATGAACCCGTGTCCAGTGCTGCGTTTGAGGTCGTATAGGCTCACGCTTAAGCCATCACTGGAGTCCATGCACCCGGTTATCACACCTGTCTCGGCTAAGGCTAAACCCTCGGATACCTTAGCTTCGGGCATGTAGATGGAGTCAAGGATTGATGCCTCAAGAGTCTCAGGTACCTTGACGCCTTCAAGGAGGTGCTTGAACCCAGCAGATGTCAACCCGAATGGTCCTGTTACCGCTAGCTTGTCTCCGGGCTTCATCCCGTTATTCCGCTTCATGATCTTGGATGAATCAACCACACCCAGTGCGTTCCCTGACACAACAACGTCACAAGCCTCGTTGGTATCCCCACCAACTACGTACGCATCGTACATCCTTGCCCCTGCCTCGAAGCCCTTGACAAGCTCCTCCGCGTCCTCAACAGAATAATTACTTGGTACAGCGAGGTTTGGCATGAACGCGATGGGCTTCACCCCTTTTGCCGCAAGGTCGCTGACGTTCATCACCACCGCTTTCCTAGCCGCCTGATATGGGGTCATTCCTCGAGGTATATCCGTCTCCCAGACAAGCATGTCCGTGTTAATCACAAGAGCCCTGCCATCACCCAGGTCGAGGGCAGATGCATCATCCCAGAACGGTATAGGCATACCGGGCATTGGAGTCAGGTGCTTCATGAATAACTCGATTAGGCTGCGTTCCCCGATCTCGCTAACGGAAGGCATAGGTGTTCACCCTGACTTGGATGTACATCCACATAAACTTGGCTCCGGGTAAAACATCATATACATGTACCTATGCCTTAATGGTGAAACATTTTGACCGAGAAGAAGATGCCACTTGACGACATTAGGGTCGTGGACATGACCCACGTATGGTACGGACCCTGGTGCACAATGATGCTTAGCTACCTCGGAGCCGAGGTAATCAGAGTCGAGCCCCCGTGGGGAGCGATAGACCGTTTAAGCAGGAGCGGAGTATTCGGGGGAATCCCATACACGTTCCACCACCTGAACCTCAACAAGAAGGATGTAACACTCAACACAAAAGACCCAGAGGGTCTAGCGCTCCTCAAGGAGCTCATCAGCACAGCTGATGTTGTTGTCCAGAACATGAGCGTGGGAGCCATGGAAAGGATGGGACTGGGCTATGATGTCCTACAGGAGATCAAACCAGACATTATCTACGCAGCCCTAAGCGGCTTCGGGCAGACAGGCCCATACAAGGACAGGAAGAGCTACGCCATGATCGCCGAGGCAATGAGCAGCCACTCAAGGCTCACCGGCGACGGAGTTGACCCGGAGGGCCCGCCGATCGAGATGGCGATGGCCTACGGAGACATAGGACCTGGAACCATGGCGGCTTTCGGTATCGTCGCCGCACTGCGCCACCGCGACAGGACAGGCGAGGGACAGATGCTGGACCTAGCCCAGCTTGACATCATGACAGCGTTCAACCCGGGGGTCACCCTGTACAACCTTGGACAGGTTAAGCCATGGGAGATGAGGAGAGACAACCCAGGTGGAGGCGTTGGTGGAATGTTCAAGACAAAGGACGACGGCTACATCAGGATCGGTGCATACAGCCCCAAGGCAGTAGACGCGATCAAGACGCTGTTTGAGAACGACGAGATAACCAAAGAGGACTTGGAGAAGTGGGCAAGCGAGACCAACAGGGATGAGGCAGTCGAGTTCATCCTAAAGGCAAAGCTACCGGTTGCACCCATCTACCACCTAGACGATACGGTTGCAGACCCGCACCTACAAGCGCGTGGTATGTTCCAGGAGATCGAGCATCCAACAGCTGGCAAGTATAAGGCTGTGACGTTCCCCTTCAAGATGAGCAAGACGCAGCCAGAGATCAAGAGTCCTGCCCCTGTTCTCGGTCAGGATAACAAGCACGTTATCTGTGATATCTTGGGCAAGTCGGAGGAGTACTTCGAGGAGCTCAAGAAGAAAGGCATCGTCGCCTGGACGTAAATCCAAATTATTTTTTAAACAGCCTGTACATTACAGGCAACACACGTGCCTCGGTAGCTCAGTGGTAGAGCGGCAGCCTCGTAAGCTGTAGGTCGCGGGTCCGAATCCCGTTCGAGGCTCCATTTCTCAAAAAAACTCATGTCTATAGCACCAGGTCAAGGAACTTTAGCAAACCTAGGTAACTAGACCTGTTCTAGGGCTTGCTCAAGGTCCTCGATGATCTCGTCTACATCCTCGATGCCAACACTCAGGCGAACCAGACCATCAGTAAGCCCCGACTTCAACCGCTCCTCTCTTGGCACGATGCTATGGGTCATACTGGGAGGATGACAGATCAATGTCTCCACGGCCCCAAGGCTTACCGCAAGTGCACAGAGCTTGACGCCGTTCATCATCTTTCTACCCGCTTCAAGCCCACCTTTTAGCTCGAAGCTCATCATTCCACCGGGTCCATCCATCTGTTTTTTGCCCAACTTGTATTGTGGGTGGCTTTTGAGGCCCGGGTAGTTGACTCGGTCTACCTTGGGGTGCTTCTCTAGGTACTCTGCAATTTTCTGTGCGTTCAGGTTTGTCCTATCCCACCGTACATGCAGTGTTTTGATGCCCCTGAGTGTGAGCCATGCGTCCCACGCGCCCATGGTTGCGCCCATGTTCTTGAAGGTGGGGTCCATACGTTTGATGAACTCCTCGGTGGAGATGACCATTCCTCCCACCATGTCGCTGTGACCGCTCAGGGATTTTGTAAGGCTGTGGACGACGACATCGATGCCCATCTCGATGGGCCTCTGCAGGTATGGGCTCATGAACGTGTTGTCGATTACAGTTGTTATCCCGTGCTTCTTGCCGATGTCTGCAACCGCTTTGACGTCGGTGAGGGTCATCAACGGGTTGCTGGGGGACTCGATGTAGATCATCTTGGTGTTTGGTTGGATTGCCGCCTCGAAGTTGGATGCATCCATTGTATCCACGAGAGTATGCTCGACGCCGTACTCCTTCAGGATATCAGTGAGCAGCTTGTGAGTGCCACCGTAGAGCATGTCACCCGCAACAACATGGTCACCGGATTTAACGACGGACATCACGACAGCGGTGATAGCCGCCATACCAGTGGCTGCTGCACGAGCGTCCTCCCCTCCCTCAAGCTCCGCTATGTTCATCTCCAATGCCCTGACGGTTGGGTTGCCAAGTCTGGTGTAGATGTAGCCGGGCTTCTTTCCGGCGAACCTGTCGGCTCCCTGCTCTGCGCTTTCGAATACGAAGGTTGATGAAGCGTAAATAGGGGTCACAACCGAGCCTGTGGTTGGGTCTGGCTTCTGTCCGGCGTGGACCGCCTTTGTTGCGAATTTCTTGTACCTCAAATAATTCACCGATTATGCCTAGGATACAATTCCAAGTATTAGAAGAATACCTTCGACCCCCGGTTATTAATACGGAAGTGACGGTGATAGTATGGATTCAATATGGTTGATCTCCGCTTCATCAATGCAAGGGTTTTGACAGAGAACGGGCTCGTAGAGGGAGGACTGTCAGTAGACGATGGTGTTATCGTCAAGGTGGGTGCGGAATCCAAGCTTGGGAAAGCCGAGAAGACCGTTAATGTGGGTGGAAAGATCATCGCACCGGGACTGGTTGACCTCCACGTTCACTTCAGGGAGCCGGGGTTCACCCAGAAGGAGGATTTCCTGACCGGTACGAGGGCAGCGGCAGCTGGTGGGGTAACAACGGTGGTGGATGAGCCCAACAACAAACCTGTGACAAACAGCCGTGAGACGATCAACCGGAAACTGGACATCATCAAGGAGAAAGCTTACGTTGACTACTCGCTCCAGATGGCGACGTACGCTGAGAAGCTCGATGAAATATCAAAGGTGAGAGCGAAAGGGGTTAAGGCGTTCGCGGTGTTCGATGAGTTAGGTGGAAAGCCTACTGGAATGGATGATACAAAGGTTCTCCACAAGGCATTGAGAAAAATCAAGGCGGTAGAGGGATTAGCCTTGTTGAATTGCCGGGAATCTGATCTAGTAGTTGGTTCAATCAACAAGCTTCGGGCATCAGACAAAAACAAGCTGGCTGACTATATGTCTCACTTCCCCCATGTCGCCGAGTCAGCGGGTGGAGCAAAGAGAATACTACTTGCGAATGATGTCGGAATAAAAGCGCATTTCAGGGAGGTTTCAACCGTTGATACCGTTGAGATGCTCCGAGTAATGAAGGTATACATGAAAAACATCAGCGCCGAGGTCCGCCCGGATCATCTGTTTCTAAACATCGAGAACACGAAGGAGCTTGGGCCTTTCGCACAGCAGTGGACACCATTGAGGACTGAAAGAGACCAGAAAGCACTATGGAATGCACTCAATGATGGCACTGTCAACGTGATAGCTAGCGACCACGCAACCCACACGCGAGAAGAGAAAGAGAAAGGCTTGGAGGATATCTGGATGTCTCCGCCGGGGCTACCGGCGATTGAATCAATGCTCCCGTTGCTGCTGACGGCAGTTAACCAAGGAAAGCTAGGCTTAGAGAGGCTCTTTGAGTGTGCCTCGACCAACCCATCGAAGGTGATAGGCTTGTATCCAATGAAGGGATCGGTCAGGGTTGGTTCAGATGCAGACTTGGTTGTTATTGACCTCAAGACGAAGTGGACCATCAGGGGTGAGGAATCCAAGGCTAAGACCCACTGGACACCATACGAGGGATGGAAGGTCCAAGGAAGCGTCGAGGCGACATACGTCAGGGGTATCGAGACGTACATGAAAGGTGAGATCACGGGAGAGCTCGGTCAGGGAAGGTTCCTCGAATTATAGATACCCATATCAAGTCCGCTTGTTTCATTTTTCATGGTGTAACTGGTGGCCAAGTACATCCTTTTGTCTACGCTTACAAATGAGGGACTTACGACAGTAAAGAACAAACCCCACAGGATTAAAGAAGTCAACTCTGAGGTCGAGAAGTACGGAGTCAAGGTGCTGGAACAGTACGCGACTCTTGGACCATACGATTTCGTGACGCTGGTTGAGGCTCCCGATAACGACGCCGTCTTCAAGATGAGCGTCGAGCTGGGAAGCCGGGGTACGGTGAAGATTCTGAGCATGCCATCGATGACAATCGACAAGTTCATCGAGACCATAAAATAAACCACCCCCATTTTTTATTCTAGACGGAGTTCGATCGGAAGCTGTGGTCATTTCAGTATTGGAATAGTAAACGTGAAAGTTGCTCCTTTGCCCGTGCCTTCTGATTCAGCCCATATTCGTCCACCATGGAGTTCAATTATGCCTTTGCTGATACTCAACCCAAGTCCCGTGCTGGATACGTTCATACCATGACGAATCCCGGGGAATGGTATGAATAATTTAGTTATATCTTCCTCAGATAATCCTATTCCATCATCCTTAACCTGAACAAATATCTCCCTCTCATCACACCAGCTTGAGACACTAATAGTCCCATTTTCAGGTGTAAATTTGATAGCGTTCCAGATTATGTTGATCATGACTTGTGTTAACCGAACGCGATCTACAAGAGCGATTGGTAGTTCTTCTAATATTGCGTGACATTCGAGTTTTGACTCGGTTACGTTGGTCTCTAGTTCATGACAGGCGGCAGTGATTAACTCGGTCACGTTGGTTGGTTCCAAGTTTAGCTCCAGTCTACCAGTATCGATTCGTTGAACGTCCAAGAGATCGTCAGTTAAACTCGCTAATCTCTCCGAGTTTCTAGTAACTGTTTCAAGCATGCGTTGGATATTATCCGGTATTGTTCCGAGGGAGTTTAGTGAGATTAATTCGAGGAACCCTTTGATAACGGTGACAGGGGTTCGGAGTTCATGAGCCGCTGTATTGATGAACTGGGAACGCATCTCATCGAGTTTAATTAATTGACGGTTCTGCTCCTCTAGTTGGTCTTGTAGCTGTTTTACTTCAGTGGTATCAAAAGAAATACCCTTTAACTTGACTGGTACTCCTTGGGAATCCTTCTCTATATCAATACGATCCCTTCTCCATCTATAACCAGAGCGTCCATCGTCATCTTCTCTGTAAACGAGCTCCGATGGCTGTCGATGGTAAAACGACTTTTCGAACCCTTGGCGAGCGATCTCTAAATCTTCTTCATGGATCTGGTTGAATAAATTGGATAATACCTCATCTAAATTCAATTTG
The DNA here is from genome assembly GCA_964589605.1 of uncultured Candidatus Bathyarchaeia archaeon. Taxonomy (GTDB): domain Archaea; phylum Thermoproteota; class Bathyarchaeia; order TCS64; family TCS64; genus RBG-16-57-9. Next base: position 84,692 of record CAZPRN010000012.1, on the reverse strand, counting down.
GAGGATTTATCGATTTCGAGACTATCGTAAGCAGAGTCAGAGAGCCATAGACGCTTGGTAAGGAAATCGTATTCATAGAGATATACGTTGGTCGCATCGATGACTGATTGATACTTGAATTCGGTTTCTTGAAGTTGTAAGGTTCTTTCCTGGATACGATTTTCGAGGATTTCAATCTGGTTTATGCGGTCAAAAGCTGAGGATATGTGGGATGCCAGGGTTTCCAATAGCTCTTTGTCGTGTAAAGTGTACGCGTTGGGTTCCTCACTCTCGATATTGAGGACAGCAACAGTTTTGTCGTTGCTAACAACAGGGACAGCTATTTCTGATCGATACGAGGTACCATGGAATCCTGTGTTATAATCTGGGTCTTTCTCAGTGTCATTAACATACTGGGTTTGTTGGGTTCGTGCAGCTCGGGGGACGATTCCAGTTTTACTAATGTGAACTTTTTGACCATCATAGGAGGGAAGATATGCGAATAGATGGTCATCTTCGATAACTGAGATATCGTATAGTGAATAATCTAGGGTTTCCATTATTGCCTGTCCAGAAATCTCGATTATTTGATCGATGGTTGTTGCTTTTTCTAATTCTATCGCGTGACGGTGTAGAACAGTTAGATGTTCTTGGAACTGTTTTAACTCTGTATAATACGACAGCCGGGACAAAGCCAAGCCAACATCATGAGCAAATATTGTCATTAATTGCTGATCTTCTTCGGTAAACCTGGCTTTCATTTTTGATTCTACATTGAGTACTGCTATTGTGATGTCCTCAACCACAACTGGTACCGCAAGTTCGGATAGAATATCGGGTTCATACTCGTAGAAATCTGTTGACTCCTTGATATCCGATACTAGGACTGGTTTTCTAGTATTAGCGGCTTTTACAGTTAAACCTGGTCCATCTAGGGGCATCAAGATCGGTTCAGTAGGTGGTTCAGTGGCAATTGTACGCAGATTATTTCCATCAACAATCTGGAAGGTGATGTACTCAGATCCTATCACCTGCTCCATGGCATCGACACTGGTGTGTGCAATTCCTTCTACCGTTAATTGGTGGGCTAGTTCCTCGGTGTGCTGGCGTATTGTGTTTAACCGCCGATTAAACAGCTCTTGGGACTTGATATTCTCCCATGATCTTGACACTGTATCCGCTATTATTTCGAGAATCTTCTGGTCATTTTCAGTAAACGCCGCGAGGGTATCAGATTCGACATTTATTACTGCACGAGTTTCATTGTTCTCGAGTACTGGGACACATAACTCTGACTGACTTGGTACTGCGTTTGGTGATGTTTCTCCTTCAATATAGTCAGGGTCCTTGGAGACATCTAGGACTAGTTGGGGTTTGCTTGTGTTTACGCATCTGACTGTGATGCCTTTTCCTGTTAATGGGATTTGGAAGCTGACGTGAGGTAGGCCGTAGATTTGTTCAAGCATTCCATCTCTTACTATGAGGAAGGCGATTCTATCGAACCCGAGTATCTGTTTAATCAGGTTGATTGTTACGTTTGCTAACTCTAAGATTGACTTAGATGCGAATAATAATGGGTTATAGCTTTGAAGGGCTTCCAACCTTGTACTGTATAATTCTTGAAGTTCTTGCCTTTCTTGTTCAAGGTTTTTTTGAAGTGTGATGTCTTGGTATAGAACTGCGAAGTAGCCTTGTCTTGGTGAGTAAGCGGAGATTCTTAACCATAGATCTAAAGTAGATGTGTATCGATCAAACCGTAAAACACCGCCATATCTCGCTAATTCACCATAGTCAACTATAAAGCCATCAGGATCATCTTTGTAACCAGGCCATACATCGGTGGCTTTCTCACCGATGATCTCTGGACCTTTTCCAAAGATCTCTGTGTATTGTTCGTTAATCTCAACGTACAAGAAATCAATTGGTTTTTCGTTTTGGTCGTAGATTGCCTTGCAGTATGCGAATCCATCGACCAAGCTGTCGAATAGATCCTGATATTTTTCCTTGGACTCGATTAATTCACGTTCTGTTTTTTTCCTTTCAGATATTTCTCTTATAAAACCTAAAACTGCTGGTTCTTCACTAACTGATAACAAAGAGACATTAGCTTCAACAGGAACAGTAGATCCATCTTTTCTTATGAGTTCAAGTTCGTATAACTCGCTAAAGTTTTCACCTTTTCTTCGTCTCGTCATCCTATCCAAGACTTCATCTCTGTATTGAGGATGGATGAGTGAGTAGACCGAGGTGCCTAGTAGGTCACTTTCACTGTGTCCGGTTATTTCTCTAAATCGAGGGTTTGTGAATGTTATTTGATCAGAGATGGATAGCATGATTCCGTCGATGGACTGGTTCATGAAGATTTGGTATTGGGTCTCAGTTTCGTCAAGTGCATCGGATACTACTTGGAGGTTCTGTTCCATCTGTTTAATGTCCGATATATCAGTGGCAATTACCCCAATTCCGGAGCCAACTTTGAAAGCACGAATTGAGAAAGTCTTTAGCTCATTGTTCCGGATTCCATTCGCTTCTTTAATGTAAACGGGATCGCCTGTTTCAATCACTTTTCTGTATAATTCAACTCTTCCAGATTCAACTGCGTCAGGGAAGAGTTCTGGGATTGATTTCCCAAGAATCTCGTCTCTTGATAACCCGGTTTGTTGAAGCGCGTTGTCATTTATCGCTATGTATCTTAGGTTTTCATCGAGAATGCTAAAGTTGTCAATGGCGGAGTCCATAAACGATTTGAACAGGTTATTGGTGATGTCCGCTTCTGTTATGTCTCTAGAAATCTCTAGGGTATAGGTTAGTTCTCCGTTCTCGTAGATTGGTTCAACGATTGAGTCTACAATACGTCCATCTGCGAATAATACAATGCTTCTACCGCTTTCCATGGTTTGGATGACTGTGTTTACCAGGCATTGAGGGCAAACTGTCGAGCGATCATAGGAAACGGAATAGCATTTCTTACCGATTATGTCCTCTTTTGGTAACCCTATGGATTCTGCTAAGGCGTCATTAACCCATAAGAATGTAAAATCGAGGTCTTTGATGCTAACATAATCTGGGAGGAGGTTGAATACTTCGTATTTCTCGAAGCGGTTACCCAATTTAGCTCAACTAGTAAAGGCAAGGTGAGAGGGGTATTTAATGCCCCCTGATTCAGCTTTTTCCAAAAAATTGTTTCTGGTAGCTGTCCTCTTCAAGGATTCCCAGACGCTCCATGGTCTGCCTCATGGTCCTCTGGTTCTGCTCGGATAGCTCCATTAGTGGTTTCCTCGGTTTACCCACATCAGCGCCAACCAAGTTCATGGCGTACTTCAACGGTACCGGGTTGGACTCGGCGTACATCATCCTGATGAGGGGTAGGTACTTGAGCAGCTTCTCTTTCATGTTCTCCACATGCTCATAGTTCTCCCACGGGGTGCTTATCTCGGCGATTTCCCTCGGGCAGAGGCTGCCTGTCACGTTGCTGGTTCCCTTTCCGCCCATTGACATGACGACAGGGATCAACGCGTAGAAGGCACAATCACAGCATAGGACGTTGAACTCTCCTCGGGTTAACTCGACGGTACGCATCACGCCGTACGGGTTGGGTCCCGCCTCTTTGATTGCAACGATGTTCTCGTGCTTGGATAGCCGAGCGATGGTCTCGGGTTCGATGTTGATGCCGCAACGCTCAGGGTTGTTGTAGATGGCCAGTGGCAGATCAACGGCGTCCGCTACGTCCTTGAAGTACTTGTAGAGGCTGCTCTGCTTGGGCTTGATGTATGGTGGCTGCACGATCAACCCTAGGTCGGCACCAGCATCCTTCGCGTACTTGGCGTTGGCGATAGTCTGCTTTGTGGTCATGGCTGCGACTCCAACCATGACGGGTATCTTACCAGATGCCTCGTCCAGCACAGTGTCAATGATCTTCTTTCTCTCGTCAGCGTTCAACAGGATCGCTTCACCGGTTGATCCCATCAATAGCAGCCCGGTACTGTTGTTCTCGGCCTGGAAGTTCACAAGCTGCCTGAGCACATCGTAATTAACCTCGTCTTTTTCATCGAATGGCGTGACCACTGCCGGCCAGCTTCCTTCGACGTTGTACTTCTTCATACACAAGGGCTACCCGAGGGGCTCTATAAGGGTAACCTCGACGGCTTCATATAACACTCAAACAAGGTCAATGGTATGACCGCACTCGACGAGAGGCCGGAGTGGGAGCGTCCCAAGAACTTTGATTTGAACACTCGGAAGCCCCACGCACGTGTAGTGCCAGAAGACCCCAGATATATGGTAAAGCTGGATGGGGAATGGGACTTCCACTGGGTGGAAAACCTGGATGAAGCCCCCATGGAATTTGATAATCTAGAATGGGATAAAGTGGAGGTCCCGCACTGCTGGGAATCCGATGGCTACGGTAATCCGATTTACGTGGGTGCTGGGTACCCGTTCGTCCCCGACCCACCGAGAGTTCCAGTGAAGGACAACCACGTAGGCACCTATAGGACCAGTTTCAAAACACCGGCGAAATGGGCAGATAGAGAGACTTGCATCGTGTTTGATGGTGTTTGCTCGGGTTTCTACCTGCACATCAACGGGAAACAGGTTGGATACGGCCAGGGAAGCCGTACACAAGTCGAGTTCAACATCACGGATTACATCAACGACGGCGAAAACGAGATGATCGTACAGGTCATGCGCTGGACCGACGGAACCTACCTTGAGGACCAGGACATGTGGCAGTTCTCCGGGGTACACCGGAGCGTGTACCTGTACTCGGTGCCAAGCGTTAGCATAGTTGATTACTACGCGAGAACGGTCTTCGACGATGATTACCGGGATGCTGAGCTGCTGGTCACAGTCAACCTTGAGTCGATTCACGAGAAAGAGGTCGAGGGATTCTGTGTCAGGCTTGACCTGATGGACGACGAATTGGTTGCTTCGGCGGTTGTGAAATCAGTCGAGTGGTGGATGCGGGAGTCAGTCATCAACTTCAAGGTGCCGGTGGAGTCACCAAAACAATGGAACCACGAGACGCCGAACCTGTACAATCTGGTTCTAACCCTCATCAAGGACGGGAAAGAGGTCCAGACCGTCACCCACAGGATTGGATTCAGGCAGGTGGACATCAAGGATGGTCAGATACTCATCAACGGGCAGCCAGTATTGTTCAACGGGGTGAACCGCCACGAGCACCACCCCGAGAAAGGGAAAACAGTCTCACGGGAGTCCATGGAACAGGACATCTTGTTGATGAAGCAGTTCAACTTCAACTCGGTCCGCAACAGCCACTACCCTACCGACCCGGAATGGTACCGGCTCTGCGACGAGTACGGGCTGTACGTGGTAGACGAGGCGAACATCGAGACAGATGGGATCGCCAAGATCAGGGCACCTCTGCCCAGACAAGAACCAGCCAACGACCCGGACTGGCTACCAGCCATGATGGATAGGGTGGTGAGGATGGTTGAGCGTTCCAAGAATCATGCTTGCATTGTGATGTGGAGCTTGGGCAACGAAGCGGGCAACGGGCCAAACTTCCAGGCATGCGCCGGTTGGGTGCACAAACGAGATCCTACACGACCTGTCCACTACGAGAGCGTCATCGACCACTGGAACAAGATGGACGAGTACGTCGACGTGCTCAGCGTCATGTACCCCGCCATTGACGACGACACCCGCTTCAGGAGAGGCAAGCACCACTGGCCGCCTCTGCCATACATGGCAACTCATGAGGGCGAGGACAGGCCATTGATCGCGTGCGAGTACGCCCACGCAATGGGTAACGGCCCAGGTAACTTCAAGGAGTACTGGGACATGTTCAGGTCTGAGAAGCGTCTATGCGGTGGGTTCGTGTGGGACTGGGTGGACCAGGGACTGCTAAAGCACACACCTGAAGGTGAGGCTTGCTTCGCCTATGGAGGGGAGTGGGGTGACCCACGAACCGCTGGGAGCTTCTGCCTCAACGGATTGGTATACCCGGACCGAAGGGTCAAGCCAAGCCTGTACGAGATAAAGAAGGTTGGTCAACCCGTCCACGTTGAGGCTGTTGACTTGGAGCATGGAATGTTCAAGGTCACGAATAGGAGGTACTTCACCGACCTCAGCGACCTGTCAGTTTCATATGAAATCACCGTTGAGGGTGTTCAGACTAAGAAAGTGGAATTACCGGTACTCAATGTTCCTCCCGGGGGCTTCGTCACGGTTGATGTCCCAGTGGGGAAGCTAGAGAGAGGGGTTGGAGAGTACTGGCTGACCGTCTATTTCGAGTCAGGGGCAACACCTTGGTGCGAGGATGGACACCTCGTTGCTTGGGAGCAGTTCAGGCTGAACCCCGATGAGAGGTTCGATCCCGCCAGGGAAGCACCCAAGCCTACGTTGGAGTCCAACGAGAACGCGTTCAGGTTGGAGTCATCTGACACGATCGTGTCAATTGACCGGGAGACGGGAAACCTGAGCATTCAAACGGGCGAGGATGTGGTTGTCGATTACGGTCCTTCGATCAACCTCTGGCGAGCCCCCACGGATAACGACATCAGGAACATGGTGCCGATGTGGAAGGAGTACCAGCTGGACAGGCTTGAACCCACGATAGGAAACGTGTTGGCTGAACCCGTGGAGGGGGGTGTCCATGTCATAGTGCAGGGCTACCTGCAGGCGGAGAAGGGGACAGCGAAGAACGATTTCACGCTCGGGTACCTCGTAAAGGGGGACGGCTCTGTCAGGGTTACATCAAGCCTCTCACCCGCTCCCGAGTACATGTGGCTGCCGAGAAACGGAGTCCACTTGCGGCTACCGGATTCGATGGACAAGGTCAAATGGTTCGGAAAGGGACCACACGAGAACTACCGGGACAGGAACGAGGGAGCAATGGTCGGGCTATACGAGTCAACAGTTGATGGACTCTTCGAGCCATACATAGTACCACAAGAGAACGGGAGCAGGTCAGAAACTCGCTGGGTGGAGTTCACGGACGGCAGGAAGGGCTTCAAGGTAACAGGCGACAACCTCTTCGAGTTCAGTGCCCACAGATACGACATCAGCGACTTGGAAAAGGCGGAGCACCTCCACGAGTTGAAGAAGAAGCCTTACATCAACCTGTACTTGGACCAGATGCAGGCTGGGCTTGGAAGCGCAAGCTGCGGACCCGACACACTGTTCAAGTATAGGGTCAGGAGCGAGCCCCACACATGGAGCTTCACCATCGAGCCCATCTAACTTTTTACCAGCCAGCCACAGTATCTCCTCTATGAAGGTTCTAGGAATAGTGGCGGGCCCCAGGAAGAAGGGCAACACAGCGAAGCTAGTTGAGGAAGTACTGAAGGGAGCAGCTGAAGCAGGTCACGAGACTGAGATATTCTACATGGGGGACATGGAGGTCAAACCGTTGACGGATGCGGAGGAGGGTTACGGTTACCCAGATGACGGGTTCACTGAGATGATGCCACTCATCGAGTCCATGGGCGCGCTAGTATTGGGATCACCCATCTACTATGATCAGGTAAGCAGCCGCGCCAAGCTATTCATCGACAGGCTATACTATTACAGCAAGAGCCACGGGCAGGAGTACTTTGACAAGTTCCCCAAGAACGTCAAATTCATCAACGCGATTACCTGCGGCTGGGATAACCGGGAGGCATACACTGAGGTGGTGGACTGGCTCAACGGAAGGATGACCCACTACTGGGGAATGGAGATCGTAGGCGGCCTGAAGGCTCATGGGAGCGGAAACAAGCCGGTGAAAGAGAATAAGGAGCTTCTACAAGAAGCGAGAGAGCTCGGTGAGAGCCTCTAAACTGTTTTTATATCGATGTTTATCGCTGGCTGGTTCTTCAGGGTGTTGCCGACGAAGCACCGGTTGCACTCCTCGACAAGCCCCTTGTAGTCCTCGTCGCTGAGGTCTGCATTGAGCTTGATCTCCATGTTGAACTCGTCGTACCTAGCTGGCTTGCCTGCGCCGTGTGTCTTGATATCGATCTCAAGGTCGCTGTACTCGATGTTGTTCTGTGTCAGGTAGGTTACCGCGTGCATGCCGGTGCACATTGCCAGTCCTGCTACCATCAGCTTGCCTGGGCTGAACCCCGTGTACTCTGATTCCCTTGTCTCCTGTCCGCTTACGACGGTGACGCCGTTGTACTCTGCCTTTAGTAGCCATCCCTCGATCTGGGTGATTTTCATGCTCATACCCCGACCCGTATGGACGGCTAGATATAGGGCTTATCCAAGCTCAAGGTAGCCCTCGTGGAGGAGAGGTGAGTAATAGGGTGGTGCAGCGATCACCCCTGCCCTGACGTACTTGACCTGTGTCTGCTGCCAGAAACGGGGCTTAACCCCTTCCTCAACCCGTATTACGTAGTGGTGCCGGGTCTCAAGTGGCTCGTTTGACCTTGTAAACCCGTCAGGCGCTTGATATCTGACCGTGAATGTCTCCAGACTGAAATCACTCATGTCCAATCCCTCGACATCAACCTCGGTCTCGTAGAGCCATGGTAAGAAATCCCTCGGGTGGAAGTTCAATATCCTCCAGAGGAACGAGAATAGGCCTTTGGGGAGCTCGTTTGATGGCGGTAAATCGTAGTCAGAGAGGAACACGTTGGAGCCATCCATCGACCCGTTCATCGTGTACGTTAGCCAACCCCACTCCCAGTCGCTGCCACTTGAGTTAGCGCCCGGAGTAAGGGTTTGGGTCACTGTAACATCGTACCAGTCAAACTCGGTTGATGTGTCGTTGACCTTCAGCAACTCGGTCTTCGTTAAGATTACTCCATATGGTTCATGGAACTCCACTTCCGTACGAGTGATCAGGTCATCTGGAGGATCGTTGTAGTTGAAATAGATGTCTTCTACCCAGTGGTCTACCTCTGAAAAGGTATCAGGGGTAGTTGTGTAGTCTTTAACATTGATACTGTGCTCGATCATGTTGCGAATCCAGACTCCATTGGCCACTATGTTCGTGGAGTGGTCAGTGTCACCGTAAAGGGTCAAGGAATGATTATAGATTCTAGGCGTAACATGAACGTAGTCACCATAGGCTACTACAATATCCCCTTCTTGGACCCCAGTGATTAACTCAGTTAGGTTATACCGTGAGTCTCGTACTTCGTGATGAGTGGTACCATCATCAAGTTTGACGATGATATCTGGAATAACCCATCCACTTGATTGTGCTTGAACGGTAGCTACCCCAAGTAATGCCATTATGACAAGCATGGATAGTGTTCGCTTCAACTCGATGAATATCTGGGATGACCTGTATTTAGATGTGACAGCAGTTATCAGGGCAGGGGCTGAGTTATCCCCATGATATCAAACCCTGTCATAGACTGTATGATGGACCACAAGTCCATCAGGGCTTACACGGACGAGGAGCCCAGCGACGAGATCATTGAATCAATAGTAAAGGCTGCTCAGCAGGCGCCGTTCGCAGCACAGACATATAGCTTCTTGTTGAGCAGGGACAGAGCCAAGAACCCTTGGAAGGCTCCGCTGCTTTTCACGATATGCGTTGACCTGTACAAGTTCGAGCGGATAATGGAGCTGAGAGGCTGGAAGACGAGGACAAACGACCTCAACAACCTCTGGATGGCGATGCAAGACGCATCGTATGCTGCTCAGAACTTGATCATAGCAGGCAGGAGCCTCGGATTGGGCAGCTGCCTACTTGGCGCGACACCAATGTACGCCGACAAGATCGCTGATCAGTATGAGTTACCAGAGAGGGTGATGCCTATGGTCCAGCTTGTGATGGGTTACCCTGACGAGTCTCCACCTTGCAGGCCACGGTACCCGATGGAGTACACGCTGTTCGAGGACAAGTACACAGATTTCACCGAGGAACAGGTCAGTGACGCCATGAAGGTCATGGACGAGGGGTATATCGCCCAGGATTACTACTCGAAGAATAAGGTCATGATAAAGCTCACCGTGGACAGGGAGGAGACCTTCGACTTCGATACCTACAGCTGGACAGAGCATATCAGCCGTAAGATAGGTCAGTGGAGCCCGGACCCAGAACCGTTGAAGACCCAGCTCAAGGGAAGAGGGTTTGACCTCAACAAAGCTAACCCCTAATCCTTCAACTCGTTATACTTGATATAACTGTAGAATAGGATGTAGAGTCCAGTAGTCGTCACAGAAGCCAACAGTAACCATATCCCATATCTCGGGAAAAAAATTCCCAGAACAGACACCAATCCACTGGCTTTGAAGAGCACACCCGCCCTTTCATGAGTGGCATACCAGACCTCCTCACTGCTGAGAGTCCAAGGTGTTCTGACACCCACAAACCAGTTTGGCTCTGCTTTCGCCATGATATCACCAATAAAATACAGCAACACACCAACAGATGGTAGGATCACGGCGGTCAGGTTAAACTGGTAGCCCAGGTTTTGGGCGATCATTGCCAAGTTGATTAGCATGAAGTACCCGAGGACCAAGTTCATGAGCTGAGTAAAGTAGGGTTTGGATGTATTGACGCGTTTCTGTGGGTCTATCCTTGGGATGATGAGGTATATTCCCATGATAAATCCCTGAACGAGTATCATTAGTGCTGTGCTGACCAGCTTGGACGAGTACCCATCGGGTACACCGGCTGCATTCCAGTGGGTAATCACCTGTTCTGGAAGAATGGGGTAAGCCACTACGTTGATCAAGATGTTTACGAGGAAAAGAAGATACCCCAGGCGCATTCCCCCCCGATTCTCACTCATACTGTTCAAGGGATGTGAAAAGATGCAGATAGTTAAACGTATTCCAATAGACAAAAATTTATTTGGAAGACTCGGTCTTAGATGGTGCGTGCCTTGGTAGCTCAGTGGTAGAGCGGCAGCCTTGTAAGCTGTTGGCCGCGGGTTCGACTCCCGCCCGAGGCTCCATTCTAAACTATTCTCTCTCCTGCTCCCTCACCGAACATTGCCTCGTATACTTCCTCGACCTTCAGGAGTACGATGGCCTTACATGGGAAGAAGAAGTTCTCGCTTGCCCGTTCAATCTTGAACGCATGATCATAGTCATCTCCCTCGGTCTCGATAGTAGCACTGCACTTTAGCTGGTATGAAAGCCGGTTTACCTTATCCCATGCAACAAGTGACACCAATGGGTTCTCCTCAAGGTTTACCCTTGTCTTCTTGAAGAAGTTGTCAACGACAAGTATGGTCTCGTCGTCTCTCCACCACCAAGAGCCTATGAACACCGTGTTAGGCACACCGTCCTTGGTACTAGTACCCATCGCTATTGTCCGGTTGTCTGTGAAAACGGCTCTAACATTATCTGGTATCTTGACCAAAATATCACCAAGCCAGAGCTAACGGGATTAGCTCTAATAATCATTCCCCAATAAACCTAAGAGTTGACCCTTTATAGGAAGAACAACGCTGTAAAATTTGATAATAGTCACTCATTATCCTTTGAAAATGGTATAATCATTGGAGAAAATGGGTTAGAAAAAGGTGGGCTGGTCCTCGTAGCTGTGCTTCCCGGCATCCATGTCCTTCGTCACTGATGCTGGTAGAATCTCTTCAAGCTCGTATTTCCTTGAGCCTAGTCCGAGCTTTTCACCGTACACGTTGACGAGGTATGGGTCCTTGTATGGTCCCCAAAGTCTCTGGAATGGGTGAAGTGACTCGTCGTCGCTTACATGCTTGAGGTATGGTGGGATCTGGTCCCTGAGGAACTGTCCCTCCTTGACTAGGTCAAGGCTTGCCTCTTCGACTGCCACTATGTCACGTCCACCTACGATGCCGATATCCGGCATTATCTGTGGCTGGACCATGCCCAGGCAGTCACAGTGGGCTGTGATGTCCATGAGGAAGTTGAGGTAAAACACCTTGTCCTTGTCGTAGAAATCCAGTATCTTCTTGCTGGCAATAGCCATTAGTTCCTGGAAGTTGGCGAAGCCCTCCGCTGGGATGATTAAGCACCCAACGCCCTCGTCTGCCTTGAGGCACTCCAAGCAGTTTGCGTTGTGGCAGTTGCCGAACCCAAGGTTTAGGTGATGTTTCTTCTTGTCGTACTTCATGGCTCCATACGGACATGACTCAACGAGTTTCTGAGCGTGTTCTGGTGTACACTTGTCAGCGTCCCAGTAGTGTGCTGCCTTTTCGACGCCGTGGATCTTCCTCCATCTGCTAGTACCACAGTAACCGCCAAGGGCAATGTTCTTGAACGCGCCGCCAAAACCAGCTGTTCCGTGTCCCTTGACGTGGGATACATCGATGAGTACATCGCTGTTCTTCATGACTCCAGCCATGTCGAGGAAGTCAACGGTCTTGTAGTTGACATCCACACGGTGCTTGTACTCGTCCTTGACACCAGCGATAGGGATTATTGGGCACCCACATGTCTCGGCGGTGTATCCACGATCAACCGCGTTGTACACCGCGGTCGGGTTATCGGTGACAAACGGGAAAGCCCCGGTCTCCTTGACCTTCTTCACGAGCCTCCTGATGAAAAAGACGGGAACGGTCTGGAACCCGTCCTTGAAGCCAAGGTGCATCTTTATCGCGACCTTGTCCTTCTTCTTGATAGTAGATAAATTAAGCCTGTTAAGCATCTCATCATATTTTGCTGCCATCGAGAACTCACGGGCGGCCTTGCCGTGGTTAAACGATGCAAAGTATACTTTACTCACAGTAATTCAATTCATACCATAGTCGGTTCCATATAAACCGAATCGCGTCACTTTTTCTTGGAGGCGGGCTTCTTTTTTGCTGGCGCCTTCTTCTTTGGGGCAGCTTTCTTTGCGGTAGCCGGGTTCTTCCTTGGGCGACCACGCTTTCTCTTTGGTGGCGCTTCCTCGCCGTCGTGCTGGCGCCTGACATGTTGCTTCATCCCGGTCTCGCTGTTGAAGACCTTGCCACAAATCGGGCAGGGCACGGCGATGGCTTCTAGCTCGATGTTCTTGCCTAGGAGGCTCTTCCTGAGCTGCTTGATGAGCCGTTCACCCTCGGTGTATGACAGCTTTTTGTCCGTCTTCAGTTTGATTCCCACGGTAAGATTGTATGAGGTGAACTCCTGGGCATCCCGCTCTAGGCCGACCTCGTTGACGACGCCTAGTTTTCTCGCTTCTTCTTGTGCCATCATGTCACCAATCAGGAATCTAAGGATTGAGTGGGTTAAGGGCTTAAAAATTAATCCCTATAAAAAGGATTGTCGCGTGAAACGTTTTGTAGTGTACTGGTAAATGAGACAATCCACCGGTGTGTATCTTAACTGAACCATGCACTCAGACACGGTAAAATGTGGGTTTGAAAAACGGTTTCCATTAAATAGGAAACTAGGACTGGTTCTGCTTTTTGCCGAAACTGACCACAAGGTCAACCAGCTTCTTGGAGTCGATCTCCGCCCTAGCTCTCCAATTAAGGAACAATACGCCCTGCTCGTCCTCGCCTAGGTAGCCCTGCTGGATGTACCTGTCGATGTTGAGCTTGACCCTCCAGCCCGGTAGCTTCTCAGAGAGAACCCTTTCAATGTCCTGTCTGGGCACCTTTCCCTGCTTGGAGATGATGTAGGCGACTGATACGGCAAGTCCCGCGATGTCGTCGATACGCCATCCGATGGTCTTGGCGGTTTTCTGGTCAACGGTTCCACGCATTGTGATAAAGTAACGCGCATCCTGTAACTGTGCGTTGGTGGGCTCGACCATGTCAGGCTCTTCTAGCACCCTTGTGACTTTGAGGTCCAGCGGCTGCAGCTGTTTGTCGAGTACCTCCAAGATGTTCTGCCAATCAGAGCCTAGCTCCTTCCTCAGCTCCCATCCCCGTACACCGGGTAGCTTGTGGTGTGTGAAGAATAGTAGATGGACCGCGTCCTTCATCTTCCTCTGGTATACCTGCTCTGTCCTTGTTACTCGTCTCGCCATAATTTCCACTCCTCATAATCAACCATCATCGGAAGGCTGACCTTCGCCATTCCCGGGTCGGGTCTTAGCTCCACGTTGTGGATGATCTTGTGCTCCTCCATGAGCCTGTCCCAGCTTGCGTTAGCGTAACCGTACCCCACCATGAACACGGTGAGGTATGCCCTGTAAACTGTCTCCTGGTAGCTCTCCGCGCCGATCCAATCCCAGTAATCGATGACTCCTCCGGGTCCAACCCGTTCACCGAGTTCCTTCCAGAAAGCCTCGATGATGTCAGTGAAGCCCTCCTCTGGGATATACCCGAGCTCCCTCGCCTCATCCATGCTGGCGTACTCGGTATCCCTCTCCTCCGCGAAAAGCTCCTGGTTCCTCTCATCGAACGGGATTACCGCTCCCCAGTATTCGAGGCTGCCCGCTAAGGTCTTGGCGGTGATCTGCTCCATCTCCACCAATGGATGCCATGAACGAAGGAAAACGTCCGCAATCGTACCGATATCCATCGCCATGAGGCTCTGACTCAGCATGAACGGGTCCTTGTAGAGAGTCGTAGACTGGTGCTCTATCCACTGATTCTGCCGTTCAAGGACGCTGCTCAGCTCTTTGAGCGCCTCAGCGTCCAAGCACAATGCTTCAATGTCCTTGACGTCGGGGTAATGCTTCTTAATGACGCCCATAACATAATCAAAATCGATGTCAAAGGGCTCGATCTTGCCGCTCTGCACCATCCGGCACAAGTTGATGACGCTTTCAAGTTCGCTCATATTATTCCTCCACTACCCGTGGAACTGAGACGGACTCGGATTTGTGAACCATTACGATGTGCACGTCCTGTCCCTTGAATGTGATCTGGCTTGGCGTGATTGCCATGTACTGGTCGTTTGTGTCCTCCATAGTGGAGACGATGAACTCGCTGACCGCCTCCTTGTTCTGGGGGTCCATGTGGAGGTCGAACTCGTCTACTGCCCTGAATGGGCTGAGAATGTTCTGTTGAAGTGATAATAGGAACGCCATCACGCTGCTGCTCCTTTCGCCTCCGCTGTGGGTGTATGGGTCCAATCGCTGTGGGACCGCTCCCTTGAAGCCCACGTATATCTCCAGCCCGGCTTCCTCGATGTCATGGTTGTTGATCAACCTGACCTCACCGACTGCCTGTAGCCTGCGTAATAGCTGTTTGTACCTGACGTTGACATCGTCCAGCATTGATTCTGTCATCTCGCGCCACTTCTTCTGGCGCTCCTCGATCTCCTGGAGAATCCTGACACGGTTCTCCCTGACCTCCTCGATGCGCTGCTGGATCTCCTTGAATGTCTCGTTGTAGCTTTCGTACATTTCCTCGGCCTCGTCGGGGATGTTCGCCATGCCCATGAGGATGCCCTGTGTCTTCCTGATCTCGTTGAGTATCTCGTCGCCGGTCCTACCGGTCTCGATCCTTGGTCCCCTGATCAGCGCCTCGGCCTCCGCGTCGTTCTTGTCGCGGGTAGCCCTATCGATCTCGCCTCCAAGCGCCTGTACGCGCCTGCTAAGCCGTTGACGCCTATCCTTGAGGAGCGCCAGCCTGATCCTCGCGTCGATGTACTTGTCGTTGGACTGCTCGATGCGACGCCTCACGTCCTCCATCTCGTTCATCAGTCGTAGGCTCTCCTCCTCTGCCGTCGACAACTGGTTGGCGAAGGACTCAAGGCTGGTCTGGTTTGTGTTCTTCTGCTCGTTGAACTGGGTGCTAAGGCTCTCGTATGAGGCTGACTGGGATTCTTCGATCTGGTTGAAGAGGCTGAAATAATCGTCCAGCTTGGTGTCGCTTCCCTGGACCTGTGAAAGTAATGATTTGAAGCTGGACTCGAACTGAGTTCTCTGCTCCTGACTGTTCTTAAGTATCTGGTCCAGCTGGGTGATCTGCTCCTTGGCAGCGTTGATGCTGTACTCGCTTACACCGATGGCTCGCTCGGACTCTATCCGCTTCTCGATGAGGTCGTTCCTGTGCGCCCTCATCTCCTCTAACGCGGCCTCCGAGTCAACGATGTTCCTGGTGTTCTGCTCCATCTCGGCCTCGGCTGATGCAAGCTCCTTCTCGGTGTCCCCAAGCTGTCCCTGCAGCTTCTCAAGCTGCCCCTCGAACATCATCACCCGGCTCCACGCCATCTCCTGCTGCAGGAACCCCTGCCGTGTCTGGAGCTGCTTCTTCTCCTGCAGGCGCTCGTTCTGCTCCCTCCAGTAGTTGAGGGTCTCACGCGCCTGGTTGAGTAGGCTTCCTAGGCTCTGCTCCTCGCTGAGCACGCCGCTGAGCTTGCTCTTTGCCTCGATGACATCGTCCCTGAAGGTCTCGAACCCTACGGCTGCCTCCAGTATCTTGAGGCGCTCCTTGGGGTGGATGTTGGCGAACCTGCTTGGCATCGCCTGGTGCATGATGATGAGCATGTTGTTTGGGTCGAACCCGAAGGTCTTGAGGATGTCAACAACCTCCGCCTTGCTTACGTTCCGCTGGTTAAGCTGGAAACCGTACTTGCCATCCCTTCTGAGAGTCCTTGACAGGGTGATCTCGTCCATGTTGTACTGTGGGACGGGCCTGTAACCGTTCTCCCTTCTCTCATTGTTCAGGCTGAGGGTTACCCTTGCGTTCTCGGCGTCCCACCTGATGAGGTCGCTGAGCTTTTTTGATCGTTCAGTGTATGTGTCTCCGAGGGCGACACAGATTCCGAGCAGTAGGCTGCTCTTACCTGAGCCGTTGGGCCCGCAGACTACGTTCACCCCTTCCTTGAGGGGTATGCGGGCGTACTCGTATGACATGAAGTTCTCTAGTATTACTTCTCGGATGAGCATCGGATTTCCTCGGACTCTTTCAACTTAGATGAGCCTAGTTTTTAAACCTTAACTAAAAGAATCGGAAATGGGAAAACAATGAAACCCATTAAACGGATACTAGGTTTCTAACAGCTTCACCACTTAGTTGATCCAATAATTAGTAATAGAAGCTAAGTTTAGATAGAGAACGTTAGGTTGTAGATAACTTGTTAAACTCATGTGATTGGGGTCTGAGATCACTATCATTCTTGGATAGGATATACGAGCTGGATTCATATGAACCAGTGATTATGAACATCCGCCACACCGAGCGCCACAAAATAACATGGGATAACAACGACAACGTGTTATGCACCGAACAAGGAAAAACCGGTGCAAAAGAGTTCGGAGCACTGTTACCGCGGGACTGGAATTACAGGTTTTGGCACACACGGAGTCCAAGAACCTTAGAGACTGGAGAAGCCATCGCATCAGGTTTAACACAGAAGGGTATCAAGTCAAGAATCATGGGAGAGACGCAGACAAGGTTTGTACTAGACAATGATAGGTTCGTGGAGATACGAAACGGGTATCAAGTTTTCTCTGACACCGAGGAAAGCGCGAACACTCTTCTCTCAAACTGGAGTAAAGGCTTGTACCCTGCTGATGTTTTGACGCCCCCGAGTGAGTTCGTTAAAGGTATTGCCCTGGATTTGAGGGAAAACATTGGAGAGCGTTCTTTCCATATACTCGTTAGTCACGATGTTTGGGTAGCCGCGTTGATGGATTCATGGGTCAAGGCAAACCCTGATGGCTGGGTCAAGGTTATGGATGGTTTCCTCGTGCAGCTCAAAAAGGACCGCATGGTGGTTATCCTACCCCACAGGACATACGAGACTGATTACCCATCGTGGTGGAATAGTTAGGGAAATCATTCTACCTGCCGATCTTTCAAATGTTTTAAGTTATCCTTGAACCATCTTTCTGAACATCATGATCAAGTTAACAGAGGCTCAGGAAGAGCGAGCAATGAGGCTTCACAAGGAAGCCATAGTCGTAGACACCCACTGTGATACGTTGGGGGGTTTGTTCCGCTCATTCCAGCGGAGGACCCCGAGGAAGCTCTGGGAGAAGAGCGAAGAGGGACAAGTAGACATACCAAGGCTCTTAGAGGGTGGAGTCACGTGCCAGACGTTCGCCATGTTCACCGCGTCGGGCCCAATCGTGCCTGATGCGACGCTGAGGGCTCTGAAGATGGCTGACAAGTTCTACGAGGCAGCCGAGATGAGCCCCGATTTCGTCACTGTAACATCCCACGACGAGATCATAAAGGCGAAGAAGGAGAGCAAGACAACCGGATTATTGAGCATCGAGGGTGCTGAGCCACTGATGGGGGAGCTCGCGTTGTTGCGTATGTTCTACAAGCTGGGCGTCAGGATGATTAGCTTCGCGT
Source organism: uncultured Candidatus Bathyarchaeia archaeon (assembly GCA_964589605.1). Lineage (GTDB taxonomy): Archaea > Thermoproteota > Bathyarchaeia > TCS64 > TCS64 > RBG-16-57-9. The sequence continues at coordinate 66,639 of CAZPRN010000012.1, read as the reverse complement.
GGAATTACCGCACACCCTTCGCTGATGGACTAGGGGCGAAGAGAGCAGAATCCAAGCTACCCGAGCTCGGTGTACAGGCGCTTGAAGAGATGCACAAACTCGGGATGGTGTTTGACGTGAGCCACCTCACGGACTCGGTGTTCTGGGACGTGAACGATGTCGTCAAGGGACCATTCATCGCCAGCCATAGCAACTGCAGAGCACTCTGCGACCACGCGCGTAACTGCACCGATGACATGATCAAGGCGATAGCAGACCACAACGGGGTCCTCGGCATGAACTATCTGGGTGCATTCGTTGGGAAGGACAAACCCGATGTGCCCGAGATGGTTGACCACATAGACCACATAATCAAGCTGGTAGGACCTGACCACGTTGGGCTGGGCTCAGACTATGACGGCGGTGGAAGGCTTCCACTACTCGATGACACCAGCATGGTGCCCAACCTCACCCGTGAGATGGTTAAACGGGACTATTCTGACGAGGATATCTTGAAGGTGCTCGGTGGGAACCACATGAGGGTCTTCAAAGAGGTTATCGGGTAACCCCCACCCCATTTTGTAGGAAAAAAGAAAACGGGGAGAAGCGTATCTCTCCCTGAACATTATGATCAAGCTAACCGAGGCTCAAGAGGAGCGAGCAATGAGACTTCACAAGGAAGCCATAGTCGTTGATACCCACTGCGACACCTTGATGCATTTCTTGAAGCAGCCGTGGCCCCTACCACCGGCACGTAAACTGGGGGAGAGAAGCGACAGAGGACACTTGGACCTCCCACGGATGATCGAGGGAGGGGTAACCTGCCAGACATTCGCCATCTACACCGGGAACGCGCCGATAGTCCCCAACGCGACGTTGAAGGGGCTGCAGATGGTTGACAAGTTCTACGAGGAAGTCGAGGAGAACCCAGAGATCATCGCGGTGACCAGTCACGACGAGATCGTCAAGGCAAAGAAGGATGGAAAGGTGACTGGTCTCCTGAGCATCGAGGGCGCTGAGCCGTTGATGGGGGATATCGCGCTGCTAAGGTGCTTCCACAGGCTTGGGGTGAGGATGCTGAGCTTTGCGTGGAACTACCGCACACCCTTCGCGGATGGGCTGGGAGCCAAGAGAGCAGAATCCAAGCTCCCCGAGTTAGGGGTACAGGGTCTGGAGGAGATGGACAAGCTGGGCATGGTCTTCGATGTGAGCCACCTAGCGGACAGCGTGTTCTGGGACGTGGCTGATGTTATCAAGAAACCGTTCATCGCCAGCCACAGCAACGCGAGGGCGCTGTGCGATCACCCGAGAAACTGTGACGACGATATGATCAAAGCGATAGCCGACCGTGGAGGGGTGCTGGGAATGAACTTTGCACCCGGATTCGTCGTGAAGGGAGGCGAGAACGTGACTGTGGAGCACCTCGTGGACCACATAGACCACATCGTGAAGCTGGTAGGACCGGACCACGTTGGGCTGGGCTCAGACTTTGACGGTATCGGTCCCCCACCAGAGGGCATCGAGACTGTTGACAAGATGCCCAACATCACCCGCGTCATGGTGAAACGTGGCTACAGTGACGAGGACATCCTGAAGATACTAGGTGGAAACCACATGAGGGTCTTCAAGGAAGTCATCGGGTAGCTATACAGCCCTTACACCCTTTTTCCTCGACGAAAGGACACTCAGCGCAGTCCGCGCCGCAAGGCGGCTTCTCGGAGGCAACGACCTCCCTTGGCTGGGGCGGGTAGATCACCTCGTCGATCATTATTGACTCAGCTTTTGCATTCGGGAATAGCTCAGAATAGTTGAGCCACCAATCCTCCTCGTCGGGAGCCATGTAAACTGACACTATCTTGTTGCCTGAGAACCCGTAGACGAGGAGCCTCGGGCAGTTCCTGAAGCTCTCCGCCTCCTTCAAAGCCTTCTCCCTGCTCTCCATCTCGCGGACAAGCACCGACGCCTTGTAGCCCTTCACAATCATGGATACATCAACGCCTCTCTTTCCTTTAGAAATTGCTATAACTCCATTGGGACCATTTGATTCCATGAGCGCGGCTGGTTTTAACGGGTCAAAGTACTGCTGGATGAACGGCAGGGTGATGGAGACCAAGGATGCACTGGTGTCCCCGATGGAGGCGATACACCTTGGGATATTCGAGGGCATCAAGGCGTACGTCGAGGGCGACATCAACGGCAGTGGACATTTGAACATCCTCGGCTGGAAGGAGCACATCGACAGGTTGTGGAGAAGCGCAGAGGTAAATGGACTAGCCATGCCTTACAGCAAGGAAGAGTTGCTTGAAGCGGTACGAGCCTGCATAATAAGGAACGATTATGACAAGAACACGTACATTCAGCCTAGGATTTGGCCCAAGAAATCGTGGGGCTCAGATGATAGCCACGTGGTTGTACCAGTCTGGCCCTTCGAGACCCTGCTGGGCAAGGGTAACCCAAAGTTCAGTGAGAAACGCAGGTTCATGGTGAGTAGCTGGAGGCGTATCAGGGGTGATTCCCTGCCCACTCAGGCCAAGAGCTGGGCAAACTACCAGAACAGCATGCACGCCATCAGGGAGGCGAGGAGGTGCGGCTACGATAACGCTATCTTCCTCGACAGCCGTGGCTTCGTCTCGGAGGGTACGTTGGCCTGTTTGATGGTTGTTCGTGACGGCAAGGTGATTACATCCCCGGTTAACGCATCCATCCTGGAGTCTGTTACACGTGGATGCTTCATCGAGTTCATACCCGACCTGGGGTACCCGGTTGAGGTAAAGGACTATACAAGAGTCGAGTTGTACGCCAGCGACGAGGCTTTCCTCTGCGGGACAGGCGGCGAGTGCACACCAATCACCAGCATTGATGACATCAAGCTAGGGGAAGGATACCCGGGTCCAATCACAACAGAGATCGCTGAGTACTACGCCGAGATACTGGCAGGGAACGTTGACAAGTACAAGCACTGGTTAGTACCAGTTTAAAACGCCCTATACTTTTTTCTGAGCTATATTTCCAAAAGATATTTCTATATACGAGTCATGAGGTGCTGGTGATTCAAGTGGAAGACCAGCAGTCCAGTCTACTATCAAAATCAATGGCTCCTTTCCTCGTCTTGTTCACTGGTCAGGCTTTCAGCCTATTTGGTAGCAGAATGGTGCAGTTCGCACTAGTTTGGTACCTTACTGTGCAATCAAAATCACCTTCAGTACTGGCAGGGGCCAGTATCGTCGCGCTTATTCCCCAGGTCTTCATCGGTCCATTCGCTGGAGCACTGGTGGACAGATGGAACCGTAGGAACGTAATGATTGTAGCTGACACGTTAATCGCGGCATCAATCCTACTCCTCGTAATATTGTTCAGATTTGGAAACGTTCAGGTCTGGCACATCTACGCGGTCATGCTGTTCAGGGCAGCTGGAGGGGCATTCCACTGGCCAGCCATGCAGGCGTCCACAAGCATGATGGTGCCAAAGGAGCACCTGTCACGAGTAGCTGGACTAAACCAGAGCCTTCAAGGGCTCGTTTCCATCAGCGCACCGCCACTGGGCGCCCTCCTCCTAGAGGTATTGGTGATTGAATACGTTTTGGCTATTGATTTGGTTACAGCAATTCTCGCAGTGGGCTCACTGTTGTTCATCCATATCCCTCAACCTGAAAATGTAGAGAGGCTCACAAGCGGAGTACTAAGTGATATGAAAGATGGCTTTGAATGGATCTATGAACAAAAAGGCCTTCTCGTTATCATGGTGCAGGGCATGATCATCAACCTGATTACGTGGCCGGCTTTCACACTGCTCCCGCTTCTCGTAACGGAGTTCTTCAAGGGCGGAGCCATCGAGTTAGCCTGGGTTCAGTCATCCAACGGGTTGGGTACGATACTGGGGGGCTTGGCCCTCGGGGTATGGGGAGGATTCAAGAGCAAGATAAAGACGGCTTACTTGACACTGCTCGCGGCTGGTTTAGGGCTCCTTTTGTTCAGCAGGACCCCAGCAAATATGCTCTGGATGGGTATTGCCGCTATCTTCGTTTTCGGTTTCATGGTCTCAATCTCCAACAGTAGCTTCTTCTCCATGCTTCAGGCTCAGGTCCCGCACGAGATTCAGGGCAGAGTGTTCACATTGATGATGAGCACAAATGTGGCCATTGCCCCGATTGGGCTTGCCATAGCTGGACCCGTCGTTGAGATCACCGGACTCAGGTTTTGGTACTTACTATCTGGAACCATATTCGTCCTCGCTGGAATCATCGACCACTCGGTTCCGTTGATAAACAAGCTTGAAGATGATCTGGAGCGTCAGCTAACTGAGATAAACAGCGAAGTAAACTAGTAAGTACATATGTAGCGTGGGTAAAATACATCGATTTAAGCCAAAAAGATGGATCTAAAGTACAAGCACTGGATAACACCAGTCTATTACTTACGTGATTCAAAAATCTGAGATAGATGAGGAGTTACTGGTTATGAGACCAGTTTTCTTCCTAATTCCTCGACCTCAGAGAGTAATACCTGGTTCTCGCTTACTGGGTTATCTCCTGTATCTGGGACCTTGATTACTTCTATCAGTTCGACCGCAGTTGCGTCAGTTACTCTCTTGAACCACTCAACAGTGTCATCAAACGCATCAGGGTCAGAGGCAGCCCAAGTCAAGGCGAAGACCGCTTTCTTTCCCTTCAATGGCTTGTCCCAGTAAAGGGGGAAGGTCCTGTCGAGGAATGTTTTGAACTGTCCTGTTACCGTGTAGTAGTAGATTGGTGATGCAAAGAGGATGATGTCGGATTCTAGGATATCCCGGTTGATGTCCTGCATGTCGTCCTTGTGCACGCATTTCTTAGTGCTCATGCACGAGTAACACCCGATACACCCCTTGATTGACTTGTCACCAAGGTAATGAATGGTTGTCTCTGCTTTGGATGCGCCCTTCAGTACTGCATCCACGAGTGCGGCAGTGTTTCCCGTTTTCCTAGGACTTCCAACTATTGCCGTGATTTTCATAATTAAGTCTCCTTCCAATGCACCCAACACACGAAAACGGGGTTATATAAACAATCGAAAGGAGGGAGTGAAATTCTTAATCGGATAATTCAAATCAGGTTCCTGTTTACTGTGGATTAAGATGAAGAGTGATTCAGTTATCAGAGCAGAGGTGGATGCAAAGCTGCGCGAGTATTTCAGTAGATACGAGGAAAGCGATTACGATGGAATAGTTGAGAACGTGTACGCGCTACCAGTCAGTACCGGGTTTGGCAGTGTCCGCGGTCTCAGGAAGACCGCCGATGACGCAATAACCAGTTTAACCCAGTTAAAGAAAGGGGCACGAGAAGCAGGTTGGATAGCATCCCCAATAACCAGCATCAACACCCATATTCTATCAGAGGGACTCGTCTTTGCAGACCTATCATATAGGCGAAGGAAGGCCGGGGACACCCCAGAAACACAGGATCTTAGCGTTGTCTATGTTCTCCAAGACCTGGAGAATGGGTGGAGGGTTACGTCCTTTTATGGCAGAGACCCAGACAAGCCCTTGATTATTCCCTAATTATTTCGGGATATTATCCTTGTACTCGTCCCAGTTCTCAATTATCTCATCCTTCTCCAAGATTCTGTTGAAGTAACTCTCTGAGCGTGTCGCTTCCAGATGAACATCAAGGTACTCTTGAGACATGGTGTGCCCAAAGGTCTCGCTGTATGTCTTCCGTGCGACCTCTGATAACTCGGGGATGTCCGAGGTATGGACCTGTCGGATAATCATAGCGTATTAACCCCTCTTGGTGGATGGTTTCATCCACGATACTACTTGATTGCCTCTAGTTTGAAGATCACTGGACGAAGCCCATCATTACAGCTGTTAATCGAGATGTACCTCTCAGGTATCCAACCAGGCCAGAACCCATCACCGCCATGGGACAACGCAAACACGTACCGTGTGAAGGCTGACCACGCCTCCTCGCAGAAACCCTCTGGTTTCTGTCCTCCCTTTGATATCCATACTTGGCCATCTTCGACGGCGGTGCACTTGTGGGACATTTCGGGGGAAGCGTATTTTTCGGCGAGTTCTGGTTGACTGGTTCTTTCCAGTACAGTGATTTTAACATCAACCAATATAGATCACAGAAAACAGGTCATCAGGAAGTAATAAGATAAGCTGTAAACTTTTTATTCTCAGTTAAACTATGTTTTCCAGTCACGTCCGTGAGCGTTCACAGCCGTGACAGTGACGTTTTCTTGTGATTATATTGACTGGATACTCCGATTGCCGGATCGACGAAGTGGAAGCCGTTACGTTCGACCACTATATGACGTTATTTCGTCAAAGGTATGAGCCCAAAGAGGACATTATTTACCCGATTCTCAGATGTCTCATAAGTCATATAGATTTGGACATGGAAAGATTCCTGGGAGCCTATGATGCGTTGGATAGAAAGTACCGTGCAGGTTTGAGTGAGAACTTTATCGAGACTACGTTGGATGAAATCGTGATCAAAGCATTGGCTCAAACAGGTCACGAAGATGTTCAGACATCCACTGTTGAGGAAGCCGTGAATATTGGACTAGAGACACGGGAAATTACCTGGTTTGAAGACGCGCAACATACATTGAACCGGTTGATTGAACAGGGATACCCCCTAGGATTGATCTCCAACACCCATTGGAGATGGCTCCCAGAGAGGTTTAAGCAGGTGGAACCATTCTTCCAGGTAATCACACTATCGTACCAGCACGGGTACGCCAAGCCACACCCCTCGATTTTCCACTCAACTGTAACCAAACTGGGGGTTAAACCAGCGAATTGTTTACACGTTGGGGATGATCTTTTGGCGGACGCAATCGGGGCGAGAAAAGCAGGGATGAAAACAGCGTACATAAGGCGGGGCGAACAGGATTCAGACGCGGATATCGAAATAAGCCGTCTTTCAGAGGTTCTTCGTTTTTTGACGTAGAGCCCAGTTCAGATTGACATATTAAGATGAATCTTCACCTCCAATATAGTGACCCCACTTGAAAGTTAGAAGAGCAGCCTCATACCTCTGCCTGAGTCTGTCTGTGCTCATATTCTTGTTCGCATCAGTTGACACCATCGAGATAGAGGGGAGTACCCAGTATTCATTGAGCGGTGAAAGAGCCCTTGAAATCGCGGAGAGGAGGGGACTCTACCCGGTTCTAGTTAACTATAGGGCAGACCCGAAAATCGGGATCGAACAGGGAGATCAATTAGTCAGGTACGTTGGAGTGGCTTACCTCGGGAACATATTCGTGATGGTACTATGTTTTTCCAGTGGGTTAGTTCTACGAACTCGATGGACGGGAACCAGCTAGTCAACGAGAAAGGAAATATAAGAACGGGTTCAACAGACTCGCGATCCTCGGTTTTATATCTCCACAGCCTAAACCATCAATATGGCTCAAACCGTGTCATTGGACGCACTACAGTCCGTTTTCTCATACAAGTTCAAGGAAAAACCGTTACTGATAGGTGGAGCAGCCATGGAGTACTACGATCTACGAAAAAAGGGAGAGGACATTGATTTCGTTGTCTCTGAAAAGGACTACGAGGAGCTAGCCAAGAGTCACCCCGATAATGTCAAGGAAATATTCGGGGATTTCGGGGTAGTGAAGGATGGCTACGAGGTGTGGAAGACCATAATGCTATTCGGATACGAGAGCCTCAAGGAGGGAGCAGAGGAGCACAATGGGTTACTAGTTGCCTCATTGGAGAATCTGCTCCTCTTGAAAGCGCTGGGGATGAGTGAGGAAAAGTATCTCAACGATCTACGGTTAATCGTTAAACGAGTCATAGAGAATCAGTACCAGGGATACAACGAGAACGAGGAATAGCCAGTTCATTTGCTATTCGTTAAATAGGGCTGAAAGATAGGATTCATCGATGATAGATATCAGGAACCTGAACGAGGGGGACGCTGAAACATGCATGAGGATAGCCAACAAGGCTTTCAGCGACGAGATGGATCGGGGCATGGACAGGTTCAATAAAGGATACTTCATGAAGCAGTCCAGGACAAGTAACGTGAAACTGGTGGTAGCCGAGGAAAAAGGGATGGTTCTCGGGTTTCTCAGGGTAACCGACGCCAACAAGTTCGTCCCAGCGCAGCTCCATATGGTAGCCATTGACAGTGGGCATCGAGGCAAAGGGATTGGGCAGAAACTAGTCCAATACGCCATGGATTACGTTAAGGAAAACAGCTGGGAGAAGATGAGGCTGTTCACCCGTCCCTGGAACACAGGCATGAGACGTATATGTGAGAAACTGGGCTTCGTCCAAGAGGGGCACCTCAGAAAGGAATACCTGGGCGAGGACATCATCCAGTACGGGTACTTTCCCCAGGAAACCAGTTGACAGCTTATATCTAATAACTGGGGACTAAAGGACATGAAAGCTTCAGGCACAGGTACGCTCGTTTTAACAGATGATAGGACGGTGCCCGGCAACTTCAACATCTCCGAGAGGGGGAGAGGTGTACACAACCTAATCTTCCTGCCCCTGAACTTCGACGCATCCTTGATGAAGGCAGAAGCAGCGGATTTTATTGACGACGAGGACAGGTTCAGCGTCACCGAGATCAAGATTTCACGCAGGATCTACAAGGGGGAAATAACCCTCTGGTGTGCCTGCAAAGTTGAAACAGTTACCAAGAAACAGGTACAACTCCATCACGGGTAGCGCCTGAGCCCAGAGTACCCAGATAGTTGTTACAAGTCTTTTATCAAAAACAGGTAGCGTGAGTTCTTACAATGCAAGACCTGAAAGTTATAGTCAAAGAAATTCAAGGCTACTGTGACACCATCCAAGAGGGCGACTACTTCATCGTCAGGGGTGGACAGATATCAATCCCGGAGGGCCACTTCTGCTACTGGGCGTTAAACTCCATCCTCCCATTGCTACCGGCAAAGCAGCGTAAGCTGGATGAACCAGGTGACTGGATGGAGGGCACATGGGTCGTCCAGTGCCCCGACCCAAACGGCAGGGTTATGATGGAGATGACTCCCATCGACCCGGTTACCTGATCTTGTTAAAATCCTCTGTCAGCGTCTGAAGGACAAGCTGGGTCTTTGTGCCCTTCACCTGCTCAAGCCTTAACAGGTTCTTTGTAAAGTTGCTTAGCTCTGCTCGGTTCTTGAACTTGGCCACGATTAACAGGTCATGATCTCCGGTTACGTTGTAGATGGCGTTGGGCTCAATCAACTCGGTGAGGGCGTTGCTCTCCTCGAAGAACTGGGGCGTACCCTCAACCCTGACATTGATGAGCACGGTGAGGTCGTAGCCCAGCTTCTCGTGGTCGACCTGCACCGTGTACTTTTTGATTATGCCCTTCTCCTCAAGCTTGGCGACCCTCGCCGCCACGGTGCCGGGGCTTACATCGGTCTTCCGTGCCACCTCCCTGAAGCTCTGGCGGCTGTCATTGATGTACTCCTCGATTATTGCGCGATCAACTGAATCAATCATGTTTGAACACTAACAATCTATACGTTTGGTCAGTTGGATATATTAATATCTGCTTAAACGAGCAGTTGGGGTTCTAGCGGAAAGAATAAATTTGGAGCACCTGAATTAGTGGCTGGATGGGCCGGTGGTCTAGTCTGGCTAGGACACCGCGTTCACATCGCGGTAATCGCCGGTTCGAATCCGGCTCGGCCCACCATCACCTTCATCAGTAAATGATCGAGAAGTATTTGACTTTGAATTCGGGTTAATTTCGGAAAAAGCACCTTCTAAAGCATTAATTGATCTAATTAAGGCGTTTTCAGTAACTTTTGAGATATTTAACCCAAGATTCTTGGCTTTTTCTGCCAGATCTGCATCTATCCGAATCATTACGTTTTTCTTACCCGACATATTTACATATAATTTCTATGTGAATATATAATTTCTTAGAATTATTCGTCACTCGTGTGGTTATATAGGATATCGGGTACTGAGTTGAGTTGGTGGTTTTTGCTTCATCAATAACTCATCTAAAAACAGAATAGCCTCTTTGTGGGGTCTATGATCTAATGCTAATTCCTTAAGCTTGGTTATTTCGTCAAGGGTTAATACTAGAATTCCATTTTCTGCCGACTCAGTTGTTCTTATTGCTTCATCCCAACTACAGTTTGTGCAAATAACCGGTAGGATTTCTGTAATGTTTAGCGAGTTAATCGCTTTAGAAGCATAATATCCCACTGTAAGATCGTTTTCTTTGATAGCACCAGTTGTACATCCGATTAGATAGGCAGCATCATATCTCCTGGAATATGCTATAATATCAAATCCTTCAGCGCCAAACAAATCTAGAAATATGGATTCGAAGCCTAACGAGGAAAATAAATTCATTACAGATATTTCGAATAAATCAGGTCGGTTAATTTTGCGCCTATGGTTATTGACATCCATTATCATGGACTCAAATGTATATTTGTTCTCGGGGTTTGAGATTAAGTCATTATAAAAATAATCTATAATTTCAATGACAGGATTATCTAACTGTAGCTCACCAAGTTTTTTACCTCTGTTCATAAGTACCTGTTTTGAAAATCTATATTCTACAGCATGTCCATGGTATAGTTTTTCAAGATTAGGTTCATATCTCGAATCTATTTTTGATGCTATATCCTTCATCCACCATTCAGTAATAAAATGGTCTGGTCTAGGATGTGCTATAGTTAACAAGCGTTCAAAATCAAGTTCATCTAAGTCATCTAACTGAGCCATTACTCGCATGACATTGCCAATTACATTTTCATTGTCATAAAAAGCATCAATAATCTGGAATAAATCATTAACACAGTATTTTGCCTTTGATTTTAGGCAATCTGTCAAATGTTCATTGAATGTTTTGGTCGAATAATAGAATAAAATAACCTCATTTATCTGAGAATATGATATCTCCTTTGGAAATCGTGAGTAGTAATTCCAAACTAAATTTAGGATGGTGTCTTGATTGCCCTCATAATCAATCGAGATTGTTATGTTAGATAATATTGTTGAAAACTTGTCTGAAATAGTGCTATCACCAAATTCAGCTAATAAGGTCAAAGGAATGAGAATTTTCTTATCCAGATGATCTAAATCGTTCTTCAGTGATTGAACGATGATCCTTTGATCAAGCCTCTTGAATAATGTCATCAATATATCCAGCTGAAGATCACCAGGATTATGACTGAGCAGAAGAGTCCTTGCATGCCGTCCGATATATTCCTGTTTTGAATAGTCTAGCAAATCAATAATGTTTGAAATAACTCTTAGAGCAGTTATATTCCCTGAATCAACCATCTTTTCAATAGGCATAGCGGACAGAAGCCCTGCATTATTGATTGATCGGGCTATTCGTTCATACAATATTGCCTCAGTGGGTTTCTGGGGAGAGAAATTTACCATGCAATAGAATACGTTACTAATTTCCTCTTCAGATAGCAGATTAGGATTATGTAGTAATTCTTTGTGAAGTCGAGTCAATCCATTAATTCTATCTGTTGATTGACTGCCAGCTATCTGTGCAATTAGGAGAGATTTAGCTGGGTGGGTCATACCAATTAATGTATTCCAGATTAATATTTAACTAACTCCAATCGTTGACACTTAAACGACTTAGAATAATCACTTTTTGATTTTTGATGAACTGAGTTATGACGAATAACACAAGTTTGTGGGGTAGATGCCCTAGTCCCTTGTCGCGATTATTTCAGAAAAGTCGGGTTATATTCAATCCACCGATTAAATTCAAACCACTAGTAAATACTTAATAGTTTTACTTATTACTCAATATTTATAATGTGTGGATAATATATACATAATGATGAAATTTGCCATCAAAAAAGTCCTTACTGGGGACATATGTCACCACGGACCTAATCGATACAATAAAGAAACGATGCATTAGACTTGGCATCAGTGTTAGTGAATATCTGAGACACCTTATTTTGGATGACTTAGAAAACCAACGTAGACTACTCTACGAGATTCACAATCAAGATCAAAAAGAGGGAGGTGATTTCAGATGAGTTACGGAGAGTGCACTAAACCTGGAAGTATTGAGGACAGCCATTCTGTTCACAAATTAAATTATCAAAATAATACGGTGCAACTTGATGTGGACAGTATTCAATCCATTTATGATACTAGAGATGATAAACACGGTTTAATTGCGAACCATCTTTATCGAGTCATTTCAGCTCATTTGCCTGGAAATAATGGCATCAAGTACACTATAATTGACGAGAAAAATCTCGTTGAAGGGTTGGGTAGAAATGAACTGAGTATAAGGGAAGTACATCCCTCAGAGATACCCAGATTAATTGTTAAGAATCAGGCGAATCAATGGTACGATCCCACTAAGAAAATATATGAAACTCAATGGTTAATTGATGTCAAAAAATATTTCAAAAACTGTTCAGATTGGAGCAATACAGTAAATCACTGGATCACTGAGGGTCTTCAGAAAGATTCTCGATTAGTTGAAGTTTTCAAAGCATCAATAATCCCCTTACCTTTTGAACCATTAACATATCAGCATTTGAATTCCCATGTAATTCAAAACACAAATACCGGCGTAGGTAAATCGTTTTTCCCTTATCTTCTAGGAGAAGAGCCTATAATTGGAGCAACGGAAGCCTCTGCTTTAGGTAGCTATGATCAAAGTAAAAGTGGAACAACTATTGTGAGTGGATTTCTGCAAGGACATGGATTTCCCGTGTTTCTAGACGAGGTGAACACCATCGATAAACCAGTGATCCAAAAACTTCTGACATATTTGGAACAGGGCGTATTGACTCGAGGATTGAAACATAGGATTGAGGTAAGAGGAGTAAAAACAATCGTTTTGACGGGAAATCCTTCGAGTAAAGTGGAGACTAATAGCTTAGATGATTTTCTACAAGTAGTTTGTACTACTGAAGAGCCAGCTAGGCTTGGTCGAAGGTTTGGTTTTCTTCTTGTCGGGAATGATTATCTAAGAGTAAGAGGAGAAGGAGATTCGAGTTTAAGAAACGAAATAAGGAATGTTATCTCAACTACTATCAAGCAATACGGTAAGGAGATTCAAAGAGAAATAGATAGTCAATTCGATTGGATCTACCAAAAAGAAGAGGCTTTGGAAGCAGAAATAAGATACTATGCTGCCGAAATAACGCACCCTACTGTGAGTGAATTCGTTAAAGGCCAAAGCTATGGTTGCATTCATAGACTTAAAACCTCGGCGATAAGGTACACAATTCTAGACCAATTGGATCAAGTTCCTAATGGAAACATCGATTTCTCGGCTAAAGATGAAACATTTAGGAAACTACTATTGATCAATGAGGATAGTTGGAAAAAACTTGCAAAGATTAAGCCAACTGATATGTCAGCAAAAGATTGGGCTTTGGAATTGTCGAAAGAGTACCCTGAGTTAAGCTATAGGAAAATAGCAGATATCGTGGGATACTCGCATACATCCGTGAATAAGTGGTTAAAGGAGGGAAAACATTGAGAGAGTTTATTTTGCGACTTGAGGACGATGATATCATTTGGAGAATAATGGACAGACATTTTCTTACTGGATCTGAAATGAGAAATCTTCTCCTTCTGTATCTTTATTATCTGATAAATGAATCGAGTAACCCTCTAGTATGTCAGTATTTCAAAAGAGCTATGAGTGAATTCAATAGGAATGGTGATAATATTGAAACTGAAACGTTGGAGAATATGTTTCAACTCTAAGTTTCCAACATTCCACTACCTCTTATGCAAGGTCTAGAATAAAATTAGATAATGGAAAGATGGAACTTTAGAATATTAATCTAGAAAACGTTCGAGTTGAATAGCAGCTTTTGTTTGTTTTGCTGAAATATAGTAGAACAATGGACAATTGATATGAATGTCATTGTTGCACACGGCTACATCTTTGATCATCGATTTGATTATTTGTGCATCCATGTGCGTTAAAATCGTATCAACTATTTCGGATTTTAGCAGGTTCTTATGACCACCATTTAGCATATTCATTAAACAGATTTTTTTTAATGCATACAACGATGATTTGCGTGGTTTGTTCATAAGTTTGGATGCTGGTTTTACTTCTGTTACTTGGTCATCTATGAAGATTAACCCCATTTCAGGGGGGGTAGAATCTGGTATGTTCTTTTCAGTAGCTAGATAAAAGAAATCCACATAATCAGACATTCGTTTAAACTGGTCATTTAACGCATCAAACTTGTCATGTTTTGATTTTATTTCTACAATTGTCAATTGACCATCTTTGTATAATAATACGTCAACATCAGATAATCCATTACTCCATGCAATGTTCAAACGAACATGGGTATAAACTTCGTATCCTAAAGCAGAATAATGAGCCCCTAGTCGCTTCATTAATACCTCTTCATGACGCCCCATAGCTTTGGACGAGCCTGCAGCGTTCCTGATCAACCTTCCCTCCGAGATACATGAGGCGTCAACGTGGGCGTTCAATATCACGCTCCTCGTATGGGTTGTGGTAGTGCTCTACGAGCAGTTCAAGATGGGGTACAACATACAGGAGAAACCGTGGCCGCGGTGGAGCTTTTACCTCATATTTGTCTGCATGGCGGCTGGCTTCATCTCGCTCTGGATCTAGCCCCAGATCGCGTACTTGAATACCGTAGCCATTATCTTGACTCCAGCCTGTAGAGCTGAAATGGTGTTTCCGGATATCTTGGATTCCCCAATGCGCTTTCTGTAGCTGATCGGTACCTCAAGGACTCTCAGCTCGTTCTTTGCGGCCTTTATCTGCATCTCTACTGTCCAGCCGAAGCCCCGGTCAGTCATCATTAACCCTTGGAGGCTATCGTATCTGATAGCCCTGAAAGGCCCAAGGTCCGTGCAGTTTTGATCCCAGATCAGCTTCAGGAGGCTGCAGGTTAGCTTGTTTCCGAATATGGCGAGATTTGTTAGGGCTTCCGCTCCACGTTCCCCGGTGATGCGGGAGCCTATGACCATATCAGCCTCGCCGTCTAGGATCGGGTCCACGAGCAGCTTCATCTCCCCCGGATAGTCGCTGTAGTCACCGTCGAGGAACACAACAATATCGGAATTTGAAATGGATTCGATTCCCTTGAGACAAGCGGAGCCATATCCGCGTTCAGTTTCAGACACAACCTTCGCCCCCTTTTCCGCGGCTACTCTTGGTGTGTCATCAGTGGAGCCGTTGTCCACGACCACCACCTCGTCTACCCATTCGGGTACATCATCAAGGACGTTGCTGATGGCGTCCTCCTCGTTGAGCGCTGGAATTATGACTGATATCCTTGATCCGCATCTCAGGGTTCTTCCCCATACCCACGTGAATTGCTGCGGTTTAAAAGCCATTCATAGGCGATTAGTGTCCAAACGGGCACGAACTGGAGCCAGACAAGGTAGTTGTCAAATATCTCCACTCTGCCAACCGCGAGGCAGTGGAACCTAAGATAATATAACGGTAGTAGGGCTGTGAACAGCTTCATTGGGCTCGGGTGAAATACCAGGAAAGGGATTATCCACACATAGTACCATGGGAAAAAAGTCGGGCTCAACAGTAGTAGACCAGCGATTACCAGGGCGCATCTCCGCATAAAGTCGGCAGTATCATCTGAAGAACGGATAACACGGAGAGTCCAGCATAAGAATAGAAGGATAGTTAGTGCTCTGGCGAAAAAACCGGCGCTTGAAGGGGAATTAACGAGGGACACCATCATTTCTGAGAAGGCTAGTATCACCTTGTAGATAGAGGCGTTGTACTCCCATCGCCCAGCGTAGGCGAGCATCCCTAGGCTCCCATCTACTCCGCTGATGTAAACTGGGTAGAAGAATGCGACGCATAAGGCGGTGAAAAGAACGGTTGCACTGGCTGCTTTTCTAATATCCGGTATTATGGGGTGGATGAACACGGGGAGAAGTACGATTGGCCAAATCTTGACTCCAACCGATAACGCGAGGAGCGTGACAGCGTGGTAATGTTTTCCGCGTGTATGCATCAGACACCCGGCTAACAGGAACGGCAGTATCAGGACATCCATGTGGCCTGAGTTTATCACCTCTTTAACGAGAACCGGGTTTAGCCAGTAGACGCCCACAGCCCAAGCGGGGAGGTCAAGCTCGTCCAGTAGTCGGAGTAAAAGTACTAGGGTTAGTACATCAAACGCGAGCATCAGGAGCCTCCAAACGGTAAGGCTCCAAGGCTGCAGTACATGGGATAACGCGAAGAATATCTGGACGACAGGTGGGTACGGTGTTCTCAACTCAGGGAAGATCACCCTAGATAGGGTTGAATCGGATTGACTAGCTAAATTGATCAGGACACTCGGGGCGTCTGATGCGATAACCTGTGCGGGTGAGTAAAGGTACGGGTTTATTCCATTGGCGAGTACAGCCCCGTCCCACTGGTACCTGAAATAATCAACGGTGATAATCGGGGTAGAGAACAGCATAGCAACGCGGATCAACGCACCGAGCGCCAATATCAAGTATAATTTACCTTCCATCGCCTCACTCTTCACGAGTAACAGGTAGGAAACTCCCGAGAGAGTCATCCAACCGACCACAGTGATGATGGGCATCCCAGTGAGAGGTAGACTCGAATCAGCCAGAGGCGAGACCAGCCCTAGAAAGATGAAGCATAACACGAACACCGTACCGGCTACGATGTATTTCCTACCTCTAAGCATCCGATCCCGCCTCTAACGGTTTCATGGCAATCGCAACGTAGTATACTGGAGGAGCGCCGCCATAACTCAAAAACTCGGTTAACTCGAGTTGGTCCTCAACGATGGCCCTGAACTTGACCTCTGACAAGTGCCTGCCGGTCATGCGTCTCCCCAGTACACTCATGATGGGTCTTACTATGGAAGCTGGGAAGTGGTAGAGGAAGGTGTCCCTTATGAGCTTCCATGGGCTGCCCTGAACGGTTAACCTCCAAAACGGGTTGCTGTTGGTCATGTTCACCGCCAAGGCTCCCCCCTGACTCAAGGTCCTTGACAGCTCAGTCAGCGCATGTTTAGGGTCTGGCATGTGAACCAGAGCGTCAAGAAAAGTGGCAGCGTCGAATATGTGAGCCCTGAATGGTAGCTGGTCAACGTCTGACCGGACGAAGTGTGAAGGTGTGTCGCCAAGTCGTTCCCGAGCCTTGGATAATACGTTGTGAGAAAGGTCAACCCCGACCACGTGGCTCGCCCCTAGCTTGGCCATATCTTCGGTGATTCTCCCGTCGCCACACCCTACATCAAGCATTATCGAGTCCGCTATGGTCAGGTACTCGGGGAGGTCCAGTCTTTGCCGGCGATTCAGCTCCCGTAGACGCGGGTCATCTGTGTCGCGCTCCGAGTCCCATGAATCGAGACCGGTGAAATACCTTTTAACCTCGCTTGGGTCGAGTGTGATCGTTGAACCTCCTTTTGTCCCGGACAAGCCTTTTTACTTTCTCTTTGAAGAAGTTTTATGATAAGGTTTGAGGTTTCTCACTGAGCTTTTTCGAGAACCAAGGGGTTTTATCGGCAAATACTTGCGGTTTTTAGTACCCCTTGGACTCGTTTTTGCCGCGAAAACCGCGGGGAGCCTCTTTTTGTACTATATTCATGAACTGGGGACTGTTGACTCTTACTGGATGCTCGCGGAGACTGGGCTGAGCCTGCCTCAGAACATGGTGCTACACGAGTCTCTGAGCCCAAACAACAGGTGGCTGTACCTTTACGCTGGCTGGGACAGCGCATGGTACCTCAGCATACTTAGCGAAGGGTACAGGTTTTCGAGTCAGAGCTATGCGTTTTTTCCCGGATTGACGATACTAGGCAGGCTCGTTGAACCGTTCTTTGGAGGTCCAATGTTCTCAACGTTTGTAATCGTCTCCATACTGGGCGTGGCGTGGGTGCCAGTGTACCAGACGTTGGCGGAAAGGCGTATGAGTGAAAGGAATGCGTTGATCTCCACGATACTGTTCGCGTTGAGCCCTTACGTGTTCCTTTTCACTACGGTGATGTACACCGAGGGTCCTTTCCTGTTTTTCACGCTGTTGGCATGGCTCAGTTTCGAGAGACGTGAGATGGGCAGAGCAGCAATCTACGCGTCAGCCTCCACCCTCATCAGACCCATGGGGTTCCTCATGGCCGTTCCCCTGATGTTGTATAGCGTTAAAGAGGATAGGAAATTCAGGAACACCGCTCTAAGCCTCCTGCCATTGGTTACCTTGTTCGCTTGGTTCACGTATTGTAGGATATCGACGGGGAACTGGCTGGCTTCCATGAGCACGTCCGAGTGGAACGATATGTACACGGCTTACACGTGGGCTACAAGGGTTGTCCCCGAGCACGGCCTGGGGGCGTTAAGTTTCCCGATCCAGTGGTTACCCCAGCACCCGTTTTCACCGTTTTTCATACTCTTCTTCATGGCGGTGACCACGTTTTTACTACCCGGGTTGATCAGAATGGATAGATTCGCTGGGGTTTACTCGATAATCTACTATGTATCGGTCACGTTGATAGGGACGATGTTCTCGTATCCACGGTTCTTCTCATTCCTCTTCCCTGTGTGGATGTACGGGTCGGGAAGGCTATTGGAGGGGAGAAATGGAATTGGGCTGTGCTTGGTCCTAGTGCCAATGTTTTACATGGCGACTCTATTGCTATGGAGTGGCTTCATATCGGAGACTTTTATCGCTTAGATGGAGGGGATGATAGCTTTTGACCAAACTGGGAGTCCTGATACCGACCTACAACGAGGCGGGAAACATAGAGAGGCTAGTCAAGGGTTTAATGGAACTCGAACTGGACATGGATATCCTGTTCATCGACGGTTTAAGCACCGATGGAACAATTGAGATCATCAAAAGGATTGGTGTGTCAAATCCCAGAGTTCACCTAATAGAGGTAAAGACCAAGGGCATCGGGACTGCACTTGTAGGTGGAATGGGCTCCGAGACTCTCCGAAATTTAGGGTTAGAACTCGTTGTAACAATGGATGGTGACCACTCGCATGACCCAGCTCATCTACCGGACTTGGTGGAAGCATGCAGGAACGACACTGTCGTCATTGGGAGCAGGTACATAGAGACTGACTCCACTCTAGAGAGGTCTGTGGTCAGGGACTATATCTCGTCGCAGGTAAACTCGTACACGAGGAACACGCTGGGGATAGACCTCAAGGACTCAACGTCCGGGTACAGGTGTTATCCGTCTGAGGTGTTGAGCGAGGTAGTTCCCGGGTTGGAGGCTGAGGGCTACGCTTTCCAGATCGAGATATTGAGGAGGATACTGGACAAGGGCTACAGGGTGGTTGAGGCTCCCATAGTCTTCAAGGACAGGGAGCACGGAAAAAGCAAGCTGGACCTTTCAGAGGCTCTGCGATTCATCGGGGAGATATTGACCATAGCCAAAAAGTCATAACATGAGGCTCCTTCTATCAGCCATGTTATCCGAGATAGAGAAACGAGTACGCGGAGAGGCGTACTCAAGCGGAAAGGCGCATGAAGACCTTGTAACCCTCTGTGACGAGTACGGGGGACGTTTCGCTGGAACGGAGGAGAGCAGGGGAGCAGCCGAGTACATCCTGAGCCTCTACGAGGAAAACGGGTTCGAGAATACGCGTCTAGAGCCATTCAAGTTCAATGGATGCAGGGTCGGGGACTCAAGGTTAGAGATCAAAGGCAAGCTCAACAGGGAAGTCAAAACACTCACTCTCCCGATGACAGCCACCGGAGCAGTTGACGGTGAACTGGTATCACTGGAAACAGTGGAAGGACTCGATGAGATAAAAGTCGAGGGAAAAATCCTACTGGGTACTAATAGGCTTCCACTGAGAAAAGCCGTGGAGGAGGGTGCGGTTGGGTTCATCTGGATGCACCAATACCCCATGATGGGGCCACCCACTGGAGTTGTACCAAGCCTCGTACCATCTGTGTCCATCAGACATGAGGATGGGATGATGCTCAAGCGACGGATGAGCCGAGGTACCGTTGATGTCAAGCTGGATTCTGAATGCGATGTCTTTGAGCGGGAGTCCTGGAACGTCTGCGGCGAGGTAAAAGGCTCCGGCGACAACGGATACGTCCTGCTCGGAGGACACTATGACGGACACGAGATAGCGCAGGCGGCTTTCGACTGCGGTGCGGCATGTACAGCTATCACCGAGATGGGCAGGATACTCAACACGGTTAGCGATGAACTGCAGGGTGATGTGCGGGTTGTCTGCTTCTCTGCCGAAGAGTTCGGATACTGGGGCAGTATCGACTACGCCAAGACACACGCGGACGAGATGAAGGACATGAGGTTCACGTACCAGCTCGACTGCAACGGAGGCAGCCAGCCCCAAATGGTGACAACAGACTACTGGCCGGAGTTGGAACCGTTCTACAACTCTCTCCGAGAAGACCTTGAGTTACCGATGCACTACAGCCAGAGGATGGGACCGGGCGACAGCAGGGCGTTCCACGCGCTGGGAATACCAACGGGTAGCATAAACGACTACCGTGACCCGGGGAGGATGGCCCTTCTGAAGACTGTCCGACATACAGAGTACGACACCGTTGACAAGATCAACCTGAAGCACCTCCAAGATGACGTAGCCATCGGGGCTGTCTCCACCATGAGGATTCTCGCAGCCGAGGACTGGCCCAAACACCGAAGCCCCGAGGCTGTCAAGGCTCTGGCTGAGAGCCTCAAATAACACGACATGGGGCATCAACCCCCATCAGTACAAACACTTATAGAAACCTGTCAATAAGGCAACACCATGGCAAAGGTAAAGATATCCGTGTTCAAACGAGTAGACCCATCAGTAATATTCGACGGCAACGTCCCAAACGCCCCATCAGGCAAACCTTACGAGATATGCACAGCATTCGAGGACGGACAGGTCTTCATGTCAAACGACGGCGAGAGACCAGAAGGTTTCTGCGGCTGGGCATGGAGAGACATCGGAAAGGACGTCTCAATCCTACGATTCGGCGGAAACTTCTGGAAAGACTGGATGAAGCCCGGCGAGATGCTCACATGTTGCACTGACGGCGTACGCCCAGTAAGCTTCAAACTGGAGAGAGTAGAAGGCTAACACTTTTTTCCATAATAGTAGGTAGCCAACTATTCGCGCCTCTTTTATATCACACATCCAATCCACTCAAGTCATGGCAAAACCTGTAATCATCGTGCACGGCGGAGCATGGGGCATACCGGATAGACTCGTAGATGCAAACCTAGCCGGAGTAGAAAGATCAGTCAAGACGGGCTGGGAGATACTAGAGAAGAATGGATCAGCCCTCGACTCGGTTGTCGCAGCGGTGAACGTGCTGGAGGACGACCCCACATTCGACGCCGGAATAGGCTCGGTGCTAACAGAGGACGGCACAGTGGAGATGGACGCACTGATCATGGACGGCTCAACCCTTGAAGCAGGTGCAGTAGCTGGGCTGCTGGACATCAGGTACCCGATCAGACTCGCCCGGAAGGTGATGGAGGAGACCCCCCACGTGATGATGATCGGCGAAGGAGCCAGCAGGGTTGCAGAAGAACACGGACTGGAGAGGATTACCCAGGACGAACTGGTTACCGAAGAGGCGAAGCTTGAGTTCGAAGAGTGGAGCAAGAAAGCCGAGTTCGGGTCAAGCTTTGGACATGAAACCGTAGGAGCCGTAGCCATTGATGCTGAAGGAAACATCGCAGCGGCGACAAGCACCGGTGGAGTCACCGGTAAACGTGTGGGCAGGATAGGTGATGTTCCACTGATTGGCAGCGGCGGTTATGCTGACAACAGGGTTGGAGGGGTATCAACCACGGGTCACGGCGAGTCCATCATGAAGGTGAACCTCGCTAGACTCGTTCTCAACTACGTCGAAGCAGGCATGGGCATGCAGGAAGCCACCGACAAAGCTCTGGGCTACATGTCCGTAAGGGTGAAGGGCAACGGTGGGTTGATCGCCATCGACTCGGATGGAAACATCGGAATGGGCTTCACAACTAAACAGATGGTCTGGGCTTACATCAAGGACGGTAAACTGGAGAAGGGCATCTAGCCCCATCTGGTGTAGATCAACGAGAAAACGATCAGCACGGCACCTATCGCCATAACAGTCCTAGCTCGATCAGTGAAGACCTCGGGGTTCGTGATTATCTGCTCAGGCGTACAACCCGGTATCAAGCCCTCATCGGGGTAACCGTGGCTCTCCCAGAAGCCCCGGTGGTCCTCGCTGGTTATCTCGATTCGCTCAACGTACTTGACCCACTTGTAGCCCCAGTAGCACGGTACGACGACCCTGAACGGGTATCCCTGGTCACGTGTCAAAACCTGGTTATCAGCGTAGATGGCTAAGAGGAAGTCGTCCCGCTCTGTCTCATCAATGTGAATGCTGCTGCTGTACTGGGTGTTGTCCCTGAACACCATATCGTAGGCATCCTCTGTGGGCTCAACCATAGCAAGCAGGTCTGATAGCTTCACACCTGTCCAGTTGAAGCTGTAGACCACGTAGCTGTTGATGCCAAGGTCATCGGCTGGAACACCAACGCATATCACCGTGGCATTCACGTGCACCATTGGTAACTGCTGGAACTCGCTGTAAGTGATGTTAAGCGGGTTATTCACTTCACCGTAAATCCTCAGTACTGGCTCATCAGTCTGTGCAAAAGCTAAGGGAATCGTGAAGGACACGAGAACTATCAAAAGTAACATTGTTTTCTTCATCAGATCACCGCCATCTTCACCAGCACATGGTAGATCAACGTCACGAAGAACGCCACACTGAGGGGCATATGGTACACGCGCCAGTAGTTCCGCACAGTTTCGTGCTGTGGGTAAAGCCGGATGATTGCACCTGAGACCGCCAACAGTAGCATCAACGCCATTGAGAGGTAGCTGTGGTAGTGGATTGGCAGTATCACCCCTGCACGTGTCCTGCTGTGAACAAGTGCGAGTCCAGCCGAGACAACGGTTGAGATACAGTGGACGTCAAGCCACCTGCTGGTGACTTTGCTCCTGAAGCGGTTAAGGGCGATCACCGTTGTGATGGAGACGAGGAACATTGATCCAATTCCCACCCAGTGGAGTGTGTCCTTGACATCCATGCTCCAGTCAGCCCGGTAGACGAGTGGACGGTAGAGAACTAGTCCAATGAAAACGAGGAGAACTCCCACAAGGAGCGTGGCTCTGGCTATGGTTGATCGCTGCACGTATCAGACTGGGTAATGGCGTGATATAACGCTCATCCAAAGAGGCTAACCACTACGACCCCGAGGACGATCAGGGTGCAACCAATGACCGTATCTCGTGTAGGTGACTCGGTGTCCTTCAACATAAAACGGGCCAAAATCACGCTGAACAACGGGTAACTGTAGATGATGGCGCTCATCACCGAGACCTTTCCCATGCTGATCGCCATGGTGAGGGTGATCCACGCGATGGAGTTCACGACCCCCGACCCAATCAGGGTTGGAGTTGTCTTACCATCGTAGCTGAGTTTCAGGTTGCCCTTCACCCCCATGTATATTACAGCCACCACGAGACCAGCAAGTGTGCTAAACTGTGCACCTAAGACGCTGTGTGGGAGAGCGTTGGTGCCCAGCTTCCTGAGAATGTTAGCTACGGCGAAAAGAATGGAGGCAGCCATTGGAAGGTATAATGAACTCAGATCTAATGAGAGCCTTCCTCCTTTCATATTTATGAAAGCTATTCCGCCGACAACTAGGAGAGAGCCAAAGAGTACTGGTACAGCAAATGGTTCACCTAGGAAAACTATGGCAAAAACTGCGACTACAAGTGGACTAGTACCTACGATCGCGCTGCTGGTTGATACACCTATAGACTTGTAGGCTTTGAGCGTGGCCAACCTCCCGATGAAAGAGGCGAAAATACCTGCAAGGGCGAACCATACCAAACCCATTAGGTTAACCTCCGGAATATCAACCAGCAAGAGCAGAGTAAGGACAACAGCCTGTGAGGCTGTGAGAAACAGGTTAGCGGTGTCGGCGTCAGTGTCCCTCATAGCACGTGTAGCCATCACACTGCTGAAAGCCGTGCAGAACGATGCAACTATCGCCAGAAACTCCGCGTACATGAATGATGAATAGCCCCTGTACGGAAAAACCATAATGGTATGTTTAATGAGCTTGAGTAGACCCGTTCGGGTCTTTTAGCGAGAAGGCTAGAGCAGAGGCAACAGCCATCCCCGCTCCGAGAATCAGCAGGGTTGTGTAATAGTTACCTGTCTGGTCCACTATCCATCCACCTACCAAGGGGAACAAACCACCACCAATACCGCCGGCTAGTGTAATCAAACCGAATAATGTGGTGTTATGGGTTGTCCCGAAATAGTCAGTGACGATAGCAGCATACTGCTCAGGCGCACCCCCGTAGCTGAGCCCATATAGAACCGTCCAAGCGTACAGCATTGCCAGGTTCGGTGGGATCATCGTGGATACGGCAAAGGCTACCCCAATTAACCCGGTGGTGATCACGATTGTCCATTTTCTCCCAAAACGGTCGCTGAAGAACCCGAACAGGATGCTTCCTATGGCGCTCATAATGCCGATTACTCCGAAGGCTCCGCTGGCCTCGATCGGCGAGATGCCTATGTTGATCATGTGGGGGACAACGAAGGTGAGCATGCTTATGATGCCCCCGGTGCTGAAGAAGTAGCTTATGGCAAGTATCCTGAAAGTCCAGTCACTTGTTGCCTTCCTTGGTGACCAGTCCTCGGTTATCACATCATCGTGAAGCTCATTTGGTGGCTTGTCTGCGCCATCCGGATGAAGCCCTAGCTCTTCCGGGTCCTCCCTGAGGAACAGGTAGCCGATCAGGCTGGTGGTGCAAACAACCAGTGTGCCCAAGAAAAGCATGCTGGGTCTCCACCCCCAGTTGGGGATAAGTCGTGCAATCTGGGGTATTATCAAGGCTTGGCCCGCCGAGACGCCTACACTGCTCCATCCAACTGTGCTGCCTCGTTTCTTGTAAAAGAACTTGCTAAGGACCATGGTTGGTACTATGTAGAGGGCTGCGGCACCCATTGCGGCGATCACGCCCCATGCAAGGTATAGTTGCCATAGGGCTTGAATCTGGGATAGGATGATGCCTCCTCCACCGAGAAGTAGGCCTCCCATCAACACGGTTTTTCTTACACCAATCTTGCGCGCTATCTGACCCACAATGGGAGCGCTGACAGCGTAGACCCAGAAGAAGATAGTGACCCCGCTTGCGGTCTGAGCGGTGGTCCAAGCGAACTCGTTTCGGATGGGCTCGAAGAAGATACCCACGCTGTACCTGAGACCGTACATGAACATGTAAATGAAGAAGGTGATTCCGAAGATCACCCAGCCATAATAGAACGGCAGCCGATTCTCCCAGCTATCAGACATATCACTAGCCGTCCGGCTGATAACTTAAAAAGTCGAGTGTGGAGGGGATCATCCTAGGAACTTTCTACGGTTTGCAGCCATCACGATATAGTCGTGGAGGCTCTCGTTGCCGTTGCGACGTAGAGCCTCGATGAGGTAATCGGTCTGTGCTTTGTGAACCTCATCTATCTCGACATCAATCCTGAGATCGTTCACCCTAGCTTTAAGTTCGTTAGGCAAGTACGGGGAGTCAACGTTCAGGAATCTGAGAGCGTCAGATAGGTCGCTTTCCAAGTTGATGTAGCTGTCCTTCAGGTACTCGATTTCCTCCATGGATAACGCGTCAAGTCCCAGAAGCTCAGGTGGTACACCCATAGAGTAGAGGCTGGCTGTGAACTTGATTGCCCGGGGCAGCTTCTTGTCGTTGAGCTGCCGGGAGTACCCGAATAGCCCGATGTGTAGTTTTCGTTTCCTTCTCCTTGGGATGTGGTTGGATACCGCGTTGATGTGCCTTGCCAGCCTCATAACCTGTCGTTGGTAGCCCTCGGTGTACTTGTCGATGATTTTCACCGTTTTGGCGACATCGATCTCGTGGGGCTCGGATGGGCTGCGCTCTTCGATGGTTTTGATCGCGCTTCTCGCGTCATCGGGTGTATGGTCGTACTTGAATGCGGATTGAATCGTGAATGTCTGGACGCTTGGGTACTCCATCAACGCCCGTTCAGCGGTCACTGGCGATAAGTTACCTCTGAATGGGGCTGACCCTACCCCTACGATGGGGTAAATCTTGGTTTCCATGTCCTCGGATAACCTGTGGAGGTTCATCAACGCGATCTTGTTGAGCATCACGGCCGAGATTAACCCATAGTTGAGGGCGGGGTCTGAGCGTGCTAGGAATACACGCTGATAATCAGTCTGCTTGTCGATGAGGTACTCCATGAGGATGTCATGCGCCTTGTACATCCGGTCCTTATCCTCGAAGAGAGGGATCACGTTCACCGATTCGGGCTTGAACTCACCGATCCAGTCCCGTATCTTGATATCGTAAGGTCGTACAGGGCTAGCTTGCTTGCCAGTCACGAAGTCGCAGTAGTACCTGTATATCCGATCAATGTCTCGGGCTGACTCAGCCATAGGCAAGATGACCTCAAACACCGGTGGTGGGCAGTCATCAAGGAAAGCCCTCGCCGCATCATAGGAGCGGGGGATACTCTCAAGGGTCTCCAGCAGTATCTTGCCCTCAGTCCTGTCGATGTTGGGGTTGGGGACACGGAGGGTGAGATACAGGTCATCTCCAAGCCTGTTGTCCGTGAAGTATGATTGGTACCTCGTGTACAGTTTCTTGACCACAAAGTTGTCAACCTCCTTTCCCTCGAAATCCCACATCTGCTCCTTGCATCCGAGCTCTGAGAACGAGTAATACGCCTCCTGAACCTCGTCATCGCCTGCCATCTCCGCGCTCTCCGCGAAGAAAGGGGTCTTGACGTTGTCAGGGTGCTGAGTGCTCATGCATCGCGGTATTCTCCTCAACTGGCAAACCCTCCTGCATCATGCAAGCACGTTTAAAAAAGTGCCTACCCAGAGGTTGGGTTTTGTATATATTATTGAATAATTCGGTTATCTTGCGGATAATGATTTATGACACCCAACATCAGTCAAACCAGCCATGGAATCCGTGAAACTGGGCAAGAAAACCACGCTCCATTCAAGTATCCTCGATGAGACCAGGGAACTGTTGATCAGGCTTCCCGAGAGCTACCATGGGTCAAACAAGAAGTACCCGGTTCTGTACATGATGGACGCCAACTTTACTCCATTCGTCGCCAATGACCTATCCACCATCGAGTACATGAGGTACATCCAGAGGGTTCCAGAGTTCATAGAGGTCGGAGTCTACAACACCAACCGTGACAGAGACATGATTCCAGTCAAGGTACCCAAGAGAGACGGTGGGGGAAGTGACAAGTTTATTGGTTTCATCAGGGATGAGCTGGTCCCATCAATCAACGAGGAATACCGGACAACAGGGTACAACATGCTCTACGGGGCAAGCAACGCGGGCGTATTCGGCTTGTATACGTTGTTCAGCAACCCAAGCCTGTTCGATGTAGTGATTGCGCCCAGCCCCATGATTGGGTGGTGCCCGGATTTGATCAAGGAATTGGCGCTTGAGAGCTTCAAGACCGAGTGGAGCGCCAAACTGTACATGATATACGGGAAGGAGGACTACCCACACGTTACGGAGCATGTTACATGGTTCACTGAATTCTTACGAGAAAACGCCACTAATGGTCTGAAGTGGAAATGTGAATACCTTGAAGACGAGGGACACGTTCCATTTCAGAGCATGTACAACGGGCTTAGATGGGTTTTCAGCCACACCTAGACTCCTATCGGTTCTGGCTTCGCAGAACCTCGAACGCCTTTGATGCGTCCTCCTCGTTCACGATGAGGCTGATCTCGTTCTGGCTGAAGAACGCGTTGACGAGATGCACCCCATGCCTAAATAGAAGGTCAGTCAGCAATGCAACTCTGTCATATCTTGATGTGTCCTGAGCCATAACGACGTTGAGCTCAGCGTAGCCCTCGCGTACAACCGGGTTATACTGCCACAGGTCCTGCATGAACTCATGCATCGCCTCGCTGGTTGCGATCACCTTGAGGCTGCCCTGGTACTGATGGAGCTTGATATTCAGCCCACGCTTCTGGAGAGTTGAAAGCTGCTCGATGATGGTTGCCTGATCCAGTGCGTTGGATGGTATGGTGATATCGATGATGTCAGTGACAAGGTTGAAACGTGAACCCGCCAGCGCACCTTCGGATGGACGGGTTTCTTGCTCCCGTGCCTCCTTGCTGAACCGCATTATCGCGGTTACGATGGTGTTGGGGTCAACTTCGTTCCCGGACATGTCCTTGACTTGGTCCTGGATGTACCGGGCGACAGCGCTGTAGTTGATTACTTGCATGCGGAGACCCCTGTATAGGTACGGGTTCTGTGTGATGATGACCCTGACTGCTTCCTGAACCGAGTTCCGCCTGCTTGACATCAATCCTCAATAAAAAACTGCATTATTTAAGAATTTATGACATGTGGTTAGAAATACAGCGGAAACACGGGTACGTGTAGTACATCCTAGAAATATGTCAGAAATATGACATTTTGCCA
Organism: uncultured Candidatus Bathyarchaeia archaeon; assembly: GCA_964589605.1. Taxonomy (GTDB): domain Archaea; phylum Thermoproteota; class Bathyarchaeia; order TCS64; family TCS64; genus RBG-16-57-9. Next base: position 38,207 of record CAZPRN010000012.1, on the reverse strand, counting down.
TAATCTTTATAAATAATCCCTCAACAGAACCACCGTAGAGAAATATGGCATGGAATGTTGACGACGATTTCAACCGAATCTTCGAGAAAATATTCAAGCAACTAGGGTTCCCAGACAGGCTGGACAATGACCCAAACATGAAGTCATGGTCATACGGGTACAGCATGACAACCGGACCCGATGGTAAACCCATCGTGAAGGAGTGGGGAACAGACATACCCCAAGCACCACTGATGGAGAAGCCCAACGACGACCCCCTTTCACAGGTGGACATCGATAGAGCCAACAATACTGTCAGGGTCATAATGGAGTTACCGGGAGTCACAAAGGAGTCCATCGAGATAACGGGCACCGAGACAAGCGTCAGGGTTAAAGCCAATTATGACAGGTGGGACGTGGACCACGAGATACCAATCTCGGCAAAGGTAGACCCCACGACTGCCAAGGCGACGTACAACAACGGCGTACTGGATATCACCCTACGACTCATCGAGGAAACAGAGCCTGAAGGAGTCAACATACAGGTCAATTAACCATTTTGAGGAATAAACAATGGAAAACATTACACTAAAGGTAGCGGAAGCTCCGCAAAACCTCGTCGGCAGAGGAATCGCCGTCGTGGACCCCAAGATCATCCACGAGCAAGGATGGCAAAGCGGGGACGTAGTAGAGATTGCGGGAGAGAGACGTACATTTGCCAAGGTATGGCCCGGACAGACCGTGGATTATGGTCGGGGACTCATCAGGATTGACGGGTACCTGCGTTCAAGCATCGGCATCGGGCTTGATGACAGGGTTACAGTAAAGAAGGCTGACGCGAAGCAGGCGACAAGCCTTGTTCTTTACCCAACGGAGCCGCTGAGAATAGTAGGCGCAGAAAGTTACCTCACCCAGCTCATGGAGGGCAGGGTTGTAAACCAGGGAGCTAACATCACAATCAACATCATGGGAAGAAGGGTGGACCTAGTAATCACCAAGGCGGAGCCCAAGGCAGACGCTGTTATTATTAACAGGAACACCCGCATCCAGTTCACTGACAAGGCTCCAAGACAGACACAGAAGAACATCCCTAACATCACATACGAGGATATCGGGGGCTTGGACAAGGAGATCGCAAGGGTCCGTGAAATGATCGAGCTGCCCCTTAAGCACCCTGAGCTCTTCGAGAGGCTGGGAGTAGAGGCACCCAAGGGAGTCCTACTGCATGGACCACCAGGCACGGGCAAGACTTTGCTAGCCAAGGCTGTTGCTAACGAGACTCAGGCTAACTTCTTCCATATCGGAGGACCGGAGATCATGAGCAAGTTTTACGGTGAGTCCGAGGGCAAGCTCAGGGAGATATTCAAGGAGGCACAGGAGAACGCCCCAAGCATCATCTTCATCGACGAGATCGACAGCATCGCACCCAAGAGGGATGAGGTCAGCGGTGACGTAGAGAAGAGGATTGTCAGCCAGCTTCTTACTATCATGGATGGACTGGAGAGCAGGGGTAAGCTAGTGGTAATAGGAGCCACAAACAGGCCTAACGCGATTGACCCAGCTCTACGACGCCCCGGAAGGTTCGACAGGGAAATCGAGATCGGTCTCCCAGACAGGAAGGGCCGCCACCAAGTACTCATGATCCACACAAGGGGTATGCCCCTAACCGAGGAAGTTAACCTAGAGGAGATCAGCAGCAGGACCCACGGATTCGTGGGTGCGGACCTTGAGGCACTGGCAAAAGAGGCAGCCATGGGTGCCCTAAGGCGAGTCCTGCCAGAGATCAACATGGACGAGGAGAGCATCCCCGCCGAGATACTGGACAAGATCAACGTAACAATGAACGACTTCGAGGACAGCCTCAGAGAGGTGCCCCCAAGCACCATGAGGGAGGTCCTAGTTGAGTCACCCAACGTCCACTGGGATGATGTCGGGGGCATGGAGGAGACCAAGCAGGAGCTACGAGAGGCAATCGAGTGGCCCCTCAAGTACCGTGAGGTATTCGAGCACGCAGCGGTAAGCCCACCCAAGGGCATCATGCTCTACGGACCACCAGGAACAGGAAAGACCCTCGTAGCCAAGGCTGTAGCGACAGAATCCGAGGTGAACTTCATCAGCATCAAGGGACCCGAGCTGCTTAGCAAGTGGGTAGGCGAGTCCGAGAAGGGCGTCAGGGAGATATTCAGGAAAGCCAGACAGGCAGCACCGTGCATCATCTTCTTCGACGAGATCGACAGCGTTGTACCACCCAGAGGCAAGAGCCTCGGCACCAACGTAACTGAGCGAGTGGTGAGCCAGATACTCACCGAGCTGGATGGCTTGGAGAGCCTGAAGGACGTGGTAGTTGTGGCTGCCACCAACCGGGTTGACATGGTTGACCCAGCCATCATGCGACCGGGAAGGATAGACAGGATACTATACATCCCCAACCCGGACCTAGAAGCGAGGAAGGCGATCCTAACCATCCACACAAGAGGAAAACCCCTAGCGGATGATGTAGACTTGGATAAGCTTGCTGAGCAGATGGAAGGCTACAGTGGAGCTGATATCGCGGCAACCGCAAGCGCTGCCAGCCAGACAGCCATCCACGAGCACCTAGTCAAGTACAGTGACCCGGTGGAGGCAAACGAGCACAAGGACGAGATGAAGGTCAAGATGGAGCACTTCATGGAGGCTTTCAACAAGGTCAAGTCCAGCAGCTACCAGAAGGCAACAATCTACTGGGACCAGGAGAAAAACGCTCCAAACAGCAACATTATTGCCTAATCAAAAAATGCAGGGATTGAGCCGAAAGGCTCACCCAATTTTCTACAAATTATCGGATCTCGTTGACAGCCTTCTCTAGGCTTACCATGGCACGCTCTAGGATGCTCCTTGGGCAAGCTAGGTTGAACCTCATGAACATGCTGCCCTCGGCGCCGAACAGTGTGCCCTCGTCGAGCCACAGCTTTGCGTCCTTGAGCATGAAATCCATGAGCTTCTCGTCGTCCATCCCAAGCTTGGTGCAGTCAACCCATGCGAGGTATGTACCCTCCAGTGGGTAAACTTCCATCTTGGGGATTTTCTCCTCGATGAATGCTTTGAACCACTTGAAGTTCTCGCTGATATAATCCAGGCACTCATCGAGCCAGGCTTCGCCGTGGTTGTAGGCTGCGTCCTGGGTTGTGATACCCAAGGCGTTGTAGCCGAGTGCGCTTCTCTTCGCAGTTGCCCTGAACTGGGCCCTCAGCTTAGGGTTGGAGATAATGCAGTTAGCCGTGCTCATTCCAGCAAGGTTGAATGTCTTGCTGACCGCAACGAGTGTAACCGTCCTGTCCATCGCACCCTCAATGGTAGCGGTGCATGTGTGCTTGATGTCACCAAGGATCAGGTCATTGTGGATCTCGTCGCTGATGATAACGATGTCCTTCTCCACGCATATCTCTACGAGCTTGGTTAGCTCCTCCTCTGTCCAGACCCTTCCGATGGGGTTGTGGGGGCTGCAGAGTATAATCATCCTCGTGTTATCGTCGATCTTCTCCTTCAAGTCCTCGAAGTCCATTTTGTAATAGTTGCCCTCTTTCTTGAGGGGGTTGTTCACGACTTGCCTGCCGTTGGCTAGGATTTGGTTCTTGAATGGATAATAGACCGGGGGCTGGATCACAACCTTGTCTCCTGGCTGTGAGAACGCCTGAATCGCGAGGCTGAAGCCTGAAACGACGCCTGGAGTGAATGTTACCCATTCCTTGTCGACGCCCTTCCATCCGTGGCGCTTCTCCAGCCAGTTGATAAGCCCCTGGTGATAACCATCAGTGGGGCCGGTGTAACCGTAAATTGGGTGCTCTACCCTTTTCTTAAGTGCCTCTACGATCTCTGGAGCACATGCAAAGTCCATGTCTGCAACCCATAGGGGGTACAAGTCTTCGAGTCCAGTGATCTTCTTCATCCAGCTCCACTTGTATGAGCTGGTTGGCATCCTGTCAATCTCGGTATCAAAATCGTATACCATGATGATTCAGTCAGAATAGATTTCCCCATCTAATATAGGTGTAAGCTTTCTTGAAGGGAAGTTAAGCGAAGCCCGGGGTTAATTGATCAAGGATTCTATCAATACTTGGCTAACTGGGTAAATAATCCTAACTTGGTTGTTTTCGGTTTCATTTTCTGAGAGAAAGATGTGCATCCTCCTTTCCAGATACCTATATTAACAGTTGAACCAGTCATATCCACCGGGTGCACAAATTGCCGATGAGACAACCAATCGTATGCATGCTTGGTCACGTAGACACAGGTAAGACCAGCCTCCTCGACAAGATCAGGGGAACAGCGGTTCAGATGAGGGAGGCCGGTGGGTTGACCCAGCAGATAGGAGCAAGCTACTTCCCATTCGATACACTGGTTGCCATCACTCGGACGCTGATGCAGAACGTCGACATCAACGTCAAGGTCCCCGGGTTACTCGTCGTGGATACCCCCGGACACGAAGCCTTCGCCAACCTGCGCACCCGAGGTGGAAGCGTCGCCGATATCGCTATACTGGTCGTAGACGCGATGCACGGCTTCGAGAACCAGACATACGAGTCCCTCCAGATACTCAAATCAAGAAAAGTGCCCTTCATCATCGCCGCCAACAAGATAGACAGGGTTGATGGCTGGAAATCAGAGGACAATCGTCCTTTCATGAAAGGGTACAACGCTCAGAACAAGTGGGTCAAGGAGGACCTTGACAACAGGCTCTACAACATGATGGGTACCCTCAGCCGAGAAGGCTTGGCGAGCGAAAGGTTCGACCGGGTGCGCGATTTCACAAAGAACGTGGCAATCGTACCTGTCAGTGCAATGACTGGGGAAGGAATGGGTGAGTTACTCATGGTTCTGATTGGTCTCACCCAGCAGTTCCTTGAACAGAAGCTACAGGTCACAGAAGGTTTAGCCAAGGGAACAGTGCTAGAGGTACGAGAAGAGGTTGGATTAGGAACAACCCTGAACGTGATCATCTACGATGGCACCCTCAAAGCTGAGGACACTATAGTGATTGGAGGCAAGGATGGGCCGATATCAACAAAGATACGTGCAATACTGGTTCCACAGCCACTAGAAGAGATCAGAGACTCCAAGAAACAGTTCAACACCATACCGGAAGCCCACGCAGCAGCCGGAATCAAGATCGCAGCCCCCGATATCGATGACGCGATACCGGGTGGCCCATTGTTCGCCATCGGAGAGGACATGACCATCGAGCAGGCGATGGAGGAAATCACGTCAGAGATGGAAATGCTCAAAGTCCAAACGGAGCAGACGGGCATCATGGTTAAAACAGACACCCTCGGGAGCCTAGAGGCACTTGTAGATAGTATCAAGGCGAAGGGCATCCCTATCAGGACGGCGGATATCGGAGATGTCAGCCGCAGAGACGTGATGGAAGCCCTCAGCGTCAAACACGAGGACCAGTTCCTCGGGGCAATCCTCGCTTTCAACGTCAAAATACTCACCGACGCAGAGGAGGAGGCACGCAACCAGAAGGTGCCCATATTCTGGAACGACATCATCTACAACCTCATGGACGAGTACCAGAGGTGGGCAGCCGATGAGAGGGAAGCAATGGCACGCAAGGAGTTTGACACCCTCGTCAGACCAGGCAAGTTCGAGATCATGGAAGGCTACGTTTTCAGGCGCGCCAAGCCTAGTATCTTCGGTGCACTCGTGCTAGCAGGCCAGATCACCCCCAGGGTTCATTGCATCAACATGGAGGGAGAGAAACTGGGCAGGATCAGCCAGATACAGGACGGCGGAAATGCCGTGCCTATGGCTGAAGCAGGCAAGGAAGTAGCAGTAGCGATGCCCCAGCCCATCGTAGGTAGACATATAAAAGAGCGTGATGTCTTGTTCGTTGACATCCCAGAGAAACATGTCAAACTACTGCGTACAAAATACGCTGATCGGCTGACTGAGAGCGAAAACGAGGCTCTCAAGGAGCTGATCACGATGAAGCGCAAGAAGGACATCCTCTGGGCGATATAGGAGAAATAGAAAAATGCCAATACTCATCGTCTCAAACCCCGACGGGACAAGCCAGAGAGTCGAGATCGAGGACGCTCAGCTACGACCACTCGTCGGTACAAGGATCGGACAGACAATCGACGGCGCACTCGCAGGCATGCAGGGATACAAACTCAAGTTCACAGGTGGAACCGACAAGGACGGCGTCCCAATGAGGCCAGACGTCCACGGAAGCGCAAGGGCGAACATCGTCCTCAGCGGCGGAGTCGGATACAAGCCAACTGAGAAAGGAATGCAGAAAAGAAAGGTAGTCAGGGGCAACACAGTCAGCGCCGAGACCACTTTCCTGAACTTTTCAGTAGTCGAGGCACCAAAGGGCAAGAAAGCCCCAGAGCCTGAACCCGAGGCAGAGCCAGAGGCTCCTGTCGAGGAAGAAGAATAATCCTATCCTTCCACTAGTTGTTTGAAATCCTCTTCACCTTCACTGTACCCGCTTGCGATGATGACATCGCCCGGGAACAACACAGTCAACGGTTTTGGTCTAATCCACCTGTTACCCCTACGGATTACCAGAACCCACATGCCAGTCTCGTCGGGTATCTCAGCTTCCTTCAATGATTTCCCAGAGAGGGTTGAGTTATCTCCGACGACCGCTCGTTCAACCGTTTCCTCGGCATCCTGTATGACCATCGTGAGAACCTGGTGAGGCTCATCGCCTCGTAGAACCACCTCAGCGATCTCAGCCGCAGCATCGGCGATTCTCTCAGTGACATTGCCCATACGGATTATTCCTAGCAGTGCTTCTGGTTTTGTCTCCTTTTCTGTCCGTGATAGTACTCTAGTCTGGAACGAGATATGAAGCTCGTCCATCTGCTCCTCAAGCATCATAACCTCCTCGGCCAGGAACGAACTGTTAAGCAACAAAGCACTGTACGCAAGGTCCATCATCATCTCGCTAGTATCCTTGAGAGTAACAAGGTCCTCCGTGATACGCTCCCAGTGAGCCATATCCGAGCTACTCAAGGTGGTCAACCTCCCCCTTCGCTGCCCTATCGAGGCTGTTCAACCCGTCCTCGGTTCCTCGCGCGACTAGCACGTCACCTGGCATCAACTGCTCCTTGTCAGGATTGATATCCCACAAGGGTCCCCTTCGCAACGCGATGATATCCGCTCCAACCTCAGCGGCCAATTCTAAGTCATCAACCGTCTTACCCGCGAGGAAAGAGTTCTCATCGACCACTACACGTGCAAGATGCTCCTCAGCTCGCTGGAAAACCTCGCGGACAACTGGGTGAACCTCGATATCGTGCAAGACAAGGCTTGCGATATCCGCAGCCGCGTCACTGATGGCGTTGGTTAGGCTACCAACCTTGGCTACACCAGCGAGTTGCTCAGCATCCCTCTTGTCACGAGCAGCAAGCATCAGGTTCATGTTAAGAAGGTAGACAAGGTCATCGATCTTGGTCTCAAGCTCCATCACCTCACCGGCCAGCTCCTTGTTATGGAACAGGGCAGCCGAGTAGGCTAGGTCAATCATCAGCTCGGAGATGTCCTTCATCTGGATAAGGGTCTCGCGGACCGGCGCGGCTTTGTACTCAGTCTTTTTTACTCTCATAAAAGCGGCTCAAACCTGGAGTGTGGTCGCATTCGTGCTTCGCACCCGATACTATCTGAAATCCGTGAACGGTTCTTAACTTTTCTGGTTAAAATATGCTACCCATCCATTAAATCCCATGAGGGGTTTGATGTACCGTGAACCGCGACAACCAGGAGCGACTGATCGCCGAAGCATCCAAGTTCAGGGACGTATACAAGCGCAGAAAGTACCTCAACTCTCAAGGTCTCAGCCAAGAAGAGGTTGAGATGCTCATTGACCTTGTCCACTTCCGGACGAGGGGCAGGGACAAGTTCCCAAGGGCATCAAAGATGCGGTTCACCCGTGATGGGTTAGCTATGGCGACCGGGAAAGCGGTTGCCGAGTACCGGACATGGAAGATAAGGAAACAGCTAGGCACAGTCAGGAAGGCACTGGATGTTGGAGCAGGAATAGGCGGTGACACCATCGCGATGGCTCTAAGATGGAAAGTTGTGTCAGTAGAGAACGATAGCGAGATGATCGAGATACTCAACCACAACATCGGAGTCTACGAGGTGGGGAATAAGGTGGAAGTTCTCGAAGGGGACATCACCGAGCTTGTGAATGACCCAGCTTTCAAGAAGCGGTTGGACGGCCTTGATGTGATATTCTTCGACCCCAGCAGGCGAAACGAAAAAGGAAGAACCGTGAAAACAGAAGAGTACACTCCCCCACTAGATTTCATCAACGAGTTGCTCAAGTTATGCCCCAACCTATGCGTCAAGATTTCACCGGGAACCGAGATACAGCGCATCAAGCACGACTGCGACATCGAGGTGATATCAAACAGGGGAAGCACCAAAGAGGTTGTGCTATGGTTTGGAGGATTGAAGCAGGAAAAAGACACGCGATCAATCATGGCAACCAAGTTGCCGGAAAAGATAACCATGACTCGCGATGCCTCGCTGAGAACGGTTGTCACGCCTCTGGATGAATACATATACGAGCCTGACCCCGCGTTCATCAAAGCATGGCTCGTTGACACCCTCGCGGATGAGTTCGACCTGACTAGGATTCACCCCACAATCGCCTACCTCACAGGAGGCAGGATACAGAAAACGCCGCTACTCAAGCAGTACAAGGTTTTAGCCATTGTCGAAAACAAACCGGAGATTATCAACCGGGAGCTCAACAGCCTGAGGATAGGCAGGGTTGACTTCAAGGCACGTGGCGTCAACGTGGATATGAAGGGCATCCACAGAAAGATCAGGGGAAAAGGCAGAAGAAAAGGATTAGTTGTATTCACTAGGATTGGTGAAGATGAAAAAGCCGTTATCTGTGGCTATGCCTAGCCTTCGTCGTAGTTGACGCTATAGACCAGAACGAACCCGTGCTCGCTCGCAAACTTCAATGTGAACTCGGGAGTCGGTATCTGGTACATCAATGAGACCAGAGTGCTCTCAATGTATGCATCAGTGTACCTGCCAGCCGTGTAGTTCACGTAATCGTCAAGCTCTAGCTCGCCGATCTGCACCATCCACTGCCATTTGACGTTGTCGCCAAAAGGCCACTGCTGCTGTATGTTATCAGGGTTGAATGTGTTGAAAACAACTACATAGTCTGCTCCATACCTATCCAGGATCGGTAGGCTCTCGTTTGGCCTATTCATCAGAATCTTGCCGATTGTCGAGATCTGCCTAGTAGTCTGGGTCGCACCGTCAGCCATGGTCGTCTTTCCGGCCATCGCCTCGATCCAGTAACCATAGTCCCACCAGCTGCAGATGACCTCGTCGTCGCCAACGTTCTCCTTCATCCACTCCAAGGCATCAGGCCAGTCCTGTGGGTACTCGCCGTCAATCCTCAAGCTAATTGATGATGAAGCTAGCTGGGTTGGTGCATCCGCTGTGTCGATTGCGCTGAGCACGTTTGGAACCATCGCCAGCAGTAGGAAGCCCATAAGTACATAGACCAATGGCTTGCTTACTCCGAAAGCAGACATCCTGCGCCTAGCAGATTTGCTCTTGGGCGGTGTTTGGGTCTTTAAGAATGGCGTGACAGCCTGTACGAGACCGTATCCACCCATCAGGCACGCTGGAGCTGCTAGTATTTGGGTTAGCCTTGACATCACTCCGGCAAAGTATAGGCCAGTCACGAAGAAGGCTAACGCGTAGAGGTTTTTCTCCTCGGTCTCTTGAATGCTAATCCATGATCCGAATACCCCTAGTATGAGTATCAATCCATAGTCGGTGAAGTATGAGGTCCACGCTGTTACGTGATTCTCAGCTACCGAGTTGTAGAGGTGGCTCTCGCTTGTGGTGAATGGGTTAAGCACTTGGAGGAACTTGTTTCCAAGAGGTATCTCAACCCCAATCGATGGCAGAATATAGAGTGCGAGTACTGCCACAACTATCACTCCGGCGGCACCTAGGCTGAGAACGCTGGTGTCTATCTTGTCATGGATGAACTCGTAGACTATCATGAAGATTACGAGCCCAAATGCGGCTAGGCTGTCAAGCCCGATGAGGCTGACTGGACCAAGCCTTGGTGTGAGGGCGACTATGAGGAACCCTAGTCCAATCGTGATTGAATATGATATCAGATGCTTGGTTTCGTATTTTTCCGTGACCACTAGCAGTAGAATATAGAGCATTAGCAGCCCTGACATATACTTGGCTGCGCCCCAGCTGGCGTATATGTACCCAAGGGATAGCCCAGCAAACACAGCGTAGATCACCCTACGCTCGATGCTATTCTCCTCGTCGTTGGCACGCAGGAAGAACAGACTTGTCGTTACGATGGCGAATATCCCAATGTTCTCCGTGTCGAAGAACCCTAGGGTAGTCCTCTGGATATACGCCGGGTTGATCGCCATGAACAGAGCTGCGAACAGTCCCGCTGGCTTACCGGCAAGGTCCTTCCCAAGGAAGTAGATGGCTATGCACGTGAGTGACGCCATGATTACAGGGAAGTATAGGCATACATCGTATACTGTCAGGTTCCTCATGAATATATTGAGCACTCCATACAGGAATGCTGCGGTAAATGGGATCCCCGGGTAAGCGCTGTTGGCGACGTTCCTGCCCATCGGGTACCAGCTCAACGTGTCGTGCCATGTCCACCAAGCCCTGTAACCGTTCTCCACGACGTACTCGGTTGCCCTGTACTGGAACAGCGGGTCGAAGGCTGTGAAATATGATCCGTATTGTAATGGTAGAATCCTGATGAGTGCGGCTACCACGGCTACAATGCCTATGACCGCGATCTCAATCGCTTGGAGCCTATTGAGCTTGAGTTTTCCTAGCAGCTCGTCCGTGTTTAATCCCTGTGAGTTATCAGCCAAACCTGCGGACTCCTTTTCATGGTCTATATGCGAGGCTTTTATTTAAGTTGCGACAACCGGGAAAACACCGAGATGTGACAAGCCTTAACAACGTAAAGACGCTCAATCATGTTAAATGAGCCTCAAGTTTTCCGAGAAAACCATGACGGTTGATGACCAGGTCCTCCATGGCTCCATAAGCCACCTTGAGAACGCGGTCATCGCGTTCTTCTGGGCAGGCGACAAGCCCAAGATGGGGAGCCTGTCGGCTACGCTGCCGGATAGGTCAAGCAGCCAGCTACTGGGAGATAGAGACGAGATGCTGTCCAAGATGATAGGTGAGCGCATCGCCTCCAAGTACGAAAAGATTGCCCTCGTCTCGACGAATCTACCGAGGGACTTTGACGGGAAACCTGTGCTGGGGCTACTGAACGAGTTGTTAACAGATGGAGAATAACCTACGAACATTTCTATTGCAGATCGAATCCGAGACCGTGCACATCAACGAGTCATTATCACGGGACTACGAGATAGCCGCAGCCTTACGCAAGTTCGACGGCGGCAAAGCGGTTATCGTCAAGGAGAAGGAGACAGGCGTAACTGTCGTCGGTGGAGTCAACGGGAACAGGGACAGACTGCTAAGATCAATCGGCGTCACACCAGAGACGTTATACCCCACATTAATAGACGCCACCAAGAATCCACTAAAATGCGAAGTTGTGGAAACAGGCCCAGTCAAGGAAGTGGTTATCGATGGAGACATGGCTAAGATACCCGTACTCACCCACTTCGATGGCGACCCCGGACCATACATAACCTCAGGAATAATCCACACAAAGGGACCCGACGGTAAAACCGAGAACGTGAGCTTCCACAGACTCCTCGTACTGGACGAGAAACACATGGCGATCAGGATCGTGCCTAGACACCTCTACAAGCTGACCAAACAAGCGGAGGAGATGGGGTTGGAGACTCTGGACGTCGCTGTAACAATAGGACACCATCCAGCAACGTTGATGGCTGCAGCCCTACCCGCCGGGATGGGTGTAAGTGAGTTCGATGTGGCCAACAGGTTGCTTGGTGGAACTCTCAAACTAACCCAGTGCGAGCACGTTGACGCTTACGCGCCCTACGACGCCGAGCTAGTACTCGAATGCAAATTACACTTGAAGAAAATGTCCACCGAAGGCCCTTTCGTTGACCTCTCAGGCACGTTTGACGTGCAGAGGCAGCAGCCAACCCTCGAACTCGTGGGCGTGATGCACAGGAAGGACTACATGTACCACGGGCTCCTGCCCTCGGGAAGCGAGCACAGGCTCCTCATGGGCATGCCACGGGAACCACGCATCTGGGAGTATGTCCGGAACGTCGCACCAAACGTCAGGGGAGTAAACATGTCAACCGGAGGCATGGGGTGGCTGCACTGCGTTGTGAGCTTTGAAAAGTTCCGTGAAGGGGACCCAAAGAATGTCCTGATGGCGATATTCGCTGCTCACCCGAGTCTTAAGCACGCGGTTGTTGTGGACAGTGACATAGACCCGTACGATATGGAACAAGTGGAGTGGGCAATAGCCACCAGGTTCAACGGGGCAGAGGACTTGCTCATCATACCAGGCGTAAGGGTAAGCAGCCTTGACCCGGCAGGTGACCAGGAGAAAGAGCTGGGCACAAAGGTTGGGGTTGACGCGACAAAGCCCATGTTCAAGGATCAGGCGGGATTCACACGTGCAGAGATTCCTATGGATGAATCCCTGAAGGAGATACTCGCCAAGTACAGCTAATCATCTTCCCAATTATCCGTACTTGTTCTTTCTCTTTGTAGAACAAGGATATGTGTAAGGGTCTAAATACAGGCGAACACCCATTTCACGTGAAATTTCATGTATCTGACACGGAAACAGCAGCGGATGATGGATGGCGAGGAGGGCGTCGCGGTCAGGAAATCCATGGAGCTTCTCGTGGCCCTCGGTAACGTGTTTGGGGCCGAGAAGTTGGTGCCAGTTGAGTCGGCGCATATCAGCGGTGTAAGCTATAAAAATCTGGGGGAGGCGGGCACTGAGTGGCTTGAGGAGCAGGCAGCGATGGGGGCCAAGTGCAGGATCAGGGCGACCCTCAACCCGGCGGGTATGGATATGGAGAAGTGGCAGGAGATGGGTGTCCCTGAGGAGTTCGCGGTTGGCCAGAAGCGTGTATTGGATGCTTTCGTCGCTATGGGTGTTGAGCCTACGTGCACATGTACTCCTTATCTTATTGGGCACGTTCCGAGGAGGGGCACACAGGTTGCCTGGGCGGAGTCCAATGCTGTTTGTTTCGTGAACAGTGTGCTGGGAGCGTTGACTAACCGTGAGTCGGGTCCAACCACGTTGGCTTCAGCAGTCACAGGGTTCTCTGCTCTTTACGGTTACAGGCTCAAAGAGAACAGGGAGCCAGCCAAGATAGTGCAGATTGATACTGAATTGAGTACAAGGCTGGACTACAGCGCGGTCGGGTACATCACGGGCAAGTTACTGAAATCAAGCGTCCCCTACTTCAGGGGACTTGGATCACCTGACATGGAGTCCATGAAGACCATGGGCGCAGCTTGTGCAACGAGCGGGGGAATCGCGCTCTGGCATGGCGAGGGAATCACCCCCGAGGCTGAATGGGCTTCAGGGTACCTAGAGGGACTTGAAACAGTCACAGTCTCAAGGTCTGACATCGAGGAGGCGAGGAACGCCCTTGTCACGGACCCGGATAACCCCACCTACTGCATTGGTTGTCCCCATTGCAGCCTCAAGGAGATGGAGGAGACGGCAAACCTAGTCAAGGGCAAGAACCTTGAAGGAAAGCTCTGGGTCTTCACCAGTCGTGGAGTCTACGAACAAGCCGAGAAAGGTGGACTCGTAAAGATCATCGAGGATGCCGGAGGAAAAGTCTTTAGAGACACCTGTATGGTCGTTGCACCTCTCCACGAGATGGGGTGGGAAGGAGTCGGCACAAACAGCTTCAAGGGCGGTCACTACAGTGTCGCTCATGGCTTCGACACTGAGCTTACTACGGTGGACAAGCTCGTAAAGGAGGCTTCGGAATGATTCTGAAGGGTCGAAAAGTAATGGGTGGAGTCGCCGAGGGCGAGGCACTGGTCTCAACCGACTCTGTCAGCTTCTACGGCGGCGTTGACCCTGTAACCGGGATAATAACCGAACCGGGTCACAGCTGCCAGGGCGAGAACATCACCGGCAAGATATTCGTGTTCCCCACGGGAAAGGGAAGCACGGTAGGCAGCTACGTGATCTACCGGATGGCGAAGCTGGGCACGGCGCCTGCGGCGATTATCAACGTGGAGACGGAAGCTATTCTGGCTACTGGTTGTGTTATCAGTGACATCCCGCTTGTTGATAAGCTGGATCAGAACCCGGTGGATGTGATAAAGAACGGTGTGCGCGTCAGGGTTGACGCGGATGCGGGGACTGTGGAGGTCCTCTAATCCTTTTTCTTCTCCTCTATGATGGACTTCATGAGATCGATCTCATGTTCTAGGTGTTTCTTCTCCTTGAACAGCTCATTTAGCTTGGCTTCCAGGTCCTGTATTTCAACTTCCTCCTGTAATAGGTGGTAGACCTCGGCGTGGCCGTACTTTATGTGGAAGTCTATCTGGTTCTTCTTCGGCTTCTCCACTCCGCAGAATGGGCAAATGTATACCTTTGACATAACCCGAGAACTCCAGTAAAAACTGGGTGAAAGGGATATATCAGGTTTTACCAACGAATTTAGGTGGACGGGAACTCGGTTCCTAATCGCTTCATAGCCGCTTTTCTGACGGGTTCCAGGTCCTTCGGACGGGTGTATAACCGTAATATGTCTAGGTAGCCGACTAGGGAGCCGCCTAGCGGACTCATCTCGCTGAAACTAACTCGTCTTTTCTTGCCCTCACGGTCTTGGTGGTAGAGTGGTATATCCTGTGGTTTCTGCTGGGCAGCGGCATAGGGTACACTTGGGGCTGTTGAGACATCAATGATTACTGTGTTCTGGTCTACTCCAGCCTCTGATGCGATGTCCTCGACAAGGTTCTCCCTTACTTTGGACATGTGCATCATGTTTGAGGTGAACCGGTCTTTCCGGTGCATCACGGTCTCGTATGGGCATTTCAATAGTTTCCGGTTCTGGTAGCCCTTTGCGAGCTCGTAGGCTGTCCTGCTGTCCCTGCTTTTGGAGTCTTTCAAGGTATTCAGCTGGTGGATTAAGGAGTTGTCATCGAGTTGATGGTACTCGTCCATGGTCTTGAACCCGGTGAGGTCCAGTTCCTCGTCGGCTAGCTCCATAGCCCGGACGAGCATTACCTCGGCTGACCGGACGCTACGGTGGAAGTAAACTGCTTTGAACATCATGTACCTGGCGATTACCATCTCCTCAAGCACGTAGAGGGCTGTATCCTTGACCGCGAGGGTGTCCTCTACAACGTTGATGCTGCGTACCAACCTGTCTGCATCTACTTTTCCGTACTCGACGCCAGAGAAGTGGCTGTCTCTTGGTAGGTAGTCAAGGACGTCAGCACTGAACTGACCAGCGATGATGTTGTTGATGTAGGGTTTGGGGTAGTCCAGGTGTCCCACGGAGAGATCACTCATAGGTTTGGGGTTGAAACCGTTCTCCTTGAGCGCATCACCCACCTGAGTCTCTTTGACTATGCGAGTGGTTATTTCTTCGTGGTTAAGCTTCCTCTTCTCAAGCACCTCCTCGAATAGGTGGCTGAAGGGACCGTGCCCGATGTCGTGGAGGAGGCCAGCAACGCGAATCATTGAGATTTCGTGTTCGTCCACGAGTTCAACATCGGCGAGGCGCTGGGCTATCTGTCCGGCTATGTGCATCACTCCGAGGCTGTGGTGAAATCTGGTGTGCTCGGCGCCGGGGTAGGTTAGGTGAGCGGCTGATAGCTGCCTGATGCGTCTGAGTCGCTGGAACTGGGGTGTGTCGATGATTGATCTCTCTGTGGGGGTTAGCTCCACGTACCCGTGTATGGGGTCCTTGATCTCCCAGCGTTGCATACAATGAGAATGTAAGTTGAAAGGTTAAAACTGGTGGTTAAGGTAACTCGTCTCGGAGCATCCCGTAGGACAGTCGTCCAAACCTTTTACCGTCCTTGATCTGGGACTCCCTTGCGTGCCCTTCCTTAGTGAACCCTAGTCGTTCCGCTAGTTTATTGCTACGGGTGTTGGTGTCGTCTGTCTCGGCGATCACCTTGTGGGCTCCAAGGTTGTTAAAGATGAATTCTAGCCCGAGTCTAGCGGACTCGTATGCGTAGCCCTGCCCCTCCAGTCCCTTGTCTATGAACCACCCGATCTCGAATAGAGGAACACTCCAATCCTTGGCTTGAATCCATATCTCGCCGATGTAGGTCCCGTCCTTAAGCCATACACCACACACAAAATGCTCCCTCTTAACCCAGTGCCCGATATGTGTCCTTGCCTTGACCTCGGCTTCATCGACTGATTTGAGACCTGCTATATCATCCGCGATGCCTGCAAGGTGTTTCCGGTTGTCGTTCCTCTCGGCTAGAGCGTGGATGGCGTTCCCGTCTCCGTGTTTGTAGCAGCGTAATATGACTCGCTCTGATTCAACCAACTTGGGAATGTCCATGAGCAGAGCGACGTCCTTGGGCTTCATGCCTCAAGTGACATTCAATCGCTTATGAATTAAGCGAATCGGGTCATAAACGATTTATCAACTGTGCATAAACTATACTCATGACTGATTATCGACAGCGGCTTGGGCAGCTTCAGGCAGATATGGATGAGCGAAACCTTGACCTTGTTGTCCTAGGAGCTAGCCCGGACTTCCAGTACATCACCGGAGCGATGGTGAACTGGAGGAGTGGAAGGGACCTTTACTACCCTGCTGACAGCGTGTTCGTTCCCAGAGAGGGTGAACCCCTTGTTCTAGCGGGTATGGGTAATGGAGGAAAAGTACGTGACTGCTGGATCGAGGATACAAGGGTCCTCGGTATGCTGGCTGACATGAAACCGGATGTAAAGGAGATAATGAAGGAGTTCGATGACCCCAAGAAGGTGGGTTTCGGTGAGTACACTTATGGTAGCCTTGTGCTTGCAGTGGCATCAAACTGCTCAGCAAAGTTCCAGAGCGTAGAGGGCATTCTGGACAAGCAGCGGATGATAAAGGACAACACTGAGATAACCAAACTAAGGAACGTCGCAAAGCTCACCGAGAAAGTGATGAGCAAGGTAATCGATGAGCTGGATGAGGGCATCTCGATGCATGAGCTTACTAGCAAGATCAGGAACCTAGGTAGGCTTGAAGGTGCAACCGATATCAGCTTCCCGCCGACTGGAGGATTCTGCAAGTCTGGCAGCGAACCGGTTGGAGTGTTCAACTACGAGCCAGATCAACCACTAGAGCCGGGTACAGCCATCGCTTTCGACATTGGTTTCGTGTTAGATGGTTATTGCAGTGACTGGGGTAGGAGCTTCTACCATGGAGAGCCACCGGAGCACATCGAGAAAGCATATCCAGCCTTGATGACGGCGGTTGTCGAGACTACGGACAAGATGGGGGGAGAGGTACAGAAGACCGATGATATCTATGGAAGCATCGAGAAGATCTGTGACCGTGAAGGATACGGAGACCAGCTCAGGGAAAGGATTGGCAACGGTATGGTTGGACATCAGATAGGAATTGAGGTCCATGAGGACCCATGGCTGCGTCCAAAACAGAGCCAGGAACTGGTCGACGGAATGGTGTTCTGCGTCGAGCCCAAGCTATGGCACAAGGGTGAGTACTATCTCCGTGTGGAGGATATGATCCTCATGAAGAACGGCAAGGCTGAAAGCTTAACAACTTTTGACCGTGAGCTATTCCAGCTCTAATCTCTTATCTTTTACACATCAATCGAAACAGATTTTATTCAATCAACCGATTTAACGTCATGGATTTTTCAGGACGCCTGAAATGGGTTCAAGACAAGATGGATGATAAGGGTCTTGACCTGATCGTTTTTGGTTCAAGCCCAGATACACAGTATATCTCAGGATCCAATGTTGACTGGCGAAGGAGTAGGGACTTGAGGCACCCAGAGGATTGCTTGTTTGTGCCGAGGAGCGGGGACCCCATCTTGATGAACGGGGTTTACTCGGTGTGGCGGGCAAAGTCCACATGGATAGAGGACGTACGGAACCTGATACTCTTACAGGACATAAGACCGGAGGTTGAGAAGGCGTTGAATGACCTTGTCACAGACCCCAAGAAGGTCGGTATCGGCGAGTACACATGGAGTAACATGACGCTGACGGTCCAATCACTTCTCAAGGGAGCTGAGTTCGTTAATATCGATGGTTTCCTGGACGAGAAACGTATGGTCAAGGAGGCAGAGGAGATCAGACTCCTGACAGAGGCGGCTAATCATGCTGAGGTGGTAATGGAAAGGATAGTTAGTGAGATCAAGGAGGGGTTGACCCCAAGGCAGCTTGCCCTCAATGTGGAGCACTATGGACGCTCAACAGGAGCGGTGGATATCAGCTTCCTTCCAAGCGGCACCATGTATAAGACAGGCGTAAAGTCCAAAGCACAGACGAACTATTCACCAAATGATGGCTTGAAGAAGGACACCAGTATCGCGTTTGACATTGGCTTCGTGC
This sequence comes from uncultured Candidatus Bathyarchaeia archaeon, assembly GCA_964589605.1. Classification (GTDB taxonomy): domain Archaea; phylum Thermoproteota; class Bathyarchaeia; order TCS64; family TCS64; genus RBG-16-57-9. The sequence goes on along the minus strand of CAZPRN010000012.1, from coordinate 19,726 downwards.
TCAACGGTTACTGCAGTGACTGGGGAAGGAGCTTTTATTATGGTTCACCGGAGGAGCACATCAAGACTGCGTACAGGGAACTCATGGCTTCAGTTGTGGACGTTACAGACGCCATGATGGGGGAGGTTCAGAGGACCGATGAGGTGTTTCCTTTCATAGAGAAACAGATCAACAAGGCTGGACTAGGAAGTTACCTCAAAGCAAGGCACCCACAAAGGGAAGTTGGACACCAGATAGGTGTTGAACTTCATGAGACACCATGGCTCCGACCAGAGGACAAGGTAGAGCTAAGAGACGGCATGGTGTTTTGTGTTGAGCCCAAGCTCTGGAACAATGGCAGCTACAACATCCGTGTGGAGGACATGGTTCTCATTGAGAATGGTAAAGCCAGAAGCTTAACAACATTTGACCGCGAGCTCTTCCAGCTCTAGGTCAAAAACCCTTTAACCCCACTCGCTTCTACCATGAGCGATGACACCCGGTCTTTTCATTGTCTTCGAGGGCGTTGACGGTGGGGGCAAGTCCACCCAGATAACGATGTTAGAGGATTTCTTCGAGGGAAAAGGCTACGAGGTGGAGCTACACGTTGAGCCAACCCATGATGTCATCGGCGAGCTCATCTGGAACTATATGAAGGGTAAAGACAGGTCGTTCTCACCGGAGACAGAGGCATTATTGTTCGCAGCTGACCGGATTGAGCATGGAAAGGGCATCAAGAAGGCACTGGACGAGGGCAAAGTTGTCATCAGTGACAGGTACAAGCACAGTAGCCTTGCATACCAAGGAGCGGCAGGTGTTGATGTCGAGTGGATGCATAGCCTCAACAAGCATGCTTTGAAGCCGGACATAGTCATTCTTCTTGATATTGACCCGGATAAGAGCCTTGAAAGGGTCTCTGATAGAGCCAAAACGGTGTTTGAGAAAAACGAGTACCTCAAGAAGGTGAGGGCGGAGTACCTCAGATACGCTGAGAAGGGTGAACTGGTGGTCGTTGATGCACTCCAGTCAATCGAAGAAGTACATAATAGCATTCTTGGATACGTCGAGAAGCTCCTCTGATTGATGATAAATACAAGGTAAACCCCAATCAGTCCAAGGTTTTGGCTGATGAAGGATAAGGTCGATATTTTGATCAAGGGTGGCACCCTCCTAACCATGGACATGGATGGAACCATGTACGAGGATGGAGCCGTAGCAGTCAACGATGGAAAGATTATCGAGGTAGGGAAAACAGCCTCGCTTGAGAAAAAGTACAGCAGCGAGAAAGTGATTGACGCAAAAAGAAAGGCGATAATGCCCGGTCTCATCGACACATACGGGCACTCGGGGCACGGGTTAATCGGTGGGTTCCATCACCCGAGGTATGGCTGGCCCGCTGGGAAGCTCTACTGGCACGCGACCACGGACAAGTGGTGGTACGCGGAGGCTCAGCTAGCCGCGTTGGAGAGGCTCAGGTTTGGAGTCACAACCGGGGCATCAATCGTGGGCTCCACCCCAGCGAGAACTGATAGCCCCATCTTCGGGATTAGGAACGCCGAGGCATACGCGAAGGTTGGAACCAAGATCGTCCTCGGTGTTGGCCCACCGGATATCTTCATCCCCCACATCCAGGAGTGGAAAGGCAGCTTCTACGAGAACGGCGAGTGGGTACGGAAGGAGTTCACATACGAGGACGCGTTAAAGAACAGCGTCGAGATCATCGAGAAATGGCACCTAGGAGCGGACGGAAGGGTCAGGATATGCCTTGCACCACCATACATCTTCGGTCGCCACACATGGACCCGATACACTCACAAGTACGAGCCCGAGCACGTGCCCGTGATGAAGGAGAAGGCGCTGGAGTTCAGGGAGCTAGCGGATAAGTACAAGGTTCAGATACATACCCACGTCTTCGCGGATAGCATAGACTGGGCGGTAGAGCACTTTGGACGAGAGACAGTTGACAGGATACTTGGACCAGACGTGGTTATCGCCCACGGGAACGGGCTCAAGCAGTCTGAGGTTGATGTCATCGCCGCCAACAAGGCAAGCGTTGCTTCCGCACCTTCAACGGGTGAGAACCTCTGGTACGGGTATGCTCCACTGGTGGAGTTAATCGAGGCTGGAGCCAACTGCACAATCACCACCGATGGCTCAGCCCCAAGGTTTAGCTTCGACCTCTTCAAGGACATCGCACGCGCCATGTGGCACCAATGGATCAGGTTCGAAACACAAGCGGTGTTCCCTGGTGGGAAGGCGCTCAGAATGGTCACGATTGATGCAGCTAAAGCACTGCAGGTGGACCACCTGACAGGCTCACTGGAGGTGGGTAAACAGGCTGATATCATCCTTGTGGACCTGAACAAGCCCCACCTGACTCCAACCACCTACGTCCCGCACCAGCTCTGCTTCTACACCAACGGGCATGACGTGGACACCACCATAGTCGACGGTAAGGTGGTGATGGAGAACACCAAGGTTCTCTCGGTTGATGCACAGGAGGTAATGGACCTTGCACGTGTGGAGGCTCAGAAAGCCATAGACCTGATTGATCTCGACGAGTTCAGACCAGACGACAAGGTGTTCTGGCACGGCTCAAGGTACGAGGAGGTTTAACATGGTTCTGCTGATTGATCAGAGTGATATTGATCAAGTCGAGTTGCCCCCGAAAGAGGTCATCGATGCGGTTGAGGACGCGTACAGGCAGGACGGGTTGGGAAAGGCAGAGGAGACTCCAAGGCTGGAGATTCAGATTAAGGGCAAACACCTGCCCCACATAGCCCCCGGTACAACCAGCGTTGGGCAGGGCATGGCGTACCTTGAGGAGTCCAAGGTTTTCATCATCAGCTCCACGTTCCACTTCGATTTCCACAAGTACATCAGTCAGATACTGGACCCAGAGACGGGGCAGACCCTAGCAGTAATAAAACGTGGCAGGACAGCTTTCGGCGTAAAACCCAAGGGAGTGAACTCCGGAATGTACCGGACAGGAGCAGCGGCAGCCATTGGAGCCAAGTATATGGCGAACAAGGACATCGAAGCCGTCGGCATCATCGGTACGGGCAGGATTGGACGTGGAAGCCTCGTCTGCCTGGACGCGGAGCTTGATTTCAACAAGGTCTACTGCCACTCAGGCAGGAAACGAGACGACGTATTCGTTGAGGAGATGAGCGAGTATGTTGACGCCGAGATAGTCGCATTGGACTCGGTCAAGGAGGTCATGGAGAAAAGCAATGTACTGGTCACGGGGACGTACGCCCAGGAACCAGTGGTGAAGGGTAAATGGCTCCGACCGGGCACTCATATCAGCGGGATGGGTGCGGACGGGCACATGAAAGCCGAGATGGACACCGAGGTCTTCAGGAAGGCGTCCAGAATCGTGGTGGACAGCCCCAAGTGCTACACCATAGGCGAGATAGCCAAGTCACTGGACACGGGAGCCATCACCATGAACGACATACAGGGACGAATCGGACACGTAGTAGCGGGTAAAATCACTGGACGAGACACACCAGAAGACATCACGGTCTTCGAGAGCGACGGCACCCACATCCAAAGCGGAGCAGTAGTCAACCTCATCTACGAGAAAGTCAAGCAGGCTGGATTGGGCAAGGAAGTCGATGCACCTGACTTCTTCGTCAACCCCTAGAAAACCATATCACCACCCATACCCCACAATTCTCTATGATTGTTACCTCTGAGAACTCTATGAAGCTGTACAGGGAGTTTGCCGCCAACCCACCAGAGGCACCTGTTGTGCCCGTGAAGCCATTTCATCTTGACCCGTACATGAGAAACGGGAAAAACGTGGTCTCAGTCGTCAAAACAGAGGACAGAGCCAAAGGAATCAGGATAGCCGTGGAGCTACTCGGAGGCATGAAGCCCCTCGTCGAAGGAGTGAAGGGCACTATTCTCATCAAGCCCAACTGCAACACCGACGACCCGTACCCAAGGGACACCCACCACGAGACAGTCAGAACCATCGCGGAACTCCTCTTCGAAGCTGGAGCCAAACCCAGCCAGATAATCGTAGGAAACATGTCAGGCAGGGCAAGAGGCTTACCTACAAGGACAACCATGGAGAACCTGGGCATAACCAAGGTAGCTGAGGAGATGGGGCTAAACGTCAGCTACTTTGAGGAAGAGGAATGGGTAACCGTAGAACCAGAGAAAGCCAAGTACTGGCCAAAAGGACTCAAGATACCCAAGACCGTCTACGAAGCGGACAGAATCATATTCACTCCGATCCTAAGAAGCCATACGACAGCCACGTTCACATGCTCCCTGAAGCTAGGAGTAGGACTTATCGACGCAGAGGAGAGAGATTGGCTCCACGACGGCAAGGATTTCTACGAGAAGATGATGGACATCAACCTCGCCTACCAGGTAGACATGGTCATCGCCGACGCCCTCAAGATGAACACCGGGCTGAGAACAGACCCAAAAGACGAGGTAGCGCCCGGAATCATCACCGCCAGCAACAACATGGTGGCATCAGACGCCGTGTCAGCATCGTTGATGCAGAGATACAAGACGGTCAGGGTCACCGACTATAAGACCAAGGAGCAGCTCCAGTTCAAGCTGGGCGAGAAACTTGGACTAGGAGGCGTTGATCTCTCCACAATGGAGATAGAGACAGCCAACCTAGCAGACAACAAAGAGTTCCCGGCACTACTAGACTACATCAAGCAGGAGCTCAGCTGAACCTAATCTCCTTCCAGCCGCCCTCCGGCGTCTGGTACCTGACCTTCTCCGGGAAATCAATCTGCTTGTACACCGCCTCAAGCAGCTTACCCTCGTAACGCCTGGTGACAGCATCAACCCCCAATCCGATCAGGTCCTCAGCGAGATTCCTAGTCCTGAAACGCTGACCAGTTATGCCGTTTCCCCGCTGCTCCGCGAGGAACACCCACGCATCAGTGAACAGGGAAACCATGTCATCAACCGAGGCATACCGTGCCCGGACCTCCTCCGGCACATCCAATGCCTGCTCCTCCGTAAGCTCCGTAGGCTTCAACCTGAACCCAGGGGGCGAACTCACGTTCAAAGAGTTAACCGCGATATTGAATGATTTGAGCTCCAAGGCGAGGCACTGTGTAAGCCCCTCCAGCCCAAACTTGGTTGGACAGTAAGCCGATTCAGCCATGAACCCGAACCGTGCAGAGCCCGAGCTGATGTTGATGATACTCCCACCACCACGCTCAGACATACCTTTGAAGAAGTGCTTTGCCAAAAGGAAAGGCGCACGAAGGTTGACAGATATGGTCAGGTCCCAGTCACTCATGGTCATGTCATCGAAGACCTTCCATGGACTCGTCGCAGCGTTGTTAACCAACACATCCAGCCCACCCAACTCATCAACGGCTTTCACGAGAGCCTTGATTGACTCGTCATCCGATAGGTCACATGGAATCGTTGAAACCCGTCCACCGACAGCCCTGATGTACTCCTCGGTGTTCTTCAGCTCCGACAAGGTACGGGCAGTGGACACCACATGTGCCCCCTCAGACGCATAAGCAACAGCCATCGACTGCCCAAAACCCCTGCCCGAGCCTGTGACGAGGATATTCCTGCCTTCCAGCCTACCAGCCATGGGTTAGGGTGAGCCCCTAGACATAAAAGCCATATCAGTGGTTGGAACAGTTTTTTCAGGTATAGGATTTGTCTGTTCTAAAAGTACAGGAACTGGAGGCGGCCAAGGGAGAAAAGGTCCACGGCTACCTCAAGATAATGGAGAGACCCTCAGGTAAACACAAGGTCCCCATCACACTCATCAACGGGAAAGGAGACGGCCCAACCCTCGTCATAAACGGTGGAGAGCACGGCTCAGAGTACAACGGCCCAGCTGGAGCCATAGCCCTCGTCAAGGAGTTAGACCCGTCGAAGATCAACGGCAAGGTAATCATCGTCCCCATGCTCAACACCCTCGCATTCGAGTCCAAGTGGATGCACGGCAACCCCATCGACTACAAGGACATGACCGGCTACTACGTCGAGGAGATACCAAGAGGAGGCTCCGGCCACCCCAAGGTCACCTACTACGTCACCACCACCTTCTACAAAGAGGTGTTAGCCCAGGCCGAGTACAGGATCAACCTCCACGGCGGCGACATCGAGGAAGACCTCATGACCGGCACCATGTACAGGCAGAGCGGTGACAAGGAGAAGGACGAGCTCAACCTAGCGCTGTGCAGAGCATTCGGATGGGAGTGGATCAGGGAGAGCAAGCCAAGACCACCCAAGAACAACATGAAGTTCCCAATCACCGTCGGCACTGAGGCTGGTGGGATGGGCAGGTGCCAGAGCGACATCGTCGAGGAAGTAATCAGGGGCTGCAAGAACGTCATGAAGAAGCTGGGGATGATGGAGGGAGAGCCAGTGATCCCGCCAAAGGCGAAGACCTACCAGCCATACCACATGTACGCGGAGCACGGCGGCTTCTTCATCAGCAACGTAGTCGCTGGGGACCTCGTCAAGAAGGGCGATGTGTTGGGGGTCATCAAGGACCTCAGAGGAGAACTCTTAGAGGAGATCAAGGTGCCAACGGACGGCGTGATCCACATGGTCACATGCCCAGCAATCTGGGAGGGCGACGTGGTCTACGAGATAGGGAAAAACATCAAGGAGATTCCCTAGCTTGTTCGATCCCTACAAGGTTCCCAAGGGCACCAAGGAGTTCGGATATGTCACAGTTGTCAACAACCTGCTTGTTGACGCAAAAGTACCAGTAGGAGTCGTTAATGGGATAGAGGATGGCCCCACCCTCGCGGTGACAGGTGGATTATACCCGACTGAGTACTGTGGAGTGGAGTCAGCATCAAGGCTCTACCAGCTGATTGATCCCAAGAAGCTCAAGGGGCGTTTCATCACCATCCCGGTCATGAACATGCCAGCGTTCCAGTTCAAGCTCAGGTGGCTCAACCTCAGGAGCACAGGAAGCAGCCCTTTCGATGGTGTGGGCATCAACAACGTGTTCCCCGGAGACCCAGAGGGTAGTCTAACAGCGAGGATCGCGTACGCCAACTACCAGATCCTCAGCAAAGCCGATTACCATGTTGACTTCAGGGGAGGAGACCTCCCGGAAAGCCACTTGGTGCACACGATCCAGCTCAGGATTGGTGAAGAGTTGGACAAGACCACTGAGGCGATGGTTAAGGCGTTCGGGTTGGAGTACGTCCTGCCTGGGACACCGGAGATTGGTCACACGAGCCCCGGAACCATGATCCACTCACTGTGCGCCAACGGTGTAGCCAGTATTATCAGCGAGTCAGGACTTGGCTACAGGACTCAGCCACTGGAGGAGTTCATCGAGGACCATGTCAGGGGCACCGTGAATCTGCTGAAGCACTTCGGGATGATGGAAGGTGACCCAGTGAAACCTGAGAAGCAGGAGTACCTGGACATGGGGTGGTGCGGAGTGATGGCACCAGAGGCAGGGGTATTCACCGCAATCGCTGACTACGGGGACATCCTCACGAAAGGGCAGTTGATAGGAAAAATCACCGACATTGATGGAAGCCTAATCTCCGAGGTCACGTCACCGATTGACGGAGTCGTCCACACGATGTACCCAGCACGACTGGTGTTCCCTGGAGACAGGTTATACACACTACTTGAGGTGGCTGAGCCCACCGGCTGGTGCTAAACCGGGAAGGTAGGGAGAACACCAGTCCTCCCCACCGGCTATCGGTCGAGGTTCTACTCGGCCTTGACCCTTATGTCCATCGCGTATCTGTGATCGTAGACGATCTCGACGTCTGAGGCACCGCACTTTGGACAATTAGCGTAGAACTTGCCCGGTTTGTACGTGGTTTCACATTTCCTGCACTTGTACTTCATTCCCTTTTTTCACCTCTCTTACCTTTTCTCGACCAAGACTGGTTTCTTGTTCTGTTTCCCAACGAGGGGCGAAGTATATGCCTTCAGGTGCAGTCGTTAATACTATTATATGTTAACTGGTGCGTTTTGGCTGACTCAGAAGTTTCCATTTTGTTTATATCCAATAGAGTAACCCTTACGTAGATCGAGTTGAGGTACGAGTATCTGGCACTTATCGCAGCGTTCAGTTTTGGATTGAATGCGGTGATCGTACGCAAAGCCATGAAACACACGACACCAGCGACAGCAACGGTATCGGTGGCTGCGGTTCAGGTGATCATCCTCAGCAGCCTACTCGTATTCAACCCGCCGACGTTCAACTGGATGGCGGTAGCCTACTTCGTTGCTGCAGGTTTCTTCGCTGCTATTCTTGGTAGGACTTTCAACTACATGAGCATCGATAGGCTGGGAGTCCCCATCAGCACAGCCTTAACCGGCACAAACCCACTCTGGGCGATGATCCTTGGAGTTGTCTTCCTCGGAGAAGAGGTCACATTCACAACCCTAACGGGATCAATCCTCGTCGTAGTTGGTGTTGCATTGATCAGTGGGTGGGGCAAGAACAGCAATCTCAACCTCAAGGACATCGGAATGCCCATCGCATCAGCGTTCTTCTACGCTGCAAGCAGCGCAGTAAGGAAGATGGGGCTAAACATACTGCCTGAATCAATACTGGGAGCAGTCGTTGGGGCATTGACCGGGTTGATCGCTTACCCAATTCTGATGCGCTTGCTTGGACGATCTGGTGACTTCAAGTTCAACAGGGAGGCTCTACCCTTCCTGATTGGCGGCGGCATAACGACCAGCGTCGCGTGGATCAGCATGTTCATGTCCACCCAGATGGGCACAGTGAGCGTTGTCTCCGCGATAATCGGGGCAAACCCATTGTTCGGGTTAGTCCTTAGCGTCGTTTTGCTCAGGGACACAGAGAGAATAACGCCTCAAGTTTTGATAGGCTGCCTGACAATCGTCGCAGCAGTGATTTTCATCACCCTGTTCTAGGGTTTCAGCTTGTCACGGGTCTCAATGAGCTTCTGGAGGGTATCTAAGACTATGAATCTTATCTCAATGGAGAGAAGAAGAAAAAGTCACGGGTCTCAATGAGCTTCTGGAGGGTATCTAAGACTATGAATCTTATCTCAATGGAGAGAAGAAGAAAAAGTCACGGGTCTCAATGAGCTTCTGGAGGGTATCTAAGAGTACACTCATCTTCTCGGGATCCATCTCCTCGTCAAGCTGGTCCTGAACCTGCTTGATCTTCTTATTGATGGTATCCTCAAGCCTGTTCTGACGCTCCAACGCATCGGTATCCGTGTCAGCGGATACGATAACTACTGGCTTGTCGCACATCGGGCATAGAAGGCTCCCGTCCTTCAACTGGAATATAGGTGTGTTACACTCTGGGCAGCTTTCGCTCAGCATCCTAGCGCCCTTCCGGAGGAGCTCCCCCATGTTCTTCAGCGATCCCTCAGACAACGTGACCACAAGGAGTCTTGTTCTGCGGCTTAAATGGTTAACCGTTACCGTTAAACAAGCACGGGCATAGTGCGGAGCATGACGGTTGAGTTCAGCCACGGAGGAGACATCGAGGAGCTCAGGGTGCACCTTGAGGGGCTAGGACTCGGATTGGGACTGACTGAGAGTAGGCTCATCGAGGAGAACCCTGACCATCTTATCATGTGGAGGGACGTAGGAGTTCTAGTCGGTCACACGATCTGGCACCCATCTAACGCTAAGGTCCACCCTGATGGTGAGGAGAGGGAGGCAGAGGATAGGCGCATCCTTGAGGAGGAGCTCAGCGTGGTTGGCGACTTTATCGAGCTGCACGAGATATGGTTGAGTGATGATCATCGTGGTAAGGGGTACGGC
>CAZPRN010000012.1:3788-9900 GCA_964589605.1 uncultured Candidatus Bathyarchaeia archaeon | reverse complement strand
TGGTTGGTGGCGCGATCCTCGGCTTGCTTGTGGGCCAATGGTGCAAGAATCAGCGGGAACCCGATATCGAGTGGATACCCAGAGAATAACGTTTTTACCCTGCTCTCTGATATCAACGCAGGAACACCATGATCCAGCTTGAAGGAAGAAACCCCGTACACGAGGCACTTAAACAAGGCTCCGTGACCCAGATCAAGGTTGAGAGGGGGCACGAGTCAGAGGTCAAGATCAAGGTTATACTGGACATGGCTAGGAAGAAAGAAGTTCCAGTCCAGTTCGTGAACAGGAAACAGATGGAAAAGCTCAGCACAACAGGTAGACACCAAGGCATCATCGGTTTCGCCCAGACCAGCGCCAAGTGGGGGCTAGGCAAGGTCCTACGGGAAACAGGAAGGGATGTATGCATCGTGATGCTCGATGAAGTGCAGGATCCCCACAACCTTGGCGCGATTATCAGGACCAGCGAGGGGGCAGGCGTTGATGGGATCGCTATCCCAAAGAGGGGATCAGCCTCAGTAAGTAACACGGTTCACCGGGTCTCAATGGGTGGAACCCTCTATGTACCAGTTTGGGAGACGAACCTGTACCCGGCGGTCAAGCTCATGAAGGAGGAAGGCTTGAAGCTGATCGCTGTTGACGGATCAGGGAAAAAACCATACTATGAGGAAGACCTGACAGGTGCGGTTGCACTGGTCTTCGGTGGGGAGGACAAGGGTGTTAGCCCCACGATGATGAGTAAATGCGACTCTGTAGTCAATATACCGATGATGGGTAGGCTCACATCATTGAACGTGAGCGTCGCGGCTGGTCTGGTGCTCTATGAGAGGGTGCGCCAGATGGCGCGGAAATAGGTTAACGCCGTCTCATCCCGTTTCTTATTACTACGAGACCGATTCCGATCAGGAAGACGGGCCATAGTGTGTCAAAGCTGAACCACCAGAACACGCCCTCTAGTAGCTGGCTCAAGCCCAAGAATATCAAGAAGCCACCGAATATCAGTGGCCATGAGTTGCTTCTCCTATGCCAGCGGGTGTCCCAGTCCCAATCCCATTCGCTTCGTCTGTAATGCCTAGATGGCGTCTTCAGGGATACACCGCAGTTGGTGCAAACCTCCGCTCCTTCCTCGTTCTCGGTTCCGCATTTTGTGCAGTATACCAATCAAATCACAATATCGCTAAAGATATGAACTGTATAAAGATTTCTCAGAATCTGTACATAATCTCGTGTTGTCACGGTGAATAGGAATTTGAAATCTATAATCCATATATCTTGCCTCTCGAAACGAGGAGATAGAGGATGGATGCCTCCCACGCAAGGTAAGGCGTGATCGCCTGCGACGCGCCCCTAGCCGGGGAGGTGCCCTCTTTATTTAAACCAGCATACTCGGAAATGGGATGTAAACACATTATAAACACCCGAGGCGTACCCTAGCCCATGACCAAGATCGCGTTAATCGGCTTCGGCGTCGTTGGCCAGAGCTTCGCGCGAGTCCTATGCCAGAAACAGAAGGAACTCAAACAAAGGTACGGGCTGGACGCACATGTGGTCGCTATCAGCGGCAGATCAAAGGGAAGCGTTCTAGACAAGGAAGGAATTGACCTAGAGAAGCTACTCAAGACATTTGACGAGACAGGGACAGTTGAGTCATACCCGACAGGCAGGAAGGGGCTGGACAGCATCCAGACAATCAAGGAGTCTGGGGCTGATGTAGTTGTGGAGACTACTAACACAAACCTTGAGACAGGGATGCCAGGGTTATCTCATGTTAGGGAGGCACTGGGCCTTGGAATGCATGTTATTACGAGCAACAAGGGTCCTCCAGCACTCGCCTATGGTGAACTGGATGACATCGCCGAGGAGAAAAGAGTCAAGTTCATGATCGAGTCAACAGTCATGGCTGGAACACCAGCGGTAAACACCGGCAAGAAATCCTTGGCCGGAAACAAGGTGCACGGCTTCAAGGGCATCATCAACGGCACCACCAACTATATCCTCACCAAGATGGAGCAGGGAGGAGCCTACGCTGATATTCTCAAGGAGGCTCAGGATCTAGGATACGCCGAGGCGGATCCGGCGGGTGATGTCGAGGGGTGGGATGCGGTTGGCAAGGTCGTGATACTAGCTAATACTGTGATGGGTGCAGACTTGAAGCCGGGTGACGTGGAGCGTGAGGGAATCACGGGGATCACCCCGGCGATGATCAGGGACGCGAAGCAGGCGAGTGAGCGGATCAAGCTCATTGCCCAGGCGTATATCGAGGATGGAGTCGTCAGGGCGAAGGTCTCACCAGAACGAGTGCATATCACCGATCCGCTGGCGAACGTCAATGGTACAATGAACGCGTTGACATACATGACCGACGGGTTACTAGACGTAACGGTCATTGGCAGAGGAGCTGGTGGGGTTGAGACGGCACACGGGTTGCTGAGCGACCTACTCTCTATCTACGAATGAAAGCTTCAATAGCATCCAATTCTCATTTTTAATCATGCCCCCCGGACAGAAACTCCCGGACTGGGTCTACAAGGATAATAGACCTGAGACAGATGTAGATTACTTCTCCAACATGACCCGCTGCATATTCCAAGGCGGCTTGAACTGGGTAATGATCGCCAACAAGTGGCCCAACTTTTTGAAAGCCTTCGATGGCTTCGATATAGACAAGGTAGCAGCCTACGGACTTGAGGACCAGGAACGGCTCAAGAACGATGCTGGTATCGTCAGGAACAAGCAGAAGATCATGGCGACAATTCACAACGCGGAGGAGTTCCAGCGAATAAGGAAAGAGTACGGTAGCTTCCAGAAATGGTTGGATGGATTGGACAAGTCCAACAACTATAAGGTGGTCATTGGTCGACTTAAATCGAGGTTCAAGCGCGTTGGCCCGAGCACAGCCCACATATTCCTCTGGAGTATCGGCGAGCCCATCGAGTACGACACCAGCGTCTTCACGAGGACACCCAAGAAAGTCGCTTAATGGATTACCATTCCATGATAAGGAACCCTACCCGGTGTCCTCAAAGCCTTTTATTAATAATTCCAATGGTAGTGCATCCTCGGGGATGTGGAGGCGTCTTAAAAAAGGGGAAGGAGATTATTCCGTCCCCGAGGTTTACCCCCTAATCATTCTACTTGGCTCGGATGTTTCTAACCACCAATCGGTACACTTATTATGTAAATCTTTACCATAGAAATGTAAAGATGTATTAGACATCGAGGAATCTACATGGGTCTGCTATCAAACCACGAACACACGGTATGGAAACAGTTCCATCGGGGGTACAGCACAAGCGAGATAGCCGAGAACAACGCGGGAAAGGACTGGACACCAGCCTACACATCAAGAGTGCTCAATAGAGCGAGGGGAAAGATCAGGAAAACACTAGAAGATCACGCCAAGAGCCACAGGCTGGACATTTCCAGCATCCAGGACTACAAGGGACTCCTCATAGGCTTCGACTTTCAGGCCAACACCCAAGTGTACATCGTGTATACCGAGAAGCACGGTACCATAGTTTGGTACAGGCACGATAGTTATGGGGGTAAAATGTGTCATGAGTGCCCTAGCGAATCGGAGTGTAGGGAAAGTCTTGACACAATAGTGGACGAATTCAACCTAGTTCTCAGGGAAGAGGAGAAAGCACTCCCCATGACTGAGCTGAGCCTTATCATATTCAACAGGCTAGCAGCCAAAGAGATTCCCAGATACAGGAGGAAAAACGAGTGACAAACGTAGGAACAAAAGTCATCAAGCCGCCGGTCAAGAAGATCGTAAGCGGCAAGATATTCAAACCAGACAGGGCGTACCTGCACAAGCTATGGGCGAAAAACACCGCTATCGCGTTAAGCATATGGTGGGGAACGGTTCTAGGCATATGGTTGATAATTCGCGGGATCTACTTAATTGACCCATCCGAATTTGCGGAGGCGGTTGCCTCAATGGGTATATGGATGCCCATCCTGAGCCAGTGGATGGTAATAATCAACGCGGTCTGGTGGATACCAGCTCAGATAATCACACCGATCTACGTGAACAGCATCGAGTACAGCGTGATCAGCGAGTCCGGGGAGTCGATGCCCGAGATATACGTCAAGAAAGGAATCATCACAGTCACGCGCAAACACGTTCCCTTCAGGACCATTACCAATATCGCCAGTAAGATAGGTCCATTCGATAAACTGTTTGGAGTCGGAAACGTTAGCATAGAGACCGCGGGATACTCGGGGACTAGCCAGCAGGGACCAGAGGAGAAACTGGAGGGAATTATATTCCACGAGGAGGTAAGGGATTTCATCCTCCAGGAACTGCGAAAGTTCAGGACACCGTATGTTACGACTACTGAGCCAGATGGTCTAACAGAAGAGTCAGTGCCGCGTGGACCTGGGTTGGATGATGAGATACTGCTGACTTTAAGAGAAATCCGTGATTTGTTAAAGAAATAGAGAGGGGAATTATATCCCTACTCGGGCTGTCGGAAAATGCGGGCAGTCTCGCCCATGAACTTGCGGATTGGCAGTTCCTGTGGGCATTGCTCCTCACATTTTGCACAACTGATGCAGTTGCTGCTATGGGTTTCAGGAGTGATCTTCTCCCAGTACTTGGTCTTGATCTCCTGGCTCTGGCCGCTCATGTAATACTCATTGTACATTCCAAGGATCTCCGGGATATCTACACCTGCAGGGCATGGCATACAGTACCTACACGCTGTACATCCAACGAATCCGAGGTTCAGGTAAGCCTGCTTTACCTCCTCGATGAGCGCAACCTCATCCTTGGAAAGGGTTCCCGGTCCACTGTTGGTAGCGGATACAAGGTTCTCCTCGACGTGCCACATCTCGGACATGCCACTGAGTACCGTGCTGACCTCTGGTAGGTTCCAGACCCACTGGAGTGCCCAGTCAGCCGGCTTTCGCTTGACCTCACTCTTGTCCAATACTACTTGGACATCCTGTGGCGGCGTAACCCCGAGCTTTCCACCCTTGATAGGCTCCATGACGACAACTGCTAGCCCCTTTTCGGCTGCCAGCTTGAGTCCCTTCATTCCTGCCTGATACTCTGTGTCCATGTAGTTGAGCTGAATCTGGCAGAACGTGAACTTGTCAGCGTCCTCCAGAATCTTCTCGAACAGCGGGTACTCGTCGTGGAAGCTGAAGCCGAGGTACTTGATCCTTCCATCGGCTTTCGCCTTTTCTGCCCACTCGAAGACTCCAAGCTCCTTGAGGAAAGGCCAACGGCTCTTGTTCAGTCCGTGGAGCAGGTAGTAGTCGATGTGGGTGGTGTCCAGCTTCTCCAGCTGCTCGTTGAGATACTTGTCAAAGTCTTCGTACTCCTTTACTAGCCATGACGGCATCTTTGTCGCGAGCCTTACCTTCTCCCTGTACCCGTCCTTCAACGCCTTGCCGACGAGTTTCTCGGATTCTCCCTGATGGTAGGGATACGCAGTGTCAACGTAGTTCACGCCCTCATCGATGGCGTGCCTGATCATCTTGATTGCCTCGGGCTTGTCGATGTTCTTCGAGTCGCCTCCAATGACGGGTAGCCTCATTGCCCCAAATCCTAGAGCCGAGACATCCCAGTCAAGTTTTCCAAATTTTCGATATTTCACTTATGTTCACCTAGAAGATGGGAAGGACACGGTAACCATCATTTATCAAAGTTACTTGGACGTTGGATTGAGGGGCACAGAGGTGTTTCATTGGTTGATGCGCATCAATCAGCGATGAAACGCGTTCTATTCATGTTGATTCTTGTCACCCTCGCGGTCGTGGTTTACCCTGTACACGCGCAGGTTGATGATTTGATCGTACTGAGGGGAAACCAAACCTACCTCTTGGATGGAGTAAACACGACGCTGAGAGGGTTCATAATCAGTGGGAACTCGTCCCTTTCAATCAAGGACTCATACATCGAGCTGATGGACGCGGTGTACGTTGTGAATGGGAGCGGCGCATTGATTCTAGTCAACTCCACACTCAATTGGTTCGACGGAAAGGGAGTTAGAGTGTACGACGACTCATCGGTTGATGTTGTAAACAGCACAATTTTCGAGGAGTACGTAATAATGAACAGGACCTATTACGGGCAGGGATTTGGGTTAAGCGAACAATCAAC
>CAZPRN010000012.1:0-3688 GCA_964589605.1 uncultured Candidatus Bathyarchaeia archaeon | reverse complement strand
CCTATTACGGGCAGGGATTTGGGTTAAGCGAACAATCAACCCTGAACATCGAAGACTCCAGCGTCGGATATCTGAAGCTTACAGACCGTGCACCATGCAATGTCAAGAAATCCATCATAGGTGAGTTTGGATCTACATCATTCGGAGAGTCTGACATTGAAGAATCAGAAGTAAAGTCAATGATACTTACCTATGAGCGAACGTGGATAAGAATCAACGAGACCATGTCAGGCAGGGTTAACTGGACATCAACGGACATCGTGAACAACGGGACTAGCTCGTACCCAGTCACATTAAGTAACGTAGTGTTAGGTACTCCATCTTTCCAGTTATTGAACTGTAATTTCCAAGCGAATGACACCGAGGTTGACCTGCTCCTCATAGGGGGAAACTCGGGGCTGGACGTCAGGAACGTGACTATGACGTTGATGTACCTCATCGAAGACCTGTGGGCGAGTGTAAGCGATTCTAAGATCGATATATTACGATGCAGGAACGGGGACTTCAACGTCAAAGTGGAGGACTCCGAGATCGGCACACTTGAGACCATGATGACGACGGGGTTCAACCTCAAGGTCACGGGTTCTTCGTTGGACGACCTGAGCCTCATGTACGCCCACCCAGAAGCCCCCAACAACGTCGAGGTGCTGGACACCAACATAGGCTCCCTTTACCTCACCCCCTCGTCGCCCCCTGCCTACTTATTCGAGGGTGTAGAGGTGGCGGATCGTCTTGTACTGGAGGCGGGTGATGGGGTGGTTCAGCCCCCTCTACTCACTGGTAGCCTCACTTTCGGGGCAAACTGCACAGTCGATTACGATGAAAGGGAGGGGGTAACCGAGTTGATCCGCGTGTACAGGGTTGAGGTGCATAACATGACAGACTCTGAGATGCCCTACACGCTGGTGAATGGTAACAAAACGATCAAAACAGGCACAGTAGGCGAATCAGGGGTTATCGTTTTCCCCCTAAAGTTCAGGAGAGAGTACATCCTCATCCCGGACCCACAGCCCGGAGGACCATACTTCCTAGAAACAAACAACTTCACATCTCCACTAGTCCTGACAATTGGAGACCACCCCATCCCGCTCAAACTCACATCAGACACCCCCATCGAGTTCAACATCATATCTGAAGCGGAAACCGTGATCACCCCTCAACCAACATCAGCCACGTCCATAGGGTTACTGACAGTTCTAGCCCTAGCAGCCCTCATTCTGATTGGAAGTAGGGCTATGAAGGTTCGGTAAATCCATAATATCTTGGAAGGGGGGAGGGGGGGTCAACCTGTTCCAGCCCAATCCAGCCTCATTTCATGTAAAGCACCCTGAAAACGGCTTCTTTCCCAGAGAATTACATACAAAAGTGTAATTCACCACAACGAAATCCACCCTTTTCCAAACCTCAGGTCACATAACAGATAAAAACAAGAAGAATTTTTTTTTCGCCTTATTACTGGTGGTTGGATCAACTCGCAACCCATTTAGGCACAAAACACCAACATCCATACGATAGGAATTGGAGTCCGAACGATACGAGCGAGTCATGGCAGTCGCACGCAGGGAACAACCCGACAGGGTCCCATGGAGCATTTGGGGACACTTCCCTGCAGTAGACTGGCTTGACTATTACAGCTGGGAGCTAGCCCAGCGAAGCGGTGAGGAAGCAGCAAGAGCCCACATGGCCCTCCTCAGAGAGCTAGACTACAAGATGGACATGCTCAAGGTAACACCCTTCTACCGTTTCATGGCGATGCAGTGGGGCAGCGAGTTTCTCTTCAAGAACAACGAGGAAGACGCACCCACGCAAGACACCATCGTCAAGAAGACAGACGACTGGGAGAAACTCTGGGTACTCGACCCCAAAAAGGAGCTACGCGAGTTCGTCAGAACCAACGAGATACTCGCCAGAGACCTACGGCACACCCCCGTAATCTACACCATACCAAGCCCCATCATCCAGGCAATGAACGGAGTAGGAACACCCGAAAGAGTCATCGAAGACATGAAGAAAAACCCCGACACACTCAAACAGGGACTCGACACCATCACCGAGACAACCATCGAGTTCACCAAAGCATGCCTAGACACCGGAATCCAGGGAATCTTCTACGGAATCGGCGGAGGAGGCAGGATATGGAACGAGCTAACCATACCCCAACTAGACGAATACGCATACGGCTACGACAAGAAAGTACTCGACGCAGTTGACTGCGACATCAAGTTCATGCACATCTGCAGCACCCCCCAAGGCAACGCACAGGACCAGAACCTCATGGAATCAGGCTGGTTCATGAAATACCCAGTAGACATCATCAACTGGGACGCCCACGACTACACATGGCTAGACAAAGCCAAAGAAATCTACGGCGACACGTTCGGAATCTGCGGAGGACTCGACAGAACCTACGACAGCATGCGCTCAGGCAAAGTAAAACAAGTCGAGAAAGACGTAAAGAAGGCGATCAACGACGCAGCCGAGGGCGGAGGATTCATGCTAGGCCCAGGCTGCACCTGCTACCAAGACCAGCCCAAAACAAGCTACAACGCAGTCGGAAGCGCAACCATAAAGTACGGCTACTACTAGCCACCAACCGGAGTCAAACCAGACTCCTCCAATATTCTATTAGCATCAGACAGGAAACAATTCACACACTCAGAGATACACCCACTACACCTCTCAGCCATCAACTTCATTATCCTAATCAGAGCCTCACGAGACTTCACCGCCTCCGTCAACCTATTACCAAGAATAAAAACATCAGACGGACTAGCCTCCACAAACTCCCTTATGCTCTTGGGAAGCATCGAGTAACGAGAAGCATTCGCATGAGCAGAGCCAAGGTACTGCTCCAAAGCACTGACAAGGTCAACCGTCATCTCGTCAACGAACCCCTTCAACTCAGCTGACAGGAACCGGTAGTTATTCCTCAAAAGCCCCGACTCAGAGAAATCAACACTACCCTCCTCGTCAACCAGTTTCTGCACAAGATACGCAAAATTCGTGTAAACTATCTCAGAAATATTTACAATTAACGTTCTATCTTGCAAAACTGCCCCCCAAATAGTAGAAAAAACCCGAAATTAATAACAGTTACTTCTACCTGCCACAAAATAAGCTATAAAAAGTCCCAAAACGCAAGAAACCTAGCTTCCGCTAGGTAATAGTTGCGTATGAAAAACGATGGTTAAACCATGTACGGCTCCGATATCTCCTATGAGAACAGTAATTTGTTAAAGCTGGTGTTTTTGAGTTATTGGGGAATGTGGGCTGAATACCTCGGCCAAAGCCTTGGCACGTACACCCCATTTCCATCAAACCGGTCTTCTACCGGTACTCTCCAACCCGAAGGTACGGAAGTCTCTTTTTAGGAGAGGCTTCGAGCTTAGATGCTTTCAGCTCTTATCCTACGCGGCGTAGCTACCCGGCGGTGCCTTATCAGACAACCGGTGCACCAGAGGCCACAGCGCATTGTTCCTCTCGTACTGAATGCCCTTTCCCCTCAGACTTCCAACACTCCCAGTAAATAAAATCCGACCTGTCTCGCGACGGTCTAAACCCAACTCACGATCCCTTTTAATAGGCGAGCAGCCTCACCCTTGGCCCTTTGTGCAAGGCCAGGATAGGAAGAGTCGACATCGAGGTACCGAACCGCGAGGTCGATGCGAACTCTCGCCCGCGACAAGCC
>CAZPRN010000011.1:0-111246 GCA_964589605.1 uncultured Candidatus Bathyarchaeia archaeon | reverse complement strand
CATCGACCTGGAAGTACATCTTCATGTACTCTTGACTGAAGTCGCCCGTAATCGCTGCGAGTGTGGTCTCGAAAACCCTTCCCTGGACCTTCTCTGGGTCATCGCTGGGGGTCTCGCCCACCTTTGTCTCGCCAAAATAGCGTGGCAGGATGATGTCGTACCATTCCTTGCGTCGCCATTTGTCCCTTGTTGCCCTGGACAATTTGTCATTATTCTCCTATTTCAGTGACTACTCCATGCACCGCATTCATATATAGGTTTTGAATGAAGCCTCTCGAAACCAATATACGGTGCCTCTCTAAGCCTTTCTTATGTTACTAACAATCATCGTTAACGATTCCCCCTATGGTATCGAGAAGCCCTGGAACGCTTTCAGGCTCGCATCAACGTCATCCACCGAGGAGATTGGGATGAATGTCAGGCTCTTCCTCATGGGCGACTCGGTTTCCTCTGCCAAGAAGGGTCAGAAGACCCCGGACGGGTACTATAACATGGAGAAGATGCTGATGGCTCTCGTCAGGAAGGGTGTGGATGTCAAGGTCTGTGGCACCTGCATCAACGCTAGAGGGTTGAAGGAAGAGGAGCTCGTCGATGGCGTCGAGCGAGGCACCATGAAGATTCTGGCTACTTGGATCAAGGAGTCTGACCGGGTAGTAAGCTTCTAACTATCTTAATATTTAAATATCTTGATATATTGATGTTCTTTGTCCGTTACAGCATAACGGCAAGATGGTGAACACGATAATCAACGAGATGCTAACATCCGGAGTCGAGACCCTCATCGAGTACCTCTCAGCGCACGTATTGCTCTGCCTGGTACCCGCGTTCTTCCTTTCAGGTGCCTTCAACGCCCTGATACCGACATCAACAATATTCAACTACATGGGGGACAGCGGAGGCACCTCCAAGAAAGGCATCGCGTACATCTTTGCAGCCACAAGCGGACTGATCATCGAGGTATGCAGCTGCACCATTCTGCCACTATTCGCAGGGATATGGCGAAAGGGAGCAGGTTTTGGTCCAGCCATCGCGTTCCTATTCGCCGGCCCAGGAATCACTCTCCTTTCAACCCCTTTGACCGCGGGCATCCTTGGCACCGAGTTTGCGATGATCAAGCTTGGATTATCCATCGTCATGGCGATAGCCATCGGATTAGCGATGGAGCTTACCTTCAAGGACACGATTGATCCGTCTGCAAGGACAGGTTTTGAGATGGGAGATGAGGAGGAATTAAACAGGACTACCACCCAGAGCTTCCTTTTCTTCGGCGCATTGACCATGATCATGATCGCGGGAACGGCTCAACTGGACCTACCGGTCAAGCTAGTAGCCGTTGGGTTCTTCTCGGTGCTGACCGCATACTTGGGCTTCCAGTATTACAGCAGGGACGAGTTGAGGATGTGGATGGACGAGACCTACGAGTTCGTCAAAATGATCTTCCCAGTGCTGTTACTGGGAGTGTTCGCGTCGGGTGTACTCAAGCCGTTGATCCCACAGGCGTTCATAGCCAGCCTTACGGGTCAGAACACGATACTCGCGAACATCATCGCGGCGCTGTTTGGTACCTTTGCCTACTTCCCGACCCTCGTGGAGGTTCCAGTAGCGAACCTGTTCCTTGAGATGGGGATGCACCAGGGACCGTTGATGAGCTACCTGCTTGTAGACCCCGGAGTCTCACTGCAGACACTGCTGGTCGTGAACACCATCATCAAGCCCAAGAAGACCGCGGCCTATGCGTTCTACATGCTCGGTATCGGTATACTCATGGGCTATCTGTATGGACTGTTTGTGTGATAAAAATGAAGATTGAAGTACTTGGATCAGGATGCGCGAAATGTCAGAAACTAGAGACAATGGTTAGGGCATCGGTGAAGAAACTTGGACTGGACGCGGAGGTAACCCACGTCTACGATATTGACAAGATCCTCTCCTACAACGTGATGATGACCCCAGCTCTCGTGGTGGATGGTGTAGTTAAGCTGTCAGGAAAGATGCCATCCGTGGACCACCTGGAGAGCCTGCTAAAGTAGGCTATAACCCGAACTTTTTCGCTATCTCGGAAGAGATAACGCCCATCAGTTCCTCGCTCAACGAGTCGAGGATAGTGAACACCCTTTCATCCACTATCTTGTAGAACATCTTTGTGCCTTCCTTTCGGGAGGCGATCAGCCCTGCCTCTTCAAGGAGCTTGAGGTGCCTTGAAACTGTGGGCTGGGACTGGGCGATCAATGGGATGATGTCGCACTGGCAATGCTCCCCTAATCTCAATATCTCAAGTATCTTGAGGCGATTGGAGTCCCCTATGACCTTGAAAACCCTTGACTTGAACTCTAGAACCCTGTCCTCGGGTAGAATAATGCTCACAAAAAGATTCACAATATCTAAATATTTAAATGATTAGCAGATCAGGCGGCTTCCCTGAACACTCTTTCGAGTACACGGTGGTCAGGTAGCTTCCCGTTGTACTTCACCACGCCGTTGATGACAACCGCCGGAGACATGAGCATCCCGTATTTCTCCGCTTCCTCGGACATGACATCCTTCTTAACTATCTCAACCCGGATTCCTTCTGTCTTCAGCTTCTCCGCCGCCTTCTTTGCGTTCTCCTCAAGCTTCTTACACCGCTTGCATGGGGGCACCATACCGTAGCACTCGACCTTTACAACCATCTCATAGAGCTCTTGGGTTCGATGGAATAAAAAACTGGTCAGGAAATCAGTGAAATACCATTGGTGTACCTATCCGTGTATGGGCTCCCCCAAGATACTCATCTCTTTCCACATCCTACCCGAGTTAATCGAGCGAATCAAAGAAACCCTCCCCGAAGCCGAGGTTCTCTATGAGCCGGAGCTATACGGGAAGCCACGGTACGACAACGACCAGCACGGGGCACCAGCTGAAAGAACACCGGAGCAGGAGAAACGGCTCCAGTCGTTGATGGCTCAAGCGGATATACTCTATGGTTACTTCTTCAAGGGGTACGGGGACCTTGAGAACTGGTGGCCAAACCTCAAGTGGAACCAGTCAGCCAGCGCAGGTATTGGCTGGAGGGTTGCCCAGATGGGTTGGGACAAATCAGACGTAATATTTACAACTGCAAGTGGGATACACGCCACTCCGTTGGCAGAGTTCTGTTTGATGTCCATGCTCATGTTTACAAAGAACTATTTCCTCATGGCAGAGGAGAAGGAAAGGCACCACTGGCAGAGGACCTGCGCCACCGACCTGAAAACCAAAACTGTGGGTGTGATCGGGCTTGGAAGTGTGGGCTCTGAGGTGGCAAGGCTATCTAAGCGAATAGGGATGAGGGTGATAGGCTCCAAGAAGACGGTTGAGGGTGTTGACCCCGCCTCTGTTCACGCAGACGCTCTCTACCCGATGGACCAGCTTGATAGGATTCTTGAGGAGTCGGACTTTCTGGTACTGATCTGCCCCGAGACAGACGAAACTAGGGGATTGATGGGCGCTGAACAGTTCGCCAAGATGAAGAAGGGCGCTGTTGTCATTAACATCGCAAGGGGCTCGATAATTCAGGAGAACGCGTTGATCGAGGCTTTAAGGTCGGGTCATCTGGGTGGAGCCGCGTTGGATGTGGCATCAAAGGAGCCTCTGCCCTCTGACAACCCCCTCTGGGATATGCCTAGGGTGATAATTAGCCCCCACTCCGCGAGCACTGTTGACATGGAGAACACCCGGTTGACAGAGATATTCTGCGACAACCTTGTCAGGTACATCAACGGGGAACCTATGAGGAACCTGCTAGACAAGAAGAGCCTCTACTAGACCCCGTCCAGCGCCTTCTCCGCCGCCTGTATGCAGCTCAGGAGATCATCCAGTGTTGAGACCAGGCTGCCGAGGCTTCTGTCAGAGTGGACATCAATCTCAAGGGTGCTCCCCATTACCGCCAGCATTATATGGATACCATCGGGGAGCTTGATGTTGTCGGGGCTCACGGATTTCTGCACCGCGATTGCTGTCTCCCTGTCCCGGTACTCGATCTTGATAGCGGTGCTGGTCTCTGGCATAGCTGATGAAGTGTAAAACCCACTTATAGTTAATGCCTTGTTAGGCTGATAATTTCTCGGCAACAAGCCTGTTGACGTTCTCAAGGAACTCCCGCTCCTTGTCCATGGAGATGTACGCACCCGCGGCGATATCATGTCCCCCGCCTCCACCGTCGAACGGCTCAGCCGCCTCCTGCATCACCAGCCCCATGTGAAGACCCGCCTCTACCAGCTCCTCGGTTCCCCTTGTTGATATCTTGAGCTGCTCGTCCTCGCTGTAAGCTGAGGCTACGATGGGCTTGTTCTCTTTGAGGATGCCCTGACTGAGAAGTATTCCTGATACTACCCCAATCACGGTGTCGTTAACTTGGTCCTCGCCGCGTATCACGTAGATGTTCTCCTGCTCCTCAACCCTGTCGTTCATCTGGACCCAGTCAAGCGCCTGGCTGATGGTGATCCTGTACTCGTTGAGGGTAGCCTGAGCCTCGACCATTGCATCGCCCCTGTCTCCTAGGCAGACGCTAAGCCCTACTCCGGGTCTACCCATCCTTCCACACGCATTGAGGAGGCTCCCATACTCGCGCCCGCTTCTCAATGCCGTGCTTGGCTCCTCCATCCTGAAGGTGTAGATTGTGCCGATAAGCTGGTGGATTGCCTTTGATTCACATCCACTGCTGATCATGTGGCTGCTGAGCTTGCTGAACAGGGTGGTCTTCTCGTCATCCGTGAGGTCTGCAAGCGCCCTGAGCCTGTCCCCGTCGAGAATGTCAATACCTATCTCCTTGAGGAAGGCGACGCAGTTGCCCTCGCTCCCGCTCAAACCGGGGATGTACGGGATTGTCGTGTAAGCGATTGCCTTCGCCAGTGGGCGTGTCTCGTACCCGTAGAAGATCAACCCTACGTGCTTGTTTAGCAGGTTGTTGTCGATGGCGTCCTTCTCGATGACCGTGTTCAGCCCGATGAGTGACTTTCTCTCGCCCTTGTCCTGCTGGTCACCAAGAGCACCAAGTAATCCAAGTGCTGCCAACTCAACGTTACCCGGGTCAAGTGCTTTCGCGAAGAAATAGCATACGCCTGATGCCGCCACCTCTCTGGCTCCATCGATATCATGAAGCATTGGGCTAACATGGGTGATGTTCTCAACCTCAAGTTCCTGAGGCATATGGTGGTCAAGGATGATTACATCCATCTTCAGGCTCTCGGAGATCACATCCAGATATCCTGAGCCGAAGTCGCTGAACACGATGAGGTCCGGGTTCTCCTCGGCTAGCCGTGCTATGAGCTTGTCGTCCAGTTTCTTCTCGCTGCTGATCTTGAACCGTGCACCCATCTTGAATGCACAGGCTGCGAGGATTCCCCCACTGCTCAAGCCATCGGCGTCGTTGTGGGTGACAAGTCGAATAAAATTACCTTTCTCGACGTGGTCGGTGAAAAGGTTAGCTGCTGGTATAATAGAGTTGAAGAAATTGTCCAAATTGGACATTTTCGATCTAAATGGTTACGATTTCGTTACGATGATTCCAGTCTCGTGGAAGCAAGCCCTTCTTCTTGTAGTACTTCGTAACCCTGTAAATCATGCTCTCAGTGAGCTGGTATGACCTCTTGTTACCAAAATCCTTGGGGTTGCGGTCCAAGTGCCTCCGGAGTCGGGTGGACCTGATCATCAGGTTGTAGATATCCTCTGGGATCTCAGGTGCTAGCCCCGCCTCTTCCAGTACCTTCCTGATGCCGTGGCCAACGATTGGCTTGACAAGCGGGATTCCGTGAACGTCTCTTAGAATATTACCGATCTGTGACTGGGTCTTGCCCTCACGAGCGAGGTTGATTATAAGTGCCTTAACCTCGTCTGGCTGGTAGACGACCCAGTTTGGGGGCCTCTTGCTTACTGGCCTTGTGCTCTGGCCTCTGCCCCGCATTGTTGATAGTTTTCCTACCATATTGATTTCTCCGGATGCTCTAGTCTTACACTCCCAACCCTTATTAAATGTTTACCAGTTGCCCCTGTCTGGGCATTTTTATTGTTGATCGGCTTATACTGAGATGAAATGGCTAGACCTGTCCTGAAATGGGCTGGGGGTAAGCGTCGGCTCAGGTTTGTGATCGAGAAGATGATCCCCGGGGATTACTTGGATAGGTCGTACCATGAGCCTTTTTTCGGTGGAGGGGCAGTTTTTTTCCATATCGAGCCCAGCGGTGGAACCATCAATGACGTCAACGAGCGTTTGATTAGCTTCTACAAGGTTGTACGGGATACCCCGGAGGAGTTGATCGAGGAGGTTAACCAGTACGAGTACAGCAAGGAGCGGTTCTACGAGCTTAGGACCCGGTTCAACGACGAGGAGCTGAGCCCGGTTGAGGAGGCGGCTATCTTCCTGTACCTCAACAAAACCGGGTACAACGGGCTCTACCGGGTGAACTCCAAGAACAGGTTCAATGTCCCGTTTGGGCGGTACAAGGACCCAGCCATCGTTCACCCTGACCGGATCATGAAGGCGAGCGAGCTTTTCGCCAGGTTCGAGATTCATTGTGAGCGGTTCCACTACGTCAAGGATGTTGCAGAGGAGGGTGATCTGGTCTACCTTGACCCGCCTTACCTGCCCAAGATCGGGTCCACTGATTTCACGGCGTACAGCAAACTCGGTTTCGGTCTTCAGGACCACATGTTGCTACGGGACCTTTGCGTGGAACTCAACGAGAATGGAGTCAACTTCATCCAGAGCAACAGCGCTGTTGATCCCATCGTTGAGGCATACAAGGACACATCGTTCCATATCCGCACCGTCGAGGTGAGTAGGGCTATCAACCGGGTCATCACTGATAGGGGAAGGATACCCGAGGTATTAATCACGAATATTCCAAACCTTTGATCAGTTACAGCACTCCATAACCGTGAAAACCCTTCAACGCGTACTGAAACGTTGGTTAGTGGGAACCATGCTGGTCAAAGACCTCATGCAGACGCGCATCATCACGGTCTCTCCAGAAGAACCCATAGAACACGCGGCGAGGGAGATGGAACGCTACGGCATCAGCTGCCTCCTAGTCATGGATAACCAGTGCACCCTCGGGGTGATCACCGAGCGCGACCTTCTTACACGGGTGATAGCAAGCGGACGGAACCCGAAGGCGTTACATGTGTACGATGTTATGACGACGAACCTGATCTCGGTTCACCCAGAGACATCAATCGAGGAAGCAAGCGAGACGATGATGGCTAACCGGATCAAGAAGCTGCCAGTCGTTGACCCAGAGCACCCTGAAACCATACTGGGTATTGTATCCTTGACTGATATCGCCCGGCACAAGCCCCACGTCATCACTCGGTACGCGAAATCCAAGAGAATCACCAACATCAACCAGCTTCTCCGAGAGGAAGAGGGCATGCACCTGGAGTTCAAATCGAGCCTTCGCTTTAACTCGATCCAGCGGTGCCTTGAGCCCAAGCTTGAGTTCAATTGTCTCAAGACAATCTGCGCGTTCCTCAACGCCGAGGGCGGCGACCTGTTGATTGGTGTCAATGACAAGAAGTGGGTTGTCGGTCTCAAGGATGATTATAAGACATTGACAAAGAGTAACCGTGACGCCTTTGAGAACTATCTCACAACCCAGATATCCAACAAGGTCGGTGATAGGCACCTATCCAATATCAGGGTTTACTTCCCCAAGCCCTACGGGAAGGAGATATGCAGGGTCAACGTCAAAAACGCCCCAGAGCCAGCTTATCTACATCACAAGGGCAAACAGTTCTTCTTCGTCAGGACGGGAAACGCGTCCCGCCCATTCAAGATATCAGACTCGACAAAATACATAATGGTGCACTGGCCCCACACCCTGCCTACTGGCTTACAATCCACTCAGCAAGTTTCCTGAAAGCCCTAGCCCTGTGGCTGATCTTAGCTTTCTCGGCTGCACTCATCTCACCAAAAGTACGCCCATCACCCTCCGCTGGAATAAATATTGGGTCATAGCCGAAGCCACCTGTACCACGTTCTTCCTTTGAAATCTCACCCGTTACCTCTCCACGGAAAGTGATTGATGTCTCACCGTCCCTGAAAGCGACAGCTGAGAGGTACTTGGCTCCCCTGTCCTCATCGCTCTCCATGAGTTTGAGGATGCCTTCGTTGTTGATTGTTCGTAACGCGTAGCTGCTGTAAGGTCCGGGGAACCCGTAGTACTTGTCGATGTAGAGACCAGCGTCTTCTATCAGTAGAGGGATGTCGATGTCCAGTACCTGTAGGCTGTACTCTGCGATGATCTCGGGGTCATCTGCCTGAATCTCAACCCTTTCGATACTGAGCCTTTCCAGCTCTATCCCGTACTCGTCCATAACCTCTTTTGCTTCCTCGAACTTGTGGTCGCTGCTGGTTCCCATCCATATCTTAGTTCTTCTCAATGTATCGTCCCCGTTTGGATACTTCCTCCATGCGTGTGAGCGCTGCCTCAGCCTCATCGGCCATGGATTTCCGGTATCCTTCTTTGAATGCCGCTAATAGGCTCTCCTGGTACTTGTAATGTGTGCTGGTGAGCATCCTGTTCATGAGGTTCAGGTCCACGCCACGTTTCTCGACCTCATAGTTAACCTCGCTGAGCCCAAAGTCGATGAAAACGATCCTGTCACCGGATTTGATGATGTTGCTCGTTGTCAGGTCCCCGTGAACTATGCCTGCCTTGTGGAGCTTGCCTGAGAAGTACCCGATGCGCTTGAACAATTTGATTCTCTCCTCGTCGTCCAGCTGGTCTACCAGGTCACGTATCTTGATGCCGTCGATGTACTCCATCCAGATGATGCCCTTCTCGTTGTCAACCCTGTAAAGGAGCGGAGTGGAAACCCCATGCTGCTTCGCCCTGTGGATGATGTCAACCTCGTGGTTGGTGCGGGTCTTCCTTAGATAGTAATCTATCTTTGGGTGTCTGTACTTCTTGGGCTTCCTAACCTTCTTGATAGCCTTCAACCCGTTCCAGTCAACGAGGTAGAGGTCCGCCTCGGCTCCCTTTGCGACTAGTTTCTCCACGGTACCTCCACCTGATCCATCCTCCAGTTGGGGTTCACGTAGCTCTCCTCGATTGGAGTCCTGATACCCGCCTGGTATGCTATCAAACCGGTCCACGCGATCATCGCCCCGTTGTCCATTGACAACTTGATTGGTATAATGTACGGCTCCGCGCCGTGATCCTCGGCTATGTCTTTGATAATCCCTCCGAGCCTCTGGTTAGCGGCGACCCCTCCAGTCAGCAAGAGCTCCGGTTTGTTGGTGTGCGCCAACGCCCTCTCGGTGATCTCAGCGAGCATCGCGTAAGCTGTCTCCTGCAGGCTGAAGCATAGGTCGTTGATATCGTGCTCCCCTGACTCGTATGCAGTTGTTACTGCTGTCAGCATCCCGCTGTAGCTGATGTCCATCCCTTTGACCACGTAGGGTAGCGGGATGAGTTTCTTGCCCAGCTTGGCTCGTCTCTCGATATCTGCCCCACCGGGGTACTCCAGTCCCGCTGCACGGGCAAACGTGTCTAGACAGTTGCCGACGCTGATGTCCAATGTCTCTCCGAAAATCCTGTAGCGTCCGGACTCGTAGCCGCTGATCAGTGTGTTACCGCCTGAGACGTAGAGGGTTAACGGGTCATTTGCTCCAGTGGTCATCCTGCCTATCTCCACGTGTGCGACGCAGTGGTTCACACCAACAAGTGGCTTATTCAGGTAGGATGCAAGGGCTCTTGCCCCCGTTGCCCCCGTTCTGAGGCATGGACCAAGTCCGGGTCCCTGTGCGAAGCTGATGATGTCAACCTCTTTCATGGTTATGCCGGCTTCATCTAGGGCTGTCCTGATGGCTGTTCCCATGTTTTCGCTGTGGTGTCGGGCGGATTCCCTTGGGTGGATGCCACCGGCTGGGGGTACGTGGATCTTGACGTAGTTGGCCAGGATCTCCTTGTCACTGGACACTACCCCGATCCCCAGGTTATCCGCGGTTGACTCGACTCCAAGCGATATCAAATCACTCAACAGGAATAAAGACAGGTTAAAAATGCTACTCTGTTTTTTTTCAATAACCATAGTTCCATTGCTTCTTATGGGGAGACTCTACCAATCTTGAAGCTGACTGCTTTCCTTGCCTTATGGGGTCTCATTAACCGTGAACTCAAATAGTTGTCCCTGTGACGGGATCTCAGTAAAGGGTATTTTGTACATGAAAAAATAGGGTCTTCTCTTCTTGTTCAACATTAAAAAACTCGTATCCTATAGAGGAGAGGAATTATGCTCTTTGACCTTTCAATGTAAAAATTTCTAGTAATTACACTCGTTTCTTAGGAATTAGCTTGTATTTTTTGCCTTTTTTCAAGGTTTTATTTTCTAATACTTTTTTCTGAAATCGTTTTAAGGTGTTTTTTTACTAGAAAAAATCTTTTTTTATGATTTTTTGTCTGAAAACAGGAAAAACGGCAGGTCTCTTTAATACACACCCTCTGTAATAGTGCATGGAATTGGTTTTACCGTGGGTAAGAGACTAGTAAAAAACGAATCAGATATCAGGAAAAAGATCAAGATGCCGAACGAGTTCGATATTCTTGGCGTTGTGAAAAAGAACCTTGGCCAGGCGCGAATGACTGTGAAGTGTCAAGACGGGGAGACCCGGATGTGCCGTGTCAGGGGTAAGATGAAGAAGAGAAGATGGGTGCGTGAGGGTGATATCGTCCTTGTCAGTCCCTGGGAGATCCAAGCGGATGAACGTGGGGATATTGTTTTCAGATACACTCGGAATCAGGCGGATTGGCTCCAGAGAAAAGGGATGCTGGACTTTGAGTAGTCCTCTATAATCCCTGTTTAATTCCCGTAAATTGTTGTTTGCTGTCATCTTTCGAATCGGATTTTTATGTATCCAGATACCTTTCCAATGCCATGGATATCCCAGTTAACAGCACGTATAGACTAACTTTGGAGGATTTCAGGAAGGCAGCGGAGCGAATACATGGTGTAGCGGTGCGCACCCAGATGGTTCCTCTTAGGTGGTATGATGTGGATCCCAAGATACTGCTTAAACTGGAGATGCTCCAGCCGATTGGTAGCTACAAGGTCAGGGGTGTCTACAATTGGGTCAAGAAGCTGAGCCCGGAGCAGAGAGAGAAGGGGATATCCACCGCAAGCTCCGGAAACATGGCGCAGGCTGTGGCGTACACGGCAAAGCTCTTCGGTATCCCTTCGAGGACCATCGTGTTTGATACTACTCCCCAGATCAAGACCGACTCTATCGGCAAGTACGGCGGGGAGATAGTGCCAAAGACGTATGATGGCTGGGTGGAGTACACCAAGAACCCTGACTTGGATCGTAGCTTCATCCACCCCCTAGAGGAGTTCGGGCTCGTTGATGGACATGGCACCATAGGCTTGGAGATCATGGAGGACGAGCCCGATGTTGAGACAATCTATGTTGCACTGGGCGCTGGGTTCCTGGGAGCAGGTATCGCGTTGGCAGCTAAAGCGTTGAAGCCATCGGTTAAGGTCATAGGGGTTAACTCGGAGAACTCGCCCCACTATTTCGAGTGCTTCAAGCAAGGAAAGGTAGTTGACACTGTCACGAAGCCAACCCTCGGTGATGGAAACGCCATCAACCTCGGCTCCTTCCCCAACTCAGACAAGCTCTTGAAGCTAGTTCAGGATACCATTGATGACGTTGTACTTGTAACCGAGGACCAGATCAGGGACGCCATCAAGTATCTCGCGGTCGAAAACAAGCTTGTAACCGAGGGATCAGCCGCCATGAGCCTCGCCGCTGCGTTGAACTCGCCAATCGAGGAACGGGGAAAGACCGTGTGCGTCCTTACTGGCGGGAGCATTGACCCGGCTAAACTGGCGAAGATACTGAAGTAAACTCATTTAGTGATGATAAGGGGATCGCGGCATGTGAGGTGCCGCACTTTGGAAAGCATTATCCCCACGGTATGGCACTTGTGATGGGATTTAAAGTAATTGGGTGCATTTCATCAACGTTGGCATAGGCGATACCGGTTTGTACCAAGTTTGATCATGATACTTGTAGCTATTTTAGCATAGTTATACGGGGAAAAATATTGAAAATAGGGGTTATTCCTGTAGCCGCTTGTAGGTTCCCCTGACGTAGGTGACCTGTCCCTTGTGATGGTAGACCTCGCCGATGTACGCGAACAACGGGTTCTTCCTTACATCCGTCCTGTTCCCCCAGAAGCTGACCTCCTGTTCAAGTGCCTCGTTGGGCATCTCCCTGAGTAGCTTGGCGGATATCTCTGTGCCCTTCCTGATGTCCTCCATCGCCTTGTCCACCGGGTGGTCTTGCTCATGATAGTCCTCGGGTAGGTTCGCGGGGTTGAACTCCATGTCACCGGTGACGATCTTTGGTATGGCGTTGTTGATTATCCGGCTGATGTGGACAAGCTGCCACTGGACGCTGTTGGAGACCTCGGTGGGCTTCCACCTGTACTCCTCTTCTCCCATCTCCTTGATTGACCGCTCTAGGCTTGCAACTCCCCATTCGAGGCTATCGGCTAGGACTGATCCTTTCTCGTTCATAATAACCAGAGAAGACGTAAAGACGGGCTGATATAACTCGTTTCTCGGTCAATTATCAGAGTGGTGACTATTCCATTATCGACGTGTAGATTTTCTGTATCATCTCTACCAGGCTTTGATCCGACCTTGTGATCTTGGAGACGAAGAGGTGCCTGTGGATTATGGCATCTATCACGTTGTAGGCGGTGAGCCATGAATCAATCTTATCGACGGGGTATCCGTTCTCCTCGGCGTACCTCGTGAGTATCCTGGGGCGCTCCTCCCTTAGGTCCTTGAAGCTGTCCCTGTCAGCTATCATTGCCTGGTCTATGGCCCTGTAGATCATCCAGTTCTCACGGTGGTTGTTCAGGTGGCTCCTGAACCTTTCCCCCATCTGCTCTGGGTCCGCCTCGATGAGGTAGGGGAAGACTGTATCCCTGAAATCGTCCTCGTATATTGAGATCAGTATGTTCTGCTTGCCCTTGGGGTAGTAATGGTATATCGTGCCGACGCTTGTACCGGCTCGTCTGGCGATCTGTCGTATGGTTAGTTCCTGGTACTCGAACTCGGAGATGAGGTCGATGAACGAATGTTTGATTGACTGGATCTTTTTCTCCTTGTCCCGCTCAACGACCCTGTCCATGGTACTGTACTGTTGAACCGTGTTCAAAAAACATGCGAAAGCGCATCCCCTTTAATACCTCTGAACTATGACACAAATCCATGAACACCCGTTTTCCGAACCTTTTCAGCTCATTGAAGCTGGGTCCTTACACGTTACGTAACCGAATCCAGTCAGCACCCATGGGGTACTATGGCACACCCGAGGGGTACCTCACATACGAGGGGGCTGCCTACTATGAGATGCGTGCAAAGGGTGGGGCATCAATCGTCACAATCGGGGAGAGCATGGTGGACTCTACCGGTACCTCCCATGGCAGGGTAACCCCACTGGATGACCCGGGTATTCTACCTTCCCTCATCATGACCACTGATGCCATCAAAAGGCATGAAGCGGTTGCATCAATCGAGCTGCTTCACGCTGGGACTCGGTCACGGACTGATAGACCCGACGGGGCGGTGTATGGTCCAAGCGCGGGGACCTCGTTCTACGGGAAACCGATCATCGAGATGGATGACGCGGAGATCGACAGGGTAGTGAACGCGTTCGGGGACGGTGCCTTGATGGCGAAACGGGGCGGATGCCAGATGGTTATGGTGCACGGGGGTCATGGGTGGCTCCTGTCCCAGTTCCTCTCCCCTTTGCATAACCAACGGACAGACGATTTCGGTGGGAGCATCGAGAACCGGACGCGTTTCGTCTCAATGATTATAGATGACATCCGTAGGAAATGTGGACCGGATTTCCCTATTGAGATGAGGCTAAGCGGCGACGAGTTCACCGAGGGCGGGATGAAGCTACCGGAGGTCGTAGAGGTGGCAAAGCTGCTGGACGACAAGGTGGACATGTTCAATGTTTCAGCAACCACGTTCAACGACACCACCGCTGGTCTCAGGATGTTCCCCAGCATGTTCCTGCCGAGAGGGGTCAACGTGTACCTCGCTGAGGAGATCAAGAAGGCAGTGAAGACTCCGGTGAATACGGTTGGGGCGTTGAACTACCCAACTCATATGGAGGATATTCTGGATAAGGGCGGGGCTGACATGGTAACCCTCGGCAGGGCGTTGCTCGCTGACCCGTATCTGCCTGAGAAGGCAAGGAAGGGGTGCGAGGATGATATCACACCGTGCATCCGGTGCAACTACTGCATCAGCCAGTCCTTCACGCCCTACGTCAAGTACCCCACATTCGTGACTAGGTGCGTCGTCAACCCAGTCATCGGCAGGGAGTACGAGCACAAGTTTATGCAGGTGAGTGGTGGACCTAAGAAGGTTCTTGTTGCTGGTGGTGGACCCGGAGGCATGCAGGCAGCGATTACGGCTGCTGACAGGGGACACGAGGTCATTCTTTGCGAGAAGGGCAGCCGGCTGGGCGGGGCGCTGCTCCTCACAGAGGACGAGTACTTCAAGGAGGACCTCGGGGAGCTTGTGAAGGTGCTGGCCCGGAGGGTTAGGAGCCGTTCAATTGAGTTGTTACTTGAGACCGAGGTCACACCGAGGCTAGTGGGTGAAATAGCCCCTGATGTGTTGATCGCCGCAGTGGGCGCTGAGCCGTTGATTCCCCCGATTCCGGGTGTGGAGAAAGCGGTAGTAGCGGCTAGCATGTTTGATGAAGAGGCAGTCGGCGAACGTGTTGTGGTGGTTGGTGGTGGGCTGGTTGGGTGCGAGAAAGCTCTACATCTGGCCCATCTGGGTAGGGAGGTGACGGTTCTTGAGATGCTTGATAAGGCGGCACCTGAGGCTACGTATCTGCACTGGCTTGCGTTGATGAAGGAGATGGAGAAACACGTCACACTAGAGCTCAGCACCAAGTGCACGAGGATAACCGATGACGGCGTGTACGCTGTTAAGGGTGGAGATGAGGTGTTTTACCCGGCTGATACGGTGCTTCTGGCTACTGGTGTGAAGCCGAGGACAGACCTTTTGGAGTCTCTACGTGGATGTGCACCGGATTTCAGTGTCATAGGGGACTGCTACCAGCCTGGTACGGTGCTTGAGGCGATCCATTACGGCTACTACTCCGCCCTGAACCTCTAGTCTCGTTCAACTCTTCCACGGTTATGCGCTGTTGAACCGTGTTCAAGAACCCGTTGCGTGTGCCGGTTCTTTTATACAACTACACAAAGGTTCGTGCATGGTTGATTATGTCTCTTTGATGCTGGTCATGGACCTTGGTATCATCGTGTTCATGCTTATCGCGCTCATTGACTCCTGGAACGAGAAGGAGGACAGGGCTGTTGCGATCTCGGTTATCGGTTTTATGTTTCACATAACCCTCGGTCTTGCCCTTGTGATGTATCCGTGGGTTCAGCAGTTTGGGTTGATCTACTTTGGAGCCATCGGGGTTTTCGGTTTACTCATGCTCATACCGGGAGGGGTAAACGAGAAGGCACTCAAGGGGACCATGGGGTACGTGGTCGGGGATGTCGAGAAACCCGATGAAAGGGACATAGTTTTCTCTAGGCGAATTCTAAGACCGGGCAGCAAGGAATACAATGAGTACTACCAGATGCGTCCTGATTGGGAGGCGATGGACAAGAAGATCAGGGACAAGGGCGGCATGTTCGCCTCGGGTGGCATCGATCACGCACCCATGAACGACCACATGATCCACAGCGGCTTCATGATACCAGGGATGCTCCGCCCATACGCCGTGGGAGACCCTATTGAGGGACACGTGAAACCAGATGTCACCATAGAGGAGGCGACGGATGTTGTCAAAAGCTTCACCAAGCACCTAGGCGCATGCGCCGTGGGTGTATGTGAGGTTAACCAGAACTGGGTGTACTCCCACCGGGGTGAGATTCGTAATGATAGGTGGGAGGACTGGGGGAAGGAGATCGGTGAGGTGCCCAAGTACGCGGTTGTTTTCGCGGTACCCATGAACTTTGAGCACGTGATGGCTGCACCACACACGACAACCGAGGTGGAGGTTGGGTACAGGTACGCGCAGGGTGCCTTTATCAGCACTATGCTGGCTCACTGGTTCCAGGGAATGGGTTACAGGGGTGTCGCCCAGCATTCCAGCCACTACGATGTGGTGGTTCCGCCGCTGGCTGTAGACGCCGGGTTGGGGGAGATCGGTAGGAACGGTTTCCTGATTACCCCCCGGCGAGGGCACCCGGACGAGGGCGTTCGCGATTTTAACTGATATGCCGTTGCTGCTTGACAAGCCCATCAGCCTAGGTGTCGAGGAGTACTGTAAGGTGTGTGAGAAATGCGCCACGACATGCCCCAGCAAGAGCATACCGCTGGGGGATATGACGGTTCATAACGGGGTTGAGAAGTGGAAGACAGACTCCTCAACCTGTTACGAGTACTGGCACCAAATCGGGACCGGGTGTGCCATCTGTATGGCTGTATGTAGCTTTGGACGACCCAATACACCACTCCATGCGATAGTTAAGTGGTTCATCAAACGGAGAAGCCCGATCGCGATGAGGATTTTCCCCCATATCGATGACCTGTTCTACGGGAGAGACTGGAAGCCAAGAAAGGTCTCGGGCTGGATGAAGTACAACTAGGGGCCACTTTTTCCCCTCAATAACTTTTCATAAAGAGTGAACTATTACTCATCAGAGACCATTCCGGGTTTCTTCCGAATAAACTTGCCAGCGTCATGGGAAATGTTATGTAAAAATCATGCATTGGTAACTCATGAATTCTAGAAATAAGGCGAGGCTTGCCGGTGTCTTGATTATTGTCGCGTATAGCATGCTAGGAGGTGGCGACCCAGACGCTAGGGTGACTGGGATGATGTAGATGCCTGCCTCCTTGGCTTTGCGTTGGAGGGTCTCTGTGGTGGGTCCGGGGATGGATTCTGCGTGTTCAAGTTGTTTGGTGTTGTCACCGAAGGTGGGAGTGCCTGTGAGCCAGAACTCGGGGAACAATACAACGTCTGCTCCTTTCTCCTTGGCTTCATCAATGAACCTTAACGCTTTGTTTAGGTTCTCCTCGATGTCCTCACTGGTCCTGAACTGGACTGACGCGATAGAAACTTCTCTCATAACAGTACTGATCTGATGTTTTTTTAGAATACTTTGCTGGTGAAATTAGCAGGATATATGATCCTTTATATCTAACCTGTTTTGGTCGAAGAATATCCGTATCAGATTTTTAATTCGAAATCTTTGTCAGAACATAAACAATGGCAAGGATAATGTTTATTCCCAATTCCCATTCAGGCATAAACAAACGACCCAGCGTAAGAACAACAGAAAAGTAACCAATTGCAGTTGACCATGATATCAAATGAATTGTTTCAATATCACGTATGAATTATAGTATCGGTGAAATATCAATAAAAGCAATCCATGCTTCTCCACTTGGAAGACTCATAATGGCTTCTTTCAGAAAATGCAGTAACCCACCTACATTAATGCCTATTACCGCTTCAAATGCGGCTTTCTTAATATTTTCAGTGAAAGAAGTCATGGTCATCCTTTGGTTTTATTTTTTAATATTCTTGCTTCCGTCTGAGGTTACCGCGCAATAAGGGCTCTTTCCATCAGCCCTGGTTCGATTATTTTCCCATTGTAATGGTCGAAGATTTGAGATCGAGTCAGACCCGCCTTGCGACTTGGGCACAATGTGATCGATTTCCCAACCATAAATGCTGTTAATGTCTCCATATTTGTCTCTTTTAATCCACGCCTTGCACTCATCCCATCGCCAAGAATCTTTATGCTCTGAGATAGGGATCAATCCTTTTTCCCAGACTTTCTGTACTTTTTCATCTGAAAAACTCATTTATATTACCTAAATGATTCATATCCAATTCTTTTAAAATTATTTTTATTTGAAAATTATTCATGTGAGGTGACTTGCATCGATACTATTTATCTAAATCGCGCGCTCATGAACTATACCTCAAAAGGGATAACTGCAAAATCATTAGTCCTGTATTGGAATTGTTCTTTTGTTAGATTTCCAAATATATGGTGTACTATTTGTACGAATCCACTTCCCGCGTCTGGTATGGAGAGTGTTTTTAGCGCTTTTTGGTAACTTTCCATGAACTCAGAGCTGAATGAATCTTTTCCCAAAAGGATTGACATCCATAACCCCGGTCTATATCGAGCGATGCTAGAAGCAGCAAAAACCAAACAATAAGCTACAAGATTCAGATTGAAACTAACGAGAGGATTTATTGAACGGATAAAATCTGGTATTATTCTCTCATTATCCTTGACAGGTTGCGACGCGTTCCAAACTTTGTAATCGTAGTCCATAAGAGAACGTAAAGATACAAAACCACCATCATCTTGTAAACAAAACGTGTTTTTTATGTATTTGACATCATATCCATTAAACGACGGGCATTTACGTGAAAAAACTGTTGGACTACCGAGGATGCTAAATACATTTAATAATCTGGCAAAAACCCCTTTTGATTGTATTTGCAGTTTTATATCCCATATATCATCTGACAATATAGGTTTGATTCCATGTCCAAAAGCATGAGAAGGTTCCCAATAAAATAATGAATAGTTTAAAAATGAAATTAAACAATGCCAAGAATAGTGGATGATTATAGGAGAAACATAATCAGATACTTCAATTGCTGTATTTCCCAATTCGATAGCATTTTTTAATAATGAAATGTTATTCGCGATAATATCTCTGTTTTCTCTTCGATGTTCATTAGTTAAAGGATAAACGGGTCTAGCAGTTTTATCTCTGTAATCCTTGACGTATTTATCGAAGTCTATGGAATAAGCGTTTGATATCTCCACCAGTTTTGATTCGTAATTATATTCCAATGTATAAGGCTCTACTAGATTCCATACTCTTTTCAATAACTCTAGACTAGTTTTTTGCATTATAATCATATTTGGTTATCTTTCAATAAAACTTCTATGAAATGAAACACGACTTAGCGGTCTCTAAAATCATCTCGTGAAATTGAATAAATCGGAATATCGTCTTCATCAAGTAAACGAACCTCAATAGTGGGGGAATCAGCTAATTGGTGCTGGATAACTCTAACATTTCTGCCCCGCATCAGCCGTTCTTCACCATTAGGATAAACAATTCTAACTTCCTGATTCCAATGAGGCTGACCTCGAAAATGAGTTTGTTGAGGATTTCTATCGTGATAATGGATCACTTGAACCTGTCCTGCGTATTCTCCATTGTTGAAAGCACTCACACAAATACTGCCTCCTGTAGGGTGGCTAGAAGATGCTACATTTATCTCTGACCAAACATGACCTGGTATGTCTACCAATGATAATTGGACATCCGAAATATCATCCGGATCAATATTTAATTCATCAATATATGCAATTACTAGATCGTACATAGAGAATTCATCAACTATTTCATTATCACTAGTGATCTGAATATTGTGACGCTGTACCATGGACATCTTTCATTCATTAATTAAGCTATTTTAATTCAGTGACAGTGAACGATAAACGAGACGTTAAGTATTCCTTATTCCTGTATCTTGCTTGATTCCCATTGAACGGATTACATGTGGATGACCTTGCTGGCATCAAATCCATTGGATCACCAGCCATAGGCCCAGACGGAACAACCGTACTATACACACTGGGCACCATGAACCTCAAAGAAAACAAAACCGAAAACAACATCCACACCATCCAACCGGGAACAGAACCACGAAAACTCACCGAATCAGGCAAAGCAGGACTCCCCACATGGAGCCCATGCGGCATGTACATCGCCTACACAGAAGGAGAGGACGACGGAACCGGCATCTGGGTCATGACACGGGACGGCGAACACAAACGCAAACTCACCGTCTACCAGAACAGCAACCATAGCCTCGGCTTCGGAACAGTAGGGGCAGCCATCAAGTGGAGCCCCGATGGATCAAGGATCGCATACCTTGCCACACTGGACCCTTACGACAAGGACGCCAAGATCCGGGTAATCGACAGGGTCATGTACAAAGCCTTCTACGGGTACAGCGACCTCCGAAGAAGACACATATTCACCATACCCGTCACAGGCAACCAACCACCCACCCAGCTAACCTTCGGAGATTACGACGAACACAGCATCGAGTGGACGCCAGACGGCAAGATCATATTCGTATCAAACAGGACAGGCGAAGACGACCTCAACATGAAACTGGACCTCTACGAGGTAGACCCAAACACCAAGGAGATTAAACAGCTCACCGACACCGTCGGCGCCATATACCACCCCAAGCCCAGCCCAGACGGAACAAGCATCGCCTACCTCGCCACCACCAGACCCGACACAAGCAACGAGTCCACACCCGAGGAAAAACACATCTGGCTCATGAACAGGGACGGAACCAACCAACGAGACATAACATCAAGCCTAGACCGACTCTGCACCACACCAGTATGGGCAGAAGACAGCCAGAGCATCTACTTCACCGCCTACGACGAGGGAAAAACACCGGTATTCAACGTCAAACCAGACGGAACCATTCAGCGGGTCCTCGACGGCGAGAAAACATATGGAAGCCTGAGCATCGGCAACGGCGTCCTCGCCTACACCATCAACGACCCAGTCACCCCCAACGAAATCTACATCATGGACGTAGACCAGACCAAAATCACCGACCACAACACCCTCACAAGAAGGCTCGGCTACCCCGACGAGTTCCGGTTCAAGACAACCGACGGGTACACCATCCACGGCTGGGTCTACAAACCCGTAGACTTTGACCCATCAAAGAAATACCCAACCCTCTTAGCCATCAAGGGAGGACCAAGCGGACAACGCGGATACTCATGGAACCCCGGACTCCAACTACCAACCACCCACGGGTTCATCCAGATCGCAGTCAACTATCGAGGATCAAGCGGGTACGGGCAAGAGTTCAGCGACGCCGTCGTTGGCGACATGCTCGGGGGCGAGTACAGGGACAACATCGAGGCTCTGGACTACTGCATCGAGAAATACGAGTACATCGACCCAGAAAGATTAGGCGTATGGGGAGGCAGCTATGGTGGCTACCTCACCAACTGGGCTATAACCCAGACACAACGGTTCAACGCAGCCGTAAGCATAAGCAGCATCAGCAACCTCTGGAGCCAATGGGCATGCGGAGCCCTACCCCTATGGACAGAAGTCGAACTCCCAGGCAAACCATGGGAAAAACCAGACCTCATGATAGCACAAAGCCCCATATGGCACGCCCACAAAGCAACCACACCAACCCTATTCCTCCACGGAGAACTCGACTTCGACACACCAATCTGCGAGGCCGAACAGTTCTTCATGGTCATGAAAAAGATGAAGCAAACAGCCCAGATGGTAAGGTACACCGACGACGGACACGGCATCAGAAAGAAACCAGTAAACTACCTCGACAGCATGAGAAGAACCATCGCCTGGTTCAAACAATACGTCTAGGTCACTGGTCTCTTGACCACTTCAAGGCCTCAACCTTACAGGCCTCTAGGCAGGCACCACACGCGTAACAGTCGTTATGGACCTTCTCTTTCTCATAGAAATCACCCATGGCCCCTGTTGGGCAAGCCTTGACGCACTGCATACAGTTGACACACGCCTCCTCGTTTACCCTTGGACGGAAGACGCTGAACTGCTCAGCAACCAATCCTACCAGTCCAAAGGGACATAGGAACCTGCACCAGGGACGGTAAAAGAAGACACTCCCCATTGCCACCCCGAGTAGAACAACTCCACTAACCAACCCGAGGTTAAACTGGAACACACCAAATGGGTTGAGCAATCCAAGCAAGTTCATCCCCTTTAGGAATAAAAGACCTGCAAACCCAACGAGGAATAAGACTCTAGTCCAAATTGTCACATTCTTTCTGACGTTGAGTTTTCTCGAATGTATATGGTATACCGCATCCTGGAGTAAGCCAAGCTGGCATCCCCATCCACATATGCTCCTGTTTGAGGCGACCACAAACACCAGCATTACCACAAGCATCACCAAGGACAGTTGTAGGGGCACGGGTGTAGGCATTCCCTTGATGTTCATCACGAAGTTGTTGAGCATTGACATTGGGTTTGGGTTCAAAGGAGATATCCTGCCATAGATGAATCCGTAGACCAGTGTCCCAGCTACCAAGAACATTAATCTGTTCTTTCTGTTGATTTTGCCCTCTCTCAGCATCCGTGTTGCTGCGATAACTGTTACCGCCCATAGGGCTATCTTTGATAGTAGAATCGGGTTCATGCAAGACACCTACATATGACTATAGGTCATATAACATGACACAAGATATAAACATATGCCACAACGTCATATATTACGTGAAGTTACTAACCCTCCGGATCGAGACCATCCTACATACACTAATCCAACGAATAGCCGAGCAAACCCAACGAAACCAAAGCGAAGTAACACGAGACCTCATCGACCTAGGCATCGGATACCAACAGGAATCTCCCGTAACCATCCAAGGCGCATTTGGAAAAAAACGCTCATTCAGCAAACTAAGCTTCGGTGACGAAAAAACAAGAACCAGCCTCTACGTGGAGGAACACCAAATCACGGAAGCGACAATAGCCTTCCAAGACAACGAAAACAGCTCAATACGAGAGGCCATAAGACTGGGCTTTATCATGTTAAACGCAGAGGATGTAGTATTCGCCAACCCCAACATGGAGTTACACCCCTTCAAATCATTTAGACTAGCCAAGTTCAAGAACAAACGAGCAAACGATGCCCTCAAGAAACTAGAAACATATGCCAAAACCGAGTAAATCACATAATCGGTTATTTTATCCAAACCAAAATACATACCAAACTATGGTCAAAGTTCTAGTAGTCTACGATAGCAAAACGGGCAACGTAGAGAGAATGGCTCAAGCAGTAGCGGAAGGAGTAAACTCTGCTGGAGGAGAACCCACAGTTATACGCGCCGAGGATGCATCGATTGATTCTCTTCCAGATTACGATGCCTACGCTTTCGGCTCACCGACCCACTGCGGCACCCTGAGCGCAAAGATGAACGACTTCTTCAACAACAAACTCCACAAACACTGGGGAAAACTAGACTACAAAGTAGCCGTCGCCTTCACATCATCAGGTGGATTGGGTGGAGGAAATGAAATAACCCTCATGAGCATGATCTCGGTCATACTCAACTTTGGCATGATAACATTTGGAGTCCCAGATTACGTCTCAAAAGATGTTACACTCCATTATGGTGCTGTTGCCATCCAGAAACCAAGCGAACCTGAACTTGATGCCTGCAGACTTCTAGGAGAGAAACTTGTACACCATGCAAGAATTATCAAGAAGGGCTCAACAACCTGATACTCCTGTTATGAGTAAATCTG
The DNA here is from genome assembly GCA_964589605.1 of uncultured Candidatus Bathyarchaeia archaeon. Taxonomy (GTDB): domain Archaea; phylum Thermoproteota; class Bathyarchaeia; order TCS64; family TCS64; genus RBG-16-57-9. The sequence continues at coordinate 87,843 of CAZPRN010000011.1, read as the reverse complement.
GTTTTTATACCACGGATTTAGTATCAGAAATATGCCAATGAGTTTTGTCCGTTTTCACTCAGATGTATTCCAGGTCTTCCTCGAGAGCCTATCCAAGAACTTCCAGAGCGCCGGAGACTCCATTGTGTTCCAGATGAGCAAAGACTTCTCCATACAGGCCATGAAGACAATAGGACAACAACTCGGCGTCGGAGTAGAAATGAATCCCACAGACATCACCGCCATGTTCTCCAAAAGGATGAAGGAAAGCGGATGGGGTGCGTTCAAACCAATCAAACTGGACCTAGAAAAATACCTCATCGAAGTCGAGTTACATGAAAGCCCATACCTCGAACTCATGAAAAACGAAAAGACCATAATGAACTACTTCTACAGGGGCGTCCTCTGCGGCTACTTCGAGTACCTGACAAGAAGACCACTCCGGATAAGACAGGACGAGACCATCAACGAGGAAGGTTCCTTAATCTTCCACATCTGCGAGTAAACTCGGTTATTTTATTAACCGTGTAGGTTATGTGCGATGCCTACCACTTCCTGTACATGAGTAAATCACATCCACTTGATATCGTGGCCTGGAGTTCACTGACTACCGGCCATCCTCACCTAGGAATCATCGGTGAGAAAGCAGCACTCTACAACCCCCAGATTTCCATGATCGCAACCGTAAAAGAGGAAACACCAGAAGCGTATGCCGAGTTAGCCCAGTTAACCCCACCCGGCGTACCGGTAGCCCTCGTAGGGTACGAGGCACCAGACCACCCAGACTGGCAGCTAATCCGAAGCGCCGAAGTCCGACAAATGGTAACCGAGACACCAATCGAGTACAAGGAAATAGACTTTGTCACCCTATCAGAGGCAGACGTACCCCAGATGGGTGAGTTAATCAAGATAACACAACCAGGCCCATTCTCACCTGGCACCATCAAGATGGGACGATACATCGGCGTCAAAAACGATGGAAAACTCATCGCAATGGGTGGAGAAAGAATGCACCCAGACGGATACATCGAGATAAGCGCCATCTGCACCCACCCAGACCACAGAGGAAAAGGCATCGCAACAGCAATCACAGGGGAGTTAACAAACAACATACTCGAAAGGGGACTGAAACCATTCCTCCACGTTGGAGTCAACAACACAGCCTACGACCTCTACGAGAAACTAGGATACAAGTACCGGAGAAATGTTCCCGGAGCAGCAATGATCAGGAAAACATCCTGACTCCTCTCTTTCTGATAGGTTCTAATCACTGAGTATTCGTAAAACCTGTTTTCCCTTGTCCACCAAGACAGGAATATCCTCCTGTTTCGGTTCACCGGAGAACATTGAAAGCATCTCGTCAAGCTTGCTCAGTTTCTCTTTTTCCCCGTTCGACTCGAACTCCTCACGTAGAATCCGTACCTTCTCAGCGTCCTGAATCCCCTCGATCAGACGCTCGAATCTAATCGAGCTCCGTGGACCCGGGTAGACAAAGTTTGTGTCCCCACCAGGCCACTTCCTGAAACGCGTGTCAGTCAAAGGGTCCTCCACCCAGTGTGCGTACGCCCACCGTAGGAATCCATCAAAACCATTCGCAACGCTATACCACCCCATGAAGGCAGACTCCACTGGTGGGCTGAACGTGAACTGGTTCGGGTATGGCTCCCTACAACACACGTAGAACGTGCTGAGATAACCTTTCTTTTTGCGGTACTCAAGGTCTGGTTTGTCTATCATAACGGCGTACGTAACCGTCAGGTCCTTTATCCTGTCAGGGAACCGTTTGTAGGCTCTCTCCGAGTCCGCTGAGGCTAGTAGAAACTCTGGTGCGATTTCCTTCATCACGTCCAGCATCGCAACCATTGGATCACCCTTGATCTCATCCATCGCTAAGAGAGTCTTGTCCAACCATCCTTTCTCTGTTAGATGTTCCTTGAAGTCGAGTATGAAGGGCGTCCAGAGATCGATGTATTCCTGTGACCCTGTCTCAACTTTCCTCGTTACATCTGTCCCTTTCGCTTCATCAAAGTAGACAAGCTCCGAGGTCCATGGGATAAGCGAGTAAGCGTTGATCTGCTTATCAATTCCGAGCCCCATCATGAACTCAACCCAGTTATCGAAGACCGTGTAATCAAACTCCCACGATTCATCCACATGTTTGATCCACTTAATCATGGACTCATACCCGTCAAGGGCTTGGTTACCCCACGGCTTCCAGTTGATGGTAGTCGTAATCACCTTCTGCCCGGCATCTGCCAGCATCTTCATCAACGGAGTCATCACCTCCCAGTGTTCACGTGACCACAGCTCTACGTCATGCATACGAGCAGCCGCGTATGGGTGCTGCCAGAGGTCAAGATGAAACTTCCATTCCCCTGGAGGAGGTAACGTCCTGTCCTGAACCGTCAAGTTTAACATGAACTCTTGTGAGGGTTGATTATCTACGTGGATAAACATCTTACCTGCGTAGTTCCCCGGATTTACATCCTCTGGAACCTTTAATGTCACCCAGACTGGCCTCGTTGAGGACCCAACCATATCAAATGAGGACACATTATCGAGGATATCCGGTGACAAATAAACGGGAAAATCCTCTGGTTTCCTGTCCGCGCACCCATTCCCGTCACCGAACTCATCTGTCAGCACGTACCTGACGAAACGAGCTTGAGCTATCTCCTTAGATAATGTATTATGTCCATTGAGGTCCGTGAACTCAAACCGTATGTTATCCACCGGGTCCTTCGACCAGAGTACTAACTGGAAATGGATCTTCTCACCCTTCCAAGCGACCCCACTCCACTCTTTCTCATTCAGCAACGGAACAGCGCTACGAGGATACCTTACATCCAAGGAACCGATCGAAGCATGGAGACCACTCTCCAAGGAACTCCAGTCAGCGGATAAAACAAGGTTAGGATCCTCAGGTTCAACAAAATCAGGGAAGGTCTTCATAGGAAGTATCTCACCTAATTATTTTATAGAATCTTCCAGCGCCAACGGTCAACATCAAACATCACAGTGTGCTACTATCAAGAAATAAAACCCACAAAGTTACCGCCCACTGATACCAGAGAACTATAGAAAAAAGATGTAAAAAGATACAACTGTAGAGTTATGCGACATAGATCGCAGGCCTGTAAGGCTTGCTTCTACCCGCCCTATTAGCTGGGTCCTCGATCCACGGATCAGACTCAGCAGCGATGACAACCTCTGCCTTGTACTCGCCCTCGATGAAAGTTAACGCGTCCTGCAGGATACCCACCTCGTTGATGTTATCCATCTTGATGCGCATATCCCTGTCCGCCTCAGGTAGCTTGATGATATCATCGACCAAGCCACGTGCGAACGCTGGCAATATCTTTGCCCTCGCCTTCATCTCCTCATCTTTGAGACTTGCCCTGATCAAGGTACCAACGTTCAACTCACCCTTCTGGGCCAGCTTCAGTGCCTTCATGTAAACCTTCCACTTCCAGCCATCAGCCGTGTAGAAGTACACCTTCTCGGGCTCAATACCGGTAACCTTCGTGATCTTCTGGACGTCCTCCAGGCTTGTCTGGATCACGTTCTCGATGATCTCAGCCTCCTTACTCACATACTCAGGGTTGACCACGGGCCAATCAGCGAAAGCAATGAAGCCCTCGCCTCCCATCATCTCCCAGACCTCCTCACAAAAGTGGGGCGTGAACGGAGTCAGCATCCTGACTTGGGTGTCTAAGACCTTCCACTCGACGTACTTGACTGCCTCAGCGCGCTCAGGGGTATCTCTCTCCTTGGTGACACGCTTCCTGTACCAGTCAAAGTCACCGTTCAGGTTGTACAATGCCGCGTGAATGGTCTTCCTGACCTTCAGCTCTTCCATTGCCTCGTCTGCCTCGGTGATGTGACCCTGCAGCTTGCTCAGCATCCATTTATCGATGTCCTTCAACTCATCTGGGCTACCCTTCCCCTGTTTGACGATTGCCTCTGCCTTGGTGTACAGCCTCTGCAATGCATCTCCTAGTGTCTTTGCTAGGTCTGGGCTGAAATCCGCGTCCTTCAGTGGCTCCGCGGTGATCATCAGGCTGATCCTCAGTGGATCAGCTCCGAATCGCTCTATCGCGTTGATCAGTGGGATGATGTTGTTGAGGCTCTTGCTCATCTTGCTGCCTTCCATCAGCACTGATCCGTTGACCGTGATTCCCTGAGGCCAGTAATCCCTGTCCCAGATTCCATTGTGGCAGAACACCATGTACGTCAAGTGGTTACTGATCAAGTCCCTACCACTGTGCCTTGCATCCGGTGGGTAGAAGTAGTGGAACTCGGTGTTCAACTCCTTCAAGTTCTCCTCTGGGTAACCTGTCTCGGCCGCTACCTTCGCTGGATCTCCCTTGTTCAAGAACACATAGTCCCAGAACTCCTCGGTTAGCTGCTCGGGCTGAGGTTTAACCTCGTTGATGCCCTTGATGACCGTATAGTAGGCCATGTAGATGACTGAGTCACTCAGTGCCTCGATTGTCCACTCGGGAGCCCATGGCAGTGGAGTACCTAACCCTGCCTTCCTTGCACAGGCTTTCTCCCTTAGCCAGTCGATGACGTTGTGGAACTCCTGCCTCAACTCACGTGGAACGATATTGGCGTTATCAATGTTCTCGTGGGCTAGCTTCTTCCACTCGGGATCACCATAGTTGATGAACCACTGGTTCTCGAATATCTTGACAACAACCTCGCTTCCACACCTACACTGGACCGCTTCCAGCATCTCGTACATTGTGGTTGCCTTGTCGTCAGCGATCATATCAGCCTTGACAGCTTCTTTTGCCTGCTGAACAGGCAGTGAAGCGTATTGACCTGTACTCGCGACCATTTTTCCGCCGTGGAACTCAGCACTGTAAATCTGCTTTGTCGCCTTCTCCAGGTTAGGGTCATTCTGGTCCGTGACCTTCATCTTCTCGACCACATCCCTAGCTGGGATGTCGCTGTATCCGTCTACACCTATTACCTGGATTGACTCGATGTCCTTGACATCCTCTGGCTTGATCTTCGGGAAGTTCTCAGGGTTCTTCTTGATCTCCCGTTTCAGTTGCTCCAACGCAACAAAGTCAAATGGCGCGTGAGCCGGAACCGACATGACTACTCCCGTTACCGCCTTAGGGTCAACGAATGAAGCCGGTAGGATCGGGAACTCTGCTCCCGTAACTGGGTTGGTTAGCTTGACTCCGATGTACCTTGTGCCCATGAACTCGTCCAGGATCTCGATGTCCTTGCCCAGCAACTGCAGCTTGTTCGCTGCCTCCATGCTGACGACCCATTTCTCCTCGTCAACCTTCGCCTCGACATACATCGCATCTGGGTTCAGCCACATGTTCGTGATACCGTAGACCGTCTCAGGTCGCAGCGTCCCCGCTGGGAAGACCACATCGTCGTACTTGAACTTGATAACCGTGAACTCCTCGATCTCGGGCTCCTTGTCACCAACAGTATCGTGCTGTCCTACGGGGTTTCCACAGCTTGGACACCAACCGACGGGGTGGTCCCCCTGACTGATATGCCCCTTTGACCGTAGCTTCTCGAACTGCCACTCGATGAACTTGCTATAATAGCCGTCAACGGTGCTGAACTCTCTTCTCCAGTCAATGCTGTAACCGATCTTCTGCATCCCGTTCTTGATCTCCATGGCAAAATACGTCGCCATCGAGACAGGGTCCTCTATCTCTGCTAGCTTCTCCTCGGGAATATTGTATAGGTTGAGGAACGTGTTGAGTATCTCAGGGTCCTTGTCCTTGAGCCTCTCCACCATCGCGAAGAGGGGTGTACCCGTATAGTGCCAACCCATTGGTAGGAGCACGTTCTTCCCGTGCATCCTCTGATACCTCGCGTGCACGTCCGTCAGGGTGTATGTCCTGCCGTGACCAATGTGCTGAGGGCTGTTAGGATATGGATAGGCGACAGTCAGGTAGTACTTGGGCTTCGTTGGGTCAGGGTCGATCTCGAACGCTTTCGCGTCATTCCATCGGCCCTGCCATTTAGCCTCGATCTTGTTCCATTCAACCATGCATAATAACCTCTATCTACGTCTTCTTGGGATGGCAATGAGAATAAAGGTTATGAGTAAAAACAGTTGCGTAATAATAGCTAGGAAAAGGACTACTCGAGCACTGCCCGTATCCTACGGACACCTGCGGCGATGCTTCGTTCTCTCTTGATCTTGAAGACCCCAAGCTCACTTGTGTTCTCCACGTGAGGCCCACTACAGACTTCCATCGAGTAATCCCCTATCGAGTAAACGGAGACAAGGTCACCGTAGCGCTGCTCAAATACTGCTTGAGCTCCCATATTCTTAGCCTCCTCGAACGTTGTTTCAACTTTGGAAATCTTGATGGCCCTCTTGATTTGCTCGTTCACCAGGTCCTCGACTTGCTGTTTCTCCTCGTCGGTCATCTTCCTGTCGAAGTTAAAGTCGAACCTTAGCCGCTCTGGGGTGATGTTTGATCCCCTTTGTGTTACCTTGTCGCCCAGAACTTGTCGCAAGGCCTCGTTTAGCAGGTGTGTAGCTGTGTGGAGTTTAACGGTCGCATCCGAGTGGTCAGCGAGTCCACTGCCGAAGCGTTTGTCTGCCCCTGCTCTAGATACTTTCTGGTGTTTACCGAACTCCTCGTTGAAACCATCAACGTCTACAGGGATGTCGTTCTCTTCTCCGAGCTCCTTGATGATCTCGATGGGGAACCCAAAGCTCTGGTATAGGAGGAAGGCGTCCTTTGCGTCGATCTCTCCTTTCTTTCTGGCGATCCTGTTGAACCGGTTAACGCCCTTGCTCAGTGTGTTGTTGAATTTCTTGTACTCTTTCTGGAGCTCATCAATGATTGTATCCTTCTTTGATACTATGTGTGGGTAGTCCTCTCCCATCATCTCGATGGTCTTCAAGGCAATCTTGCTGAGGAACTCGTCCTCGATTCCCATGAGCTTGCCGTGCCTTATTGATTTCCTGATCATCCTTCGCAGTACGTATCCCTGCTCGGAGTTCATGGGTACAAGTCCCTCTCCTAATAGGAATGTGACTGTTCTACCGTGCTCAACGATGACCCTGACGCTCTTGACTTGACTTTCCTCGACTTGCTCGATTCCAGCGAGCTCCTTTACGATCTCGACCAAGGGCACGAATAGGTCTGTGTCATAGACGTTGTCCTTTCCCGTGAGGACAGCTGTAGTCCGTTCCACGCCCATTCCAGTATCAACGTTCTTCTGTGATAGAGGCTCATAGGTGCCATCGGGTTTCTTGTTGAACTCCATGAACACGTTGTTCCATATTTCACAATACTTGCCGCAACCACAACCTGGTTGACACTCGGGGCCACATTTCTCTCCGCCTGTATCGTAGAAAATCTCGGTGTCTGGGCCACATGGACCTGTGTTACCTACTGGTCCCCACCAGTTATCCTCTTTGGGCAGGTAGAATATCTTCTCATCAGGTACACCTAGACTCTTCCAAGTGTTTGCGCTCTCCATGTCCCGTGGCGCGTCTTCGTCTCCTGCAAAGACCGTGAAAGAGAGCTTCTCAAGTGGAATATTGAGCCACTCCTCTTCTGTGAGGAACTCAAAGCTCCATTTGATGGACTCCTTCTTGAAATAGTCGCCCAGACTCCAGTTACCTAGCATCTCAAAGAAGCTGAGGTGGAAACTATCTCCTACCTCATCTATGTCAATGGTTCGTAGGCATTTCTGTACGTTCACTAGCTTTGTTCCACTGGGGTGTGGCTGACCTAGTAGATATGGTACAAGAGGATGCATACCTGCTGAAGTGAACAGGGCCGTGGGGTCGTTTTCCGGTATCAGCGAGGCGTTGGCGATCTCACTGTGCCCATTCTTTGTGAAGAACTCGATATACTTTTTCTTCAGCGTCTTTGCATCTATCATTTGAACCATTCTCCCGTGTGGTACTCATTTAACACTAACTTAGGTATAAACAAAACGAAAACCTCCGTCTTCTCAGTCGAAAACCAATCCATCATAGTAGAGAAAAAAGTGGAATACATGATGCATGCACCAGTCCCAAAGTACTGGTTATTCAAAACTATGAATCTGTTTGTTGAATCAAAAGAAAATTGGGGAAGTTTAACCGAAGAGAGCGCCGAGACCCTGTAGGTCCTCTTCCTCTTCTGCTTCCTCTTCCTCAGGCTCCTCAGCGGGAGCTTCTTCCTCAGCTGCTGCTGGAGCGGCGGCTGGGGCGGCACCGGCTGCGAACACTGGTGCTTTGAGTGCTTCTTCGATGTCAACATCTGCAAGGGCGGCACAGAGCGCCTTGACTCTTGTGGAGTCTGCGCTAACGCCGGCCGCTGTGAGTGTGTTTGTAACTGCGTCTTCACTGATCTCTTTTCCTGCGCTGTGAAGGAGCATAGCGGCATACATGTATTCCATTCTTTTTACCTCTATTTTGATAGACTATTCTATCGACTGCTATCATACAACCACTGAGCCTCTTTTTATTCTTATCGTTTTTACCAGCTCAGTGCTAGGCAAGCGTTAAACCAGTTGGGCTCATCTTTTCCCCTGTTACTTATGACTCGCATGATTGAGAGGAAACCCCAGAAGGAGCTTACCGCGACGGGCAACAGCACGTTGAATCCGTTCACTGAGCCAGTCGCTAGGGTCAAGCCGGGAGAGCAGGTCAAGATTTCAACGTGGGACGCCTATGGTGGCATCATTGGACCCGAGAGGACATTCCAGCAGGCAATCGAACAGGGCTTAGCGGGGGCGTTGAACCCAGTCACAGGCCCAATCTTCGTAGAGGGTGCAGAGCCCGGAGATACACTTGCAGTCAAAATCATCGACATTGAGCTGCCCGAGTGGGGCGGATCAAGCATCATCCCGGGGTTCGGTGCGCTGGAGGGCTGGCTCAACCTTATGGAGCCGAGAACCAAGATCAGCTACATCAAGGACGGTAAGATCACCTACAAGACAGATCATGGCAAGGAGATTGTGTTCGACGCTGAACCATTCATTGGTACCATCGGTGTTAGCCCTGCCTACGAGGCGATACAGACTCTCGCCCCCGGTGTCCACGGTGGCAACATGGACTGCCCCGACATCAGACCGGGCAACACTCTATACCTTCCGGTCACTCGGGAAGGCGCACTCTTTGGGTTGGGTGATGTCCACGCCGTCCAGGGCGATGGCGAGATCTGTGGCACAGCCGTTGAGATTTCAGCTGTTGTGACTGTGGAGTTCAAGGTTCTGAAGAAGACGATCGCCTGGCCTAGGATCGAGTCAGATGACATGATCATGACTGTGTGTAGTGCTCGCCCCCTTGAGGATGCTGCAAGACTAGCGTACCGTGAGCTGATCAACTGGATGGTCTCGGATTATGGGTGGGACAGGGATGACGCGTATATGTTCTGCAGCCTAGCCATGAAATCCAGGATCGCTCAGATCGTTGATCCATTATACACTGTGGTTGCAAAGATATCCAAGAGCCTGATCTAGGCGTCCATATTTTTCAGGGCCATAGCCCACAATTTTTCGCTGCCGAGAACATCGGACACGCGCTCTATCTCTGGCTCGTATGTCTCGAACTCCTCGTCGGCGTCGATAACCATCAACGCGAACTTGCTCTTCTCGTGCCTGATACATGCCAGCTTGTAGTCCCCCGCCCTGAGCTTGATGTCCTCTGGTTTCTTCTTCTTCGCTAGCTGGAAGATGGACCTGATCACCTTATTTGAGATTGACTTTGGTAGCTTCCAACCATCGGGTGATGTATAGACTTGTTTGCCGAACAATGTTTTCACTACGACTGCGACCCTCACCTTTCTCGGTGCAGGTTTGATCTCGTTGACGATAGGCTCCGCGACGTGGTCGATTGATAGACTGGAACTTCGACCCATTTCCGCTTGGTGCATCAGGTTGTCGATCTGCTGCTTGCGCATCCTGACGTACTCCATTGGGTCGATGTGATCGTTTTTCAATAAATCGTCGATTTGCTTCAAGCTCTCATTGTACATCACGGGCGTGGTCATGGTTGGCGCTGTGATGGTCAGTGGTTTTGCCTCGTTTGGAACCTGAACGGGGATGCTTGGAGCCGTCTGTACGTTACTTGCCTGCTGCCTCTGCATAGCGACCTCGGTTTTCCAAGCCTCAATGCAAAGCTGACATGTTTGGAAGGGAACCTGTTGGGTCTTAAATGGGCACTGCCGGCCTGCAACGAAAATACACTGCTTTGGCTGACTCATGACCCGTCCTTCTCCTGAACCACTATGCTGGACATGTAATAATCTGTCGCAAGGTCCGCTTTCTCGAAGATCACGTAAATAGTTTCGGTTGACGCGCTTGAGATGGTGACCTCCCAGGTCCCATATATCTCGCTGGTGTCCTCGTACGAGGCTGAACTCCAACTACCTGTACCGATTTTATAATCATACGTCGTTACAGCTCCGGCCTCGATGGGCTGATCTGTTGAATTAGCTGGGATAATTGTCACGTATGTCGTTGCAGACACCCCAAGTCTATTAGTAATTTCAAGTGTTCCCAATACTTTGTGTTTTCCAAGTGGCTTCGTCTCATAAACGGTTAGAAAATCCTCGGATCCAGTATACTCGTTTATACTTGCGACTCCACTTATAGTGCCGATATTCTCCACTGTGAAAGCCTGGGTATATGTGACAAACATACCCATTAGCACTAGAAATATGACAATATTTCTTCTCTTCACAGTGAGGCCTCTACAGTTTCTCCCTTCCCCGTCATATATGTCCTTAGTGTGTAAACACTTGTACAACGCAAATATACTAGTAGTATCCTAACATTTACTCGTCGTAAAGACATCAGAATATTGTCATGAATATGTTAATTTCAGAACCTCCATCGTTGATGCTTTTATTGTTCTATTTTGCACCAAAAGACGCCCTCTACTCTGGTTTTTTCACCAAGTTTGGATAACTTTTTTATCTTAAGCCTGTGGTTTAGAGTTGCTGAATCATACAGGGCTACGTATATATGTAGGGACCTGTAATGGTTCAAACATCTGGGATAGAAGAAAAAATGACAACTGCATACGACGTACCAGCTGACGTACTAATTAACAAGCTCTCAGCATACCTAAAGGAGAACATGAGGGAAATACAGCCAACCGAGTGGGCGGGCTATGTGAAGACTGGGAGCCACGCGGAACGGGTGCCCCAGAACCCCGACTGGTGGTATGTGAGGAGCGCCAGCATGCTCAGGAAGCTCTACATGAATGGTCCTGTAGGCGTGTCTCAGCTCAGGAAAGAGTACGGTGGAAGGAAGAGGCGTGGTGTAAGGCCAGCACACTTCGCAAAGGCTGGCGGTAACATCATAAGGACCATCCTTCAGCAGCTAGAGCAGGCTGGGCTTGCTCAGAAGGACGGAATCAAAGGTCGAGTCGTTTCAGGGAAAGGCAGGAGCCTCCTAGACGCGATGGCGACCCAGATAAAGCGCGACCTAGACAGGGAGCGCCCAGAACTACAGAACTATTAGTGAAACTCATATGTCTTCAGAAGAGGATCTAGCAGCCATAAGGCAGCGGAGGATGGCGGAGCTTCAAGCTCAGCGAGAGCAGCAGGGGCAGGCAGCGCAAGCTCAAGCCAATGCTCAGGCTGATGCCGAAGCCCAGAAAGCCGCCCTCATGCGCAAGATCCTCACACCTGAAGCTAGGCAGAGGCTCCAGAACGTGAAACTGGTTAAACCAGAGTTCGCGGCCCAAATCGAGATTCAGCTACTCCAGCTGGCTCAGTCAGGGAGGGTGCCTCTTCCGATAAACGATGAACTTCTTAAACAGTTGCTAACCCAAATTCAGGGACAGCAAGCCAAGAGGGACATAAGCATTAGGAGAGTATAAGAAAAATGGCAAGGAACAAACCATTAGCCTACAAGCTACGACTAGCAAAAGCAGGTAAGGCAAAGAAATCGGTGCCCGCGTGGATCATCGCTAAGACTAGGGGTGATGTCAGGTGGAGCCCAAAGAGCAGACGCAACTGGCGCAACAGGAAACTTAGGGCTTAGGATTGATCAAACATGTCAGAGATTGAAAGAATATACACTGTTCCTCTAGGGAAAGCATGGATCGCCCAGAAGTTCAGAAGGGCGGAGAAAGCCGTGACGGTGTTAAAGGAGTTTACCATGCGTCACATGAAGCCTACTGAGATAATCATTGACACGTCCGTCAACGAGGCGATCTGGGCAAGGGGCATCAAGAACCCACCAAGAAAGCTCAGGGTCAAGATGACCAAGGACAGCGACGGCATTGTGACCGTCACCCTTGCGGAGGCTTAGAGATGAGCAAAGTATTCCGTGTTAAGGGCGAGATCATGAAGAAGCACTTTTTCGAGCCTTTGATCTTCAACACGCTAATCAAGGCAGCCAAGGAGGAGCACGCCGTCGAGCGCATTTATGCTGAGATGGGTAGCCGCCACAGGGCCAAGCGTAACGAGGTCAAGATCGAGAGCATCACCGAGGAACAGGTAGAGTAACTTGTCCGCGGGTATCCAGCAGAAGGAAAACCAGCTCAGGCAGCTACTGAGCGAGATGCGCATGATGGAGAACTCCGTTAATGTTCTCCAGCAGCGGCTCCAGCAGGTGCTTGCAGCTGTGTCCGAGCTACGACTCGCACAGAAATCGCTGGAGGACCTAAAGGACACGGAGCCAGGCTCCAACCTACTTGTACCCGTCGGGGGCGGCGCATTCGTGGACGCCAAGATGGGTGAGATAAACAACGTAGTTCTAGGTGTCGGTGCGGGTGTCTCCGTTGAGATGCCCTACGATACTGCCGTTGAGGATGTGAGCGGACGCCTAGCCGAGATGGTGAAGGCGCAGTCCTCAATCGACCAACAGCTCAGGCAGATTCTTGCACAGATCGAGTCTCATCAAAGCGTGGCCGAGCGTTTGTCCGCCGAGATTCAGGGCGCAGTGCAGGGATCAATCTAATGTTCGAGAAACTTCGTAACGGCCTCAAGGGCATTGTTAACAAGATCAGCAACACCGGTTTTACCGAGAAGGATCTTGAGCCACTTCTATGGGACCTCCAGCTACAGCTCATCGGCAACGATGTCAGCGTTGAGGTAGCCGAGAGGATTTGCACCGAGATGAAGGACAGGCTCGTGGGCACAGATGCACCAAGGTTCGGCGATAAATCTGATGTTGTTCGCAAGGCACTCACCGAGTCACTGGAGGCCGTGATGAACGGCAGGGACCCTATGGATCTTCTAAAGCTTGTGGCCGAGGCCAAGAAGAAAGACACGCCATACAGCGTAATGTTCGTGGGCATCAACGGTACAGGCAAAACGACAACCATCGCCAAGGTGACACACAAGCTCCAGAACGCCGGGTACAGTGTCGTGCTGGCTTCAGGCGACACTTACAGGGCTGGCGCTATCGAGCAGCTGGAGGAGCATGGAAGGAGGCTTGGCGCCAGGGTGATCAGGCACAAGTACGGCTCGGATGCTGCTGCGGTTGGTTTTGATGCAATCGAGCATGCTCGGGCACAGGGGATAGATGTTGTACTAATCGACACAGCGGGCAGGATGCAGACCAATAGGAACCTCATGGACGAGCTCCAGAAGGTGAAGAGGGTCGTCCAGCCAGACCTGACCATCATGATTCTTGACAGCCTCATCGGCAACGATGCCACCGAACAGGCGATGACATTCAACGAGCATATCGGTTTCGACGCGGCTATCCTCACAAAGGTTGACGCGGACGCCAAGGGAGGCAGCAGCCTCAGCGTATCCTACTTGACAGGTAAACCGGTTCTCTTCATAGGCGTTGGGCAGGAGTATAATGACCTCCAGTCCTTCGACGCTGTGTGGTTCGCCGAGAAACTTCTCGGAGAGTAACCTTTAACTACTATTTCCCTATCCAATGGTTGAATAACATGGGTCTAAACGAGTTTTTCCAGTCCGCTGGACGCCTTCTGAGGACGCTTTCAAGGCCAGACTGGAAGACGTACTGGATGAGCATCAAGATAGTCTTCGCCGGAATCGGCGTACTGGGTGCAGTCGGGTTCATAATTAGGCTCATATCGGTTGTACTACAGCCGATCTAAAAATATTATAAAAAAACCCTTTAGGATTCCTTGTTGTAGGGGTATCTCACGTAGAATAGGTACATTAGTAATCCGAGGAAACCAGCCGCTACTAATGCGACCTCCTCGAACTCAAAGAACAGAACCGCCATGTCGTGGATCTCTTCCGCTATAAGTGATGTTAATGTTGATAGTCCCATGTTTTCACCGTTCAAATACCATCCCCAATCCTCTTTTATATGTCTTCCCTGAACCCGCCGGTAGGGGGGAGGGGGGGTCTACCTGTTCCAGCCCTTCCCAGCCTCCTCCAATCTAAACCAGCGTGGAAAAGGCTGGGTTTTCTGAGAATTACATACAAAAGTGTAATCCACCACAACCTTTTCTCCTATACCATTGATGCCAAAATATGTCGAGTTTAGTGAAAACACCGTTGAAAATCGGCTCAACCTTTCAGCAACGTTAATATCTCTGCACCTAATAATGGAAGGTGCATCGGGCGTGGTCTAGTTGTCCGAAAACACAGTAAGAACATCCCTTTACGCGGTAAAGGTTACGAACGGTCAGGAGAGGACAGTAGCGTTAATGCTGGCTGATAAAGCCAAGGTTGACAATGTCCAGATCCAAGCCATCCTCGCACCATCCGAGTTAAGAGGATACATAATCATCGAAGCCCCCACACCTCACGTCGTGGATGAGTTAATCCGTGGCATGAGGCACACGAGGGAACGAGTCCAAGGAACAATCAGCCCGGACGAGGTAGACCACTACATAGAAACAAAGCCGGTTGTAGAAGGCTTAGACGAAGGAGCACTGGTAGAGGTAATCGCCGGACCCTTCAAGGGAATGCAGGCACGTATCGTACGTGTTGACGCCACGAAAGAGGAGGTCACCATCGAGATACTTGAAGCCGCGTTCACTTTGCCTATCACAGTCCATGCTGACTATGTCCGAGAACTCAAAGGAGTAGAAGAATAATGGTAGAGCAGAAGTTCAACTTCATCGTAAACGGCGGCAAAGCAACAGGCGGCCCCCCCATCGGTCCAGCACTTGGCCCGACGGGAGTCAACATAATGCAGGTGGTCAACCAGATCAACGAAGAAACCGCAGAGTACGATGGACTACCAGTACCCGTGGACGTCACCATTGAAACCGACACCAGAACCTTCATCGTTGAAGTCGGCATGCTAACCACTTTCGCCCTTATCAGCCAGGTAACTGGAATCACGAAGGGCTCACAGACTCCGAATACGAACTTCGTTGCAGACATGTCATTTGACGACCTAGTTGGGATCGCCAAGAAGAAGAGGGCAGGCATCTACGCCGCGTCTCTGAAGACAGCTGTAAGCGAGGTTCTCGGGACATGCCAGAGTGCCGGGGTCACCGTGGATGGACGACCAGCAGGAGAGGTTCAACAAGCAATCAGGGACGGCGAATACGACGCCCAGGTAGCGGAATAAACCTTTAAATTATATCTGATGTGAGAAGAGAAGGAACCTAAAATGTCACTTCCGACAGAACAAATAAAAAACGCGGTTGAGAAGGCGAGGGAAGCATCCCCTGCTCGTAACTTTGAGCAGAGCTTCGACTTGGCTATCAACCTAAGGGAGCTAGACATGAACAGGCCTGACAACAGAGTAAACATCCGTTTCCAGTTACCCAACGGTATCGGGAATCGGAAGGTACTCGTGTTCGCCTCGGGCGACCTCGCGCTGAGATCAAGAAGGGCAGGAGCGGATGATGTAGTAGAGCCCGCAGAACTTGATCAGCTTGCAGCGGACAAGAAAGCAGCCAAGAAACGCTTGGCTAACTATGATGTGTTCGTTGCTGAGGCACCAATGATGCCAACAGTAGGTCGTGTCGCAGGACCGATATTGGGCCCAAGGGGAAAAATGCCCACCCCCGTGCCTCCACAGGCACCCATTGACAATATCTTAGAACGAGAGCGCCGAACAATCGTGCTTCGAAGCAGGGACAAGCCATTTGTCCACTGTATAGTAGGAAAGGAGGGAATGACCGACGATGAGGTTACCCAGAACATCGAGGCGGTGGTCAACAACTTGACAGCCGCAACGAAGAGAGGCTTCGCGAACATCAAGACGATGTACCTGAAGCTCTCCATGGGTGAATCCGTCAAGGTAGTCTAGGTGATTTACCATGAGCACCAACATTCCATCCGAGAAGAAGCAAACCGTTCAGGAAACTGTCGAGCTAGTTAAACAGTACAACGTAATCGCAGCCGCTGACCTTACGAAGGTCTCAAGCAGCATGCTTCAGGATATGAGGAAGCAGCTCCGTGGCAGTCACAACTTCAAGGTTGTTAAGAACACCTTGATGAGGATTAGCATGGAGCAGGCGGAGAGAGAGGGTACACAGGATTTCATTGACGCAGTCAGTGGACCAAACGTGTTCCTGTTCACCGACGGCAACCCATTCAGGATAGCCATGGAGCTTGACGCCAACAAGGTCAAGGTATTCGCCAAGGCAGGGGATATCGCCATGAACGATATTACCATGTCAGCGGGAAACACCGGCCTCAGCCCCGGACCCCTCATCGGGAAGTTCGGTGTGCTTGGAGTTAGGACCCGCATCGAGGCGGGTAACATCTGGGTCGCGCAGGATACCGTCGTCTGCAAGAAAGGCGAGGAGATCAACGACGACCTTGCTGACTTGCTGACACGTATGGGAGTCCGAGCATCCGAGATGGGCTTGAGCATCAAGGCCGTCTGGGAGGATGGGGAAGTCATCCCAGGTGAAGCACTGGTACTGGATATGGACGAGTACAGGTCAAAGCTGGAGCAGGCAATCGGATCAGCGTTCAAGGTAGCGATCGAGGCAGCCTACGTGACACCCGAGACCGCGCCGACGATCTTGTCGAAGGCAGCCCAGCAGGCACTGGCAGTCGCCGTAGAGGCGGAGTGGCCAGCCAAGGAGACCGTCGAGCTCCTGATCGCGAAAGCGAACGCGGAAGCCAAGAGTCTTGCCAGCGAGGTTGGCAAGAAGATGGCGGAAGCTTAACCTCTTTTTATTTTCTTTATTTTAATCAAACCCAAAGTAGTAATACCTCGGCTTCATTCGAATGTTTATGAAGGATGTGAAGATAACACTATCCTCCCTTTACGTGGTTTAGATGTCTGAGAAAATGAGGGCAATTGTCTGGACCGCTTACGGTAGACCCGATGTACTCAAGCTGCAGGAAGTTGAGAAGCCTGTTCCAAAGGATAATGAGGTTCTCATCAGAACCCATGCAGCTACCGTCTCTGCTGGGGACTGTGAGATGCGGAGACTCAAGTTCCCACTCTACCTGCGGATACCTCTTCAAATATACAATGGCATACTGAAGCCCACCCGCATCAAGGTTCTAGGGCAAGAGCTAGCCGGGGTGGTTGAGGCAACTGGTGACCATGTCAAGAGGTTCAAGATGGGTGACCGCGTCTTTGGCCCCACTGATTTCAACATGGGTGCCTATGCCGAGTACATCACCCTTCCAGAGGATGGGACACTGGCGGTTATGCCCTCAAACATGTCATTCGAGGAAGCTGCAGCTGTCCCCGTTGGTGGTTTGAACGCGTTGCATTTCCTTAGAAAAGGCAACTTGGGGAGCGGCCTTCGAGTTCTCATCAACGGGTCAGGGGGAAGTATTGGGACTATCGCCATCCAACTCGCAAAATCCTACGGAGCAGACGTGACCGCTGTTGATAGCACCACTAAGATGGAGATGCTGAGATCAATCGGAGCCGATACAGTCATTGATTATACTAAGGAGGATTTCACGAGACGTGGAGAAACATATGATGTGATCTTCGATGTTGTTGGCAAGGCTCCCTATTCAAGGGCTCTGGGGTGCCTGAATGAGGATGGGGTCTACCTGAACGGGAATCCCACACTACTCCGGACGATTCGTGGCATGTGGACCAACATGACCAGCAGCCGCAGGGTGATAAGCGAGACCGCGAACTACTCTGTTGAAGACCTTGAACACCTCCGTGAATTGATAGAAGCAGGTAAGGTTAGGACGATCATTGACAGGAGATACCCATTGGAAGAGGTCGCTGAGGCTCATAGGTTCGTTGAAAACGAGCACAAGAAAGGAAACGTCATACTGCTCATCTAGGCTTGCGCAACAGGCACTGATAGCCGAGACCGTCGGGCTCCTGATCGCTTATCCTTTTTTTCATTTGTTTTAACTACTCTATCATTCTGGTTAGATTAGGTATTGATTCTGAAATCTGCTTATATTTCAAATACTGTTAGATGGGGTTGAATCTTAAATGAACGATAATAAAGTGATTGAGGTAATCAACAGCAGGCGGTCTGTGAGGATATTTGAGCAGAAACCGGTACCCAAAGAGATTATTGAAACCATTATTGAGGCTGGTAATAACGCTCCATCAACGGCTCCCTTCCAGCCATGGAGGTTCGTGGTAGTAGTGGACCCCGAGTTCAGGAAGAAACTCCATACCGAGGCCTCACCGGTTTGGAGGAAATCCATCGAAGGGATCAGAAATGTTATGCCCGAGATGTATGAGAACGCTCAGGCTATGATTGATGCTTACCCTGAGCCAAAGGACCTGGTCTACTATAACGCCCCTGTTGTCCTGTTCGTGATTGGGCTTTCTACTAACACTGTATGTTGCTCGCTTGCATGTGAGAACATTATGATAGCTGCTCAGGCGTTGGGTCTTGGAACCTGTTACGTTGGTTTCGGTGCTATGGTGACTGGTGACCCTGAGATCGTTGTGACTCTTGGAATGGGTGAGGGTGAACGTATCTTTGGTCCAATCGTGATGGGGTACCCCAAAGAGAACCCAGACGCAAAACTGGTTGAGGCAATGGATAGGATTAGGTTTCCCAAGAAACCCCCGACAGTCAAGTGGATTTAGATGAACATAACAAGTACTAGAAACACTCTCTTAAACACGGGGAAAGAAGGAACAAAATGAAGAGCCTAATCATACTCTACTCGTATCACCACAATAACACAGAGAAAGTTGCGAAGACGATTTCTGGAGTGCTGGAGGCCGAGATAAAGAAGCCAGAAGAAGTCATCATTGAGGAAATTGAGCAATACGATTTGATAGGCTTCGGGTCAGGCATCTACGGGGACAAACACCATCAATCCATGTTGGAGTTGGCGGAAAAGCTACCTGAAACCAGTACCCAGAAAGCATTCATCTTTACGACCAGCGCAATAACAAATACGTCGAAGAAGGAATCAGATCACAAGCCCATAAGAGAGATACTCCAATCCAAGGGCTATCAGATAACGGGCGAGTTCCAGTGTGTCGGGTTTAACACAAACAGCTTCCTCAAGTATCTTGGTGGGATGAATAAGGGTCGACCAAATTCCGCTGACCTTGGAAAGGCCAGGGATTTTGCTGAGATGGTGTCCCAAAACTGAAACGTATGTTATCCAACTGGACTGAGTGGTTGTCTTGAGAGCGGCTGTTTATGATAGGTATGGGTCACCTGAAGTAGTTCAGATCAGGGATGTCCCAAAGCCCTCCCCGAGGGCTAACGAGGTGCTTGTGAGAGTGCACGCTACGACTGTTACGCGAGGGGACTCGCGAATCAGGGGCTCTGTTATGCCTTCTCTGCTTGAGTACGTTATGGGTAGGCTTTTCCTTGGCGTTTTCAAGCCGCGTAGAAAGATTCTGGGCTTCGAGTTAGCGGGTGAGATCTCTGAGGTTGGAGGGAATGTGACAAAGTTCAGTATCGGAGACAAGGTTTTCGCATCAACCTATTCTGGGTTCAAGTTTGGAGCCCACACAGAATATGTTGCGTTGTCCGAGAATGGGATTATAGCTCTTATGCCGTCTGAAATGAGCTATGAGGAGGCTGCTCCTCTTCCTTCAGGTGGGGCAGCAGCTCTAGTCTATCTTCGGGATACAGGGAATGTTGCGAGTCGTGAAACTGTGTTGATTAACGGGGCTTCTGGGACTCTTGGTACGTTTGGTATCCAGATCGCCAAGTACTTTGGAGCAGAGGTGACTGGTGTATGCAGCACCAGAAACGTAGAGCTGGTGAAATCAATAGGTGCTGATCACGTGATTGATTACACTATGGAAGACTTTACGAAATCCGACCAGAAATATGATCTCATCTTTGATGCCATGAGCTTGAGTTCGAAGGAGGCGTGTAAGGATATTCTTGCGTCTGGTGGTGATTATATCAGGACGAGTGGACCCGAGCCGGGCGTGAAGGAACTGGAGTTCCTACGTGAAATGGTTGAGGATGGGCATCTCAAATCAGTCATTGATCGCCGATATCCTTTGGATGAGATAGTTGAGGCGCATAGGTACGTTGATACTGGTCGAAAACGGGGCAATGTTATCATCGCTGTGGTGGAGGACTGAAAATAAAGGCGGTCGTCTATGACAGGTATGGTACGCCCGATGTGCTTCGAATAGAGGAAGTACCCAAGCCGGAACCCAAGGATGACGAGGTTCTCGTCAAAGTCCACGCTTCATCTGTTAACTTCGTTGACTATGCCTCGGTTGGTGGGAAACCGTACATTCTCCGGTTGATTACTGGGGCTTTGTTCCGACCCAAGCAGAGGATTCTTGGGACGGATATCGCTGGAGTAGTCGAGTCTGTTGGCTCGGAGGTTACCAAGTTTAAACCCGGGGACGAGGTCTACGGCGATATCGGTGACTATGGCATGGGTGGGTACGCGGAGTACGCTTCTGCTCCGGAGAAGGTGCTTGCAATCAAGCCGTCCAATATATCATTTAATGAGGCGGCAGCTATGCCTCAATCCTCCAGCGTGGCTCTTCAGGGACTCAAGAATGGAGGGATCGAGCCTGGGTACCATGTTCTCATTAATGGTGCCTCAGGGGGGATCGGTACGTTTGCGGTTCAGATAGCCAAGGCGCTCGGGGCAAAGGTCACCGCTGTTTGTAGCACTGATAACCTTGAACTGGTGAAGAGTCTTGGCGCGAACCATGTGATTGACTACAAGAAGGACGATTTCACAGAGATGGGTATCCAGTACGACCTGATTTTTGATGTCCCTGTTAAGAATTCAATCGCTGAGGGTTTCCGTGCCCTCAAACCCAACCGCATATACATGTCCATAGGGTTTAGCTGGGGGCAGACACTGTCAAACCCCTCCCCGGAGAAAAACGAGGGTAGAACCAAGAGTATCTTGGATCATGAACCCAACGAACAGGACCTTGTGTACATGAGGGAGCTGGTCGAGTCCGGGAGGTTGAAGCCCGTTGTTGACACTGTCTACCCAATGGGTAGAATCTCAGACGCTCTAAGGCATTACGCCACTCGGCATGCGAAAGGTAAAATCGTGGTATCGATGGTTGAGTCAGTATGATTAGTGATCGGCTCAAGCTTGCCTTTGTCTGGGTATGTCTCATGTTGACCTACCTTCTCGGTGACGTGATGCGGATATTCGCAGGTGACTTTGTCGCTGGAGAGGTTGATGGATTTCAAGTGACACAGGGATTGTGGCTTGGGATGGCTGCTTTGATGTTGATCCCAATATTGATGATCTATCTAACAATCACCCTTAAGCACAGCCTAAACAGGAAGCTAAACATCGGGGTAGCCGTGTTCTTTTTCCTGTTCAACGCTGTAGGGTTACCAACTTATGCTTCCCTGTTCGACCAGTTTTTAATAGCAGTCGGTTTAGGGTTTAACGTGTTAACCGTTTGGCATGCTTGGAGTTGGAAAAATGAGTAAGGTAAACAAGACCTTGGACGCAAGGGGATTGAATTGCCCAATGCCCATCACCAAGTCTATGCAAGCGATAAAGAAGATCAGGATCGGGCAGGTACTGGAGATACTTACAACAGATCCGGGAAGCAAGAAGGATATCCCTATCTGGGCTAAGGCTACTAGGCAGGAGCTTCTCAGTTTCGAGGAACTTGGACCCGATTCATTCAGGTTCCTGGTTAAACGTTTGAAATAGCTAATCAAACTCTGTTGGGTATCCAGCCTGGTGCCATTCATCAGTGCCACCTTTCAGGCTCTTCACATCAGTGAAGCCTGCTTCTTTCAGGATATCAACCGCCGCTAGTGATAGTCCTCCGCCGGGGCACATTGTGACGATTTCCTTGTCCATGTACTCGGATATGTTGGGGATGTTGGACTCCAGTTCGAGCATGGGTATCCACCTTGCGTCTGGTAGGTGTCCGTATTTTCCTTTGAACTCCTCCTCAGACCTGACATCTATCAGCAGGTCAGGTGGGTTTGAGTATATTCGACTGTATAGTTCTTCAACTGTTATCTCGGTCCACTCAGGGTTCTCGTTACCCGCATAGTGGCTGAATATTCCTAACGTTTGCCTCCAGTATCGGAGCATCGAGCGCACTACCCAACCCATCATATCACCTAATTGAGTCCCCCATCAACATGGGATACCCCTTTTTCCTCCAGGCATCAGTACCACCCTTAAGACTTCTGACTTTATCAAAACCAGCCTCATTAAGCACTTCCACTGCTACCAACGACATTCCACCCCCCGGGCAGATGGTGACAATTTCCCTGTCCTTGTATTGGTCAAGTTCGTTTAATCTGTCATCCACGTCAAACATGGGGACATTCAAAGAACCCGGAATGTGACCATACCCATACACATCATCGGTGCCTGCGTACTCCTCGGTACCTCTTACATCTATCATTACTGGTGGCGCGTCTTTTTCTAGGCTTTTCTTCAATTCAACGACGGTTATCTCTGGCTGCGCTGGGATTCTTAATATCCATCTTAGAAGGGTAACCCAGTTGCTGATGATGAATCCTAGTGCCTTTTGACCGTCGATCATGTCTGAGATTTCTGTCTATTAGTCTATAAATGGTTTCAGAGCATTCCAATTAATAACGGTGGAGGCTAGGATAACCCATGGCTGATCCTCTCAAGAAAAAAAATGAGAAACGTGATTTCGAGGAAACCCCTGAGCTGGAGGGTGAACAGGGTGGAAGCAACGGCATGCCCGTGTTCGTCATCCAAAAACACGATGCGCGTCACCTCCACTATGACCTGCGACTGGAATCTAAGGGAGTTATGAAGTCATGGGCAGTACCCAAGGGACCTTCGATGGATCCCAAGGTGAAACGGTTAGCTGTACCCACCGAGGATCACCCTATGAGTTACAACGATTTCGAGGGGGTAATCCCGGAGGGCAACTACGGGGCTGGAACCGTGATCGTCTGGGACAGGGGTACCTTCGAGAACACAAAGGGGGAGGATGTCTCCTTCGCGGACAACCTTGAGGACGGACACGCAACAATCGAGTTAAAAGGCAACAAGCTCATGGGCAAGTTCGCGTTGCTGAGGACCAAACGAGGGGGTAAACGCCTCCAGTGGCTGTTCTTCAAGATGAAGGACGAGTACGCTGAGCCAGGATCAGACATCGTATCCGATAAACCAGACAGCGTCAAGACGGGCCGGAGCCTAATGGAGGTCTCCGAGCAGGAGACCCCATCCGAGATGTCGGACTTCCAGTAGCGATAACCATTTCAGCCCATATGTACATTTTTCACTATGAAGCATCGGTTCCTATCCATAGTCCAGTCAGGCGTCACGATTGGTGACCCACACACCGTAAGCGACAGTGTAAACCGCGCCAGTATCGTTGACGCGATATATGAACCTCTCATCACCCGGCAGGGTCCCGGAGTCTACCGTCCAACGCTGGCGTCAAGCTGGAGCGTCCAGTCAGATGGATTGACATGGCTATTCAAGCTCAGGGATAACGTGACCTTCCACAACGGGGATCACCTCACATCCAACGACGTCGTGGAGTCACTGAAAAGAGTGATAAGCCCAGCTCTAGGCGGTGCCTTCGGCACGAAGGGCGTGTACGCCAGCTACATTGGGGACGCTGAGTTCGCTGCCCCGGACAAGTACTCGTTCCAGATTAAGACCTCTGGACCCATGGCTGACCTCCTTGATCTGCTCACAAACATGCCCATCGCGCCGGCTGGTGAGCTTGATAGCCTTCCCAACGAGTACATCGGCACTGGCCCATATCTTATCGGTGGGAAATCCAGTGACGAGCTGGTGATGGAGGCAAACAGGGGATACTGGGGGGGCAGGAAAGCATTCGCCGACGAGGTCTCATGGATCAAGGAGGATGACCCCATCGAGAGGGCGGAGATGGTTGCCAACAGGGAAGCAGATATCGCGACTCTGATTGGGTTAGACGGCAAGAACACGGTCGCAGGCGCATCTAAGGTAAAGTCGCACTCGCTCAGGAGCAATCTGTGCATTATCTTCATGATGAACTGCTCCGAGGGGGTATGCAGCGATGTCAGGGTAAGGCAGGCACTCAACTATGGGCTGGACATCGACGAGGTTGTAACCGATATCAAGAAGGGCGCAGCGACGAGGCTGACAAGCTACCTTAACCCACACCATTTCGGGTACAACCCAGAGACCAAAGCATACCCGTATGACCCGGAGCACGCAAAGAAGCTGTTAACAGAGGCTGGGTATGGAAGCGGGATGAAACTAACCATCGATATACCCACACGGATGCCCGATGAGGGACTGGACGTTGGCGAGAAGATGAAGGAACACTACGCCAAGATCGGCGTGGACGTTGAAGTCGTCAGCTACACGGATAGATCAGCCTACGCCGAGATGGTCAGGGACAAGAACATCCATGACATGTGCTGCTTCGACAGCAGCCCCATCAGCACATACCGTGTGCTAAGGGAGAAGATACACTCAGGTTACAAGGGTCCATGGTGGGAGGGATACAGTAACCCAGAGGTGGACAAGTTCATCGACCTCGCGGAGCGAACCTTTGACGATGAGGTCCGGGAATCCATCTACAAGCAACTGTTCCAGATGATACGAGACGACGCCCCATGGGTGTTCCTTTACAGGCCAACCTACTACTGGGCGATAAACAAGAAACTGGGTGACTGGACCCCATCGGATCGAGGAATAGTTAGGCTGGTAGCCTAGCTACTCCCCGTAGGGCTTGGTGTAGAAGGTCAGGAACTCGATGACGTACCCCTCGGGGTCACGGACGAGGAATCCCTTCATATCTAGTGATCCTGAGCTCTCGGGTGGATGGTTTGTCTCCACTCCCTTCTCCTCCATCATCTTGTGAACAGCGAATACGTCCTCAACGTAGACGCTGAGCATCACGGGTTTCTCCTCGGCTGGCTTGAGGTGCCCCATGTTGGCGTCAACGAGTCCGATGTGGCTGTCTGCGCCTAGCTTGTATATCTTGACCCAGTCCTTGCTCATGACCTCGTTGAACCCGAGGGTCTCCCTGTAGAACTCTGCCGCCTTCTCGATGTCGTTGTAGTAGCAGAAAGTGATCATTCCTTCGATGCCTTTCATGAATATCAGCAAAGAATGGCGGTGTGGGGATAAAAAAGACGCGACTCAGCAACCGTAGGGCTTCTTGAGCCACTGGAGAATCTCTAGAAGGTACCCCTCAGGGTCTCTGAAGAACATGGTCTTCATCTCAAGGTAGCTCATCTTGGTTGGAGGCTGCTCTATCTCAACTCCCTTCTCCTTGAGCTTCTCGTGCCATCCATCGATATCATCGCTGAACCAGCTCAGCATAACGGGTTTGTCCTCCTTGAACTTCAAGTACCCCTCGTGCCCATCAGTCAAACCTACGTGGCTGTTACCATGAACCCTGAACACCTTGGCGAGGGGTATATCAATCACTTTCTCAAAACCCATCACGTTCTCATAGAAATCTGTTGCTTTCTGCAAGTCATCATAGTAGAAGAACGTGATCGTGCCGTCGATTTCCATGAACTGGTTCAATACTTACTCCTAAATAAGATGGGCTACACGTTGATGGCATGCTCAATAAACTCAAAGAGAAGCAGGCGAAAGGTGAAATCACCTATGGTTCATGGTTCAGTATTTTCCACGAGGGCGCAGCCGAGGCGTTGGCTGGAAGCGGTCTGGACTGGATACTGATTGATACGGAGCATCGGGCAGCCAACCCTGAGACCGTGGCGAAGCTAGTTGAAAAGATCGGTAACAAGGGCGCCACTAGCCTCATCAGAGTTGCATGGAACAACATCTGGCTCATCAAACAAGCACTTGATACAGGAGCCTATGGTATCGTTGTCCCATTCGTTAGGTCAGCTGAGGAGGCTGCTCAGGCAGTAGAGTACACAAGGTACATGCCCGAGGGACTCAGGGGCAGCATGCCCATGGTCGCAGCCAAGGTATGGGGCGTATCTCCCGGAGAGTACCTAGCCAAGGCAAACGACAACATCTACGTCTGCATTCAAATCGAGAACTGGGAAGCAGTCGAAGACATCGACAAGATCGTTGCCATACCCGGCGTAGATGCAGTTATGATTGGACCAGGTGACCTATCAGCGAGTCTAGGCGTCCGTGGAGAGTCATGGCACCCCAAGGTACAGGAAGCCATGGACAAGGTACTGGAAGCCTGCAAGGGCACACCAGTCGCACCCGGCATAGCTTTTGGCAAGGACCTTGCGCATACCAAAGAGCTAGCCGCGATGGGCTTCAGGTTTATCGGTGCAGGCGCTGACGGTGGGTTCATGGTCAAGGGCGTCAAAGATACCCTAGATGCTCTAAAGAAATAGAAAAAGGGGTTTAATCCCCCGGTTATTTTGGCAGTTTATCCTCGTCGAGGTAGTACTTTCCATCCTTCTCGACGAAGGCACCTGACTCAGCCATCGGCGTGGGCATGCTCATCATCATCTCGAACATTGGTGGCAAGCCCAACTCGGTAGGAGTCTTGGCTGTCTCGGGTGAGACAGCTCCCAGCTCCTTGAACGACTCGGCGAGGTGCTTCATGCGTTCCTGCATCATGGCTGGTGATGGTCTCATACCTCCGTGCATTCCGCCGCCTCCACCCATCATACCCATGCCCATTCCGCCACCCATTCCCAAGGACTTTGGCTTGTCGAACACCTCGACGGGTTTGATGTACTCGAACTCCACGTCGTCTTTGGTTCCCTTGAACTGGCTCATGTAGAGGTTGAAGTAGAAGCCCTTCTCCTCAAGAAGCTCCTCGTGGCTTCCCCTCTCGATGATCTCACCGTCACGGATTACCAGCACGACGTCGGCGTTCTTGATGGTGCTCAGCCTGTGGGCGATGACGAAGGCTGTCCTTCCCTCCATTAGGTTTAGCAGTGCCTTCTGTATCTGGATCTCAGTCCTCGTGTCTACGCTGCTGGTCGCCTCGTCCAGTATCAGGATAGCTGGGTCAGCTACAATCGCCCTTGCGATGCTTAGCAGCTGGCGCTGTCCCTGGCTGAGGTTGTCCGCCCTTTCCGATAGTTCGGTCTCATAGCCCTGTGGTAGGCGTCTGATGAAGTGATCTGCGTTCGCCAGCTTTGCAGCCGCGATACAGTTCTCATCCGTTGCCTCAAGGTTACCGTACCTGATGTTCTCCATCACGGTTCCGCTGAACAAGAATACGTCCTGAAGGACGATTCCTAGCTGGCGTCGCAGGTCATCTTTCTTTATCTGTTTGATGTTCATCCCGTCGATGGTGATGCTTCCGCTCTGGATATCGTAGAACCTCGTCAACACATTGACGATGGTGGTCTTTCCTGCCCCTGTCGGTCCAACAAGTGCGATGGTTTGACCTGGCTCCGCGTACATAGTAATGTCCTTGAGCACTGGTACATCCTCTACATATCCAAAGTCCACGTTCTCAAAGACAACTTTACCCTCTAGGTCGTGGACTCCAGTGGCGTCCTCGGCGTCCACCAGCTCAGGCTCTGTGTCGATGACCTCGAAGATTCTCTCTGCCCCAGCCAGTGCCCCCTGTATGCTGTTATACAGGTTGGCAAAGTGCCTCAGTGGGTCTGCGAATCTTCTGCTGTACGTGATGAACGTCGAGATTATTCCAACCGTCACCATCCCATTGATAGCCATATAGCTGCCTACACCCGCCACAATGGCGATATTGGCGTTGCTCAGTATCCCCATGAGCGGTGGGATGAGCATCGCGTAGGTCATAGCCGCTATACCCAGTTCCTTGACCTCAGTGTTGGTCTTCGTGAACTTGCGGTTGACTGACTCCTGTTGGTCGAACGCGATTACCACCTTTTGTCCGCTCAGAGTCTCCTGCATGGTGCTGTTTAGCTGCCCCATACTCTTCTGGAGGTCCCTGAATCTGTCTCTTGTCTTTCCACCGACCAGTGCGGTTAACACTATCATTATCGGGAACACGATGAGGCTTGCCAGCGCCATCCATACGTTCAGGCTGAACATCATAACCAGTATTCCAACGAGGGTGATGCCGTTCCTGATTAGCTGAGTCACGTTCTGTGCCAACGCCGCTGCGATAGCGTCCACGTCGTTCGTAAGTCTGCTCATCAGGTCTCCTGCCTGCCTCTTGTCGAAGTAGCTTAGGCTCAGTGTCTGCATGTGCTCGAAGAGTTCTTTTCTCATCTTCTTGAGGCTCTGCTGGCTGATGGATGCCATCACCCATCCAGCGCCCATCGAAGCTATGGTTCCAGCGATGTAGGTCCCAGCCAGAATCATTATGATCCTGACAAGTCCCTCCCTGTCACCAGCAAGGATGAACTGGTCGATGGCTACTCCCTGCAGGTATGGACCTGCCAGGCTTAGCAGTGTACTGCCAACCGTTAAGGCAACCACGAGGATGAGCTGCATCCTGTACTCGCCAAGGTAGCTAAGGAGCCTCCTCAGAGTGCCCCTTGCGTCCTTTGCCTTCTCTACTCCACCCATTCCGCCGGGTCCATGTCCTCTTCTGCCCATTCGTGGCTGCTGGGGATGGTCGTCTTTCCCGTTTCTGTTATTTTTGCTCATTGGGTGGCACCTCCGTCTCCTAGCTGGCTATCATATATTTCCCTGTAGATTGGGCTTGAATCGATGAGGTTGTCGTGGTTGCCCTCCGCCACTATCTTTCCCGCGTCTAGCACCAGGATCTTGTCCGCGTTAAGTACAGTGCTGATCCTTTGGGCGATGATGAAGCTGGTGGTATCATCCATCAGCTCCTCCAACGCTTCCTCTATCTTTGTCTCGGTCTCTACGTCCACCGCGCTTGTGCTGTCGTCAAGAATCAGTATCTTGGGTTTAACCAGTAGTGCTCTTGCAATTGCCACTCGCTGTTTCTGTCCACCGCTCAGGTTTACCCCTCTCTGGCCGACTATCGTGTCGTACCCGTCTGGGAAACCTGTGATGAACTCGTGAGCCTGAGCAGCCTTGGATGCAGTCTCGATTTCCTCCTTGGTAGCGTCCGGCTTACCGTACTTGATATTGTCCCTGATTGTTCCACTGAACAGCACTACGTCCTGAAGGCTGATGCCTATGTTTGATCGTAGGCTCTGCATGGACAGGTCCTTCACGTCTATACCGTCGATGGTTACCTTTCCGTCGTTGGCGTCGTAGAACCTTGGGATCAGGTTGATTAGGCTGGACTTTCCTGAACCCGTTGAGCCCAGTATAGCCACGTTCTCCCCTGGCTCCGCTGTGAAGCTAACATCAGTGAGAACCGGGTCTCCACCGTCGTCCCTGTAACTGAAAGTTACCTCATCGAAGACTACCCTGCCCTCGGGACCACCGAGGTTTATTGGGGTCTCCCTTTCCTTAATCTCAGGCTCAGCGTCCAGTACCTCCATTACTCTCTCAGCGGAGGCACTTGCTGCTGAGATCTGCCCAGCCATCGTTGCCAACATCATGATTGGGAACATGGTGCTGAACAGGTAGTTGATGAAAGCCAGTATCTGGCCTATGCTTGTCACTCCGTTGAATACCTGTAATCCACCGAAGTAGATTATCGCGACCGTCCCTAGGTTCATCAGCGCCATGATGATGGGGAAGAATATACCAATTAGCTGTGAGAACCTTAGCTGTGTCTCGAATAGCTGGTTATTAGCATCCTCAAATCGCTCGTTCTCGTAATCCCTTCTGACGAATGCTTTGACAACCCTGATGCCTGAGAGGCTCTCCTGCATCACCTGGTTCAGTGATTCTAGCCTTTCCTGCACTTTAGTGAAATATGGCTGAATCGTCCTGACGAAAACAACTACCAGTATCAGTGTGATTGGCAGCAACGCGATCATGACGTTCGCCAGTTGTGGATTGGTGGCGTACATGATGCCTATGCTGCCTATGAACATCAGTGGGGCCCGTGTGAACATCCTGAGCCCCATGATGATGACCATCTGAAGCTGGTTGATGTCACTGCTTAGTCTTGTCAATAATTGTCCAACGCTGAAATCATCCAGATTTCCGTAGCTGAAGGTCTGAACCTTCTTGAAAATGGCTTCTCTTATATCCGCCTCATAACTCCTCCCGGCGCGGACCGAGAATATTGTGTTACCTATCATGAACAGGGCGCTCATTATGCTGGCTCCGATCATGAGTAGGCTAGTATTAACTATCTTGTCCATATCCTTGTTTGCGACTCCCTCGTCGATTATCACCTGGACAAGTCTTGGTATGCTGAGATCAGCCGCCACTACCAGTCCTAACAGGACCATGGCCGAGATGATCTCTTTCGTGTATGGTTGTGCGTACTTGTACGCTCGTCTAAGGTCACTCATCTTGTCTATTTCCTAGTTTCTTTAACTCCGCTCTTGTGTTATCCAAAATATCGGTGAACAGTGTCACCTTTGACTCCTCAATAGAGTCCCATGTATCCTCCATCTCCTCAACGAGACCCACAAACGACTCGAAGACCTCCCTAGGCATTCCCTTCCTCAGGATCATGTGCATCTTCATCACCGCCCTGTTCCTCTTCTTGAACTCCGGGCGATCCGCTATGTGGGCTTCAAGTTCAGACCTCCCCAGCTCCGTCAACTCGAAACGTTTCAGGTTGGGGTTCTCGTCCTCATGTGGGGCTATCAAGCCGTCCTTCCTTAGCTTGTTTAGAAGCGGGTACATGCTCCCTGGGCTTGGTCTCCACTCCGTGTACTCCTCGATTAACTCAGTCAGCTCGCTGCCTGACTTGGGGCCCTCCTTTAGAAGGACCATGGTAACGTGGAGTAGCATCCCCCTTGGTACTCCGATCCTTCTGTTGTGTCTGTGGTGGAACATTTCATATCACATCCGATATCGTATTCGATATCACTTTCGATATCGAATGAGATATTGACTAATAAAGGTTCCCCTATTCTAGATGGGTACACCAACTGTACGATCTAGGAAGATTTTTTCCACTATAGTAGGTAACCAACTATTGCTTCCGTTTACGCTTGTGCTCCCTGATAAAGTACCCCACCATACTGGTCACGTACGTGTACAGGCTCAGCTTGATGAAATACATGTCCTCGAAGAGCAGCGGCTTTCCAGAATAGTTCAGCTCCGGGTAATTATAGCTGTAAAGCAGCGTCAAGCTCACCAGCGACAACACTAGTATCACCGTCTTCCGGTTAACCACCTTGTTCCTCAACGACAGCCTGGGCAGCTTAGGCCCCGGCATACTAGCGGGCTTCGCTAACCCCGGTGCGAACGGACAAGCGTTCATTATCCATTTAATCATCCTGATACCTCCCGAAAAGGTCCAACGCGAGCTGGGTCGGAGGCTTAAGCTGATCCACGGCAGTGAGGGGGACGCCACGCTCCTCGGCCTCCGCCTCCAGTACACTGCGGCACGATGACTCAAGGTTACACGCGCCACAGTTTCCCTCATAAAGGTACCACACCTTCAACCCGTTAACCTTGCTCAGACTCACTATCACGGGAATATTATGTGCAGGGCTATGCGCCTCCATGACACCCTCCACAAGGTTGATTGTCTTAATCACCAAGTTGTTTGTCTCGGCCGCCTCCATGAAGGCTTGCTCGACCTTGTTGTCAATTATCTGGTAAGCCTTGTGAACCGCCTGCCTACTAACCCCGAGCTCCCTACCGATTTCTGACTGTGAATGGTCTCGGCGTCGCAGGTCCCAGATACTGGCTTCTCTGGGCGTCAAGTATCCAACGCGAAAAGTCAACCCAGCTCAAGTAAACCATAAACAGTTGACAGATATAACAATATCGTGAGATAAAAGTGGAGGTTATTGATACCTTCCACGAGCCGTTACCGGCCAAACGGCGCAAACCCGGTCATCCTTGACCACGACAATCTCGTCGTGCTGGTTCACCGTCGTGCAGCAGTGGTTGGGGACGAACTGGATCTTCTGTCCCCACCTCATCTTGGACCGCTCCTCGTTTTCCTTCTCAAAGTAAAGCGTGCCATGCTCTTCGCTGAGACCAACCCTGTCCGGTTTCAAGTATTCACCATCGGCGATCACCTTCACGATGGGGTCAGCATAGCTGTGCCCTGCACTCATTGCCTTTACCCCTGCATCAGTTACTACTCTGTCCGGATGCCTGTCGCTGATCACCTGGGTGAGTACGGTAAGGCTGTTCTTGAAAAATACATTATTCTTAGCTCCCCAGCCGTAGCCGCTTCCACCATCTCCTGCACCGAAAACGAAGCTACCTGGCTCGATCTCCGTTATCCCCTCATATGTGCCGGTTACCTCGTAAGTGGCAGTGCTTCCCGCACTGACGATCTCGACCTCAATCCCAGCTTCCCTGATCATGTTGGCAGTACCGACAGTCAACGCGTTACGCTCCAGTGCAATCTCCCTGTCAACCGGGTTCTCGTAACCATAAATCCCCCTGAAGTTGACTCCAGGTAGCTTCATCAACCGCTTCGCGACCCACACCGCATCTTCACCTGGTGATACTCCACACCTGCCGTGGGTGATCTCCATGATCACGTCCTGCTTGACACCCCATCGCTCCGCGATTCTACTAATCATCTCGGCTTCCTGAAGGCTATCAATGCTGGTCAACACCTTTCCCTCGCCCATGGCGACGGTCATCCCGACTACTCTCTCCACCTTTTTCTGGTCCGCGATCTCCTGGCTGATGAGGATGGTTTTTTCGCCGTACAGGATTCCGCTGTTGAGCAGTACCTCTGCCTCGCTGAGTTTCTGGGTCATCACCCCGTTGGCTCCTGCCTCGATGAGCTTGTTACAGATTGCTGCAGCCTTGAACGTCTTTGCGTGGGGTCTTACCTGTACCTTGGCTTTCTTGGCGAAGGTGAACATCTTGTCAACGTTCCACTGGAATTTCTCTAGGTCTAGGATCAGTGCAGGGGTTGGTATCTCCTCCACTGATTTACCGATAATGGACATAGTATCAGAGGAGGGGTATATCCGCTTAAGAATTTCCAGTGACTAGAAGTAGTCCTTCATCATCTGCTCCATCCACTCAGGGATGGTAGCTTCCTTCTTGTCGTAATAATGGACGTATGGCTTGATGTCAAGGATCGGCGTGCCATCTATTGCATCAAGCCCCCTGATCTTTAGGCTCTTTTCGGTGACCTCAACGATCTCGCAGGCGGTTATGCCAATCCTATTTGGTCTATGCCTCGCCCTCTGTGCAAAGATTCCCATCATCGGCAGATCCGGGTTCTCCTGTGGGTGACGTCTCAGGTGAACATCCGGGTCGTATTTTGCCTCATGAAGATGTGTGAGAATGATTGCGTGACTGAACGTGTCCAGCCCCATCAAACCTGGAGCATATTCGGGCTTCAATACTATCTCAGAAACCACCTCACCCCAGTTCATGTCAACCGGCTCCTTTACGGGTGATCGTACTTCTCCAATAATGACGAATTCCATGCATCAAGGCATAGATATGTAGATAAAAAAGGTGGGTTAAGACTGGGGCTTGATGCGGTTCCAGATGCCCTCAAGCCCCCTTGGCTCAAATAGCAGCACCGCGACGAGGAAAGCCATCGGCACAAGTGGACGGTACTCTCCTATCCATGTGCCAATCACTGACTGACCGAAGAAGGTTAGCATGATCTCCGATATACCGACTATGGCTCCACCGATGACCGCCCCGTAGATGTTCGTGAATCCACCCAGCAGACTACCGGCCATGATGCTCGTGATGAGCGCGGCTCCGGTCTGAGGTGTGCTCATGAACCACATGGGTATCATCGCACCCGCTAGGCATGCTAGTCCACCTGTGAGGAACCAGCTGAAAACCTGTATCCTCTCCGTGTTGATGCCTAGAACGCTCGCTAGTTCAGGGTCCTCGGCTGTCGCCCTCATCGCGACACCCATTTTGGTCTGTGTTAACAGGTAGCGTAGGGCTATCACCGAGCCGATGCTTGTTCCAACGCTGACTATGAAGATTCCGGGGAACCCTGCAAAATTAAAGTCCGCTTCCTTTAGCAGGAAGTTCATGGCGTATGTGTGGAAGACATCCCTCAGCCAGAACGCGTAGATCTGGATCGTGGCGGTCAGGAATATCTGTATGGCCAACGTGCTGATGGTGAGGACTATGGTTCCTCCTCCCATCTTCTGAAGCGCCTCTATTACTACTTTGTAGATGAGGACGCTGAACAACCCGCCGACAAGAAAGGCGAGTGGGAAGCCCACGTAGGGGCTGAGTCCGAGTATCTTGTTTATCGTGTAGCTGACGTAGATGCCGATTCCGGCGTAGGTGCCGTGTGCAAAGTTTGGCACCTTGGCTGTCATGTAGGTTAGCGTGAATCCGATGCTTAGTAGGGTCAACTCGGACGCGAAAACTAGTGCTGCTGTCCAGATGGCTGGTAACATTACACTCATGTCAACCTTTGTTGGTTGACATATTTATGTTTAGTGGAATAGAAAAGTTAGATGAAAAAAGGTTAGATTGAGACGCGGTAGCGGTCCATCAATTCCTGCCGCTTGCCCTCGTTCCATCCAGTTACGTCCGTGTAGTAGCCCGTAATCCTGCTCCAGTGGCGAACATTGTTGCTTCCACATTTCGGACACGCGTTAAGCATACCTGTACCGGTGCTCTGGCATGTGCTACAAACCGTCAGGTCCTTTGTGTAGCTGTAGTAGCCTATCTGGCTGTTACGGCAGATCCTCTGGGTCAGCTTGTACAGTGCCTCTGGGTCGGACGCGCTCTCACCTACCCATGCATGGAAGATGTTTCCACCGCTGAGGATGGGGAAGAACTTGTGCTCGATGTCAATCTTTTTGCCAAGCGAAATCTTTGCACCAACATACGCGTGTGTGCCGTTGCTGTAATAGACAGGCGCGTCCCTCTTCTTGACAAGGCTCTGGATCGTTGAGGTGTCTCCCTTAACCATCTTGCGCGCCATGGTCTTGTACACCGGCGAGACTAGATCCTTAACCGCAAAGGTCTGGGCCGTGGACTCGGCGGGGGTCCTTGCTAGCATCACCTGCTTGCCCCTCCTCATCTCAAGTCCTTTCCTGAACTTTTCCATGTCGAGAAGAAGCTTGACAGCTAACCTTACAGAGTCCTCGCTCTCATGGAGCTGGTTTCCAGCAAAGTACTGGACCATCTCGTTGATACCGACCACTCCGATGACGTTCACCAGCTCGTTGAAGTCAACCGCTGGTGGAGCCCTTTTTCCTGTCCTTGGGTCCTTTGGTGTCTGGGTCGCGAATGGAACCATGTTTCCACCAATGGCCTTGTCCATCCATCTGCGCTTTGCGTCATAGACGCCCATCGCAAGCCTCATCCTCTCCTTAGCGAGGTCCAGTAGCTTATCGTAGTCACCGTTGGCCTGGTACGCCATCCTTGGCATGTTTAGGCTGACAACCTGCCAGCCTCCCATGCTGAAATGTTGACCATCCTCGAAGTACAGTTTCTCGTTGAAATTCGGGTCTGTCTCGGGTGTGTTGGAGAACTGGTACGCACAGCACTGGTAACAGCTGATTCCGTGCCCATATCCCCTGTATGAAGGTAGCATGTTGTCGAAGTATGGTGCCCCGAACTTGCCAACTGCTTCGTGGACTAGCATCCAAAGGTCATCGTACTCTGGTTTGAAGAACTCGGGTGAGACATAGTTCTCGTTCTTGGGGAAGTTGAATGGTTTGCCCCATGCGTCACCTTCCAGTGATACCTCGGTGATTGCCCTGAAGAACATCTGGACTTCTGGCTCATAGTCTCCATAGGTCTCAGGTCCCACCTTTCCACGCTTTACAACCGGGACGTCTCTCCAAATCTTGGGTACACCCATGGGGAGCTGAATATTGCTGAAAACAAGCTGGCCTCCCCTAGTTACATATGTCTGGGTTAGCTCGTAGAACATCATCTGTGCGAGCTGCTTGATCCTCTTGTATGAAAGCCCCCGCAGGAAAGGTGCCAAGAACATTGTGTAATACATGAACCCCTGTCCACCACTGAAGTTGGTCTGACCCGCTGCCAGAACCTTGACGCTGTGAAGTACTGCAACCTCTGGTTGCATGGCCGGCCCGGCGACACTGCTTCTGAACCCCTGTCCATCTGGGATGAGTCCATAGTAGAGGAAGTATCTGAGGTCCCAGTCCTGACAGAATGGGCGGGTACCAAAGTACTCCAACGTGTGAATGTGAATGTCTCCATCAGTGTGAGCCTTGGAGA
Source organism: uncultured Candidatus Bathyarchaeia archaeon (assembly GCA_964589605.1). Lineage (GTDB taxonomy): Archaea > Thermoproteota > Bathyarchaeia > TCS64 > TCS64 > RBG-16-57-9. The sequence goes on along the minus strand of CAZPRN010000011.1, from coordinate 51,547 downwards.
GTTTAGGGTCCATCAGGAGGAGGTACTGCTCCTTGCTTAACCGGTCCGCCTTCTTCTTGTGAACCGTCTCTGGGTTTGGCTGGAGGTTGGCGTTTTCCTTGCTCTCAAACCCACTTCCCGTGTCTATCTGGTACGCGTCGTAGATGGGCACACCAACCCTGGTGAGAAGATTCCTGTAGATTCCAAACTCTGGAACCTCTGTACTCCATTCTAGGAGCAGGTTGTTGGTGACTTCCCTGATCATGGGGCCCGAGACGAACTTTGGTTTGGTTAACCTGAACCTGCGCTCAACCTCATCTGAGAGCTTCTCAGCTGTGAGCTCGCTTATGGCTGGAATATCAAACATCTTCTCAGCCAGCGTTGTCTCCTTTAGAAGCGTATCCACTATACGGGTCTTATCCCAAGGAACCAGGAAACCATCCGTGGTGTGGACCATAGGCATCCCCATGAAATAATTGTCCGTGAAGAATTCCTCAATCTGCCTCTGGTGCTGGGGCAGGTTCCTGTTCTTAGCCACTCTTTAACATCTCCAATACTCTTCCCTCAATCAACGTCTCTCCCTCAAACAACTCCTCGGAGGGCTTCACCACCTCTTTCTCCCCAAGAGTCAAGATGGGTGGGTTTCCAAACATGTTCATCATTACAAAATCTGTCTGATTTTCTGTGTCAAACCAGTCTGCCTCGAAGCTTATCTCCTGGGATTTGAGGTAATCCTTGAGAATGTCGCATTTCGGGCAATCTGGTAGTGAATATACTGTGATCTTCATTTTTCGCAACCTCTAGTGTGTCCAACGCAAATATGCACACTAATTGTAGATACAATGTATTCCGAATTGTTCTATAAAGAAATGACTGTTCATTGATAATACCATAAGAAGTATACGGGAGAATAGTCACGATATCTTCACTATTATTTGTATTGTCGCATTTTTCTTAGATTATGCTCTTTCTGGCGAATCGTCTGAAGAGATTTTATATATTCTGTCTGGTTCTTCTTTAATCGAAGCATCCTCAAAATTGTCCGGTGTACATGTATGACTATTATTATCTGCCTCGTGGGGTCCCATTACCGCCGAGCCTTTGACGGCATCAGATACTGGAGCAAGGTACACGGAATCACACAGCTCTACCTCCTTTACAGCGAGGCAAGCACCGACGAGGAGCCGCAGGTTTTCAATTATATGAGCAGAACCAACGCGGAGGAGCTCAGTGACAAGCTTGAGATTCTTGATCCAATAATCATCCCATACAAGCCACTTGACCAAAGGAGCGCGTTCAGGACGATTTATCGCATTCTTCATCAAGCGAGGGAAAGTGGCGAGGAGGTGCTCATAGACATCACCAGCACAACAAACCTCACGATGGGAATCGCGCTAACAACAGCGTTGATGTTCAGAAACGCGAGGGTGTACAGCGTCCCAGCTAAGCAGTCAGCTTGGTACGTCAACGGTAAACCAGGTGACCCAGAGTTCGAGGAGTGGTTCAACCGCAACAGGAACCAGGAAAGCCTTGAACCAACGGAATTGCAGTTACCAGGATACAGGCTTGAGCCAAGCAGTAAGCACGAAGAGAAGGAATGGGACCGCGAAAAGAAGCTACTGGTACTACTCCACGAGCACGGGGGCGAGGCTGACAGTATCAGCGATATAATTCGATGGTTCGGACACAAGGCAGCCAATAGCACGCTCAGAAACAGGTTCAGCAGAATCGTTTCCCGACTTGAGATGAAGGGGCTAGTGGACGCCGAAAAAGGCAGCAAGATGAAGGTCATCAGCCTCACAGATTTTGGTGTGATATTCGCTGAAGCCCTCAGCGAGGGCACAGCTGAATAATAAAGACCTGTTTCGTTTTCACGTAAAGTCTGGTGACAACTAGAGGGGTCAGTTTTAACATCGCTATTATAATCGACAGACGTTGTGTCTTGCTATAATACCACGTACGGGGCAAGTCTTACAGTATTATTAGGGCTAACTGCGTTGAGGCACCTTTTTTAACGAGGTATTGTCACTTTTCACAGATATTCGAGGGAACAAAATGAAGGTACAGTTGACCTTGACTCCCGCCGAGGGCAAGAGGCTTATCGCCAAGGCGGTCGCGTGCATGGAACTAGTCCAGCAGGCATACAAGGACGGAATCGTGATCATCGCCACAAGCACATCAACAGCTTACGTCGCGGAGGAGCTGATGGGCAAGGAATTAGAGAAAGGAATGTTTACCGCAGGAGTCGTCACAGACGAGGGCGCTGGTATCACAACCGCTGACGGTAGGTATCCACACTATGTCTTCGAGAAGGGCGAGATGACCGAGTGCAGTACACCAGAGCTCGTACCATTCTTGGCAAAGATGGGGCCCAAAGATGTTTTCATCAAGGGAGCGAACGCCATCGACCCATTTGGAAACGCAGGTGTCTTACTCCACGGACCAGGTGGTGGGACCATAGGTACTGCTTGGGGTCACGTTGTCAGGAACGGAGTCACCTGTATCATCCCAGCTGGGCTTGAGAAGCTTGTCCCTGTTGACCTCACAGAGGTTCAATCAATGATGGGCGCGAATGTCATAGACAAAGCGATGGGCTGGCCATGTGGACTGATGGCAATCAAGGGCCAGATTATCACCGAGATGGAGGCGTTCAGACTCCTGTATGGCGTTGACGCTATCCCAGTCAGTGGTGGAGGAATAGATGGAGCCGAGGGCTGCAAGATATTCCTGCTTGAGGGCCCAGAGGACTGCGCTGAGGCAGCATACGAGGGTGTCCTAAAGGTTCAGGGTGAGCCCGAGCTCAAGACCCGGACCATGAAGAAGCCCGAGCACCTAGCCTAGCCACTCTATCTCTTCCGCCCCGTGGAAGGCGGCGAAGTTTTCCACGTTTCTTTCCAGCTTGTCCCTGTAACCATCGGTCTCCTTGAACCCTTCCTCGGACCAGTATCCCCTGATGATTAGTTTCTTCTCCTTCCGTTCCATCTTTGGCTCAATTCTAGCGACAAGGGTGTCACCGTAGAGAACCGGGAGCGTGTAGTAGCCATACTTTCTCTTAGCAGCTGGGATGTAGATCTCAAGCTTGGGCACGAAACCTGTCAATAGCTCAACCCGCTCCCTTCGCCACATCATGTTGTCAAAGTAGATCAATAGACGGACATCATTGAAACCGAACTCGTCGGTGGCTTCAAGCTGTGGAATGTCTTTTTCAAGGATGAAGTATAGGTCTGTGTTCCCCTCCATCTCACATTGAACGACTCCATCCATCTCCCTGATAAGTGCATCAACCTTTTTCTGTGACAGTCCAAGCTTGACGCTCTGGAAGTACCACCTGAACTCCTCGGGCGTGCACGCGCCGAGGCAATCCATTGTCTTGCGCAGGAAGAAATCCAGCCTCTCCTCCTCAGATGGACGAGTTGTATCTATATCGGAGGGTATCACGTTTTCAGGCAGATCATAGTACCTCTGGAAGCTGATTCTTTCACTGACCATGAGAATCCCAGCCCCGTACATGTAATCCATGGCGATCTTCTCGGCTTTCCTGTTCCACCAGCCGCCTTTGCGCTTGGGTCCCTTGAAATCCTTTGAGCAGAGGGGCCCTTCCTCCTTTATTCTTGCCAGTACGTCGTCAAGTATCTGAACATCTTTCCCCGTTCGCTTGACGAACCTCGCCTTCATCTCGGCTTTTCTCTCTTCCATCGCGTGGAGATAGTACCTGTAATCCTTGAACGGGACAAAGCAAGCGGCGTGAGCCCAGTACTCGAACAGCTTCTTGTCCTTGTAGGCTAGTTCATCCAGGTAGTTCTTCTCATAGTTACCAAGCCGGCTCCAGAGGGTCAAGTAATGGGCTCTCTCGACCACGCTGATGGTGTCGATTTGAAGGCACCCCAAGTTATCTATGGTATCGTAGACTGTCCCTTTGGATACCTTCTCCGGGAAAGCTTCTATTCCCTGTTTCTGAATCATTAACCTTCGGGCAGCCTGTTTCGTGATCTCCAAAATGACACCAAGTGAAAGATACTGGCTGTGTGCGGTTTTATGTTTTATCGGCTGAAAACGGGTTTCGAGTATTGGCTAGGTTTCAGCGGGGGTGTCTACAAATACTTGGGGTATCCAACTCGTCGATAAGCTCATCCAGTCCATGAATGGCATCAAGATTGGATCCTGTCCTATCAATCAGCATGGCTTTCATACCTAGTTTCTCTGGTCCAACGATATCCCAGCGAGGGTCGTCCCCCACAAATATGCAGTCCTTCGCCTCTACGCCAAGACGCTCCAACGCGTGAAGGAAGACACGTTCATCCGGTTTCCTCCACCCAACATCTACACAGAAAACATAGTCATCAAGGTACTCCAATAACCCGTACCTGTTTAATTCCAGCTCCCATAGCCTCGCGGGGCACCCCCAAGGAGTGTTAGATATAATGCCCACCTTCATTCCACGCCTCTTTAGCTCCTTCAAAACGGGGTTTACATCATCATGCAGTCTACTGGTCCCAAAGATTGGCTCCATGAAGATGTCGCAAAGCCTAGTAATTGTATCCTCGTCTCTGGTACGGAATATGTCGCTCAGCCTGTCCTGCATGGGGTAGACTTTATCGCTTGGTGACCCGTGGTTATGGCGTTGAACCCTTTTCCAAACGTCCATCATTTCGACGTTGAGGTATTCAGCACAATTCTTTATAGCCGCCTCTAGTATCCCGGGGAACTCGTTTCTTGAATAGTAGCTGATCAGAGTGTTCCCCAGATCAAACAGGATAACCTTAACCACACCTTGTATTTCCCAGTCAGGGTTACATTTTTTTCGATCACTTTATTGACCTCAGTTTTAATGCAATCAATATGAGTAGGGAAATCAACAAGTTATTCGTTTCACTGGTGCAGTTAAGTAAGCATCTTGAGGATGCCTACGAAAAGGCTGGCGAGGCTTCATCCCAAGCGGTTGCTCTTGGTGGCGAGTTCGAGCAGGAAACCAGTACCGACCTCGACGGATTACAGGTAGCTATCCAGAGGCTGTCCGATGACCTGGACACGTTCATCGATGAAGCACGTACCCTTAGGGAGGATTCTGAGGAGATGGAGGACTCTCTGAGGGCTGGACTGGACAACGAGGAGAACTACAAGATGGACGCCGAGCACATCCAGGAAGAGATGCGTGAGGACAAGGAGTAGCCAATCCACGTACTTTAAAAACAAGGCAGCAGAGAAGGATACCCATGTCTAAGCGGCCAGCCTGGGAGATCACCAGGGAGATACGAGTAAAAGCAGAGGAAGAGACAAACCCGGAGTACGGGTGCCTCCCAGAGGACAGGCCGCTGAACGATTACATTAGGTTCGGGATGGTCGTCATCGACAAGACCGCTGGACCTACAAGCCACGAAGTCGCTGCATGGATCAAGAAGCTCCTTGAGCTTGACAAGGTTGGTCACGGTGGTACCTTGGACCCCAAGGTTACGGGCATCCTGCCTACGATGCTTCAGGAGAGCACAAAGGCAGTTCAAGCCTTGCTTGACGCGGGTAAGGAGTACGTTACGGTGATGCGTACTCACGACGATGTCTCTGAGGACAGCGTCAGGGAGACACTTGAGATGTTCAAGGGCGAGATATACCAGCGCCCACCACTCCGTAGCAGCGTCTCAAGGAGACTCAGAACCCGCCACATCTATGATATCGATTTCCACGAGGGCGAGGGGAGGAACTGGCTCTTCAAGGTCGCCTGCCAGAGCGGCACCTACATCAGGAAGTTATGCTTCGACGTAGGTGAGGTTCTAGGCTGCGGTGCACATATGCAGGAGCTTCGGAGGACCCGCAGTGGTCCCTTTACCGAGGAGGACCTGTACACTCTGTACGACCTCAGCGAGGCCGTTGATCTCCGACAGGAGGGAGACGACTCCAAGCTAAGGGAGATTGTACGCCCATTCGAGGACGGGATGAATCTACTGCCAAAGATTTGGATACGTGACACGGCGGTTGAGGCGATATGCACTGGTGCCCAGCTTGCGTTGCCGGGTATCCTCAAGTTTGAAACTGGCATCAACGAAGGCGATCTAGTCGGGGCGATGACCCAGAAAGGAGAGGCAGTGGCATTGATGCGAACGGATATGAGCAGCGGCAGGATACAGGCGGAATCCAATGGTATCGCAGCCACAACTGAGAGGGTTCTCATGCCAAACGGCGTATACCCCAAATCGTGGAAGTAGACTAATTCTTTAATCATCCAAAACCTTCTACCTAGCGATGAGCGATTCCCATTACTTCTCCTCGAAGCCGACCTCGAATGACAAGAGGGGATTAATCACAACGATTCTCAGAGGAAAGGAATACTCGTTCATTACATCAACCGGTGTCTTCAGCGCCAAACGTGTTGACACCGGTACAAGGGTTCTCGTCGAAAACATGGAACTCCCTAAAGATGGAAGGGTTCTGGACATGGGGTGCGGAATCGGGGTGATCGGTATCGTCGCTGCAAAGGAGAATCCATCTCTTGAGATTCACCTTTCGGACATCAACGAAAGGGCTGTAAACCTTACGCGGGAAAACATCAAACGAAATAAGGCAAAGAATTGTCACGTTCATCAGGGATATCTTTACGAACCCCTTGGTGACATGACATTTGATTCGATCATATCCAATCCTCCAATCTCCGCTGGAATGAGGAAAGTCGTTTTTCCGCTTGTTGAGGGAGCCTACGAGAGACTGAATGCGGGGGGAAACCTACAGTTGGTCATTCAGAGCAACAAGGGCGGTAAGATGCTGGCAAAAGTTCTGGATGAGACATTTGGTGACCACTGTGTCCTAGCTAGAAAAAGCGGGTACAGGGTATTGTACGCTGAACAACGATGATACTTTGACCATTGTAAACAGGTTTAAGTACCCTGTATGCGTGCCCCTAGAGGATTTAAGGCGATAATATGTTGATGAATAACCTGCGGGAGACCGACCCAGAGATATACAAGACCATACTGGACGAGGCAAACAGGATCGAGAACGGAGTGGAGCTTATTCCATCCGAGAACTTTGTCAGCCGTGCAGTCATGCAGGCAATGAGTAGCATATTCACCAACAAGTACAGCGAGGGCTACCCCAAGAAGAGGTACTATGGAGGACAGGAGCACGTTGACACCATGGAGACAATCGCCATCAACAGGGCAAAAGAACTGTTCGGTGCAGAGCATGTCAACGTTCAGCCATACAGTGGCAGCCCAGCAAACCAAGCTGTCTTCTTCGCGTTACTCGAACTCGGAGACAAGTTCATGGGATTGGACCTAAGCTGTGGCGGGCACCTCACCCACGGTAGCCCCGTCAACTTCAGTGGGAAGCACTACAGCCTTGTACCCTACTTCGTAGACAAGGAGACTGAGCGACTTGATCTGGACGAGATAAGGAAGATCGCCGAGAAAGAGAACCCAAAGATGATTATCAGCAGCCTCACCGCGTACCCCCGTGAGCTCCCATTCAAAGAGTTCTGCGAGATCGCGAAGGACGTCAACGCGTACGTCCTTGCTGACATCAGCCACATAGCGGGATTGATAGTCGGAGGAGCACACCCGAGTCCGTGCCCAGACGTGGATGTCACGACGACAACCACCCACAAGAGCCTGCGCGGACCAAGAGGCGCGATGATCATGTGCAAAGAAGAGGACCGATATCATGACCTCTACCATAAGGACTCTAAGAAGAACCTAGCAGGGCTCATCGACAGCGCGGTTTTCCCCGGATTACAAGGCGGTCCACACGATCACATCATCGCTGCAAAGGCTGTAGCGTTCAAGGAGGCAATGCACCCCGAATTCAAGGATTACTCCAAGCAGATCGTCAAGAACGCGAAGGCGATGGCGGATGAGTTGATGAGTCTTGGCATCAAGCTTGTGACCGATGGCACCGATAACCACCTGATGCTAATCGACCTAAGGGCAAGTAGTTTAACAGGAAAAGGCAAGCAGACTCAGAACGCGCTTGACAGGGCGGGAATTACGGTAAACAAGAACTCAGTTCCATTTGACACCGCCAGCCCATTCAACCCATCCGGGTTGAGACTTGGTACACCAGCCGTTACCAGCAGGGGGATGAAGGAGTCCGAGATGGAGGCAATCGCCCAGTGCATCGCGTTGGTACTAAAAAACTACAAGGACAAGTCCGTTCAAGAGAAAGTAAAGTCGGATATCGCTGAGCTGGTGTCAGGATTCCCCCTGTACCCCGGCTTGACGGTACTCGAATGACTATATGATAAAGTACTTCGGGTTGATCTTCTCGTTACCCGACCAGATACTCGAAGTAATATCCTTCACTCCTTTGATCTGGGCTATCTCCATGCTGATCTTTTGATAATGCTTCAAGTCATGGATCACAGATAATGCGAGAAGGTCATGCTCTCCTACCGTCTTGGTTGCCACGATCACGTTGGGCATCTCAATCAGTGTCTGGAGGATCATCCCACTTTCCACATCCCCCGAGGAGTCAACATCGATCTCGAACGCAGCGATACCCTGATAGTTGATCCTGTCAATGTCCACGACGACAGTGCTTCCCCTGATCTGCCCCTCATCCTTCATCTTGTTGAAGTGGTTGATAATAGTGTCAGTGGACCTTTCTGTCTGGCTAGCTATCTTCCTGAAGCTGAGCCTGGCGTTGGAGGTAAGTGCCTCGATTATTTTTTGGTCTAGCTCAATCATTTTTTCACAGCCCCTTCTCCAGTTCAAAGTTCTGAGGGCATAACAGGAATTGATCCACCCAGATACTCGTCTTTACTTCACGCACCATCCGGTGGCTCTGGATGGTCTCCTTAAGGTTATTCATCTCGTTCATGTTCTTGCGGGTGGCTATGCTGAAGATATCGTACTCCCCCATGGCATGGGTGGCGAAGCTGACTCCGCTTTGCCGTTTCATGAAATCAAGAACCTCGCCGACGCTGTATGGCTCGACGTCTATACTAAAGTTGGCTATTACCTCTTCTCCGAACTTTCGTGGGTCAAGAAGCAATGTTGTTCCGGTGACTATACCCCTATCTTTGAGTTTCCTGAACCGTTTGATGATTGTGTCAACGCTTACACTGCATTTTCCGGCGATCTCCGAGTATTTTGTGCGGGCATCGCGTTGGAGGTGACGTAGAATACTGATGTCTATTTCGTCGAGTTTCCTTTTACCCATAGAGGGATATACTCGACAATCTGGCTTAAAAGCTCTTTGAGCGCGTAAAATATCGGCTAGAGCCTGATCTTGCGCCTGCCCCTGTCCATGTTCTCCCAGTACAGGATCAGGACGTTTCCGATGATGTCTACAATCTCGGCTCCTGTTGCGATGGCGATGTTCTCGCTGATCTCCTTCTTGTGGTCCTTATAGTCCAAGAACTTTATCTTGATGAGCTCGTGCTCGTGGAGCGCCCGTTTGATACTTCTTATCTGGGGTTCCTCGACGCCAGCCTTACCCACCTGTATCACTGGCTTGATTCCATGTGCAAGTCCTTTGAGTTTCGCTTTCTGTTTGCCTGTGAGCGTCATCGTTGTTCTTCCTTGACTTGTCTGGGTCTCTTTTGAAGGTATTCTTTTTGTTAGAAGATTTATAACCGTGCATGTTTATTTCAGCTAGCTAAGCCCGGTCGTCTAGCGGACAAGGATGGGGGCCTTTGGAGCCTCAGACGGGAGTTCGAATCTCTCCCGGGCTACTTTTATAAAATAATGAAACAAAGCAGTTTTTGAGCCTATTTCAGTTATTCAACTGATATTATCAAGCTATGAAAACCGCATTTCAAATGGTTTTACATCTATGTTTGAACTAGCTCGAATGATAGTATTTCAAGGAACATAGGATATTGCCTTCTTCCTTGGGTTCTATCCTCTATTCCCCCTGTAGATTATTCTTGATTTAGTGATAAGAGATTAATTGCACGTGTTTAATCCAATCCTCGCGCGCGCCTTAATCCAAACGAATAATCCTAATGACACAAATCAAACACACAAGAGTTTGGCCCCAATAATGATTCAATATTAGGTTTTCATTCGATTTTCCATTTTTTTTGTAAAGGTTATTGTCATCCTACATTACATATTTAGGCACTCAAAGACTCACGGATGCGCGCGCATTGAAAAAGATTATAGTTAATTCTATTTTCCAAAAAAGGATATGCACGCGCTAATGTATCATGAAAAAAGGGATTAGGATAGGTCAAACCTATCTAGGTTCATGACCTTGTCCCATGCCGAGACAAAGTCGTGTACAAACATCTCCATTGAGTCTGTGCTCCCGTATACCTCAGCCAAAGCACGCAGCTGAGAGTTGGAACCGAACAATAGGTCAATGCGAGTGCCCGTCCACTTGAGTTTTCCAGTTACCCGGTCGCTTCCCTCGTATACTTCCTTGTCCTCGTCCTTTGCCTTCCAGACTGTGTTCATGTCAAGTAGGTTGACGAAGTAATCGTTGGTAAGGATACCAGGGCGGTCTGTGAAGACCCCGTGCTTTGTATGACCATAGTTGGTATCCAATACACGCATACCACCGATTAAAACAGTCATCTCAGGTGCTGTTAAAGTCAGTAACTGAGCCTTGTCCACAAGCAGCTCCTCAGAGGTGATAGAGTACTTTGCCTTCTGGTAGTTACGGAAACCATCAGCGTGCGGCTCAAGAACCGAGAAGGACTCAACATCAGTCTGTTCTAGAGCTGCGTCCATACGTCCCGGTGTAAACGGCACTTTGGCATCAATACCAGCTTCTTTGGCTGCTTTTTCAACTCCCGCACACCCCGCCAGAACTATAAGGTCAGCAAACGAGATTTTCTTTCCCTTCTTGTTGAAATCTTTCTTGATTCCCTTCAGTGTCTCAAGAACCTTCTTTAACTTGGCTGGCTGATTTACATCCCAGTCTTTCTGAGGTGCCAGTCTGATTCTTGCACCGTTCGCACCGCCACGTTTGTCGGATCCTCTAAAGGTAGACGCTGAAGCCCAAGCAGTGGAGACAAGCTGAGAAACTGAGAGACCAGAATCATTGATCTTTGCTTTCAATTCAGCTATGTCTTTCTCGTCAACTAGCTCATGATCCACCGCAGGTATAGGATCCTGCCAGATTAAATCCTCTTCTGGAACTTCTGGTCCAAGGTATCTTGACTTGGGTCCCATGTCTCTGTGAGTTAACTTGAACCAGGCACGTGCAAAAGCGTCTGCGAACTCTTCTGGATCCTCATGGAACCTCTTTGATATGGGTCCATAAATGGGATCCATTCTCATAGCCATATCAGCTGTGGTCATGATTGGAGCGTTAGTTTTTGACGAATCATGGGCATCAGGCACGGTCTTTTTTGCCTCGGGGTCGGTTGGAACCCAAACCCAAGCACCCGCGGGGCTCTTTACTACATCCCAGTCATACTTAAACAGAGTATCAAAGTAACCCATACCCCACGTGATGGGATCAGGGGTCCATGCACCTTCGATTCCACTTGTAATCGTGTCTCCTGCTTTACCGCTGCCGAAGCTACTCTTCCAGCCGAGACCTTGTTCCTCTATTCCTGCGGCCTCTGGTTCTGGTCCTACGTGAGTTGCTGGACCAGCTCCATGGCATTTTCCAAATGTGTGTCCACCCGCGACTAAAGCTACTGTTTCCTCGTCGTTCATGGCCATGCGGGCGAATGTGTCCCTGATGTCTTTACCTGATGCAATGATGCTAGGTTGACCATTGGGACCCTCAGGGTTGACGTAAATAAGCCCCATCTGAACCGCAGCTAGGGGGTTGTCTAGTTTCCGGTCACCAGTATATCGGGTGTCTCCGAGCCATTCACTCTCTGCTCCCCAATAGATGTCCTCCTCAGGCTCCCAGATATCCTCTCGTCCACCCGCGAAACCGAATGTCTTGAATCCCATCGACTCCAACGCACAGTTTCCAGCAAGTATCATCAGGTCAGCCCATGAAATCTTCTTACCATACTTTTTCTTGATTGGCCAGAGTAGCCTCCTTGCCTTGTCGAGGTTTGCATTATCGGGCCAACTATTTATTGGTGCGAAACGCTGATTTCCAGTTCCTCCACCTCCTCGGCCGTCACCTGTACGGTAGGTTCCAGCGCTATGCCAAGCCATCCTGATAAACAGTGGACCATAGTGCCCCCAGTCAGCCGGCCACCACTCCTGAGAGTCTGTCATTAACTCGTAGAGGTCTTGTTTCACGGCTTTTAGATCGAGTTTCTTGAACTCCTCAGCATATTTGAAATCCTCGCCCATTGGGTTGGACAAAGATGAATGCTGACTTAGAATCTTAAGGTTCAACTGGTTTGGCCACCAGTCACGTACAGAAGTGCCTGTGGCTCCAGATGTAACTATTGGTTTTTTTTCATCCATAAGAAAAACTCCTAGAATCAAGTAAAACCTAAAAATGGAATCTATTTAAGAGTTATTCTTACCTAGGAATGGGTGTAGAGTATGGATTTCAAGGGCAAAATAATCGAGGCTCTCCGTAGAAACGGATTTCGTGCTACTCCCCAGAGGATTGCGATTGCACAGTTAGTGTTGGGAAGTGAGGACCACCCATCAGCTGAACAGATTTACGATAGGGTAACAAGAGATAACCCCTCTATCAGTCTTTCAACAGTGTATAATACGCTCCGTGTTATGAGAGACGCAAATATGATTCGTGAGTTGGCTTTTGGCAACAATAACAGATATGATCCAAACACAAGTATACATATCAACATATTTTGCCAGAACTGTGGTGAGATAATCGATACCAAGAACGATACCATAGAGAAAGAGATTGAGTTAATCTCAAAGAGAAGAGGATTTTCTATCACTGGTCATAGGTTTGATCTCTATGGTGTATGTAGAAGCTGTAAAATAAATCAAAAAAATGGAGAAAATACTAGCTAGGCTAGTAGTTGGGTACGTGTAGCTGGTAGTACTCCTTGGCGTGCTTGCACGCTGGACAGAGCTCTGGGGCTTCCTTACCATGGTGGATGTATCCACAGTTCATGCAGTGCCACTCAACTTCCTCGTCGCGTTTGAACACGGTTCCAGCCTCGACACGGGCAAGTAGCTTCCTGTACCTCTTCTCGTGCTCCTCCTCAACCTCTGCGATCTCCTCAAAACTCTCCGCGACCTCTGGGAAACCTTCCTCACGGGCTACATTCTCGAACTCCCTATAGAGAACGTCCCACTCCTCCTTCTCTCCCTCCGCTGCAGCAAGAAGATTCTCAGCGGTTGTACCGATCTTGCCTGCTGGATAAGTGGCGGTGATCTCAACAATTCCACCCTCAAGGTGCTTGAAGAAGACCTCTGCGTGCTCCTTCTCGTTGGCTGCTGTCTCAAGGAAGATCTGCTGTATCTGTACGTATCCCTCCTTCTTGGCCTTGGAGGCGAAGAAGGTGTACCTGTTTCTCGCTTGGCTCTCACCAGCGAATGCTTTCAGTAGGTTCTGTTCAGTCTTGGTTCCTTTCATACTTGGCATAATCCATCGCTCAAAAAAATATTTTAGCTAACTTATCAATTTAATTATTACCTAAGAACATTATCCGAACTTAACCTGCCTTCTTCCTTACACCGTAATATTCCCCTTTGCTCCTAAAGGAAATAGAAGGAGTTAGGCCCTTACCTAGGTTTGCATATTAATTCCAAGACGCGCGTATCGAACAATAGATGCGTGTTACTTGGCTGTAGGACCACGGCTGAGTCTGCTCCACCCTGTCCTCCAATGCTTATCACTTCCTCGTCAGTACGTACATAACCTGCATCAACAGCCATACACGCGATCTCAAGCGCTACCTTCACGCCGGCGCTGAACAAGCGAAGCACATGGGCAATTATCTCATCCACCTGGATAACTCCAAACTTCTTGTTAACCGCCCTACCCAGTGTTCCAAAAGCGTGCGCGGCTGTAATCACCTTACCGCCTTTCGCTTCTATCTCGGCTCTAAGATCGGCGGGAAACATCTGATTATTGTTCTCGGTAACATGTGTAACCACAATCAGGTTATACCCCTCAAAGACCTCCAATGCCTTCCTGGCAGTTTCTCCTCGAAGCGACGCAACGACCACGCTCTTTATTCCTAATTGCTCAGCTCGGGTCTTGGCTAACCGGAGAGTCTCATCTGTCTCAAGGGAGCCTCTCTTCTCTTTATGAAAATAAGTTGATTCTGTTGTAATGTGTTCACTCATTCGCACTCTTTCCTGGTCTTAATCAGTGTGCACCTGTTTCGGATAGGTGGAAACCTGATCTATGCGTAAGTAAACATTGGAGTATTAATAGGTCATGAATCTAGGGGGCAAACCCTATCCTAACACAAATCACCCATACTTTACTATTAATTTTGCCTATAATGCGTTAATTTATTAGGATGTTGATTTACATTCCAAAATTCTTTTTGTAAAGGTTCTTCTCATCCTACATAACTTATTTAGGCAGACCTAAAAAAGTGGCATATTATGATTAAACTTAGTGAACTAAATCCCGGACAAAGCGCTGTCGTCGTCAAGATAGAGGGAGACGTCTCCACTCGGAGAAGGATCATGGATATGGGCGTTGTAAGGAAGGCCCCTATCAAAGTGATCAGGAGAGCTCCTCTTGGTGACCCGGTAGAGTTCGAGATTAAAGATTATAGTCTAACCCTGCGAAAGCGGGACGCAGAAAACGTAATGGTGGAGCCAACAAGATGATTCTAAACTCACAACATGAGCAACGCCACAAAGAGAGACCCGCCCGTCCAGCTATGCCCCTTGACATGCATCAGGAAGGTGATGTTGTCAAAATAAAGGATATTCGAGGTGGAAGGGGTGTCGTGCAGCGACTTAAGGAAATGGGTATCGGTGTAGGTAGTCTTGTCCGAATCGTGAAAAACCATCGTCCAGGTGGACTGGTCCTAGAGGTATTGGACAGCAAGCTGTGCATTGGACGTGGAGTAGCACGTAAGATCAGAGCGGAGGATGTAGAATGGTAACCGTTGCGTTGATTGGTAACCCGAACGTGGGGAAAAGCGTAATCTTCAACAGTCTGGTACCTGGTGCAAGGCAGCACACGGGAAACTGGCCCGGGAAAACCGTAGAGAAAAAGGAAGGAAAGTTCACACACAAAGGCGAGGACATCACCCTGGTGGACCTTCCGGGCACATACAGCTTAACAGCGAGGGCCGAAGACGAGCTCATCGCCAGGAATTACATCATCGAGGAAAACCCAGACGTTGTAGTAGACATCATCGACGCAAGCAACATAGAGAGAAACATGTACCTCACAATGCTCCTGAAGGAGCTTGAGGCAAACCTGGTTGTAGCCTTGAATATGATGGATATAGCGAACGAAAAGGGGTACCAGATTGATATAAAGAAGCTCAGTAAGGAGCTGGGGGTCCCAGTCGTTGAGACCATCGCGACCAAGAAAGAAGGACTAGAAGCACTGAAGGATGTAATCCTGGAGGCTGCAAAAAACAAGGCAAACACTTCAACAAAATACAACGACGAGGTGGAGACCATAATCTCTGAGCTGGCCCAGCTCATCGAGTCCGAGAATGCATTGAATGATTACCCAAAAAGATGGTCAGCTATCAAGGTTCTAGAAAACGACGAGATGATCATGGAGAAGATCAAGGGTTCTCAACTAGAAAAAACAGTAAAGGAGCTACTAAAATGAGCATTACAGAAAGACTAGGGGACGACCCCGAGATAATCTTAGCAGACGAACGGTACACCGTTATCAGCGAGATTATAGAGAAAAGCGTCCAGCGGGGACAGCGCAGATGGACCATAAGCGATATGCTGGACAAGGTCTTCCTAGACAAGCAACTCGGAATCCCAATATTCCTAAGCTTTATGTGGGTGCTCTTTGCACTCTCAGCGGAGACCGCTGGAGTCTACATGACCATCGTGGAGGAAGGCATTGGACTACTCGCAGGTTTCTTCGAGGGAGTTGGAGGCGAGTTTGTGTCAAGCCTCATAGTTGATGGTATCCTCGGTGGACTCGGAGGTGTACTAGTCTTCGTACCACCCATATTCACCACCTTCCTAGGCATCAGCCTACTGGAAGACTCAGGTTACCTAGCTAGAGCCGCATTCGTAATGGACAGGCTCATGGTTAAGCTAGGTCTACATGGTCGAAGCTTCATACCCATGCTCCTAGGGTTCGGTTGTACCGTACCAGCCGTCATGGCATGTAGGAGCATTGAAGGCGAGAACGATAGACTGATCACAATGCTGGTCTCTCCCTTCATGAGCTGTGGAGCAAGACTGCCTGTCTATGTCCTAGTAGCAGGCGCGTTCTGGACCGGGGCACAGGCAGGAAATATCATCTGGAGCATCTACCTGATAGGCATGATACTGGCCGTACTGGTCGCGTACCTGTTCAGACAGACCATGTTCCAAGGAGAACCAGCGCCATTCATCATGGAACTACCAAGCTACAAGTTCCCCACCCCCCGTGAATCGATACTACACATGTGGGAGAGGGGCAGGGGCTTCCTGAAGAAAACAGGAACAACACTGTTCGTAGCCGCCGTAGCCATCTGGTTCCTGGTGACCTTCCCATACGGAGTCGAGATCGAGCAGAGCTACGCAGGCATGATTGGCCACGCAGTTGAACCACTACTAGCACCACTGGGTTTCGACTGGAGGATAGGCGTAAGCCTAATCTTCGGTCTACTAGCTAAGGAGGTTCTGGTTGAGGCAATGGGCATCATCTACGCTGTAGACGGTGAGGAAGCAATCGCTGCGTCCTTCGCTAACAGCTTCACAGCTGTACAAGGCTATGGCCTCATGCTGTTCACACTGATCTACACCCCATGTATAGCTGTACTTGCTGCAATCCGAGGTGAGACCGGAGAGTGGAAGTGGGTGCTTTTCAGCACTGTGTACCAGCTAGTTCTCGCCTACCTGATCACATGGGTGGCGATATTGATTGGAGGAGCAATTTACTAGGTGTTATCAATGAATAAGAAAGGAAACAACTTAACTGGAGCTTACGTCGGACTAGTTGGAGCCCTCTATATCCTTGTTGGATTGATTGAGGCCGCAACTGGATTTGGAATAGGGCCTAGACCAATAGATGCAATCGGAGCACTGTTCAGGGTAGTAGGTGACCCGTTCAACGGCTTCATACTCTGCATCATCGGATCCGTTTACCTAAAAGGAGTAAGTGCTGCAACTAGCGGAGACCGTGAGGGAATGAGTTACGTGGTAGGTGGAGCCATAATGGCATCGGTCCTTCTTGGATTCTACGTGTTGAACGGGTTCAGTAATGGACTTGGTTTCGTACTGGGATTCGAGGACTGGCTAGAGTGGACCATACTGGACGATATCAAACCAGGGGTCATCCTGTGGCTCGCTGCACTACCATCAGTAATGATCGCAAGAGACCCATCCTGGAGAGACTAACATGCTAATTGAGGTACTGAGGAAACTGGAAGAACCCGGGGTAAAATCCCTTAAAGGTATCAGCTCCGAGCTTGGAATCAGCATTCCAATGTTGGAGCAGCTTCTCAGCGACCTAGAACGAAGGGAGTATATCAAACGCATCGAGATGTGCGGGGATGGGTGCTCATCATGTGCACATTCCTGTCCATTCTCAGGAGGAAACTCTGTAACAATTTCCACCTGGGAGACAACCGAGAAGGGTGTGAAACTGCTCAAGCGTCGCCCTAACTAACCAGACTTTTGGCTTTTTTTTCATTTTCCAAAGAAGTTTTGTCTAACCAAACCACATGAAAACTGTTTTGGGGAACCTAGATACTATTCTAATCACCCTTAATTATTCATGGTGAAAGACAAGGAAACCATTCTTGAATACAGAATCGGTTTACAGATAGTTTAATACTGGGATTAATTACCCCACATTTTTTTTCATTCACCTTATACGCATTGGACTCATAGTACTGTTATGCAGTACGCGGGTGTTGTCCTTGGAGTATACACCTTTGTTATGATAGGGGTCCTCCACTATGCTGTAGTTAAAATAGAGCGCGTTATTGGTGCACAAGTCTGGCCTTTATTCATACTATTAGGGTTCTTTTTTGGAGCATGGAGTCTATTTACCGAGAATATCCTTAATTCAACGCTTCTCGGTGTATCTGCCTTTCTTTTTGCTTGGTCAGGGCCAGAGCTTAAGAAACAGAGGGAACGAGTAGCGGGAACCCATTGATTTATGCTCCAATTAACTAGGAGTTGGTTCATTACTTCTCATCATATCATGAAGTATCTCACCATAGAATGAACTCAACTTGTTATGACCTTCGGGGTTGTTTATTATTTCAACGAACTTTGAGAACTGGTTTATTGTCCTAGCGTCAAGATGGTGTTCTAGGAAATGGGCGTCTTTCTCGGCAATATCGTCTGGTACGTTCAGAATTCGTAGGAACTCCCTGAATGTCTTGTGTCTTTTCGCGATGGCCTCTGCATGGACTCTTCCTTCGTTGGTGAGGGTTACTCCCTCATATTTTACATAGTTAACAAGGTCTTTTTTGGATATCTTTTTCATCATTCCAACGACAGAAGCTGGTGAAACTTCCAGTTCTAGTGCTATGTCTCTGACTTTGGCATAACCTTTCTTGGATATAATAGCCAGTATAGCCCTGAGGTAGTCTTCTTCCCTGTCTGTTAGTATCATTAATGATAAATTTTAGGCATGCCTAAATAAAAATGTGGTGTATAGCAGTATTAAAGACCTAAAAAGGGTAAGACCCGTAGTAGGACTCCACCCAGTAGAATCGCCACAACGACTTCCACTAAACTAATGATGGTGGCTTTCCTGTACCCGAACTCCTTCACAAGGGCAGCTATAGTTGACACACATGGTACGTAAACCATCACTACAAAGGCGAAGACCATCATCTGAACTGGAGTCAGGAATGTAGAGAAATCCATCGACCCGGCTAGTGAACCCAGAAGAATCAGGGTTAGCTCCTTTCTTAGGATCCCAAAGATTAAGACCACGCCTGCCGCCGCTGGAAGCCCAAGCCAGTTAACAGTAATTGGGCTGAGGAATACCTCGAATACATCCAATATACCGAGTACTGAAGCTAGCTGGACAATGAAGTTACCAGCAACCATGATCGGTAACGCCTCATAGATGAAACTCCTCATTTTGAACCATGTTCGAGTTGCGGTTGTGTTGATGCTAGGGACTCTGAATCCAGGCATTTCCATGATTAACCCCACGGGCTCGTCTGGTGCGACTTTGTAGGCCATCCTTCCCAGAATGAAGATGAGCAGAAAGTCCACTGCATAAAGGAACATTGCCCACTCGAATCCAACATATGTCGCCACAAGACCCATAATCACTATGCTTCTTGCTGCACATGGTACGAGGCTTGCCACAAATCCACAGATTAGGCGCTCTCTCTCAGTTTCCATGATGCGTGCTCCTAGTACTGCAGGTACGTTGCATCCGAATCCAAGCATGACTGGGATGAACCCTTTTCCATGTAATCCCATTGTGTGCATAGCTGAGTCCATGAGGTAGGCTATACGTGCTAGGTACCCTGAGTCCTCTAGAACTGAGAGTATCAAGTAGAATGGACCAATATAGGGCACCGCGACCACCATTCCTCCGATTAGGCCATCGATTACAGCGTCCCAGATGAAAACAGTGGTGGCTGTCTCGCCTAACCTGTTGAAGTAGATGGTATTGACTACTGCAAAGAACTCGTCCACAAGTCCTGCTAACCAGTCGCCGAAAGTGAAAATAGAGTAGAAAACAGCTAGAATGCTGGCAATCATTAAGACATACCCGAGGATTGGATGGCTTGCTGCATCCTCAATAGTCTCCCCGATGCTTTTCTCTGGATCAACGTGATCTGTGGTTGATACCGCAATCGAATGCGCCAAAGCGTACCGTTCAGACGCGATAATACTGCCAACGTTATGTCCATGTTCAGCCTCTATCTTTTCAGTAACTTGGTCTACAATCGCTTGGATCGATGAATCCTGTGAATATACTTTGTTCTCTATTTCCTCATCTTTTTCAAGAAGTTTTAGCGCGACCCAACGTTTTGGGTAAGGCATATCGAACACTATTTTCTCACTTATTTGGTCGAGGCCTGCCTCGATTTTCTGGCCATACCTGGGTGGGCTTACCTTGTCCTCTGTGACAGCTGAGACGGCGGCTGATACCAGGTCTGTTAACCCATATCCCTTTACAGCCACGGTTGGAATAACTGGGACCTCTAACTGGTTCGTTATTTCTTTATAGTTGATCTTGATCCCTTTCTTTTCTGCCATATCCACCTGGTTAACCGCGATTACCATCTTTGGCTCAAGTTCCATCAGTTGAACTGTGAACGCAAGGTTTCTTTCTAATGCGGTAGCATCAACAACGTTTATGATAACGTCCGGTTGCTCTAGTGCGATATAGTCTCGGCTCACGATTTCCTCAATGCTGTATGTGCTTAAACTGTAGATCCCAGGGAGGTCGATTATCTCGATTTCCCGGTCCTGGTGTATTAAGGTGCCTTCGGCCCTTTCTATCGTCTTTCCTGGCCAGTTGCCAACATGTTGATGGAGGCCAGTAAGCTCGTTGAATATCACGCTTTTACCTACGTTGGCGTTTCCCGCCAACGCTATGACTAGTTTATCTATCGTTTTTTCCTCCCCTACGGTGATGGATGTTATTTGCTTTTCTTCTATGGTTGTGTCTGTAGGGAGTTTTTACAAAAACATGGGCGGCTAGTCTTCTCCCAACTGCTAAGCTTGTGCCTCGCACCTCGATCTCTATTGGGCCGTGGAATGGTGCTGCATTTAATACCTTAACCTCCGTTTCGGGGGTTAAGCCCATATCCTGAAGTCTTTTTCCCGCGTGTTTTTTGCCCTTGATGTATGTGATAATGCCCTCTTCTCCTGGCCTTAAGCTGCTAAGTTTGGTTAGATATTCATCTGGGTTCATCTTAAGTGGAGGGTCATCAAATGATTCCTGAACTTCCTGGTTCAGCTTGGGTATTTCCATACCCGTTGGGGAGTATGTTGGGTTTCTCATGAACACGTTCAGAGCTTCTATGACCGTGTCAGAGAAGCAATGTTCCATTCTACACGCTTCAGTGTGAACCTGTTCTATTGGGATGTGAAGGTAATCAATTAGAAAGCATTCTAGTAACCTGTGTTTTCGTACAATATTTTGGGCAAGGTTCTTTCCTTCCTCCGTTAAACCGCTTCCCTTGTAAGGTGTATATTCAACAAGTCCTCGTTCAGCTAGCTTCTGAACCATCTGGGTAATACTAGCAGGTTTTACGTTGAGGTACTCGGAAAGGTACTGGTTTTTCGCCATTTCCCCTTCTTCATTCTTGCGGTATATTGCTTCCAAATATTCTTCTATGCTTTCACTACTCAACCCGGTTCATTTTTTAGGGGAGCCTAAAATATTTAAACCCTTAGTATTTAGAATCGAAATATTAGTTCATGCTAGTCTCGGTAACTCAAACTCCAAACATTATAGAAATTTAGGATAACCTAAATATCCTCCAAAAAGCCCTTTTACATAGAAAACTCATGACATTCAAAGTCGGTCCTCTTTCCGCTGGCCCCGGAGAGAAAGTACATGGTTATATCAAGGTAGCAGAAATGCCACTTGGCAACGTAGAGCTACCAGTCACAATATTAAACGGCAAAGAAGGCGACAAAGTACTATTTGTAATGGCGGGAATCCACCCCGCTGAATACCCTGGCATCAGGGCAACCCAGATAATTGCCCAAGACATCGACCCATCACAGGTCAAAGGTGTTATAGTAATCCTGCACTGCGCAAACCCCCAGGGATACAACGCAAAAACCGCATTCGTTAACCCGGTTGACAACCTAAACTTTAACAGAATATTCCCCGGAACCCCATCGTTCGAAAGTTTCTATGGACCCTGCAGCATAAGCCACCACATCACATATTTCATCCACGAGGAAATGCTGAAGAAAGCCACCCACTTCATTGACCTCCACGCTGGGGACCTACCAGAAATACTCCCATTCTACGTTGGAGGGGCATCCACAGGAGACGAGGAACTGGATAAAGTAAACCACCAGATGCTAAGGTACACACTCGCCCATTACATCGAAAAATGGCCAAGAAGCACCAACACATCAACCACAGGAGCAGCCTCGATCCTAGGCATACCAAACGTCTTCGTTGAAGCCGGATCAGCCGGGCAAACTACTCTCGTAGACATTAAGAGATGCGTTGACGCCGTTGTCAATATCGCCAAATACCTAGAAATGATAACGGGAACTCCGGTTGAACCAGTTAATCAGAGGGAGTTCAGCGATGTTACCGTCGGAATAAAGGCTAGGCGTGGCGGCTTCTTCACCAGCCACGTTGGACCCGGAGACGAAATAGCAGAGGGGCAGCTCCTTGGGACCATAACAAACAGCTTCGGAGAGATACTTGACGAGATAAAATCCCCCATAGACGGATTGGTGCAGATCATCGACTATCCGGCTGCAAAACATACTGGTGACCCGCTCTACAGTCTAAAGGGTCTGAAATGACCCTCTGGTCAATTCATTTATGGATATGGTGAAAGTGGAACTGTTCTCCGATATTAGTGACGGTTTGAAGCGCGTATTTGCGATCAATATAATGTTTGCACTATGTTACTATCTAGTAGCCCCATTGTTTCCCCTCTTTTTAGAGTCCCTTCAATTATCAGAGTCACAGATTGGGCTCGTTTTAGGGGTTGGGAGCTTTTCTGGAGTCATTTCAACCATGTTAAGTGGATACCTTACGGACAAGTTAGGCTCCAAGTCGCTATTTCTTGTCACAGTCTTGGGATACGGGGTTTCTGTCCTACTCGTAGCCCTAACAGGGGACTGGATCTTAATCACCCTATTTTGGGTTGTCTTCAATGCCTCTCAGTCAATCTTTGAGCCAGTTCGACTATCCTACATTGGAGAGAACACTACCAAGGAAAACCAGGGAAAAATGTACGGGTTCATGAACTTAGCCTGGCCAATCTCTGGAGTAATAGGCCCAATTCTCAGTGGCAAACTAGCTGAGATCCTTGGATGGACCCAGACATTTGTCATCGCTGCGATTTTATGCCTATTAGCCGTGTTACCCTCATTCGCGCTGGACACACCTAAGAAAGAGGAGAGAACTGCAAAACCCAAAATTGAAAGCAAGTATCTCTGGCCCCTTGCCCAACATTTCGTATTTCACGTATTGTTAACAACTGGAATTGGAAT
This sequence comes from uncultured Candidatus Bathyarchaeia archaeon, assembly GCA_964589605.1. Taxonomy (GTDB): domain Archaea; phylum Thermoproteota; class Bathyarchaeia; order TCS64; family TCS64; genus RBG-16-57-9. Next base: position 28,460 of record CAZPRN010000011.1, on the reverse strand, counting down.
CATGTACATGGCAGTCCCAATATACCTTGCCCATGATTTTGGACTGGATTATACTGTAATTGGAATGTTTTTTACTGTAAGCAATCTCATCACAATCTTGACACAAATACCCAGCGGATCCTTGGCTGACAGATATGGGATGAAGAAAACCACCATGATCGCTTTGTCAATTGTACCTTTATCCTCACTGATTTGGGTTCTCTCAAGAAACTGGTTAATGCTTCTACTGTCGAACTCGTTGATCATGGGTTTGTGGAGTATGACCTGGGGAGCAACCACCGTACTCGTAACAAGCACGGTACCGGACTCGTTGAGAGGTACTGCGATAAGTGTCAGGATGACTGGGTATAGGGTCGGTTACACTCTGGGGCCGATTATAGCTGGAAGTCTATTTACACGATTTGGAGGGGTTTCTCCGTTTACATTTGCGACCTTGGTTTTCGCATTGGCTCTTCCAATAGGTATGCGATTCAAAGAAGTGAACAACATTGTTGTGCCAACATTGGTTTCAAATGATGACTGATCCTTGTCTTACTGTTAGTCAACCCTTTTTTCTCGCGAACATTGCGAATGTTTGAAACCAGTGCCAAAAAGATTAGATGCGATATCTGTACATTTCTTAGCTGGATGGTTGTATGGCTGCCATTGAAGTGAGAAATCTATTAAAACACTGGAACCAAACCAAAGCAGTTGATGGGATAAGCTTCCGAGTAAACAAGGGTGAGATATTCGGGTTTCTTGGCCCAAATGGAGCTGGAAAAACAACCACGATAAAGATGCTTGTAGGGCTGACCAAGCCGACAAGTGGCAATGCGGTGGTTGTTGGCCACGATGTTATAAACGAGATAAGGCAGGTTAAACAAAGCATTGGTGTCGTGCCAGAGCGTAGCAACCTTTACGACGAACTCACTGTGTACGAGAACCTGCGGTTTGTGTCCAAACTGTACCATGTTCGATCCCATGAGATTGAGAACAAGATAGTTGAACTCCTTGAACTGTTCCAACTCAACGAGTACAGGGATAGAAGGTTCGCCAAGCTGTCCAAGGGACTGAAAAGAAGGACTGTTCTCGCGGCAGCGCTAGTTCATGAACCCCTGATACTGTTTCTCGATGAGCCTACCTCTGGGCTCGATATAATGAGCGCAAGAAAACTCAGGGAAACAATATCCAACCTCAGCAGCCAGGGTGTAACCATCTTCCTCACGACCCATTACATAGAGGAAGCTGGGCAATTATGCGACAGGATTGCGTTACTGGTGAAGGGAAAGATCCAGACAATTGGCACGCCTGAGGAGCTACGGAACTCGTTACAGGACACCCCAATCTTAAAGGTCCACGTCACGGGCCAGATGGAAGATGTTTCTGCTGACGAGATTGAGGGAGAAAACGTCACCATAGACAATGATGAGATAATCCTCTTAACCCGAGATATCCACTCCTCACTTTCCTCCTTACTAGAAATCGCCCAAGCGCATGACTTGCACATAGAGTCCATCGAGACCACCACCCCAAGGTTGGAGGACGCGTTTATCCAGTTAACAGGGGTCTCCCTTGACTCAATGGGTGTTGAGAAGGAGGGAAAGCGATGACACTTGGCGAGGAGATTAACGGGATTATCGCTATACTGGAGAAAGACCTGAAAGCGTACTACTTCAAGCCACCAAACATAAGCTGGGGAATCCTGTTCCCCATCGTCCTAGCACTAAGCTTCAGCCTCAGAAACCCAGAGGGGTTAGTAGAGCTTGCGCCAGGTCTGATTGCCATGGCGGCCCTGTTTGGAACAACCAGCATGGAGGCTATCGTTATTACGTTCGAAAAAAGGGTAGGAGCTCTTGAACGACTACAGCTGGCACCAATTAACTCGGCATCAATTATAATCGCAAAAATGCTGGGGGGCACCGTGTTCGGTATAATAATTTCATCTGTGATGACAGTAATAACTGTCCTTTTCCTCGGAGCCGAGATAAGGTTTTACCCCGTGTTCCTGGTGGTTCTCTTACTCACTAACCTGGTTCACTCAGCCCTTGGAGCTCTCGTGGCGGTGTCTGTAAAGGAGGTTTTCGAGGCGCAGACACTCAGCAACTACTTCAGGTTCCCAATGATTTTCCTATGCGGTGTCTTTCTTCCAGTCAACGAGATGCCGATAATCATGGGGTATATCGGTAGGCTGCTGCCGTTAACCTACTCGGTTGAGATACTCCGTGGCCTTATGGTCGAGGGGACGGTGTTTTACATCGACCTAGTGGTGCTTATTGGGTTCAGCTTCTTTTTACCCCTGATCTCAATAACCCAGTTCAGAAAAAACCAGGGCTAGGAAAAAGAAGTGGTAATCGTTACCGAGGAAACTATGTGACTAACCTTCTGTATGTTCTTTCTATATCTATGTTAATTCTGAGGGTGCTAGTGTGAACGCTAGAATAGAGCTATCCCGGGCTACCATTGTTAAACCATCTTGAGTATTCTCTCAAGGAAATTACATGTCTCTTCCTTCGGGATCACTGTTCCGATGACTCCGCTCTTTCCCGTTGTAAAGTATCCACGCTGAATGTTATCTTGTATAACAGCTTCCGTGTCAATTCTCGTTGCGCGCGCTACTCCAAGAAATCCTCTTAGCAATGCTGCTAACCAGATTCATCTGGGTGTCAATATCAACAAGAACGAAGCCATTCTTCTCAAAGTGGGGCCTCGACACGATTTCATTGAAAGCTTTCTCAACTGATTCAAACGACTGCAGCCATTTTTTGTTGGATATAATCGAGCTAGGATCGTTCATGATCCTCTTTGGAGCCTTCATCACCTCGTTTATGTCCCCCAACTTGTAGAGAGAGTCAAGAACCTGAGTCATATGGTTTAACTCATCAAAACTTGTACCCGTCATCTCGATGAATTCCTGTACTTCATCCCATAATTGCATGTTCTTGGCCTTTTCCTGCATGTCCCCGATCAAACCAAGCACCACTAGAGTTGAAACCGGTAACCCAAGCTTCTCTTTCAGAACCCATGTTGTGCAAGGATAGGTGTCAGGGTTCCCCCCTGATGCAACAGGGTTGATGAACTCTGTGTTTGCTGGTTTTCTTTGGATATGATGGTCAAATATAGTAACCTTGGTAGTATCTGAGAGAGCTCTGATGTTATCCAGAGGGATAGCCATATCCGCAATAACTATGTGCGGGAAATCTGCTAGCCACTTAATATGGTCCTCATCAAGCCTTCTAATGCCTCTATCTGGGGTCCAGTTCCTGTAGTCTGGGTGCTTGTGTTTGAGAAGCAGGGCAGCCGAAGCTATCCCATCTGCATCCCAGTGATGTACAATAATCCCCTTGTTCAACCAGACTCCCTCCAACTATGTGAAATGTGACTATAATTGGTTTGTAAACGATATAGTGTGTAGAGTGTGGGTTTTCCCTATTACACATTGTTAATACTGTAAAATCGAATCAGGGGTGTGATGCAGTCGCTGATGGATCAAATCTACTCAGATTTCTCTGTTTTCTCAGTTACTGCTGTTCTTATCTTCCTGATACTGGGCCTGGCTATCACTTTACTCCTTGATCCCAGCTCGAACATTTTCAACCCCACGACTCTTGTTTCTATTATTTCAACAGGTGCCGTAGTCTTTACGGCATTATCAGTGGTTATCGGTGTAGTTACTGTATCACGGTACACCATATTCTTCTCAACAATCCTTAGCCTAGGGGTTATACTTCGCAGACGGGATAGGCTGAAACTCGACTCTCTTGACTTAACCCAGGTAACTTTTCTAATTATCACGGCAGTCACATTCTATATCTTCTGGAATTATGGGTCGGTGAGACTTTGGTCCCCCATTGGAGACGTGGCTACTGCCCATTCTCCCCTTGTTGAGCGAATACAGCATTATGGTCATCTGCCCTTGAGTAAATCGGAACTAGGGATATTGTACCCACCCGGGTTTCATCTATTTTCGTCTACTCTGAATACGTTGTATCATTTCCATTCACCCCAGATTGTATTTTTTTCCATGATTCTGATTGCTGGGCTTATACCATTAATGAACTACCTGATAGCCGCCAACTTTTCCGGCTCCCCCGTTCTCGGTCTTGCTGCATTCATTCTCTCATGGTATTTTCATCCATCAAAACATCTGGACCGATTTCTTTTGGGTCCATTGTTCAACGGCACTTATCCTTTCCTATTCGGAGTCTTCATCGTTCAGAGCATTATCTTGTTGGTTAGCCGATATGAGGCAGTAAATTCTGATAATATCCGAGACTTTGCGGTACATTCAGGAATTATGTTTTTTTCACTAACATGCGTGTATCCAACTTTTCTCTTCGTCGTAGTTTCCATCTACGCTGTTTTACTTCGTTACTATTATCGTGTTGAGCTTGGATTATTTACAGAATTGGCTCGACGGAACAGATTCTTCCTTTGTTATCTTTCCGGGGGTGTACTCTTACTCACACTAGCTAAACCTGATCTAGCAAATTTCGTTCAGTACTTTTCAACCAAGTTCGCGTACACTGGTCAGGATGTTATCTCCGTCGTTTCGCCCGAGTCTTACGCTTATAAGGTAAACCTAGATATCTACGTGTCCGGGTTACTGGGTGTCATATCCATAATCTCCAGCCTAATTGGGTTGTCATCCAGAAAAGTTAGGGAATCACGAGTCTTTCTCATGTTCGCGCCAATTATGTTTATCACTGTAGTATCTAGCCTAGTGGAGCCTTTGAACAGTTTTCTGTTCTTTTTCACCCCAAATCGTTCCATGATGATCACAAAAATACTTGGAGTGATGGTTCTACTGTATTCTGTTAAAGAGTACACCGAGTACATCATCTACCCAACTGGTAGGCGAGAGCGGCATCAGGTCAGTTTTTCACCGGAAGTACGCAAAATGGTCTTCTATACGGTCATCTTAGTCGCCTGTCTAACTCTGACTTTGCCCTCCATTAAACAGCAGTCTAAACGGACTTTCAAGCAGGATCCATCTAATAAATTTAGCAACGATTTCGATGCTTTCATCTGGGTAGCCGAGAACTCGAATGAGGGGGATGTTATCTTGGCTTCACCAACCTGGGTAAGCTGGTATGGACAATCGTTTACGCAGGCCGAATATGTTCACCATCAGTACTCACGCATGATGGATACGGACCGGGATCGTAGCCTGTGGTTGATATGGCTTTTCCCTGGGGAAGAGGAGTTCGTGCACTCGCAGCTCCAAAAATACGGTGTCAAGTATCTGGTTGTCACTTCAGCTGATTACCAGTTTGATTTCGCCCAGAACTGGAGCGGTAAGCGAAGCCCAGCACTCTACCTGTACCAGTTCGACCATTACGAGTTCCTAAACCCAATGTACTCCAAGGGATCTGTGGCTGTCTATTCAGTTAGTTAGTCTTTCTTTACCTTCATGTACTCGCGTAGTAAAGTTGTGGCAAATCCTCCCTTTCGGAGGGTGAAGTTCAATTTTATTCCATTATTTATTACATCATAGCTGATGTCTGGAACCAGCCTCCCTATTCTCCTTGAGCCAGTGACCCTATTTCGTTTCAAAATCTTCATACTCAGGCCAGACTCAGTGAAAACCTCGTTTTCTAGGCTAGCTGCCTCTCTTTCCGCTTTTATCATCCTATGCCCGAACATAGGCGCCGTGAATGATAGACTCCTTTCCTTGAACCCACTAAAATCTACGGTTGGATCATAAACCCAAAACTTGTTCTCCTTATCATGACCCGAAACGATGTCCCCGTCGATGAGTTCAGCATATTTCCCCTGGGTTATCCTCTCGGATAGATACCTGTTACACAGGTACCCCTGGTAGGCAGCAACAAGGCAGCGTCTGAGCCACTTGTTTCTGACTCGTTTCTCCCCGTTCAGAATTCTCCACCCTGCTACAACGTTCTTACCTCTTCTTCCTAGCCGCTGCTCCCCGTAGTAGTTTGGTACGCCTTGGAGGTGAATCGAATCCGTAATTCTCTCCGCTCTTTCATCGATTACTGATCTAGGGTGCTTAACGTCGGTAATCGTAACTGTGAACCTGTTTCCATGGATATATCCTGACCTAAACTTGTGGTCGTGGTAATCCAAGTGATTCACCTTCAATCCCAAGCCATCAATATGTTCCCTGGCTTCTCGTAGTTCGATCTTCCTGCCTTCCAGGTTCACACTGAAGGTTTGCGTAGCAATGGAATTCTTGTCCTTCAACCCGGCGCTTCCAACATCCACCGGCTTTACATCAAACAATGATGCCATTTGCTCTTGAACCTCCCGGGTTGTCACATCTTGTTTAGTTAAGTTAACGTACAGGTGATCTCCTTTTCCCGAGGGCTCAATAAGTGAGACTTCTTCTACTACGAAATCCTCAACCTGTGCCCTTATCCTGCCACCAAGCCCAGGCATCTCCGGGGTCACATAGGGTCTGGTGAGGTCGAGCTCGGGCATGTTGTGCAAATAGACACGCCTCCTTTTGAAGGGTTCCAGTGGAGGGTAAACATGAAAAGGTTATACACCTCAGATTGTGAATGGGTAAACTAGTACTTGCAGCTGCCCAGTCGGTGCCTCTCAAGGGAGACATTGAGGGAAACGTTTCCAGTCATGTAAGGTTGATCAGAAAAGCAATGGAACATAGTGTAGGTTTTATCCTGTTCCCTGAACTGTCCCTGACCGGCTACGAGCGAGAGTTAGCAGCTAGCCACGCATTGAAACCGGATGATCCTCGGCTGGATGTATTTCAGAATCTTTCCAATGAACTCTCGATCCATATTCTCGTGGGTGCTCCGTTCAGGGATGAGCATCTACACATCGCGGCTTTCCTCTACTCCCCCGGAGATGAGCCAAAGGTTTACACAAAACACCACCTCCACGTTGGAGAGGAAAAGTACTTTCATCCTGGAAACAAGGCTCTTTCCTTCAATCTTTCCGGGGAGGAAATATCGGTGGCGATATGTGCCGACATAGCTCACTCGATCCATGCACAGAACGCTGCATCAATCGGATCTACAGTCTACACCGCAGGAGTGCTTATCACCCCAGGTGGATACGACGAAGACGCTTCCTTGCTGAAAAGCGGCGCGGAGCAATACGGGATGGCGGTCATTATGGCTAACTTCGGTGGACCATCCGGTGGATACGAGTCTGCGGGTAGGAGCGCGGTATGGGACCGGAATGGAAAACTAGTTGCAATCGCTCCTGAGAATGGTGAAGCCTTGGTGCTATTCGACGATACTGGGCGAGTCATACCCTGTTAGATCGTGATAAATCCTATCTACTCCGAGTCCCCGTATTCTTTATGGATTTCACCCGGTTCAAGGACATACCTGTGATTGATTGTCATGTCCACCTCTGGATGCTAAGGGAAGGTGGGAGTGTCCATGACCAGACCGAAGCACTGCGTGAAGTGATCAACACCTCTCAGTTGGACGGGATGTTCATCTTCGATAGCGACCCTCTATCCGTCAAGGCCAATGACCCAGACCTTTTCTATGCAGGTGGATACGCTCCTTGGTCTGGCAATACATCTGAGCTGAAGGTCAAGGATTGGGGTGACTATATCATTGGGCTGAGGGATCGGGGATATGATGGGATCGGAGAGATGGGGTCAAAGACCACTCTCAGAGAGAACCACACCCCACTTGACTCTGACTACTACAAAGGGTTCTGGCAAGCCTGTGAAGAACAGGACTTTCCGGTTCTTTGCCATATCGGTGACGTCGAAGATTTCTGGTACAAGGAGAAGACACCTGACTGGGCAAAGAAACGGGGCTGGGGTTACTACAACGGCGACTACCCGATGCTGGACGAGTTGTACATGGAGATCGAAAACGTTCTAAAGAGACATCCCTGTCTGAAGATCGCCCTATGTCACTTCCTTTTCATGTCACCTGAACTTGAGCGAGCCGCTGATTTCCTTGACAAGTACCCAAATGCGACACTGGATGTCTCCCTAGGCGTCGAGTTGATGTACAATATCTCTCGGAAGAGAGACGATTACCGTGAGTTCTTCGAAACATACGATGACAGGATACTCTTCGGCACAGATATTGGTATGAGCAAGACCACACCGGAGCATCAAGCAAGAGTCCACATGATTCGTAGGTTCCTAGAGACCTCTGACGAGTTCCATACTCCAGACGAGGCCGATGAACTGCTAACAAGGTATGAGTTACCCTACATCGGACTGGATCTACCCGATTCGAGTCTGAAAAAAATCTACTCTGGAAACTTTAAACGGATGTGGGGGGAGAAACCCGCCCTAATCAAGCCATAGATCCCTATCCAGGGGCTTCCAGACCTCAACCTTCATGCTGGTGTGGTCAAAGACATCCATATAGTAGGGGTCAACAGTCTTGTACTCCTTATACGGACCATCGTAGTCCTTTCGTCTTGCCTTATACGCCTCAAAATCTGCGAGACTGTCGTACTCCCAGATCATCACGTGGCGCTCGGTTTCCTCGCCCGCAATGTACTTCTCGATGTACTGGAGGCTCTTCCACTCTGGGAACAGGTCCCTGTGCTCCTTGACCCACGCCATCCAGTTCCTCAGTGCTTCCTTGTGCTCTTTCTCGCGTCCCGGCTTTACTTTCCAGGACTCTACCTCAAAAATCGCCATAAATAATCTTGCGATGTTCAGGTATATTATATAAACGAAGCAATGTGCATGAAATAATTAGAGGAGGTACTTGGGCTCTCCCTTGATGGACTCGACTAGTTCGATAGCTTTCTCGACTGCCTCGTCCTCACCGTATAGTAGAAGCCTCACTGCTCCCTCAGCTCCAGCTATACCACCAGAGGAGTACAGAACAGAGTCAACCCCTGTAAGCACCTTCAATGCTTCAATCTCGGTTACGATGGTTCCAGTTACTGGCCAAAGGCTTGGACCCTTGGAGTCTGCCTCGGACGCCATGAGGTGTAGCTCATTGATGTCGGCATATACCAGCTTCTCAAGTCCAATTGGGATGATCAACTCAATCTTTTTACCGATGATGTGTCCCAATGTGCCGCCTACTGTTCCTCCTTTGAGGTCGCCGATGAGTATTCCGACCGTGTTGTTGACATAGTCAAGAGCGTTTCCTCCCTTGATGTAGATATCTCCCTGTCCCATGTCCTCGACGCAGTTGAAGCGGTCCAGCTTTGGGTCAGGCTTGCCATCGACAAACACGATGTCCTTCATGGCTTCCTTCTGTTTCTCGGGCAGTCTCTCGGGTGTCTTGGGGGTGGTGATTCCGCTTCTGTACCTGCGGAGATCGAATTTATCCCCAAGTAGCTCTTGAAGAACATATGCGTTGGTTGTACCAGTTGGTACTGATACCTTGCCCTTCTTCAACGCCGCCTTGACTTGCGGGAGTTCTTTAACAGCCTTGGCGATGAGCCTCTTGGACTCTGATACGGTGAGAGTGACCTGTCTCTTCATTACTCGATAACCTCCGGGTCCCTTGGGCCGTCCCAGTGGAATAGAACCTCGCACTCCTCGATGATCACCGTTCCGCCATGTATCTCACCTTTCGGTACGTAGCCAAGCTGACCAGATGCGTCCTCTACTGGACCGTCTCCCTCCTTGAGCTTGCCCTTGATCCAGAAATCCCACTGATTGGCTTTAGGGTGTCTGTGCTTCCTATCAAGTGGTCCTGGTGGGAATTTCATCAGCGTCACGATTGCCCCTGTCTCCTCGTCGGTCCAGAGGATTTTCTCTTTTACGGGACTCAGGTAGTACCCGGTTGGTGGGTCTTTCCACTCCAAGTCCGCGGCTGCTTGAATATACATTTAATACCGACCAGTTGGTATGTATTATTTGATTTAAGGGTTGCGACCTCACCCATGAAGAAAAAGGAACAGGCAGAGAGAACAAGAAACGCCATCATTGATGTTGCCAAGGAACTGATACACTCCAACGGGTTCAGGACCACCAGCATCAACGACATCATCGATCAACTGGGCATCACAAAGGGGGCCTTCTTCCACCACTTCAAGAACAAGAAAGAGCTAGGGTTTGCCATAATAGAGTACTGGCGCCAGACCCTCTACGAGAGATGGGTCAAGCCCCTTGAGACATCGACTGACCCACTAACAGACCTGTACATGGTGCCATACGACCTGTACGGCGGGTATACAATTACCGACCTCAAGAAGGGATGCCCGTTAGCCAACCTAGCAATGGAGCTTAGCCCCATTGACGAGGATTACCGGGAGAGGATAAACGCCATCTATGCCATGCTTGAGGATGGGGCTGAAAAAGCATTGATCCGAGGGCAGGAGATAGGTGTGGTATCAAAAGACGTAGACACGGTTAGGGTGGCTAGGTTCTACGAGGAGCTCATGGCTGGTACGAGGAGTGTCGCAAAGAATACACTGGACAAGGAGAGACTACTTGAGACTCTAGAAACTTTCAGGGAGTATCTGGAAACGAAGAGGTAAAACCTGGTCACGTATTGTTAGTTAATATTATATATCCAGGCGTATCGCTAACGATATGGCAGATGTTGAGGCTGAGCAGAAAGGATTTCTAAACGATTTCAGCTTCATCAGAGGCAACTTCCTCATCATACTCATTGGTTGGCTCCTCGTTGACTTCACCCGCGAGATGGCTTTCACGTATTATCCACTCTACGTCACAGCGCTGGGGGGAACTGCCACCATTATCGGTTCAATAAATGCAGCCGGGGTGATCACAGAGGCCTACGTCAAGATTCCCGGCGGCCACCTCGCGGACCAGTTCCGCAGAAAGAGGCTTATCATCGTAATGACCATCTTCGCGTCACTATCATATCTCATCTATGCGTTCGCCCCATCATGGCACTTCCTTCTCCTAGGGGCTGTTTTCACTAGTTTCTGCTGGCTCTACACACCTGGGTTCGACAGCATCGTAATGGAATCACTCCCCGAAGACAAACGTGGAATGGGGTATAGCCTCATCAACCTAATCACAAGGGTATCCACCACACCCTCCCCGTTGATCGCCGGGCTCCTCTTCACGAGGTATGGGGTTGTAGGTGCATCTAGGGTTGGTTTCATCCTAGTGTCGCTGGCATTCATGTCCGCCTCTTTTATGCGTTGGAGGCTCGTGGAGGAGACTGACAAGCCGGAGGTTTCTGTGAAGGACGTTGTTCGCAGCCTTAGCAGCGTAGAGGGCTTCGTGAAAGGGATTGGAGTCTGGAGTGAGGTACCACCTTTGCTGTCAAAACTCCTCTCGATAGAGCTTCTCTTCATAATACCCAACGTCATGTTCAACGCTATCGTAGTTCTATTCCTAGTCAACGATCTAGGGTTAAATGAGATACAGCTCTCATACCTACTTTCTATAATTGGAGTCGCGGCGATACTCATGGCCCTACCCGTAGGGAAGATGATTGACAGGTTCGGACGGGTGAAGCCACTTCTGCTGGGTTATGCTTTGACGGCGGTGACACTACCACTGTTCGCCAACGCTAGTTTTAGGCTGTTGATTATCTGCACCCCGATCATAGCGTTGATAAACATCATCTTCTACTCGGCTACCTCAGCCCTCTGGGCAGACCTTATCCCCGAGGACAAGCGTGGCAGGGTTAACGGAAGCAAGGCTTTCTTCAACCTCATCGCCGTCGCGGGAGGAAACATCGCCGGTGGGTTAATCTACGATTATGTCAGCCACACTCTCCCCCTCTACATTTTCGCGGCTGTGAGTGCAGTGTGCGCCGTACTTACATTGCTGTACATTAAAGAGCCCGAGAAATCAGAAGAAGTAATGAAGGAGGAGGTCTAGTCTACCCCTCACTATCATATGCATCCCAGAGTGCCTCATAATCTCGCGTATCCTTTGCCTCAACTCCGGCTCATAACAGTGAATCTCGCAGTTCTTACACGAGGGCTTCGGGTCAAGTGGGCATATTTCCCTACGGTGCGTGGCATATGTGAGTGTCTCCCGGCATTCGTAGCATATGTTTGATGTCTTTACTCTATCACGGTGTTTCGTATCACAGAAGACTTGGATGAACTCTTCAAGAACTTTGATGTCTTTTTCGACCTCGGAAGCCACACCAATCTGGTTGGACCATAATATATCAATATACTTGAAACAGGGGCGTTTCCACATTATCCCAAATCAAACCACACATAGGTTTAATAACGGGGCTTGTTCCTTACCCCCAGATATCTGGAGTATCGTTTACGAGATCTAAATATCAAGTCACGTAAGAGGAGTGAAATATATGGGTTATAGAGAAAGGCGCAGGTACGACCGTGGACCAAGAGAGATGCACAAGATTACTTGCAGCGACTGTGGAGAGGAAGCCGAGGTTCCATTCAAGCCAACCGAGGGCAGGCCAGTCTACTGTCAGGAATGCTTCAAGAAGCACCGTCCACCACGCAGGTACTAAGTACCTCGTATTTGCAGGATACCCGAAAGGGGTCCAGTAAACATTTTTTATCATTAATCGGGAACCACTGGTTCCTCTTTCACATCTTTTATCAGGTGGTATCCTATCTTCTCTGAACATGAAGTACGATATCACGGGCGTAATCGAGGATTACCCTGACATTCACATTGGAGTAGTTGTGGCGAAGGGACTGGATAACACCAAGCCCTTTGCGGCTTTGCGACAACTTCAGAAAGACGCCATAGAATCAGCGGAGGAGCAGATCGGTGACCAGCCACCAACGAAGCATCCTCATATCTCTTCGTGGAGGCGGTTGTACAAGAGCTTCGGAACCAAGGCCGGTGATTATCGCCCATCCGCTGAAGCTTTAATCAGGCGCTCTATCAAGTCAGGGGAGCTTCCAAGGATCAACACGGCTGTCGATATCTACAACATAGTCTCGGTGAAACACATTATCCCCATGGGTGGGTTCGACCTTGACCAAATCGAGGGACCAATAATGCTCAGAAAAAGCGAGGGGGGAGAGAATTTTAACCCACTTGGCTCCGGGGGACCAGAGGAGACCTACGCGGGGGAGGTAGTGTACGCTGATGATACACGTATCCTCACCCGTCGCTGGAACTTCCGTGACGCCGTGAAGACTCGGATCACAGAGGAGACTAAAGACCTAGTCATGTTCCTTGATGCCTCACCTGAGATATCCCAGGACAAAGTGGAGGCAGCGATGGACGAGTTTATCGGACTTCTCGCGGAAGCCTGTGGCGGCGAGATGACCAAAGCCGTCGCCTCAATGGAAACCCCCACCGTTAACCTCTAACATTTTATGATACCTTTAATAGGAGCCTACTGGTAGGTGGGCTGTCACGTCGAACATATTCATGTATGGAGACGCTTTCAAGGCAACCGCATGCGTAGTTTAGTGATATAGGTAACACGTATGCAAGTAGAGAATTTCAACGACCTACCTCTTAGCAAGGATGTTCTCAGGGGCATCAAAGCTCTTGGGTTCAAGACGCCATCACCAATTCAAGCACAGTCAATTATGCCTCTCCTTGAGGGCAAGGACGTCATCGGGCAGGCCCAGACAGGCACCGGTAAGACAGCCGCCTTCGGCATCCCAATGATAGAGTCCATCAATCTCAGCGACAAGAGAGTTCAAGGATTAGTTCTGGCTCCAACACGTGAACTGGCTATCCAGATAGCCGAACATATCTCACGGTTGAGCAGGTACACGGGAATCCGTGTATGCCCCATCTACGGCGGGGAGAAGATCAACAAGCAGATCAACCAGCTGAACAGGGGAGTCCATATCGTGGTAGGTACACCTGGAAGGGTTATTGACCACCTTCAGAGAGGTACCTTGAAGCTCAGGGCGGTCCAGATGGTTGTCCTCGACGAGGCCGACAGGATGCTGGACATGGGCTTCGTGAAGGACATTAACAAGATCCTTGACAAGGTCCCAAAGCACAAGCAGACCAGTCTATTCTCGGCGACGATGGACAGGAACGTCTGGAAGATATGCAACAAGTACATGGAGAAACCGAAGAAGATTCTGGTCAGCAAGGACGAGATCACCCTTGAGCAGATCGAGCAGAAGTTTGTCCGAGTTGACCACCAGACAAGGATGCCCATCCTGGTCGAGTTAATCGAGTCAGAGGGAGTCCAGAAGGCTATCATATTCACAAGGACCAAGAGAGGCGCCTACAGGCTCTCGAAGAAGCTAAAGAACGGAGGCTATAACGCCAAGGCTCTTCACGGTGACCTATCCCAGCCACAGAGGGACAAGGTGACCAATGGTTTCAGGAGGAACAGGGTTGATTTCCTTGTAGCAACTGATATCGCAGCCAGGGGACTTGACATAGGTGGAATCACCCACATAATCAATTATAACATCCCCAACGAGACCGCTGCTTATTTCCACCGGATCGGAAGAACCGCTAGGATGGAGACCGAGGGCACAGCAATCACTTTCGTGGCTCACGAGGATATGGACCAGTTAAGCGAGATCAAGAAGCTTACCAACACCAAGATCACGGAGCTGGAGACAAGCATCGATGTCAAGAAGGGTCCAGCCAAGAAGACCAAAGCCATCTGCAGGAAATGTGGGAAAGAGTTCGAGCTTCCCTTCAAGCCAAAGACTGGACGCCCTGTATACTGCCTCCCTTGCCTGAAATCCAGGAACGGTAGGAATGGTAACAGGAACCGTAACCGCAGACGAAGGCACTAGCCCTCATATACAACTTTACCTGATTCTTGATGGATTGAATTGAGTTCAAACCCATCTGTATTAATTGAAACCACCGAAGGGGATATCCGGGTGGATATTTACGAGGACAAGGCCCCAATCACGAGCGCAAACTTCCTCAAGTACGTAGACGAAGGACTCTACGACGGCACTACATTCTTCAGGACCGTTACCATGGACAACCAGACTAACTCGCCCGTTAAGATCGAGGTCATTCAGGGTGGGCAGGTGCCCAAGGACAAGGAGTACGAGGCAATCAAGCTGGAGAGAACCACCTTAACCGGGTTGAAGCACGTTGACGGAGCCATCAGTATGGGCAGGTTCAAGCCCAACTCTGCCAAGAGCAGCTTCTATTTCTGTATAGGCGACTGGCAGTCACTTGACTACCAGGGAGAAAGGAACCCAGACCGGCAGGGGTTCGCCGCGTTTGGT
Source organism: uncultured Candidatus Bathyarchaeia archaeon (assembly GCA_964589605.1). Classification (GTDB taxonomy): domain Archaea; phylum Thermoproteota; class Bathyarchaeia; order TCS64; family TCS64; genus RBG-16-57-9. The sequence continues at coordinate 13,457 of CAZPRN010000011.1, read as the reverse complement.
ATGGTTACTGAGGGCATGGATGTTGTAAGAGCGATACAGGTCGAGCCCTATGAGGGGCAGCGACTGACTCCGCCAATTGAGATCAAGTCAATTCGACGAATCTAACACCAATAGGAGGTCCTCACCCACCACTACCTCCCCATCAAAGTCTTTTCTTATGTCCTCTAGCATTGATTCAAGCAACTCTTTCGGCTTCTCCCGAATATGTACCAAAGCCATCTTCCCCACAACGGCCTCGTTGGCTATCTTGCCTGCGTCAACCGAGCTCATCAAAACGTGTTTAGCTATCAGCTCTGTGTCGTGGTCGATTATCTCCTCCCCTGCGTAGTAGCAGCACATGACCAGGAGGTCTGCGTCGCCCGCGAAGTTTACAAGCCTCTCCGAGTAGACGGCATCACCGGTGATCACCACGCTGTCCTCTCCATCTGTTATCCTGTATGCGAGGCAGGGCCACTCCTCCCTGCTGAGCCCCAGCCCGTGTCCATGTTCAACATACTCTGCCGCCACCATCCAGTCGTCAGCTAGGTAGACAAGACCTGGTTCAACATCGTGAACCTGAACCATTTTCCTTATGTTCATCAACTGCTCCACGGTTAGCTCGGTCTCGTTGAGCCTGTACCATATATCCCGCTCGTATGCTTCGAACAGGTGTTTAACCATGAGTTCAGTTCCTCTTGGACCGTAGACGTGGATGGTCTTGTTTCTAGCCTTGTTCCATGCTGAGAACAACAGGTCTGCTAATCCGCCGGTGTGGTCGAAGTGGTGATGGGTGATGAAAACAAACCCATAATCAGTGATCTCTACTCCTGCCTAGACTAAGCGGGTTGCCACACCCCTGCCAGCGTCAACTACTATGTTTTCTGAATTAACAGAGACCAGCGTTGATGGACCCATCCTGTCCGGGTCAGGCCGGGGACCACCAGTTCCTAGGAGAACGACCTTCATGGATGAAAGGTTGTTCGATATGATATTAAACGATAATTAGTTATTGCCCCGGCACCAAACATACGATCATGGCTGATTTGTACGATTTTCTGATAAAGAACGCCACAATCGTTGATGGAACGGGCGAGAAGCCCTTCAAGGGAGCGGTGGCGATCAAAGGTGAAAGGATTGTAGGGGTAGGAGACATCGAGGGAAAGGCGGAGAAAACCGTTGACGCCAAGGGATCAATCGTTTCCCCGGGATTCATCGATGTTCACAACCATGGCGATGTAAGCATACTCTACTACCCGGAGGCGGAGGGGTTCCTGCGCCAAGGCATCACTACCTTTGTTGGTGGACAGTGCGGGGGCAGCCTCGGTCCATATGGAGAATACGTTAGCGGTGCTATGGTGCTCGTGGACCTGTTCCAGGATCTCAACCCTGCGATGTATTACCCATCAAACTACTTGAAGCGGGAGAAGCTCAACAAGTACCACAAGGAGGCTGTTGGCTGGGAGGTAGATTGGACCACTATGGGTGGGTTCTGCAAGAAGGTGGAGGAGTTCGGAATTAGCCCTAACTATGTACCGATGGTTGGGCACGGCAACGTGAGGGTGATGGCAATGGGGATGGACTATGAAAGGGTGGCTACACCGGAGGAGATTGAAGCTATGAAACCCCACCTGCGGCAGGCGATGGAGGATGGCTGCCGGGGGATGACCGTTGGAAGGGACTATGATCCGGGATACTGGGCAGTCAAGGACGAGCTCATTGAGCTAAACAAGATTGTTGCGGAGTACGACGGAATCTATCAGAGCCACAGCCTCCGAACAGGGCTGAGGAAGTCGAGGCGACCAGGAGAGTTCCCGCCGCCAAAGATCAGTGGAATCCTTGAGGCGATTGATGTCGGAAGGCAGACTGGGACTGCGGTTCAGATCAGCCACCTTGGACCCCTCTATGACGTATACCCTGGAGGAAACGAGTTGATGGCGGAAGCAGCCGCAAAAGCGACACTTCAAGCTGTCGACAAGGCGATAGAGGAGGGACTGGACGTCACCTTCGACTTCATCCCAAACACCGGTGGATACGGGTTATTCGCCGTGAACCTGCTCATCAACAGCCTGTTGCCTTGGCTGAGAGTCACTGGGACGGCTGAGCAGCTAGCGAAAGCGTTGAGGATGCCAGATTTCCGTGAGGAGATCAAGGCGACTATTATGTCCGGCAAGTGGTATGGGCTTAACCCCAACATCAACCCACGCTGGAGTATGGGCAGGAAGATCGCGGAGTGCAAGGAGGAGGCGTTCCTAGAGAAGACCGTCAAGGAGGTAGCAGAGGAGCTGGGTGTAGACCAGTTGGACGCATTGATGGAGATACTCCAGAGGGACCCTTACACCAAGCTGCACGCCATGAGCTTCGCCAGCCCGGTGAAGAAGTTGTTCTACCAGCACCCAGCGATGATGGCAGGTGTCGACACCCTCGCATTGAACACAGAGTGGAAGGTTGAGAACCCGCCATGGTATGAGCCAAGCCAGAACAGCTTCAACGGGTTCGCGGCGTACTTTGAGGACGTTGTCAGGGAGGAGAAGGTGCTGACCATCGAGCAGGCTGTACACCAGGTGACCGGGCTGCCGGCGAAGAAGTTTAAGTTAAAGGACAGGGGGGTATTGAAGCCAGGAGCTTACGCGGATATAGTGGTGATGGACATCAACCGTGTCAAGGACATGTCCACATCATTGAACCCACGGGTTTACCCGGACGGCATAGACCATGTCTTCGTCAATGGTGAGCATGTCGTCGATGACATGAAACACACTGGTGCGAAACCCGGCAAGGTTCTTTACCGGGAGTAACCCCTACCCTTATACCGGGTGAGCCCCGGTTCTTTTCCCATGACTGACAGGGTCAAGGAGCGCATACTGGACACTTACAGGCAGACCAGTGAAACTTACGACGAGGGGGTCAGTGAGCGATTCGGGGTGTCAAGATGGGGGATAGAATCCTTAACATCAATGCTTCTAAGGGAGATGCCTGCCCCGAAGAGCCCGGTCGCCCTTGACGTAGCTTGCGGGACCGGACTATCAACTTTCACACTCCACGAGTATCTGGGAGGGGGAACAGTGCACGGAGTTGACCTATCTCCTGACATGGTTGCGAAGGCAAAGGAGAACGCCTCCACTTTAGAACTTGACATCGAGTTCAGACAGGGGGACGTCGATGAACTACCATACCCGGACGACAGCTTCAACCTCCTGATCAGTAACATGTCGTTCCAGTTCTTCCCAGACAAACTCATGGCGCTCAAAGAGATGGGGCGTGTCCTCGCCCCAGGAGGCAGGATGGGGCACCTATACGGAGGTGGACCACATATAGTCGAACTGATTGATGTGTGCATGGCTGTCTCTGAGGATCGTCCAGAGTACGCTGCATTCCGTGAATCTGTCCAAGATGTAATCAACCTCCACGTTGACCTAGCCCAAACCCAGCAGTTCCTATGGGAAGCCAGATTGAGGAAGCCACTAGTCTATGGGTACCACAGGGTGATGAACGTTAAACCCGAGGGGTTCTGGTTCAGCAACCCATATCCGGCGTACTGGCGTTCACAGGTTCCAGAGGACCTGAGGGATCAACTGGACGAGAAAGTGTTGGCTATGATGAAGAAGCTTTCAGGCGAACGGGGATTCAAACTCACTTGGTACACCATTCAGGCATACGCGTCGAAGCCGGTTCAAGCTAAATAATCCCCTTCCCCTGTTCAAATTATGACATCTGAAGAGCAACTTGCAGAGATATTCAGCGACCTAAAGGTGATGATGGAAAAGTATCAGCCTCCCTTTGAACCAAAGTTCGATGAAGATGGCAAGTTCGACCTCTGGTCTTTCAAAGACATCGAGATAGCGGGACGAAAGAGGAAGCAGGTTAACTTCGCCTCCATAATCACCCGCGGCAAATATGTTGGGCTCTACTACATGCCAATCTACACGGATACCGAGTTAGCAAATGTGTTCAAACCTGAACTGCTAAAGCTGTTAAAAGGCAAGTCTTGTTTTCACATCAAGGAGCTGACGCCAGAGATCAAGGAGCAGGTCGAAGAAGCCCTTGAAATCGGGTTCAAGCTCTACAAGGACCGGGGCTGGGTCTAACCGTGTCACTTAATGACGAGTTACTATACCAACTCAAGGAGCCTCTGGACTGCCTGTTGTCTGGGGACTGGGGCTTCACACAGTTCAAGGACCTGCCCCTGTCAGGAGAGTGGAGTGAAGCAATCAACACTGTGCCCATCGCAGTGAATGTCTGCATCACTCCCGGGTGTTCAAGGAAGCTCAAGGATGCACTTTGGAAGTTCTCACCGGTGAGCCCCAGCTTTATCGATGATGGCGACCTCGATATGGCGAAACTGGGTGAAGAGTTGATGAACTATGCCGGTGAGTCAGCTTTCGCTGCTATCGCTGGTGGAATGGGGCTACAGTTGAATGAGTTCGCTTCACTGATCGGATCGATCGCCCTCTACGTCGCTGTCAATAGTACCATTGTCGCGACGCAGATCGAGCTATTCGAGAAGGGGCACGGAGTCTGTCTTCACAAAGGACCCCTCCCGTGGCCGTTCCCCGTGAAGGTTGGTCCATTCCTTCTAGATATTCCGGTTGTGGTCAGCCCTAGAGAACCGAGGTCACTGGCTGATCTCGTTGAGGAATAGCTCCTCAAGCTCAGCCTCGTATCTTTTCCCGGTTTCCGGTACGTTTACGTAGTTTACGCAGTCCCTTAGCTCCTCGATGCTGGATGCACCGGGTACGGCAACCGTTACTCCTGGCTGGGAAAGCGTGTAATGGAGGCACTTGGCTGATGTCAACCCTTTCGGAATTCTTGTGGTCATCTTTACTCCACCTGTCGTGTAGCCCGGAAACTTTTCCTTCTTTCCCGGTTTCAGCAGCTTACCCTTTACAAAGGTCTTCATTGCGACTATTCCTTTCCCGTTTTTTCTGCACAGGTTCAACGCCTCGTCTCTACCAGACAGGTTGTGGTTGGCCATGTTCACCTGGAACATCACGCTGTTTATCTCAGGTATCGGCGCAACCTGTCTCACGATATCGATGTCATGAGTGGATAGCCCGATTGATCTTGCCTTCCCCTCCTCGACCAATTCACGGGCTAGATCGTGGACACCACCGTCTTTGAAGACCTTTTGCCAGTCCTTCTTGCTGACATAGTGTAGGTTAACCACATCAACGTAACCAGTGTCAAGTGTTTCTAGGACCTCCTCAAAGGTCTCTCTGCACCTTTTCACGGTGCGGCTTCGAATGTACTTGTCCTCTTTGTAGCATGATCCTAGATGAACCGCTAGGAGGATGTTCTCCCGGGTTTCCCGTACTCCTTCCCCCACCGCTGATATGATGTGTGGGTAGCTCCAGATCAGGTCAAAGTAGTTTACACCGAGATTGACTGCCTCCCTGATTACCTCTACAATCTCCTCATGAGGTTTCTTCTTGAGGTGCTCAATCCCTAAACCGATGACTCCAACGTTTTCAAGCTCGCCTAGATTTCGTTTCTCCACAAACCAGACGTGTCTAGGCTTCTCAAAACTGTTTGGGGTGTTTTGAGATTTAGAAACGTGTCAAGTTTTTTTGGGCATCAATGTTAGCCCTTAAAAAACGCCGTCTCTCGGAGGTTTGGATGATGAGCGACGCCGGTCAGATTTCGGTAAGGGACCTAAAACAGCGGATGGACGAGGGCGAGGAATGGCAAGTCCTCGATGTCCGGAGTTTCAGCGAGTACGTGCGAGGACACATTGATGGGAGCATAAACATGGATGTTGGGTCATTGATAGCTCAGCTTCACGTAATAAATAGGGACAGACCAGTTGCTGTTATCTGTCAGTCCGGAGGAAGGTCTAGCCTTGGATGCAGGCTCTTATCCCACAAGGGCTACGACAACGTATACAACGTTCTTGGAGGTATGGGAGCCTGGGTCCGGTCTGGGTTTCCAATCGCCTAGTATATTGAAAGGGTTTCCCGGAACGCCTCGTTAAACTCATTGATTTCATCACGTGTGATTATGTAAGGTGGGAAGAACCTGAACGTGTTGGACGCGACGTGGAAATCCATCAAGTAGCCCTTCTGGATCATCTCGTTCTGTATCTCAGGTCCCTTTGAGGCGTACCTCGCGTCTATCTCTACGCCGAACATCAGTCCACGCCCTCGTACATCGACTATGATTGGCAGGTCAGACATCATTAATTCAAGCACATCCATCCAGTATGCTCCCTTCTCCTCGGCAGCCTTGACCAAGTTGTTCTCCCTGATCACTTTGAGCACGGTTTGAACTACTCTCCCGGATAGGGCATCGTTCTGGTGGCTCTGGACATGGTATAGCTTGTTTCCACACATCTGCTCCACTTCCTCCGTTGTCACGACCACCGATACCGGGAATCCTCCACCGATGGCTTTTCCCAAAGTAAGGATGTCTGGTATAATTTCATCATACATGTGGGCGAACATCCGCCCAGTCTTTCCTGCTCCTGTAGTAACCTCGTTGGCTATCAGGAGTGCACCCAACTCCTCAGCGTGCTCTCTCAACTTCCTTCCATATCCAATCGGTGGGACGAGGATGCCTGCTCCAAGGATTGGCTCGTAGACTATTGCCGCTTTCTCGTTGTTTCTCTCATCAACTAGTTCCTGGAGCATATCGAGGCATTTGAACTCCTTACAATTCTCCCGCGATCCGTTTTCACATTGGTTACACATCGGTGCGGGTAAACGTACTACCTTACCTGGATCAGGTAGATGGTTCGCGTTCACTCCTGCCCCCCCAATGGCGAAGGTGTAAGCTGTTGCTCCATAGTATCCCCGTTCATTGACCACCATCCCTCCTCTTCCTGTTGCTGCTCTCGCGATCTTCAACGCTAGGTCCACTGCTTCGCTGCCAGAGTTGAGGAAAGCAGCTTTGCAGAGCTCGTGCGGTAAAACCTTGGACAACTCGTCCATCGCCGCATCAATCTCGTCTGTCTGGAAAGCGGACATCACGTTGGCGAGCCTAAGAACCTGTTCAACGACGGGTCCATTGAACTCCGGGTTCCCGTAACCTAGCACGTTACACCAGTAACCTGATTGAAGGTCGAGGTACTCTTTCCCATTCTCATCAACGACCCTAGTCCCACTACCACTCTTCAACACGGTTTTCCTCCGTGGCCCACTTTTCCAGATTTCCATGACGATCAGTCGAGGGGAACGGTTTTCAACTAATAAAAATGTCTAAAAGAAGAGACGGGAACATCGACAGTTAACATACTTCTCATCAGGAACATTATATTCCTCGGTTTGATGGGATTACCTATGAAGTTCTATGGATCGAAGATGACATTGATGGCAGTTCTATTCGCCTTGTTTATGGTTGGAGCTGTCAGTGCTGCGACCGGTACATGGATCGAGTCCATAGACGTGACCGACACTGCTCAACCCGGGGAAGTAGTGCAGATAGACATGCTTGTAGGATACGAGTTCGACGAGGAGACCGAGATTACGCCAAGCGTCTGGGACTACACTGGGGATGACTGGGCTGACGACACATACGAGAACGTAACAGGGACGGGAGAGAAGACGTACACCCTGTTTCTGAGAGTGCCGGAGACCGTGGGAGATCACCTCTACACCGGGCTAGTACTCTACTGGGATGGAATCGAATGGATCTTAACCGCTGAAGCCTCCGCCCTGAACTTTACGATAACGGTTGAAGGAACCCCAGTCCAACCACACATAGCTCAGATAGTCAGCGTAGACTACCCCAGCACAGTGCTTGTTAGGGCTGACCTGGAGATCAGTGTCGATGTCCACTATATTCTGCCAGATGACACAGCAATAGCGGTCGGGCTCACCGAGATTATCGGGGACGATGAGGAGATTATCGATGAAATACTTGACACAGTCTCAGGTGAGGGCACGGAAACCTATTTTTTCGAGGTAACAGCCCCTGAAGAAGCTGGTACAACGGAGTTGAGCGCTGATATCCTGTTCCTAGTGGATGATGAATGGGACGCAACCCCGGATATCTGGTACAAGCTGTTCACAATCGAGGTCGAGGAACCTGAGGCTCCTCCACCTGACGACCCTGTTCAACCAAGTGGCGGCATCCCTGGGTTCCCTTTGACGGCTGTCGCTGTCTCGTTAGGTCTACTATACTTTAAGAAAAAGAGGAAAAAAGTGAATCACTGAGGAACGTTGTAGTTTAGCTGCCAGCCGACTCCGTATTCGTCTATGAACCTGCCGTACATGGCTCCCCAGAACTGGACCTCCATCTCCATGATGATGGTGTAGCCTTTTTCCTTGACCCTAGCCCAGATCTCCTCGATCTGCTCCTTTGAGTCAAGCATGAGCAGGACATCAACCTTTCCTCGCTCCATGGGACCGCTGTCTGACATGTTGATCTTTGCACCACCTATGTCTAGCTGGCTGTGCATGGTGGTCTCCTCCCATTTTGTGTCGGCTGGTAGCCCCATCTCGACACCCACCTTCTCATCAAAAGGCATCCAGTCGTCAAGAGTTGCACCGAAGAGCTCCTTGTATGTCTCTATTGCCTTCTTTGCGTTGGGGATCATTAGGTATGGAATTGCTTGAACCATAAATCCTCAGAATTCTCTGAACGATGGCTGAATAAAAACGGGACCCAGTTTTTGGGTGAACTATACCTCTACACTTATCCACCACCCAACGTAATGGGTGGGCATGTTAAAACCCAACGTGGTTTTACGGAAAGCCAGGGACGAAGACCGGGATGACGCCATCTGGGTTGAATCCCTCAGCACGCCAAGCCTGAGCTACGTCCCCCATGTCTGGGACATGTTCCTCAACGACGAGGATGGAGAATGGACCATGGAGGAGCTGGACGGCAAGATAATGGGCATGGGTAAGTACAGTATCCTCCCTGATGGAACAGCGTGGCTGGAGACGCTCAGGGTAGTACCAGAGGCTCAGGGACTGGGGCTTGGTAAGCGCCTTTACGAGTTATGGGTGAAGCTATCGGAGGAGAAGGGCGTCAAGGCGATGCGCATGTACACTGGCGTCAAGAACGTTGTCAGCGAAGGGCTTGCAAAGAGATATGGGTTAAGTCTTGCACAGACATTCCATGGCGTCAAGATGCCTGCAATGCCTTTTGATGCTGACTCAAGCTTCGAGAAAGTGACCGATGTAAAGGAGGCAACTGAGTTATTGACCTCTCTTGGTGAGAAGTGGGGCGGCTGGATGGTCATGAACAGGACTTACTACCATTGGAGCCCAGAGCTTATTGAGTGGCTAACTACCTCGGGAATGGTCTACCAGGACTCAAACGACAACATCGTTGTGATGGGTGGACGCTTCATGCAGGAATTCCAGCTTCACATTGGGCTATTCGATGGAGACTTCAAGACCTGCCTAGACTTCGCAAAGTCGGAGGCAGCAAAACGTGGAGTCAAATCCCTGCACTGCCTGTACCCAAATCACTTGGATGAGATAGAGGAAGCTCTGACAGGCTACGGCTTTGATATGGAACCCTCACCCTTCATTGTGATGGAGAGGAAATTCTAACATCTTTTAACTCGGTAATTTTATCACCTTTCCGTACACTACCCTTTATCCATAACAGGGGGTAACGCAATGGGAATAGACGAAGACTTTAACGAATATTATCAGATTCCACCGGATCACCCAAGGTACGATCCGGGCATATTCTACGAGGATCTGCCAAGAGATGATACAACCGCCGACAGGCCTAGGTACAACAACCTAGATGGAATGGCCAGACGTATGAGAGCTGGCATACCCGGTTATTCAATTGTCGATTATGCCTTCAAGGACGCCGCTGGAACCTTGGAGTATCCACCACAAGGACGCGGCGGAATGAATACGGGCTATTACTCATGGCTTCCTCTTGGACGAGCCGTTAAGCCACCGGATATTCCACCATGGGATGCCTCCCCAGAGGAAGCGAATAAGGTAATCACGAAGGCCGCGAAATACTTCGGAGCCCTTGAGGTTGGTATCTGTATGATGGACAAACGGTTCGTGTACACCCACTCCAACGGCAAACCCATTGTATTTGAGGAAGTAGACGATCCCTACATCACCGACGAGAAAGCAGTCATTCCTGAGAAATGCAAGTACGTCATCAATATCCTAGTCCCTATGGAGTTCACTGAGAACAGTTACGCACCTACGCCCCTTGAGGTTACAAGCAACATGGGGTACTCTCGAATGCATATCACGGCTGGACATTTGGCTGAAATGATTAGAGGTCTCGGCTATACGGCGATTCCCTGTGGAAACGACACCGCGTTCAGTGTACCGCTTGCGATTAAAGGCGGGTTGGGTCACCTTAGCAGGAACGGTAGGCTCATCCACTGGAAGTGGGGTCAACTAACCAGGATATGTAAGATATTCACTGACCTGCCATTGAAGCCAGCGGAGAAGATGGCACCCAAGGGTATCATAGAGTTCTGTGAGGTCTGCGAAAAGTGCTCCACGGAGTGCCCAAGCGGCTCGGTGCCCCTCGGCCCTAGAACAAACTCTAACCCGGATAGGCCAAACCTGAACCCGGGTGCCTTGAAATGGTATAACAACGAGGCAACCTGCAGTGAATACTGGCACGACGTAGGTACCGGATGTTCAATCTGTCTAAGGGCATGTGACTGGACCAATCCACAAGGCTGGGAACACGACATTGTTATCTGGTTCATCAAGAACGTTCCTCAGTTGAACAGGTTCTGGGTGTTCATGGACGACCTGATGGGTAGGGGCAAGATGAGTGATCCCACCAAGTACTGGGATATACCCATCGAGAAGCACAGGAACTAGACCTTATCTATCCCCCGTTTTCTATTCTTTTCATGGCATCTATCGAAGAAATTGTATCCGCAATCAAGGAGATCAATCTGAAACCGGGTGAGGTTGAGCTTCTTGAGGACTGCGAGATGGTGACCAACATAATCATCGGGCAGGTGCTAAGGATGATCAAGGACCCCAAGATGAGGGAGGATATACTTTGGCTTCAAGAGCAGCACAGGAAACCAAACGCGAAACGTTGGAGCCGAATCGTGGACTTGACTGAGGAGCTGTTCGAGAAATCAGGTGGCGGGGAACGGGTGAAGCAGTACCACTCGATCGAGGCACCATGCAGGGATGTTTCTCTGGGGGAGATCAACTCAATCGATGATCCCGAAGTAAGAGAGACCATCATGAAGATTCGACACATCCACGATAACCCACTGGAGCGACTCACCAGGATAGCATCCAAGTGTTATTACGAATAGCCCGGTTTTAGCATAAACCTTTATCATCTAGGCTGGGAAAAGCATACTCCTTGGTGAAAGAGATGGCAAGGGATAGTCTTCCACTCCGATAAGGAAAACAAGCACTCCCAAGTCGTTGATGTCGAAGGACACCTCATCGATTCTAACATCCTGTCCAGCATCCTAGACATAATCATGGATCTGCAGGGCGAGTTCGAGTTCCTTGAGTTCAACGTAGGGAAAAGCAAGAACGATTACAGCTCCACGAAGATCGAGATATGGGGCGAAAACGAAGAACATACCAGCAAGATCGTGCGCGAGGTACTGCGCCTAGGCGCGTTGCTACCAGAGACCCCTGAGGTCGAGTACGAGGCATCGATCGGTGACATGATGCTGCCGGACACGTTCTATTGCACAACCAACCACGAGACATCCGTCTTTATGAACGACGAGTGGGTGCTCGTTGAGAACCAGATGATGGACAAGCACATCATCGTGGAGCCGGAGGCTGGCAGGGCGTACTGTAAGCCCATCAGTCACGTTGTGAAAGGTGATCTGGTGGTTGTCGGCGACAAGGGGATCCGGGTCAAGTACCCGGAGCGTCCACGCGAGGGCGTAGGGGTATTCGAGTTCATGAGCAGCGATGTCTCACCCGAGAAACCGGCGACATCTCTCATACGGGAGATTGCTAGAAACCTCAAGAACAGGGCTGGAAACGGCGGCAAGATTGTTGTTGTTGCCGGCCCAGCGGTAATCCACACTGGAGGTGCTCCGTACTTAGCCGAGATGATACGACTGGGCTTCGTTGATGCGCTACTCTCGGGGAACGCCGTGGCTGTACATGACATCGAGTACGCGTTGATGGGAACATCCCTCGGGATTGACCTTGAGAAGGTCACGGTCCAGAGCCCACGGAACCATATCGCAGCTATCAACCAGGTGATGAAGGCAGGCTCAATCAAGAATATGGTTGAAGATGGGAAACTATCGAGTGGGATCATGTACGAGCTAACAGTTAATGATGTGCCGTACGTGCTTGCGGGGTCAATCAGGGACGATGGACCGCTCCCGGAGGTTATTCGCTGCACCCATGAGGCTCAGGAGAAATACAGGGAGGTCGTGCGTAACGCGGATTACTGTATCATGCTTGCGTCAACACTCCACAGTATCGCCGTGGGCAACATGCTACCAAGCAGCGTCAAGACCATCTGCGTTGACATCAACCCGGCGGTGGTCACTAAGCTCAGCGACAGGGGCACAAGCCAAGCGGTTGGAGTGGTGACAGATGTGGGGACCTTCCTGCCTCTTCTTGTGAACGCGCTAAAATCTTAGCTCCAAGTCTACTGGTTCACATGTGGCTGCCTCAAACACCGAGGAGTAAACAATGATAACCCCCAAGTACAGGACTATTAGACTGTTGAATCAACTTCTCATCTATTACTCAACCCAGAACTTCTGGGAGTTCTCCGTGGAACGGTAAGTCTCGTCTCCCTCAAACCTGACAGTCACCGTCCACTCTCCCTTTGGAACCGTGTCCGTTATCTCCAGTAAATGGTAGTCGAATCCAGGTCCGCACGCTACCGCGCAGGCGATGCTGCTTCTCTCCTCGAAGCTCTTAGACCTCGTTCGATCGGACCTGTAAATGTCTCCGTTTGGGTCATAGACCTCAATGATAAGTGGTACCTGGTAGACTATCGTGTCCTCCGAGTAGATGTCCCCTCCGCTGATCCACACCTCGTTTTCTATCTGATATGGCTCGTATGTTAACCTGATTTTCTCTCCCGGTAGGATTACGTCAAGTACCTGGTCAGAGGAACTTAATAGAAAAACAGTTAAAACTGCCCATATTATCAAATAACGTACTTTTCTACTCATTTTCCTCTAAAACTGTCGCGGAATGGCCGTATATATACTGCTCTTAATCGAGAAAAATGATGAAAATAGGCGAGTTGTATGGGTTTGTCAGTGAGGCTTAAATAACTCAGTCTTTATGCGAATAACGGGTGGGCCCATATGAGGAGACTGCTAATCACGTTACTTCTCTTTTCTACAACCGTTGTAGCTTTTTCTCAGCCACTGGAATCTGAGATAAAGGCAGATGTTTTTCCCTTGGGGGACGAGGTCTGGGTTAACGGTGACGTATACTCTGGGGACGATTTACTTTACGGGGTTGAGCTTAGAATTGCTGTAATTGATCCAGATGGTGATGTTTTCCTCAACACGATGTTTACTGCGAAGACTGAAGAGGAACGCTCAGGCTCCGATGCGAGGAAACGGCTTG
>CAZPRN010000010.1:0-126282 GCA_964589605.1 uncultured Candidatus Bathyarchaeia archaeon | reverse complement strand
GGATCTCCGACTCGAGAGGCCGGAATCCTTGACCGGACTAGACGACAGGAGCGCGTACCGAACTATCCCAGCGCTTGAATAAAAAAGTGTTGGATGTACACAATCACTATATTACCAATGATAGGTAAACCAACGTTGAAAGCTGATGGATAGGCGAAGGGTTGGTCTTCTTGCGGTTGTTATTGTTCTCATCATTGTCATAACCAACATCAATACACAATCGGAAGTTCCTGAACAGGAGGATCAAGGCTCACCTGAGAATCCACCCGTCGAGCCTGAACCTGAGACGCCTGAAGAAACACCGGTCCCGACAGGATGGAGGGATTTCTACCTGGGGTTCACCCCTTTTCCCTACGATATAACTCAGGAAGCGGTCAAGAACACGTATAGTCTTCTTGATGTGCACTCCGACATCGTCGCGCACCATTTCGACAGTGGGGTACCGTGGGTTGCTGCAAGCAGCGGAAAGGTTTACCATGATAAGGTAGTCTGGGATCTTCATCAACGGGTATCCTACCTAACCGAAGAGAGCGTTGTCTATCTCGCTTTAACTCCCCTGAACGGTGACCGGACAGAAATGGCTGGTAACTGGGACGCAGAAGGAAACATGCCTCTTCCAGAGGATTGGGTTGGGTTAAGATTCAACGACTCCAAGGTCATAGATGCCTACCTAAACTATTGTGAGGATATGATAGACAGGTTTGACCCGGATTACGTGACATATGGGATCGAGGTAAATATGCTTGCTATGACTAACCCAGATGTCTACGAGTTCTTTGTTAGCTTCGTGAAACAGGTCTACCCTTCACTAAAAGAAAACCACCCAGACTTACCCGTCTTCCTAACTATCCAAACCGAGTATTACCTAAACAACCCTGGTCAGGTAGAAGCTGTAGACCAGTTGTTACCTTACACTGATTACATCGCGTTAAGCTCGTACCCATTCTCATCAAAACCCGATCCCTCGGATATTCCATTGGATTACTACTCCCAGATAGCCGCTATAGCCCCTGAGAAGCCTTTCTGCATAGCCGAGACTGGGTTCCCCAGTAAAACTACCAGTATTCCTGAGGTAGGAATCGAGATTCCAGGATCAACAGAACACCAGACAGAGTTTGTCGAGTACCTCTTCGAGACATGCGAATCACTTGATGCAGAGTTCATCGCTTGGTTTGTATTAGCTGACTACGACGCAACTTGGGATTACCTCAAGGACATGGGAATGAACCCTATCTACAAGCTCTGGATAGAGACTGGGTTGATAAGTGAAGAGCTTGACGAGAAACCTGCCATGGAAACATGGGATGAATGGCTCGAAAAAGAGAGAAGAATTGATTAAAGATCATCACGAAGACCGAGAATCTTAGCAATGTTAGCATCACCATCAATCATTGGCTCAATAAGTCCCTTTGTTGATGTGAACAATGTCGTTACTCCTGGGCCGTGACCTGCGATGTAGCTGTTACTATGAGTAACGATGCCCACGCTGACTGATCCTCTACGATAAATTCTACCGTAGCTCTGATCCGAGTCTGTTATTGCCACGAGATCACCCAAACACAAGTCTCCAAGCCCGTGCTCTTCACATGTCTCTTCACAGAACATGGTGATATCGTAGTCACCTGAAGCCACGTGGCTCCTTCCCAACCCTGAACCCATTATCGCGGCTGGAACCTTGTGTGTTACAGGTATCTGGAGTTTACCGTTTTCGATTTTAGGGTCCAGTGTTTCAAGGAACTCTGGGCTCACGTTGAACATCTTAACTTCTGGCAGGTCTAGGAGCTGCAGCCCTTGTCCATATGCCTTGATCATGATCCTGTCCTCGATGACGAGTTGCTCCATTACCTCGGGTTGGAAATCAACCATAACGTGCTCGATGCCGCCATGCTTGCCCACGACAACACCCTTGGCACCCTTAGCGTCACCCTTGACTACGGTAGCCTCGTTCCCTACACAGCTCAGGACGTTCAATGCCCTGCTCTGTCCCTGCGGGAACCTGCTGTCCGAGACCCTATTCTCCACGCTAACGCCGGGCTCAACGTGGTCTCCCATCCAGCCAATAGCAGAGTCTCCAACCCTAACGTTGTACGTGATTCCACCAGTTCCAGGCAGTATGTGAAGATCACCGTTGGCTCCCACCCTGTAGATACCTGCACCCATCACTGGGCTAACCACTTCACCTATAACGCTGATCTTAACGACCTTGTCCTTGTTTGTCTGTAACATGAATATCCAGAAAGATATGGAATCTTTAGTGTTAAAATTATCGAGTAATGTTTAAACATAGGTAGACTTCTACTATGTTCGAATTGTTCAGATGAACATACTCGATATATCAATAATGTCCGCTGAAGGGTTGAGGGAGCGAAAGGGAAGGGTAGCCCTCAATATACTTGGTATATTAATCGGGTGTGCAGCCGTCACCGGGTTAATCTCCCTTGCCGACGGAATGAACAACCAGGTTCAGGACCAGCTCAGCATAATTGGGACTAACTCAATCTTCGTCCTTCCAGAGGAAGTCAAAGACGCAGCCTCGACGTTGAGCGGTTCACAAATACTCAACCAAGATGGGATAAGTTGGCGTGACAGGGACACCATCAGAGGGTCTCCAAACGTCGCTGCCATCAGCGAGATATCGTCCGGGGGCGGCCAGTACACCATTAAAGGCGAGACTTACCATTCCAGTGTACTAGGCGTAGGAGACAACTTCCTAGACCTAAACAAAGATGTCTCATTGGAGGATGGACATTTCTTCAACCGTGGCGACAAAGCAGTCGCAGTAATCGGTAAAAACCTCGCTTTGCCACCGAATGAGGAAGAGGCTGTACTAGATGTTGGAGACAGGATAAAACTCACAGTCCGCGTCAGGGGCGAAAGCAAAGAGATCACTCTCCGAGTCATCGGTGTACTAGAGGAACACGGAACTATGTTCGGAATCAACGTCGATGATGCCCTTGTAATACCCTTCAGGACGTATGACCAATTATTCGAGCAAGGGGGAAGCTGCGCAGTCGTACAGGTATACGTCAAGGACTCCGATGATATGGATGAGGTCGAGGAGACACTTGAGGACCGTCTTGGTGACGATTATTTTGCAGTCACCCCTGACGCAGCCATAGATGTCCAGAAGCAGATCACAGGTACGGTTCAGTCAGTCCTAGGTGGAATCGCCGCAATCAGCATGTTCGTCGCCGGAATAGGCATCGTGAACACGATGACCATTAGTGTAAGCGAAAGAACAAAGGAGATCGGGACCATGAAAGCCATCGGAGCAAAAAGCATGGACATACTCTACCTGTTCCTCTCCGAGGCGCTATACACCGGTCTAATAGGTGGTATAGTGGGTTCATTCCTTGGGTTCACCGTGAGCAAGATCGTAGGTCGTTACATCGGATTGCCCGTCCAAATCAACTACATGCTGGCTCTGGGAACCATTCTATTCGCGTTGATAACAAGCCTCATATCCGGTGCAAGCCCAGCGTGGAATGCCTCAAAAATGAACCCAGTCGAGGCTTTAAGAAAAGAGTAGGTTTACCTGAGGTAAGCCCTGATAAGCTGAATCAGCTTCATCGGGCTTTTCTTGACAAGACCCGCCAAGGTGCTAGCAACATTCAACCCATTGGCCATATGCATGATCTCCTCCGTTGAGATCACCTCAGCAAGAACATCAAGATCCTCGTCGCTGAACTTGTCTAACATGTGCAGAACCTTTCCCGCTTCGATGATCCTCTTGCCCCAGTAGACATCGTACTCCTTCTTGTACTCTCCAAGTCTCTCGGCTGATACATTTTCCTCCTTAACAGCCTCGGCGGCTACCCTCCCCGCCATCTTACCCGACTCGATGCCACTGTGGATGCCGGCACCAGTCATAGGGATTAACTGACCAGCCGAGTCACCTGAGAGCATCAATCCGTCTAGGACGATCTTGTCAAGCTGACCGCTAACTGGGCATATGCCCCCGCTCTTGTGGATTATCCTAGCGTTCCTGAATCTGGGGTCACTGGCAATGAAATCCTTGAGATACTCTATCGCTGGCTTTGTATGTCTTTGTCTAACACCCAAACCAACATTGGCTACACTGTTGCTCTTTGGGAAAACCCACGCGTATCCACCGGGTGCATATTTTGCGCCCATCCAGAACTCGTTGATACTGGAGTTCTCAAGGTCCAAGCCCGCAAGCTTGTACTGGGCACAAGTCACCCAGTCGTCAAAATAGTTTGCCAGACCCGCCGAGCGCCTGATGATCGACCAGTGCCCATCGGCTCCAATGACCACTTTAGCCCTGAACTCGACTTCCTCGCCGTTCATCTCAGCACGAACCCCAACAACCTGTTCGCTATTCCTGATGACGCTTGTCGCCGTGACCTCAGTCATCAACTTGGCTCCTGCTTTCACTGCGTTGTCAGCTAGTGCTTTATCGAACTCGCTCCTATCAAGGGTATAACCGGTCCAGTCTGTTGCGTGAAGATCAACAGTCGATCCATTTGGGGCGACAACTCGTGCTGTGCTAATCTGCTGACACACGATTGGCGCTACAGGCTCAAGTCCACCGTTCCTGATACCGCCAATACTAAGCCCTTCTCCACAGAAAACGGGTGTTCCCGGGACCTTGTGTTCCTCAATAAATATTACATCGACGCCACATTCGGCTGCAGTCTTTGCCGCCATACTCCCGGCGGGTCCGGCTCCTACAACCAGTACGTCGCATTGATATTGCCGCATCTTATGCCAAAGACATGGCTACCTACGAAATATATGTTATTATCGGAAAATTGAATTCGCGTCCTAGGGTTGAATATTTAGCGCTCTAAAACCTTCTTGGCTGCAATCTCGATGTCTCTAGCCTTCACCGTTTTGCGACCTGCGTGATGGGCATAATCAATGGCTTCCCGCGCCACTTTTACGCCTATCTCTTCCAAGGCTACGCCAAGGGCGATCGCGCTCTCCTCACTCACACGGTCTGCGCCCGCTCTTTTGATCAGCTTGTGCATGGGGGCGACCTTGATCTCTTTGGTCATCTCGTTCCCTTCCATTTCCTTCTTTGCTTTCGATAGATATTTAATACTTGCGAGTCTTTCAGCAGGGAAGCCCTAAATCTTCCTTTTTTCATTTTTTAACTCTATAAGGTCATGATTTACCCTTAAACCCCTTTTAAACCATGTGCGTCACCGAAAAGATTTGGCTTTTTAACTCTTTTTGCCAGTTACAGCATTCTTATATCCAGATTATTTTGATGTTTTTTCGATGAATTATTGATTAGTGGAAAAAAATTCCAGAGCGACCTTTTAATAGCAATAGCTGTTCTAACCTACACTGTCACCCTAAGCCTGTTCATGATTGCCAAACACAACAGTTTCTCCACTTATGCATGGGACCTTGGCATATTCAACCAAGGATTCTGGACCACAGTTTTCCAGGACAAGGTATTCCAGTACACATGTGAGCGTCACCTGGTTGAGTCGGGGAGCTTTTTCGGGATACACTTCAGCCCGATTCTCTTTCTTCTACTCCCAATTTACTACCTTTTCCCTTACTCAACAACCATGCTTGTGGTCCAGTCTTTGATAATCGGGCTCTCTGCAGTGCCAGTATACAAGACGGCGGGTAGGTTATTTTCTTCCCAGCAGAGCGTGTTGCTCGCATCACTCTACCTGCTTAACCCTGCACTGCACGGAGTCAACTGCTACGATTTTCACGTACAAGCGTTTCTTCCACTCGTCCTAAATTATCTGATTTATTACACAGTATCTGAGAACGGTTCAGGAATAATTGCTACCGCAAATATCGCTCTTGCTGTGCAGGAGCAAGTGTTTTACCTGATTCTCGCTTACGCAGGATACCTCTTTATCCGATACGCATTTGAAAAGCGGCTAAAGAGAAAACAGGTTCTCCTTATCGGGGTGATACTTGTTTCAGCAGTCTCATGGAACCTAACCGCAAGCCGAGTGATCGCGTTCTACAACCCAGAGATACCGGATCATCTTAAGGCCGGTCAACATTTCGCCGTACTTGGTACAGATGCACCAACAAAGATACCCATCCATGTAATTCTTCATCCAGAAAGCGCGGTCAGGGCACTAATATTCGAGTGGTACGATAAGCTGATCTACCTGCTAGCTCACATCACACCTTATCTCTTCATTGTGTCCCAGAGCCTCCAACTTTTCATACCAACCCTCCCTTGGATCGCAATCTCACTGCTTAGTAACTATCCACCCTACTACCGACTCGGGTTTCAGTACAGCGCATACCTAGTTCCGTTCATCTACGGGGGCTTCATATTGGGGCTCAGAAAAGAGTCTGACACAAGCATTGATTTCTTCAAAAGGAGAAAAATTAGACTAATCTCTGTGCTAATAATTGCCACAAGTCTTGCGCTGAGCCCGTTGAGTCCTCTAACCAAGGGATTTTACCTCAGCCCAGCCTACCAGAAACCAAACCCAGACATCAGGGCTCAGAGGATTCACGAGATAGTGCAGATGATACCCCAAGACGCTAGCATTCTGACACAGGACAACCTGTTTCCCCATGTTTGCGGTCGAGGGGAAGCATACGTAATGGTCCCGGCGACTTTTAGGGATGTAAAGACATGGAAATCAGCTATCACATGGATAACCACAAGGAATACCGAGTATATACTCATGGACTTTGAGACAGACCCCCACGGTACATGCAAGTACCTCCTGGATATAGCTCGCCGGGAGAGCTATGGGCTAGTAAGCTTCTATGACAACGTATACCTATACCAGAGGGGTTTCCAAGGAAAACCCATCCAATACGAGATGGTTAACCTCACCTACCCGGTGTCAGAGCTGGTACCACAGAACATGGTATCAGTGCCCGAGGCGAACACAACCTTCGGCTATGTCTACAAGTACAAGAACACAACTATCCCTTCAAGGACGCTTTGGAACGGTCCATACGAGGTGATGCCCGTAGGCAACTACACTGTTGAGTTCAATCTGAAGACTACGGATAACAGAACCAGTGAACGAATCCACGTTGATGTCTTCGCCAACATGACGATCCTGAACACCATGGTTTTCACCGAAAACGAACTGCAAAACGATACATGGACAAGCCTTGGGACTCAACTTTAGCCTCCCTGACATCGTCTACGACCTAGAGTTCAGGGGATTCCTTGAAGGAATGAACACCTCACTGCGTCTTGACAGCATCCAGTTGACGCAGACGGGTTAAGCCTAAACGTTTAAAAGGTCGGCATTGATGGTATCGTAGAACACGGTGCGTCAGTTTGGGTAAAGTACGTACAGAAATGATCAAGAGGATAAGCCTGGAGCTCATCGAGAAATACGAGTACAGCTTCCAGCCAGAGTTCGAGCCGAACAAGCAGTTCCTGAAGGAGATCGGCCTCGATGTCAGCAAGAAACTACGAAACAAGATCGCGGGTTACATCACGACTGTCGTGAAATCCGATATGCTGGCGGCGGCCCAAGATGAGGCAGCACAGGCCCTTGAGGAACTTCAATAGTTCCCCATAAGATACAATTATAAAACACGTATTCTAAGAACACTGGATGTCCCAGTATCCAGTAGCATACACGATAGACCACGAGGGATTACGCCTCGACATCGCGTTAATCGAGACAGAGAAGCTTTTCATTCACGAGGAGACAATCCCAGCTCGGCTAGAGAACCTGAGGCGAAGGATTGAGAGAGATGGAGTGCAGTCAGCGCCCATACTTGTGGACCGCCACAACCTCGTTGTGCTGGACGGTATGCACAGGACAGCCGTCATGACTCATCTAAACTGCAGGTTCACATGTGTCTGCCTACTGGACTATTTTGATCCCAGCATCAACGTCCAGCGATGGTGCAGGGTGATACCTGGGCCGTTCAACGAAAGAAACGCGAAAGAGTTCCTTGACTCAGTTGACCTATCCATGGAGCCATACGAGATCGTTGAGAGCCCAGACGAGGAGGGTGGGCTTCTCATAGTGTTCAGAGATACAGCATACAGGCTTGTCACCGATTCGGAGGACCTGGTTGAGCTTTTCAAGCGGAGCTACCAGCTTGAACTAGACCTAGAGGAGTACGGGTATGAGATCAAGCACTGTACAGAGTCACAGGCAATAGACTATATGGCCTCAGGCTACGAAGCCACGCTATACATACCTAAAGTTGAGAAGCAGGCAGTTATCGACATCGCCACAGATAACAAGGTTTTCACTCCAAAAGCAACCAGACACAAGCTACCGGCAAGACCGCTCAGCCTTGATGTGCCTCTGAGCCTACTAAGGGACAAGGAGATCAGTCTTGAGGAAGCGAACAAGCGGCTGGGTGAGTATCTCGGACGGAAAACAGTTACTAGATATGACCAAGGCGCGGAGTGGATGGGCAGGACCTACGATGAGGTGCTGTACATTTTCTCAGAGCTCTAGGTACCTGTCAACCTCATGCTTGCTGAACCCGATCTCGATAAGTTTCTTTGGCATATCCTTCCTTGATACACCCTTCTCCGACAGCATATGGACGAGGTCTTTCACCGACTCTTTCGGCTCCCACGGATAGATGATCCACTTGTCAACCTCCTCGGCGTAGAAATCAGGTTTGAACTTGCTCCACGGCTTGTGGTGCAACGTCGCTAGCTTTACCTCGGCCGCACCTTTGTTCTCCACATATTTTTTTACGACAATTAGGCTGTTTCCCGAGTCGCTCACATCATCTACTACAAGCACCTTTAGCCCTTCTATCTGGGCATTCAGCGGGAAAAGCACCTCTGGCTCATCCATCCGAGTGTTCAGCCCAGTATAGTAGATAATCTGTAGACTAGCAAGCTTTCTGATGTCAAGCTGGTCGCTCATTATCCTGGCCGGGTCAAACCCACCCCGGCTGATGGCGATGAGAAGGTCCGGCACGTATCCCGAGTCCCTGATTTTGTCTGATACAGTCTCACATAATAGCTGGACTTCGTCCCATTTTAGGAACAAGAACTCTAGGTCTGCCATTAAACACATGAGTTCTGCTTTAAATAAAGCGGTTACGGTTGACAAGCCATTATGAGTATTGAAAACCTAGGTGAATGGGTTGAGGATGTAATCAAAGACTTCATCGCTGGGCCAGAGAACTCGTTGGGAAAGTGGGACATTGAGCCCGCTTGGGCTGAGCCACTTGTTGGCTTCAGCAGTGGTGCGAACCCTCTCTATGATTTCTACAAGGAGGACATCGGAGACTTCTACATCATGCCAGATGTGTTCATGGAGGACGCCCATGGAAAGCAATATGACAGGTCAAAACTGACTGTGATAAGCTGGATTCTACCCCAAACCGATGCAACCAAGGTTGACCATCGCAAGGAGACACATTTTCCAAGCGAGAGATGGGCACGCTCCAGGATAATGGGTGAGCAAGTCAACGTAAAGCTCAGGAAATTTGTCGTGGAGAAGCTCAAGGAAGCAGGATACGACGCTGTTGCACCCATGATCAGTCCACTCTGGAAGGGCGCGACCTCGGAGAGGTACAGTTTCGCCTCCACTTGGTCGGAGAGACATGCGGCTTATGCTGCTGGTTTAGGGAGCTTTGGTTTGAGCGACGGGTTGATCACACCCAAAGGGAAGGCTATGAGAACAGGAAGTATCATAGTTGATGCAGTCATTGAGCCCTCTCCTAGACCATACGAGAACCACAACGAGTACTGTCTCTACATCATGGACGGAACATGTGGAGTCTGCATGAAACGCTGTCCAATCGGTGCAATCACCGAGAAGGGTCATGACAAGGAGCTATGTAAAAAATATGTAGATATGACCCGCAAGTACGTACCAAGGCATTACGGGTTTGATGGGTACGGTTGTGGCTTCTGCCAAACCGCAGTACCATGCGAGTCCAAGATACCGAAAAAGGTATAGAATTTACCCAGTGGTCTCAACCACATTGAGCATCTGGTCAACTTCAAACGTCCAAGCGTACTCGCCATAGCTCATATTGACGAGGTAAACCGGTTCCAATACGACAGCCCAGCTGACAGTGATGTCCCATCCTCCACCATTGTATCCAATCTTCATGGCTCCAACTAGGTCATCAGGGTTCATGTTACTCACAGACCAATCCTCGGGTATCTCCACATCACTCACCACCGGATAATTACCTTTAACGTAATCTAGAGCTGCGTAGACTACTGATTCCGGTGGGTGAAGCTCCGATGAGACCTTCTCTTGCTGGATCAATTCATCCCAGACGCCATCTATGATGGCGCTAGTTACTTCTCCATTCACCACAACTACCCTCACCTCATGCTCCGTGATCACCTGTGCTAGTACCAACCCAGTCCTATCACCGTAGCCTGGCTGGCTACAGTCAAACTTGACAGATATGAAGTACTGCACTGGGTAGCTCTCGGCTATCAAGGTATCAACGACCTCCATCGTGCCCTCGATACCATCGAAACAGAAAGTGGGCGCGTTTCTGAGGAACTCAAGGGCTAACTGTTTCGCCTCCTCGGCTTCATCTGTATCCTGGTTGATGTGCTCCTCGTTTATCTCGTCGAACACTCCATCAGTGATAGCCTCAATTACCTTACCGTTATTCACGACAATCCATGTGATATGGTCCTGAAGGGCTGTGATGACCATCTGTCCTGCACGGTCACCGTATCCACCGTTCCTTGAGGTGAATCCGATGGATACTCCCCACGTGTTGGGAGTTCGAAGTGTCTCCACGCCGATCACCTCAACCGTGTCCTCTATTCCATCAAAACTGAAAGTCGGCATATTCCTGAGATATCTTTCAGCGACATGCACGGCTCCTTCCTGGGTGTATCGGTCAGCATTATGTTGTAGTATGGCCATTGCTGGAAACAATCCGACTAGAACTATAGCCAGCAAGGTGGTCATCGTCTTACCCATATCTATTCACGAGAAACATGAATGCAGCCTCAGACATAATCCCACCGTTTAGAACACGTGTTCAACACGGTTGAACAGGGCTAGGAAAATACATAAGCCCCCAGTCGTCTAGCATGAAGCAACAGAGGGAAAACGTTGACCCGTGCATTATTCGTCGGCAGGTTCCAGCCCTTTCATTTTGGCCACCTGCACGCCATCGAGGTGATATTGGATGAGTGTGAGGAGCTTGTACTCGTCGTTGGTAGCGCGCAGATGAGCCACCAGAGGGATAATCCTTTCACAGCTGGGGAGAGAATCGAGATGATCCGGGGGGCACTCGAAGAGGAGAACGTTCCCTGCAAGAAATTCATGATACTACCAATCGCGGACGCTCCGGCTCACCGCGTCTGGGTCAGCGCTGTGGAGAGCCAGACCCCCAGATTCGATGTCGTTTACAGCAACCAGAGCCTCACACGTAGATTATTGATCGAAGCTGGCTATGAGGTCAGGAGCATTGATCTTTATCAGAGGGGAAAGTTTGAGGCTAGTGATATTCGAAAGAGGATTCTTGAGGGCAGGGACTGGAGCGAGCTTGTTCCACCAGCCGTTTACCGGATCGTTTCTGAGATAGACGGGGAGAACAGGATCAGGGACCTGGCAAAATCAGACTCACTTACACAGGAAGACGACAACCATGCCTAGCTATCTAAAACTGTCACCGGAGCTTTCACAAAAGTTCCCAAACTTGGCAGCTCAGATAATAAACTTCAAGGACGTGTCAATCAAACGCGAATCTCCCGAGCTTGAATCCTACAAGACTGAGATCTACGATGAGACCCGTTTAAGGTGGGTCATCGAGAAATTGAGGGAGGACCCAGATTTCAGGGCGTACAGGGACTTTTTCTGGAGGCTAGGGATTGATCCTACGAAGAACAGACCAGCCGCCGAGGCATTGATACGCAGGGTGCTGAACGAGAAGCCGATACCGAAGATCAACACATGGGTTGATGCCTACAACATGGTATCCATTCAGACGGCAATTCCAATCGCTAGCTTTGACGCAGACCTGCTTGAAGGCGATCTGTTGATGAGGGAGGCAAGGGAGGGTGAAGAGTTCCTGGGTATCGCGATGAAGAAACCAGTCATTCTCAAGGGGGGAGAAGCAGTCATCCAGGACAACTCCAGACTTGTCGCTATCTACCCATACCGCGACGCTGATTACAGCAAGGTCACGGACAAGACAAAGAATGTCCTTATGCTCATGTGCGGGGCACCTGACATCAGCCACTCCAAGTTGGGAGAATCATCTGATATCGCGAGATCAGTATTGACAAGGTTCTGCGGCGGGACAGCCGAGTAGGATGTCATGATAAGCGTAGACGGCGCACAGATGGAGGGGGGCGGACAACTCCTCCGAATGGCGACCACTTACGCGTGTATCATGGGTGAACAGGTAAACGTTTTCAACATCAGGGGGAAGAGGAAAAAACCTGGTCTCCGCCCACAACACCTCGCCACTTTAAAGGCAGCCGCGAGGATTTGTGACGGAACCGTTGAGGGGGCTGAGATAGGCTCCACCGAGATCACCCTCAAACCGGGTAGAGTAAGGGGGGGAGAATACCGGATCGATATTGGGACTGCCGGTAGCATTTCGTTGATGCTACAGTGCCTAGCCCCTATCACCGTGTTCGCAGATGGACCAACTAAACTCGTTATCAAAGGCGGGACAGATGTGAACTGGTCGCCCCCGTTGACCTTTCTTGAGAATATCGTGTATCCTATCTTCAACATGATGGGTGCATCATTCGAGCTGTCTCAAATTAGACACGGTTTCTACCCAAAAGGAGGAGGGGAGGCTCAACTTCAATCCAATCTGGTTAAACACCTTAAACCTTTCACCCCTAGACCGCCTAACTTGCTCAGGATTGAAGGTTTATCCATTTCAGGGAAACTGCCCTCTCATGTGTCAGAGAGACAGGCGAAAAGTGCTAGACAGATTCTAGTTGACGCAGGAATCATGACCACTATCGAGACAAAAACTGTTCAATCCCTCAGTCCGGGAAGCATGATATGCCTCTGGACAACAGGAGAAAACGTATTCCTAGGAGCGGACGCCCTTGGGGCAAGAGGGAAACCAGCTGAAAAGGTGGGATCAAAGGCTGCAAACTCAATCATCAATCAGGTTAAAACTGGTGCTCATGTGGACAAACACACCTGCGACCATCTGATTCTACCTTGTAGCCTGGTTGATGGAGTCTCATGGTTTAAGACTAGTGAGGTGACCCTTCACACATTGACCGCAGTTGAGCTTGCACACCAGTTCACTGGTTCCGTGATCGAGGTTGAAGGAAAATTAGGTAAACCGGGGACAATAAAAGTGACTGGACGAGGGTTGTCTGCTTAGAGGGGTTCAATGAGAGTTCTGACATACAAAAGGGGGCAGGTTCACGTTGAAGGTGAACCGGTGTACCTCTCCAACCTCGAACCCATGAACAGCTTTCCCGGATACATGTATGGACCTGTCGTCAACCACTTGGAATCCACCGGTGAAAAATACAGAGATGAGGCAGAGGATTTCCTGAACCCTGATAATTTATCATCCACCTTCAAGCTACGTGACTACCAGGAAACCGCTCTCTCTGCCTGGAGCAAGGCGGGTTCACGGGGAGTCGTTGTTTTACCAACGGGAGCCGGGAAAACAGTTCTTGCCGTCAAGGCAATAGAGAAACTTGGGGCATCAACCCTAGTTCTGGTACCCACAATCGTTCTTGTCGAGCAGTGGCGCAGCGTCCTCCAGCAGGCATTCAACTCCGAGATCGGCGCGTTGGGTGGAGGAAACGATGACATCCTCCCAATAACCGTCAGCACCTACGACAGTGCATCAATCAGGGCAAGGCGACTGGGAAGCCTGTTCAAGTTCATAGTTTTCGACGAGGTCCACCACCTGACGGGTCCAACATACCGCAGGATCGCTCAGAGGTACATCGCACCGTACCGGCTGGGACTCACGGCAACGTTGCCCCGAGAAGAGGCGTACCTTGAGGTAATCGAGGAACTGGTTGGACCGAAGAACTATCAACTAGGCGTCGATGACCTTGCAGGAAAGCATCTCGCCGATTACACTGTCAAGACTGTCAAGCTGCCGTTGACCGGGTACGAGAAATCCGAGTACGATAAGCAGTACGAGATATACAGGGGATTCCTGCGTAAGCGGGGCATCAAGATTAGAAGCCCAAGGGATTACATGCAGCTTGTCAAGCGAACGGGGCGTGACCCCGAGGCGAGAAGAGCTATCACCGCCAGGACGCAGGCGATGGACATCGCGTACAACAGTGACAGCAAGGTCGCGTACCTCAAGAGCCTGCTCAAGGCTAACCCAGACGAGAAAGCTTTGGTGTTCACGAGCCAGAACAAGCTTGTTTACCGGCTCAGCAAGGAGATGCTCATCCCAGCCATCACTCACAGGACCCCACGGGAGGAGCGGGGGGAGATTCTCAGGATGTTCCACAGCGGCGAGTACAAGCGGATACTCACCAGCCGGGTGCTGGATGAGGGCGTTGATGTACCCGACGCATCAATAGCGGTTATCCTCAGTGGCTCGGGGAGTAACAGGCAGTTCGTTCAGAGGCTTGGACGGATTCTGCGTCCGGGGCCGGGAAAACAGGCGATCCTGTTTGAGCTGGTGAGTGCTGGGACCGCTGAGACGTTTGTCAGCGCCAGGAGGAAGCGTTGATGATTCTCCCATTCGAGCATATCCGGGTGTTTAGGCGGAAGGGTGTAATCAAACCCATACTGATGCGTGAACACGCTGGTATCCTTGATACCTTGATTGAGGTGTACTCTGATCATCTGGATAAGAAGCGTGGAACGTTAGACGGCGTCGTTGATGACTGCGAGTACCTCGGGTACGACTATAAACTGGTTAGGGGGCTTGCATCGGTGCTTGACTCTCGATCCGTCTACCAGTCAAAGAGTGTCATTCCACCACTGGAGGCTAGGAGGCAGGTGTTCAGCCTTGCAGCGAAAACCGTTGTCATCAGCAAGGATGACAGGCTTGCAGTTCTCAACGAGGTGGCAAGGACGAACAATGTAACAGTCGATGAGCTGGATGACAGCTTATACTCTGACCTTGAATCAGAGCAATACCTCCTAGATTTCAAGGCTCCAACCCCGGAGGACCTTTCCCTTTATTACAACTACGCCCACACCGTCGCGCTTCTTGCATACTCCACAAGGATTGAGATATCGTATAGGGGCGATGATGATTACCTTGAACGAGTTTTCTTCAGTTTGGGGACAGAGGAGCCTCGAAGAGGATCAATGAAAGTCATCACCCTGAAACCAACGAACAGACTCAGTCAGAGAGCTGGTAAAGTTGATGATTTCTTTTCAAGGCTTCTTGAGAAGGAGGGCTGGCTTCTCCGGGCGGACGTGAAATATCCTGCAAGGTACAAGACAACCTGCGTTTTTGAGATAGACTCAAGAGGAGACGGCAGGCTTCTGAAGACTGACCCGGTGGAAGCCTCGCCTCCTTGAGATCCGGATCTCGGAGAATGGAGGAGACGGCAGGCTTCTGAAGACTGACCCGGTGGAAGAGGAGTTTATCATAGAGATTCCCCTTGTCTCCAAGAAGAAAAAGAAACTCAGGTACGGGGAGATTGTTGTGCTTGACGAGGTAGCGGAGCGTGAAGGGGTCACCAACGGCAAGATTCTCAGGCAGATCAAGGAGGAGGGAGCCGAGTATAGGAAACTTGGAGGAGTCCTGGTTGTTCCCTCGAAATACGAGGAGATTAAAGCGGAGCTTGAGGCACTTGAGACGCTCGGTGAGGCCCAGGGCTACATGAAAAGCCTCGGTGTCCGTGATTTCCTCCAGGTTCTTGAGAGCTTCGGGTACCAGATCGAGTGGGCGAAGCCCCGGAAATCCAGTAAACTTTACCGCCTCTAGTCTGGCAGAACGTATATATCGCGCGTTCCGTAATTCCCCTAGGAAGTGAGACTATGGGTTACCAGGCGATTCAGGGCGCGACTACGGTTGGAATGATCTGCAGCGACGGCGTTGTGCTGGCCAGCGAGAAACGTGTAAGCTACGGTAGACTTGTTGCAAGCACTAGCGGTCAGAAGGTGTTCAAGCTCACTGATAACGTTGGGCTCGCGTTCGCGGGCTTAATGAGCGATATGCAGGCGCTGGTAAGGGAGGCATCGGCTTACGCGAACCTGTTCAGGCTTGAGAAGGGTAGACCCATCAGCACGAAGGCGATCAGCAAGCTCATCAGTAACATGCTTTTCAACAGGCGGATGATGCCCCTTCTAATGGAGACGGTTGTGGGTGGCTATGACAGTGATGGTCCTAAGCTTTACAGCATGGACCTGGCTGGTAGCCTGATCCCGGATGATTTCCTTGCCGCTGGCTCTGGTGCACAGATCGCGATAGGTGTGCTTGAGGCTGATTACAAGGAAGGAATTGATTGTGAGGCAGGCGTTGAGCTTGCCAAGAAGGCGATCAAGGCGGCTATCGCGCGTGACGCGGTTAGCGGTGACGGCATCGATGTGCTTGTCCTGAAGGAAGACGGCAGCGAGATGCAGAGTT
Source organism: uncultured Candidatus Bathyarchaeia archaeon (assembly GCA_964589605.1). Classification (GTDB taxonomy): domain Archaea; phylum Thermoproteota; class Bathyarchaeia; order TCS64; family TCS64; genus RBG-16-57-9. Next base: position 109,851 of record CAZPRN010000010.1, on the reverse strand, counting down.
TGAGCCTGCGCGAGTAGCGCTAGTTATCTTTTTATCCCCGTTGTGGGTTTCATGTGTAGCCGGGCGAGTGGTTCAGGGGTAGAATGCTTGGTTCGCAACCAAGAGGCCGGGGGTTCGATTCCCCCCTCGTCCACCATTTTCTGATCCAACTACCTGTAATAAGGCTGGAAAAAAATTGTGCACTCTATATTTCTACTGTGACTTGAAAAAATGGGGTAGGGTTTGGGTTATTTTCGTGTGTAGATGACTGCTGCTCCGACTGCGAGTCCCACGATTAGGGCTACGGCTGAGATTGCTTGCCATGACCCTAGGGGTGCCATTGGTGTGTCCATCATCTCTAGGTCCGTTATGGTTGATTCGAGTTCGGTGATCTGTGCCTCAAGGCTCTCTATCTGGGCCTCAAGCATCTCAACAGTTTCCATAACCATACTGGAGTCCATGCTGACTACCGCTAAACCTGTTGGCAGTGGTGCCATCGTAAGAGACAAATCATAGTTGACGTGGTCCTCTGCCATCGCTGGGATGTCTCCGACCAGTGGCTTTATCGCGAATGGGCCGTCACCGGTGGGGTCTTCTCCCATCAGGTCTGGCTCCACGGATATCACTGCTTTGCTCATTCCGTCACCAAGGTCGATGGGGAATGTCCACCCAGTTGGTGGGTTAATCAGGTAGTCCTCTCCAGGGAACGGTGGGTACGTGGTTGATGCGCTAAAACCGTCGAACATGTCAACAGCCGCGACGTCGGTGAATCTACCGGATGTTATCGGTGTTCCCTCGTACACTACCCAGCCCTCGTAGACCCAGCCAGATGGAAGCATCGGTAGGCTGAGCCCGGGTGATGGATCAGGTAGCTCTAGGAACCATATTCCGCTGTTCTCGTCTGTGTCCGCGCCGTTGGATGGTGTGGCGAGTATGTATGTGCCTGTCGCGTCATCGAAGTTGACTGGGAACTCTAGTTCTGCTGATCCATCGTGGACCTCACCGCTGATGAGGACTATGCCACTCGGTGTGTCATCCATGTCCCCTTCAGGCTCTATGGTAATTGCGATCGCATCAGCATCTGAGACATCCATCTCGATCATGTAGCTCATGCCGCCCATGGAGTCCATCATCATGTCGTCCGCGTCGATTACTCCGAAGCTGTACTTGTTGTCCCCTTTGATTACCCATCCCTCCAAATGGGATGGTGAAACGTCTGGAATGTTATCGAGTTTTAGGGTGATCTTGTACGAGTCTTGTGCGTTAATTATTGGTATTGTTGTAAGTGCAAGGGTTATAATTGTCAGAAAAAGGATTTTTTTCTTCATTTTCCTTCAAATTAATGTGAAAAATCACCTAATATATACGGCATAGAACAAGGGCTGAACCGGATTAGTACAAACGTTGGATCAATCCGGCACTAGGTATAAGAAAAGCCATTTTGATCTAGTATATGGTAAACGTTTTGGCTATGCTTGATCTTGTGATAAGGCTCGGGATACTGGCGGCAACCGGTACATTGTTCCTTATCATATTCTTGGCTTACAGGCGAGTACCTTCCCGGAAGATGGCGTATATCACAGCTGGGTTCGGGTTGATGTTCGTACATGCTGTTCTGTTGATGCCTGAGGTGATGCTGGAGAACATCACGATGGGGTTCACGGATAACACTCACTTACTAGTGCACTTGATTGCGTTGCTGCTCGTAACGATTGGAATCTTAATGGATTAGAAATGTTCAGGGAAGAGGTGCTGGAGAACGAGAAGAGGCGGGTGATCTACTTTTATGTTAAAAGTAACCCCGGTCTACACCTCCGCGAGATACAGAGACGTCTCAGCATCCCTCTTACCTCCCTTGACTATCATTTAGGTTACCTTGTACACCAGAACCTCCTGTACCGGGACGGCGAAGGGTTCTATACCCGATACTTCGACGAGGAGTTCGACCAACACGACCGGTTGATTCTGTCGATCCTGCGGCAGCGGAGGTTGCGGGAGATTCTGTTGATATTATTGTCACAGACAAAGATGGCTTATGGTGATCTCCTATCAAGCCTCAATATTCCGTCATCAACTCTGTCCTTGTATCTCAGTAAACTCGTTGACGCTGAAATCGTTGAAAGACACAGTGTGGGCAGAGAGACATACTATACCGTAAACGGCGGAGGGAGAGTGGCTGACCTGTTGGTATTGTATAGGTCGAGCTTCATGGACAGGTTGATCGATAACGCTCTGGTAACTTTCCTGGAGAGCGGCTTGACACAGGAAAAAGACTGAAGGAAGTTAACATCCAATAGTATTATTTAACATTCAACGAATAGTTGTTCATGTCTTCTCTTGATGCAGTTGAACAGGCTGAGAGGGTAAAGAACGGCGAGTTATCCGCATTAGAGCTGGTTGAGGAAACCATTGAACGGGTTGAGGAGCTCAATCCCGCACTCAACGCTGTTGTGACTAAAACCTATGAGCAAGCGCGGGAGCTGGCGGAGAAACCTTTGGATGGCCCCTTCTCCGGTGTGCCGATATTGATCAAGAACTTGACCCCCGTTAATGGCGTGAGAACCACCTATGGCTCCATCCTGTTCAAGGACTATGTACCGGAACATGACACCGAGGTTGTACGCAGGATCAGGCAGTCAGGAATGATTATCCTCGGGATGACTAACACCCCCGAGTTTGGGCTGACTTGCACTACTGAGCCACGGTTGCATGGTCCAACCGTGAACCCTTGGAACCATGAATACAGCAGCGGAGGGTCTAGTGGAGGAGCAGCTGCGGCTGTAGCTGGTGGCATGGTACCGGTCGCTCATGGTAGCGACGGTGGGGGTTCTATCAGGACCCCAGCTTCTTTCTGTGGTCTCTTTGGGTTAAAGCCTACGAGAGGTAGGGTGCCCACTTCAGGTGGAGCAATGGTAGGGTTATCAACAAACCATGCGTTGACTAAGTCGGTGAGGGATAGTGCGGCATTCCTAGACATAATTGATGGTCACGCCGTGGGAGAACCATATTGGTCTCCACCCAAGAAGAGACCGTTCATCGAGGAGGTTGGAGTGGACCCGGGTAAGCTCAATATGGCTCTCGTGACTAGAAGCGTCGAAGATAAGGACATCCACTCTGATGTGGAGAGATCTGTCAGAGAAACCGGCGAGTTATGTATGGAGTTTGGTCATAGTGTCGAAGAGCTAGGCATTAAGGACGTGCTGGGTGATCAATTCCAGCAAATGGTGAACGCTTTCATGAATATCTGGTGCACCATACCAGCATCAACGCTTGTTCAGGCTTCGATGAGGGCAGGAGTTCTCCCACAGAGGGAGTGGGTTGAAGACCTTACGTGGGGGCTGTATGAAAGGAGTCGGGGGTTGTCCTCGGTAGATTACATGCTGTCCCACGGCTTCTTAGAGCAGTTCGGCAGGAACTTGAACCGTTTCATCACTGGATATGACGCGATTCTTCTCCCGACTAACCCTGAGCCACCATTCAAACTGGGTGAGGTTAATCCCGACCCCATTGAGCCGTTGAAGATCTTTGACAAGGTGATTCATGTCTCAAGCTATACTGCCCTTAGTAACGCTGCTGGTAATCCTGCAATGTCGGTTCCCTTGGGGAAAAGCAGTGAAGGCTTGCCAATTGGTGTCCAGTTCATCGGGCAATTCGGGGACGAGGCAACACTGTTCAGGCTTGCAGCTCAGCTTGAAAAAGCGAAGCCTTGGACCTATTAACCACCATTTTAGGTTGTGGTGGATTACACTTTTACATATAATTCTCTGAAAAAGCAGCCGTTTCAGGGCTTGTTTCACTGAAATACGGCTGGGAAAGGGTGGATCGGTAGACCCCCCCTCCCCCCTACAGTATCCAGAATGTTAAATCCTGATTTACCACCATTAACCCATGAGTGAGAAGGTTCGAGGAGTCATCACATGGCTCTACTACAGGGACTTGCCTAGGGCGCAGAGGTTCTATGAGGATATCATGGGCTTCAACATGGAGGTTGACCAGGGTTGGAGCAGGATATACAAGATCATGGACGGGGCATACGTTGGACTGGTTGATGGTGCACATGGCTACCATAAGGCGAACAACATCAAACCAGTGATTCTCTGCCTCAACGTTGAGAGCGTTGACACCTGGCTGGCTAAACTGAAGAAGAACGGCTTGGATTACGAGGAGCTCCCCCATGAATCAGATAGGCTCAAGGTCCGGGTGTTCATGTTCAAGGACATCGAGGGTTACACCATCGAGATACAGGAGACCCTTCCAGGCGGGTTGAGTATCTAACCTAATTCACTTTTATTGTTGATGGTAATTAGGTTTTTTTCTTGGGCTCGGTTGGCCAGAATACGCTGTTTTTCAGGTATCCTTCCTGCCAGTCACCCGGCCAGTCAACCATCCTTACCAAGTTGCTCAGCCTGTCAGCGTACTTTACCACTATCGCCTTGTGGCTGCGGAGGAGTGGGAAGTATCTGCCTGTCTCCCTGTCACCTTGATGAGTCAGCTCCAATACGAGGTCGGCTATCTCCTTGTTGAACTCTCTAACCAGCTCATCGTATGTGGTGTCCGTGTCCTCGATGGTGTCGTGGAGGATACCCGCGCACAGTATCTCCTCGTCGTCTGTCACATCCTTCAGTAGGCTGTACACCTGGATGATGTGGGCGAAGAAGTACTGCCTGCCCTGATCGTCCAGCTGTCCCTCGTGCTTGATGCTGGCGAACTCCAGTGCCTTGTCCTCTAGCCTCGTCATTTTGGTGCCTCCGTTTTCCAGAACCGGCTGTTCTCAAGGAACCACTGCTGGACGTCTCCCGGCCACTCTCGCATCCTGTTCATGTTGCTGAGCCTGTCAGCAAACTGAATCATGATCCCTTTCCTACTATGGAGCCTCGGGAAGTAGTGTTCGTGTAAGCTGCCCCCCTCGTGGGTAACTTCCATAACTAGGTCCGCGATCTCCTTTGTGAACTCGTGTACAAGCTCCTCGTACGTGGTGTCTGTGTCCTCTATTACGTCGTGCAATAGTCCGGCGCATAGCGTAGCCTCATCGTCAGTTACGTCTTGGAGGACATTGTATACCTGAATAACGTGGGCGAAAAAGTATGGTCTGCCCCTGTCGTCAAGCTGTCCCCTGTGCTTTTTACTAGCAAAATCTAGGGCTTTATCCTCAAGCCTACCCATAGGCAGTAGTCTGGAGCGAGTGAGGATAAAATATCCGATTTTAGGAGGAGGCCAGTTTCTTTCCTAGTTCTTTGCACTGGACAAGTACTTCCTCGCTGGGCTCACCATTGCAGGAAATTGTCTCACCCACAACCTCACCTAGCCTGCCAAAGAGCGCCTCCAGTGGCTCCTGTGCTTTTCCACCGCCACCATGGCTGAGTAGCAGTGCAACTTTCTTGTCCTTTGTTCCTGTGGCTCCTGCACGTTCCGCCAGAACCACGTCATCCATGAAGGTCTTTAAGGTTCCAGGTACGTAACTGAAGTAGTCAGGTGCCCCGACTGCCACGGCGTCATAGTCTTTTAGGTCTGCTATATCGAACCTTTTCGCGTCTACGTCCCAGAGGGTCACGCCTTCTCCATAGCCCTCCGCTAGGGCTTCCACCATCTTCTTTGTGTTTCCACTTACTGAATGGTATAGTACGAGTGCTTTCATTACAATCCGAGATACATGGTTTGAACGCTGATATATAATTTCAGACACAAAAAGAGGGTTTAGGGAAGAACGCCCTCAAGCAAACCTATCAGGGTGCCCGGCTCGATCTCCTCGTACTCGTACTTGACGCGTAACACCGGCTTGTCTACATTCATATAGCGTCTGAGATCAGTGGGTGTACCCATCAACACGAGGTCACATGGTGTAGCGTTGATGCTGTCCTCCAGCTCCTTGATCTGTTTCTCGCTGTACCCTACCGCAGGTAATACTTTACCTAGGTGGGGCCAGAGATCGTAGACCGCCTTGATTGATCCCTTCGCGTAGGGCCTGGGGTCGATGATGTTCGCGCCTTTCTCCCTTGCCTTGATGGTTGCCGCACCGTACTTCATTTCGCCGTGGGTGAGGGTTGGACCGTCCTCGATGACGAGTATGTTCTTTCCGGTTAGCTTGTCCTCGTCCTCAGCGGTGATGACGATGTTTGACTCCACGATCTTGGCGGTCGGGTTGATCTTCCTGACGTTCTCCTTGATCTTCCTCACGTTCTCGGGGTCAGCCGTGTTCACCTTGCTGACGAGGACGATGTCAGCCATCCTGACGTTGGTCTCGCCGGGGTAGTAACTCAGCTCGTGTCCAACCCGGTGAGGGTCAACGATGGTGATGTGCTTGCTGGGTACATAGAACGGGAAATCGTTGTTGCCGCCATCCCAGACAACGACATCTGCCTCTTTCTCAGCCGCGTTGATGATGTCCTGGTAGTCCACCCCGGAGTACACGATTGCCCCCATCTCGATGTGGGGCTCATAGTCCTCTCTCTCCTCCACGGTGCATTCGTGCTTGTCTAGGTCCTCAACTGTCTCAAACCGCTGGAGTCTCTGCTTGACCAGATCACCATATGGCATCGGGTGCCTGATGACCACCACTCTGTACCCCGTTGCCTTCAGTGTTTTGATGAGCCACCTAGATGTAGGGCTCTTACCGCTCCCGGTCCTTGATGCACAGATGCTTATTAGCGGCTTCTTTGGCTGGATCATTGTGTCGTTGGGTCCGAGTAGCACGAATGATGCGCCGGCTGACTGGGCTCTTGCTGCCTCGTCGTGCAGGTATTCAGCGGATACATCGCTGTAGCTGAAGAAAACCTCGTCAACCTTCAGTTCCCGGATGAGCTCCTCAAGCTCCTCTTCCGGGTATATCTTGATTCCCTCCGGGTACATTGATCCTGCCAGTTCGGGTGGGTATACCCGTTTCTCGATCCCAACCGCGGTGTCCAGTTCGCTTATCTGGGCTGCCGTGAAGGCTACAACCTTGTAGTTCTTGTTTTCCCTGAAGAACGTGTTAAAGTTGTGGAAATCCCTTCCAGCCGCTCCCATGATTAACGCTCGTCTAACCATAACTATCATCTGGTTCACTGATTCTTGAGGATAAAACAATTTCCCCCATGGGACATTTTACCATAAATGGTGCAGAATAGGCTATTCTTGCCGCAATTGGGATTATGTTAAATTCAGTATCTTTTTCACTAGGATTCCCAAATTCACTGTATCATGTCTTACAATTACTTCGATGGGCAGCAAAGCCCCGACGAGATAAGGGAACGTATGAAGGGGTTCAGCTCATGGCTGGAGATCGACCTGGATAATCTGGGATATAATCTTGAACAGATCAGGGAGCACGTGGGCGTCACGGTGATGGCGGTGGTCAAGAACAACGCTTATGGTCACGGTTTGATTCCGGTGACTGCTTACCTTGAGGAGCAGGGAGTGGAGTGGTGCATGGTGGCAAAGCTCTACGAGGCGTTGAAGATCAGGGAAGCGGGGCTTAAGCTGAAGGTTCTCAACATGGATGTCCTGTTCACCCCGGAACAGTACAGGGCGGTGGTGGAGAAGGGCATCACCCAGTGCGTCTACACGAGGGAGGACGCGGACAAGCTCAACGAGGCAGCGAAGGACCTCGGTATGAAGGTTGATGTGTTCATCAAGGTGGATACGGGGCTCAACAGGATCGGGGTGCGCCACACGGAGGCGGCTGACTACATCGAGTACGTGCACAAGCTGGAACACGTTGACGTGGCTGGCATATTCTCCACGTTCCAGCAGAACCAGGAGGACAAGCACATGCTCGCCAAGCTGGTGGCGGTTGACGGGGAGCTCAAAGAGAGGGACATCCAGGTGCCCATCAGGAGCATGTCTAGCACCGACGCCACCTTCCACAACCCAGACGGGTGGCTGGATCTGGTCCGACCCGGCATGAGCCTCTACGGCGTCTACCCGGAGAAGAAAGACCTCTCAGCGAAGGTTGACCTCAGGCAGGTGCTCAGCTTCAAGGCTCGGGTCGAGTACGTCAAGAACGTGGGTCGTGGTGAGGGCGTCACTTACTGGGGCAAGTTCATCGCGCCCAAGGACATGAGGATCGGCACCATCCACGCGGGTTTCTACGATGGAATCCCCCGTGAGATGGCGAACGTGGGCAGGATACTTGTGGACGGGCAGTACAAGTCCAGTCTGGGCTCGGTAAGCCTCAACCACTACTTGGTTGATCTCGACGATGTGGAGGCGGAGAAGGGCACAGTGGTGGAGATCATTGGAAGGGAAGGCGAGAACACGTTATCCAAGACAGCGGAAACCGCTGGTTGGATGGTGTACAGTCTACTGAACCATCTACACATGAACACTCCAAGGGTCTACTATAAGAATGGAAAAGAAGTGGCAATATTAAGTCATGAAAAGTCTCAATAACTTTCTACACATCTTCTCGCTCAAGTATTATGTACATATATGATGCATGACCTGACAATGGACTTGGAGTATTAGATATTGACATAGAAATAACCTTCCAGCCATTTTTACCCAGTTTATTGATTATTTTTTGTGGATTTTTATGAACTACTGCCGTTAATGATTGGTCGAAAACTGTAATATATCTAAGGTCAGATTCATTCAAAGCTCTTATTTGTTCTTCAGAAATATCTGGTAAAGTGTTTAGTAAACCAATTTCACTTGATCCAGTTTTTCCCTTCTTATTTGCCACAAGCACACATTCTGAGCAGTAAAATAATCCATCTTTCCCTTTAACGTGATTCAGGAAATTGATCTTTTTTCCACAAGTTGGACCTGTTTGAGGCATATCTAACAACTTAGTTTAGAGTATATATAATTACTATCAGGTAAATCTGGCAACTGCATAAACCAATCATTATTTACCCTCTTATTCCACGTATTCCCTGATTGCATTGGCTGATATTCTCATCAAGAACGGTATGGTCATTACCGTTGACCTCCAGCGGAGGGTCATCATGGACGGCGCGGTGGCCGTCGAGAACCATAGAATAGTTGAGGTCGGGGAGACCAGTGAGCTGGTCAAGACCCACGACGCGGACATCATGATAGACGCCCACAAGATGGCTGTAATGCCCGGACTTTTCGACGGGCACGCCCACGCCGGGCACAGCCTCCTCAGAACCCTAGGCATGCACAACGAGACATGGTACAAGGCGTGCAACGACATCTACGCCGAGGGATCAACCGAGGAGTACTGGGCTGCAGACGCTGCATTGCTCAACCTTGAACGCCTCAAGTTCGGAACCACGAGCGGAATCACCTTCTTCGGTGGAGGAGACAGCATCATGCGCGTTGACGACTCAAAGTACGCAGCCAAGCATTGCGACGAAGCCGAGAAGATAGGAGTTAGAACATTCCTAGCAGTTGGTCCTAGACGTCCACCTTACCCTAACAAGTTCGCAGAGTGGCACGGGGACCAGAAACGCGAGTTTACGGTGACTGTTGAGAAGCAGTTCGAGGAGTGTGAGGAGGTTGTACACGAGAACCACGGCAGGGCGAATGGTAGGATCAACATCGCGATGATGTTCCCCACGCCCCACCCGGAGAGGAATCCAATTGTCGGTAAGGAGCTGGAGGAGCTCAAGTACGTCGCTGGACTAGCCAATGACCTCCGACGTAAACACGACCTCATGCTCACCATGGACGGGCACAACACCAGCACCATCAAGTTCTGCCACGAGGAACTCGACATGAGTGGACCCGAGTGCGTCTACAACCACTCAACCGAGCTCCTACCCGAGGAGATCACTCTCTGCGCCGAGACCGGCACCAACATCAGCCACAGCCCAAGCGCCGTAGCCAGCATGATAGGAAGATGCCCCGTTACAGAACTCATCGAGGCAGGCGCAAACGTGGTAATGGCAAGCGACGCCGGGGCACCAGACAGAAGCTTCGACATGTTCAGGCACATGTTCCAGTGCAAACGCTACCACGGACGCCACTTCAGGGACAGCAACGTGCTCCCACCTGGTAAGATACTGGAAATGACCACCATCGATGGAGCCAAGGCGTTCAGGCTGGACAATGAGCTGGGCAGTCTAGAAGCAGGTAAGAAGGCGGACATCATCCTAGTTGACCTTGACCAGCCCCACTTCTACCCCCTCAACATGCCAGTTGACAAGGTTACGTTCTTCGCCAACGGCAACGACGTGGACACCGTCATCGTTGACGGCGAGATACTGATGCAGGGCAGGGAGGTCAAGACAGTGGACGAGCACAAGATCATGGAGGACGCCCAGGAGCAGCTGGAGTACGCCCTCGGCAGGGTGGACTCGTCCAAACTCTACGACCTTACCCCTAACTACTGGGGCAAGGCTCGCTACTAACCCTTTTATCCCCTTACCCGTGGCTGATATGCCATGGAAGAAACCATCTCCTCCAAGACACTCCACGAGGGCAAGAACTTCTCATTCAAGACAGACAAGGTAAAGCTACCAAACGGCAAGGAGACGGTCAGGGACACCGTTGACCACCCCGGAGCTGTAGCGATCGTTCCAGTTCATGACGGGGAGATGGTTCTCGTACGCCAGTACCGCTACGCTACGAAATCTGAGCTGCTTGAGATACCAGCGGGGACCCTTGAGGTTGGTGAGGACCCGTATGCTTGTGCTGTCCGTGAGCTAACCGAGGAGACAGGTTACGCTGCAAGCGACTGGAGCAAGCTACTCAGCGCATACGTCGCACCGGGGTACAGCAACGAGATCATTCACATCTACGTCGCCGAGGGTTTAACCGAGGTAGGAGCCAACCCGGAGGAGGACGAGTACATCAACGTCGAGAAATACCCCTTCGAGAAAGTACTTGAGATGATCGAATCCAACGAGATAAAGGACGCCAAGACTATAAGCGGCGTCCTAGCCTACCTCACTTCTTGATCCTTGCACTTATCACGAACGCGATAACAAGCAGTATGATTGATGTCGCGGCGTTCGCCCAGAAAGCAGCCGTCAAACTGTAGGTATCCGCAACCCAGCCTATCACCGAAGTGCTTAGGCTCCCGATGCCGAAAGCGCTGAAGAACATCACCCCGTACGCAAGCCCCATCATGTTACGCGGGCTGAGCTGGCTGACAAGGTTCGTGACCGTTGGCTGGTGCCCAAACATGCTGACCCCGTAGACAATGACGAACAGAGGGACTGCGATTGATGCTGGAAGGAACATTAGCAACCCGAAGCTAACAACCATGCCGATTGTGGCTGCGAGGATCACCCTCTGGGGACCGTAACTGTCTGATCCTCTCCCACCCATCAGCTGACCGATGACACCGAAGAACAGAATCATGCTGTTGGCGATTGCGGCGATCCCACCCGTGTACTGAAGGTCGGTGCTGAGGAAGCTTGGGAAGAACAGGTCAACGGACCTGAACAGGAACCCGACCACCACATTGTAGAGGAGCACGACCCATAGACCCGGTGTCCTGATGAACTCCATGTAAGTAGTGTCCGATTTCTCGATCTCACCCTCGTCAACCTTGATCCTGTCCATCAGGATTGCCGTCCCCACGGACATCAACCCGAAGAACACGAAGCTGACCCGCCAGCTAAACGTCACCCCAAGATAGAACGCAATCGTCGGCGTGAACACCTGACCAAAGTTACCCGCCGCGTTATGAATGCCCATCGAACCCCCCGTGTTCTCCGGGAAAGCCTTCGCGATCAAACCGTTCGCTGTAGGATGGTAGAAACTCGCCCACAAAGCCATCAGGAACATCCCCGCCCCAAAGATGTACACGTTGTTCGCCACGAGGAACACCAGTGACATCAACCCACCGAGACCGATGCTAATCCTGGCAACCCTGACGCTGCCAAGCCTATCACTGAGTGGACCACCGATCAACGCCCCCGTACCGAATGTAAGGAACGTGATTGTTGAGATCAACCCGATCACCGTTAAGCTGGTGTTCAGGTCATCAGCAATATTACCGAGAAGCGGTGGAAGAACCAGGAACAGGCTGTGGTTGAGGCTGTGAGCCACTCCAAGCACAATGAGGTCAACGGTGTCCTTCTTCATGCCGTGCATGGACGATTGGTAGAATAAGGGGGTTTTGATTAAAGGGGCACGCCGTTGAGGAAAACCTTCTCACGGGTCTTCCAGATGTTGGATATATCCTCGGTTGGATCCTTCTCCAGCACCAGCATATCAGCGTACTTACCCACCTCAAGCGTACCTAACATGTCCTCAATCGCGAGACTCTTCGCAGCGTTGAGTGTTCCAGCCGTAATCGCCTGCGATGGTGTCATTCCCCACTCCACCATGTACTGGAGGTCCATGTAGTTGTTGGTGAAGTGATCATCCGGCATACCAGCATCCGTGCCCATCGCTATAGTGATGCCCGCAGCCAACGCCCTCTTGAAGTTGGGCTCCGTCTCGGGCCATATACCCGTATCAACCATACGGGTGTGGACTCCACCCTTCTCAAGGTGCTCCCTGTGACCGCAGAACGCCTTCAACGTCGGCATGAGGATCAGGTTGTTCTCCCTCATGAACTTGATATGAGCATCCGAGAGTGTCTGACCGTGCACGATGACATCAACCCCCGCCTCAAGGCTGTTACTGATACCCTTCTCGCCGTAGCAGTGACTATGCACCATCTTCCCACAGTTGTGCGCCTCCTCGACACATGCCCTGATCTCATCTATGGATAGCTGAGGATGTCTTGGACCAGTGTGGGCGCTTGAGATAGCCCCAGTTGCACCCAGTTTGATGAAATCCGCGTCATGGTACATCAACAGGCTTCTAGCAGCCTTCCTTGCAGAGTCAGCCCCGTTTACCTCTAATCTTTCACCGGGTGTCTTGCTCCTTCCACCGGTGATTGTGATCATTTCACCCGAGACGAAAAGCCGAGGACCAACCGTTACACCATTGTTTATGGCGTTCCTGACCGCGAAACCAACATTTCCAATGGCTCCGGCGTCACCTAGACTGGTTACTCCATGGGCCAGCGATTTCCGGGCGTTCTCTAATCCCCTCAACGCCTGGTACTCGTGGGAACGCTGCTCCGGGTCACCAAATGGGTCATACCTGATGTGTACATGTGCGTCGATGAGCCCAGGCATCACGTACTTGTCCGAGTAATCAACGTGGTTCTCGTAATCTTTCCCTAGGGGCTTCTCAGATACCTCCACGATAACCCCTTCAACAATCCCAATGTACCTCCCTTCGAGCACCCTGCCGTCCCCAACAACCAGGTGCCCAACGTACAGGCTCAGACTCCCATGCCTCATGGATAAGAAGGGGTTTACAATACATATCAGTTCATCCCCCGGAAAGCTCGGTTTTAATAACACGTGAACCGAACTATTCAGCAACACCGGTGTGTGAAAATTGACTGAAGAATACGATGTCATAATCAAGGACGCTCAGATCATCGACGGGAGCGGAAAGAAAGCATACAAGGGATCAATCGGCGTAAAAGCAGACAAGATCGCGGCCCTAGGAGAGGTAAAGGGAGAGGCCGCAAAGACAGTGGACGCCAAGGGACTCTACGCCAGCCCGGGTTGGATAGACGCCCACAGCCACGGCGACACAACCCTACTCTTCTTCCCCAAGGCAGAGAGCTACATCATGCAGGGAGTCACCAGCTTCGTAGGCGGACAGTGCGGAGGAAGCGCTGGACCATACAGCGAGTACATGAACCTACCCGGCATCTCAGCCCAGTACATCGACGACCTGGAGCCCCACAAGTACTACCCGAAGAACAGCCTCTTCCCCAAGGAGCAGGTTAACGAGATAATGGACAAGTACTTCGGGTGGACCATCGACTGGGAGACCCTAGGCGGCTGGTTCAAGAAAGTAGAGGAAGTCGGCGTCTCAATGAACGCCGTACCCCTAGTCGGTCAAGGGACCGTCAGGTACGCCGTCATGGGCAACGACTACAAGCGCCACAGCACCAATGAAGAGCTCGAAGAGATGAAGGTCCTCATCAGGCAGGCGCTGGATGAGGGAGCCTGCGGGATGAGCAGCGGACTCGACTATGACCCAGGCGTACAGGCACACATGGACGAGATCAATGAGTGCGTCAAGGTACTCAAGGACTACCCCAACGCCGTCTACGCCCCCCACTGGAGAAGAACGGGCAGGCGGAGGCAGGTAAAGTTTGGCGACACCAGGAGCAACAAGGTTGACGGACTCTTGGAGTCCATCGAGACATGCAGGGTCACCGGGGTCAAGACAAACATCGCACACCTAACACCCGGATGGAGGCTTACACCAGAGGGTAACGACTACTTGGAGGAGCACAACATCAGGGCTACCCTCAAGTTCTTCGACGAGGCACTGGAGGAGGGCATGGACATCAGCTTCGATAGCATGCCATGGTTCCTGCGTGGAGGCTTCGATATCATGCCTTACCTCAGCAGCATCCTCAACCCATGGTTGAAAGAGTGTGGAAGCCGGGAGAAGTTCGCCGAGTGGCTCGCGGTGCCAGACTACCGTGAGGAGATCATTGACGCCCTCAAGAACGGTAAATGGTACATCAGGCTCGCCTACAACCCCAACACCAACCCCCAGTGGGCAGAGAACATCTGGATCAGCAGACACAAGGACGAGAGCCTAGTAGGCAAGAACCTCGCCATGATCGCAGCGGAGCGTGAATCCGACAAGATCCACACATGGTTCGACCTCATATGCGAGGACCCAGACGCAATGGGCTACGCGGCAGGAACAGCGGACACCGGTAACTTCCCGTGGAAGCCATACCGTGCACTGTTCTTCCAGCACAAGGTTGGAAGCCTTAGCCTCGACCAGGCTGTCTTCGACACCAAGTACGAGATGGCAAGACCACCATACAGGAAGCCGGGCATGAACGCCTTCGGTGCGTTCCCGGGATTCATTAACAAGATGGTCAAGGATGTCAAGGTCTTCACGCTGGAGGAGGCGATCTACAAGATCAGCACCGCAGCAGCCGTGCACCACAACCTCAAGGGACTGGGCACCATCACGCCAGGCAGCTACGCTGACATCACCGTGTTCGACTTCGACAAGCTAGAGGTCACCGGAACACCCGTTGAGCCACGTCAGCACCCCAAGGGAATCGAGTACGTGTTCGTCAACGGCGAAGCAGTCGTTGAGAAGGGCAAGCACACAGGTGCCACACCCGGGCGAATCGTGAAGAGGGCTAAATCCCTCACCTATATTTTCTGATATAATCCAACGTTTCTTCTATGAACCCATCAGTCTCAGACCTGGGTATTATCGCGCCTATGACATCTTTCTTACCACCCGCGTTGAAGCCCAACTCTTTTGCACGGGTAATTAGGTCATGGTAGTCAACCGTCTGGCTCCGGCTATACAATTGGTCTTGATCCGGGAAGAACCCCTTGTTCACGACAACGGTGTCTTTTCCTGCTCCCCATGCAAGCCTCCTAGTTACTTGGGAGATGATTGCGAATGGTGTGTCCAGTCGCTTCAACTGGATGCCATCAACCATCTCCGGTGGCTCGGAAAGCACCTCATCGAGCTTCCTCTCAAGGTTCTCCAAGTTCGCAACCCATTTCTGGTTCCCTAGAATGTCCTCTCTCGTCCTATACCTCCTTAGCAAGTGTGGAGCCTCGGTAACCGAGTCCCTGTCTCCGACCTTGTAGCTGGAATCGATCCTGTAGACTATCTCAAGAAGTTCCTCGAACGTAACATTATTCTCGCTCATGTATTTCTCGGTCAGAGCCCAGAACGGAGCATTATCCTTGATTTTCTGCTCCCTATCCCCGATGAACCCGAGGAGAACGTGGAGACTCAACGGTAACCCAAAGTGCTCCTTGAGCACCCAAGTGTTCGAAGGATACTCACTCCCAGACGCTCCGAGGGCAACTGGGTTGATGTGAGTGATGCCCTCGATCGGGACCTGATGGTGATGGTCGAACATGATGACCCTTGATTTCTCAGCTATCGCCTGGACGTTCACCGCTGGTAACGCCATGTCGCAGATTACCACGTTGTCGAAGCCTTGGGCGTACTCGATCTGATCATCTGTCAGGTAGAACATCCCGAGGGTTGGAGTCCAAGTCTCGGCTTCCCTGTCGCCTAGCTGTTCAAGTATCAACGCCCCTGAGCACAACCCATCTGTGTCCCAGTGGTGGATAATGAGAATGCTACCATCGAGCTCAAGCATGGCTTCAAGGATGAATATGGGTTATTTAACTTAGCCGAAGCTCTGCTCCTCTGTGAAGCCCACCTTCTCTATAAACACGTAAAGGTGAACCTCGTTCACAGGGAACGCGCCGTCCTTCATGTGCCCATAATTGTTTAGGATGATGTACCACTTATCCGTCTTTGGTGCTGTGAACATCATGTTGGTGTACGTCGTGTTCAAAGCTTTCCCGTTCTCGTACGCAAAGAACTTGACCTCGGTCCGGTTGAACCAGCCCTCGAACTGCTCTTTCTTGTCGGTCTCCATGAGGAAGAAATCAACAGGGTTGCCCTCATCCAGCACCTCCACGGTAATGTTCAGATTATCCCCGCGCTGCGCTGGGAACTCGTAGATGTGGTACTGACCCAGATCAATCCAAAGAGTATCATCAATCAGAGTGACACTTGTAGCGTTTCCCTCTGGCTCAGTCTCGTTGATCTCGATGAACTCGCCACCCTCGTAAGTCGCAAGCATGTTCCAGAACAGGATCAACGAGAGAGTCATAACCACCCCTATGAATAGAGGTGAAACCCTTCTCCTGATCAACGGTCTCCTGCGACTCACAGACGTGAGTAACGCTTCCAGACATTAAAACTTAGATGGAAAATAACATATCCCCCGTCCCCATGGTTATCTCGATATTGTATGAACCAGAAGCAGTCACTAGAGAGAAGAAGGAAAGCCATAATGGAGGAAGCCCAGAGCAGGGGCTACGAGGCGGTTGTCTTCTTCAACGAGGTAATCAGGCAGAACCCCAGCAACACCATCTACGTGATGCCGGGAGCGCTAGGGGATGAGCACCAGACTTTCATCATGGACTCCAACGGGGACACTACCCTTGTCATGCCCCACTGGGGAGCACCAAGAGTCAGAGACTCGGGCAAGTACAACGAGGTTATCGCCATCAAGCAGGAGAAGGGACACCACATCAAGGGAACCCTTGAGGCGTTAGCAAAGTACCCCAAGGACAAGATATGCTTCGACATCAGCACAATCAGCGCCCAGATGTGGTTCAGGGTCGCCTCTGAGCTAGGAATCAGCCCATCACCCGACGTTGACATCAGCGACCACGTTTTCAAGCTCAGGGCAATCAAGGACGAGTACGAGATCGATCAGATATGCGAGGCAATCGAGATCACCGAGGGCGCGTTCCACATACTCATCGAGGAGACCAAACCCGGACGAGACGTCACCGACATGAAGCGGGAGCTGGACGCCAACATGATCGAGCTAGGCGCCTACGAGTACAGCTTCGACAGCAGCATCGGGTTCATCAAGGGAAACAAGACCAGCCACCTCAAACACGGAGACGCGCTGAGCCTAGACGTTGGAGTCAGGCTGGACACCGGGTACTGCAGCGACATGGGCAGGAACTGGCACGTCACATGGGAGAAGGAAACCGAGGACTACATGGAGCGAGCCATGATCGCACAGGTTGAAGCCATCAACCGGATAAAGCCGGGTATGACAGGCAATGATGTTCTGGATATCGCCAACGAGCTAAACAGGGAGCTAGGCTTCAAGGAGACAGTGAGGACAGGACACCAGATTGGATTGGATGTGCACGACTACACTATGCCTTACGCGCCAAGTTTCGGTCCCATCGAGACAGATAACCAGCCATTGAAGCCGGGGATGACCCTTACATATGAGCCCAATCGGCGTGACCCCAAGCTGAACTATCGGGGACACATCGAGGACATCATCCTCATCCAGGAGAACGCGGCTATCTGCCTAAACGAGATGCCATATCGTCTCACCTGGTAGACATACCTTTGAGGGAGTCCCTTAACTCCCTGTACTTTTCTATTGACTCCTCGAACTCTTCATCGTTCATCTGAATCAGGTTCGCGTACCAGAACACCCTGTTTAGGAGAAGCGGGTTCATGGGACCAAACTTCATGAAGAAGCCCGAGCTACTGCACTCTCTGCAGAACTCGTAGCTGTTCATAGGGTTATCGAGAGTATCCGTGTACTTCTCATATAGTTCCTCAAGCGCTGATGCGTTTACCAGGGTCGGCTCGATACCCAGTCCAAGCTCGTTTAGTCCCTGGATAACCGCCAACGCCTGCTGGACCGGTGACTCAATGATGTGATCCTCGCTGAACACAAAGGTGTCAGAGGGGACAGAGTAGTAGCTCTCGATGATGTGACCGCTCCTCCTCTCATAGTTCAGTACGACGATTCCAGCGTCCTGCAGTTTGTTCATGTGGTGGTAGATGTTCTGGGGTGTCATCCCAAGGTTCTCCGCGATCTCCTTGACTGATCGCTCCTTCTCCTGGAGCATGAAGACTATGCGTCTCCTTGTTGGGTCCTCAAGGAGCTTGAATCCTTCTCGTGATATTCTGTGGACAAATTCAGGGTTATCTGACATTACCCTCAGTTGCGGCTTAACCCCGGAGTTATTAAAACCACCGTTTGAATAGCCAAACGAGTTTTCTATAAACTCTCTCGTTCAAGCCCTTATCAGGGAAGTTTTGTCGGAGAGTAAAAGCTTGAAAGAGTCGTATATTATGGTCGATATCGGGAACCTATACACAAGGAGCCTGCATGTTGATGTCGAGGGTGAGCAAATCTCCATTATCTCATCAGGTGAGGCACCCACAACGGTCGGTCCACCCGAGATGGATGTAACTGAGGGAGTTATCGCATCAGTTGAGAAGATGGCTGGAGTCGAATTGGTTGATGGCGCTTCACCTTCCGGGAGCCACGTATTCCTGTTCAGCAGCGACGCCAGCGGTGGACTCCACATGGCTGTTACAGGCTTGATCGGAATGATCTCATCAGATAGCGCCCAGCGTGCGGCCCTAGGCGCTGGGGCTCTACTGATTGACCAGTTCAGCAAGGATGATGGGCGTCCACATTACATGAAGGTGGCTTCGATGCGCTACATGAAACCAGATATTCTCCTCATGGCTGGAGGGACCGATGGTGGAGCCATTGATCAGGTGCTTGAGATGGCGGGTATCGTCAAGGAGGCTGATGTCAAACCAAGATTTGGCTCTGGGTATCCTCTTCCAGTGATATTTGCGGGCAACGTTGAGTTACAGGAAAGAGTAGAGGACTTGCTGAGAAACGGGTTCGCCACGAAGATGGTGGACAACGTTAGACCAGTGATAGACGAGGAAAACCTTGGTCCAGCTAGGGAGAGCATATATGATGCTTACATGGAGCATGTTCTCGTTCATTCTCCGGGATTCTCCAAGATATCAGAGTGGACGAAGAGCCGTATCCTGCCTTCCCAGGCAGCGGTTGGTAAGATGCTGTACGCATATGCCGAGGAAAAGAACATTAACCTCATTGGAGTTGACGTTGGCGGGGACACTACTGATGTCTACTCCGTGTTCGATGGAGTATTCAACCGCTCCCTCAACGCCGACATCGGACTAACATTCGGGTTGAGTAATATCCTGAAGATCAGTGGGATAGATAACATCCTTCGGTGGCTACCAAACCTGGATGAAAGAGCCACAAGGAACACCATAGGCAACATGATGATACGCCCACCAGACCATCTCAACGCAGAGCAAAGACAGGTTCAGTCCGCTCTAGCAAAAGAGGCAATAATCCTGGGGCTGGAAAAACACAGGGAGATCGCTACAAGGCTCAAAGGGTCTCTTCTAGACAGGACAATCTCTGACATGTTCGAGCAGGCAATCGTAAACACAAGGATTGACCTGATGAGGACAGACCAGATAATCGGGAAAGGCAGAATCTTCAAGGATCAATCAGTAGAGGACGCAGTCCATACACTGCTCGACTCCACTCAACCAGAAGGATTCACCGAACTCGCACTAGACCTCGAAGGATATTCCCCTCACCTTGGCAACCTCCTAGCGCACAACGAGAAGGCTGCTCTAGACCTGTTTGAAAGCACACTCTCAATGATTGGAACATCAATCACCCCTGTTGGAAAAAGAAAACCGGGTTCAGATTCAATAAGGATAGCATTTGAGACCGGGAAGCGTGAAGAGGTAACCATCGGAGCAGGTGAGTTGAACATTATCCCGCTACGAAACCAGGACATAGAGGCCAGCTTCACGCCCATCCAGATGGATCTAGGCAGAGGCAGAAATAAGTCAATAAAACGAACCGTTAGGGGTGGAAACCTCGGATTAGTTATTGACACCCGTGGTCGACCGGTGACAGGAGGAGGAAAACCGCTTGGATTGATGTCTATTGACACTGGAGGGGGCAAAAAGTGACCGTCGAGACCATCCAGAAAACCCGTAGGCTACCAACTAGCGGTGAGGTATTAGTAAAGGAGGGCGATATGGTCACACCAGACATGGTTGTTGCCCGTGGAGTTGTACCCAACCCGGAGATACATGAACTGAAACTGTTCTCACTGCTCAGAATTGACCCGGAGGCGGTGTCCAACCACCTCACTAAACACGAGGGAGACCAAGTAACCCGAGACGAGGTTCTCGCCGTCTCCCGCAGCTTCTTCACTCGCCAGACAAGGGTTGCCCGGTCACCGATTGATGGACGAATCGAGAGCGTCTCCCCGGTCTCTGGGCGGATGATCATACGAGGAAACCTGCTGAACCTAGAGGTTTCGGCTTACATACCTGGAACCGTGAAGGAGATCATCCCAGAGGAGGGCTCAGTTATAGAGACCGCAGGAGTCAGGGTTGAAGGCTTGTTCGGTATTGGTGGAGAGGCCAGTGGAGAGTTGGTAAAAGCATTGAGTGATCCAAACGCGGTACTCACGTCCCGTGAGATACTCCCCGAGTACAAAGGGAAAATAATAGTTGGGGGCTCGCTCGCTACCCTCGATGCGTTACGGGAAGCAGTACGAGTGGGAGCAAAGGGAATCATCGTTGGTGGAGTTGACCAGATGGATTTGACATACTTCCTCGGATACGAGATTGGTGTACCGGTCACTGGGAGCGAGAATATAGGGCTGACGCTGATTCTCATGGGTGGATTTGGTGAAAACCCGATGGATTCTGAGTCCTACGAGTTGTTTTCAGCCAATGAGGGTAGACTTGCCTGCATTAACGGGGCCACACATATCCGGTCAAGATCAATAAGGCCGGAGATAATCCTCCCCAAAACATGATGCGCAAATAATTAATCCCGCGAGCCTGCCTATTCTCCCGTGCAAATGCTTTGACAGTTGATGTCGTAATAAAAAATGGATTAATGGTTCTGCCATCTGGACTCACCGTGGGTTCACTGGTGATTGACGATGGCAAGATCATCGGTATAGTCAAATCTGGGGAACCAAAAGCGGACAGGGTTGTTGATGCCTCGGGCAAGGTTGTATTGCCCGGTATGATTGATATGCACGTCCACCTGCGAGACCCCGGCTTTCCCAAGAGGGAGGATTTTGAGTCAGGCACAAGGGCTGCGGCGGCGGGAGGAGTAACCACCGTCGTGGATATGCCCAACACCGTCCCTGCGACCGTAACCGTTGACGCGTTCCTTGACAAGAAGAAGATCGCCGACGGGAAGAGCCTCGTAGATTTTGGTTTCATCGGGGGAGCAGGAGAGATCCCGAAGGAGAACATCATCGGTCTCGCAAAGGAAGGCGCAACTGCTTTCAAGAGCTTCCTAATCGCCAGGTTCAAGGAGCTAGCCGCAAGCGATTACACCCTGTACAAGCACATGCAGCTCCTAGGCGAGCTTGACCGTCCCCTACTCGTCCACGCGGAGAACGGTGACTTGGTTGACAAGTTCATGGAGGAGGCAATAGCATCAGGCAGGACCGACCCGCTTGCCCACTGTGATTTCCGTCCCGACATCGCGGAGATAGAGGCAACCATGAGGTGCATCACCCTCGCGGCTGAGACTGACTGCCATCTGCACATCTGCCATATGAGCAGCGGAGGAGCGGTAGACATTGTTGAATGGGCTCAGAACAGTGGACAGATGGTCTCTGGCGAGACGAGCACCAACTACCTTCTATTCACACGAGAGACGATGGAGGAGAGGGGACCATACGCCAAGGTTGACCCACCGCTGAGAAGCAAGGACGACCAGCTACGCCTATGGGAAGCGTTGAACGATGGAACACTTGATGTTCTTGCATCTGACCACGCCCCATACACCAAGGAAGAGAAAGAGAAGGGATTCGACAACATCTACGATGCCCCAAGCGGCGGAGTAGTCATCGAGACCACCCTGCCATTGATGCTGGACGCCGTTAACAACGATAAGATAAGCATCGAGAGACTCGTCGAGGTGTTCAGCACAAACCCTTCCATGATGAATGGGTTCTACCCGAGGAAGGGAGACCTGATGCTGGGCAGTGACGCCGACGTGGTCATTGTTGACATGGATAAGCCGTTCCACATCAAGGGCGAGAACCTCCAGACAATCCAGAAGATCACTCCATACGAGGACATGAAAGGCAAAGGAATGCCCGTCATGACCCTCGTGCGAGGAAAAGTGGTCTACGAGGACGGACAGGTAACCGGAAAACCCGGATACGGCACATTCCAGAGTCCTCTAGACTAGGTTAACAAGGGGTAAAACCCCTTACCAACACGCTTTTTGTATATAATTTACATGAAATGGTGCTGTTTAACGGCTTATTTTAAGAAAATAGTTCATAAAATGGGTTAAATGAGGTGACCCCCCCTCCCCCTATCAATAGGCTTTCTTCAGGAAGTCCCTGATGAGCTCCTCGAATTTCTCTGGAACATCCTGTGGGATCATGTGTCCTGTGCCCTCGACATCGATGATCTCCATGTTGGGCATCTTGGTCATCCTCTCACGCGTGCTTGGAGTCACTAGGTCGCTGGTCACTCCCTTCTGCAGCTGGATCGGGCATTGCACTCTCTCTAGGTATGGCCATAGATCAATCACCAGTCCGCTCCTCACCTTGTCGCCTCTTGGCTTGAGGTAGTATTTCCCGTCCTTCTCCTTGAATGCGTGCTCAAGCCTGTTATCGACGTAATACTCCGTGAAGCCGGGGTATCGGTCCGCTAGCCATTTTTTCGCCTCAACTCGTGAATCAAAGTACTCTGGTGGAGTGGGTCTGCTTGATGTTCCCGTTGACTCGAATGGCGCAATATCAACTAGCACGAGTCCTTTGAACTCGTCCGGGTACTCAGCGCATAGCACCATTCCCATCATCCCGCCGACACTGTGCCCAATCAACACGCTTGGCTCGAATTCAAGCTGCTTGTAGCAATCTCGCATCACCTCGGCGTGGTCGGGTAAACCGATTGGGCCTTTCGGTGGGTCGCTGTCACCGTGGTCAAGGATGGTAAGGCTGAGGAACTGGTACTCGTCTTTCATGCTCTCGGCTAGCTTGTCCATGCTGTGGCCGTCCATCCCCATGCTGTGAATAAGTAGAACCTTGGGTCCCTTGCTTCCCCACATACAGTGGTGGATCTTGTACCCTTTACTATCGAGGAATCCTTCCTTCATAACAATCAATAAGGGATGAATTCAGGAAAATAACAGGTTTACTATGGGATCGAATATTTTATCCTCTCATCTCGGTAGCCCATACTATGAAGACCTTCATTATCAATGGAAGCCCCAACCCCGGCGGGATGACATCAAGGGTTCTCGACGAGTTTGAGAAAGGGCTCAAAGAGGCAGGCTCTGATGTCACAAGGAAGAATATCTCCGAGCAGAAGATAGGTCCATGTCGTGGCTGTTTCAGCTGCTGGTCAGGGACACCCGGTGAGTGTGTGATAAAAGATGATATGGAGACCCTCAGACAGCTAGTAGCTGACGCTGACTTATTCGTGATAGCTACTCCTGTCTATGTTGACGGGATGACTGGGCCCACCAAGACGTTCCTTGACAGGCTTATCCCATTGATTATGGGTCGGGTTGAGCTTCGTGATGATCACATGAGGCACCTGGTCCGTGAAAAGGTGAAACGAGGAGGCCTAGCACTCATATCGGTGTCGGGATTCACTGAGTTAGATAACTTTGATCCCCTTGTCATGCATTTGAAGGCAGCATCAAAGAATCTAGGCAGGGAGTATGCCGGGGAACTATTGATTCCAAGTGGCTGGTTTATCCACCATGATAAAGAAGCCTGGGAAAAGGTAGTCCATATGATCAACTCGTCTGGAGAAGACCTTGTCAAGAAAGGGAGAATCAATGAAGAACTCTCTGAGAAGATATCTAAGCTGGTTTCTAGGGACACAGTAGTGAAGTACATGAATATCGGTTACGGGAAATACGAGTAATCTATTTTCTAGAATATTCCGATATCATGGAGTCTTATTCCATAACTACCTTATAGATTAGCGTTAAGCCGTCATCGTTCACTAACAGGTGAAACAAAGATGAAGGACCCAATAAAGACCCTAAAGGAATGGGGCACCGCATACAAGGCAGGGGACACAAAGCATCTACACAAGCTACACGCCGAGGGCTCGGTTTTAAGGCGAGCCGGAGTCGGCCCAGCATCACAGACAACTCGCGCAGAGGAAGCTGCCGAGTACGGAAAAATCACAAAGACTGAGTACGATATTGCGGCTCCGCGTGTCGAGGGAGAGAAAGTGTACGCCCACGTCACGGAGCGCAGCGAGTGGCTCAGAGCAGCGGGTATCCCAGAGGCACACTACGAGGGAGAGTTCACGTTCAAAGGAGGCCGCATCGAGGCTCTTCACCTTGAAGCCCGACCAGAGACAAGGAAGGCAGCCGAGGCAGCCTTCGCTGAGTTCACGGACTGGGTGGCAAGGGAGAAGCCCGCGTATGCAGCCGAGGTTCTTGCTGAGGGCAAGTTGAGGATGGAGGCCGAGGGTGGCCACAGACTCATCGAGCTCATGCATGAATGGAAGGAAGCAACCAGGTAGTGTCCAATACTTCCCCTTTTTTCTATTAATGTAGAATCTTTCCTAGCTGATTGAGACAAGAGGCAGTTTGTATCTTTCTAGAATCTCCTTGAGGTGCTCCACTTCATCTTTATCGGGTGTGTCCAGTCCCTTCAGGCTGTACTCCTGCCCTGTGTGCTCGTACTTGGATTCAGCCATCTTGTGGTATCTTAATAGGTCAACCCTCTCAAGGTGCTTGATTCCTGAAAGTAGGATGCCTATCTTCTCGATATGTTCGATTTCGTCGTTCAAACCCGGTATCAATGGGACTCGAACCCAGACCGGTTTTCCCTTATTATCAATCCTTCTCAGATTCTCAAGGATTAACTCATTGGGGACTCCAGTGAATTCCTCGTGCAGCCCAGAGTCAAGTTGTTTTATGTCGTATAGTACGAGGTCAACGTGTTCAAGGATCGGGTCCAAAATTCTCCATGGTGCGAAACCGGATGTGTCTAACGCGGTATGGATTCCTTTCTTCTTAGCCTTCCTCAACAGCTCTTTGGTGAACTCTGGCTGGGACAATGGTTCCCCACCGGAGATGGTTAGTCCCCCATTGGAGTTGTCGTAGAAAACCTGGTCCCTGAGAACCTCCTCCATCACCGCTTCGACCCCTATTTCCCTTCCTACAAGCTCAAGTGCGCCACTGAAACATTCCTCTGCACACTCGCCACACGATTTACAGTTACTCCAATCAATCTGATGGATGCCATCCACCATCACATGAGCCTCGTTTTTACACGCCTTCAAGCAGTAGCCGCACCCGATGCAACGCGATGGCGTGAACTGTAATTGGGGTGATTGGCTCAGCGACTCCGGGTTATGGCACCATCTACATCGTAGGGGGCACCCTTTCAGGAAGACCGTGGTCCGGATACCGGGTCCATCATGTATCGCGAAGTGCTTGATATCGAAGATGAGTCCCTTCATCTTAATCACCCTCGATCACCCTGTCAACCACGTATTGGCGGAGCTCCGGAGATAAACTGGCAAAGTATGCACTGAACCCGGTGACTCGTACGATTAGGTCGGGGTACTTCTCCGGCTCCCTGTTGGCTTTCTCCAAGTGCTCCCGGTTGAGCACGTTGATGTTGATCATGGTTCCACCCAACTCGAAGTGGCTCCTGATTAACGCCTCAACCTTCTCGATGGACTCCTCGCTCTCACCCATACTGGGATCGATATCTATCTGTAATGGAGCCGTGTTACCGTACCCGGGTTGGACACGGGCAACCGCAGATACCATCTGTGTAGGGGTCCCACCCCTGCCAGCGTTGAAGCCGGGAGATGGGTTTGGCCCATGTGATAATGGTTCTCCTGCCTTTCTCCCATCTGGGGTGGCTCCAAGCCTCAGTCCAAATGGAACGACTTTTGCCCAAGAGAACAGCCCCGGCACCATCTCGTAGCCATCGGGGGTAGGCTTTTCCTTGACCAATCTACTAAACTCGTTAACTATCCTCTCAGCCCACTCATCAGCCTCGGTTCTCCCTGCACCAAACCTGCGGATATTCCTCATTAGGAGTCTCATCCTTTCCCCATCGGGTCCCTCCCAGTTGGTTCTCAGGTGGTTGACCAGCTGAGTCCAGTCCATCCTCCTCTCCATCTCCACTCGTTGGCTTATCGCGGCAAATGAGTCGGCGACATTGGCGAGGGATGCACCATCAACGCCTGTCTGGTAGAACTCCACTCCACCATTCGAGGCATCAAGCCCCTTCTCAAGTGGTCCATAGCAGAAAAAGTCCAGGAATAGCTCGGGGAAGACTTTGTACATGTGCCTGTATTGGATATCAATGCCCTCCGCAACCACACCTATGGCCTTTTCCAAGTTCTCCTTGAACAGCTCCCAGAGCTTGTCCACTGATTTCACGCCTGGAGAGTCTACCATCTGCCAGAACGTTGTATCGAGGAGTTTGGCAAAATCGATTTTAATGATGTCCATTAGGCTATACTCTCTTCCAGGGATAGCCAACCAGTGGCACCCCGAGTAGACCCTAGACCGGGCATCCTCAAGACTGAATCCGTTCTTCATCCAACCCTCCACCACCGGATCGTCCCCAACAAACTTGGGGAAACCCATCTTGTCCTCCATGAGAATCTCGACGCTTCTCCTGAGCAGGCCCGGGTCAACGTTGGGCCCAACCCGTACCCCAATATTTGCTGGTGTCTTGAGCCTGTGAACCGCCTCAAGGACCAGGTATGATACCTTGCTCGTCACGTCCTCCCTTGACCTATCCGGCCCACCCAGTTGGATGTACGCCGTCTCGCTCAATAGTAGGCATGCGATGTGGAAAACCGCTTCATCGTCTGATAGAACCCCAGCCTCTACGTCTTTTTCAAAGAATGGAAGCAATAACTCATCCAGCTGTCCCCACTCACCGCTCCCGTTGTACATCTTGGCCGCTGCTTGGAAGAATGTGAGCCATTGACACGCACCTCGGAAGCTTTTGGGAGGATCATTCACCTGTGCAAAGCATATACTGGACATTTCCATCAAGTTTTTCTTGAGAACCGGATCATCCATCCCCTTTGCCATCCACTGGGCTGATTCCCCGTGCCTCCTGATCCAGTCCTGCATCCCTAGCACAATGTCCTCAAGGCCCTCGTAGAACTCCCTGTCCTCGTTGATCTCCTTGTACTTGTACACCTTATCCAGTAGGCCACCCCATCCTAGGTCTAGCCCGATCTTCAGGTCCGGGCAGAAATGCTGGAGGCCACCAATCCCCGGGTCAATACCATACCGTTCCTGATCAGTGTGAAGGTGCTCGTATCCGTACTCTGGGGGCCAGTCTGGCTTCCGGTAGCTGTTGAAGCTCACCATGTAGACCCCAGCCATCGAGCTGTCCGGGTCGATATAGGTAGGGTGAGCCTCAAGTAGCCTCCGAAAGTTCCTTCCAACAATCCCTGCCCCGAAGAACCCCCCACTGGGGTGATTAGTTTCAGGCTCATATCCTTTCAGCAGCATATCCTTGACTGGTACCCCTGATCCGCTGATGGCGTCAACAATTATCGCCTGATCGAGTGGTAAAGGAACATTTCCCTGCTCATCACCGTCCCTCGGCCCAAGGAGCTCGATCTTTCCCCTCGCGTGCCTTACTTTGGTTTCCCTTAGTCTAACAAGTCTGTCATCAAATGAGCTCAGTTTCGGTCCACCAGAATAATAGAACCAGTGGGTGATACAATATAGGGTTTGAGTCAGTTAACTAATCTGACGACTGCTTAATGTACTGGTCCTGAGCCCACTGGATCAGCTTCTTCGCATCTCCTGCGTCCTCCCACTTGAGAACCTCAGTGATCTTTCCCTCGGCTCGTTTATAGTTGTTGTAAAAATACGTCAGCTCATCTATGACGCTGCGTGGAAGGTCGTCAATCCCCTTGATATGCTTGAAGAAAGGATCAGTTGTACTAACCGCCACTATCTTGTCGTCATGCTCCTTCTCGTCGATCATCTTGATGTTTGCTACAGGGCGTGCCACTGTGACGCAACCGGTGAACGTTGGCTCGTTGATCAGCAGAACCGCGTCCAGTGGGTCCCCGTCATCGTCAAGAGTCCTCGGGATGAACCCATAATCGGCGGGATAATAGGTGTAGAGAACACGGTTGAGCTTGAACACTCCCATCCGGGCATCATACTCGTACTTGTTCCTGCTATTCCTCTGGATCTCAGTAACGACATAGATCTCATCAGGGGCGTTTGGCCCGCTTTCAAAGTCCCGCCAGTAATTTACCATACAATCGAGACAAGAAACGAGGGCTGCGATATATGTTTACCTGACAAAGAAAAAGAGGAATACGCTAGTCTATCTTCTTGAAGAAGTAGTATAACGCTCCTAATAATAGAACCAGAGACCCTCCAAAGATCGCGTACCCTAGAGAGGTAGCGACCTGTGCAGGTGCCTGAGAGACTAATTCAAATATCCACATGTTTTGCACCGGGTTTTGCTGTCGTTATCACTAAACCCAATTGAATTTTATGCAAAATATATATAAAATTTGCCGGAGGGACCTAGAGTTCCTCGTAGGGCTGCTCAACTGCTTTGAGGACTTCTCTCCACGCGTCCAGTGTCTCCAGTGCTTCCTCTTTCTCCATCCTTTGTATGACGAAACCTGTGTGGACCAGTACGTAGGTGCCTGGGGTTATGCTTCCCGGCTCCATGAGGTCGATGATTGCCTCTCTTTTGACTCCACCGAAATCAACTATCGCCGTCCTTCCATCAATGCTCTCAACGAGTCCCGGTACCGCTAGACACATATCAATCACAAACGGCGAAGCGTTGAATATAACCGTTGGGTTCAAGGATGGTTTAAATCCGGCTTCACATTCACAGAGAGTATTAGGTGAACCTTTTGGAGAAGAAGAGCCAGCGAGTGTTCTGGGCGATATTTATGGCTACATTCTTCGCCATGTTCGGGGAAACCATTCCCCTTAGCTTCCAGCCCCAGTTCATCGGTAGCCTTGGCTTAAGCGCGGCCGTGGTTACTCTGATATACACGATAAGGAACGTCATCCAGACATTTCTTCGACTAGCAGCAGGGTCGATCAGTGACAGCCTAGGGAAACGCAACATGATGTTGTTCGGGTTGGCACTTTTCGCACTCGTTCCATTCATCTACAGTGTCGCTACCAACCCATGGTTGCCCGTTGTCGCTATGATGGCAAGCGGGCTAGCAATGAGCATCTATTTCCCACCGAGCGAGGCACTGGCGAGCGAGTTATTCCCGCTGGACCAGGGAGTAGGATTCGTCCAGCTCAGATGCCCCGAGACAAGACTCCACGGCATCGAACGGTTACCAATGCCAAAGGACAGCTACGACAAACCCAAGATACGGGAAAACTATGCCAACCAGGCACAGGGCGAGGTTGAGCAGCTCAAGGAGTTTGTCCCTCTTTTGTAGCTCCTGGTATTCTTTCGTCCCCAGTGGCACAGGGCGAGGTTGAGCAGCTCAAGGAGTTTGTCAGGAACGGAGCGGAGATCGTTGCAATCATCGGGGCCGAAGCTAGTCCATCCTGCGGCATCCACTATGTAGCCAAATGGATGGAGGGCACAGCAAAAGAGGACAGGAAATGGCCAGACACCGTTGATTTCGTGCCCGGAAGAGGCGTGTATATGGAGGAGCTTGAAAAACAGATGACCGAGGCAGGCATCAAACCCAAATGGATAGGTGTTCCCGGCGTCAGCATGAAGAAGGCGTTCCCCGAGATGTTCAAGGAGACCCTTGAACAGATCAAGGAGCTGTAAACCCGTACTTTTTCTTGGCAGCCTCCGGGCTGACCAACCCATTCAAAACGTCCTCCCTAATTCTTTCAGGGTCACGTTCCATGGGGTCACCATAGCCCCCGCCTCCAGGTGTACGAATTATCAGTGTGTCCCCCCGTTTGATCTCCACGGTTACCTTTGAGGGAAGTTGATCCTCCAAACCATCTGGGTGTACTAGGATGAACTCACCTAACGCTCCACCATGTCCACCGTTCAGCCCCCACGGCTTGATCTTGTTGCGTTCAGCCATGATGCTGAGGGTTGCCTTCTCGCTGGTGAGGGTCCAGACGCGCTCGATGCCGCATCCTCCCCTGTATTTCCCGGGTCCACCGCTGTCCGGTCTGAGCCTGTAAGCCTTGAACTTTAGTGGCTGGTAGGCTTCAAGGGTCTCGATGGGCGTGTTCATGGTGTTTGTCATGTTCACGTGGATGCCATCAACGCCGTCACTGGTTGGTCGTCCCCCGCTCCCCCCTCCGATGGTCTCATAGAATGTCCATGGATTACCGTCATCGGTGAAGCCCCCGATTGTGATGTTGTTCATCGTACCCAGTCCTGCTGCTGGAACTTTCTCTGGGGTGATCTGACTGAACGCCTTCATGATCACGTCAACGTTTCGTTGACTGGTCTCTACGTTACCCCCTGCTACCGGCGCGGGACGTATCGGACTCATCATGCAACCTCGGGGGATGTCCAATGTGATAGGTCTGAAACACCCATCGTTCACTGGAATCGTCGGATCGGTGACGCTGATCAGTGTGTAGTATATCCCTGCGATTGTTACTCCAAGGGGGGCATTAACTGGTCTCTCCACCTGTGGCGAAGTGCCAACATAATCAAAGAGGAGACTGTCCCCCTTCTTAGTGACCGTGACGCTGATTCTCACATCGCCACCCCCCGGTAAGATGTCTTCCATGTAGTCAACCCCCGTGTACACCCCATCCGGCATCGCGGCGATCTCCTGCCTCATCCTCTGCTCGCTGAAATCCATGATCTGATCCATCGCGCTATGCAATGTCTCAACACCATACATCTCAACCAGCTCAAGGACACGTTTCGCTCCAGTGTTGTTTGCCGCAATCTGTGCCCTGAGGTCACCCATCTGAATATCAGGCGTCCTAACGTTTCTCCTAATCAGACTAGAAATCTCCGCGTCCATGACCCCTCCCTTGACTAGCCTAACAGGCGGGATGATCAATCCCTCCTGGTATAGCTCGGATGAGTCAGCAGCTAGGCTGCCCGGTGCCTTTCCACCAACATCAGTATGGTGTGCCTTGTTCGCGGCGTACCCGATGATGTTTCCATCGCTTAATATTGGTGAGATCAAGGTCAGGTCTGGCAGGTGAGTACCACTGATGTATGGATCATTCAGCAACAGCATATCACCCGGGTTCAACTCTCCCCTGTACTCTTCTATCCCCAGCTTGACTGCAAGTGCCATTGACCCCAGGTGGACTGGGATGTGTTCTGCTTGGGCTATCAACTCCCTTCTATGGTTGAACAACGCGCAGCTGTGGTCCATCCTTTCCTTTATGTTAGGGCTGTACGCTGATTTCTTGAGGGCGATACCCATCTCCTCGGCCGCGTAGACGAGGGCACCCTTGATGACCTCCATCGTCGTGTAGTCGATCATTGGTTAATCCTCCTCAGCGTCATAATTCCAAGATCATCCTGTTTCATTGTCCATCCCGGGTACACAACAGTCGTTGAGTCGTACTGCTCGACAATCGCGGGACCCTCAACTTCTAACCCGACTCCTTTCCTGTCAAAAACCCCTGTCTCAACCCAGTCACCGATGGACTCAAAGTAGACCTGCCTGCTTCCAACTGGCTCTGATTTCATCTCATTACGCGTTTTGACCAAACTTGGTGTGTCGAGTAACCCAATTACTCGTAGTTTGGCGTTCACGAACTCGACTGGTTCGGACTCGTCCATGTAGCCGTAGACCTCGACGTGCTTCTCGTGGAAATTCCTTACTGCCTCCTCGATACTACTCTCTGTGAAGTTACCAGTTGACTCGATGTTCAGCTCAAACCCCTGACCCATGTACCTTATGTCAAGCGTTCGCTGGAAACTATGCCTAGACTCGGGTACGCCCTCCATTTCCAGAGTCCCACGACCCTGCTCTTCCATTCTCAAGAACATCTCCTCAACCGCATCAGGGTCAACTTCACCCGAGAGCTTGAGGACCGGGGAGCTGTAATCGTGGAAAAGATCAGCAGTAAGTAGCCCCAATGCGCTGAACATGCCCGGGTTAGGCGGTAGCATCACCCTGCTAATCTCCAGCTCCTCCGCTAATGCACAGACATGCATCGGACCAGCACCCCCGAAAGCCACGAGGCTGAAATCCCTCGGATCATAGCCCCGCTCAACAGACACTATCCTGAGAATCTTGCTCATCATACTGTTTGCGATTCGTACGACGCTAACCGCCGTGTTGTACTCGTCAATTCCTAGCCTTGAACCTAGTTCCTTGAACGCCTTCAACGCGTTCTCGGGGTAGATGCTCATCTCACCGCTCAGCAGATCACCAGAGTTTAACCTTCCCAGTAACAGGTTTGCGTCTGTAATCGTTGCTTCCACTCCACCTCTCCCATAGCAAGCTGGGCCTGGAACCGCTCCTGCGCTGACTGGTCCTACCTGAAGAGCCCCATTCAGTTCTTTGGCGATGGTGCCTCCACCCGCGCTACACTCGGCAAGGTCGATGAACGGGAACCTGACCGGGTAGCCACTTCCCTTCACCAGCCTACCCATGTGTATCGTCCCAGCTACCTCGTACTCGGGAACCACCTCGGGTATCTTGCCTCTAACCGTGCCAGCCTTGGCGGTTGTCCCTCCCATATCAAAGCTGATGATATTCCTTACACCCGTCAACTGTCCCAGCCAAGCGGCTGCTATCACACCCACAGCAGGTCCAGACTCAACGATTGTTGCAGGCTTCCTGCTAACGATGTTGCTCCTAGCCAGTCCCCCGTTACTCTGCATTACATAGAGCTGAGTCTCAAGACCCAACCCGTTCAAGTCGTCCTCAAGCTGGGTGATGTACTTGTGGATCACCGGCATCAGCGAGGCGTTGACGACAGCCGTGCTGAACCGCTCATACTCCCTGTACTCGTTGGTTATCTCATGACTTGCCGTGACGTACAAGTCGGGATACTCAGCATTTATCCTCTCCTTCACCTGTACCTCGTGTGCCGTGTTAGCGTAACTGTTGATGAATCCAACAGCGATGGACTCGATTTCATCATCCTTGACCTTACCAACGATTGAATCCAACGCGTCAGGTGATATTTCCCTTGATATCGAGCCATCGGGGTTCACCCTCTCATCAATGACGTACCGATGCCTCCGCTTCACCAGCATCGGGGGGCGCTGGAAGAAGAGGTTGTAGACCTCAGCCCTCCTCTGGCGGCCTATCTCAATAACATCCTTGAACCCATAGGTGGTTATCAACCCGGTCCTAGGCAGCTCAAGGCCAACCTGACCGAACAACGCATTCGTTGCAATGGTAGTGGCATGACCAATCATCCCAATGGTGTCAGGTGAGTGGTCAACAAGAAACGCCTTAACCGCGTTGATGACTCCCTGCTCCGGGTTCTTGGGCACCGAAGGTGTCTTGATGTTAATTATTTCACCCGTTTCCTCGTCCAGAGCAACGAGGTCCGTGAATGTGCCTCCCACGTCAACGCTGACACGGTACATAATACCCCCTAGTGGGGGCGTGGATGGATAAAATAAACGAAAACTTACTCTTTGAGCCTGATTCCACCAAGCTTTATGGCTTCAAGCACAATATGGCTCTCGGCTTTTGCGATGCCCTCGATCTCGTTGATGTCATCGAACAATCTGAGGGCAGCTTCCCTGTCCTCACACATGGCAAGAGCAAGTAACTCGCAGTCTCCTGAAACCCTCATCACGACGTTTACTTCATCAAAATCTGCGACCATGTCACCGATCTCGCTAAGGTTTCCTCCCTGCGAGGCACTGATTCTAAGGCAGACAGGGTAATAGTTCATCTTGTCAGGGTCCACGATTGTGGTATAGCCCTTGATGATGCCTTTCTCCTCAAGTTTTCTCACCTTGGTTGAGACACTAACATGACTTATGTCCAGTTGTTTCGCCAGTTCCCTGTAGCTCTGTCTGCTATCCTCGGCTAGTAATTCAAGTATCTCCTTGTCCAAGTCTCTCTTATCCGCCATTTTACAGGTTCACCACTGATTCACTGCCAAAGAGCAGTTCAACCACGCCATCATAGTCGATGAGCTCCACGCCATCAACTAGACGGTCAGCCAGTCCACGCCTCTCGACATCAATGCCGAGAGCGTATACCTTTCTCCCACCGAAATCAGGAGCATCTGCCTTCGTTTTGTTGAGGAAATATACGGCGTCCTGCATCAAGAGAACACTTGAATCAAGGCTCATCGCCTGCTCCAAAGCGTTCCCGTCATGAGTATTAATCACTATAAGCTTCATGGTATCACCTAGAATACGAGGCTAGCCTCCGCCTCCTCGATTAACTCACTGATCTTTTCCCTGTCTGCTAACTCAACCGCCTCGACCAGATCATCCTTGCTAAAACCATTCGATTCCAGAGCAACCTGATCAACGTAAAGCTCGATATCCAAGTCTGGTAGGTCAGCAAGGAACTTCTTGGTCAGGGTCTTGTCCACGTTATCCAACGCACCGAACACTCCCTTACCTGTCCAGAGAATCTTCACAGTATGATCCCACAACCCAGCCGCCGTCCGTAGCCCCTCATAGTAGTTGAGGTTCGTGAACGGAGCCGACTTTATGATCAATAGCATTTCCTTCTCCATCTAACTCGCCCCCGTCATGCTCAGAATCACGTCCGCTTCGGCGACCATCTCCCCGAAGTCAAAGATGCCCCCAATATCAACCCCCTCCGGGATCATCTCCTCGGTTACTCCCCTCAGCTCCATGCAGACTCTGCACCCGCTGATGGTTGCCCCGAGGTTAACAAGCTCCTTGAACCTGTCACTCATACTGTCCATCTGGAAAGGTTCACCGCTTTGACTCGTCAAAGACCCGTAGATTCCATCCATCATCAGGTAGATATCCACATCATGTCCCTTGTCTAGGGCTGCCTTGCTCAGGTTGAGTGCGTGGTCCACGCTCTCGTGCTGGAAAGGTGAGTCGCAGAGGAGTATTAGCATGCGTCCCATGTGTTCACCTAGATGAACATCTGGACATCCGCGTCCATCGCGATGTCAAGGAACGTAGCAGCGCCCACGATCTCGTCAACCTCTGGGATGAGGTCCTCCTCCTTGACGTCCATCATCGCCATGGTCGTGCTGCAGGCGTAGAGCTTCACGTTCTCCGTGTCCCTACACATCGCCAGAAGCTCTGGAAGGCTGGGTACACCTACATTTTTGATCTTGCCTTTCATCATACCAGTACCAACGCTCATTATGCCGGGTAACTTTGCCTTGTCCAGACCACCCTTCTTGACGGCATCAAGCCCCCAGAATGTAAAGAACAGGTGCACCTCGGCGTCCATCGCGCCGCCAGTGCTGGCCAGCATGAATACAGGATATAGCTTGTCCAAAGTCCCACTGTGGACAACATACGCGTGTTTACTTTTCTCACTCATTACTTGTTCACCTTAATTACAAACACAAACTCGCCGCTCTCCTCGTTTGATTCAAGGATCTCGGATCCGGTCTTCTTGGCCCAGGCGGGCAAGTCCCTCTTACTCCCAGGATCGGTCGCAACGAGTCGCAGTACCTGCCCAGACTCCATGGTTTTCGTAGCTTTCTTCAGTTTGACGATTGGCATAGGGCAGTACATGCCCCTGCAGTCTAGTTCAATGTCAACATCAACCATAATATACCAAATGGAAACTTGTGATCACACTATTTAACCATTTGTTAAAGATAGCCGTTTTCCTTAAGGACCCGGTCAATAAAATCTCGTGTAAAATCCATGATGTTCACGGAGTCCAAATTGTCAAAGGAAACCCATCGTGCATCAGGCGCATCAGTACCCGCACAGACATCACCCGAGACGTACTCGCAGAGAAACTCGAAGAGAATATAATGGGTTCTATACCTACCCTCATCATCTTGCCCGATAGAGTTGAAAACCGTGATGAACTTGACGGGCTTCACGGATACGCTGGTCTCCTCAAGAACCTCTCGGACAACCGCCTCCTCAAGGGTTTCACCGACCTCAACCGCCCCACCGGGGAGCCCCCATAAACCCATATGCGGAGGCTTACCCCGCTCGGCCAACAAAACCTCCCTCCCACGCACCGTCAAAGCGGCGACGCCAGGTATGGGTAGCGTGGGGTATCGACGGCTCATGTACAGGAATACGTGTCACGTGGATAAAAGGGTGGGTTAAGAGGAGAAACCAGCGTCAAGAGCCTTGACGTTGATCCCCCTCATCGATTCCCGCATACGGGTGTTCACGGCCTCCTTAAGGAGATCAAGGCTAACAATCTCACTGTGTTTTGCTAGTACCCCAAGCATCACCATGTTTGCGACAATCTGATTCCCCAGACCATTAGCAATATCTCTGGCAGGAACCTGAACAATCTCAACATCATCCCTGATTTTCTCAGCCCGCTCGCAGACGTGAGTATCAACGATGATCAGACTACCCGGTTTCGCCATTGACATGTACTTCTTGAAGGCTGGCAGGCTCAGGCAGAGCAATACATCGGTGTCCTCAAACTGGAGATCATTGATAACCGAATCAGAGACCATGACCTCGCTCTTGCAGGCTCCTCCACGGGCGGATGCACCGTAGCTCCTGCTGAACATAACCTCATAGTCCCTCGCGAACAGTGCCTGTCCAAGGAACTCACCAGAGGCGATGATACCTTGTCCACCGGTCCCGCTGATCAATATGTTCTGCTTCACTACTGCTCCCCCCTAGCCTTGCGGATGATCTCACGCAGGCTCTCGGTAAGCTCCGGTCGCTCGTACTTCTCGAACAACCCAAGCTCGATCTTTCCTTCAAGGTGATCTGCGACGTACTTGACCTCGTCTAGCTTGTCCAGTTTCTTGTTGAGTGATTCCGCGTCTCCATCAATCCTGACCACTTGACCAAAGCCAACATGGTCAACGACCCTTGAGTCTCCCAATTTCTCAACCGCCTTCAATGTCTCCCCGACGTCATTCTTGGGAACAGCGTACACGTAGCCACCCTTGCCTGGTCTACCCTTTACGAATGTCCCCTCCTTGAACATGTCAAGGATACGCGGAGGCAGGCTATCAAGTGGACCTTTGAGGTTGAATATCCTCCTCTGCTGGGTCGGGCACTGGCTCAACACCTCGATGAACCCAAAGCCCTTGTGCTGGATCGCCTCCTTGATCGCGTTCGTCAGCTCAATAACGTGGTATGTGCTCCACTTTGCGACGTAGCTCGCGCCCGCCGCTTTTACTAGCTGGGTGATATCGAAAGGGAACTCTGGGTTACCGTACGGGCTCGTTACTGTGGTCTCGCCGTGCAATGTTGTCGGCGCGATCTGTCCCCCGGTCATCGCGTAGCTCATATTGTTGACGAGAATCACCTTGAGGTTGATGTTCCTCCGTGCTGCGTGGATCAGGTGGTTTCCACCGATACCTGCCCCATCCCCGTCACCCGTAAAGACAACCGTCGTTAGGTCAGGATTGTACGCCTTCGCACCAGTAGCGAAAGCTATTGCTCTACCGTGCGTTGTGTGTAAGGTATCCCCGTTGAAGTTGGGGCTTGGAATCCAAGCTGTGCAGCCGATACCGGATACCGCCAGAATCTTGTCCTGATCAAGTCCCAGGTCATCAATCGCTCTAAGGAAGCAGTTAAGGATGATTCCTCCACCGCAGCCTGGGCAGAACGCGCTGGGCTGGCTCCTCACGTACTTGTCCCTGTAGTAGAACAGGTTCTTCACTGGGCTTCCCTCCTTATCGCGTCAAGCACCTCACGCGAGAACGGCAGCACTCCACCGACCTTGGTGAGACTGACCACCTTTGTTTTGCCCTCAACGACTCTCTGGACCTCCTTCACGAGCTTACCTGTGTTCATCTCCACTACAATAATTGCGTCAACCTGCTCAGCTAGCTCTTTCACCGGCATTTCTGGGAATGGCCATATTGTCTTGAGCCTGAACAGCCCAGCCTTGATGCCCTCCTCCCTTGCTTTCTCAACTGCCTCAACGCTTGGACGAGCTGAGGCGCCAAAGCTCAATATAGCCACCTTTGCGTCATCCATCTCTACCGTGTGGATGTCCCGTATCTCGGGCTCCGCGTTGAGAATCTTGTCCCTGATCCTGTACACGATCTTCTGGTGGTACTCCGGTGCAAAGTTACGCACACCATCCGGTTGATGCGTCGAGCCCGTCACTAGAAGTCTATGCCCCTCGCCGAAAGCCGGAATCTCAGGCACACCGCTGGGGTCATCTGTACCCCATGGGGTACTATCCTTGCTTGTCGGCTTCTTTCTGTTCACGATCTGGACTTTCTCCGGGATGACCAGCTTCTCTTCTATATGCCCGATCAAACCATCGCTCAGGAGCATCACTGGCGTCCGGTAAGTCTCTGCAAGGTTGAACGCCCTCACAGTCAAATCAAACATCTCTTGAACGCTCCATGGGCTAATCGCTATAACCTCATAGTCGCCGTGGGCGCCATACTTTGCTGCGTAGATATCCTGCTGGGATGGATCAGTAGACTGGCCGGTACTCGGACCGCTCCTCTGCACGTTTACAAGCACTAACGGTGTCTCCGTCATGTGAGCATAACCGATATTCTCCTGCATCAAGTCATACCCTGGACCGCTTGTAGCGGTCATGGATTTCGCTCCAGCCCACGATGCACCGATGATAGCAGCAATGCTAGCTATCTCGTCCTCCATCTGCATGAACACTCCACCCTCCTTTGGTAGCTCCATGGCTACATGGTGACTGATCTCACTCGCCGGAGTGATAGGGTATCCAGCGAAGTAACCCAGGCCAGCCCTCAACGCGCCCTCTGCACAGGCAACGTTACCCAGAACCAAGTATTTTCCCGGTTTAAGCATCTATGATCTCCTCCACGTTTATCGCGAAATCCGGGCAGTACCTCTCACACCATCTACAACCGATGCAGTCACCCTCAACTATGGGCTTCGTGCCACCTAGCGCGGTCTTCTTGTCTGACTCTTTCAAAACCTTCCCACCTCGGGAGTTACACACGTGAACACAGAGGAGGCAGCCCTTGCACTGGTCCTCGTCTATGGTCACCTTGAATTTTATCGCCGTTTCCATACACCTCGAAACGTTAACTCGTGAAGAATCCTCCGCCTCAGATAAAACAATGCGGGTCGTTTGAGGAGGGGCGTAGTCAATACTATAGGGGGTATTGTATTAACGATAGTATAGTATTGACAATACCCCTCTTCTCTGTTTACTTGTAACTTCTTGAATGATACTTGTTTAGCCTTTCATGGGTTTGGGGGGGGGGGGGTAAAGTATTGACTATAGTATCGCTAATACTATACCCCTGTATGATTTTCCTTGCCTCGAAAAGTTCTACATTTGCACCATAATGACTAGCCAGTCTAAATGCAGCAACTGCTTCCTTTTTCCTAGAAGTAATCAAAACACTGTACTGGAGTCTGGCGAGTGATGATAGACTCATCAACTTGTTTAGGTTCTTCCAGAATTATGGATTAGGTTTCTTATTCAGGAAATCGTAAGCCACTATCCAACAATCTGAAAATTCCTCATCCTCGTCATCGGTCTCTTGTAGAAACCGTTGTGCAAGGCTAATTGATTCCATGGGGGTATTGTTAATACTATACCCCCCTTAGTCGCGATGTGCATGAAATGTTGCTCAATGAGTTACAGGATGAACGACTTTCAACTCATCACTGTACCATTTCGAGACCCAGTCACACATATACTTGATAGCTATGCTAAGATCCACACCTTTCTCTGTGAGTTCATACTCGACTCTTGGTGGCACTTCAGGGTAAACAGTTCTAGTGAGTATTCCATATCCTTCCAGCTCCCTTAACCTCTCGGTCAGGGTCTTTGGGCTTACGCCTCCTAGTAGTTTTTTGAGTGCGCTGTACCTGAGTGGCCCTTTTTCCTTGAGGTACATGACGATAAAGTGAAGCCATTTCTTCGTGAATAGGTCCGACATGGGGCAAATGGGACAGTCCAGTTCCTTGCGGGTCATTGTGGTCCCGCTGTATGGGTTCTGGCTCCCTTTTATGCATTACTATCTTTACGGATGTATTGGGCTATGCGCCCAGTTTCTTTAAGACAAGGCTTGCAACGCTACTGTCCTGAATAGCAATGCCCACCGATTTGAATACGGTCACCGTGTCCTCGGGTGTCCTGCCCTCTTTTTCTCCGGTTACAAGCTCCTTGAGCTCAGCGTGGACGTGGTCCCAAGTTATCACACCTTCCTCGATTGGAATCAGAACATCTCCCGCCTCAAGCTCGATACCCTCCATGTCATCAATCACAAGCTTGGATTCGGCGACGGTGGCTGTGTCAAGCTCCCTCCAGTCAGGGTAGAACGCCCCTATCGCGCTTACGTGCACTTTCTCCTTTAGCCATTCACGTTTGAGAACAGGTTTCGGGCTTGTTGTAGCCGTAAGTACGATGTCCGCTTCCTTGCAAGCCTCCTCCCCTGATTCTGCTGCGGTTACCTCGATACTCAGCTTCTCGGACATTTCCTTGGCGAACCTTTCCCTAGCCTCCGGGTAAAGATCGTAAACATAGACCTTTTCGATGTTACGAACAGCACACGCAGCCATCACCTGTGTCCTTCCCTGAATTCCAGCCCCGAAAATTGCTACAACCTTCGCATCCTTGGGGGCGAGGTACTTCGCTGCGACGCCGGTAATCGCGCCCGTCCTCATCGCTGTGAGGTAGGTCGCATCCATGAACGCCTTGACCATACCTGTCTCGGGGTCGTTGACCACTATCCAGGCAACTGTCGTTGGAAGCCCTTTCTCTTTATTGTCTGGATATATGCTGATAATCTTGGTCGCCTGTGCCTCCAGCTCGGTGAGGTAGCTGGGCATGAAGCTGATGCTCCCGTTGTGCTTCTCCACCATGATGGTGCTTCGGGCTGGCATCACCACGTTTCCCTTGGCGTACTCCTTGAACGCCATCTCAAGGGTCTCGATGGTCTCCTCCATTGTGAGGTTGTTCTCTATGTCTTTATCTGATAGGAACAGCATGGGTTTTCATCCCTGAATGAACAATCAGGGTTTAAAAAACCCGTGTCTGGTCTAAAATCAATATCTCTGCTCCACATTTGTTAATATTCAAAATATCTACTGGGTGATGTGCCCGCCGAAGAGGTATTGATTTCTAATAAAAAGTACAGCGTAAAGGCTGATCTCTGGGTCCCAGAGGATACTGAGTCTAGGCGGGCGGTGTGTCTCGTGCACGGGATGATTATCCACAGAAAATCGCTGTCAAGGGACAGCATGAGCCTAGCAGGGTACCTTTGCGACAAGCTAAACGCGTACGTGATTGTGCCTGATTATCTGGGTGAGACTGAGTATCGTTTTCCGAAGCGGTTCAGTCGTTTTGCTGAGGTGGTTGATCTTTCCATACGCTATCTCTGCGCTGATTATGGCGTTGATGACGTGATGGGGTTTGGGCAT
Source organism: uncultured Candidatus Bathyarchaeia archaeon (assembly GCA_964589605.1). GTDB lineage: Archaea > Thermoproteota > Bathyarchaeia > TCS64 > TCS64 > RBG-16-57-9. The sequence goes on along the minus strand of CAZPRN010000010.1, from coordinate 68,128 downwards.
AGTATGGGTAGCTACGTTGTATCAGATGCTGCTCTGCTCAATGACCATATCTCCCATTTGGTTACCTATGGTGGGCCAACTGATCACGTGATAAAGAACCGCCAGAAAGGCTTCATCAACTACCTGATCAAGTATCTTTACAGCTTCGATTACAAGGTTGATCTCAGGAACATGCTTCACTATGTTTTCGATAAGGAGACAATGAGGTACCTGAACAACGTGATGACCGTTGACCCCGAGTACCGGGGGGACCTCTTTGATTATTATCTTGACCCTGAGATTATTCAGGACGCGGTAGGCATTCTAACAGAGTATCTCGCCAAGCTGAAGGCTTGGGGTAAACCGGTTATGCTGATGTTCGGGAACTATGATTCGGTTGTCGAGAAATCGTTGAAGGCGATGCCGGACGGCACCAGGATAGACAACATCATTGTGAAGCACATTAAAAGTGCGAGCCACGTTACTCCTTGCATGGATAGTTTGATGAACATGAAGAAAATGGACCCCATGGTCCTGTTCCACCGGAACGTGGTAAAAGCTAGGGTTTAGGGTTACATGAACTCCTTGAAGAGCTCATCCATATCACGTTTCAATGGCTGGTCAACAAGTGCGCCTTTCTTGAGTGCCGGGAAGTTCTCCTCATATGGTGGCTCATCCGACTTGTAGAATACTCCTATCGGTATCTCGTCGCCCCACTGCTCAGCCCTCAGATATGCCATATCCCAGTCACTCTGGTTGTGACCCATCTCATCGAGCTTCTTGACCCTTTCCCTGTAGAACTGGTATGTGTTCACCTTGTTCCAGCTCACACACGGCTGGAGCACGTCAACCAGTGCAAATCCGTTGTGCTCAATCGCTTGTTTGAGTACGTTCTTAAAGTGGTCGAGCTCACCAGCGTACACTCTTGAGACAAACGTGGCTCCGGATGTGAGCGCCTGGGTCAATGGGTTGATGGCTTTCTCCCAGCTTCCCCTTGGGCTTGTCTTGGAGACGTAGCCCTTCTTGCTTGTGGGGCTTGTCTGACCCGTGGTTAGTCCGTAGATGAGGTTGTCGTGGATGATGTAGGTCATGTTGACGTTTCTTCTCGCAGCGTGGGGGTAGTGCCCCATCCCGATGTTCAAGCCGTCGCCATCACCCGCAAAGCCTAATACGGTTAGTTTGTGGTTTGCCAGCTTGATTGCTGTGGCGACCGGAAGCACCCTTCCGTGGATTGTGTGGATGCCGTTCACCCCGATGTAATCAGTGAACTTGCCGTGGCAGCCAATGCCAGTGACAGCGACGATGTCCCAAGGATCAAAGCCCATATCAGTGAGAGTTTGCTTTACCGCGTTCAGTATCGCAAAGTTTCCGCATCCGGGACACCACGTATTTGTGGCGTTTGTGTCGAATCTCTTGCTCATGCGAGCACCTCCATTGCCTTTTCCACCATCTCATGTGGTGTAAGTGGTCTCCCATCGTATCTTAGCCCGATGTTATCGAAGCTGTATTCGGTGTTCAGTTTGATTAGTTGTCCCAGCATTGCTGTCCTGTTGTTCTCCAAGAGGACTGTTTTTCCTTCAAGTAGATCACCTACGTTTGCCGGGAACGGTTCCATCACCCTCAATTGGAGGTATCGTGCTTTCGTTCCCTTCTCGTTCAGTTTCTTGATCGCTTCAAGGGCTGGACCCTTGGTTGACCCCCAACCTACCATTGTGATATCCGGGTCCTCGTCACCGTAGACCTTGTATGGTGAAAGCTTTTCCGTGGCTCGTTTGATGTGTTCTACTTTCCTGAACCGTTTGTCCACCATCAGTCTGGTTGGCTCGGACTTGCTGGTGCTGAATCCCCGTTCTGTGTGCTCGTTGCTGTTCGATAGTATGAGTGCGTTAGCGGTTCCCGGTACAACCCTTGGACTTAACCCATCCTCGGATATATGGTACCGCAGATACTCCTCGCCGTTCCACTCACGGTGCATGTAACCTCGTACAATATCCACGCTGAAGGCGTTGAACTTCTCCACGGTCTCATGGCTCTCGATTACCTCCTTGTCAGTGAGCACGATTACGGGAATCTGGAACCGCTCAGCTAGGTTAAACGCCTCAGCTGTCATGTAGAAGCACTCCTCCACATCCCCTGGTGCAAGCACGATTCTCTGGAACTCGCCATGTGCCCCGTAGACGGCGAACATAAGATCACTCTGGGCTGAATACGTTGCCAGTCCAGTGCTTGGTCCTGGTCTCTGTCCTAGCATAACCACGACTGGGTTCTCCTGGATAGCTGCCATGCTCAGTGCCTCGGTCATTAGGCAGAAGCCGCCACCGGAGGTTGATGTCATCGCCCGTACTCCTGCGTATGATGCACCAACGGTCATGCACATTGCTGATATCTCGCTCTCAGCCTGAACCACTACAGAATCGGTCTCCTCGTCATGTCCTGCGAAATAGTGTAAAACCGCGCTAGCTGGCGTCATCGGGTACGCAGAATAGAAGTTACATCCAGCAGCGTGGGCTCCTAGTGCCACCGCCTCGTTTCCGGTGAGCCACATTCTCTCTGGGCGTTCTCCGTCTTCAAGTCTGCACTGGAACCCATAATCGAACTCTATTACCGTCTCCCATCCACGTTGAATAGCGTCAACGTTCATCTGGATGATCTTTTCTCTGCCTTCGAAGGTCTCGCCTATTATTCCCTTCAATAACTCAGCGTCTAGCCCCACCAGTGCCGAGGCGGAGCCCAGAGCGACTGTGTTCCTCATAATTTTGGGTCCACCCAGCTCTTCGACTATTTCTGCCATCGGTACTGGGTAATATGTTAGATCATCTCTTGACAAGTCCTCGTCGGTTAAACCATCTTTCTCGTCGTAGATGACTCCACCACCCGGGTTCACTGTATCAATGTGTTTGAGCACAGAGTCCTTGTTCAGGGCGATAAGTAGATCAAGACTGGATGAAAGGGAATGGATCTTCCTGTTTGACGCCCGGACCGTGTAAAAGTTGTGCCCACCCCTGATGAGGCTAGGATAGTCGATCGCCCCGTAGGCGTAGAAGCCTCCGCGCATCATGGATTTCCCTAGGAGCATTCCGCTCCGGGAGATTCCTTGACCCGCTTCTCCTCCTATGCGCACAGTGACTGTATCATCAATTAATCCGCTGCATCTCATATCAATCACGATAAAACTGGTATGATCAAAGTAGCCTCGGTTTTTAAACCGTTACATGATTCTCATCCTTTCTCTGAAAACCTTTAAAATCGACAAGGCATGCTCTTGTCTGATAGGTGATAATATGCCTACAATTACAGTAACTGATGCATGTGACGGAGACGGTGTCTGCGTCGATATCTGCCCAATGAACGTGTTTGATATGGTTGACAACAAGGCCGTCCCAGAGAGGGCTGACGACTGTATCATGTGTATGGCATGCGTAAACGCGTGTCCAAACCAGGCAATCACAGTCGAGTAATCTCGACTTTTTTCTATTTTATTTTAATGACGCCTGACAGCGATAGCTCTGACTATGTCTGCCGTGTTCTCGCACCAGTCAGCAATGGTCTCGATGGCGTCGAAGAACTCGTTGAGCAGGATCAACGCACCGGTACTGAACTCAGGTAGCTCCTGGGTCGCGAAGAGCTTCCTGACCTCACCGTACAGGTCGTCAATGGTCTCTTCCAGCATCTCTACCTCATCCGCTAGGCTCAACGCCTTGGAGGGGTCCTTTGGTAGCTGGTCGATACTCTGCTTGAGCACCTTGACGCAGTCAACGTTGGTCTTGACCATGTTTAGCGTGGCTGTCTTGATCTCTGGTGTTGTCTTCTCGAATGGGATAGTGCTGAGGATTCTTCCCGCTTCCTTGCTCCAGTCAGCGATCCAGTCAGCCGCTCTGACAAGCTCCATGAGGTCGTCTCGCTCCTCCGGGAACATGTCGCCTTCTGTTAACTCCCTCACCATCTCTCTTCTTAGGTTGTCTGCGGACATCTCCATCTCGCTGATGTCTAGGAACGCCTTCTTACATGCTTCTGGGTCGCACTCGGCGGCTACTTCAACCATCCTGTGAAGCGCAAGTACTGCTTTCTCTGTTAAATCCAAATGGTCTTCTACCATCTGTAGTACTTGTTCACCTCTTTTAGGTGCAAACCATCCAAACAATCTCCTAGACATATCTAACCAACTATTCTGAATGACGTTGTGTTATATATATTCTCTATTCCGTTTAGGCAATCAAGTAATAGTACAGGATTATTGTGGCAGGAATTATGTGGAATAATGCTGTTATTATTAGAGTTGTTTTAGGGTCTCTTGAAACATACTCTGCAACTTTCCTCGTCAAGTTAGCAAATGGCTTAAGAATTGGTAGGAATAGCACGGCTCCCACAACGTTTATGGTTAGATGCACTAGCCAGACGCCCATACTGATTGGGTCGCCTGTCGCCATCGCGGCTATCATGACATCGAAGACAGTGCCAATGTTGGCACCGAGGATGTATGGGAGAATGTAATATTCTGCCTTTATCACGCCGCTTGATGCGAGTGGGACAAGGAGTGATACCATCACTGTCGTACTGGGGACTAGCACTGTGAACAGGAACCCAGCGAGGAACGCCCTTAATGGTCTCGTAAACGTGTTTCTGATGAGGTTCCAGCTTCTGGGCATACTGAATATGGCAGTCATGTATTTCTCGACCGCACCAAGTGCGACTAATAGCAATGCTCCTCCCCCTACCAGTCCAGCCCATGGCGGGATGATGTTTAGAAGGGGCTGAACCCAAGGGGTAATCACCTTTAGCAGGTCTGGTACAGCGTTGAGCCACTCTGCATGGACGAATATCTGGGTGCCATATTCTGCAATCCTTGAGAAGACCCCGAAAAAGAGCTCCAGTGGGTAGAATATTGCCAAAGTGAACAGGTTGTAGAGTACGTGACTCATGGTTACGTTGAACGCTGCCTCGGATTCTCCTTCTCCTTTGAGTCGCTCCATGACTGATATGAGGAATGGGGTTACAGTCGTTCCTATTTCCGCTCCTATTATTGTTGCCACTGATAGCCCAAGGGGCATAACGCCCGATGAGACAAACGCACATACTATCGAATCGAAAGCGCCGCTGCTGTGGAGTAATGTGGTGCTGATCCATCCGGCGAATACTGCGCTAGTAGTATCCCGTATTAGTAGAATGATGGTGCTTGCTAGAGATTTTCCCATTATCTTGGCGCTTGACTTGATCAAGACAATAGCTGATATGAAGAAATATATTGCTGTTATAGAGCCTAGCGCATTTTTGTATTTCTGAGCCAAGATACATTAATGCCATAGACTATTGATAAAAAGGTAAGTTATAGAGATTATATATCTCTATATAGGTGATAAATAGATTTATATCACTCTAATAGCTATCGCCCTGGCGATATCCGCAGAGTTCTCACACCAGTCAGCCACTGTCTCAACGGCGTCCATGAACTCGTTGAGGAGAATCATGGCTCCTCTAGACAGCTCAGGGATATCAATCTCGACGTACATCTCCCTTGCTTTTGCGTACAGGTCATCTATGTCTTCTTCAAAAAGCTCAACCTGGTCCGCCAGCTCAAGGGCTTTCCTTGGGTCAACTGATAGCGCCTTGATGCAGTCATCGAGCACCTTGACGCAGCTATAGTTCTCCCGGCACATGTCCTCAATCGCCTTCCTAAACTCTGACGGAAGTTTCTCGAATGGAAGTATGACCATCAGTCTGCTTGCCTCCCTTGCCCAGTCCGCGATCCAGTCAACTGCCCTTACGAGTTCCATTAGGTCATCTCTCTCGCTGGCATACAGGTCACGGTTACTCAACTCCGTAACCATCGCGCGTCTGATCTGATCCGCCCTCATCTCGTGCTGGCTGATTGATTCATAGAATCCTTTCTTGTCGGTGGAACCTTCTCCAACCGCTTTAACCATCTCGTAGAGTTCCTTGACCGCGTTAGCCGTCAACCCTAGGTGCGTGTGCGTCATATCGAGAACCGTCGTGTTCCGCCTGTCCCCGAACCATCTTAGTAGTCTGTCACTCATTCAATTCACCTTAGAAAACGTAGATTATGATAATTGGGATCACGAAGAACACGGCTATAACCCATGCAAATAGGGCGTAAACTGCGTTCTCGTTCTCCGTCAACTTCCTTCCAAGCCACTCGGCAACTGCAACCGGCACGAACCTTAGCGGCGATATGAACCACAGGAAAAGCGCCATAAGGTTCAGCATTACGTGTGCGGAGCCTAGGACCATCCCAACTGTGCCCCCCGCAATGTAGCCGTAGATCTGTGACATGTCAACCGCTGTGGCTAGGTTGCATCCAACAAGATAAGGGTAGGCTGTCTGCAATGTGACTACCCTTGTCGCTAGGAATGGTATTACCAAGCTGCTGCCGATGCTGCTGCTGCCCACAATGAACGTGATTGTGAAACCAGTAAGGAAGCTCTTGGCTGGGCTCTCAAAGGCAGCTTTGACCCTGTCCTCCCACCCTGTCTCGATGAGCTTCTCTAGTCCTTTGGTTATTCCCCCCATGGACACGATTATCACCACGAACCAAAAGACGAACATGAAAATCCCTCCCCCCAGGGTGCCAAGATAATCAACTGCCATTGCCTTCATCGGTTTGATGATTGGGTCCTCGATGATGATATCAATGATTGTGTCCTCGAACGCGGAGAAGAATGTCTCCATCTGGAGCACGTTCGTGTAGAACTCGCCCAGTCGCAGAACAATCTTGCTTATGAGTCCAGTCGTCAACTCAAGCAAGAAGAAAAGGGCTATCGTTAAGCCCTCATAGACATCGTCAACTATTACTCCGGGGATCGTGTCCTTGAACTCCTTCATTGTCATACCCCTCTCAATTCCGAAGGCTACAATGGTGTTCGTGACCGTTGTACCGATATTCGCTCCCAGAACCATAGGTACGCCGAACTGGATGGCTGCATCCATTGGCAATCCACTTGCCACCATCCCAGACATGCTTACCATTGTGGCTGCAACTACCGCGCTGCTGCTCTGAACCAGTGCTGTTGATAGCATGCCTAATGCTAGACCGGTAATGGCTGCTGAGTTTCCAGTGATCATCGCCAGGATACTTGCCTGCCACTCAGAGAAGATGAGCTTGAACCCATGTTTCACGCCTTCAAGGCTTGAGATGAAGAAGAATATGCTAAGCGCAACGGTCAGGGCAAGCCTGACCCTGTTGTTTGATAGTAGTGGAATCCCTGTGTACCATGCCCTGTCTTTTTGTGACATATTGTGTCCTTGCCTTGTGGTTTTTTACCCGTAAAACACGGGTTGTCTGCTTAGAACGCTAAGGGAATCCATAAAAAACTAAGCGACATAGAATATATTGAGTCCTATAGACAATATAGGCTATATATTTTGATTCCAGCCAAAATAAATGGAGACAATCTCAATATTTAGAGACATTAACGATATAGATGAAACAATACAGTCATGTATCGATGTCAAACTTCCTGAGCATCTCCCCGAGGAGCTCCAACGGAAGACCTACAATATTCGTGTATGAGCCCTCGTACCTGTCAACGAGTCTCACTCCGAGTCCCTGTATGCCGTAACCCCCAGCCTTGTCGAGTGGTTCACCGGACTTGACATACTCATCAATCTCACCCGAGCTTAACTCCCTGAACCAAACCTCGGTGCATGCGTGATCTGTATTTGCCCTCCCCGTATCTGAGTCAATGATTGAGATACCTGTGTATACTTTGTGCGAATTCCCTGATAGCCTTGACAGCATCACTCTTGCGACCTCCTCGTCTACTGGCTTCCCAAGAATCTCTGTCTCTAGTGCAACAACCGTGTCCGAACCAACAACGAGAGAACCAGGTTGATGTACACTACTTGCTTTCCTAAGCGAGTTTTCCTCAACCCTTCTAACAGGATCATCAATGGTTGTGTCCTCCTCTACCTTTGGTGAAACATGGGTAAACTCAACCCCCAGCTGCTTCATCAACGCGATTCTTCTGGGAGACGAGGAAGCCAACAGAATTTTAAGTCCACGAACCAATCACTCAACCCCAATCAAAGGTGCCCGTATGGAGAAGATACATTACGCAGATATAGAAACCACGGTCGGAACAGTATGGGCAGCACAATCAAACAAGGGATTACTTAGGCTCAACTTTCCCTGCCCCGAGGAGCAGTTTCTCTTAGAAATAGCGCGACACACAAACGTTGAACCGGAGCATCGTCCAAGCAAGCTTGACAACTTGGATGCATGGCTTGGTAAATACTTCATGGGCACCAATAAAAAGTACAAAGGAAAGTTCGATCTGAGAGGCACACCTTTCCAGACAAGTGTCTGGAAGACTTTGTTCAAGGTGCCTTATGGGACATTGATCAGTTATGGTGGGTTGGCTGAGAAGATAGGCAGGCCAAAGGCATCAAGGGCAGTTGGGAACGCTGTAGGGGACAATCCTATAGCGATAGTAATTCCATGCCATCGAGTGGTTCATGGAAACGGAGGGATCGGTGGTTTTGGAGGAGGCTTGCCTACCAAACGTGTTCTGCTAAACGTCGAGGGTGTGCTAGAAACCAGTGAGGGTACCCCCGAGAAAGGCGTAGACCTCAGAGAATACTTCTAGCCCAGTAGCCTTTCGTATTCCTCTACATGTTTATCGATAACGCGATTATATTCATGGGTCTTCTTGATGTATTCTCGTCCAGCTTTCCCTTTGATTCGCCACATTTCACAATTAAATAGCCATTCAAACCCAGTATCATAGTCATCATTGACTCTATACCCGAAACTGGATGCGAATCCATCCGGGTCATGAGGAGATAGGATTGCACAACCAGCCGCTGCTGCCTCTAGGAATGCGACGGGGAGGCACTCACTCACACTAGTGTTTACCAGTATCCAAGAGGAGTCAAGTAGGTTGCTCTTTGCACTTCCTTCAATGTGACCAACTAGCTCTAGGTTTACTGATTCATGGCGCCTCAGTGCTCTGTCACGTTTCTCGTCATGTGCCCTACCAGCCGCAATGAACCTTATATCAGGATGCTCCTTCGATAGCTCAAAGAACCTCTCCGGATTCTTTTCCTTGTCCAATCTGCCAAGGAAGCAGACCTGAGGATACACACTCTTTGTAGGGGCATCTCTAACCCGTACTGGATTCGGTAAAACCTCGGGGAGGTAATCCAGTTTGTAAAGACTTCTGGCTTTTTCACGAATATGGTTGCACTGACAATACACTCCATCAAGTCGTCGTACTTCCCGGAGGACGAGAGGGTCGAGTACCCTGTTGTAGAGTCTTCGCCTAAGCGGGTAGAACTCGTTGACCTTACTCCAGTCTTCCCTTGTCTTTGGGTTCTGACAGGTCATCATATGTTTCGCGTCGGGTCTCGTTCTCAGGGCTATCGCTGTTCCAAGTGTTGGGTCTTGACTGTGAAACACATTCGCGTTGATGTCCTTTAGAATCGCGCCAACCGAGTGGTATCGGCTCAATGGGAACGAATGAATCCTGACGCCATCAACCGTCTCAACAGGAGATTGCCCTTTTCCTCTAGGTATTACAGCGTGCACAGTAGTGCCTCTCTTAGCCAACCCCTCAGCGATGTCTCGTGTCGCTTTTCCTATGCCTCCATGTCTGCCCCACCCAAAATACTCCAGGGAGATGAAGCAGACGGAAAACCCCATACTGTTATTATATACTGACAGTTACTTAACGGTGGCGTTGAAGGTAACAGTTCTCTCTCCCTGCTTCCCACGTTTCAAGGGTGACTACCATGGCGTCTTCGTGAAGGAGCTATGCGACAACTTGTCCAGTGATGTTGAATTATCGGTCCTAGCTCCTCGGTCTAGGACAATTGGTGAGATTGATGCAGGATACCATGTGGAGCGATTTCCCTACCTGCCCAGACAGGGAATGGAGACTCTACCAGAGGAGACGATGAAGGGTGCACCAATATCTAGGCTTGTAGAGCTACCATTCTATCTGGGAGGTGCGTGTAGAGCTCTCACAAGAACTTTCTCCTCCTTGACCCACGCCCATCTAGCTATCCCACTAGGCCTTGTCGCGTCGATCAGCTGTCGCCCATCAATCATTACCTGTCACGGCAGTGACCTAACACTTCCACTAGAAAACCTTAGCTACCTGCCCTTTACACGAATGGCACTCAGAAAGGCGACTAGAATAGTGACAGTCTCCAAGTACCTTGAACGCCTAGCGCGTAAGTTAGGGGCAAGCAAAAAGAAAACACAGACAATCCACCTGGGTGTAGACACAAACAGGTTCAAACCGGGCAAAGCCCGGAAAGAACTGACCATTGGGACACTTGGGCGACTTGTACCCCAGAAAAACATAGAAGACCTGCTCCGGGCTATGCATTTTCTCCAGAAAAGGTATGATATCATGCTCAGGATCGGGGGTGATGGACCTAGCCGAGGTTACCTTGAAACCCTCGCATCAAAACTTGGTTTGGAATCAGTGGAGTTCACCGGGATAGTCAAGAATCCAGTGGCTTTCCACCAGTCTCTTGATTTGTTTGTGCTCTGCTCCACTCGGGAAGGACTCTCCATTTCACTTCAGGAGGCCATGTCCTGCGGAGTGACGCCCGTTGCCGTGAATGCTTGTGGCTGTGACGAGTTGATCACAGATGGAGAGAACGGATATCTCTTCCAACCAAGAAATGGTAGAGACCTTGCATCTAAAATGGAGGCTGCAATCAACACAAGGATGGGCGATAAGGCAAGAGAAACCATCCTAGAAGGGTTCGACTCAAGTGTGAACGCGAAAAAGTACCTTCCTATCTATCACGAGCTTGGACACCGTTTTTAACGAGGAACCTGATTACAGATGTGATGACCATCGCGGGTGTTGACGAGGCTGGACGCGGATGTGTGATTGGGCCACTTGTCATAGCCGGAGTACTCTTCGACGAGGAAACCGTTGAAACACTGCCCGAGATAGGAGTCAAGGACTCCAAGAAGCTGAGCGGGAAGAAACGTCGCAAGCTCTTCGATGAGATAAAGGAGCTGGCTATTGATCACACTTTCTTCGAGCTCACACCCGCCATTATCGACAAGGTTGTGTTCAGGAGTGTACCTCTCCGACGGCTCAACTATCTTGAGACAATGGCAATGGCGTCCGTGATCAGGAAACTCGAACCATCAGAGGCCCACGTTGATCCCTGCGACGTGGACAGCGGGAGATGCGCTAGACAGATCCAGAGTGTGCTACCATTCAAGGTCGATATACGCTGCGAGCCACGTGCCGACGCCAAATACCCAGCAACGGGGGCAGCATCAATCCTCGCCAAGGTAACAAGGGACAAACGGATAGCTGAACTAGGGGAGCTACACGGGGATTTCAACTCCGGTTACCCCAGCGACCCCAAGACCCAGAAGTTCATTCGAGAATATTTTAGCGTGAACAAGAAATGCCCAGACTTTATCCGTGAAAGTTGGGCTACCACACAGAAATACTTGAAAAACTCAGTTTGATGCGATGATCATCGCGTGATCTTTCTCGAAGGGATCAAGCTCTATGACCTCTATTATCTCCAAGCCAGCTTCCTCTAGTACTTTGCCTTGGGACTCGTAGATCTTCTTAGGATCCTCTTTCACATCGATGCTCCTCGCCTTAACCGAAAGCATGATGACCCCGCCAGTCTTCAGGAACTTTTTCGCGTTCTTGACAATAATCGCGGCTTGGTCTGGCTGGGCTACATCCGCGAACACGACATCAACGGGCTGCACAAGTGTCTCGTATTCCTGTGGCTGCCTAGCGTCACCCAGAATCGGTGAGATATTCTTCCTGTGTCTCGTGACGTTGTCTAGGAGATCGCGGACCGCTCTCGGCGCAAAGTCCAGTCCCCAGACATGTCCATTCTCACCTACTATGTCTGAGACGTGGCTTACGGTTGTCCCGGAGGCGACACCAAGGTATAGAACAAGTGAACCTGGTTTGATCGCTAGTTCCTTCAAACCTTTCAGAATTACCGCGCCGAGCTTACTTCGTGTTGGGTTCCAGCTACGATACTCGACCTCTTCAACCTCGAAAACCGGCTCGCCGTAATATGTGATACCGGGAGTCAGGTTCCTTGTGACAAGTATTGGCTGTCCGCCGTTCTTGTACATGTAAACTGAGTCAAATAACGGGCTGATCTCTGGCAACGGCAATCATAGTACAAGAAGTTGTCTGCGATTTAAGCTTGTGTCGTCTCGATGTCAGTTGACATCATCTTGGACTGGTCCACTGCAAGCTTCTGCAGCCAAGTGATAGGCGTCTGCAACTCGTCCATCCTCTTCGCGAAGTGGTGGCAGTTCAGGTAACCCGGTGTCTTACATACCCTGGTGAAGAAGTCTTTCGTGATGGGTACATGGCAGTCCTGCAGGAACGGGCAGTCTTTCTTGTTGAACTTTTCCTGTATAGCCTCTGAGAATGTTGTCATGCTTGCACCCGAACGCTAAGAGGTATCGGCGCTATATAGGGGTGTTCCTCCTTTGCGTTCTGTGTTTCCAGTATAGAGTTTCATTCCATTAAATAAAATGTTAAAATCTGTTGCTAAAATTGATGTGTATTTAATTAAATCTATACGATTCATTGCTCATTGTGAATAATATGCCATATTGATGTTTCTCAATTCTTTTTTTCATGTTTAATGTAAACTTGATGAATTCAAGACCCTCCGAAGTGTACCGAAAACCACTGACCGAACTGGTATAATTAAGTAACAATATAGATTAAGTACGTGGGTTGATGACTCCAACAGGAACAAAATGCCTGAGAACATCTACATAGGCTCCAAACCCGTCCTGAACTATGTCACCGCATTGGTGACCGCGTTCCAGAGGGACCCCACCGTAAACGTCATGGCACGAGGACGCGCCATCAGCAGCGCCGTCGATGTGGTTGAGGTATGCAAACGAAGTTTCGTCACGGACATCAACATCGATGACATCCTGATAGGTACCGAGCAGATGGGCGACGGGGACGACCTGAGAAACGTCTCAACCATACAGATTGTGCTATCAAAGCCGTCCTAGAAATCGTGGAGCTGGGCCGCCAAGTCCTCGGCGATGAAATCACCGCTGAACAGGTCAGCCCTAGCCGCTATCGCGATCTTCGCAGCCAAGCCCCTCGCACGGCTCCCCCTTTTATCCCTCGGAGCCGAGTTGACGTACGGGTGCTGGAAAAGCAGTCCATGTTTTGGTGGTCTGGCATTGGTTTTCTTTGCCCTGAACAATGCCTTCTCTGCTCCAAGCACCTGTATTGTACTTGCTGGGATCATTGCGAGCCTCTTCATGCTTCCAGCCTTGTCGATGAGTTTCGCGGCGATGATGGGTCCAGCCAAGTGGGAGACGTTGGGTGCTATCTCCCTCGTGACTGTTGAGATGTATTCCGTCAGCTCTTCCCTGAACTTGTACAGTCCAAGGGTGTGGTCGGCGTAGCTCTGAACTGCCTTGATATCGAACTCGTCGAAAGATGCTCCCATTGAGTCTTGGGCCGCTGCCTCAACTCTTACCGCGTCCTTCTTTTTCAGTGTCAGTTTCATCAACTCGTCTGCCGTGATGTTCTCCTTGTCACCCAGCTTTGTGATGACGTTGGCATAGTCCTCGTGGTCCCTTACCCTTCTCCCCATCTCGGGGAAGTGTACGCCGTACCACTCTCTCATCCTGCCCGAGAGGCTATTGAGGATGGTGTCTAGATCACCAAGAAGTTGGATGGCTGGAATAAGTAGGACTTCCCTGTCAGACAGGGCCTCGTGCACATCCGAGTGGGTTAGCTCCTTCGAGACCAAATGGTTGAAGACAAAGAATTCCTCCGGTGTCTCGATGAACCCGAGCTCAACGGCTAGCTGCGGTAAACCCGTCTTGAAAACCTGAGAAATCTCGGTCGTGTCCCCGCTTTCAATCTTGATGGTGTTTTTCAGGCTCTCAACCAGTTTCTGGTTCGAGGAAATAACTTCAGATTCATCTAGCTTGGAAACTATGTCGTTGATGTACCCAGGGTTACCTTCTCTTATTCTACCAAGGATTTTTGCAATGGTCTTAGGCTCATGTGGGTACACCTGGCTCACACTTACCGCAGCATTTTCATCAACGGCGAATATTCCAAGCACGGTCTCGATCAAATATAGCTTCATTGTGTTTCCTCCGAACCTTTTATCAATGGGATTGTTGAGTACGTAGGAGAGAGTTGTCTAAATTAAGCTTAGCCGTCGAAATCTCGGGACTAAAGCTTCGAAGCCCTCTCATGAACGCAGCAGGCGTACTGGGGATGAGCCCCGCTATTTTGAAGCGAGTATACGACTCAGGCGCGGGTGCAGTGGTCACCAAGAGCCTTGGGCCCGAACCGCGTAAGGGTCACCCGAACCCAACTTTCATCAGGGTGGCATCGGGTGGACTCAACGCCATGGGGTTACCCAATCCAGGAGCCGAGTACTTCGTAGACGAGATAAAGGAGCTCAAGGATTTGGGTGTCCCGGTCGTCGCAAGCTTCTTCGGGGGAAGCGTTCAAGAGTTCGCTGACGTAGCCTACATATTATCACGGGCAGGAGCCGACGCACTGGAGCTTAACGCCAGCTGCCCAAACGTAGCAGAGGAGCTTGGCATGCTCGCCGCCGACGCCACTTCGTTGGAGAAAGTCACTGCAGCTGTGAAGGACGAGACCAAGCTACCAGTGTTTGTGAAACTCAGTCCCAACGTTACCAACATCAAAACCAGCGCTAAGGCAGCCGAATGGGGTGGAGCAGACGCAATCACCGCTGTGAACACTGTGAAGGCGATGGCGATTGACGTCAACATGCAGAGGCCGATCCTTGCAAACGTCACAGGAGGGCTCAGTGGCCCAGCCATGAAGCCAATCGCGTTAAGATGCGTTTGGGAGATCGCGCAAGCCGTGGACATTCCAATCATAGGTTGTGGTGGTATAACCACAGGTGAGGATGCCATCGAGTTTATGCTTGCAGGTGCAACTGCCTTGGAAGTTGGGACCGCCGTTATGACAAACGGGTTCGAGGTCTACAAGGAGATCAACGACGGGATAATGGAATACATGGAGAAATACGGATTCAAGGAAGTAAAGGAGGTCGTGGGGCTTGCACAAAACTGACAAGATACGCACCGTCGAGATAAAGAAGGTGAAAAGGGAAGCCATCGACATCACCACCCTGTACTTCGAGGACGAGACAGTAAGAACCGGTAAACCAGGTCAGTACATCATGGTCTGGGTCCCCGGAGACGACGAGGTTCCCATGTCCATCTCAGGGATAGACGAGGATGGATTATCCAGCATCACAGTAAGGAAGGTTGGAATCACCTCTGAGACGCTGGACGCGATGCAGCCCGGTGATAGGGTCGGAGTTAGAGGACCATTCGGTAATAGCTACGAGGTACTTGGGGACAACCCGTTGATCGTCGCTGGAGGATCAGGTACAGCAAGTCTACTACCCTTGGTCAAAGCATTCCAAGCTAAAGGCGTAAACCCAACGTTCATCCTAGGAGGCAGAAGCAAGGACCAGCTATTATTCGAGGACGAGCTTCTTGACCTATTGGGCGAGAAACTGGTAATCTCCACTGATGACGGCTCGATGGGTTACAGCGGGTACGCCTCAGGATACGCGGCGCTGCTCATGGATGAATACGAGTTCGACCATGTCTACACGTGTGGACCAGAGCTGATGATGGCCAAGGTCTTCCAGGAGACCGAGAGAAGGGGTCTACCCATCCAGGCAAGCCTTGAAAGGTATGTCAAGTGTGCCGTGGGAATCTGTGGTAACTGCGCCATTGGACCGTACAGAGTCTGCAAGGATGGACCAGTTTTCAACACCGAGATGCTTCGAGATGTCAGAGACGAGTTCGGCATCAGCCAGATGGATGCTTCCGGTAAAAAGAGCCGTGTTAACCACTAGGCACTATTCTTCTTTCAAGTATTCTCCCACAACGGTATCCATTCCCGTTGGACGTTTCTTGAAACCAATCCTCGTGTAGAAATCCAATGTATCGTCGTCGGTCTGTAAGTAGATATGCTGTCCCGGTAGGTCTTCAAGAAGAAGCTCCATCATCCTTCTGGCTATTCCCCTCTTACGATACTCACTGAGGGTCCACACATCAATAATATACGCGTTACCCACCCCGTCTGACAGTGCTCGTGCCGTCCCAATGATTCTACCATCGATGTAAGAGATGCATATCGAGAAACTGTTCTCAAAGGAACGCCTGTACTGGTCTGGGGTGCGCCCGTTATCGAATTGATCATCCTTTAAAGTGGATTTCATCTCGTCCCAGTCTACATCAGCGGTATCTCTCTTGTAGTGGATCGGCATTTCAGGCTCCATCAGATTGGGCGGGTTTAAGGTCTTTGAATTAAAGCACTAGTTTTTTCAACCCACTCCCTATTCTACTAGCCATGCCTGTCCGGGATGTGCGCAGAAGGTACCTGTACGTCAAGGTCTCAGCAGATCATAGATTCAACGAGACTCAGTTCTACGAGGCTTTGACCGATAAGGTCCATTTCCTGTATGGTGTGACCGGCGCCACAGGCATGAACTTGAGGCTTATTGAGTGGAGCGATGAGGATCAGGCAGCAATTGTCAGGGGTAACCATACAATGCTATCCGAGTTAAAGGCTTCAATCGCACACATAAGAGAGATAGGAGATTCAAAGGTCAGACTCGATGTTCCCCGTGTGACAGGAACGATCAAAACACTGAAATCCAAATTATAATCGGGAACCCGATTCGTGGTCTCTTGAACACAGTATCAATAACTTGGCGAATGAATCCAATAGATTGGATGAGGAAAACTGCATCCATTTTTCTGATTGCTTCACTTATACTAACCGTCATCTGCTATCAGACGCAGGATAACCAAGTTGCGGTAGTGTTTGACCCCTTATCAAGGCAAGGCGAGACACACGAAATTACGTCCCTACTCAGTGATGCAGGATTTCAAGTGACAAGCTACGTAAACAACGAGGCAACAGTATCAAAGTTCAAACAGATTCCAGAAGATACCGATGTGATTGTTTTACGCGTCCACAGTAGCACAAACGACGGGCATATCTGGATATTCACAGGAGAAAAATACTCGGCGGAGAAACATCAACTTGACCAAGTAATCGGGAACATTCACAGGGCGAGGATCACCCAAGATAGAGAATACTTGTTCGCCCTCGGCTCCGGGTTCTTCAGTGAATATCTTCCCGAACTCCCAGAAACCGATGTGCTAGCTCTTGGCTGTGACGGAGCATCAACAGACGAGTTAGCTAACGTCTTCCTCATTAAAGGAGCATCAACCTATACCAGCTGGGATGGACCCGTCTCATTGGAGCACACCGATCGCGCTTTCCTAGAGCTAGTTAATGCATTGATCAACGGTGAGAACCCTGAAAACGTGGTAGAAACCATGAAAGACACCAATAGGATCGATCCGCACTTTGGATCAACACTTGTATGCTATAAAAGATAGAAAAAAGCCCCCAAAATCATCAATAATTGCGCCAAAGGAGAAGCGTTTTTATTAAAGAACCTTTTCTTGAGGTGGTAGAACGCACAAGCCTAGGTTTGTGCTAAAATAGGCGATAAAACAAAATGATAGTCCCAGTTCGGTGCTTCTCATGTGGAAAAGTCGTAGGCGACAAATGGGAGGAATACAACAGGCGGGTCGAGGCAGGAGAAAACGCCTCAGACGTACTAGATGACCTAGGTGTCACAAGGTACTGTTGCCGCAGGATGCTCCTCAGCCACGCGGAGATCATAGATGACGTGCTAAGGTTCCACAAAGACAGGGAAGTCCCCGATCTACGAGGAGGTAAATAGTCGTCATGGAAGTTGAAGTAAACGAGAACCTACTCCTACCACAGGAAATATTACTAAGCGCTGGTGTCCACATCGGAACCAGAATCAAGACCAAAGACATGGAGCAATTTATCTACAAGGTACGCCCTGACGGACTGTTCGTCCTCGACATGGAGCAGATGAACGAACGAGTCAAGGTTGTAGCCAAGTTCCTCAGCAGGCTGGATATACACAAAGTATGTGTTGCTAGCAGCAAGAGGTATGGCAGGAACCCAGTGGAACAATTCTGCGACATTCTTGGATGCAAATCCTACACGGGACGATTCACAAGCGGAACATTCACAAACCCCGACTATGCCGAGTTCTTCGAGCCAGAAGCAGTCATCGTGACTGACAGCCTCGCAGACCAGCAAATAGTCGAAGAAGCAGGCCTAGTAGGCGTACCAGTCGTTGCACTGTGCAGCACTGACAACAGCCTAAAGGACGTTGACTTGGCGATCCCAGTCAACAACAAGGGCCGCAGGAGTCTAGCCATCGTGTACTGGCTCCTCGCAAGGGAGATCCTTAGGGAGAAGGGCACTCTGCCAGTTAGCGGAGAGTTCGGAGCCACCATCGAGGATTTCGAGACAACCCTATAGGTGAACTAAAAATGGCCGTCAGGCGACCCGCTGTAGCTGGCGCCTTCTACGACGCCAACCCATCTTCTTTAAGAAACCAAATAATCGATTCTTTCAACCACGAACTAGGACCAGGAAGATTGCCGTCCAGAAAAAGCGAGTCTAAAATTCTCGGAGTGGTTGTACCACATGCGGGTTATGTCTACTCCGGTGCCTCAGCTGCTCACGCCTATCTTAGGCTCGCGGAGCAGAAAAAGCCTGATACGGTGATAGTTGTTAGCCCAAACCATATCGGGCGTGGGACCCCCATCTCGATAATGAGTGAGGGATCATGGGAAACACCTTTTGGAATGATCGAGTTGGACACTGGTCTAGCTGAGAAGATCGTAGAAAAATCGAGGATTGCACAGATAGACGAAACCGCTTTCCTCCCTCCTACGAGGAACGACGCCTCAACTTATTGGAGACCCACAAGAGAGGAGCACAGTATCGAGGTGCAGCTTCCATTTCTCCAGTTCATCTACTCTGATTTCAAGTTGGTTCCCGTATGCATGGGATACCAAGACCTTGAAACCAGTATTGATCTGGGTAAAGCTATTCACGAGGCATCAAAAGACCGTAACGCGATTATCGTCGCTTCCTCGGACCTCAACCACCAGGAGCCAAAAGCAGTCTCCAACCAGAAAGACAAGTATGTGCTCGATGCAATCGAGGCGATGGACGAAGTAAAGCTACAGGAGGCTGTCAAACGGGAGCGAATTAGCACATGTGGGTACGGTCCAGTATCTGCTACCCTTGTCGCATGCAAGCTCGGAGGAGCTAAATCCGCGGAGATATTATCATACTACACGAGTGGCGATATAATCGGCGACGACCGCGCAGTGGTCGGATATGCCTCCGCCATTATTTCAAGAGACGAAAAGTAATGCTAGTTGAAGCCTCAGCACCAGGAAAGATGATTCTCTTCGGTGAGCACAGTGTTGTTTACCGGGGCCCAGCGGTCGTACTCGCCATAGATAGACGCGCAAAGGTCTACGCGAGGAAACGCGACGACACAAAGATATTCGTTGACGCAGACAATCTCGGTTTCAGCGGTTACTTTGATGGAGATAACTATACAGCGGTAAGGGGGAAAGCTTGGCGAGGAAGAAACCTTCAAGCATTGAATGTTTCCGCGAAAAAAACCATGGAGTACCTCGGGGTTGAAGGCGGGGTAAACCTCAAGGTAAGAAGCATGATCCCTATTGCAGTAGGGTTGGGCAGCTCGGCCGCAATTTGCGTGGCAACGGTCTCCGCCGTGGAGAAGCTATATGAAGGCAACTTGAATAAGGAGGAGATATCCAAGGTGGCTTTTGAGGGTGAGACCATAATCCACGGCAAGCCCAGCGGTGTGGACAACAATGTCTCGACTTTCGGCGGCGTAATGAGCTATGACCGCGAGGAGGGCATCAAACGTCATGATTTCAGTTCAGACCTACCTTTCATTATCGGTAACACGCGGAAGAAGCGCTCAACCAAGAAGATGGTTGAAGGAGTAGCCGCATTGAAGGAGAGGAATCCTGGTCTCATGGACGAGGTTATCGACCTGATGGGAGGCATATCACGGAAGGGTCTTGATGCCTTAATGAAGAAGGACGCACCGAGGATCGGCGATCTCATGGACATCAACCACGGCTTATTATCTGGTATCGGTGTCTCCACCATGAAGCTGGAGATACTGGTGAACACTGCCCGTCAGAACGGTGCACTCGGCGCAAAACTCACTGGCGCGGGAGGCGGTGGCTGCATGATCGCCCTCGCAGAGGAGCGGTACGTACCTGACATCGAGAAGGCGATACGACGAAGAAAGAGCGACTCGTACAGGGTAGCACTCACCGATGAGGGTGTAACGAGCCGCTGGGTCGAGGATGAGGCCATTGCGGATTCTTAAGCTAGGCGGCAGCGTCGTCACCCACAAGGACCAGCCCTACACAGCCAACATAGATAACATCAATCGTCTTGCCCGTGAAATAGCGGACGCGGCAAGTTACCCACTCATCATAGTTCATGGTGGTGGTAGTTTCGGTCACCCACACGCGAAAAAATATGAAATCGCCAACGGGTATAAGGAAGAGTCCCAGCTAATCGGATTCAGCGGAACCCACCAGGCTATGGTTGAGCTCAACAAGATAATAGTTGATACACTACTTGAGGCTGGAGTACCCGCTTTCTCATTGAGCGCTTCATCCATGATAACGACAGACAGTAGACGCCTCAAAGATTTTGATCCAAGCATAGTGAAGAGTTTCATCGAGTTTGGTCTTGTGCCTGTTCTCTACGGAGACGCGGTTCTGGACACGGAGCAGGGCTTTGCCATTCTGTCAGGTGACCAACTCATAGCGAAACTTGCCCTTGCTTTCAAGGCGGAGAACGTGATATTTGGCTCGGATGTTGACGGGATATACACTGATAACCCCAAAGTGAACGAAGACGCCGAGTTGATCGAGGAGCTGTCCATCAGCCATGTTGAAGCAAACGTGGGGGACACAACCCACACCGATGTCACAGGCGGGATGTTGGGCAAGCTCTCCGAGGCGGCCGAGATAGTTAAGGCGGGATCAGAGGTATTAATGATCAACGCCTTCACGCCAGACCGGGTCAAGTCAGCCCTCATAGGGGAAAAAGTAATTGGCACCAAGCTAACCCTATAGGGTTATGAGCGGGATAGAGAAACGTAAACTACGGCACATCAGAGTCAGCCTTGAAGAAGAGGTTGAGACTGACATTTCTACTGGGTTCAAGGACGTTCACCTCATCCATCGAGCCTTACCAGAGATTGACCTTGACGACGTTTCTCTTGAAACAACGCTCTTTGGGAAGAAAATCGCGGCTCCCTTGGTTATGAGCGCCATAACAGGTGGAACGGAAGAGGCTAAGAAGATCAACGAGGTGCTAGCCGAGGTTGCCGAAGAAAAAAACATAGGCATAAGCGTTGGGAGCCAGAGAATAGCCGTTGCGCAACCAGAGACCGCTCATACTTTCAGCATCGTCCGCGAGAAGGCATCATCCACATTTGTGATGGGAAACGTTGGAGCTCCTCAACTAAGCCTTGGATGGGGGGTTGAGGAAGCCCAGAAATGCGTGGATATGATCGAAGCCGACGCCTTGGCGCTACACATGAACCCCCTGCAGGAGGCTGTTCAGGTAGACGGAGACACCAATTACAAGGGGGTACTTGCGAAGGTGTCCAAACTAGCAGATGAAATCTCAGTGCCATTAATCATGAAGGAAACAGGTGCCGGAATCGCTTGGGAGGACGCCTTGAGGATGCAGGAGGCAGGGGCTTCCGGACTTGAGATCAGCGGGGTCGGGGGGACATCATGGTCCGCTGTCGAGTACCACATCGCCAAAGAGGTGGGCAAAAAGGACATGGAGTACCTTGGTCAGGCACTCTGGAACTGGGGCGTACCCACAGCAATTAGCGTCGCCGAGACATCCAAAAAGACCACCCTAGAGATTATCGCCAGCGGGGGGCTAAGGACCGGTGTCGAGGTAGTGAAATCAATCGCATTAGGAGCCCACGCAGGCGGGATGGCAAAACCCTTCCTAGAGAAAGCCGTTGAAAGCAAGGAAGCGCTAGCAGAACACGTTGACAACATCATCCGAGAGATCAAGGTCACAATGTTCCTGGTTGGAGCGAAGAACGTGGAAGAGTTACACAAGATACCAGTAGTTGTTCTCGGACGCACAGCGGAGTGGCTCAACCGACGAGGGTTTAGTGTCGATGACTACATCACACGAACATAGAATAACTTAAGTTCCATTTCCCCGGTTTAAGGCGTGACCATGTCCAGCGGAGACGAGATCAAGAGGAAACTGGTCAAGAACGCAGAACCAGTCAACGATTTCATACAAAACATTCTAACATCAAGGTCACCTGAGAGCCTATACGAGGCGAGCAGGTACCTAATATCCGCTGGCGGCAAGCGACTAAGACCGTACCTCACGATAAAAGCGTGCGAGGCAGTTGGAGGGCTAGCTAAATATGCGATACCATTCGCTGCAAGCCTAGAGATTCTCCACAACTTTACCCTTGTCCACGATGATGTGATGGACCACGATGATCTAAGAAGGGGAAAACCCACAGTACACAAACAGTTCGGTGAGCCTATGGCAATATTAGCTGGAGACCTTCTTTTCGCCAAAGTGTACCAGTCAGTTCTAGACCATGCTCCACCACACATGAGCTCAGATGAAGTCGTAATATCTCTATCCAAGATGACTGACGCCATCATCCTCCTCTGCGAGGGTCAAGCACTTGACATCAGCTACCCACAAGCGATGGATGTAAGCGAGAAGGACTACATCGACATGATTGGAGGCAAGACAAGCGCCCTATTCATGGCTTGTGCCGAGGTGGGAGCTATTGCGGGAAGGGCATCAAAGGCGCAAGTAGCCGCACTGGGGCAGTTCGCGTGGGATGCCGGGTTGGCGTTCCAGATTGTTGATGATATTCTAGGAATTACAGCGGATGAATCCAAGCTGGGAAAACCAGTCGGCAGCGACATCAGGGAAGGGAAGAAGACCCTCATTATGATTCATGCGCTGACGAACGCAAACGATGAGCAGATGAACGTCCTCAAGAAGGCTGTCGGAGTCTCCGGTTCGACCAAAGCTGACATCGACTCAGTTGTAGCTACTCTCCACGAGATTGGTTCCATCCAGTACGCAAGGGACGAGGCTGCAAAATACACAGCCAGCGCCATAGAGAGCATTAAGGACATACCCGAGGGGCCATCCAAGCAGGAACTCGTGGACCTTCTAAACTACTTCGTGCAGCGCGATTACTAGAAAAGACATAATAGATATCCCCTATCTATTCAACGAGACCAAAAGTGTCCATGACTAATGACGACATCAAGGCGGCAACAACCAAATTCGCCGCACACAACGCGTCCCAACATGACGGGAAGGCGCAGCCAGGATCAGTCATAGGTAAGGTACTCGCAGAGTACCCTGAGCTAAAGCCAAGGGTCAAGGAGGTTATGCCATTGATCCAGCAAACAATAAAGGAGGTAAACTCATGGACACAGGAACAGCAGCAGACATACGTCGAGGAAAACAACCCCGAGCTGCTGGAGAAGAAAAAGATCGAGGAAGCACCCAAAACCCTTCCACCATTGGAGAACGTCGACAAGTGGCCTATGGTCAAGACAAGGTTCGCACCTAACCCGGATGGAGCCTTACACCTTGGCTCAGCGGAGCCCATCATCTTCTGCGACGAGTATGCAAAGATGTATGATGGTCACTTCATCCTTCGTTACGAGGACACTAGCGCAGAGGTTAAGCCGCCGATCCCCGAGATGTACGACAAGATCAAGGAGGACCTTGCATGGCTCGGAGTAGAGGTACATGAGACCTACATCCAGTCTGACAGGATCGAGATATACTACGAGTACGCCGAGAAAGTGATCACGGAAGGCAACGCCTACGTCTGCACATGTGAGGTGGAGGCGTACCGTGAGCTCTACATGGCAAAGAAAGCCTGTCCATGCAGGGATTTACCACCGGAGGAGCAGCTTAAACGCTGGAACCGGATGCTGGACGGCACATACAGGCAGGGTGACGCAGTGGTCAGGATCAAGACAGACCTTGAGCACCCCAACCCAGCGGTGCGTGACTGGCCAGCTCTAAGGATTAGTGAGGCAAACCACCCTCTCAAGGGTACAAAGTATCGTGTCTGGCCTCTCTACAACTTCAGTTGTGGACTAGACGACCATCTCATGGGTGTATCCCATATCATCAGGGGTAAGGAACACGATGTTAACACCACCAGACAGAGGTGGCTTCAGAAGCACCTTGGTTGGCAGTACCCAGAGATCATCAACGTAGGTAGGCTAGGCTTAGAGGTTGGAATCCTCAGCAAATCAAAGATCAGGGTTGGGATTGAGGATGGAACTTACACTGGATGGGACGATGCAAGGCTTGGAACCCTTATGGCACTACGCAAGAGAGGCATCCAGCCACAGACCATACGTGACACAATGATCCACGTCGGACCAAAACCGGTCAATGTCTCTATAAGCTGGGACAAGTTCGCATCAGAGAACAGGAAGCTAATAGAGGCAGACAGCAACAGGTACACTTTCATTGGCAACCCAGTAAAGCTCAAGATCACCGGTGTCAACGAGTTGATCGTCGCACAGTTACCAGTCCACCCGGACTACCCGGATAGGGGTACAAGGGACTTTGCGTTGGAGCCGGAGGAAGGTATAGTTGAACTGATCATGCCTGAAGCAGACGCGAGCAAACTTACCAATGGAATGCTGGTACGACTGATGGGTATCGCAAACATCAGAATCACTGAGGTTGGTGACGAGATAAAAGCCGAGTACCATTCACTGGATCACCAGGTGGCGAGGGAGGAAAACGCGCCATTCATAAACTGGATGCCAACCGGTATGGGAGTCAAGGCAAAGGTGATGCTATCCGACGCATCAATAATTGAAGGAGTAGCGGAATCCACGGTCGAGGCGATGAAACCTGACACCATGTTCCAGTTTGAACGATTCGGGTATTGCAGAGTCGAGAAATCAAAACCCTTCCTAGCTTACTTCACCCACAAGTAGGTGGACTTTGGAGTGTTCGATGCTGAACACTTTCCCTTTTTGAATTATTTAGAGCGGTTTATGCGCTTCGACTTCCGCACTGAACACGAAACCAGTCCCCTTCTGTGAGACAATCCTCACATCAGTGAACCCTGCATCCCTCAGTTTCTCTAGATACTTGTCCGCCTCGATGGCACCGGAAACACAGTCAGCCCAGCTATCCATGTCCTGTCTCATCTTCTCTGAAAACTCCCCCTTGGTTACGATATCAGAAACAGCCAATCTTCCGCCTGGCTTGAGAACCCTGTATGCTTCCCTGAAGACCTTGTCCTTGTCAGGGGCCAGATTGATGACACAGTTACTGAGGATGACATCGAACACGGATTCCCCGAATGGGAGGTCCTCTATGTCTCCTTTCCTGAACTCCACGTTTTCAAGTCCAGTCTCTTCGGCGTTTTTCCTTGCAAGTTCTAACATCTCATCGGTCAAATCCACTCCCACAGCCCTACCAGTAGGTCCCACCTTCTCTGCTGCGATGAAAACATCGATTCCCCCACCTGAACCTAGATCAAGGATACTCTCGCCCTCCTTCAATCCAGCTATGGCATGCGGGTTTCCGCATCCAGCAGCCGCGTTTACGGTACTTTCAGGCAGGTTTTGTGTCTCGCCATCGGAATAACCTATGCTTTGAGTGAAGGAAGCTCCGGGACCGCAACCACATCCGCATCCTTGTGCATCTGACCCACAGCATGAAGCCTGTTGACTTTGCGCACGTATCGCGTGCTTTCCATACCTCTTCTGGACATGTTTCTTTATCTCTGTATCAGACATTTCAATCACTAATTATATTGGATACCCAATACGTTAAAAGTAAAATATATAAAAGTATCGGACGCCCAATATGTCCTTGTGAGCGATCCAAAACCCCAGGCAACTTGTTGTCCACCCACATGTTGTGACATGAGAGGCTTCCTCTCATTCACGATAATGTGGATACTAAGAAAGAAAGAAATGTATGGACAGGAGCTGGCACAGGAACTTGAAAGAATGAGGGGCACCAAACCAAATCCGGGGACACTCTATCCCGCTTTAAAAGAGCTTGAAAAACAGGGGATGGTTGACGCCAAACGCGAAGGGAGAAAAAAGATATACACCCTAACCGAAGCAGGGCACAAAGGAGCCATGGAGGCGTGTGAGTATTTCTGTACAGTCTTCGGAGAAGTTTTCGAGGAGTACAACCAGATTAAAGCTGATCAAGTCGCAGCAACAGCGTAAATCGATGTTTCCCCCTTTTTTCATTTTTAACGATACGTTTAATAAACAACGAACTGGTATGTGAGTACACCTACTGAGGGAAATGAAATGTCCGGAGATGTAGATCCTTCGAAGCCTTTCTACGTAAGGTTCGAAGTACCGAAAGAAGTCGCAGACGCGGCTTATGAAGCACTTAAAATCGCAACAGAGTCAGGAAAGATTAGAAAGGGAACCAACGAGGCAACCAAAGCAATCGAGAGGGGTAAAGCAAAGCTCGTTCTCGTAGCCGAGGATGTCCAGCCACCGGAAATCGTGGCACACCTACCACTGCTATGCGAGGAGCGCAAGGCACCTATTGTCTATGTTCCAACAAAGGCAGGAATCGGTGACGCACTTGGCATCACCGTTGGTTCAGCCGCAGCCGCCATCGAAGAGGTGGGCGACGCGGAGAGTCTAGTCGCAGAAATCGTCACAAAGCTAGCCGAGATCGTGAAGTAATATGAGCCAAGATTCTGATCTCCTTACACCAGCAACCGTCATTCAGATACTGGGAAGAACAGGTCTGACCGGCGAGGTCATGCAGGTGAGAGTCAGGATTGAGGACGGCAGAGACAAGGGGCGAATCATCACACGCAACGTCAAAGGTCCAGTGAGGATCGACGATGTGTTGCTTCTACGCGAGACAGAGCGTGAGGCAAGGAAGATCCGATAAGGTGAAATGTGATGCCACAAGTCCACAAGTGTAGCTTCTGCGGCACCGAAATCGCACCAGGCACAGGCAGGAACTTTGTACGCCGAGACGGCAGAGTACTAAGGTTCTGCAGCGCAAAGTGTCTGAAAAGCGCAGTAGTTCTAAGGCGCGATCCACGTAAATTCAAGTGGACCGAGGCTTGGAGCCTACGTCAGCGCAGATAATCCTGATATCTGAAAGATCCCCCATGCGGGGTTTTTACATTTTTATTAGCTAGAAGACACTGTTTAACCATAACTAATAGATAACGGATATAACTGGCGTTCTGATCATTAATTTACACGGGGAAAAATGACTGTACGGATCCCCGAGAACCTGAAGAAATACTGTTCTGTAGACGAAAACGAGGATATCATCGATCGTTTCGTGTGTCCTGTTGATGGATGTGGTTTCACAACCAGACTGGGACCGGGAGCGATCAGAATGCACATGCTCATGAAGTCAGATCCAATGGCAGCTGTTTTCAGTGCTCCACATGAGGAGTACTTCAAGGAGCACGCGGAAGACCTCACGATGGACGCCGTAAAGGAGCTGGCGCTCATCCCGTTCCGAAACATCACATATGAGAAGTGAGAACACATCCTCTCTTTTTTCACCAAAGGACAGTTTTAAAAGACATACCCCACTGTGAATACCCCATGTACCAGGAGACATTGGTTATCCTCAAGCCCGACGCCCTTGAGCAGAACAAGGTGGGCAGTATCATCAAGTACTACGAGGACGGAGGACTGGAGATTCTTGATATGAAATACTACCCCAACGTGGAGGCGGACCTACTCAAAACGCATTACCCTGACACAATGGCGTTAAGCATAGGCAAGAAGGCACAGGCAGCTGTCCCATCTATCAAGGACGCAGAGGCACATGGCATGAAGGTACTCACCGCTCTCCGAGGATACTTCAGCCGGGGACCGGTACTGGCTATCAAGCTTGGAGGCGAGGACGCTATCAAGGAAGTAAGGAGGATCACCGGGTACACAGACCCAAGCACGGCAGACAAATGCACTGTTAGGGGTGATCTGGGGGTTGACAGTATCGCCAAGAGCACCGATGAGAACAGGGCCGTTGAGAACCTTATTCATGCCTCCGGGAATCCGGAAGAAGCAGAGGCAGAGCTTAGGCTCTGGCTTTAACGCTCAACTTTTCCCTCGATAAAGTCCTCGACCCATTGGTGGGCCTTATCATCAGGCACCTGCTGGGGCGGGTGCTTGAAGCTGTAGCTGCTTATTCCAAGGAGAGGACCGCTGATGCCTCTATCCAGTGCAATCTTCACCGCTCTGATAGCATCAATCACAACCCCCGCACTGTTGGGACTGTCGTTGACCACTAGTTTTGCATCAAAGGTTATCGGCAAGTTTCCGAAGCTGTGACTGTTGATCCTGATATAGCAGACCTTGTGGTCTTCAAGGAACGGAACATAGTCGCTTGGACCGATCCTTGTTGGAACCTTGTATGGGATGAGGCTCTGGACTGCCTCCGTTTTACTTACCCTCTTGGTCTGAAGCCGGTTCTCGACTGTCATGTTCTCGAAATCTGTGTTCCCGCCAATGTTCAGCTGGTACGTGGAGTCCAGTAATACCCCTCTATCGTAAAACAAACGTGAAACCACCCGGTGTAGGATGGTCGCCCCGACCTGGCTCTTGATATCATCCCCCGCTACTGGTAAACCCGCATCAACGAACTTTTGGGACCATTCAGGGTTGCTTGCGATGAACTCCGGAATGCAGTTTAGGAACGCGCAACCAGCGTCAAGGCAAGCCTGGGCGTACATCTCCGTGGCCTTTCCGCTTCCAACAGGTAGGTAGTTGATAAGCATGTCCGCCTTGGTGTCCTTTAGAACCTGAGCTACATCAACGGGCTCGATGGACTTGTCCGCGTGAAAGCTCTCGTACATGTGTGGAGCTACACCGTCCAGTATCGGTGCAGCCTGTACAATAATGCCAGTCTCGGGAACATCTGCGAACTTTGCGCAGTTGTTTGGCGGAGCCCAGATAGCCTCGTTTAGATCTTTCCCGATCTTCTCAGTGTTCACCTCGAAAGCTGCAACGAACTCGATGTCATTGATGTGATAATCACCGAAATAGGCGTGCATTACACCCGGAATGTTTTCGTCTCGTTTAGCGTCCTTGTAGTACTCTACGCCCTGTACGAGGGCGGACGCGCAGTTTCCTACGCCGGCAATGGCGACTCGGATGCCCATAATCTCACTTTCCTGAATAGTTCAAGTCAGCCTGTTTGCCCTAAAAGTGTTTCCCGCTAAGCCCAAGCATGGATTTTACCGTTCTGCTCCTCCACGAGCCCCATGAACACGCGGACAGTCTCCGATGGCTTGAGTCTGCAGCGTAGCTCCTTTCGGAGGAACCTGAACTTGCTGAACACACGGTTTATCTTCATCACTCTACCCCATGTGACTTCTACTTGGGCAGGATAGTTTCTCCCAGACTCGACGAACACGTATGGGTCCAAGTAGAGCTGAGGCTTCCCTTTTGACTGGAATGGTCCGTAGAGAGTTCCCGTGTTAAGGTTGATGAGAAATATTGGTGAGCCTGGCTTGATCTTTCGCACTGTGTCCCAGTGCTTGTAGACGTTCCCGAAGACCCCCTTCTGGAAGCTCTCCTGCTCCGTTCTATCGTTGCAGTAGAAGATGTAGCTCACGTTGAAACCCAATCAACGCTTGGATAAAAGTATTGTCAGAAAATGTTGTAGGTTAGAGGTGGGTGGAAATGCCCTCCACTAGTTTCTCCAAGTCCTCACGCTCTATGCCGTAGTGGGTGACCAGCCTTACCCTGTTGGGTCTTCTAGCGCTGGTCTTGAAACCGTTATTGGCGCAGAGATCAACCCAATCCTCGCCTGATAATCCTACGCTACCAGGATCGATGAACACCATGTTCGTCTTCACCGGGAAGAGAAGCTTGAAACCAAGTTTCTCAAGGGACTCTCCGAGGTAAGACGCGTTCTCATGGTCATCCTTTAGCCGCTTAACCATCGTCTTTAAGGCTACCACTCCAGGCGCTGCGATGATACCCGCTTGTCTCATACTCCCTCCGAGCATCCTACGGAATGTCTTCGCCCTCTCGATTACCTCGGTGGTCCCAACAACCACTGACCCAACAGGAGCCGCCAACCCCTTGCTGAGGCAAAACTGAACCGTGTCAGCTTGCTTAGCGATCTCTTTTACATCAACTCCTAGGGCTGTCGAGGCGTTAAACACTCTTGCGCCATCAAGGTGAATCTGCAAACCCAACTCCTTAGCTTTCTTGTAGGCCTCTTTCATCTTTTCAACCGGAATCGCCGTTCCCCCGGAGGACAGGTGGGTGTTCTCAAGACAAAGAAGACTGGTTCTAGTTCCCTCCTTTTGGCTTCCATGAATATTTGCCTTGATCTGGTCCGGTGGAAGCCAGCCCTCTTCCCCCTGGATCAGTCTAGGAATTAAACCACCAATAACCGCCCAGTGCCCCTTCTCCATCAAGTAGATGTGGCTCCTCGCCTCCGCTACGAACTCGTCCCCTCTGCTGGTTTGAGCTAGCATCGCAACAGCGTTCCCCTGATGCCCACTGGTGACGTAGAGCCCCTCCTCCTTTCCTAACATCTCCGCCGCAAGGCTCTCAAGCTCATTAACTGAAGGGTCCTCGCCATAACCCATATCCCCGACCATCGCGTTGGCAGCTGCTTCCCTCATCTCTCGGCTGGGCCAAGTCACAGTGTCGCTCCTAAAATCTAGGTTCTTCTCCACCAAACTAATCGGGTGAACTTTGTCTGACCCTGATTAAGACCTTTTTCCAGTGTCACATGTGCGCTACGTTACAATCATCGTTATAGTGTTACGAATATGCTTCAGGCGTCTGATGTTCCAGCTAAGAATATCGCTGAGCTGCTTCATCGACTGTGCCTCAATGAGAACCATCAAATCATACTGTCCCGTGACAATGTGCGCCTCCCTGACCCCTGGAATATTCTTGAGAGTCGCAAGAACCTCCTTTTCCTTCCCCAACACCGTGTTGACGAGAATCCAAGCCTGGCTCATGCCCATCAAATAACCGGAAACCTGTGTCTTGAAAAACCTACTTGTAGAGCCTAGACGCTATCTGGGCTACCCTTAGCGTCATCCATGGGGAGGCTTGTTTCTTTTGCCCGAAACTCCAGTCTCCCCACGCCTTCCATATGGACTCAGGGATGAATCCGCCCTCTGGCTGCTGTTTCTCTTTGATTATATCCCACATCTCCCAGAACTCGTTGTACTCCATCGCGTAAGGGTACCTGCTGAGTACATCAACAACATGGAGCACATCGAACCACACGTTCGGATATTTGAGCTTCCTGAATGTAGTCCCGATACCGAACATCCGAATTTTCTTCCCCTCTCTGTTCTCCCAATGTAAGATCAACGAGTCTATTCCATTCTGAGCTGCCTCGGCATCCTTGTACTTCGAATAGCTCAAAGCCTTCAACGAAATCAGTGTCCCGTAGGGGCAGTAATCATCCTTCCTCCCTGGACCCTTGAGTCTTGGAATGCTGCTCCTGCACCTCCACCCGTTGTTGTCCGAGTTCCAGACAAGCATCCTGGCAGCTTCGTCAGTTACCTCGTTTTCATATCCAAATCTTTGAAGAGCATATAGCAGGATGGGGGTGTCGCATTGCATCCAAAGTAGTTCCCCTGTCCCCTTTCCGCCCCATCTTTCGGGAATCTCAACCGTTGAAAGAAGGTATCCGTCCTCTGATCTGTTGCTCATGATTAGGTTGGATAGCGCTTCTATCCATTTGTCCCTCTTGTCCAGCCCGAAATCTGCTAGAATCTCAATCTTATGAATAGTGTGTTTCGCGTCATTATGTCGTTTCAGAGGTGGATTGGGCCATGTGATGCATTCATCGATTATTGCCTGAACACGTTTATCGTTGGCAAGCTCCTCAAATTCACTGGAATTATCTTTTCCCAATAACTCCAACAAGTTATACATGACCCATGGTTCCTCCGAGGACTCCAAGTATGGAATTGGGTCGTGTTTGAGGAACTCTTGGATGCCCATGCCTCAGACTAAGGTATTATGGATATAAAGTTGAGCTATAACTGGAAAAGGTGGGAGATGGGTGAAACTAGTCGGTCCGTCTGTAGTATCCTGGTCTTGGCATGTAGATGGTACCGTCCTTGACCAGCACACTGATGAGGCGTGCACCCTCACTCCTGTTGATTCCATAGTCTCCGCCCAGCGTCTCGTAGAGGTCGCTCTCCTTGACCGATCCACTGATCCTCTCCATCTCGCTGATGACCTGTAACACCTTCTGTAACTGGTTCTGCAGGCTCCTCGGCTTGCCCGTGTACAGGATATCTATATCGATCTGTCCAGTCGTGACATCGATGCCTACTTGCTCTAGGCTTTTTTGGTAGAGGTTGATTACTGACTCTGCATCCTCGATTATGATCTCTTCCCTTAGATGTGCTTTCGCCCTAGCCTCAGATAGCCTGACCAGTGCCTCAAGTTGACGGGCAGTAATTGAGATGGCTGAAGACTCTCCGCCTTCAACGCTCGCTGTTCTCATCTTGACATAGTAATCCCTGAATCGCTCAACTACCTCGTTAGTGATTCGAGGCGTAATGGTCTTTGCATAACTGATGTAACGGCGCATCATCGCCATGTCAAGTGGGGGAGATGAAAGGGTTTGATCCTTGTGGAGTTGCAGTATATGTGTAGCAATGTTATTATCCAGTTCACTATCTGGGGTGTCCCTGAGAACGAAAATTAGGTCAAACCTGCTCAGGAGGGTTACCGGCATAGTAATGTTCTGACCGATGGTCTGGTATGGGTTATACCTGCCTAGTGCGGGGTTCGCAGCGGCCAGGATAGCGCAACGCGCGTTCAAGGTGGCAACGATTCCTCCCTTCGCGATTGGAACTATCTGCTGCTCCATGGCGGGGTGTATTGCGCCACGGTCCTCCTCCCGCATCTTGTCCATCTCGTCGATACAGCAGATTCCCTTGTCTGCAAGCACAAGTGCGCCCGCTTCAAGAACAAAGTTACCAGTTCCGCCCTCCTTGACGACGGCGGCTGTGAGTCCAGCCGCTGAGCTACCTCTGCCAGTGGTCATCATTCCCCTTGGAGCTACCTTAGCGGCATAGTTTAGCATCTGGCTCTTACCGATACCCGGGTCACCGACAAGAAGCACGTTGATGTCTCCCCTTGTCCTGACGTCCTCCATGTCCTTTCCGACGCCACCGATCAGGAGGTACAGGACTGCTTCTTTGATGTAGTCGTTTCCGTAGATGCTTGGGGCGATGCTACTCAGGAGTTTCGTGAAAACAAGTGGGTCATCCGCGATCTCCCTGATCTCCTCCTCTTCTTCAGGGGATAGTTTTAGGAGCTCTGCCTCCCTTCCCGCTACATCAACGTAGCTTGCATCGACGTTGAGGTCGAAGGTACGTAGTTCGCCACCTCTCCCGTATCTTGGCAGAAGCTTAATGAACCCTGTGAGAGTGATCCTGTCCCCGGGTCTTGCGATATCAACGATATCGTCTTTCAACTCGACGTTTACTGAACGCGGAAGCTGCCCCGGTGGAAGATCCTCTGGACGTTCCTGGATCGTGACCTTCTGGCTGTCGATGAACACCGATTCCTTTGGAACTAGTTCAAAGCCCTTCCTGTTATCACATGCGAGGCATTTCTGGGGCTTCATCAATGTCTGTCCACTCTGCTCAAGGTGGTTCATCTCACCGCAGACCGGGCATCTGAAAGTCGCCCTAATAACTAGAGGCGTGATTGATGATGCTCGTACCACTATTCCATTGACCATCACCAAGTGTGCGATGTTATCAGAGCCAATTCTTCTGAGGTGTGTATCAGCTGGTAGGCTCCGGAACCTGACGTTTACCCTATTCAGGCTCTCCGCGAATATGGGGTCCCGCGTTCTTAGCTTGCTACGTATCACAGTTGCGAAGATAGGTGCAAGACTCTCCGGATCGTCCAAGACGCTGCGTGCTAGGTCCATGTCAAATCCGTATAAGTGCGTGAAGTTGATTACGAGGCTCTTGTCGCCTCTGACCACCATCTCGCTGATGGCTTGCTCGTAGGTGAGTACGCCTTCATCGTCCTCGTAGTCCTCGATGAAACGTGTGAACGCTTCTTCCTTGGAAACCTGAATAGTCAACCTATTCCTCACCTATCTCCAGCATGCCGTCACGCCACTCTGAGACGATTCGGTGAACCTCATCATATAGGATGGACTCAGATTCTTGTAGCACCCTCTTGGGTGAATCTGCATGTGCAGCCGCTTGCCGAGTGATCCTGTTAATCCTTGAGGCTAGAATATCCCTGAACCGTGCGCGCATTCGGTTCACAACATTTGATGAGTCCTCATTGTCACGAGCCGAAGTGAACGATTGGTACGCCTTTTCGTAAAAGTCATCGGGTATCGGACCGGGTGGACCCCCTGGATTGATCCTTTCCTTGAAGTGAATCTGTGTCCACTCGTTTGTGGAGATTGTTTCGTCCACCAACTCAACCAAGCCGTTCCTGATGAGGTGTCTGGCCACCCAGTAATATGTGTCGAACTCTCTTCCCTCTTCCATCTCGTTGAGCCTGTAACCCACGATTACTACCTCGGGGATGTTTCTCAGGGCTCTACAACGTACAATATTATTTTCATACTCTAGGCTGGGCTGCCGGACCATAGTCCCACTTTCCTGTGACATTCTTATAAGAAAATTCTCAGACAGGATGAGACTAACTTAGTTTAAAAGATACCCCGGCTCATCCACTCTGTGCAGCTTAATCTCACCAACACAGATGGAATAAAGGCACTCGCTGAGCGAGTCGATGAACTACGACGTGACCCTCGTGTCAGGAAAATGGTCGAGGACAGGATGGACGAGTTCAGGGAAGTTCATGAAATGGACTCGTTCAAATGGTACGAGGAACTGGTCTACTGCCTTCTAACCGCCTATGGAAGCGCGGTGATGGGACAGAAATGCGTTGATGCGTTGTGCTGTGACAACATCCTGCTGGAAGGATCAGAAGATGATATCAGAGCCTGCCTCGTAGAAACGGGTCACAGGTTCCCAAACAAGCGCTCAGAGTATGTGTATAACACGCGCCACCTCGCATCAACAATAAAAGATACTATCCAAGGATTCAGCGACAGCAAGGAGGCACGAGCCTGGCTTGTTGAAAACGTCAAGGGACTGGGTTGGAAGGAAGGTTCCCATTATCTCAGGAACGTCGGGTACTTTGATCTCGCCATCATCGACCGTCATATACTAAACAACCTCCGCGAGTTTAGACTACTCGATGATGACGGGAAAAAAGGGTTAACCAAGAAACGGTACCTCACTATCGAGAAGATGCTTGATCTCGTCGCTGAGGAGTTGGAAATGCTACCGGGTGAGCTCGACCTCTACATGTGGTACAGGAAGACCGGCAAGGTGTTAAAGTAACTATACAGGTAACTCGTAAACTACTTTCTCGATCTCACTGTAATATTGCTGTGTGAGGCTTTTTCTTCCCAACTTTTTCTCAATTGTACGTAATTACGTACATTATGTCGGTCGTCTGTTCCCCAATTGGATGGACATAGGAGTCAATGATTTCACACGTAATTACGTACAAAATCCAAACATCCGCTGCATACAAAGCAGACCATAATAATGAGTAACCGTCCTTGTTCCCCATGAAGGTCAACATGGACGGCAAGCAACATGACCTGCTAGCCGTCTGGAGGGAAGGCAGCGTTGTCAAGATGGTGGACCAGCGGAAGCTACCACACAGCTTCGAGGTGATCGACCTTGAGACACATGAGGAAACTGCTTGGGCCATCAAGGTGATGGTGACGAGAGGAGCAGGAAGTATAGGATGTGCCGCTGGGTTCGGAATGGCTCAGGCAGCATTGGAGGCAACTGACCTACCGGAGGAAGAGTTCATCGAGTACTTCAACCGGGCAGCTGAAACTATCAGACAAACACGTCCGACAGCGGCCAACCTTTTCAAATCAGTAGATAGGTGCCTTAAGGCGTCCGAGTTTGGTAAGGTTCCCACCATGGTGGACAACATCGTAAAGGAGGCTGACCAGATTCTCAAGGACGACATCAGGGCGTCGGAGGAGATAGCGGTAGCCGGTGAGAAGCTAATCAAGGATGGTTTCAAGATTCTCACTCACTGCAACGCGGGTTCACTAGCATATATTGACATGGGAACCGCTCTTGCCCCGATCAAGCGTGCTCATAGAGAGGGCAAGAATGTTTTTGTCTGGGTAAATGAGACCCGTCCAAGGGGACAGGGTGCGAGGATTACGGCTTGGGAGCTTGAGCAGGAGGGTATCCCATATGCCTTGATCGCGGATAACGCGGCTGGATACTACATGCAGAGAGGAGAGGTCGACATCGTAATCGTTGGAGCGGACAGGATCGTCGGAAACGGTGACACCGCTAACAAGATCGGCACCTATGAGAAAGCCGTTGTAGCATTCGAGAACAAGATTCCATTCTGGGTTGCTGCGCCGAGTATGACCTTCGACTTGACGCTAGATAAAGGTGAAGAGGTTGAGATCGAGGAACGTGACCCTGAGGAAGTCACGAAGATGTGGGGCTTGAACGAAGAAGGCGAGCCAATGTCAATTATGGTCGCCGGTGAAGGTACGAAGGCGAGAAATCCTGCTTTCGATGTAACACCAGCAAAGTTCATTGACGGCTTCATAACAGAATACGGGTTGATTGAACGACCGTTCAC
This sequence comes from uncultured Candidatus Bathyarchaeia archaeon, assembly GCA_964589605.1. Lineage (GTDB taxonomy): Archaea > Thermoproteota > Bathyarchaeia > TCS64 > TCS64 > RBG-16-57-9. The sequence continues at coordinate 31,470 of CAZPRN010000010.1, read as the reverse complement.
CGAGGGATTTTATTGGTTAATGGGACAACCCGGTCTACCACCAGGATTCAAGTATGCCGGGACTTAGCTCTCCACGCCTAACTCTTCTTCCCTTTGGACTTTCTTGTGTACATAAACTCCTAGAAGGACAGGAGCGCTTGATAGGTTGCCGAATATTGGCAGTCTTCGTACGTTTTCGTCCTCCATAGTTTCCGCCACTTCTGTCAAGGTTGTATTGTACCTAACCCAGACAAGTGGTTCAGACATCGCGTCTCCAACGGTGATCATCTCATGTTCACTGGAAGGAGCATTTGACTTTGAGAATAGTCCAACCGGGTAATCGTCCTCTGTCACGATGAGACTATCCACCTTGAAGTAGCTCATATAACTCAACGCGGATCTAACCGACTTGTCTCTGTCTATAGTGATGGCATCTCTTACCACGATTTCCTTCGTATCAATACCCATTACTCAGCCCTGCAATGATTAATGTATGTATGAATGTTATCCTTTATGGAAGGTTAACTGCTACAAAAAATAAGGAACACTATTCCATAGGGATATTGGGCAGGAAAGGCTGACCAAACCGCTTAAATTTATGTATGGCATGCTAATGTGCAGTCCCGCCCGCCCTAGCTCAATGGCAGAGCATCCGGCTGTAGTCATCGCCCCGAGGGGCAGTGGCAATCAGACCATGAGCAGACACCGGAGGGTTGCAGGTTCAACTCCTGCGGGCGGGACCATTCTCGTTTTCGATGGTTAGATTGGAATAATTGGTGTATGTGTGTGGTTATCAGTGGAATACAGGTATCCTGCACTTTTTAGGTAGTGAAAAGGGCTTACCGTGACGCTTTTTTGACGTAACTGAGGTTAAGGACGCCTTGTTTATGAGGCTTTTTTAAAGAAATTGGCTTGGAAATCGTTGGGATGGGTGTATCCCCCCTCCCCCCTTTGATGAAGGGGTGGTAGGTGAGTTAGGCAGTCACCTTGTGGTGTGGTGGTACGCCAAGGTCTTCTTAGAAAAGTCTCTTGGCGGTCTGAACTTGGTAAAAAGTTCTAGCCTGTTCTGTTTCTTGAGTCTCTCGTAGATGAGAGTCCATGCACAGTCTTCTGTGTAGTTGCCTACCTCACATTTGCCGTCGACGAAGCCTCCGCATGGTCCATTCAGGAGACCTTTGGCGCACCTAGTTATCGGGCAGACCCCCCCTGTCTCGTCTAAGATACATTCACCACATGCGTTGCAGCGGTTATGGAATATCCCGAATCGTTCGGTTTCTCCCATGAACATGGTGTCCGTGCCAGGAATGACCACTGTGTCAGCGTAATCGCTTATCGCTTGGACACCAACGCCACAGGACATCACGACAACTGCCTCGGCTTCCTCGATTTTTTCCTTGTATGCCTTCAGGTCTCTCCTGTTGAGCCTCTTGTCGCATGGCTCTTCCACGATCTGGTATCCAATGACCCGGTCGCCCAGTCTATCCACTAGCTCGGTTACTTGCTCCTCTCCGCCTGTCATACACTTGGTTGCGCATGTACCACATCCAACCACGAACAGTTTGTTGAAAGGTGCGGTCATCTTGTCGATTTCTTCGTCGGTTTTCTTCTTTGTGATTATCATCTAACATTCACCTCAAAAGTGCTCCAGCAGCGGCTCGAATATCCGCTCGTATAGTACTGCCATCACATGTATTCCGGCTGCGTTTGTTGTCTGTTTGATCTCCTTGATGAAGGGTCCGAAGTATTCCAGGTTAACCTCGTCGTATTTCTCCTTGCGCTTCGCCTTATCCGGCTCCTGTTTTGCTTTCTTCATCGATGCGAGTAGATCCGGTGGAACCGATACCCCTGGTATGTACTTGTCGAAAAAGTCGGCGATTCCATAACCTTTCAACGGGAAAACTCCGACAAGAACAGGCGTCTTGTACTTGTCCATCTCCTTGAGGAATGTTTTGGTCTTCTCGATGTCGAACATGGTCTGGGTTTGGATAAAGTCCGCTCCCAGCTTGGTTTTCCTGCCTACCTTGAGCACCTCAGGCATCAATGGCGACGCATTTGGGTTAGCGGCAATGCCTACGTTGATCTCCACCTTTCCGTGTATCTCGTTTCCCGCGAGGTCCACTCCCTCGTCTATCATCTTACTTAGTAGGTAAGTGAACTGCGCCGAGTCGAGGTCGTAAACAGAAGCGGCTTGCTTGTTGTCTCCCAGAACCGTGTGGTCTCCTGACAATGTTAGGATGTTCTTGATTCCTAGGTACTGTGCAGCGAGTACATCAGATACGATTGCCAGCCTGTTTCTGTCCCTGATGGTCATCTGGTAGACTGTCTCAAGTCCAACCTCTTCTTGGACTTTCCAGGATGGTATCAAGCTATTCATGTACGCGTAAGCCAGAGGGTTGTCAGTGACGTTTGCTGCCACGACGTATGGCTTCATTGCTCTGGCGCTTTCAAGTACCTCGTCGAGGTCTGTTACCTTCTCTGGCTCCAGTTCACCTGTGAGAACGAACTTTCCAGAACGCAAGTCTTTGACTAGATTACTGTATGCCGGACGACTTCCAATCATATTAAAATCTCCGAACCAATTATGTTGTAACCCATATTTTAGCTTACGCTGACATTAAATTTAGCATAATTTAGTATATAGAATAATTATGGTATATATTATAAACTGGGTGCAATCTATTAACTTCCGGAGGCAACGGCGAACGTTGTCAAAAAAGGACCTTAATATTAGGATTGATGAGTTGGAATCAGCCCTAGGAACCGTCAAGGGTCTGGAAATTCAAATTGGTAGAATAACAGACGATGAATGGGAGGAGCCCATGGGCCCCACCCCTTTTCCAAGCGTAGGCACCTTGAGGAACTGGGACAGAACTCTACTGGAGAGGTACAAGCCCTTCTACATGCCCTTCTGCGACCTTTGCTGTCTCTGCACGTATGGTAAATGTGACCTTACGGCAGGGAAGACAGGCGCATGTGGGTTAACGATGGAAGGACAGCAATCAAGGATAGTCATGTTAGCATGCTGCATAGGGGCGTCTACCCACGCCGCACACGGCAGACACATGCTCAACCATTTACTGGAGGAGTTTAGCCCAGACACACCCCTCGTCGTTGCGTTGAACACAAACGTTGAGGCGCCGAACGTGAGGCTTGTCTGTGGATTCAAACCCAAGACGCTAAGTGACTTACAGGAAGCACTGGACTATGTTGAGACCCAGATAGTGCAGCTGGTAGCTGCAGCCCATACGGGGCAGGAGGGAGACAACATAGACTTTGAGTCCAAGGCATTACACGCGGGGATGCTGGACCACGTAGCGTTAGAGGTAGCCGATCTGATGCAGATAGCATCCCTTGGGCTACCAAAGGGAGACCCAGAAGCTCCATTGGCTGAGGTGGGTTACGGGACCATAGACAAGGACAAGCCTGTAATCATGTGCATCGGGCACAACGTTCTGCCAAGCGTGGACATCATTGACTATATGATGGAGAAAGACCTCTTCGACCAGGTTGAGATAGGTGGATTGTGTTGTACAGCGCATGACATGAGCAGGTACGATAAACGGTCAAAGATAGTGGGACCGATATCGTGGCAGCTCAAGTTCATCAAGGCTGGAATACCCGACCTCATAGTAGTTGACGAGCAGTGCATCAGGACAGATATAATGGTGCAGGCAAAGGAGATCGGCGTACCCGTTATAGCTGCAAGCGAGAAAAGCTGTCTTGGATTACCTGACAGAACACATGACCCACCGGAAGAGGTTATCGAAGACCTTGTATCAGGGAAAACTCCTGGCGCACTGATAATCGAACCGAGGAAGATCGGAGAGATATCTGTAAAGGTAGCCATGGCTGTCCGGAAACGAAGAGGCGACAAGAAACTCGTGGATATAGGGGACATGTCAGAGATAGCGGCTGGTTGCCGTGGCTGCATGGAGTGCGTTAGAGCTTGTCCAAACAACCTGCCAATAATGGACGCCATGATGGCTGCAAAGGAAGGCGATTACAGCGTGTTATCGGAGCTGGAAAGCCTGTGCGTTGGCTGTGGACGATGCGAGAGCGTCTGCCCAGTGGACCTGCCCATAATATCCATGTTCACCAAGGCGGGAGCCAAGAACCTGAGCGAGGAAAAGTACGCGATCCGTGTAGGTAGAGGCGCGATACAGGACGTCGAGATACGAGAGGTTGGAAGCCCCATAGTCTTCGGGGAGATACCCGGCGTAGTAGCGATGGTTGGATGCGCAAACTACCCAGCAGGAGGCGACGATGTCGCCGAGATCACGGAAGAGTTCCTGAAACGACGCTTCATAGCCGTCGCTTCAGGCTGCTCAGCCATGAACCTTGGAATGACCAAGGACGAGGAGGGCTTAAGCCTCTACGAGAAATACCCTGGAAACTTTGATGCAGGTGGACTAGTCAACGTTGGGAGCTGCGTGTCAAACGGGCACATCACTGGAGCTGCCATCAAGATCGCTAACATTTTCGCGAAACGTCCACTGAGAGGTAACTACGAGGAGATCGCCGACTATATCTACAACCGTGTAGGTGCGGTCGGAGTCGCGTGGGGCGCCATGAGCCAAAAGGCTGCGGCTATCGCGTCAGGTTGCTGGAGACTAGGCATACCCGTCGTAGTCGGACCACATGGAGCCAAGTATCGGAGGATGCTACTTGGAGACGCATCCAACGAGGAGGACTGGAAGGTCTACAACGCGCGGGATGGGGAACAGGTCTACATTGGACCTGTGCCTGAGCACCTGTTCTACGCCGCGGAGACAAAGGAGGAGGCAATCGTAATGATATCCAAGCTTGTGATGCGTCCAAACGACACAAACAAGGGTAGGGCAGTGAAGCTAAGCCACTATATTGATCTTCACAAGAAGCACTATGGTGCTATGCCTGATGACCTGCACCTGTATGTGAGGCGGGCTCAAGATATTCCGTTCACTATGAAGGAAGAGATAATGAAAATCCTTGAGGAGAATAACTGGGTGGAGGACCACATCGCGTCTCCTGACCCAACTCTTCTCGACCGAATGGTGAGGAGGCGGAAATAGTGTCAGCCAAAATGAAGTTAGGTCAGTCCGGTGAGATCGCTGGTCCATTGAAGGCTAACATCTTCCCCAACGAGGATGTGGCAGCCAATATGATATCCAAGGGAAAGAGAATTCTTTTCGTCGTAGGAGCGGAGTCAACTAAGCAAGAGACCAAAGACGGTGATATAATCGACTCTGTGATCAGGGTTTTGAAGAACAAGAAAATCACTGTTGTTGCTACCGGTCACTTAGTGGGTGAGTTCAGGAAACGCGGGGTAGATGAAGCCAACAGCATGTCTCTATTTGTGCTAGGTAAATACCTTAGCGAGCCAGACTGGATGGGGTTCGATGGTGAAGGCTCGTATGACACCGTGGTTTTCGTCGGTTACGCCTACTATATGGAGTGGCTAGTTGAGTCAGGTCTCAAGAACTTTGCCAACAATTTGAGGACCATTAGTCTTGACCGGTCTTACCAGCCAAACGCCCAGTGGAGCCTTGGCTGGATGCCAAAACCGGGATGGAGAGATGCGATTGAGAAAATCGTGTCACGTTTAGAGGAGGAAGCATAAGATGTCAATGTTTGACGATATCCCCGTTGATGTAGGAATCATCTACGAGGGTGAGAGGATTAGGGGCCGGGAGATGCAAGTAGAACTCGGTGGCCCAAGAGAGGACGCCAAGTTCGAACTCGTCCAAGCAAAAGCGCTAGACGAGATAGAGGACGGCAAGATTACAATCATCGGCAACGACCTGCCTGACATCCCGGAGGGGACAAACACGCCCTTCGGTATGATCATTGATGTCGGAGGAGCCGAGATAGAGAAGGACCTGGAAGGCGTCATAGAACGTAGGCTTCACGAGTATGTGAACTTCATTGAGGGGTTCATGCATCTGAACCAGCGGTACGATATCCAGATGAGGCTCAGTAAGAAGAGCTACCAGAAGGGTTTCAACAGCTTCAAGTTATTCGGTGATGTACTCTCACGTCTCTACAAGAGCGAGATGCCGTTCATCGAGAAGATGCAGATCACGTTCATCACGGACCCCGAGAAAGTCAAAGAGCACTACGAGAACGCGTTGGAGATATACGAGTCAAGGGACGCACGTGCAAGGGGCATGAGCGACGACGACGTTGATGTCTTCTACGGTTGCAGCCTGTGCCAGAGCTTTGCGCCGACACATCTCTGCGTAATCACACCTCAGAGGTACGCCAACTGTGGAGCCATCAGCTGGTTCGACGGAAGAGCAACAGCCAAGGTTGACCCCAAAGGCCCAGTCTTTGAGATAGCCAAGGGATCACAGATTGATGGCGTCACCGGGGAATACGAGGAAGTCAACAGCGTAATCAGGGACAAGAGCCTCGGCGAGATCGAGCGAGTACAGCTCTACACCGGTTTCGGGTACCCCCATACAAGCTGTGGATGCTTCGAGGGCTGCGCCTTCTACATCCCAGAGGTGGATGCCTATGGCGTTGTTCACAGGAACTACAAGGATAAGACAGTTAACGGCTTGGATTTCGTCACCATCAGCGACCTAACGGCTGGTGGAAGGCAGGTGGACGGGTTCCACGGACTCAGTATCGAGTATATGAGGAGCCCCAAGTTCATGCAGGCGGACGGCGGCTGGGACAGAGTGGTATGGATGCCCGAGGATATCCTTGACAGGATCAAGGAATTCATGCCCGAGGAGATAGTTCCCAGGATAGCTACCGAGAAAACGGTATCAAACCTGGATGATCTCAAGACGTGGCTGAGGGACAAGGAGCATCCAATAGTGGATCAGTGGAAGGCTGAGGAAGTGAAACAGCCTGAACCAGTGGCTCAACCTGCACCTGTTGCACAGCAGATGCCCATGACTGGCTTCACCGTGCCAACACTGGAGCTTCCAGCGAGTGCGGTACCCATGGCTGGTCTACCTCAGGGGATGAACATCAAGATCATCCTGAAGAACGCCAAGATAAGAGCGGAGAAGGTAATCATCAAGACCGTGAAGGAGTGACCCCCATGGCCAAGGAAACAAAGATTACACTACCCATTAGCAGAGAACTCCTTGAAAAACTGGCCAAATTCCAGGAAATCGAGATCGAAGACGTGGTAATGGACGTTGACGAGATCGAGCTTAACGTGGATAGCAGCGGGGCGAGTATGAGTCCAGCCATCTTTGGCAGGATGGCATATGAGCTAGCGGTAATACGTGACTCGGCTAATCGGATGTCCCAGATGTTTGGTGGAGCCCCATTAGCGGTTCCAGCGCAGCATGCGATCGCACAGCAGACCATTCCACAACAAGTACCACTCAAGTCTAAACCAACGGCGCTACTACCTGCAAAGACAACCATCCCTAGCGGTGACTATATCGGAGAGATCGTTGAGGTCAAGCTGGGAGCCACCAAATCCGAGGGAGGCACGAGATCAACCTCATACACACTGGGTGGACAGAAGGCACCAGCCTTCTACAACTTCCAGGCACCGCCAAAGAACCGACCAATAATCGCACTAGACGTGTTCGACTGGCCCAAGGTGAGGCTCAGCAAGGCTGTGAAGATGCACTTCAGGGAGGTGCTTGAGGACACAGGTGAGTGGGCCCGGATATGCGTCGACAAGTTCGGGGCAGAGATGGTGAACCTGCATCTGTTGACTATTGACCCTCTTATTGAGGACGCGTCGCCCAAGTCTGCAGTCAAGAAGGTCGAGGAGGTCCTACAAGCGGTTGATGTGCCCATCAGTATAGGTGGATGCGGCGACCCCCAGAAGGACCTTGAGGTGTTCACGGCGATCTCCGAGCAGATAGAGGGCGAGAGGCTGCTCATCAACTCGGTGACCCTTGACATGGACATCGAGAAATCAGCCAAGCTCATCAACGACCACGAGAACACGGTCATCGCGTTCACCTCTATGGACGTGAACAAGGCGCGTGAGCTCAACAGGAAGCTCTACGACCACGTAGCCAAGACACAGATAATCATGGACACAACCACGGCCGCCCTAGGGTACGGACTGGACTATGCGTTCACCGTTATGGAGAGGTGTAGGCTCGCAGCCCTCAAGGGCGACCCAGAGCTCAACCACCCCATGAGCAGCGGAACTACCAATGCGTGGGCTGCAAGGGAGGCATGGATGAAGATGGGCCCCGAGTTTGCTCCAAGGGAGCTGCGTGGACCCATCTGGGAGACCATCACCGGTCAGACATTACTGTTGACGGGTGTAGACTACTTCATGATGATGCACCCCGCGGCGGTAAACTCGCTCAAAACCACGATTGACGGCATGATGAAAGGAAACAAGCCGACGGAGCCCACTGACTGGGTGACGTTGACCGTGGGAGGTAACTAGGATGCCAGCTAAGGAGCTTAGCCCCATCCAGATATACTCCCTCCTACCGAGGACAAACTGTGGCGAGTGCGGCGAGACCAACTGCATGGCGTTCGCGGCGAAGCTGGTGAACAGGGAGGCAACCCTTGAGGAGTGCCCTCCACTGCTCACGCCAGAGTTCGCTGAACAATATGCGGAGTTATGGTCACTGCTTAAACCTGCTGTTAAGGCGGTTGAGGTGGGTACAGGTGAGAACGCTCTCACCCTTGGTGGCGAGTACGTGTTGTACCGTCACGAGTTCACATACTTCAACCAGCCAGCGATAGCTATCCATGTCAGCGACGAGATGAGCGACGAGGAGTTCGAGACAAGGGTACACATCCTCAACGATTTCACGTACAATTACATCGGCATGGACCTGACGCTAGACCTTCTGGCGATCAGGTACACCAGCGGTGACCCGGCAAAGTTCGCCGAGGCTGTCAAGAAAGCCAATGAGTTGACGAGGAAACCATTGATGCTGTGCGCACATGACCCGGAGGTAATGGAGAAGGCATTAGAGAATGTCGCAGATAAACGACCAATCATCCACGGTGCAACAAAGGACAATTGGAGCGAGATGGCGGAGCTAGCCCTAAAGTACAGTTGCCCCGTGGTTGCATACTCCCCGTCGGACCTTGACACCTTGAAGAGCATCGTCTTGACGCTGGAGGGGTACGGCTTAGAGGACATCATCCTAGACCCTGGCACAGAGCCGGTGGAGTATATGTCATCCAACATCGACAGGTTCACTGTTCTCAGATGGGACTCCGTGAACGAGGAGGAGGAAGGACTGGGATACCCGTTACTGGGAGCACCCATGGCGGCATGGGCTGTGAAGGAAGAGGACACAATCCTCAACGAGTGGAACGAGGGCTTGTTAGCCGCTGCCCTGATCACCCGGTTCACGGACATGATCATCGTGCACGGAATCAGTGGGTGGGCGTTACTGCCCCAGATATTCCTGCGGTCAAACCTCTACACGGACCCGAGGAAACCGGTCTCAGTGGAACCCGACCTACAGCCCATTGGTTCCCCAACGGAGGATTCCCCGGTGTTGCTGACCACAAACTTTGCGTTGACATATTACACGGTGGCTAACGACATCGAGAACGCCAAGGTTGACAGCTACCTCTTGGTAGTTGACAGCGAGGGCATGAGCGTCGAGAGCGCGGTTGCCGGCAGGAAGATGACCGCTGACACCGTCGCGGAGGCGATCAAGGAGTTCAAGATCGAGGAGAAGGTGAAACACAGAAACATCATCATCCCCGGCAGGAGCGCCCGCCTCAGCGGCGAGATACAGGAAGCCTCCGGGTGGAGTGTATCGGTTGGTCCACTGGACTCAAGCGGTATCGCAAAGTACGTGGAGGAGAAGTGGAACCCCTACCCAGAGTAGCTCCACTTTACGTAGCTATCAGGGGAGCCTGCTCCCCCTACTAATACCCGATATCCGGGGGGTTTCCCCCTTATTTCTTCAAGAACACCTTTGAACTCAACCGTATCACCGATCTCGAATAGGCTACCGTAGAGCCCCTCGAAGGATACGAGTTGCGATACCTTAACATCGTTTATCGATGCTTCTTTTACCCGATAAATCGCGGGAAGATAGATTGATTCACGATTCTCCGAGATAACAGCCGTCCCTTCAACCATTTTGATTCGGTGATAGGTGTTATCCCCGTAGTTTTCTGCTATCTCTTCGTCGGTCCTAGTTGGATGCACGGAGAAGTAGGTCCCATCAATGTACCCGTAATTCCACCGTTTATCAGCCATCTTCGCAAGGTCATCCATGCTCAAAGAGAACCTTTTGGCGCGGTTCTGCACCCACTTGGTTTTCTCTTGTGTGGTAACCGGTTTCACTTGTTCAGCTTCCAGCTTCAACTGATTAAGCGCCTCGATGACCCTTGTTGAAGCCTCGCGTCCGTAGACAGTTAAGTCGATGTCACTAAAGGATGGGTTGTGTGTGCCCGTGAGTATACTGCCTGTGACTCCAAGGCTACTCGACTCAACGCCTTTCTCCTTGAACAGGTCCACTAGATTAACCAGTTTCTCTTCAAGACTATCCTTTGGGCCTCTTCTGATGATCGCTTGGAGTCGTTCCCTTGGATGATAGTACTGTTTGACATGGGTTTTTGGTACCCATGACAGGGTGATGTTTCGTACAGGACAGGTGAAGAGGTACTCTGGGTGCTCCTCTTCTAGGTACCTGTACGTGTTCTCCACCTGACCGACGTTGTAGAATGGCAACGTTCTGCTGTATCTGTGCTCCCCGTTTCCCCATTTCCCATCAGTTGAGGGCATGTACTTGAGGTAAGCAGTGTAACCATCGGGTGGGTGTAGGTACCCAACCACGCAGAAAAGGTGGTCGTCAACGGTCTGGATGAAATCCCTGTCCTTCGGCTTCAAAGTCCACACCTATATGATTGATAAAACGTGGTCGATCAACGCCTCGGTGATGTCCAGTTCTGTGACTGTTTGGAGTCCCTCCCAGCCAGGTGTGCTGTTCAGCTCAATCACGTATGGTTTCTCATCGGTCTCGATGATGTCCACTCCGGTGTACATCAACCCAAGTTTTTTCGCCGCGTTCAGGCTCATTTCAACAACTTCATCGCTAGGTGAGTATGGTTTTGCTTTTCCTCCGCTGCTGATATTGGTCTTCCAGCCATCTGATACCCTCTCCATCGAGGCAACCACGTTTTCCCCGATAGTGAAAACCCTGACATCCCTCCCACCATGCGGGATGAACTCCTGCAGATAGTAGACGCTTTTAGTCATCTCCAAAGCCCTGAAAACTCGGTAAGCAACCTCCTCGCTTGTCAGGCGAGTGATGCCCATCCCAAGGGAGCCGAATAGAGGTTTCACTATCACATCTCCTCCAAGCTCGCTGAACGCCTTCATTGCCTCGCTGAAACTTTCCGTAACGATTGTTTTTGGTGTGTTAATACCAGCATCCTCCAAGAGTGCTGATGTGTAGTACTTGTCCACCGATTTCTCGATGCTCCTCGCTGGGTTGATGACTTTGACTCCAATGTCCTCAAGCCTTCTAAGAGCGTCCATACGGTAGAATACCTGCTCAGCGGTGCCCCCAGGAACTCTGCGAACGATAACGGCATCATAGTCATCAATTCCAAAACCACGAACTGATAATCTCGGGAAACCGCCTACCATCGCCCTTAACTTGGTGACAGGGAGGAGGTAGGACTCCACCTCTCTCTTCTCAAACCCTTTTAGGAGCCTTGAGATGTGCCATTCTTTCCTGTCCGATCCAATGATGCCTACCTTCACGTGCTAGTCCTCAGCCACCAGTATCTCCGAGGTGCCGCCCACCGCAAGGTCTCCCCTGAACCGTTTCAGGGGCTTGTCGATTAACGGCCTCGTATCTATACCAAGGTTGTCTGATAGCTGTTTAAGGTAGAGCCTCATCATCGTAGGGTTGAATGTGGTGTCATATCGGTACGTGGGTAGTAGTTCGGTGACTCCTCCGAAGCAGGCGATGAAGCCGCCGTTACCTTTTGCTTGAGCACCGACTCTCTTACCCGCCTTCCCAAGGATGATGATCTCCCCGCCGTTCATGTGGACACCGGTGAAATCATAGGTGGTTCCCTTGACGACGATCATCCCACGCCTCATGAAGGAGCCAACCTCTGAGCCAGCGTTTCCGCACACAAGTATGCACCCACCTGTCATTCCCTCGGGGCTTCCACGATAGGCTGCCCCGACAAGGTTTCCCGAGTTTCCGATAACACGTATCAGTCCACCCTTCATCTCTGCTCCGCACCAGTCTCCGACATCGCCCTCCACGGTGATGTTGCCTCCCTTCATCATCGCCCCGGTGTGCATCCCTGCATCTCCTTGGATGACGATTCGACCTGCTGTCATTCCTTCTCCGAGGTGTTTGATGTGCTTCGCATCTCCGTCGATGACGATCAGTTGCTCATCTGGTGTCTCGGCTATCTTACCGGCCGCGTGGATATACTCCTTCATCGGGTATGCCTTGTTCCCATAGTGAATCTCTAGGTTTCTTACCTCTTCCAATGTTTTCCCGGCGAAGTTATCCGGTGTAATCACGTCCGCCTCGATTGGTATATTGCTGAAACCTCTTGGGGTTAGCACTATTTTCTTCATCTCAGACAACCTCCATACTCTCCTTCAAGCTCATCTGGAATTTCCCAAGCTTCCCGTCAAAGTTGACAGCCGTGATCCATTTCACACCATCAACCTTTGTAGCCGCATCCACTCCGACGCCCATTGCCTTTATCACTGATGCCTCATCAAATCCGTTGATGACGACCTCAAGCACCGAGTTGACGCCCTCCGGCACCTTGCTCTCCTTGAAGCTGTGCTTGATAGCCGGGCAGAACGGTGTGTTGGTACTGGCGCGTAGGAACGCGTAGGTTGATCCAACCTTGCTCCCGCTCCTGCAGAGTCCACCCGGGAACGGAGTAACCACTCCGGGGACCTTTTGGATTGCCTCGATTGCAGCCTCGGCTGCCTCTAGGGTCTTGTCCTCTGAGTCACCCATGATCAGGAAGTTTCCTCCAGCGACCGCCTTCTTGGCTCCGATCTTTTCCTCGATGAGGAACTCGCCTTCCATGACTGGTATCCTCCAGTAGCGTCGCCTGTCTCTCCAACCGTCACCCATCCGCATCTTGACCTGGTATCCATCCCCGAAGAATCGGACACTTTTACCGATGTCAAGCATTGCATCTGCATCTTTCTCAGGTAACCCGTTGAAAACAGCCGTACTAGGGCAGGTCAACACGCATTGTCCCAGCCGGTTGAGCATTGATTCAGACAGTTTTCCCCTCGAAAATCCATAAATCATCACCGCTACCCCCGGCCTACCGTCCGGGGACTCGTCCGCCGGAATCTCGCACTCGATCGCCGCCTCGCAGTCACATGCAATGACGCTTGTTGCGAACCCCGTCATTGAAGTCCCCGCGATGTTGGCCCATTTCTGGCTCGCGGCCGTGATGATCAATCGGCTTCCCCACATGGAGAAACCCTCCGCGAAGGTGTCCTCGATTTGAACTCCGTTGTGTGTGAAGCTCATTGCCAGCCACCTCCCACCTTGTGGACCTTCTGAACCGGTAGATACTCGTCCTCCACTGGGTAGTTTTTCAGGCTCACCGTGTAGTATTTCTTGAACTCTTTCTCAAGGTCCTTCATCAGTGCCTCCTCAACCTTTTCGGGTATCTCTGCATCTACCCAGTGGGTAGCTCCTAGGGGTGCCGCTGTGATTTCTCCATCCTTTGTCACGATTTCTCCGCCTTTTATCGTGTAGCTGGCACTGGCGAACGCCTTCTCCAGCTCTCTATACTTGCTGGGTCGCCATTTTGTAGGGTCAAGGTCGAAGATAGCTACATCAGCGTCGGCTCCGACTCCCAAATGACCCTTATCCGTCATTCCCAGAGCCTGAGCAGTACCAGCTCGTGTTACCACCGCCAGCTCATCAAATGTGTACTCACGGTAGATGTCCCCAAGGGTTGTGCGCTTGAGGCACGCCTTATTTAGCTCCCTCATCGTGTCAGTCCTTGCCTGCCTACTCATGAGCCAAGCCATCACTTTGGGGTAGTACATGAACGGTCCACCGTTGGGGTGATCTGTGGTCATGTAGACCTTCCATGGGTCCTTGATGAGTAACGCGAGCTCTAATCCGATTCCCCACTGGACGCAGTTTGCCGGGTTGTTCTTCTTGAACGTATATGGGACTACGCCAGCGCCTGCCTCCATCTCCACGTCGCTGTTCACCCATTTGTTACCGGTCATGTTCCAGAGGGCGAACTGCCATGGACCATCCCCGGTCATCGTCGTTGTGTCAGTGAAGATCAGCTGTCCTAGGTCCAGTGTGACGTGCTCGTTGGCGTTCACATAGTCTGATATGTAGGGTGCACCGGACTTGACGGTCATCCAGTTGTCACCCGCAAGGGCGTTGAACTGGCAGTGGACAACGTGTACAGTTGTCTTTCTGCCTTTCTTTGGCTTGATTCCTTTCGCTACCTCCATCGTGTCAATGGTGGTCTGGTAGTTTCCCGGCATTCCGAGGTTGTTGCAGTGTAAGTGTATCGTGTGAGGTAGCCCCAGCTCCTCATTAGCTTTGGTTAACCCGGTCACTATCTGTCTTGGGGTGATATCATAGTCCTCGACGGAGCCATCCAAGCCGAAAACGTTCCTGCCCCATTTCCAGTTCTCAACCCCTCCGGGGTTCACTATCTTGACAGCGTACCCCCTTGTTGCCTTGAGCATCCATGCCACGAATGCCTTGAGTTTCTCGTGGTCCCCCTCCTTGACGTACTTCAACGTGAAGTAGTTGTTCCCGAAGAGGGTGAACGCTGCCTTGTCTATGATTGGGATATCGATCAACTCCTCGTGCACGTGTCGTGCTCCTAGAGGGGGCATAGCCGCCTCCATCACACTGGTGTACCCCATCGCAGCGTACCTGTAACCAGTTACAAACGTTGAGGGGCAGCTGTATCCAACACCGCTTCTTGTGATGGGTCCTTTCTTGACCACATCTTTCCTGTGATCCTCCGGTCTCATGAGCCTGCCAATGTTTATCTTGCTTCCAGCGATGTGGCTGTGAAGGTCAACCCCTCCAGCCATCACTATCTGATTTGAGGCATCAATGACCTTCGCATCTTTCTCCTTGATAGACTCAACCACCTTTCCCTTACTGAGGCTGATGTCCATCTGTTCTCCATCGATTCCATTCGTGGGGTCGTACACGTATCCGTTCTTGATGATTATGTCCTTCATTGCAGTGCCTCCTTCAATCCCTTGAGAATCATATCAAGCACTTCCTCATCAGAGTGTATCCCATCCGGTGGATCAACGACCTTTGAGAGCCTCAAAGCGACCCCATCCATCCTGTAAGCAGTTCCCTCCGCCTCTATTCCAGCGGTCGCAACAGGGATATTGACCTTACTAAGCATGGTCGTAGGGGTCTCTTTCTGTTCAAGGGTGATTACCGGTATCTTTGCCAGATGTTTTGCCGCGTCAACCGGGAATGTAGCCGCAGGATCAGACGCCACTATCAGTGCCGCGTCTACCTCTCCATTAGCCATCAGGTCAACCGCCGTGAACTCCCCCGGGTTATACCTCGGGTAGCCCTTGCTGAAATCAACCGCGTAGGGGTACCCCGTCTGCCAAGTCGTCACAGTGTTCGCCCCGGCCACGTTGTAGTGACCCCTCATTGGCGTGAGCACGAACTTTGTCTTCCGGTTAAGCTCCCCGACGAGACCAACAGCTGCATCTATGTTCATGTGTCTCCCATCGCTCTGAGTCAGACCCAATCCGAAGAAAACCACTCCGAACTTGGCTCCCGATAACTCCTCGACGAGGCTCACCAGCTCCTCCATTGGAACCCCTGCAACCTCATCGACATCAATCTCCTCGCCCCGAACCATGGCTCGAAGCGTCTGCAGCAGCTCAAAGTCGCTATTGGGCTCAACTTTCACGAACTTATCCGCAAGCCTAGCCGTTGCCGTCTTCCTGACGTCAACCACCACGACCTTCCGGCCCTCCCGGTTCACGTACATACCCTCAGGCATCACCGAGTAACGGCTGAAGTGACGTAGATGTGCCTCTGAGGGGTTCGCGCCCCAGAAAACAACCATATCCGCCCGGTTCATAGCCTCCCCAAGGGAAGCTTTACTCTCTCCCACCTGTTGAAGAGCCAGAATCGTGGGCCCATGGCAAACGGAAGCAGTGTTATCCACCACCCCTCCAGTAACCTCGGCGATCTCAACCGCCTTGCTAATCGCCCCACAATCAGTAGAACTCAAACCATAGATGAGCGGCCTCTTCGCTGTGGCAAGAATTCCCACCGCCTCCCCAACCATCTCAGAGATTTTTTTTCCGTTATAGTTGGTAGCCGCTGCAAGAGTGTGCTTGCCGTGATTCATGAACTTGGACCGGGATATCCCGCACGCGTTCTTGACGCCTGAGACATGACCATCCTCAACGGTAACCTCTAGGTCGTCGCATAGACACCCGCAGAACGGGCAGACAACATCAGTGTACTCCATCATGCATCCTCCTTCAGCAGCTCCACTAGCTCCCCAAGAGATGGCACATCACCCGCACCGGACTCAACAACAGCCCCTATTCCTTTCATCAATGGCATACCGGTGCTCCCCGTTTCTGAAGCGAAAACCCTGTTCGCCCAAGGTCCGTACGGGAAGAAAACAAGGTCGTCCTCAAGGTTCTTGTCAACCGCCCAGTGGACATTCACCGAGCCAAACTCCGTAGTAACCTTCACAGGTTCACCCTCTGCGGCTCCCAGTTTCTCCGCTCCCTTGGAGCTTAACAGTACGTGGTTTACACTCCCCACGTACGCATCGCTGGGCTTGCCTTCCTCAAGCCCAATACCCTGCCTAGCCGTCCTCCCGGAGATGAGGGTAACCTCGATCTTCTTCACCGGGGAACCTCCTACTTACACGAGCTCTTGATTATCTCGTCGTTGATGCTCCCGTGGGTGAAGGTCGCTCCTGTCTCCGCGCAGGTCAACGTGATAGCCGCGGGGGCAAACAGAGCCGGGTCGATCTTGGTGAAATCAAAGTCCACGGCCTTGTATATCTCGTAGCTGGTCTTACCGTAGTCCTTACAGTTCGTGCTGGGTGCCTTCTCGGCTATCTCCCTCAACACGTCCTCAGACTCATCCACAACATAGGTCGTGACTCCACCATACGTCAACGCGTCCTCGGCTCTACCCATCGCTACACCCACATCAGGGTGAACGGGCATAACAGGTGCATAACCAGCCCCGTACATCACCTTCTTGGGGTCCAACCCGAGAATATCAAGCCTGAAAAGCCCAGTCTCAACTATCCTTCCCGAGATCTGAACCATCCCCGCTAGACTAGTGGTTGAGGTTAACACCATCACCACGTTCTCGGGCTCAACGTTCGCCCTCTCCGCGATATAGTAAGCAGCACCATCTGGTGGATGCTCCTCCGTCTCCATCAGAAGAACCGCGACATCCGATTCGTCCACGTACTCAATCTTCTTGAAAACATCCTTCGGCTTCTTCGCAAGCGCCCTAGCAGGCCCGGATCCATCGGCAGTGTAACCCTCAGGTTTTATCCTCCAACCAGCCAGCTGTGCCCCGAACAGGGAAATAGCCGGGTAATCCGTGGAAACAACCACTGAAGGTAGCTGCAAGCCACCGTAATCCGCGTACTGAATCTCGGCGGTACCAAGCCCGCCCATTGCGATGCGGGTGACCATGAGTCCCGCCTCGTATCCTCCATGCGCATCAACCCCAGTATCAATGACCTTCGCCCCAGATGGGAGCGTTGTAACTCCGACACGATACATTTCAGGGTTCTTGATGAGCTTCTCAGCTAACTTGTGCGCAAGTTTGTTAATGCTCAACATCTCAGAACAGAAAATAATTCTGTTTTAAGTTATCTATAACGTTTTAGAGTAGGCTGATGCCAAATCATCCCTTTTACTTGTCCAGATAGTCTACGACAAGCCCTTCCTGTGTTAAAACGTATTTTTCGCCCTGTTTCTCGACGCAGAAACCATCAATCAGGATATTGAGGTGCCAGTCAACCGTCTTGGAGTCTGATCCAACATCCTCTGAGATAGCCTCGATGGTATCCTTTCCCTCCTGCATAGAGCGTAATATATCCCTGCGAACCGGGTTGTTCACCGCTCTTAGGTACCTCTTGTGCCTGTCCTTAGTCTCCTCCATGGAGCCACCAACTGTCTTACTTACATCATCGGACATTGTGACCATTTACTGCTAGGTATGTCTTAGATAAAACAGGTGCGATTAATCGATCAAGGATGATTTGATGAATTTACTTACATCAGGTTCCTCGGATTCCAAGAATTCACCGAGACTGTATGGATCTAGCTTCAATGCAGTCTTCTTACCTGAAACCGCGATAAAACCCTCATCAACGAGCTTCTTTTCCCTCGCTATCACCGCTACCTCCATCGCCGCCTTTACGGCTGGTCCATACTCCTCCATGGACTCTCTCATCTCCGCATCATCCTGTATGATGAGGTCCGCGTTCTCAACGGGCACCATTTTGAGTTTCTTCATCCGCTTCTTAACATCATCAGTGTACGAGAACTCGGAGACACTGATCACCTGAACTCCCTTCCCGAATACCTCGGCAAGTTTTACCGCTGATTTCCCGCCCCTGCTCGCCACAACGACCTTCTTTATTCCCTGGCTTTCCAGTGTCTTCTTCACGGAATCAATCATTCCCAGAACCCTCGGGTAAAGATAAATGAAATCCGGTTTTAACATTTTCCAGTCCCGACGATTTTGCGGTCATTGAAAATTAAATAAATGAGTTCGCGAACCAGTATATTGGTGATTCTGGTTGAGCATAGATACAAGTGAGTTCTGCATGGTCCCATGCAAGGTGCTTATGAACAAGGCTCCCCCAGTCGCAAATGCAACAGAAAACCTGGTCGAGTTAACAAACCGGCTGCTTGATATCGAGTACAAGGCCGTGGTGGTCTATGAGGACAAGGAGCCCATCGGGCTTGTTACTATCAAGGACATCATGAAATGGCTTGTGAGGACTCCAAACCGCGAGGATGTGCTCGTGAAAGAGTTAGTGTCTGTCCCGCTACTGATGGTGGGGCTTGAGGCCCCCCTACAAGACGCGTTGGACCTGATGGAGAAGTACGCGATAAGCCATGTCGGCGTCCACGAGGACAAGATCCTGAAGGGTCTTCTTACACTCGACGGGGTTAGGGAGATCTGCGAAGCGTACCCGCATTATCTCAGGCAGTATATTGTGACTTAGGGTCTCCACCCTGTGAGTAGAAGGAGAAAGAGTGAGGCAGCCGTTAGGTCGGCCGTAGTGCCTGGGTTGAGTTTTCCACCTCTTATACTCAGTTCATCGTCGAGTTTTGAGATCATTTCCAGTTTCTTGGATGGACTGGTCTCTTTTGATATTAGGGCTGCTTTCTCGCTGACATTTTGAGCTTCCTCTTGACCCTTTTTTCTTCGAATAAGTGAGTCTGGGTGGTCTCCTAGTAGTTTGATAAATGTGTCCCGTGTAGACTCGTTGATGTCTGCACCGGAATCAATCCGGTCTTTTAGGTATGGATAGCTCTCAGTGAATACGGTCTCGAAATCTGTGACCCACTCGTGGCAGATCATATCCCGTTCTCTACATTCCTCAAAGATATCGAGAGGCGTGAGTTCATCATTGATTATTTCCTGAGAAGCAGACTCGTCTGTTACGTCCAGTTTATCCACGGAGCCCAGATTCTCATTAGACATTGCGAAATCGATTGCCTTGTAGATATTCAGGGAGTCCTCAGTTGTGCCTTCACGTATTACGTCGTGAAGAGACGCTCTGAGGGATTTGATGTCGCATACTCCATTTTCCATTACTCTCCCTGCCGCGGCTGAGATGGGGGCGAAGAGGAGAATAATGCCCAGATGAACGTTCCCTCCCCTCTGCCAATTCAGCATATCAATGGTGGCTTGGTAGATGAGTTCGCCAAGTCTGTCTCCCTTAGCGAGTTTACCCATATGGCGACCCAGAGATACGCTGCCGGCAAGGAAGTGCTCGTATCTTGTATCCTTATGGTCCCTTGTCCTGTGAACGTTACCGGGTTTGGGGTATGATGATACCTCAAGCAAGGCTGCCAAAGAGGCGCAACCACCGACAATGTCTCCAATGCTTACCATGCCCACCAAACCTCCGTTAGTTATCTTATAAGCTCAATAAACAACGGTATAACACCATGGGTCAAAGCATGGAGTACAACGAAGGAGACTATATCCGAACAATTGATGGGTTATTTTTCGCCGTCAAAGGCAACCAGCACCCGGATAAACTGGTTCTCGCGATTCTAAGGTACATCCCTGACCCAGATGGAACAAGACTGATTGATGGTCAAAGATACAGACGAGTTTACGGCATTGAGGACACAACCCTATTCCTCAAAGAGGATCATCCAAGTTATGTAAACTACATAGATCGACTGGGTTTAGAGCTTCAATCAGTTCCTGTTGATAAGATCAACCAATATTTTGAACCAAGGACCCGTCTGTCTGAGATAATAAAACACCCAGAAACCATTGTTGAAAAGATTCTAGTAGAGTTCGTGAAATCCATCTCAGCTAAAGGTAGGGTTAACCTCACCAGTTTAGGGGTATCTGGGTCTTTTCTAATTGGCGCTCAGACGGAGTCCTCGGATATCGACATCAACGTTTACGGACTAGAGGAGTCCTTACGAGCCTACTCCGCGTTATCCAGTATGCGGGAGGGGCTTGATTGGGTTAAACCTCTTGACGGTGATCTACTCGACTCTGTACTCCAATCCCGCTGGGGTGATACCGGGTACCCATCAGAGAAATTCCGAGAAATCGAGATTCGTAAGAGACTCCATGGTACATTCAGGGACACGGAGTATTTTATCCGGCTTCTAGCAGTTGACGACTCTTACGTATCAAAGCCCATCGAGAAAGTCACGCTCAAAGCCAGGATAACAGATGACCTGCTGTCAATCTTCAACCCATGTATATACGGAGTAGAATCGGAAATACCAGACCTTGTTCAACTCAAAAGTTATCGAGGCAAGTTCACAGAACAAGTGAAGAAAGGGGATATCGTTGAGGTTCATGGGACCCTTGAGGAGGTACACGGACCTGATGTGGTCTACAAACGGGTCCTTCTGGGAGGAAAAGGCGACTATCTGATCCCCGTTTTTTAAGATAATTATTAGTAAACCTAGGACAACTCTATACATTCCACCCGTTGATGTGCTGATGAACACGGTTCACGTTGTCGATTCACTGAGAGATCTTGGATTCACCGAGGATTGCATTGTCGAGACAATCATGGTCACCACCATGGAAGATGGTGGTCCAAACCCTGCACCGATGGGTTTGACTCTCAGAGAGGGACGGTTGACTGTTAAAACATACAAGACCAGCCAGACATACACGAACCTCCTTCGAGGGGGACTAGTGTACATCAACCTCTCGAATGATCCATTGCTGTACCTCAAGACAGCTTTCAAGGACGAGATATCTGATCAACCTGAGGTCAGGAACTTTAGCATTGAAGGGTCGAACGCTTTGATAATCGCTAAGGTTGATGAATTGCAAGTAGAGAAGGAGTTACACACAACCTTTTCTCTGACTCCGATAAACGTAAAATTCCTGAGACCAAGCCCAATCGTATTCAATAGGGGTCAGGCTGCAGCTATCGACGCTGTTATCCACGCTACAAGGATTCAGGTGTTCCAAGAGGATGGTAGGTTCGATGATGTACAACGGCTGGTGGGGCTGGTAAAGGACAACATGGTCACAGTTGAAAAGGTGTCCAATCAAAAATCCTCCGAGTACGAGGTAATGAACTCCATTGTAACTATGATCAAAAAGTGGGGTGTAAAATGGTGAAACTACATATCAGCTCCCCCTCAAGGCTCCACTTCGGAATCTTTGACCTAAGAGGAGACAGGGGGCGTCTACATGGAAGCGCCGGCGTTACAATAAAACAGCCAAGGCTTGAGCTTGACATCGAGGAAGCCACTGAAACCGTGGTAACAGGGGCACGGGATACCCGCGCTATTGACATTATTAACGAGTTACTTAGCGAGCATGGAGTAGAAACTGGGGTCAGACTGAACATACATCAAGACATACCTGAACACATGGGTTTTGGATCAGGTACTCAACTAACATTGGCAATCGGCACTGCCCTAAACAAGTTATTCGACCTGAACCTGTCTTTCGAAGACATCGTGATTCGGTTGGGTCGAAGTCGGCGATCAGGAATTGGGACACTAGGATTCATCGAGGGCGGGTTCATCGTTGATGGAGGGCACCGAGTAGGCCAACCGGAAACGGTTCCCCCTCTAATCCATCGAAGTAAAGTACCTGATGACTGGCTGTTTGTGGTCTGCGTCCCCGATATCAACACTGGGTTTAGCGGGAACAAGGAGAATAACGCCTTCAAGAAACTGGAGCCACCGCCAAGCAGCCTGATCAGCGATGTCTCAAGACTTGTCCTGATGCAGATGATTCCGTCCATCGTGGAGAAAGATATCGAGGTCTTCGGTGATAGCATGACCAAACTCGACACCATGTTCGGGGACTACTGGACCTCTATACAAGGTGGTACCTACTCGCACCCGAGGATTGGTGAGTGCGTCAACCACTTACTGGAGCTTGGAGCATACGGCGCCGGGCAGAGCTCCTGGGGGCCAGCACTGTATGGGCTAGTAAAGGGAGAAAAACAGGCTAACAGTGTCGAAAAGGCGATGAAAGTCTATCTGAATGAGGAGTCCAATAATGGCTCAGTTTACGTAACTCAAGCTGACAACACAGGAGCCAAGATAGTCGAACGGTGATTCCATGAAGATTTTAATCGTTACAGGCAAGCTAGCAGTTGAGACGATCAAGGAAATAACCACGGGTTTAGACCACAAAGTCGATGTTATTCCCCTTCCCGTAACAGTTGCGGCTTTCATCACCCCCGCCTACGCTGCAAAACAGCTCGGAGCCATGGAACTGAAGGGATACGACATGATTCTCCTTCCGGGATCGGTAAATGGAGACGTCACGCCCGTTGAGGAGGCGACAGGCATCCCCACGTTCAAGGGAACCTTACATGCCTCTGACCTACCAGCCGTACTATCCTCCGATATCGAGTTCAGTAAAACAGTCTCCGCTTCACTGCTTGCCAAGGACGCAATAAGGCAGCAAGCACAAAACGAGATCATAGATGCTGAAGTAAATTGGCAGGAGACAGTATCAAGCGTTGGAGGGTTAGTCATTGGGGGAAAACTCGGAGTATCCGACGGCTTGCCAATGCGCGTGCTAGCCGAGATTGTGAATGCGCCAACCTTAAGCCTCGATGAAATCAAGGAAAGAGCCGAGTATTACGAGTCGCAGGGAGCAGATTTGATAGATATCGGGATGCTAGCTGGCAACCCGAAGCCAGAGAGTATTCCCGAGATAATTGAAACTATCAGGAAAACCGTAGATCTCCCAGTTAGCATAGATACTTTGAATGTTGACGAGATTCGAGCCTCAATCGATGCAGGGATCGACCTTATCCTAAGCGTCGATGCCGGAAACATTGATGAAATCTCCTCTTTCATCGGCGATGAAGCCATCGTTCTCCTACCCACCAAAATGAAGGAAGGATACCTGCCGAGGAAAGCCGAGGAACGCGTCCACATGCTATCCGACCTAAAAGACCATGCCCTAGACCTTGGAATGAAAAACCTCGTAGGTGACCTTGTGGTTGAGCCCCTACTCAATCCAGGAACACTTGAAGGAATCAAGGCTTACGAGATGTTCAAAGAGAGACACCCGGATATCCCCCTATTATTTGGGATCGGTAACTCGGTTGAGCTCATAGACGCAGATAGTCCGGGTGTTATTGCAGCATTAACTGCTCTTGCCCGGGAGGCAGGCTCCAATATGCTCCACATACCAGAGTACAGTAACAAGGCTAGGGGAAGCGTAAACGAGGCCGTACGTGCCTCCAGAATGATGTTTCTAGCCGAGAAAAGGGGAACTGTAGTCAAGGACCTTGGGATGGACCTTTTACTATTGAAGGAAAAACTCTGGACCGAGCACACAATCAGCCTGAATCCAGGGATCAAGGTGGTTGAAGGCTTCGGAGAGACCGTTTATCGCCCCGACAAGACAGGCTGGTTCCGGGTACAACTCGACCGGAATCGTAGCCTGATTCAGGCGATTTTCTACAAGACTGGGGAGAAGGAGCCCAGTGTGGTGATCGAGGGCGAAGACTCTCGTGTCGTCTACCAGACAATCATCCGGCGGAAACTGATCACGAAGCTGGACCACGCAGCTTATCTTGGGAAAGAGCTTGAGAAAGCCGCTATTGCTTTGAAACTGGGTAGGTCCTATACTCAGGAGGATCCTCTTTTCTAGTCAAGTCGCCGGATCAGGGTGATAGGGAAATGGTCAACTGAGTCCAGCATCTCCCAGGTTACACCGGTGTATGATGTATCCATGTTCTCTGACATGCTCCATACCGTCCTACCCGCTCCTCCCCCGCATAACCGGTGAAACAGGTTGGCATACCAGAGTGCCCTATCCGGGTTGATATCTTCACCTGAGACCCCTATTGGGGTCTGACGGCTCTTGAATCCAAGTATCCTTCCCACGATGAATGTCAGGACACCTCCAAAGTGGACCAGCCCCGGTGTGTCCACGTTTCTGGGCGCTAGATGCAGGTTTCTCCATGAATGAGTGGTGTCACCGTCCATAATCATCACAGTTACATTCTTCCCAGACTTTTCCTTGATGTAACTCCTGATTGAATTCGCTACATTAACCGGTTCACTCAGTGGTAGACTAACATACGCGAATGGAAGGTTACTTGCATCGATGCCGCCCTCGCTATAATGCCGAAGAGATTGGAGTAAACCTACATGCCACAAAGCTGCCTGTTTATGCACAGCTCCTTCAAGTGTGGGGAAATCTCGCAGGTTATCAAGAGTCTGCTGCTTTAAAC
The DNA here is from genome assembly GCA_964589605.1 of uncultured Candidatus Bathyarchaeia archaeon. Classification (GTDB taxonomy): domain Archaea; phylum Thermoproteota; class Bathyarchaeia; order TCS64; family TCS64; genus RBG-16-57-9. Next base: position 6,627 of record CAZPRN010000010.1, on the reverse strand, counting down.
CGGTGATTTTACCTAGTGGTCCAGCCCAGATACGTCTAGTCCAGAATCCTGCAAGGAATCTTGCCATAGATCCAGCCGTTACACCATCCTCATCGAATATATTGCCCATTGCCGTCGAGACAGCCTTCTCACTGACGGCAATAATGTCTCCATCTTGAATGAAGGGTGATGTTTTTCTGGCAATAATTGAATGGTAATCGGTCCCGGGTCTCCAGTAACGTGTCTTGAATGTGATAGTCCGGAGTCTCATCGGGGATCAATCAAGGCTTGTATCTTTCTAAGAGGCTCAGTTCAAGCTCCTTTACAGCACTTACAGCCATTGAGGATTTATCATAGTCTATTACTGGCACTCCTTCCATGTCCGCGTCCGCTACCGATTGATCATATGGGATTATTGATACCACAGGAACCTCCAGTTCACCCATCTTCTCCCTGATGAACTCCTCGTCCCTCGGTTTCATCACTTTGTTACCTACAGCAAGCACCGTGTCTACCTCGATCTCATCAGCCATTCGTAGAATACGCTTCACAGTATCAACCGATTTCATCCTTGGCTCAATAACAACCAGCATAGCGTCCATTCGCCTTGCCGTACCCCTGCCGAGATGTTCCAGTCCTGCAACCATGTCCATCACCAAGACCTCCCCACGCTGTATGAGCATGTGCTGCATCAACACCCTGAGTAACGCGTTTGCACCGCACATACAACCGGATCCTCCCCCCTTTACCGTGCCCATCACCAGCAACTTGACATCATCCGGTGCCTTGACAGCGAACCTGTCAACAATATCGTTGACTTTTGGGTTCATGTTGAACATGCTCCCGAGCGCCTCCTCGGGTGCGACTCCAGTCTTTTCCTTGACAAGTTCCTCGTTATCCGATAGTGGAGTTATATTGTTTGCTTCTTCGTACTCGATGCCAAGGCTGTAACCGAGATTCAAGTTGGGGTCTGCATCAATGGCTAGAACTTCATATCCATCCCGGGCCAGAAGCCTTGACAGTGTTGCTGAGACGAATGTCTTTCCTACTCCTCCCTTTCCGGCTACGGCGATCTTCATCTAGTACCCTACCTTCTCCAGTATTTTCTTCACTGACTGGTAGGCGGGTGAATCCAGTGGCAACTCAAGGAGCGATTTTCCCTCAATGTTATACTCAGTTACCCGTGGGTCACTCTCAATCCTGCCGAGGAACGTGAATGGCTGGTTCTTTGCCTCCTTTTCGAGGCTCTCTGGGAACCTGTATCCACCGACGAGGTAATAGTTTTCAAAATCTATGTCGACTTCCTTCATTATCCTGTAAGATCGTTTGGCATTATCGAAGCTCTTCTTGGATGGGTCCAATATGTTGAACACATCCTTCACCTTCTTTGTTACTCGCCTGTTCAAGTGCTCTACCCCGGCTGGGCTGTCAACAACCACGTACTCGTAGTTCTTCCCCCACATGTCCATAATCTGCCCGAGGGAACGGTCGGGGAGACAATAGCAGCCTTCTATCCATTTCGTGCCTATGCCTATGAAATCGTAGAACCCCCTGCCCTCGTAGAGGCTCTCTTGGAAGATGAAAGGCTCAATCTTCTCGGTGGGGGTCATACCTGACATCGTCGCCATCTTACGGGTCTCAAGAATCTCGGATAGCACATCCGCGATGCTTCGTTTTCCCGCAGCCTCTAGATCAAGGCCTAGCATCTCCGCCAGGCTCTCATCTGGATCCGAGTCAACAAGTAACACCGGCTCAATTCCCTTTTCATCCATATATCGTGCCATCATGGAAGTGAACGTGCTCTTACCTGTGCCTCCTCTTCCCGTGACAACTATAGTTCCTTTATGCGTTCCCATGTCTCTCATCTATCGTGGATTTAGGGCTTTTTCAAACTTTACCTAGAGTGGGGAAATATTCCTTGTCCCCAGGTATGTACAGGGCTTTGCTGTACTCCTCTATGAACTCAAGATCTACTAAGAGGTCAACGTAGACCATCTTCTTGGCTACCTCCAACGCCTCTCTCCTCTTCTCTTTTGAGAGAAGGGTTGCATATGCACCTGAGAGTGAGCCGTTTCCGAGGGGGTGGTACTCACCATTTGGGAACTCTGGGAAGATACCCATCTCTGTCGCCTTCCTCATATCTGTATATGTCCCAAAGGCTCCTGCGAGGTAGATGTTCTTCACGTCATCGATTCCGATCTTGAGCTTCTTCATCAGGACCGTCACCGCTCCACAAGCTGCCGCCTTGGAGTCAATCACGTAGTCAAGGTCCGCCTGTGTAAGCACGATATCCCTCCCCACACTTGTCTCCTCCTCGGGTACAACGAGGTACTCCAATCCCCATTTCCCTTCCCTCACATAGGGAGCACCTCTGATGAACTTGCCCGAGAAATCCATCACTCCCGCGTTGTACACCTCTGCGATCAAGTCTATGAGACCAGAGCCACAAATGCCCTTCGCAGGAGCGTCTCCAATTGTAGATACCTTCGCTTTTTTCGTCTCCGGGTCAATCGAGACATGGTCAATTCCCCCTACAGCAGCTCTCATCCCGTGTCGAACTCCCTCCCCCTCAAATGCGGGTCCACTGGCGCAGCTGCACGAGAATAGCCACTTGTTGTTACCGAAAACGATCTCCCCATTAGTGCCCAGATCGACCATGAGACTCATCTCATCAGAGAGGTGCATCCCTGAAACAATCACATCACCAACCGCGTCACCGCCTAGGAACCTACTCACGTTTGGCACACAGTAGATGTATGCCTCAGGGTTCACGTGGAGACCAACTTCCTTCGCCTTCACAATAATAGGCGTCCTAGGCACCTCTATGTTAGCGATCTCCAGGTATCCCGAGTCCAGCCCAGCGAATAGGTGGTTCATAACAGTATTTCCTCCGACTGTCACCTCGTTCACCTCGCCAGGAGTAATATTTGCCTCCTCAAGCATCCCAAGTATCACATCGTTCAACGAGTTGACCACGGTTTTCTGAAGTTTCTTCAGTCCCTCAACGGTCCTCGCAATGGCAGTCCGAGTAACTAGGTCCTCCCCGTAGGTGATCTGGCTATTCATAGCTGAGCCGCGTTTTAGGATGTCCCCAGTGTTTAGATCAACTAAAACTGTCACAAGGGTGGTTGTACCGACATCAATGGCTATCCCATAGTTCCTTTCTCTGGTGTCACCTTCCTCGGCGTTGATTATCTCGTTGAAATCGCTGGTGTCCGAGACGGTAACCGTTACGACATCACCAAGCTCGTTTATTCTCTCATAGATATCATCTGATATTCTCGGTGTAGGTCCATGGTAATCGATAAGGTCCAGCTTCCGGTAGCTGAACAAGAATCCTGTGGACTTTTTTTCACCCAGCAGGTGCTTCGTCACAGAGGGAGTTATACTTGGAATCTCCAACTCTGTGCTTATCAGAATCTTTGGGTTCTCGATTCTACTCTCTGCCGGTATGGTAAAAACGCAGTCCTCCTCCACCCTCACATTGCATGCAAGGTAGTATCCGTTCGCTAATTCCTCCTCAGAGAGGAATTTGTCCGGGATTATTGATCTCTTCTTCACCTTTCCGCTTTCAAGGATTACTTTGCATTTTCCACAGAATCCCTTCCCGCCGCATAGTGCCTCTATGTGTACTCCTTCCTCCTGCATCCGAGTAAGCAGGAGGTCACCTCTCTCGGCTGAAATCTCTCTGTTGATCGGGTTGAAGAATACTCGCAGCGGCAAATCTGTCACAGACAAATTGTAGCTATTGGTTTAATATAATTAGCTCCAGCGGATAGTATGTGAGTGTGCGTCTTGAAGGTTCTCGGCGTTTCTGGGAGTCCGCGAAACCAGTCAACTGAGTTTGTCCTCATAGAGGCGTTATCCCAACTTGAGAAAGCTGGTTTTCAGACTTCGATGTGGAGTGTTAAAGGTAAGAATCTTGGTTTCTGCATACACTGTGACTACTGCATCAGGGAGAAAAAATGCGTACTCAAGGACGACATGACCGAGATAAACGAGCTCATCAGGACATCCGATGCCTACGTTTTCGCTACTCCAGTGTACAATGGAGGCGTCAGCGCGCAGATGAAAACAGTAATGGACAGGACACGTTCATTGCTAGCCTCCAATAAGGAGGCTCTAAGAGGGAAACCGGGAATCGCAATCGCGGTCGGAGGAGACCGATCGGGTGGCCAAGAGCTAGCGATACAGCAGATTCAGGCATTCTACACGTTGAATGGGGCAATCCCCATCAGCGGAGGCTTTTTCGGAGCTAACCTAGGAGCAACATTCTGGTCCAAGGACAAACTAGAGGAATTAAAACTGGATGATGAGGGATTCAGGAGCCTGAAGATGACGGTGAACCGACTGATCAAGTATCTGGGGGACAAGAAATGAGAATAGCATGGGGACTCACCGGCAGCGGTGACAAGTTTAAAGAGACTTACGAAGCAATGAAATCATTCAATGACAATCACGATGTCAAGATTGATGTTTACCTGTCCAAAGCCGCCGAACAGGTATCCAAGTTCTACAAATTAAACCGGGAGCTCAAGGATTGCTATAACAAGTTTTACGTTGAGAAGGATGCGAACACTCCGTTCATATCTGGAATGCTCCAGACGGGGAAATATGATGTCTTACTCATCGCACCAATAACCGGTAATACAGTGGCAAAGATTGCCGTAGGAATCGCGGATACGTTAATCTCAAATGCGGCAATCCAAGCGGTCAAGGGATTCGTCCCCGTCTACCTAATGCCAGTTGATTTCAGGGAGGGCACTGTTACCACGACTATCCCGAATGGTTCCCAGATAAAGCTCCGCGTCAGGAAAGAGGACGCCGAGAACGTGAGAAAGTTAGAGAAAATGGAAGGGTTCACGGTTTTCGAGAACCCCGAGGAGATTCCTTCAATTCTGGAAAAATATGTGAAGAAGTCTATTTGACCTTCTTGCTAGCCAGCTTCTCAACAGCCTTGACTACGGCTTGTGTACCGTTGTCCAGCATCTCCTCGGCTTGACAGTGTCTGTACATCTGGAGAACCAGACTTGTTGCCGGTAGTGGCATCTTGATGGCGTCTGCTGTCTCCATGATTATACCTAGGTCCTTTAGGTAGTCCTTTATCTTGAAGCCCGGAGCCATATCGCCTTTCAGCACCCTTCCACCATTGTTAGTAAGCTGCCATCCACCCGCCGCTCCTCCTGAGACAGCCTGATGGACCTTATCAACATTTACTCCAGCCTTCGCAGCGAAGACCAACGCCTCAGCGACACCCAGCATCGCGGTGCCAACAAGAATCTGGTTCACTGCCTTACACACCTGCCCGTCTCCGTTGCCGCCGATGTATGTGATTGTCTTACCCATAGCCTCAAGGATTGGCTTGCACTCCTCGAAAACCTCTGGTTTGCCGCCCACCATAATGCTCAGTGTACCATTGTCTGCACCGATAACCCCACCGCTGACCGGGGCATCAACCATCTCGATGCCTTTTTCTTCTAGCTTCTTTGCGAAATCCATGGTAGCAATCGGGCTAATTGTGCTCATGTCTATGAAAATATCACCCTTCTTAGCACCATGAATAGCTCCGTCTTCTCCTAGCAGGACTTCCTCTACGTCCTTGCTTCCAGTGACAATACTCACAACAATGTCGCTATTCTCGGCGACTTCCTTTGGGCTCTTGGCTAGGGATGCTCCAGCCTCGACAACCGGCTTGGTCTTGGACTCGGTCCTGTTCCAGACAGTGACCTCGTAGCCTGCCTTCAGCAGGTTCTTTGACATTCCCTGACCCATTAAACCGATACCAATGAAACCTATCTTCTTCAAATCAATCAATACAAGGGTACCGTTTAGGCTCTAAACGGTTTCGACTACATCAGGTTTCGTTTGATGTTCAGGATCGCATAGTTACCAAGGAGTCCAGTGATGATGAAGATTATCCCGAACATTAGATATCTATTCGCCTTGGTCTTGTCGTATGCTACCTGTGAGCTCTTGTAGGTCATCCAGAACCCGACGATCATGAATATATTGGTCAGCATGATCACATAACCCTCTGTCACGGTCTGATCTGACATGTACGGGTGGAGAGAGCTGTATCCATTCTGGAGTGGAATCATAGTTGGTGGGTTCTCAAGCAGGTTGTAGAAACCTCCACCGATGATGAAAATACAGAAAACCACCGTTCCCATCTGAAGGTACCTTTTGGGGATCCGGACTTTACTAGTTGATCCCGTTTTCTTCAGTGCTTTACCCACTCTGTCGCCTATTGATGATATCTTGGAGTCCTCCAGCGGAATAGGAACACGGCTCCCCATTTAATCCTTTTTCCCTTTTATGCAGAACTTTATTAACCGAAACACCCGTAGGATGATACCGAGGGGTTTTAGTGCCGCAGAAGATTCTATGCAAAAACTGTAACGAGGTTCTCTACCAGGGCGACCTATTGAAGTCTCCACAGGATGTCATCAAAAAGTTTGATGGCAAGTGCCCGGTTTGCGGGAAGGACCTAGCATTCGAGCCTGACGCCGTCACTGTTAAACCAACTGAGGGGTAAACCCCATTTTACAATAGTTTTAAACATGCTTTGGCGGATAAGCATACGGTAATTCCGTTGGATTTAAAGAAAACTCACCTTTACGAGTACCACTCGGAGCATGGAAACGTTAT
>CAZPRN010000009.1:0-129544 GCA_964589605.1 uncultured Candidatus Bathyarchaeia archaeon | reverse complement strand
TACGGCAGAGTCCCGCGGAACAGGCCACGGCATAGCCCGAGTTCCCAGGCTCAAGGGAAGCAGCAGAGCAGCCTTCGGCGTAAGCATAGTAGGCGGCCACGCAGCCTTCCCTCCGCGTTCTGAGAAAGTCATCGTAAAGCGAATCAACAAGAAGGAAAAGAGGTTCGCTATAAGGTCGGGAATCGCAGCATCAGCTGTAAAGGAACTCGTAGAAAAGCGCGGACACAAATTCGAGTCCGAGCATCTTCCAATCGTAGTCTCAAACGAACTAGAATCCCTTGAAAAAACCAAGGACGTAGAAGCAGTTTTCCAAGCAATCGGAATCCAGGACGACGTTGAACGCGCTGACCGGAGGAAGGTAAGGGCTGGAAAAGGCAAAATGAGGGGACGCAAGCACAAGAAAGGCAAAGGTCCACTCATCGTCGTCTCAGAAGACAACGGGATCGGATACGCAGCACGCAACCTCCCAGGCGTCGAGATAAGCAGCGTAGCAGGCTTAAACGCCGAGCTACTTGCACCAGGCGCTCACCCAGGCAGGCTAGTCATTTGGACTGAGGCAGCCTTCGAGGAAATAGACGAGGTATGGATGGAGTAAACATGGAGTCACACGCAATTATTATGTACCCCATGATGACTGAGCGCAGCGTCAACATGATTGAGAACGAGAACAAACTCGTTTTTATCGTTGACAGGAGAGCCAACAAGCTCCAGATCGCAGCAGCTATCAAGGAACTCTACGAAGTCGAGGCCGAAACGGTAAACACGCTAATCACCCGAAAGGGCATCAAGAAAGCATTCGTAAAACTAACAGACGCATACGACGCATCAGACGTCGCTATCCGTCTAGGAATACTGTAGGTGTGAGAAATGGGAAAGAAACTTAGAGTACAGAGGAGAGGTCGCGGAGGCCACCACGCTAAAGCGTCCAAGATGAACAAAACTGCACCCATAGGATACCCAACAATCACAGAAGATGGACAGCAGGGCATCGTCAAAACGATGGAACACGAGCCAGGCAGGGGAGCACCCCTTGCATTCATCGAGTTCACACCCGGCAAAGGATACTACACAACCGCAATCGAGGGAATGAGCCTGAACCAGCCAATCATGGTAGGTACAGGAGCAATACCAAAGGTCGGAAACGTACTCCACCTAGGAGACGTACCCGAAGGAACCATGGTATGCAACATCGAGCTACGTCCAAACGACGGAGGTAAAATGGCCCGAAGTAGCGGAGCATTCGCAACAGTAATCGCACACACCGACAAACACACCACAGTAAGACTGCCAAGCAAGCGAATCGTCAGGATATCAAACAACGCAAGAGCCACCATCGGCATCATCAGTGGAGGCGGCCGCAAGGAGCGCCCATTCATGAAGGCCGGTGAGAAGCACCACCAGAAAAAAGCAAAAGGACACAAGTATCCAACCGCACACGGCGTCAAGATGCCTGCCGCAATGCACCCACACGGTGGAGGACGGCACAGGAGACCAGGAAAATCCACGACAGTCAGCAGACACGCACCACCAGGCGCGAAAGTCGGATTGATCGCGGCACGCAACAGCGGAAGGAAACAGAGGAGGAGAAACTAGAATGCCCAAGGACTTTAACTATCGAGGCAAGACAGTAGAAGAACTCCAATCAATGTCCATGGACGAGTTCATCAGGCTACTCCCATCAAGGATGAGGAGAAGCCTACGAAGAGGTCTTAGCGCGGAGCAGCGAATCGTGCTAGAGAAGCTCAGGAAGAACTCAGACAAGCCAGTGAGGACCCACGCGAGGGATCTGGTAATAATGCCAGAGATGCTCGGGAAGACCATTCACTGCTACACGGGCAAGGAGTTCAAAGCCATAGCCATCAACGAGAAGATGCTTGGCCACTATCTTGGTGAATACGCGATCACGATGTCAGTAGTCCGTCATGGACGACCAGGTATCGGAGCATCACGTAGCAGCATGTACATCCCACTGAAGTAATTTTTCATTACTTCCTTTTCATTATTTAACACCCAATAATCACTGTTTAGAGTGAAGAAATTATGTGCATATAATGATTGAAGACAATAAAGAGTAGATGACAAAAATAACTACCATTCAGAACGCTTTATATAGGAAGACCCGCCCAAAGGTAGCTACACGGTGCGTATATGCCATCCTGGAAATATTCAGTACAAGGACTAGATCCTGATAAGACCGCCATAGCCAGCGGTAGGGATCTCCGAATAAAACCAAAAATTTCAAGAGAAATCTGTCACTCACTGAAAGGAATGAAGCTTGAAGAAGCTAAACAGTTCCTCAACGATGTAATCGACAAAAAGAAAGCAGTACCATACTACCGGTACAGGCGTAAAACCCCACACAGAAAAGAACTGCAGGGACACGACGCAGGCCGGTTCCCCGAGAAGGCAGCAGGGGAGATACTGAAAATCCTGGATTCGGTGGAGGCTAACGCTGAGTTCAAGGGACTATACGCTGATCGACTTAGGATTGTACACATGGCCGCCCACAGGGCAAGGGTCATCAGGAAGTTCATTCCTAGGGCGTTCGGACGGGCGTCACCATACTACAAACACTTGACCCACATCGAGGTCGCAGTGGAGGAATACTAATAATGTCAGTAGTCAAGCGAATCATCAAAAACAACATCGAAAAAGTCAAAGTCGATGAGCTGCTAGCCGATGAATACGAGCAAGCAGGATATGGTGGAATTCAACTAACAAAAACACCACTAGGCGCCCAGATCAACCTATTCGCCATGAGGCCAGGCCGAGTAATCGGAAAGAGGGGTCGCGCAATCAAGGCAGCCTCAGAAAGGCTGGAGAACGAGCTAGGCTTACCAAACCCTCAGATCACGGTTATTGAGGTAGAGGTACCCGAGCTAAACCCACAGATCATGGCGTCAAGGGTCGCAAACGCACTAGAAAGAGGAGTCCACTTCAGGAGAGCAATCTTCTGGAGCCTCAGGCGCATCATGGACAGTGGAGCACTTGGATGTGAGATCATCCTCAAGGGCCCACTGAGGAGCGCCAGATCACGTTTCGAGAAGGTAGTCGAGGGGTACGTGCCAAAGTCAGGAGACCCTGCGCTCAGGCAAGTAAAAACTGCGACACTTCACGTAAAAATGAAGAGAGGAACGCTAGGCGTAACGGTGAACATCGTTCCACCGGACGCAAAGTTCCCAGACAAGGTATCCCTAGAGGGATTACCGGATATCGAGTACCAGCTACCCATCGAGGAGCCGGCCCCAGCGCCAGCCCCCGAGGCAGAAGCGGTACCAGAAACCATTGAAGTGACCGAGGAGCCAGTTGTCGAAGAGGCAGCTGAGTCTGAGGTAACCGAGGAAACAGCTGAACCAGTCATTACGGAAGAGGCTGAAGCCGAGGTTGCACCTGAACAGGCCGCGGAACCTGTTGAGGAGCCAGTAGTGGAAGAAGCGGCAGTTGAAGAGCCAGTTGTCGAGGAGACACCTGAACCTGAGACAGTCGAAGAACCAGCTGCAGAAGAGCCTGTTGTCGAAGAGGCGGCAGAACTTGAAGCAGTGGCAGAGGAACCAGTTGTCGAAGAGGCAGCTGAACCCGAAGCAGAACCAGCAGCCGAAGAGGTTGTTGAGGTGGAGGAAACTCCAGAGGTGCCAGTCGTTGAAGAGGCGGCCGTCGAGGAGCCAGTTGTCGAGGAGACACCTGAGTCCGAGCCAGTCGAGGAAACAGCGGTGGAGCCCGAAGCAACTACAGAGGAACCTGCTCCTGAGCCGGAACTTGTCTCAAAACCCGAGCCGGAGCCAGAGCCTGAAGTAGTTGAGGAGGCAACCGAGCCTGAACTCAAGCCTAAGCCCGAGGCCGAGAAGGTGGAGGAAACCCCCGAAGAGCCAGAGAAAGAGGAGGAGACAGAATAGTGCCCATACTTCGAATGCAGGAAATCCGTGAGATGTCCAGCGAGGCAAGGGACGAAAAGCTCCAAGAACTCAGGACCGAGCTCACAAAGGTAAAAACGATGATCAAGGCTGGCGGTGCAATAGAGAACCCCGGCAGGACAAAGGCTCTGCGCAGGGCCATCGCACAGATCTTGACTGTCATCAACGAGGAGGAGTAGCAAGGCTGGTTCCCCCTGAACCAGTTTACATCCTTCAAAGCGAGCTAATAGGACTCGAAGTGGAAGTGCTGCACGACAGCAACCCTTCGAATATAGGAATCATGGGGAAAGTGGTTGACGAGACCATGAAAACACTCGTCATCCAGAGTACTGGGCTTAAACGCGTAGCCAAGCAGCACGCAGTCTTTAAGTTCAGTCTCGACGGCAAGGCCGTCAAAGTAGAGGGTAGAACCCTCAAGGGAAGACCCGAAGACCGGGTTAAGAAACAGAAAAAAAAGAAATGGTAGGGCAAAAGGCAAAATGATGACCCTTAAGAAACCTGAACTCGAGTGCGAGGAAAAGGACTGTCCGTTCCACGGCGAACTAGCCGTAAGGGGCAGGAACCTAGAGGCTACTGTTGTTAGCACTCGCATGCAGAAGTCAATTGTAGTGCAGATGAACTACACCAGGTATGATAAGAAATATGAACGATACGCCCGAATGAGGAGCCGTATCACCGCACACACAACACCATGCATCCCAGTAAAGGTCGGAGACATAGTTAGGATAGCCGAGTGCAGGCCACTCAGCAAGACAAAGTCCTTCGTAGTCGTCGAGCTAGTAAAGGAGGCTTAACCGGATGAGTAAGAGGATTAAGCGTCGTATTCTGCCGAGGCGAAAAACCAGTGGTGGACTTACGATTGGCAGCGTACTGAACTGTGCGGACAACACAGGTGCACGTAAACTCAAAATTATCCAGATGGTAGGATACAAGGGACGCAGGCGCAGGCTTCCAAGCCCAGGCATCGGCGACCTTGTCATTGTCTCATGCAGGGAGGGAACCCCCGAGATGAGGAGGCAGCTGTTCAACGCTGTCATCGTCAGGCAGAGGCGACCATACCAGAGGCAGGATGGAAGCAGGATCCAGTTCGAGGACAACGCAGCCGTCATACTGACCCCAGAAGGAACCCTCAGGGGCTCTGACATAAAGGGACCAGTCGCACAGGAGGCAGTCCAGCGATGGACTAGGATCGGAAACTTGGCGAGGATGGTAGTCTAAGATGAAGAACGGAATCAGAAAGCCATCAACCGCCAGGCGGAACATGTACAACGCACCAAACCACATCAAGCGCAAATCAATCTCAGCACCATTAAGCCCAAGCCTAAGAGCAGAGCATGGCACACGATCCATGCCTGTCGTCGTAGATGACACTGTAAGCATCACCAAAGGCGACAGAAAGCTCTCAGAGGGCAGGGTACTCAGGGTGAACGTGGAGAAAAAGAAGATCTACATCGAGGGAGTAACAAGGAATCGCCAAGATGGGTCAACTGTCCAGATCCCTGTAAGGGCTGAGAACGTAATGATCACAAGGCTGAACCTAGACGATCAGATGAGAAGAGAAATTCTGGAGCGCAGGAGCTTCAGCGCGGAGGAGTAATAAATGGGAAACAAAGGACCAACAAAGCATCTTAAGAGGCATAGGAGCCCAGCTTTCTGGCCGATTCACCGCAAGGGCGGAAAATGGGCGGCAAGGACAAGCTCAGGCCCACACAGCCTAGAGACAAGCATCCCAACAAAGGTCATACTAAGAGACCAATTCAACTACGCAGTAACAGCCCGCGAGGCAAAAACACTGATCAAGCAGGGCAAGCTACTAGTCGACGGCGTCGTCAGGAAGGACGACAAGTTCCCAGTCGGACTAATGGACGTAGTGACCATCCCGGACAGCGGCGAGACGTTCAGGGTTCTACCAGACCATGGTGGAAAGCTGATGTTCATGCCCATCTCCAAAGAGGAGTCACAGTTCAAACTATGCCGAATCATGGGTAAGACCACCCAGAGGGCTGGAAAAACCCAGCTAAACCTACACGACGGATCAAACGTCTTGATCGCAACCGAGTCAGACCAGTACAAGACTGGTGACGTACTCAAAATCAAGGTTCCTGAGAAGGAGATCCAGGACTTTATAGAGTTCAAGGAGATGCAGCAGGTAATCATCACCGGTGGAAGAAGCCAGGGCGCCAAGGGAATGGTCGTCACGATTGGACCCGAGCCAGGATGGAAGAAGACAGCCACCATCAGGACATCAGAGGGCGATGATATCAGGACCCTCGCAAAGTACCTGTTCGTGGTGGGCTCCAATGAGCCAGTAATCAAGCTAGCGGAAGAGGTAGTTGAGTAATGTCCAACCCAATGAAGAACCTCAAGATCGGCAAAGTCGTTGTAAACATCGCGGTCGGTCAGAGTGGTACACCATTGAGCAACGCCATGTCCATATTAGAGGGCATGACGGGACAGACGCCCTCACCCAGGCCAGCCAAGATGACGATCAGGCAGTGGGGCATCAGGAAAGGCGAGCCAATGGCATGCGCAGTTACCCTCCGGGGCGAGCTGGCAGACGCGTTCCTACAGAAAGCGTTCACAGCTGTTAGGCACAGGATCAACCCAAGAAGCTTCGACAAGGACGGCAACTTTGCCTTTGGAATCAGGGAGCACATCGACGTACCAGGAACCCGGTATGACCCCCAGACGGGGATCATCGGGATGGACGTGATGGCAACCGTTGAGAGGCCAGGTTACAGGGTTAGTCGAAGAAAAAGAGCACAGTCAAAAGTCGGAAGTTCACACCGCGTCACCCCAGACGAGTCACGTGAGTTCATCTCCGATACTTATGGCGTAACAATGGGGCTTGAATAATTTGAGCAACCAAATAAAACCCAAGGAAAGAAGCTACGGCAAAGGCAGCCGAGGATGCACCAGGTGCGGGACCCACGATGGTCTCGTCAGGCGCTACGGCATCAACCTATGCAGGCAGTGTTTCCGAGAGGTAGCGAACAAGATGGGATTCAAGAAATACAGGTGATAATATGGACCCACTCGTAAACGCATTAAACACAATTATGGCCCATGAAGGAAGGCGCAAAGGCGAGTGCATCATCACTCCAGCGTCCGGCTTAGTCGGACGAGTACTCCGTCTCATACAGTCCAAGGGATATGTAGGCGAGATCGAGTTCATCGATGATGGACGCCAAGGCAAGTTCAGGGTTCAGCTATTCGGCAGGATCAACGAGTGCGAGGCCGTCAGGCCACGCTTCAAGACCCGTGTCTCCGAACTGGAGAAATGGGAGAAACGATTCCTACCAAGCAGGAACCTAGGATTTGTCCTACTGAGCACCCCGAAGGGCGTAATGGACCATGTCCAAGCAAAGGAAGAGAACGTAGGCGGCGTCGTGCTGGCCTACGTCTATTAGGTGAAAAAAAGTGACTGTTCAGATCATAGAACAAAATGTACAGGTACCTGAAGGAGTAAACCTGACCCTAGATGGGCATAAGGTTGCAGTCACAGGAACCAACGGAGAGTTAAACTATGATTTTGGCCACGCCGGCTTAAACATGGTTTTCCAAGAAGAAACCCTCCGCATTTGGGCAGAAAACCCAAGGAGGAAAAAGGCAGCCCTAGTCAAAACCATAGCGAGTCATGTAAGAAACATGATCAAGGGAGTGACTGAGGGATTCACATACAGACTCAAGGTAGTGTTCATCCACTTCCCACTGACCATCAACGTTCAGAGGGATAAAGTTGTGATAAACAACTTCATCGGTGAACGCGCGCCAAGAATCGCAAAGATCAGGGGCAACGTACAGATCAAGGTTGAGGGAGACGACGTGGTCGTCACTGGAACCGACATCAACCACGTAGCCCAGACAGCCGCAAACATTCAGGAGTCGACGAAGATCAAGAACAAGGACCTGAGAAAGTTCCTTGACGGTATCTACGTCTACCAGAAGGAGTGAGGGTAATGGAACAAGCAGAAAAGAAGAGACTACTCAGAACAAGAGCAAGGATAAGCAAGAAGCGACCCCACTTCAAAAGGTTCGAGTCCTGGAGATTCGTGAGAATCAAGGACCAGTGGAGGAAGCCAAGAGGCATCGACAACAAGATGCGTACAGAGGAGCAGGGATGGCCCAAATCCGTTAAAATCGGGTACGGTGGACCAGCTGCAGTACGTGGACTCCATTCCTCCGGTAAGGAGGAGGTAATGGTCTGGAACACCAAGGACCTAGAAAAGGTTGATCCCGAGACACAGGTCGCGAGGATCGGTGGAACCGTTGGCGGTCGAAAACGTGAAACCATACTAGAGAAAGCAGAGGAGCTTAAAATCAGAATCCTGAATCCAGGCGTCGTTAACGTCGAGGATGACTTTGAGGACCTTGAAGACGAAGACGATTTCGAGGACCTAGAGGACGAGGATGAAGAGGAAGAAGAGCCAGAGGAGGACGAAGAATAATGAAGTTGACGAGCCAAAGAAAACTCGCATCAGCCGTCCTTGACTGCGGACTCCACAGGGTATGGATAGACCCAGAGAGAGCCGACGAAGTCAGCATGGCAATCACCCGTGAAGAGATACGCAAGCTGATCAAGGACAAAGCCATCAAGGCGTTGCCCGAGAACAGAACAAGTCGAGGTCGCGCTAGGGTGCTTGCAGCAAAGAAGAAGAAAGGCAGGCGAGTTGGACAAGGCAGTAAAAGCGGTGCAAAGTACGCCGTTGTGACCCGGAAGACACGGTGGATCAACAGGATCAGAGCCCAGAGGAAGAAACTAGTCAAACTCAGGGAGAACAGGGTCATAAGCGTAAGCACATACCGCAGCCTATACAGGAAAGCGAAAGGCGGAGAGTTCAGGAGCGTTGCTGAGCTTGAGCGCTATATCAATGATAACAATCTAAGGAGGCGTACCTTTGGCTAAAGGACCAGCCTATCGAGTACCATACCGAAGGCGTAGGCAGAAGAAGACAGATTACGCTGCAAGGCGTGTTCTGGCTACTTCAGAATACCCACGCTTCGTGGTACGGATAAGCAACAAAACTATACAAGTTCAAGTCACGCGATCAGAGATCGAGGGCGACTATGAGATTGCCAAGGCATCCAGTTACGAGTTGAAAAACAAGTACAAGTGGATCGCCAGCGGTAAGAACATTCCAGCCGCATACCTGATCGGATACCTCGCGGGCAGAAAAGCCCTTGAGGCAGGCGTCGAGTACGCTAACCTAGACGTCGGATTGAAGAGAATTACCTCAGGTAACAAAATCTTCGCCGTTGTCCAGGGAGCAGTCGATGCAGGACTTGAAGTACCAGTCGACAGCGATATAATGCCATCACCTGAAGCCATGAACGGCAATGTGATTGCAGAGTACGCTAAGAACATAGAAGACCCCTTCGAGTACGAGAGAAGGTTCTCAGTCTACCTCCGTCGTGGACTAAGACCTGAGGCACTTCCAAGCCACTTCGAAGAGGTCAAACAGCGCATCGAGGAGAACAACGATGAGTAACCGTAGACGGGATGACCCCCTTGAGGGCTGGGTCCCTAAGACTCAGCTAGGTAAACTCGTGATGGATGGACAGGTGTCCAGCATCTACGAGGTTTACGAGGAGGGCTACAAGATCAAGGAAGTCCAGATCGTGGACGCACTTGTCCCAGACCTAAAGGATGAGGTGATTAACATCAACCTCGTCCAGAAGCAGACAGACGCAGGAGAGTCCAGCCGGTTCACGGCTTTGGTCGTTGTCGGAAACGAGAACGGCCTAGTCGGTGTCGGTCTAGGCAAGGCTCAGCGAGTCAGAAATGCCATCGAGAAAGGCATTAGGCTGGCAAAGCTGAACCTGTACCCTATCAGGCGTGGCTGCGGAAGCTGGGAGTGCGACTGTGGTGAAGGACACACACTACCATTCAAGGTAATCGGAAAAGCAGGAAGTGTAACTGTCACTCTAATACCTGGACCACAAGGTCTAGGACTAGTTGCAGGGGATACAGCGAAACAGGTGCTTAAGATGGCGGGAATCAAGGACTGTTGGAGTAAATCCATGGGCGCGACAACCACCACAAACAGCTTTGCTTTCGCTACGTTCGAGGCACTTAAACAGACGATGGCGATCATGACGCCTCAGGACTGGGTGTAATACTGATGGATAAGAAGAGCCTACTGGTTATCAGGATCAGGGGCACCATCAACGTCTCCCAGAGGGAGAAGGACACCATGAGGTTCCTGAGAGTCGATAGGAACAACTATGCATCGCTCATCGATGACAGGGCTGACTACAAGGGAATGCTCCAGAAAGCCAAGGACTGGATCACATGGGGCGAGCCCGATGTGGAGACAGTTAAAGAAATGCTCATGAAGCGTGGAAGGGCTACCGGAGACGTGAAACTCACGGAGGAGTCAGTCAAGGAGCTCGGATACGAAGGATTCGATGACCTAGCCCAGAAGCTAGTCAACTGTGAGGTAAGCATCAACGAGATCGAGGGACTCAAACCCTTCTTCAGGATGCACCCACCAAAGAAAGGCTTCAAGAAATCCGTAAAGCGCCCATACAGAAGTAAGGGAGAGCTAGGATACAGGGGCGAGGCAATCAATGAACTCGCACGGAGGATGTGCTAAAAATGCCACATAAACTACGAAAAGTACGCAAACAGCGTGGCTCCCGCTACATGGGCTGGGGTCAGGTTGGACAGCACAGAAAGTCCGGTGGCCGAGGCGGTAAAGGAGGAGCAGGCGGAAGGAAGCATTTCTGGATTCGTACCGTAAAGTACGAGAAAGATCGCTACCTAAGCAAAGGCTTCCTGCCCCCGTCAGCCAAGAAGGCAAAGACTACAACAATCAACGTCGGAGAACTGGAGGAACTTGCACAGAAAGTTCTCACAGAGTACGGCGTCAAGGGCGGAAACGAGCTTGATTTAACCTCACTAGGCATCGGTAAGATACTGGGTAGGGGTAAGATCAGCACAGCGTTGAACATCAAGGTCTCAGAGATCACGATGAGCGCTCAGGAAAAGATTGAAGAAGCCGGCGGCAGCATCATAGAGGCATAGAGGGACAATTAGTGCGCTTCCTAGATATTTTCAGACCCATCTCCCGTTTTATCCCTGAGGTACAGGCACCTCAGAAAAAGGTTCAATTCAACACAAGGCTACTCTGGACAGTAGCGGCGCTGGTCGTATACCTGATAATGTCAGAGATTCCACTATACGGAATCCCTCAGACATCCACCAGCGATCCTTATGCTGCAATGCGAATTATCTTCGCTTCAAGCAGAGGAACACTAATGGAGCTAGGTATCGGTCCAATCGTCACGGCTGGACTAATCATCCAGTTACTAGCTGGATCAGAGTTGATATCCTTCGATAGGTCAAACCCTGATGACAGGGGACTGTTTACCACTGCCAGCAAGCTATTCAGCTTCGTCATGGTCGTGGTTCAGGCGGCGCTTTACATCGTTGGAGGAGTCTACGGTGAGATCACTACGACTCAATCATTGCTGATCTTTGCGCAGCTACTGGCTGCCGGGTTCGTTTTGATGATGATGGACGAGTTGGTACAGAAGGGATGGGGAATCGGAAGCGGCATTAGCCTATTCATCGTCGCGGGTATCACCCAGAACATCTGGTGGATGAGCTTCAGCCCAAGCCCATCATTCTATGATACAAGGTCCTTCGGAGCAATCGTTGCCTTCATACAGGGCATCATCCAAGGACTTCCAATCCAGGAATGGGTGTTCAGGCCAAGCTCGCCAGACATACTGGGTTTCATCGCCACTCTTATCGTGTTCGCGTTCGTCGTATACGTTGAAGGGATGCGAGTAGAGATACCCATCACCCACGGGAGTTACCGTGGCTACAGGAGCAAGATGCCAATCAAGCTACTATACGTTAGCAACATTCCGGTCATATTGGCTTACGCCATGTTCGCAAACTTCCAGCTAATTGGACAGTTCGTGTGGACTAGGTGGAACCAGGACAATAGCAACTTCTTCTTGAACATGTTTGGTATGTACAACCAGACCGCCAACGGCGGGACAACACCCATCGGTGGACTCAGCTACTATGTCACAAGCCCGGGAAGCCCGGCAGGCGTAATGGCTGACCCGTTAAAGGCAGTTATCTACCTCCTTATCGTGGTAGCTTTCTGTATCGTTTTCAGCCTTACATGGCTGGAGATCGGTGGACTGGGCGCAGACCAGATGGCTGACCAGCTGCTATCCTCGGGGATGCAGGTGGCTGGATTCAGGAGGAGCAAGAAGCCACTGGAGAAGCTGCTAAACAGGTACATCCCGACCATAACTGTGATAGGCGGAATGCTCATCGGAGGATTGGCTGCGTTCAGCGAGTTCTTCGGGGTCTTCGGTTCGGGGATGGGTGCGCTGTTAGCGGTTAGCATACTGTACCAGT
The DNA here is from genome assembly GCA_964589605.1 of uncultured Candidatus Bathyarchaeia archaeon. Taxonomy (GTDB): domain Archaea; phylum Thermoproteota; class Bathyarchaeia; order TCS64; family TCS64; genus RBG-16-57-9. The sequence continues at coordinate 117,250 of CAZPRN010000009.1, read as the reverse complement.
ACTACCAGACGATGGTTCAGGAGCAGGTAGAGGATCTTTATCCGTTCCTGCGCGGTGCCTTTGGTTAAGCCCAACCATTTTATCTTTCTTTATTTCATTCATTCTGATGCAAACCCTCAGGTTATTTGATGGAGACCAATATCTACGCGAGTTTGATGCGAAGGTAATCGAGGTTGATGGGGCCAACGTTGTGTTGGATCAGACAGCTTTCTACCCTGAGTCAGGTGGACAGGCAGGTGATAGAGGTACAATCAATGGTTTCAAGGTCGTTGATACCCAGATAATCGATGGAAAGCACGTACACATCCTTGAGGATCACGACTTGAAGGCTGGTGACCCGGTCAAGTGTGAGCTTGACTGGGAGCGCAGGTATCGTACGATGAGGATTCACAGCGCATCCCACATCATGGAGCATTACCTCTACAAGCATTTCGGAGTCATGGAGCGTCTGGGGTCCAGTGTTGACGATAAGAAGGACAGGTCAACCTATGTATCAGAGGAAAGACTTGAATCAGATTTGCTCAAGGAGACTGAGGATGAGGTCAACGCGTACCTGAATGAGGGTCACGAGATAAGCATCCAGGTAGATGAGAATGGTTTACGTTCATGGATTTCAGGACCATATCTGGACCACTGTGGTGGAACCCATGTCAGGAACACCTCGGAGATTGGTCAGATAAAGCTCAAACGAAAGAACCCTGGACGCGGTAAGGAACGGGTGGAGACCAGTCTAAAAGAGTAACCTTTTATTCATAGCTTCTGCACTAACGGACTCATGTTCCAGCCACCACGCGGTACACGGGACTATCTCCCCGCTGACCAGCAGAAACAGAACTGGGTAGTCGACCAGGTACGAGAGGTCTTCGAGGCTTACGGCTTCGAGCCACTGGGTACTCCGGCTTTCGAGAACCTGGAGATGCTGATGATCAAGAGCGGGGACGACATCATAAACCAAATCTACAACTTTAAGGACAAATCAGACAGGGAGCTTGCTCTTAGATTTGAACATACGGCAAGCACCGTACGAGTGGTGGCAACACATCATAACATGGTAAAGCCCTTCAAGAGGTACACGATTGGACCCGTATGGCGATACGAGAGACCCACCGAGAAACGGTTCAGGGAGTTCTGGCAGGCAGACGTTGATATCTTCGGGGTAGAGGATAGCATCGCCGACGCTGAGATACTGGCCGTAGTGATGGATGCCTTCAGGGCACTGGGATTCGATGGGTTCACCATCAAGCTCAACGACAGGAGAATCCTGACAAGCATCGTCGCTCTCTGCGAGATACCCGAGGAGAAGAGCCTTGACGCGTTCAGGGCTGTTGACAAGCTGGGTAAGATCGGGAGGGATGGCGTCATCGAGGAACTCAAAGGCATAGCACCTTACGAGGAGGCTAGCATGAAGCTACTTGACATGATTGGTATCACTGGTGCCCCAGAGGAGGTTCTATCACAGGCTAAAGCCATGCTGAAGGACTACCCGGAGGGAGTAAAAGGTGTTGAAGCTCTTGAGAACCTGTACGAGTACGCAAAGGGATATGGTTACGCTGACCAGATTAGGGTTGACCTAAGCCTAGCTAGGGGTCTTGACTACTACACTGGACCGGTGTACGAGCTGATCGCTAAGGGTTTCGAGGACTATGGAAGCATAGCTGGTGGAGGCAGGTACGACGAGATCGTCGAACTGTACGGTGGACCATCAACCCCAGCTACAGGAATCGCTTTCGGTATCAGCAGGTTGACACCGATCCTTGACGAGAAGGGAGCATTCAAAGACATGACACTTGGCGCAAAGGTCTACGTTGCACCAGTGAACTCAAAGGTAATCAACAAGGCTATCGAGATAGCGCAGAAGCTGAGGGCAGAGAACATCTCAACCATCGTTGACATGATGGGCAGGAGGCTCGGTAAACAGTTCGAGTACGCTGACAAGAAGGCGATCCCACAGGTCGTCATCGTAGGTGAACGTGAGCTAGCTGAGGACTCTGTGACTGTCAGGGATATGGAGACTGGTGAGCAGACCAAGGTTAGCCTTGACGATCTGGTCTCATTCTTTCTCTAAACCAGTTTCTTTTACTGTATAGTAGACCAATTCTCCCCTTCTATCAACCACGGCGGCTTTCATCTCGTATCCATAGCTTTCTGCTAGGGAGAGCTCATCTAGGAACTCGCTTAGCTTCTGGGGTTTTCCCTCGCTGAACACGTGGATAAGATAGTTGGGTTTCTTTTTCCTGTCCGCGCCTCGCTCGTAGACCTTGAACTTGTCCTCATCTATCTTGATGATAAATCCCCGTGTTCTGAGGTCTTTGAAGACGATAAATCTGGTCCAAAGGGTAGGGGTATTTCTCGAAAAAATGCCTAGTAATTCATCGAATTTGAGGTGTTTATTCGATACCTCATCTATTACAGCGATTTTCTTACGGTCAACGTGGAACAGGGCTTCCTCGGGGTGAAGAATGTGCTCGCTATTACTTCGGAAACCGTAACCATCCTGGTACAGGCTGTCCGCGTCGCTCTGTGCTGGGACGATTATCTCGCCTTGGCTGAGCACCGCTGTTATTGGTAACATCTCTGATGAATCTGGGGGTCTATCCAATAATTCTATCGATGGTCGACCATAACAGATAATGGGTGATCCACATCATGTGTAGTAGGTTGCCCAAACGAGTTCTTGTCATCACAGAGAAACCCTCATCAGCTCGCAGGATAGCGGCTGCTTTAGATGATAGTGGGAAGCCTCGGCGTGCCCAGTACGGAAAGGTTTGGTTCTACGTCTCGTATAACAATGGAGACGAGCTGGTGGTTGTAAGCGCGGTTGGACACCTTTACACCATAGTTCAGAAACGCGGAGGATGGACCTACCCGATTTTCGATATCAAGTGGGTTCCTAGCCACAGGGCTGATAACCGGTCCAAGTACACTAAACAGTACCTTGATGCAATCATCAACTTGGCTGGAGAGGTAGACGAGGTTGTTAGTGCATGCGACTACGACCAGGAGGGCAGCCTGATAGCCTTCAACATAATAAAACATGGTCTTGGTGATGCTAAGCTAGGGAATTCTAGGCGTATGCTCTTCAGCACATTGACCGACCACGAGCTCAAACAGTCATGGGATAACCGTATGCCAACTCTTGATTACCCAGTTATTGCCGCTGGTAAGGTAAGGCACGAGGCGGACTGGTTTTACGGTATCAACCTGAGCAGGGCGTTGACCCTTGCAGCCAAGAAAAGTGATAGTAACAGTAAGACTCTCAGCGTTGGACGGGTGCAGGGACCTACACTAAAGTTCGTGTATGATCTCGAAGCACGGATTAACAGTTTTGTGCCCATTCCTTACTGGAAGGTTTCCGCCGAAACAGAGATTGATGGGCAAACATATCCACTGGAGTATAGCAAACTTAGGTTGGAGCGTGAGGTTCATGCCAAACAGGTTGCGGAGGAATGCCGGGGAACGGATGGAAAGGTTACTGGTGTAGAGGGAGTAGAAGAGAAAACAAACCCACCCCCACCGTTCAGTCTTGGCGACCTTCAGCAGGAATCCCACAGGGTATTCAAGTACAGCCCGAGTGTGACCCTGAAAATAGCCGAGAAGCTGTACCTGTCAGCGTTGATCAGCTATCCTAGAACCAGCAGCCAGAGGATTCCACCAACGATTGATATCAAATCCATTCTTGAGAACCTGAAAAAGAACAAGAAATACGATGAAACAGTAAAGGGGTTGATCAAGGATAAACGGTTCAAGCCCAGACAAGGCAAGAAGGATGACCCAGCTCATCCAGCCATCCACCCCACAGGAAACAAACCAGGGAGGCTCAAGTTGGAGGAATTGAACATCTATGATCTTGTCACAAAACGGTTCCTTTCGTCATTGGGTAAACCTGCTGTGAAATCCAAAACTACTGTTGACGTTGATGTTAACGGGCACCTATTCTACATGAAAGGTGAGGTAACGCTAGATCCAGGATGGACTGTGCTTTACAATCCATATGTGAAAACCAAGGAAATCTTACTCCCAGAGGTCAAACGGGGAATGATTATCCCTGTTACAAAGCTGTCAACGAGACGAAACTACACGAAACCACCTACGAGGTTCACCTCATCCTCCCTAGTCCGGAAGATGGAGGATGATAACATCGGCACGAAAGCAACTCGAAGCAACATAGTTGATACATTATTCAGACGTGGGTACATCCGGGGACAACGAATCTCAATCACTGATATTGGTGTCAACGTGATTGAAGCGTTGGCGGAATATAGCCCGGACATAATTGATGTCCAGTTGACCAGAAACCTCGAAGAGCAGCTTGAGGCTATCCAGTCGGGCGACATATCGCCTGATGAAGTGATTCAGGAAACAATCACTACGCTTGATGGCATACTTACTCGTTTCAAAGAAAAAGAGCATGAGATAGCGGAAAGCCTTGCACAAAGGGAGGGAAGTATATGAGCTGCAAGATATGCAGAAGACCAGTCATGCCTGGAAAAGTGTACTGCAGCAGGCACGATTCCGCATACCAAAACTTGGAGGAGGGCTTCGAAAAGTGGAGATACGCGATAGGAGTCTCATGGATTGAGTACTTTGAGAAGGTCAGCAAGGTATCCGGGTCTGGTCGGTGGGTCAAAGAGATAGTCAAAGATATACTGGGAGGCATGGAATGAAAGGAAAATACTTAGCACTATTACGGGGAATCAACGTCGGGGGCAAGAACATCATCAAGAAGGACGACCTCAAGAAAGCCTTCGAGGACATGGGGTTCACCGATGTTCGCACTTACATTGCCAGTGGCAACATCCTATTCAGGGCTGAACCTGAACCAGTGGAGCTGTTGAAGGAAAGAGTAGAGCAAATCCTTTCCAAGAGATTCTCCTACGATGCTAGGGCCGTTGTTTACTCCGAAAAGAAGTACCGATCAATCGTTGAATCTGCCCCACCTAACTGGGGAAAAGACAGCGATTACCGGCATAGTCTCCTTTTCATAATTACTGATGTCAACGCAAAAGAACTTCTTGAAGGCATCAAGGAGCCAGACCCCGAGATAGAGACAATAACCGCACGCCCCGGAGCCATTTTTGGATCCATGTCAAAAGCTTATCTCTCAAAATCACGGCTATCAAAGATCGCTTCACTACCCGCATACAAGCAGGTCACGATAAGAAACCATACAACAGTGTACAGGTTACAAGAATTACTAGAAGAAATGTAGGATTATTTGGGGATCTCCCAGCGGCTATTCCTGCCGTCCCTGATCCATGTGCCACCAATTGTCTTCATATTGTCGTTGACGGGGCCCCATAGATCGCCTAGGAACTTTTTCGGGGTAACAGAAATTGTGGTTTCGTTCTCCTCGATGTCCAACAGAGATACATCAATCCCTGCAGCCGTCAGCCTACCAGCTGCATCCTGTGGCTCTCCCTCCGCCGGTGGCCATTCCTCTCTATGTTCATGAATAACCTGCGTTGCCTCGGCCTTGCCCACCGAGATTACGATTCCAATCTTTCCTCCACAGTCCGGGCAGGTTATCCACGTGATCTTGTCCTTGGCTGCCATTTCAATCACAGTATTTTGTTTGTGTGTTAAAAGAGGTATGGTTAGACTTAAAACTGATAACCTCGCTGATGGGGCTATACCGGTGAGCCTTTTGCAGACAGTACGCGATATATTCAGCTTTATGAAGGGAAACGTCCTCGTCATGACAATATGCGAGTGCGTCTGGCGCTCCACCGTCGACGTGATCTGGCCGTTCCTGCCTCTTTACATCAAGTTTCTCGGTGGAAGCAACGAGACCATCGGAGTGATAATGGCTGTAGGTAACGCCGCGAGCCTAATTCTATACCCAGTCGGTGGACACATCGCTGACTATCAGGGCAGGATCAAGCTCATTGCAACTATGACGTTTGTCTATGCTTGCGCTTTCCTTATACCAGCTTTCACCAGCACATGGGAGTGGCTGGCCGTTGGAATGTTCATCCAGAGCCTTGTCAGCTTCTACTTCCCCGCGAGACAGGCATTGATAGCCGACTCCATCCCTCCAGTCAAAAGGGGAACAGGGTTCGCAGCTACAGTGGCTATACCAAGCGCATTCGGCATGGCTGCACCAATAATCGGTAGTTACCTTATCAATAGGTTCACAATCGGGCCAGCAATGAAAGGGCTGTACTTTGTCAGCTTCTTCATAGCATCGGGAATCGCCCTCTACAGATTCAGGGCATTAAAGGAGACAGTGGACAACCCCAACAGGCTTGAGCTGTCAGTGGCAAAGTTCCCATCTCTTGTTGTTGAGTCATACAAAAGCGTCTTTGGAGTCCTCAAGGATATACCTAAACGGCTCTGGACACTGTCATTCCTTGTCTCATCGGCCGTTTTCTTCGGTGCGTTAACCAGCAGCTTCTGGATCGTTCGTGCAACTGAGATCATCGGTTTAGAAGTTAGCGAGTGGGCGAACGTTGTACTGATCTCAGGCCTGGTCAGCGTCATAATGGGCATCCCGGCAGGTAGCATGGTTGACAGGTACAGCAAGAAGAAGATCGCAGGGATCTGTATGATACTGGGCGCGGGTCTAGTCTACGCGTTCCTGGTAGCATCAACTTACACCCACATAGCCATCCTAGCCGTCCTCACAACCCTAATCAACAGCTTCATGAACCCCAGCTTCCAGAGCCTCTTCGCGGACATGACCCCAAAGGAACAACGGGGCAGAGTTCTAGCATCCATAGGCGGAGGCGGTGTCTGGATCATGAGGGGAGCCTACGGCAGCGGAGTCCTAGGAAAACTGCTGCAGACCATCGGAATGCTCCTCAGCGGGTACCTGTACGCCTACAACAACCAGCTACCATGGCTCATCATGGCAGGAGCCCTCCTGATCATCGGAGTCCTATTCTTGCTACTAGTTGAGGAGCCAAAAGTCGCAGAACTCTAAATTTCACCAAAAAACACCATTCTAAGAGCACATTTTACACTCACTTTACCCTAGGCTAACCACTCATAAAACCACTCATAAAAACAGTGACCAACATCCCGGCACAATAGACCCTTATACGGCCAACTTTTTTTCCAGCCTTATTACTAGTGGTTGGATCAAACTTGTTCCTTTAGCTGCAAAATGTTATAACCAGTATATACAGTAATTAACATGGAGTTGTTGACATGGCTGAAACTATGACCCAGTTTAAATGCCCCTACTGTGACCGGAAATCTGCCAGCCCAGGCGGCGTCCGCTTCCACGTAAAGCTGACACACCCGGACAAGCTAGAGGAGTTCAACGCACAATACTACGCAGCAATGGAAGAGTCCTTTAAGAAACAGTTCGAGGAATAAGGGAGACACTTCTCCACTTTTTCTATTCCTGCAATACAGGGATATCTTTGTCTCTCGCCAACGCTATTATCTCGGTTGATGGCACCTGGCGTGCTATTGACAGCCGTTTTGACTCGTCACTCGATGAACCATCCGTCGTAAGAGTGTTAGACTGCATCCCGAAAACCCTGCCATCCTGAAGGAATCCAGGGCACCCACTTGACCCACTGTACATCAACTGGTCTGTCTCGTACCACTCAAGAACCCTGTTCCCGTTATTCTCTGTAATGTAAGCAGAAATGTATGCACCCTGAAATCGTTCTATCAGTGTAAGGCTAATCCCATCATCCGTGAACTCCACCGAGGACAACGGGAAACCAAGAAAACCACACACAGAACCCATCGGGACTACCTCATCAACAAGCCTGAGATACCTGTCATCATGTGGGGCTTCAACCCTGAGAAGAGCCAAGTCCCTACCCAAGTCCTCAGCTATGATATGGGCGTGACTCATGCTCTGACCTATCTCGGGTGTCCTTATGACCTCAAACGTCTGGTGAAGAGGTTCGTCGATGTCTCCATTGATGTGGAGTGCGTGCGCAACCGTCGCTATTACTCCAGGAGCTATCATGAACCCTGAACCAGAGTCAGCTGTCTGGATATCCCCCAAGTCGCTATGACAGAGCACACCATAGATGGATTCCCGAACTATGCGGCAGGTCTCCTGAAACATGGAGATTTATCAGAGTCCAACGCTTTTGAGACCTCCTATACGAGGAGGGGGGTTGGACGCACACACCCTATGCGCTGGACACGGTTTGTATCCATAGTTTTGAAGGTACTTATTACATAAGGCGTCAAAAATAATCGTCGAACTAACTTCGATCAATCGAACCTTTTACCTACGGAATGCAAAACCGTGTAAATTCCAGGCACTAAACAAGGGGGGGTTCGGAACTTCGATCAACTTTCTTGGACCGAACTTGTATCCATGTCAAAAAAACGTGTTTTCCAGCCGAAACTCGGTCGAACCTATTAAAAATCCACGTGACTCTAAGGATTCCGAGACGTTATGAAGCTGACTGAACGAGTTTACCTTGTAGCCGGCTCAGGTTATGGATTATCACCAAGCGGAGACTGCAACTGCTACGTGGTTGACGGGGGCTCCGAGCTAGCACTGATCGACACTGGTGGAGGCTATGGGGCAAAGGCCATCCTGAACAATATTGAGAAAGACGGACTGGACCCGAGGAAGATCACAAAGACGTTGATCACCCACAGCCACTATGACCACATCGGCGGCAACTATGATATTAAAAAGGCAACGGGAACAGAGATCCTATGCCACCCCAACGAGAAGGAGGCAATAGAGACACTTAACGAGTACTCCCTGTACGGGATGGCTCAGGAGTCAGGCCTAGAGTTCAAGGCGACCAAAATTGACGCCACAGTCGTTGAGGGGGATGTTATCAAAGTTGGTGAAGTGGAACTAAAAGTAGTTGAAAACCCCGGTCATACACCCGGTTGTATAAGCTTCCTACTGGATGAAGACGGGGCTAGAGGACTACTTTGCGGTGATATAGCTGGTGCATCAGGTAGGCTTGGATACATCAACGGACTAGGCTTTGTCCTTGAGGACTGGAAGGCAAGCATAAAGAAACTGGTTGATCTCAAGCCCGATAGACTATACCCGGGGCACAACACATTCCTGCTAGCGGACGCCACATCTCATCTAATGATTTATGACGCTAAGATGAACGCGGCATGGACAACTATAATCACGAGCGTAGGTTGATGGCTGAGAAGCAGACTATACTCCCCAGCCCAACGCTCGGGGAAGCAGAGAAGGCGATCAAGTCAGGGATATCCAGGCACAGAACCGTGATCATAGCCGGTGAGTGCTCTGTTGACTATGAGGGAAGAGCCAGCAGTAAGCTGGAGCCGGGGGAGAGGATAGTGATATTCAAGCCCGATGGCTCTGCCCTGGTTCACCGCCCAAAGGACTACTCCCCGGTAAACTGGCAACCCTCTGGCAGTATTTTCAACACGAAACTGCTAGAAAACGGCTTGGTGATACGAGTTTTCCGTCGGAAAGAGAACGAGTCCATGGTGATCACATTCACCAGCCTACAAATGGTGGCTATCCTAGACCTTGTGGATAATGGTGAGTTCAACCTCTACGCATCCGAGAAAGATATGCAGGAGGCTATTCTATTCAAACCCGAGCTCCTTGAGGAGGGGTTCAGACCCATGTCCAAGGAGATGGCGGTAGACCCCGGGTTCATCGATATCATCGGGTATGACTCGGGTAACACGTTGACAGTTGTGGAGATAAAACGTGTTAAAGCCTCGAAGGATGCCGTGGAGCAGCTCAAGAAGTACATGGACGTGATTGATATGGATGCCGACAGGAAGGTGCGTGCCATTCTGGTTGCCCCTGAGATCGCTGACAACGCAAAGGAGCTTCTCGATGAGTATGGGTACGAGTTCAAGGAGCTTTCTCCGAAGAAATGCAGCGAAATATTGAAACAGAAACGGGGAACACCGTTAACAGCGTTTTTTGGCTAAATTACCAAGCATCTTTTGGTGAAAAAGGGTAGGGGTAAGTACCCCTAAATTATCTGTAAATCTCGGCCTATCTTCTCTATTTTCCCTATGACGTCGTCAAGCTGCTCTATGGTAAGCTTTGCGTGCATCTGGACCCTGATTCGGGACAAGTCCTTGGCAACCATGGGGAAAACGATGGGCACAACGTAGACGCCGTCCTCGTAGAGTCTATCTGCTAGTGCCTTTGCCTTGTGACTCTCACCGACGATAATGGGTATGATTGGGGTCTGGCTGTTTCCCGTGTTGAACCCTAGGTCCTGTACGGCTTTCTTGAAGTACTCGGTGTTCTTCCAGAGGTTCTCGACGTGCTCTGGCTCGTTTTCAAGGACATCGATGGCCGCTATCGTTGCCGCGGCTACGGCTGGGGGGTGGCTGCTGCTTAGTAGCCATGTCCTGCTCTTGTTGTAAGCGAACTTGACGAGGCTGTCGGAGCCTGATACGTGGCCTCCGATGGTGCCGTATGCCTTGCTGAAGGTGCCCATCTCTACGTGGACGTCCTTGTGGGTGAGATCGAAGTGGCTTACGACGCCTCTACCCTTCTTTCCAAGGACGCCTTCTCCGTGGGCGTCGTCTACGTAGATCATGGCTCCGTGCTTTGAGCCACATTTCACCACCTCGTCCAGTGGTGCGATGTCGCCGTCCATGCTGAAGACGCCGTCGGTGATGATGAGGATGCGCCTGTAGTGCTGTTTCTCGGCTTCCTCAAGTTTCGCTGCTAGGTTCTCCATGTCGTTGTGCTTGTAGACTGTCCTTTCAGATCGTGCTAGTCGTACTCCGTCGATTATACTACCGTGGTTGAGTTCGTCGCTGATGATGAGGTCTCCTTTTCCTACCAGCTGGGGGATCAGTCCGCTGTTGGCCATGAATCCCGTGGGGTAGGTTAGGCTTGCCTCTGCTCCCTTGAACTTGGCTAGGCGTTCCTCTAGCTCGATATGTACGTCCATGTTGCCGCTGATGGCTCGCACGGCGCCGGAGCCTACTCCGTATTTCTCTATGGCTTCCTGTGCTGCCTGTCTGAGCTTGGGGTGGGTTGCCAGTCCTAGGTAATTGTTTGCGCATAGGACCAGTACGTCCCTGCCGTCTACCTTTGTGACGGGTTCACTTGCTCCCTGTAGCTGTTTTAATCGCCAGTCCAGCGCCTTGTCAACGAGCTCCTGGTACTCTTTCCGGAGAAAACCTGTTGGGTCCCTCATCTTTAACGGAGTGAACTCGCCCGGCGGGCGTTTATTTTTATCGTTTTATGTTGGTTCTGCTCCAGTGGCTAGTAATAAGGCTGGAAAAAAAATCAGCCAGCTATATTTGATGTGTTTCTTGGTCCGGTGACAGTAGGATCGCGGTTATTGTCTCGTTGTGCTGTGACAAAACCTCGGTTAATAACGCGTTGAGACTCGTTTTCTAGTTCAGTTGTTTATATAGGGTAACGGTTTTAAGCCGATTACCCTCTTTTAGCTTGATTCTAATGGGTGGAGACGTTAGACGGGTTCTAGTGACTGGTGCGATGGGCCAGATAGGCTCGGAGCTTGTACCTTATCTCAGGGGTTTCTACGGTGATGACAATGTGCTGGCGACTGATATCCGACCAGCTATGGAGGGTTATGAGGGCTGGTATGAGCCGCTTGACGTCCTTGACTCGGAGCAATTCAAGCGACTAGTAGAGGAGAACGAGATCAACGAGGTCTACCATCTAGCCGCCATATTGAGTGCGACTGGTGAGTTGAAGCCCGATCTTGCGTGGAATGTGAACATCAACGGGTTCAGGAACGTGCTCGAGCTAGCCAGGGATGGGTGTATAGGTAAGATATTCCACCCAAGCAGTATAGCTGCTTTTGGCTCTGAGACACCAAGGGATAACACACCTCAGGACACGGTTCTGACACCGAGAACCATGTACGGGGTCACGAAGGTGACGGGTGAGCTTCTTGGCAACTACTATTACAACAAGTTTGGGGTGGATGTCAGGGGCATAAGGTTCCCCGGAGTTATCAGCAACGTGGCTCCTCCAGGTGGAGGTACTACGGATTACGCCGTTGAGATATTCTACGAGGCTATCAAAGATGGAAGCTACGATTGTTTCCTGAGACACGACACCACCCTACCAATGATATACATGCCCGACTGCCTCAGATCATTCAAGGAGTTAATGGACGCACCCGTTGATGACTTGAAACACAGAACCAGCTACAACCTATCAGCGATCAGCTTCAACCCAGCCGAGTTAGCAGCCGAAATAAGGATGCATTTGCCTGAGTTTACGATCACGTATAAGCCTGATTACCGGCAGGAAATCGCTGATACTTGGCCAAAAAGCATCGATGACTCATGTGCCCGTGAGGAGTGGGGATGGTCCCACGAATACGATTTGGGCTCAATGGTTGCTGATATGATAAAGGTACTAAGGGCTAGACACGAAAAAGGCGAATTTTAACCCTTTTGTCTCAGTATTTTGGGACAAAACCATGTTTTTCACTGATTTTCAGGGCTTTGGTGAAAACGTTTTGAAAAAATAATTCCGAACCAAAAAACGTAAAATATTACTGAAGAACTTTTACAGGTTTACCCTGGGGTATTTTAGCAGAAAATGTAGGGTAAAATATGGGTGTTTACTCCAAAACCTCTGGGTTTACGATATCCGGTGGTCTTTCACCCTTCAATGCTGCGACAAGGTTTGTTGCCGCTTTCATTGCCATCGCTAGCCTTGTATCGGTTGTGGCGCTTCCAATGTGCGGTGCAACTATTACGTTGTCAAGCTCCAGTAATGGGTTGTCGTGCTCAGTAGGTTCATTGTAGAGCACATCCAAGCCTGCTCCTGCGATCCATTTCTCTTTCAGAGCTGTGATCAGTGCCTTCTCATCTACCACTGGTCCTCTGGCTGTGTTCACGAGGAAAGCTGTTGGTTTCATGAGTTTGAGTTCACGTTCACCTATCAAGTGTCTTGTATCGTCGTTTAGAGGTACATGGAGGCTAACAAAGTCTGATTCCGTGAGTAGATCATCGAGTTCCCTGTACTCTATACCGTACTTTTTCTCCTTCTCTGGGCTGGGCTTCCTGTTGTGATAAATGACGTTCATTTTGAAGCCCTTTGCCCTTGGTACCATTCCCTGTCCGATCCTGCCAAGTCCTATGATGCCAAGGGTCTTTCCGGTTATATCTGAGCCTAAAAGCATCTTTGGTCCCCATGCTTTCACCCATTTGCCGTCTCTAACGTACTTGTCAACTTCAACCAGGCGCCTTCCTATTGCCATCATTAGCATGAATGCACAGTCAGCCGTGGAATCATTGAGAACGCCTGGTGTGTTAGTTACTATAACACCTCTTTTTGTCGCCTCGGGCACGATGATGTTGTTGTATCCTACTGCATAGTTGCTGACGACTTTGATGTTTCTCGCCTGATCTAAAACCTCTCCGTCAATCCGATCAGTGAGCACGGGGAGTAGTCCATCAACGTCTTTGACCTTCTCCATGAGTAGGTCCCTCGGGATTGGGTCGTTTTCTCCCTCGTAGACTTCGACTTCAGCCACGGACTCTAGTAAATCAATGGCTTCGTCAAAAAATTGCCTCGTAACATATACTTTGGGCTTTGACATGGTGTTTCTGGGTTGTTTTTAGCGTCCTTAGGGTATATCTTTTCCGTCAAATCATTGATCAGATTTTTTTTGATCAATAAATTAATATTCAGGAATTTCCTGAATATATAATTGTGGCGAAAATGCCCCCTGTAGACAAGTCCCAACCCCCAAACAGGGAGGAACTTGAAGAAATATTCGAGAAAACACTAAGACCTCTACAAAGCAGAAACGCCAGACACATATTCCTCATACTAAGGGACACCGAACAGGAATACCTCACCACCTATGACATGCAACCAATTCTCGAAGAGCAAGGCAACAAACTAAGCAAAGTCGAGCTCAACAACTGGCTCACGGCCCTACAGGACGTAGGACTAGTCCGCAAAGCCCCTGAACGAGGAAAACCCACCACCATTCCCTATACGCGACGCTATACCTTCGATCTATGGAAACTAACACAAAAAGGCCAAGAAACATCATTCCAGCTGGATGTTTTCAGAGGAAATACCCCAGTCCAGGTGAAGGAAAAAGTAGTCGAAAAAATAGTGGAAAAGCCTGTAGAGGTAATCGTCGAGAAAATGGTAGAAGTAGAGAAGATTGTCGAAGTCCCTATAGAGAAATTAATTGAAATGACTATAGAAAAACGCGTAGAGATACCAAAGTTCCCAGAGCTAATCGAGACAAGCTTTGAAGACCTAGACAAGATACGCTCCCTATCAACGCATCTCCTATTGATGAAATCCCTATATGGCAAAGAATCCATGGACCTATGGAGCCTATCCACGGCCACTGGACTTGTACCAGAAAATATCGTAGAGTTCATAGAAACCCATGCAAAATCTACACCAAATACCCTATACCTTTTGAGCGAAATACCTATGGATCTCCGGGGCAGGATCATGCAGACTATCGGTCTGAGCCCTAGGAAAAATTATACAATGTCCCTGAGTTCTGAGGGTAAGAAAATCGCCGTCCAACTTACACAAGATTTCGCAGAGTAAGACAAAGATCCTATACACTATCCTCTCCCACCCCCTGTATGCTCATTCGGTCTTTCTGGAAACCACGTAAAATAATGGACACAAACTCTGTCCAAAGTGTTGAAGGTACTTTTACTATAAGGCGTAAAACAAGCGCTTGGAAAAGAAACACGTTTAAAGCAATTTTGAGGTCCTATGTGCGCTATTTTTTACCGTTTATTCTCCTTTATCGATTTTATATATAAAGCATCAATTTTGCGATGGCTACAAAACCTATCCATGATTTTTTTTAGCCATTTTTAGCGTAAAAACGAGGTTGACGACGCAATTTTATATCCCAAGACACTAAGGGAGGGGGTGTGAAACCCTATGTCCCTAGAACTTAGAGACGAGCTGTTGCCTAACGGAGTAAGACTAATCACAGAACTTAACCCAGCCTCAATGAGCCAAAGTTTCGGTCTATTGGTGAATGTCGGGTCAAGGGATGAGGGGGAAGGTCTTGAAGGTGGAAGCCACTTCTTAGAGCACCTACTTTTCAAGGGCACTAGGTCTAGGTCAGCAGCCGAAATATCCTCTGTAATCGAGAACTTGGGAGGCTTCATGAACGCGTTCACTGATCGGGACATGACTGCCTATATCGCCCGCATCAGAGCGAAGGATCAGGATATCGCGACTGAGGTAATATCCGATATGCTTCAAAACAGTGTGCTTGACCCCGAAGACGTTGAGATGGAGAGGCAGGTAATCCTAGAGGAAATCAAGCAGGTTCAGGATGATCCAGCGAGCCTGATCCACGAGCTATACACTAAGAACATTTGGAAGGGTAATAAAGCCGCTCACCCTATCGCTGGGACTTTGGATTCCATCGCCAAGATGTCTGTAGAGTCAATAAAGGACTATTACGAGACACACTATAGAAACGAGATCATCGCAGTGGCTGCAGGAAAAGTAGACCACGAAAAGATGGCAAATTACCTAACAAGTTTCATTGAAAAACCCCATGGTAAACTAAGTAGAAAACGTCTTGTCCCTGAGCATATTTCTGGGAATAATTTCATTGAAAGGGAAACAGGGCAAGTTCAAATCGCTATGGCGTACCCAGGAGTCAAGTATGGTGACGAGGACGGTGCAGCGATCACTATACTGTCTAGTTACTTAGGTGTGGGCTCCAGTAGCAAGCTGTTCCAAGAGGTAAGGGAAAAGCGTGGACTAGTCTACAACATATATGCTTACAACCAGAGCCTATCCGATGTAGGTGCCTTCTCCGTGATGGCAGGAACGAGCAAGGCCAATGTCGAGGAGGTAGTCAAGGTCACACTTGAGGAGCTAGACAAAGTAAAGGCCGGGCTAGAGGTTGATGTCCTTGAGACAGTGAAGCAGAAGACTATCGGGATGTTCATCCTTGGTTCGGAGAGTAACCAGAGGAGAATGCATCAGATCGGAGTCTCCACATTGAGGCTAGGAAAGCCAAGGACTACAAACGAGATAGTGGACCTATTAGAGGGTGTGACTGTTGAGGATGTCACACGGGTAGCTAACACGGTTTTTGACCCCAACATGCTGTCTTTCACCGCCCTCGGGATGTCCGAGGCCGACGCTGAAGGGCTTCAGAAATATCTCTGAAAAAAAGTGTAATTACACCCTTTTTACCAAGCATCTTTTCGGTACTTTACCTGGGGTATTTTAGCAGAAAATGTTCGTTAAAACCTATGTTTTTCGATTAATTATTTCTTGACTCCTGAAACCATTGGGTTTACCGTTAACAACGGGTTTTTGTCTCAGAATGCTGTGACAAAACCTTAGTTTTCGCTGTCTCTAAGGCGGTTAATAGAGCCAACGTATCTATGTGTCAAGTTCAGGTTGATGCGGCTAAGAAAATGGGCTTTAGGCCCAAAGAAAAAACTATAGTTATAGGCTAGATTTCGAGGATCGCGCCCTTGTCTGCGCTTGTGACTAGCTTCGCATACCTGGCAAGGTATCCTGTTGTCACCTTTGGCGGCAGTGGCTTCCATGCTGCCTTCCTCTTCGCCATCTCCTCGTCGCTGATCTCAAGGTGCAGTTTTCTGTTGGGTACATCAATCTTGAGTTTGTCGCCGTTCTTGATCAAAGCTATTGGTCCACCTACGGCAGCCTCAGGGCTGATGTGCCCTATGCATGGTCCTCTGCTTGCTCCGCTGAACCTTCCATCAGTCAATAGGGCTACCTTGTCCAATCCGTATCCCATAACTGCACTTGTCGCGGCTAGCATCTCACGCATTCCCGGTCCACCCTTGGGGCCCTCGTACCTGATGATGATTATATCGCCGTTCACGATTTCACCAGCATGGATTGCCTTTAATGCCTCCTGCTCTGTGTCGAAGCATTTTGCTGTTGCTGTGAACTCCCACATTGATGGATCAATCGCTGCTAGTTTGGCTACTCCACCGTTTGGCGCTAGGTTACCTCGCATGATTGCGATTCCACCAGTCTCGTGGATTGGATTCTCAAATGGCCTGATTACCTCATCGTCATGAATCATGACCCCCTCAAGGTTCTCCTTCAGGGTCTTGCCCGTTGTTGTCATGACGCTGGTGTCCAACTTGTCTCCTAGCCTCTTGAGCACCGCGGGAATTCCTCCCGCCTCGTGGAGGTCCACTATCTTGAGTGGACCAGCTGGTGCCATGTTGCACAGGTGAGGTGTTTTCTTGCTGATCTCGTCGAACAGGTCGAGGGGTAGATTAATGTTGCATTCCTCGGCTATCGCCTTCAGGTGTAGTACCGTGTTTGTGCTTCCACCTAATGCCATATCAGCTGCAATCGCATTATTGAATGCAGCTTCGGTCATGATCATCCTCGGAGTGATCCCCTTCTTGAGGAGCTCCATGATCTTCTCTCCTGCTTCCTTGGCTAGCTTGGACCTTTCCATGCCTGTCGCGTTTGCCGTTGCCATGTATGGCAGGGTCATCCCTATAGATTCGATGAGGCACTGCATCGTGTTCGCTGTGAACATACCGCCACACGCGCCTGGACCACAGCAGATATCTTCAAGGTACTTGACCTCCTCGTCACTGATCTTACCACTGACAGCTAGGCTGGCAGCCTCGAAGAGCTCCTGAACTGTGATGGTCTTGCCCTTGAAGTGTCCCCACTTGGGGCAGCCTGGCTCCATTGGTCCTCCGAGAACAAAGATAGTAGGAATATCAAGCCTTGCGGCTGCCATCATCATCCCAGGGTCGATCTTGTCACATGTAGTGATGCAGACCATTGCATCGAATCCGTGACCCTCGACCATGACCTCGATGCTGTCAGCGATGAGTTCCCTGCTGGGGAGGCTCATCTTCATGCCGTCGTGGCCCATGACGATGCCGTCACAGACCGCGATTGTGTTGAACTCCCTTGGCAAACCACCAGCAGCCGCGATGCCCTGCTTTACCTGCTGGGCGATGGGGTTCAGGTGAACGTGGCCTGGGTTTATATCAGTGTAACTGTTCACGACGGCGATGAGAGGTTTTTTCATGTCCTCCTCGGTTACGCCAGTACCCTTGAGCAGGGCACGGTGGCTTATGCGGTCAGGCCCATCGTAGACCTGGCTGCTCTTATGTCTCGGATTATGGCTCATACCACCAGTGACACGGCTACTCTTTATAATATTAGTGGGAATTCCCTCCGAGTACCCTATTTTGCATATGCTTTATCCAGCGCCGTTTAACTGAAATTTTAGTGGTTACCCGTTGAACGAGATCCTTGAGAAACGAGAACTTGCGGAGAATATCCTACTCATCAAGGTATACAATCCAAGGATCGCGGAAAAGGCACACCCAGGTAACTTTGTTATCCTTAGGACACATAAAAACGGGGAAAGATTCCCATTAACGATCGGAGATTCAGATATCGAGGAGGGCACAATTACACTGATCTTCATGGTTGTAGGGCGATCAACCCACCACCTGGGAACACTTGAGGTGGGAGATAGAATACTCAACCTTCTTGGACCCCTCGGGAACCATTTCGAGGTCAAAAACTACGGAACCGTGGTTGTGGTTGGTGGAGGCATTGGTATAGCGGTCGCATACCCTGAGGCTAAGGCACTCAGCAAGGCAGGAAACCGGGTAATCTCCATAATAGGTGCACGAAACCAGGACCTGTTACTATTGGAGGACGAGTTGAGGGAGCTGAGCGACGAGCTGTACATTACCACGGATGATGGCTCCAAGGGGCACAAGGGGTTCGTGACGGATGTGCTCCAGAAGCTCATAGATGATGGGGAGGAGATAGATTTGGTGACAACCATAGGACCACCGATAATGATGAAGGTGGTAAGCAACGTAACTCGTCCACATGACATCAAGACTATCGTCAACCTGAACCCAATAATGTTGGACGGGACAGGGATGTGCGGAGGGTGCAGGGTATCAGTTGGTGGTCAGACACTTTTCGCCTGTGTTGATGGCCCAAGCTTCGACGGACACGAGGTTGATTTCAATCTACTAATGTCAAGGCTAGGGCAGTTCAGGGATCAAGAAGCAGAAAGCGTGGATACTCACGAGTGTAACCTAGGTATAGAGAGGTAGGTTACCACTTCTCGTAATGGACCCTGTCCTCGTTGTACCGGTTTGACGGTGGCTTTTCCTCGTCCGGAACACCTATCGCGATTATTCCCAACGGGAACACCTGCTTAGGTAGCCCAAGTAGGGCCCTCATCTTGTATACGATATCGTCGTTCGGGTAGAGTCCACACCATGTTGCTCCGTAGCCCATCGCGTGGACCGCCAGCAAGATGTTCTCTATTGCAGCTGAGCAGTCCTGCTGCCAGAAACCCGGACAGGTTTGTAGTTCAGGGTCGGCGCAGACAGTGATTCCAAGGGCTGCGTCTTTCAGCATGCCAGTGTAAGCTTGGATCTCGTTGACTTTCTTGTGAGTCTCCTTGTTCTTAGTGACGACAAAGTGCCAGGGCTGCTGGTTACATGCGGAGGGAGCCGCCATGGCTGCCTCAAGCATTGTCTTGACATCGCCTTCTGGGATATCCTCGCCTGTGAACTTGCGTATGCTTCTTCGACCTAGAATGACGTTTATGAATTCTCGATTCATGGGATACCCTGAAAGTTGGGGTTGTTTAAGGGTTTGGAGGGAGGGTTATGGGAGTTCCTTGTTGATGCCTGCCTGTTTGAATATTGAACGAAGGGCCTCCTTGATTATTGGATCTGTTAGGGTTATTGCCTCGGATATTACATAGACTTCCTTGGGGAACAATGTAGTACTCATTCATTTTCACCTCCAGTAAACTGTTTCATCCATCTGGTTCGTGAACTAGACTCTGTGATGATCTGGTTGTATGCGGATAGGACGTCGCTGTCGATGGTTTTCTGGTAGGTGTCGAAGTACCATGCTAAAATATTGTACGGATTGAAATTGGTGTCTGCCTCCCGTAGGTAGGTGGCTAATATTAGTGCTACTTCTCGGAAATGTAGGCTGCGGTACACTATGTCGTTGTAGTTGATGCGCTCGTTTTCGAGTCCCGAGATCTCGGTCTTGACCTCATCCAATACGGATCTCAGCTTCCTGTCGATCTGTATGGTAGTTTTCTGGGACAAATTATAGACCTCTTATAGTTTACTGTTAAGAGTACTATAGTATTAATATAAATATGTTATGGATTTGTTATAATGATGTTATAACATTACCACTTGTTCTTGTGAACTCTTTCCTCGTTATAGTTGTTCCTTGGAGGCTTCTCCTCAGCAGGAACACCCAGAGAAACAATCCCCAGTGGAATCACATTCTCAGGTACACCTAGAAGCTCCTTTGTTCCCTTGATCAATGCATCACTAGGATGAATGCCCAACCATCCTGGAGACTGATAGGAATATCCGTGATGTCAATGGTCTTGATCAATGCATCACTAGGATGAATGCCCAACCATACTGCGCCTAATCCCATTGCATGAGTTGCTATCAGGATGTTCTCAACAGCCGCAGAACAGTCGTGAATCCAGAAATCGGTCTCCTGTATCCAAATATCACCTAGTACAACGACTGCGTGGCTGGCCTTTTCAAGCATCTTGGAGTATTGATGGAATTTTGGTATCTCGTCAAGTACTTTTCGATCATCAATAACTATGAAATGCCATGGCTGTTTATTGTGAGCTGAGGGAGCATTCATAGCTGCCCTCAACAATACCTCCATATCTTCGTCTGAAATTTTAGCACCCGTATATTTACGGATACTTCGTCTACCCATAATTGCTTCAATAGCTTCCATATTAATCGGCTAAGACTGGGTTAAACAAAGTAAAAACGGTTGGGATGAACCTATACCGGCTCTTCAATAGTAAAGATGAATTCAATATCTCCAAGGGCGTGGAACTGATAATCCCCAGGTGAGATAGACAACCTTACCTCACCGGAATCAGTTGATTCTCTTAAGACGTTATGGACCCGTTCTGGTTCATCTATATCATATACGCTGATCTGAATATCAGAGGTGTCTCCTGATGTAAACTCCCATTTCACTGAGATGGGGCTAGTTGAAATCACAACTTCTGTTGATACTTCATGAAGCGCCATGGTCATGGACACATCACTCGTCAAACTCTGCACCTCCCTATAACTTACGATTACAGGCACCTCATCTGTCTCAGAGAGCTGGGCTACCTCAAGTTCAAGTGAGTCGATCTCTTCTTCCAGACCAGAGATAGTCATCTCCATTTCAGTAATGAGCCTAGTCATCTCCGTTAATTGAGCTTCAAAGCTCTCAAATTCGGAGAGCTGTTGAGATATTCCGGTTAACTGTTCTTCAAGTACTCCAGTTTTAGGTTCCTCTACACCAGCATTCAACTGAAATCCGATTAGAATACCGATAACTAAACCAGCAACAAGGCCAGCGACTAGATTCTTTCTCTCCATACACTAAGTTTCGATGAGAAGTATAAATCCCTAAGGGACTAACCCAAAAGGATACATGCTTCTTAGCCAAAGGTACGCTAATGACGCCCAGCAAGGAGGAGATCAAGGACAGATATGACCAGTTGGGCAGCAAACTATACGATACACGTTATACAGACGAACAGAAGACAAAATACGAGTACATTTCAACTCATCTAGGTAGGGGTAAAACGCTGGATAATGGCTGTGGGACTGGGCTTTTTCTACATCAATTACCGGATTTTTCTGTTGGCATTGATTTATCATTAGAGCTTCTAAAAGAAGCAAGAAAACGAGCATCAGATCAACAGCACCTGATTCAAGGAGATTCGGAGAAGCTACCATTCAAGGATGATGTATTCGACCAAATGGTCTCCGTTACGGTAATTCAAAACGTGCCATCCCCTTCAATAATGATAACGGAATCCGCCAGAGCATCAAAAAACGGGGGAAATCTCGTATTTTCATCACTCAAAAGGGTCTACAGTGAAGATAGTTTTAGAAAACTCTTCAATGTTGATGGAATAGATGTAATGAAAATATATACCACTGAAGAAATCAACGACTGGATAGCAGTAACAAGAAATACACTATAAATGAAGCATAAAATGGGTAAAGTTCAGAAAGTTTTTATAGGAAGCAACTCGCTCATGTAATAATTCAAAAACGGTGCATTTAATTTGGAACCAAGAAGAAAACCCATTAACGTTCTAATGAAATCAGGCAACTCCAACGTGGAGGTCCAGCTCAAGGGCAGAGGTTCATACAGGGGCAAGATGGTTCGTGCAGACGGATACATGAACATGATCCTTAAGGGAGCGAAAGAGTACGACAAACAGGGAATGGTCGCCAGCTACGGTGACGTATTCATCAGGGGAAACAACATCCTCTACGTCGTAATCGACCCAAAGACACCCGCCCCAGGCGAGTAACCATCCTCCTTTAGAACACGTTATAACCAGCCAAGACTTCTGAGAGACAAGTGACCCAGATGAAAGTGATTGTAGCCGTAACAGGTGCCACAGGGATAATCTACGCCAAGGGTTTCCTTGAGGCAGCCAAGAAACACGACATCGAAACACATCTTATCGTCACTGATTCTGGGAAAAAGGTAGCAGAATACGAGCTCGGTGGCATCGAAGAGCTAGTCAAGCTGGCTCATTCCACGTACAACTGGAAGGATTTGACCGCAGCCATAGCAAGTGGGAGCCATGATGTTGATGCCATGGTAATTGTGCCTAGTTCAATGAAAACGGTTTCAGCGATTGCCCACGGGTTTGCAGACAACCTGGTCACTAGGGCTGCTGACGTCCAGATGAAAGAGAGGCGTCCGTTGATCCTCGTTCCCAGAGAGACCCCACTGCATGCAATACACCTTGAGAATATGGCTAAACTGGCACGTCTAGGTGTCGTAATCCTACCAGCAATGCCCGGGTTTTACCATGACCCGAAGAGCGTACAGGATATAGTAGATTTCATCACGGGGAAAATCCTTGACCAGCTGGGCAAGGAAAACAACATGTACAAGCGCTGGGGCTCAGACTAGCCCCTTAAGCTCCTTTTCAACCTGCTCTAGGTAACTCAACAGGAACTCGTGTCTTCCCTCAGCCATCTCCTTGGCCTTATCAGTGTACAACATGCCCTTCAATTTCAGTAGCTTCTCGTGGAAATGTCCGATGAAATCCTCTAACATCTTAGCGTTTTCTACAGCGTACTGGGCCGCCCGGTAAACCCCAAGGGCACCTATGGCATCCAGCTTGTCTGCGTCACTCAGAATCATTGCTTCAAGAGTCTTTGCCTCGCCCCCAGCCGAAAAACTGTGAACCTCAACCGCATGGACAATCTTGTCAATCTGGGCTATATCAAACCCTTTTTCATCTAAAATTATCTGAGCCTGAACCGCACTCTGGGCCGCGTGGTTGTCCAACGGGCGTCCGATATCATGCAGTATTGCCGCAGGTATTAGTATATCCAGATCCGCGTTGCATGCTTCTCCGATTACTCTGCATAACTCAATCACTCTCTCAGTGTGATCGTACCCATGGCACCCGGACGGCGTCTGCCTCGACCTCGATATCCGGTCCAGTTCCTCATACTTACTCAAAGCTTCTCTATCCTGGACTCCCGCCCGATGTTTACCGAGAGGACTCCCTTGTAGCTGCTAATGAAACAGTTTATGAGCTTGACCTTGTCACCCGGCTTAATGCCGTCAAGAAAGGAGATTGAGTCGTTCCAGACTGTCAAATCCCGTGAGGTGACAGCATCCTCCACCGTCCCCTCTACAAGCATATGCTTGACTCCCCGGTGTGTCTCCACCTCCCTCGGCTCAAGGATACTGGTTATGGTGACCTCTAGCTCCAGTTCCTCCATACCGGGTCTAAGCTCACCGAGATTCATACAGGCTCAGTCAAGATAGAGTGAGTCTTCATAAAAACATAGTCATCATTACTCTGATTTTATGCTCCATATTCCTTTATACCGAAAAAACCGAAAGTGAAACCAAATACAAGGGAAGAACCACGTGACCATACAGCCAGGGTATCAACCTAACACAGGTGTCTCTCCATATCCCCCAGGGAACCCTGCGTATGCCCCACCGGCAGAAGTCACGAGGAGCGAGCACATCTTCTACAAACGCCTCCTTGAGTACGAGATAGACGAGATCAAGCCCGTAATCACAGAGAGCGGGGTGGAGTACCCCGCACTTGACCCATTCAAACGGATATACAGGCTCAGCGACGTGTTCAAGCTCCTCGACTCGCTGGCATCCAAGCACTGGATACAGCGATGCGAATCAGAGACTGTCCTCGGCTGCCCCGAGTGCGGATCACTTCAAGCCCACGCAAAGGGAAACTGCGTAAAATGCAGCTCCGGGAACGTCCACAGCGAGGTAATCCTGGAACACAGACTATGCGGATTCAAGGGCTACAAGAGACATTTCAGGAAAGGAGTAGACGAGGTTTGCCCAAAATGCGGTAAACTCGTTGATGATGAAACTGTACAGGTACTTGGCTCCCTGTTCGTCTGTGAACAGTGCACTGCACGATTTAACGAACCCAAGATAGGGTTCACATGCGAAAAATGCGGCAACGAGTACAGTTCTGGCGGGGCAAAGTACCGGATACTGAAAAGCTACTCGATTTCAACCACACAGGAATCGCTGCCAAAACCCCGACCTGCCCCAAGAAAACGTAGGATATGGCCCGACCCTTTCGATGAACCTGACGAAGTAGAAGAAAAGGAGGAAATCATAAGCCCAAGACCAAAACCAGAGAAGAAAGGACCCAAACTATCTCTGCCCTTTGACTTGGATGAACAGGAAGACTACGATGTTGAGGATACACTTTATCCAGTGATGGATGAGCCTCTTGAATCGGTCGAGCAACAGGAGCCTGAAACCGTTAATGTTGAGGAACCTGAAATCATCGAGCCAACGAAAGTAGGTCCAGAACTAGAAGAGGAGCCTGAGGAAGAGATCATCGAAGATCAACCTGCTCAGAGACGTTTAAGGCAACAGAATCACGAGAAAACAATCAGGATAAAGCCAAAAAGTTCTCCAAAGAAGCTGCGTCTGAACGTGAAAAAAGGTAGCTATAGGGTGATGGTGCTTTCGGATGATCACCCCATGGTTGAAGGACTATACAACGCGTTCCAGATAAACTCGCGTAATAACGATTTCAAGATTGTACACCATATGGATTCAAGGCAGTTGTTGAGGTCTCTCCGTAGAAAAAGCGACCTGATCGTAATTGATAACGATACCACCGATGTAAATACATCAGACATAGTTGAAGAAATAGTGAAATGGGGTGTTAACACACCCATAATCCTGCTTTCAAGCCAGGTGAAAAAAGATGCAAAAACGCATTTAAGTAAAAAATCTATAAAAAAGATATTACCAAAAAACAGTAATGGATACAAGAAAACATCGGTTTTTCTTTTATAATAACATAATAGAACATTCCATAGAACGTGGTTTCATAATCATTATTATACCAACTCGTGTCCGACATATGAAATAAATTGAGCAAAAGAAAGGGCGTTTCTACCTTCATCTCGGTGCTTATCCTCATGTTTCTTGCAATCGCAGGTGGCACATTGATCTACGGCTACACAATGGGAGCCCTTGGAGGCTTGGTTGAAACACCAGGCCAAGGAATCATCGCGCTTGACACCGTCAAAATCGACGGTTCCACTCACGTAATGACGGCCTACGTCAGGAACGTAGGAAAGGAAGATGTCAGGATCGACAACGTTTACATTGACGACACCATCGTCCCTGGTACAAATGTATCGATATCGGCTACACCAATCACTGAGGGCGAGATAGCCACAGTCACCGTAACTTGGTGGCAGTTTACCAGTGATACCACCTATAGCCTGATACTGGTCGCGGATGATAATACCAAGCTAAGTTTTAGCGCAACCGCTGAATAAACCAAGTGTGCACTATGAAACAGAGAAAAGCCTTCAGCGAGATAGTTGCGTCTCTAATACTGTTAATGATCGTAAGCGGGTTAGGGACGATTCTGTACGGTTTCACTCTGGATGTCTCCCAGAGTCAGAGGGAGAAACTCATCGTCACGTACCAGGACTCGTCAGACGGACTTCTTGAGAAAGTTGTGCTGGTTGATGTCTGGTTCGATCAGTCGGATGACACTCTGAATATCACCCTGTTCAACTACGGGGAGATCGAGACAAGCATAAACACGATTTACATAAATGGAAACCCAGTGACCAATGTGTCGTCGGGGCTTGGCACAGACATCCTTGTCCAGAAAATGGGCGAGATCGTGTTCACTTCACCTGTAAACGTCAGCCCAGACGAAACCATCGAGGTATTACTGATTTCAACTAGAGGATTGAGCTATGAGACGAGTTGGAAAATCTAGGAAAGCGGCTGGCTCAATAGTGGGAGCAGTGTTCATCCTTCTTATCATACTATCAAGTTACTCGATCAACCAGCTAAACGCCAGGATGCAGTACACGTACCATGGAGCAGTCACAAAATCAAACCAAGTAGACGTTGACAGGAAGAACGAGAGGCTTCACGTATACAAGCTCTGGGTGGACGGACTTGACCGTTTATGGATTGGGATGATTAACCGAGGGTCGGTCGCGATGAGGATCAAATACATGGGTCTTTTCAATACCTCGGCATCACCCGAGGTTCACGGGTACTACTCGAAGTCGTTGGAGATCAAGCCTTTCGAGAACGTTACACACAACACGGGGTTGGTGATTGACATAGACAATACCTACCTTGTACAGCTAATCTCAGAAAGAGGTAATTTCTGGGAGGAAGAGTTCCCTTTCGTCCCCGAATCTACCCTTATCTATAACAACACGTACATCCTGACCAATGGGACGCAAGTTAATAACATCGTTGAGAAGATGTACGAGAAGGAGATACGAGGAAACTTTGGAAACCTGGCAATCAATTACACTACATTCGAGTGGGCCATAAGAAACCCGGAAGAGCAACTATCCGGCTTCACATGGTTGAAAAACGCGTACATCGACGAGGACGATTACATCGTTTTCAGGATCAATTTAACCAACATAGGCAAGGACACATACCAGCTGGGAGAGTACACCGCACTAGGGTTCCACGTCTGCAGGAGCGATGACGTGCGTTACAGGCCATTCTACATCGTGAACAACAGCGGAAGCTACTCTGATCCTTATCTTGAGAGGTACAATGATGGGGATGTAACTATCTGGCCAGGCGAAACTGAGACCCTTTATTTCGCGGTCGAAGACCCAAACGATGATCCAAGTGATGATAGACGATCCCAGAAAATGAACTGGGATGGGGAGTGTGTTGGCATACTGACCATCTATGACACCAACGAAAATTATGGACAGTCAATAACAGCGATAGGAGTGAGGACCACAAATTGAGTACCCACGAACCATCTGTACCTGAACAGATAACTGAAAGCTACCAGTTCACCGACTATTATGAGATTCATTACCCCTTTGGGAACGCTGGAATTGTAAAGAACCCCGTAACAGACGAGATTCAGTACCACATCATGGAGCCCACCCTAACAATCAACGAAATGACGACTCTCCAACAGATCAAGGATGATATCATAAAACGTAACAGGATTCCATTGAAGATCCTGCTGGATGAGTCAAAGATTGAGGGGTTCCTACGGGAAACTGTCACAAACCACCTAAAGAGGATGGGGAAAAAGGTGCCACAGGAATCCGAGGACAAGTACTGCTACTACATCTTCAGGGACTTTATGGGATACGGCAAACTGGACCTGCTACTCAAGGACCCCGCAATCGAGGATATCTCATGCAACGGCATCAACTTACCACTTTACATATGGCACAGAGACTACGAGTCCCTTCCAACCAACATCGTATACTCATCGGAGAACGAGCTCAACGGAATCATTTCAAGACTCGCGTTCAAGGCAGGGCAGCAGATATCCGTCGCAAGACCAATAGTGGAGGGTACACTTCCTAGTGGATCTAGGATACATTTGACCTTGAACGAGGTCTCTAAGCGTGGGGACACGTTCACTATTCGAAAGTTCCAGCAGAAACCATTTACCATCATCGACCTGATCCAGAAGGGTACTATATCACCCAAGCTGGGAGCGTACCTCTGGATACTCGTAGAGTATGGAAGGAGCGTCATGATTTCAGGGGCAACTGCCTCAGGCAAGACCACGTTCCTAAACTCGATATGTACATTCATCAGGCCAGAGCTCAAGGTCATCACAATCGAGGACGTAAGAGAGCTCAGGCTTCACCAGAACTGGGTACCAATGGTGTCACGGCAGAGCTTCCAGAAGGGTGTCAAGGAGATCAGCTTATTCGACCTCCTGAAATCATCTCTAAGACAGAGGCCGGACTATATCATCATGGGTGAGGTTAGGGGAGAGGAGGCGAAGACCCTTTTCCAGAGCATAGCGACGGGACACAGCGGATTCTGCACAATACATGCGGAGAGTACTGAGTCAGCAATCAAAAGGCTGGTAACCGATCCCATGAAAGTTCCCGAACTTATCGTGCCATTGATGAACGTCATGATCCAAATACGTAGAATGAAGGTTGGGGACCAGGTCGTTAGACGTGTGGACAGGGTCTCAGAGTTGTTCGGGAATATGCCAAATGGTCAGCCACAGATCCAGTCAAGATTCAAATGGGATTCGGATACGGACGATTATATTTACCTCCAGCCCACTGGGATGGAGAACGACACCTTTAGGCAGATCAGTGACATGTTCCATGTGCCAGAGGAACAACTCTTCTATGAACTCAAGCGCAGGGAGGTTATTCTGGATTGGATGACTGTCACAGATAAGAAGACTGCTCCAGAGGTTTCGGAGCTGGTGCGACGTTACTACTCTGACCCCAACGAGGTCTATAACATGGCGAGGTTTGATTCCGTTGATCCTAGCTACTATTAAGGACTCCTTCGCGAGTTACCAAGAAGATTTAACCTCATTAAACAACCACAGCGCAAACTTCCTTACAAGCAGCCTTCTGTTTGCTCTGTTCACCTCTGCCAGTTTCTCGGTTTTCACTAGAATACTAGCTTACGAGCATACTATGGCCTTCAAGTACGCAGTTATTGTGAGTTCGGTTATTTCGGTAGTATCTGCTTGCCTAATATTCGCGTATCCAAGGATGCAGATGGATTCCAAGAACAGGAGCATTGAGGAGACGCTGTTAGGCACTACAACGTACATGAGCATTCTTGCTTCGAGTGGAATGTCCATCGAACGTATATTAGAGAAGGTGGCGATGATGGAGAAGAACCCTGAGATACGATACGAGGTGCATGTATTCCTCACAGATATCAAGTTGTTTGGTAAGCCTGTTAGTCAAGCTTTGCTCGATATGGCGGACAGAACCAAGAACTCAACTTTTTCTAAAATGCTTACAGGCATCGTCAACACAGTGAACACAAGCGGGGACCTTAGCAAATATCTAAGCTTCGAGACTAGGCAACTAATAACCCTGAAGGACGAGGAAACCAAGAGCATTCTAACAAAATTGGGGTATATGGGTGAGGTTTACATTGCGGCTTTGGTTGTGGGTCCAATCCTTTTCATAATAATGCTTAGCCTATTGTCGGGCTTAGACATCGGCACTGGTTTATCCTCAATGACACTGCTCAACAGCATGGTTTTCATCGGATTACCTATCGTTTCTATGATTTTCCTGATAATTCTAGACAACATCATGGGGGGAGCGGAGTAATGCATGTCAAGGAAACTCTAGCGAATAAGATAATTTTAGGAAGCACTACTTTTGCCATCGTATCGTTTGCCTCGATATTCTTTTTCTCTGGTTACCGTCCTGAATTACCATTTCTCGTACCTTTAAGCCAGAACTTTAACAACATGTTCGCTATTACCATCCTAGCAGGATTGATGTTACCCGGGGCGATTATTACCCTTAACATTAATCATAGGGAGAAGGTTGAGTCAACTGTTCCACAGTTCCTTAGATATGTCTCCGAAAAAACCCAGACTGGAGTTTTCTTGATAGATGTCCTTGAACAGGCGATAGATGAGGATTTTGGGCCACTAAACAAACCATTGGAGAAAGCAACGGTGCATTTCAGATTGACTAACAATTTCAGACGGTCAATGGATTTGATGTCCACTGAGCTTGAGGTTTTAGCAGCCGACAGCCTTTGCAGTATACTTGTTGAGTCTTATGAGACTGGAGGAGACTTGGAGGAGGTTCTCAATCACAGCGTGGAGCTGTTCAGCGACGTATGGGAGTACAAAAGGAAGCGGAACAGCGATACATCCCAATATGTCGCTATTATCTACCTCGGTGTGTTCATTTTCTGCGCGATGACATGGATGCTTATTACTAAGTTCTTTGACCCTCTAGCTAACACCATTGGAGACATAACGATGATGGGATCGTTTGGGGTAGGGGGAATCAATGTCAACTATCAGAAATCAATAATGTTCTGGGCTGCTATAATGGAGGCGTTCTTCGGGGGGTTAGTCGCAGGAAAAATCAGCAAGGGGAAAATCGCCAGTGGTACCCTCCATTCATCAATATTGATCGTGTTGGTTATCATAGTTTTCAATCTATTCTAGTTTCACTAATCAGCAAGCATAAAACACGGGACACCTCATTGATACTGATGAGCCACGTACTTGAGTGCCTGGAATGTGGGAGCACATCTGAGGCGGAGAACCCGGTCTCGATATGTGAGAAATGTGGGGGCTTGATGGAGTACCGACTCATCGTGGATAAAGTCCAGTTCAATGGACCAGTCAATTTCTGGAGGTACAGACCAGTTCTACCAAAAGTCCAGAAGATTGTAAGTTTAGGCGAGGGCGGTACCCCTCTTCAGAAAGCCGAGAGACTTGCCGAGTCGCTTCATTTCAAGAACCTGTACCTCAAGGACGAGACACGGAACCCTACGAGCAGCTTCAAGGATAGGTCAGCTTCATTGATTCTATCCGATGCGAAGAGCAGAGGCTACGACTCAATCGTATGTGCCACGAATGGAAACCATGGTGCATCAGTCTCAGCTTACGCGGCGAGGGTGGACATTAACGCAAACCTCGTTGTTCCAAGCGTGGTTGACATGGGCAAGCTGGCCCAGATGATGATGTACGACGCCAAGATCGTGCAGCAGGGTGACACCATTGAGGAAGCCATAGAGAGAGCTAGAGAGCTTGAAAGCGAGATGGACTGGTACCAGGCGACAACCGAGCTCAACCCTCTATCAATCGAGGGTCTAAAGACAATAAGCTATGAGATCGTAGAGCAGGAAGGCGTACCAGACTGGATTATCGTAGCTATGGGTAGCGGCGCAACTCTCCACGCGCTATGGAAAGGCTTCCTAGAGATGGAAAACCTGGGATTGATCGATAGAAAACCAAGTTTGATTGGCGTACAGGCTACGGGATGCGCGCCCATTACAAACGCTTTCACGGAGGGCGTGGGTGAACCGATCAATATCGAGAAAGGAGAAACCGAGGCTTCAGCCATCAGGGTGAAAGAACCACTCTATGGAAAACTGGCCTTGGACGCACTGAAAGACTCCAATGGGTTCGCAGTTTCAGTCACAGATGATGAGATGGTAAACGCTGGGAAAGAGATAGCACGAAACGAGGGAATATTCGCCGAGCCAGCCTCCTCGGCCCCAGTTGCATGCCTAAAACTGGAAGAGGTGCAGGTTAGAATCGCTCCAGAGGCACGGATAGTCTGTTTAGTTACTAGCAGTGGGCTGAAAACTGATGATATACTTCGAAACCTGACAAAAAGAAAGAAATCACCTAGGCTAGGTTCCAGGCTAGCAACCAAGGAACGGATTCTACGAAACATCGATCAGCAACCAACGTACGGTTACGCAATCTGGAAGAGCCTGGGAGCAGACATGACAATAGGTGCTGTTTATCAACACCTCACTGATTTGGAGAAAAGAGGTCTGGTCAAATCAACACCGAAGGGTAAGAGAAAGCTCCTAGAGATCACAGAGAGAGGAAAAAGAGCCCTAGAGGCACTTGATGATCTACAGGTCCTCCTATAGCTACGTGAAAACTATGTCGGTAAAAAATGCCGGAGACGGACTTTCTCAGCAGGTCAAGGATTATTTCCAGCCTATAGTGGAAATGAGTGACTTCAGTGGGACCATTCTATTTGGGAATAACGACAAGATTCTTCACACTGCTGCATATGGATACGAAAATTTGGAGAAGAAAATTAAAAACAAAGTGAATACGGTATTCCATGTAGCCTCGATCACTAAACCTTTCACTGCAGCCCTAATACTGCTTCTAAGAGAGAATGAATTATTGAGCCTTCAAGAGCCAATAGATCATTGGCTATCTGATTACCCGAATGGTGAGAACCTGACTATTCACCATTTATTGACTCATACTTCCGGGATTCCTAACTACAGCGAATTCCCTGACTATCCGGATATGCAGATGAAGAGGCTCCGGATTGATGAGACAGTTTCATGGTTTAAAGATAGTCCGCCTGTCGCCAAACCGGGAGAAATGTACGTGTATAGTAACAGCAACTACGTGCTGCTGGCTCATATTATCGAGACAGTAACTGGAGTAAACTACAGGGATCATCTTAGAGATACAATTCTTGAGCCACTTGGACTGAGAAATACGGACAACCATGACACCGAAGAGTATGTAGAACATCGATCGATCGGGTATCTACCCACGCCAAATGGATTATCAAAAGCTCCGTATTACGATATGTCGATAAAACTAGGTAGCGGTTCACTTTACTCCACAGTAAATGACCTGCACAAGTTCAATCAAGCCCTACACAGCGATGAGCTATTATCGGGAGAAAGTCGGAGACTCATGTTCACACCCCACACATCAAATATTGGTTATGGATGGTTTATCGACTGCCTTTTCGGGAGAAGAGTAGCAAGAACGAATGGGGCTGCGCCTGGTTCGATGGCTCATCTGGTGAGGTTTATGGATGATGGGTCAACAGTAATCTACTGCTCCAACGTGAGGACGGGGCTTGGATTCCAACTCCATCGTGACTTGAGTGGCCTGCTACTGGGCGAAAAGATAGTGGCTCCGAAGAAAAAGATGGAGGTCCAAGTCGATAAGAATATCCTAGAATCGTGGACAGGTGAATACACGTCTAGTGATTTGACTATAACCGTAGTGCTTATTGATGGATACCTCTGGTTCAGATACGGTTCCTATCCAATGCATATGTACTTGATGCCATTATCGAATGACCTATTCTTTTCTAGAGACAGGTACGAGCATTTCCGTTTTGAAAACAATGAAAGTGGTCACAAATACCTCATTATAGATGAAGTGACATTAAAACAGAATACTTCCCATCTTGATAACAAGTCCTCGAATAATGTTTGATCAATCCCCTAGAACTATGGGAATATTCTGATAAATCGTTTAAACAGTTAATTTTACTGATACAGTTAAATACACCCGTACATGTGGTCACACGTTAAGTAAGGGGAGTGTGTGGATCACTTGCTTAAGGCGTTAATAGTAGAAGGTGACGTAGACCTATGTGGTCTTTTTAGCAGAATTTTATCAACTGCAGGATACGAGGTAGACTGTTTTTATCAAATAGAATCCGCCTTAGAAGAGATTGATTGCACAGATTATGACTTAGTCATATTAGATGCCAGTATTCAGGAAATAACCAAGAAAGCAGTAAATATGCTTGACAAATCAAATGCCAAGATATGCTTGACATCCGTTTTCACCGAGAAGAAGGTAGAGGAAAAGACAAAGGATTTAGAGTATGACTGGTTTATTCAAAAGCCCTTTACATTGTCTGATTGGACCGATGTTCTTGATACAATGGATCAATGACATCCAGTTGGCAACACCTTATGTTATCCCGTTCTAAAGCTTAGATTAGTATGGATGATATGAGGCTAGAGGATTTAGAACAGTATAGTTATGCTCGTTTTAGGTGGATTCGCGATCTCGATGTTGACAAGGAAGCTGAAAGGCTCTCTGAGGAGTTCGAGGTGAGGCCAATCAATACTCCTGAGCCGAGTGAATACGAGGTATCTATCTATAAGACAACTCGAAAAGAAATTATCATCAAAGCCGATACCGTTGGAGCTATAATCAGCACATTCAGGGCGATTCTTTATCAAAAAGAGAAGGCACCATTCACAAACAGAGATCTGAAGCTCCGAAAAGAGATATTAGATTTATACCCTAGACGATCCGCCACTCCACTTCCAATAGGATGGAGTTACGAGCCTAAGTTTATAACCGAGGACCCAAACGCGGAAATCTAGGCTCCGTTGAATTTTTTGTAGCCCGTTATTTCTCGGGGTTTATTACGTTGAAGACGATGCCCTGTGGGTCCATGATTGTCGCAAACCGCCCTTCTCCCGGTATATTGGTTGGAGGCACTAAGATTCTTCCACCTCTTTTTTCCACTATTTTCACCGCTTCTTCAACATCATCCACAGTGATATATGGGTCCCAACACGGCATTGCCTCATCGTCAACGTTTCCCTCTTTTAGCATCATGCCCGCCACCACAGCCCCATCCTTTAATGCAGTCACATAGACTTGCCCGTGAATGGACTTGGTTTCTCTGAAACTCCATCCTAGCAATTCGCCGTAGAATTCCTTCGCTGAATCAAGGTCTGTAGTTATCAGTTCATTGAAACTGAATACTCCGTGTTTTCTCGTCATGTCTCCCATTTTTCATTCCTCTGGTTTTAATTGTAATACCTGAGTTGAAAGATTCTCTATAAAACGATTGGATGTATTGAAGTGGGAGAGAAGCCTGAAGATGTCCAAAAACTGTCCTCGCAGATATACGAGTGAAATGGTTTGTGATTCCTTTTCCTGCCAAACCTATGTTCGATCTTCATTTCAGTTTTCTCTCGTTCGATATGGTCGATTAGTTGGTCATATCCAGTTTTGTTCCAGGCATCAAACCGTGCAAAGTCCATTGCCCCTGGAACATTGTCATCCGGATTGCATGGTACATTCGAGAGCTGACATACATAATCTGCTTGAACTCATCAACAGATAACTCACTTTCAGGCGGAAGATACGTAGAAGTGATGGTTCTATGAAACCCGACTAGAGGTAGTGGTACTCTGTTTAGTTTGAAAAAGCTCCTGATGGTCGAGTAGTAGTTCATTTTTGTGGTTCTTGTCATTTCCTCTCCATTTGATTTAACAAGCTGCCTGACCCACATTTGGATTACATCAACAATATCCCAGGTGTAACCCTTCTTCTTTTGATTAGCCACTAAATCAGACGGCGAAAATCCTTTGAACTGGGTTTCCGTAGAAGATAGCCACCTCATGAAAATGCGAAAAGGAGGTAAGACACTAGAAAAGTTACGCCCATAACCAATCTCCCATCGAAGAATAGTAGAGTCTTCACGCCACTTCGGGTCTAAACCAGCCTCACGTTCTCTTTCTAACGCCTTCTGAACGTGTTTATCAACAGGTGGAAAATTACTCCTAGAAATTCGAGTCAAATATTCCTCGAGGAATCTATTCATGATTCCACACATTTAAGTTTTAATCATCTATGTACCTTAAAATGAAGTAAAATCAAGTAGTAATTGGTATTATGGTTTACATAATCCACAGTTGTCTGGCGGATAGTGTTTCCCGAAAGACAACGCAACAAAATAGGCATCACTATACTGCGCATACGGTCCAAACCAATTAGGTGGGAAATAATCAAAATAGGTGGGAAAATATCGCCTTCGATTATATCTACTGACAGAGCTAGCAAACGAAGGACAATCTAAACAATGAATTTTCGTATAATTATTTCCGACATAAACTACATAACCATAATTCGTGTTGTAGTTGATCATTTTTACAGACTATCTGATTGTTACTTTTATAAAAAATCTTTAGTTGTATATCATTGGATTGAAAGAAGAAGTTAATATAATTAGATGTTTAGACGCTTTTTTATGGCGCTAGAGAGGGGAATTCCGACTCCTGAAACAATGGCTTGTAGGCTGTTGATAGATAATGCCTCCGCAGTTGCTGCAGGCATACCATATCCCATAATGAAAACCTCACCTAACCAATAACCTGCAATTATTATTAAGCCACCAATTACCCATGAAAGAATAATTAGATTTCTTGAGGGGTCTTTTTGAGGTCCAGCGATGTAGCCGACTACATAGCCTTCAACACCTTTTACTACGAGGGTAAGTGGTGCAAAAGCTGCGTATCCTAGCCAGATGTCTGCAAGAGCTGAACCGACTCCTCCTACAAATCCTCCGATTAGTGGTCCGAATAACAGTGCTGTGGTTACTACTATGATATCACCTAGATTGAAGTAACCTGCTGTGGGTGTAAATGGAACCGAGAAACTGGTTGTTACGATTACAAGTGCAGTCATTATTGCCATGGCTGCAAGATCGAAGGTTTGGGTTTTACTTTCGTCACTCATTATTGATGACCTCTAACTCATGGGTATAGTATAGTTATAGCTGTAATATAATAGTTGTTTCTATACATAATCAAAACAACGATTTGGTATGGGTTCATTTGTAGGATTATCTTTAGATCAAAAACCTAAACACAATGTAGTAGAAAAAACGGTTAGTAGTAGTAACCGTAACTAGCTAACCCACCAATTATTGCCCAAAGTCCCCAAAGTTGGAGGATCACCAAAAGGATGACCAATATTCGATATGTGCTATCAGGGTCCTGGTAGCCTAGTGTCTTTAACTGGTTGTTACTATATTCGAATCCGCAGTTTGCACAATGCCTTCCTTTAATGATATAGTAATATGCCATGTAAAGACCACTTATCAAAATCATGCCCAGCATACTGGGACTCTTTTGGGGAGAGAGAGTCATTTCGCAAGAAGGACATTGAATTCTATTGAATGTGTTGGATGGGTCCCGTCTTATTTGGTTTGATTCAATCGTTTCGCTATCCCTTTTCAATTCTTTTTCTTTCGTTGCGCATTCACTACAAAGATCATTGTAAGGACCTACTCGAAAACTTCCCAATAAAGGAATGTCCTTACCGCACAATTCACATTTTGTCATTCGATTTACCAAATAGCATTTGATTTTGAATATATATAGTTTTGTGATAATATAATGAAAAATATTCACATATTGTATTATATGCAGAATTACAATTGGAGTTTAATACACTTAGACTTCTAAAATAACACCTAATCAGTACAATAAAACTGGTGTAATTGAAAAACCTAAAAATAACCATATTGAAGAAAAATTCCAAAAACACCCTACCGTAAAGTGCTTTCTAATACCGTACCAACGTTTAAAACCCCAGATACAGCCACTGGAGTGACAGTTGTAACTATAGCATCCCATGGCATCCCTGAGTACCAGGCAGATAGCGGCAATAGGCGTCATGGGCGCACTAGCTACAATAGCAACCATGATATTCGCATTCCCAATCCCCGCCACGAGCGGATACTTCAATTTTGGAGACGCAATCGTCCAGATTTCAGCACTCGTATTTGGCCCAATAGTCGGAGCCCTTGCTGGTGGACTAGGCTCAGGTCTCGCAGACCTCCTTGGTGGATGGTATAACTGGGTGATCCCAACAACTGTCATCAAGGGAATCGAGGGCTATGTGGTCGGTAGGATGGCCGGTGATAAAGAGAGTAGAACCTTCCAGAAGACACTCATGGCATGGGCGTCAGGATCGGTTGTCCTTGTTCTAGGGTACTTCCTAGTACAAGTATACATGTATGGGTTTGCAGCCGCACTCGTAGAGGCACCATTCAACGTGGTTCAGGCGCTTGTTGCAGGCGTTATCGGTATACCGATATCGACGGCTCTCAAGGATCGACTGGATATCATATAAGCACCCATCCCTATTCTATCCCGTGTCCTCGGC
Source organism: uncultured Candidatus Bathyarchaeia archaeon (assembly GCA_964589605.1). Lineage (GTDB taxonomy): Archaea > Thermoproteota > Bathyarchaeia > TCS64 > TCS64 > RBG-16-57-9. The sequence goes on along the minus strand of CAZPRN010000009.1, from coordinate 79,547 downwards.
AGAAAAAGCAGCTCAGAAACTAACCCAGCTAGAAAACCGGGACATCCGTGTTTTATCCGCTATCGAGAGGGGAATGATCAAACACCAGACAGTTCCGGTCACTGAACTGCTGAGGTTGACCAAGTATACTGAAAGAAATCTTGAGTACCATCTACTTAGAGTTTACAGGCAAGACCTGATCTACAGGGAGATCGAGCCATACATTGGATACCTGATCAACTATACTGCCTACGACCTACTGGCCTTGAATGCCATAGTGAAGGCTGGTGTCATTGACTTTCTCGGTCCTTCCATTGGAGTGGGGAAGGAAGCCGACGTTTTCGAGGGAATTACATCCGAGGAGAAGAAGGTGGCGGTCAAATTCCACAGGATTGGTAGAACAAGCTTCAGGGACACCAAGAGGAAAAGAGAGTACCTGACTAAACAAGGGCACACTTCGTGGCTATACCAGTCAAGACTCGCCGCAGAGTTTGAGTTCAGGGCACTGAAATTGATGTACGAGGCAGGAGTAAGTGTCCCCGAGCCACTTTACCAGAACCGTCACTGTATAGTGATGCAGCACATCAAAGGCACACAGCTATCAGACATCATCAGTCTTGAGGAGCCTGAAGTGTTCCTCATAGACATACTGGACAACATGAGGATAGTATACAATGCAGGAGTTATCCACACCGACCTCAGCGAGTACAACATTCTAATTGACGAGGATGGGAAAGACTGGATTATCGACTGGCCACAGTACATCTCCATAGACCATCTAAACGCGGAAGAAATCCTAGCTCGAGATATTGGAAACGTAGCTCATTTTTTCAGGAGAAAGTACGGAACCTCCATGACGAACGAGGAAGCCATAGAATACGTAAAAAATCAATAATCTGTCTGTGAAAGTTGTATAGTATGATCTCCATCGAGCACGCCGACCCTGAACGAGATTCTAAACCTATTTCAGAGCTGATAGGTGTCTGTATCAGCGAGAGGCGGACAATTCTAAATCCCTATACACCGGAGGAGGAGAGGGAGTATCTATCAAATCTACTGAACCGTGAGGCTGTGTTTGTTGCCTATGTGAAAGGGGACTTCGCTGGGTTTGCTGGAATTGCTCCAAGGTGGAGTTACAGCGAAAAACTTCACCACTGTGGAGAGGCGGGAACCTGGGTGATGCCCGAGTATCGTGGAATGGGTGTCGGGAAAGCTCTGTGGGTTGAAGGCATCTATCCTTGGTGTAGGGAGAAGGGGTTCACGCATCTTGGCGCAATGGTTATGGCCCATAACACGGGCAGCATAGCATTCTACGAGAAGCTGGGGTTCCACGTCTCAGGGAACCATCGTAGGGTCATTGACTGGGATGGAGAAAAATTGGACGCTGTGGAAATAGAGAATATCCTAGACTAGGAAAGGGTTATCTTTACGTCCAGAGCACTGCAGCCCTTTCCCTCGTCGTAGACAAATATCGGGTTGATGTCTAGGTCCTGAAGCTCTGGGAAATCCCAAACTAGGTGGCCTATCCTCAGGATTGCCTCGCGTAGCTTTTCGATGTCTCCTGGAGTCTCACCACGAACGCCCTCAAGGAGGCTGTAAGACTTTGTCTCCTCCATCATCTGTTGGGCTTCCCTCTCGTTCATGGGTGCAAGCCTAAAAGCGACATCTTTCAGGTAGTTGACGTATATTCCTCCAAGGCCGAACATTACCATTGGCCCGAACTGGGGGTCACGGCTCATGCCGATGATCATTTCCCTACCCTTAGGCACCATCTTGTCCACGCTGATACCGTATATCTTGGCTAGGGGCTGTGCTTTCCTGCTCTTCCTCATGATCTCATCAAAGGCTATACGCACCATGTTGGAGTTGGTGAGGTTTAGCTCAACGCCGCCGATGTCTGTTTTGTGCATGATCTCGGGGCTAACGATTTTCATGACCACTGGGAAACCCATTCCCTCGGCTAGCTCAACGGCATCATCAGCTGAAGTGGCCAACCCGCTTGCCGGTGTAGGTATACCGTAAGCCTGCGCGACCTGCATAGCCTCGTGGGGGAACAGCACGTTCCTTCCATCCGCTTTTGCATCATCGAATAGCTTCCTCACTGCATCTCGGTCGATGTTAGGGTAATCAGGAGGGGTCAACTCAGGCAACTTTAGGTGCCTGCTGTACTTGTACAGGGCATTCAGCGTCTTGATTCCCTTTTCTGGGAAGTTGAAGCAGGGCACGCCATTGTCCTTGAGGTACTCGGTTGCATTGTCCACCCAGTTACCGCCCATGAAGACGGTGATCACTGGTTTGTACTGATTCTTTGAGATTTCGACGATATGTTTCGCCGTGGTGAGGCTGTCAGTCATGGCCTGTGGGGTAAGTAAAACTACAACTGAATGCACGTTTGGGTCCTTGAGGGATTCTTTAAGTGAAAGAGCGTACCGGTCCGGTAATGCGTCTCCAAGTATATCGACAGGGTTACCCGTTGATGCTGCAGCAGGAAGTTGCTCCTTCAGCGATTTGACTGTCTCCTCTGATAGTGAAGCCATCTTGAGTCCCAGTGACTCGATGAGGTCCGTTGATAGAATGCCAGGTCCACCCGCGTTTGTGACGATGGCGATTCCCTCGTCCTCGGGTAGACTCTGCTCTGTGAACGCGACCGCATAGTTGAACAGGTCCTCCATGCTTTCGGATAGGATCACGCCCGCCTTGTCGAACGCCTTCTGGTATGCCATGAAGCTTCCGACAAGTGCACCGGTGTGGCTTCCAGCTGCTTTCGCCCCAGCGCTGCTTGTGCCACCTTTGACAACCATGATTGGCTTCTTTTTTACTACCTCTGATGCGACTTCGAGAAACTTTCTGCCCCTCTCGATGGACTCTAGGTAGAGTAATATGACTTTGATGTCGGGGTTCTCGGCCATGGCTTCGATGAAGTCTATTTCGTCGAGGTCTGCCTTGTTTCCCAGACTGATGATGCTTCCGAACCCGATCTCCTCGGCGATGATCCAGTCGAGGATCGCTGTGCCGAGGGCCCCGCTCTGAGTGATGAAACCGATGCTCCCTTTCTTTGGCAGAGTTGAAGCAAAGCTCAGGTCCAGTGACATATGTGTGTTGATTGCGCCTAGACAGTTGGGTCCTTGGATCCTTATACCATACTTCTCCGCGGTCTCGACCAGCTTCTTCTCCAGCTCTACACCCTCGCCGCCTATCTCCTTGAAACCAGCGGAGATGATAATCATGGCTTTTACGCCTTTTTCACCGCATTGCTCAACTGTCTTAATAACGAACTTCGATGGAATTGATACGACTGCCAGATCCACTTCCCCTGGGATGTCTAGCACCGTTTTGTACGATTGTTTTCCTAGTATCTCGCCGCCCCTGACATTGACAAAGTACACCGGACCCTCGTAACCACTCTTGAGCAGGTTGTTTGCGAGAACGTACCCTACTTTCCCCTGAGTACTGCTGGCCCCGATGACGGCGACTGATTTCGGCCTGAATATTGAGTCAAGCTTCAAGCACATAGCACCTTCAAGACTTATCTCAGTTGCAGTTCACACAATAAAAATGTTGAGCAAATAACCAAACAGGTATATTGTGAATATAGACTAAGCCCTAGTTTTGGTCAATTAATGGAATAATACTCGTGGATAACCGAATTTTGTGGTCAATTGGCGTAAAACTGGATGGGAAAAATAGTTAAGCCCCAAACTTTCAATAGTCTTGAACAAAGTTGAGCTCCGATAAAAAATCGTTTTCTGACCTCAAAGCGGACGTCGTTGACAATAGTATCTGCGTGGGATGTGGCACATGTGAAGCAATCTGCCCGGTCAATGTCATCGAGCTTGAGAACTTTCTCCCAATACTTGTAGGCAAATGCATCGAATGTGGATTGTGTTATGGAAACTGTCCGAGGACGGACTTCGACAAGGTCGAGATGGAGAAGATCGTCCATGGGAGGAACCACAAAGAGTCAGAGGAACTCACGGGTATCTATTCCGATGTGTATGCAGCCAAAGCCGTCCCCCAAGACATATCTGAGAAGGCGCAGGATGGAGGCGTCGTAACCGCGTTGCTCACACAGTTCCTAGCCGATGGAGGAGACGGAGTAATAGTAGCCGGGCTTGAAGAGGATGGGGCGTGGATTCCTAAACCTGTTGTAGCGAAGACTAGAGAGGAAGTGGTGGAGGCTGCAGGCACAAAGTACACTCCTAGCCCAACACTAGTTGGTGTTAAACAGGCGGTCAAGGAAGAGAAGCTAGGCAAGATCGCTGTTGTTGGCACCCCGTGTCAGATTACAGGGCTAACTAGGGCAACCGAGGGGGCAAAGAAGAACGTGAGATACAAGAACGCTGTAGACCTTAAAGTCGGGCTCTTTTGCATGGAGACCTTTCACTACGGTGATTTCATGAATTACCTCAAAGATAATGAGGTAGATGCATCCGAGGTGACCAAGTTTGAGATCAAGAACGGCAGGTTCTATGCCCACAAGGGTGATGAAAGGCTGCACAGGGCTAGGCTCAAGAGGGTAAAGAAGCTCATCCGTCCATGTTGTGCAAGGTGCGATGACTTCGCCAACGAGTTCGCGGACATCAGCGTCGGGAACGTTGGAAGTGACCCGGGTTACAGCACGGTTCTCATTAGAACTAAGCGAGGGAAAGAGGCTCTCGACTCAGCTGTCGAATCTGGATTGATAGAGGTTGGACCTATCGAGGACTTTGAGAAGGGTGAAACCCTCGTCCATAGACTGGCTACGATGAAAAGATCACACTAAGAGGTCTCTTTCTCTAGCTCTATTAACTAGAAAATCGAGCATGCTTTGTGGGAGAGGGTCAGGTTTTCCAACAAGCAGTATCTCATAGTTTAGCTCTGAAAGTCTTTCAACAGTAGTTGCATTAATTGCAGCCATCTCAATAGATTTCCCTATTGCCGTGCATCCATGATGGGGCATCAAGCATGCAATATGATCCTTCATGGCATCAAGCATGTTATCAGCCAACTCTTCGGTACCTGGAGGGGCAAACTTTGAGAGAGGGATACCCTTTGCCAAAGCAGGAGCATTGTACAGGTCAAGTCCCATCATCTCAACCTCTTTTCCAAGGGTCGATAGGAGAATTGAGTACTTAGGGTGAATATGAACCACTCCTCCTGCTTCGGGCCAGTGAAGATATAGTCTTGTATGAAATGGAGTCTCGATACTTGGTTTAGCGGTGCCCTTCAAAACTTGGCGAGTCTTGTTGTCTACTAGAAGGAAATGGTCTGGTTCAAGGTCACAGAACATGTACCCTGAGGGTTTTATTAGGCAGGTTTCGGTTCCAGGAATTCTTGCACTGATGTTCCCGGATGCCCCATATGTTAATCCGTCCTCAAAGAGTTGCCGTCCCACCTTTGTGAGTCGTTCCCTGAGCTCTTGCTCGATATCAGACATGGCTCATTGTTTGGGCTCATAGGATAAAAGCCATCCTTAGCGGAGGGCAATGCGTTTCCTAGTCTCCATCCAGGTATCGTATAGTCCATCGTAGACAACAACCCGCTCTGGATCAGGATAAATTGGAGGCTTTAGTGTCACCATGTTTTCTACAGCCTCGTCCATGGAGGAATAAAAGCCAGAACCTACTGCTGCTAGGATAGCTGTGCCTATAGCGGAACCATCCTTTACCTCTGGTACAATAACTGGTAGCCCAAGAACATCAGCTTGAATCTGCATCCATAGCTGTGATTTGGAGTTTCCGCCACAAAATTTGAGGGTGGATGCGTTTTGTCCAGATATCTCTTCCACTTGCCTCAAGTTGGCCTTCACTGCGTAACAGTTTGCCTCAATTATTGACCTCGCCTGTTCTCCCCTAGATGGATTTTCTTTTCCAACAGTTGTCTTCTCTACCGGGAGGTCTCCGAGTTTATCCATTTCCCAATAGGGTGGACCTGCGTTGAACACGTGTGGTCCAAGATAGGAAAGCAGTCCATTTGAGCCGGCTGGAATCGTTTCCGACTCCCCGTTGAGTATCATGTATTCATTGAAACCCAAGTTATCTTTTGCCCAGCGAACCGCGCTCCCGGTGTACCCACAGTTGGATTCAAGAATCCATTGATCTGGGGTTAGGTGGTTGTTGCTCCATGTCCTCATTTTTGGGTCGATGATAGGTTTGTCAAGTAATAGCTGAACAGGGGTCGTCGTTCCTCCAACTGCCGTAACCTCCCCAACTTGAGTGCCCACACCTAACAAGCCACATTGAGTGTCTGCTCCACCCATAAACACTGGAACATTGCTGGGTAAAGACGCAGTTGACGCAAATTCGTCACTGATTTCCCCTATCCTATCTGCGTTTTTCTTTACCTCTGGAAATATTTCAGACGGAAGACCTAGGTCTTCGATGAGTGCCCTGTCCCAGTCATTCTTTTTGATGTCAAAGAGCGCAGTCTCGCAGGCACTGGAACCATCCGTATAATTTACTCCACACAGAAACATGTTCACCCAGTCACTGATCATTAGCATTGAATGGGTGCGTTGGAGTTTCTTTGGGTGTTCATCCCTCAACCAGGGGAGAATGGCTCCAGCAATCCAGTTAGGGACAGGCCAGTGCCCAGATGAAAGATACATCCTCTCACCATACTCGACGAGAGTGTGATTTCCATGACGATCAGAAGAAGAATTTACCGCATAGGTAATCTCGTCTCCCTGTTTGTCTACTAATATGAACTCTTCTCGCATACTTGTTACAGAGATTCCATGAACTTGGGTTGAGGGATCAATCTCTAGTTTTCTGATGGTTTCAATAATAGCGGGTTTCGCTTTCTCGGCGCGCCATGTCTCTCTATCCCAGAGAACCTCAGACTTTTTGAGAACTTTTCCCCTCGGTGAGACCAGGAACGATTTTACGCTCCCTGACCCAGCGTCGATGACAAGGAAACCCTCAGACATTTTACCCTATCCAAGAACAGCCTTGTTGGAGATGAACATTGGATTGATCTCCACTCCATCCAGATAGTTTGCGACTTGCTGAGCCACTTGCCTATATCCCCTCATCTCTGTATCAGGCGATCTGCCCGCCGTGTGTGGGGTAAGTGTACAGTTATCCAGTTTGATCAACGGGTTATCTGACTTGATTGGGTCCTCCTCAACCACATCAAGGGCAGCTGATCCAATGACTCCATTTTTTAGCGCATCGAATAGGGCATTTTCGTCGATTATACTACCCCTAGCAGTGTTGACAAGTACTGCAGTTTTCTTCATCTTGGCCAGGGTTTCAGAGTTGATGAGATGCTTTGTTTCTGGTGTTAGTTTTGCGTGGATGGATACAAAGTCAGACTCGATGAGAACCGTTTCTAGCTCCACTCCTTCACATCCGTCCTTCTCTAGCAGCTCTACCGGAATGTACGGGTCATAGACGATGACTTTCATGTCGAAAGCGTGTGCCCTCTTAGCTACTCTCATACCAACCTGCCCGTACCCGATCAATCCAAGGGTTTTGCCCTGAAGCTCCATCCAGTTATACGAGCCTAGGTGGTTTGCTCTTCCCTCGTCTTCGATGCTTTTGAAATATTTCCCTGACTTTATGTCAGCGTTATGCCTGGATATGTATCTACTCTCGGATAGGATGAACCCAAATGTCTGGTCTGCAACTGATTCAGCGTTTCTACCAACAGCACGAAGTACCTTGATTCCTTTCCCAGTCGCGGATTCATGGTCAACGTTAACAGGTCCTCCTCTGGAGATACCGATGATCTTCAAGTTCTCAGAGGCATATATAATCGTCTTTGTGAATGGGGCGTACCCAGACACGGTTACATCGCTTCCAGCTATCTTTTCCTTGATGTATTCGGGGTTGCCGTTTGCCTCTTTGACGTTATCAATTATATCAGTGGACCACGCATAGCTGCCTTTCACGTTTTCAGCGTAGACGAACTCATGGGAGCTAACCTTATCACCCATCGCCTCATCGAAAGCGGTTCTCCACATCTCCTCGGCGTTTTCACGCATCCATTTATCGTATAGAACAAGAATCCTAGCCATCTTGGGACGGGTAGGGGTCAGGTTGACAGGATTAAAATGTTGTTAGAAAGAGAAGATGGTTACTTCTTCATTACGCCGAAGTAAACCGCGACTACGACCGCGACGAGCGCAACAACGATGGCTGCGTACATCATGGTCTTGGTGCTTGCCTGTGACGCCTCCAAGCTATCGTAATCATCCTGCAGGTCCTCGTAATCGGAGTTCAGCTGCATTAACTGTAATTCACTGACGGATGTGTCTTCTAGGTCCTCATATTGTGACTCCAATTCCGCGTACTGTGTGGCTAGATCGTTGTAATCCTCAAGGACTCGGTCCTTTTCATCTACAATGTCCTGCACGGACTCGGAGATCTGGGATATTTGACTTGATAGGTCAGTGTAGTCGATAACACTGAAGTTGATTATTGCAGCTACCTCACCATCGATGTAGGCTTTCGAGGTCCATACCCCTGGTTTGAATTCGGGGGTTTTTCCGCTAATATCCATGGTTGTAAAAGCGATACCCCAGTTTGTACCATCTTTGGGGACAACATCAACCCTGCTATATGCGCCAGTGTATTCCTTTTCGATGCCATTCTCTGTGTAGTAGAACTTGAAGGTCACGTCATCTGGTGGGTTGGTTATCTTTAACCAGACTCCGGCTTCCTCGTTAGATGTAAGGAAAGCCGTTGATGTACCAAGTGGGCTAAGGGTAGATTCACTGTATCCATAACACATGGCTGTTTCTTCGATCCCATACGCGCTAACTGTGATTACTCCCATAATTGAGAGTGTAGCCATTATCGCAAGCAACGCGATTAGACTGGTTTTCAGTTTGTTCATGATTGAATCTAATATGCAACATCGTAATAAAGTTACTTTCAACATTCGAGAGTAACCCAATGATTTCTCAACAGAAACACGGCAAAAACAGGTAAAAAGTGAGTCAGAATTGATAACAAACAAGAAACAAGTTTAGCCGAAGAACAATAATGATCCCGAAAAATGGAGACAAGTTCACTTGAAGAAAGAAATTCTGGTTAGGATGTGGCCATTAGTACTTTGTCCAGAATCCTGGAGGCAACATCATATTTAGTTGCCAAGGAGACGTGGTCGATATTCTTCTCAGGGTCGATGATGTACACCTCATTGGTGTCAGTGCCGAACCCAGTGTTTTTCCTTGAAACATCGTTGGCCACGATAAGGTCCATGCCTGCCTCAACCATCCTCTTGTGTGAACGCTTTATCAGCTCATCCTCAGAGATGTCATACTCAGCCTTGAATCCAACCAGGTAGACATCGGCGTCTACCTTCTTGACGTTCTCAATAATCTTTGGTAGGGGTTTGAGCTTGATCACCCACTCGTCCTTACCTGAAGGCGTCTTCTCCATCTCTCTATCCTGTGCACCGTAGTCTGCAGCGGCTGCCGCTAGAATTGCCGAGTCGTACCGTTTCTCGGATAACTCGTTTTGAACTGCAACAAGCATGTCATCGGTGCCTATGATTGGAACGACTTTTACTCTCGTTGGGGGTTTTGCTGTCCCTGGACCATTAATCAGGGTGACCTCTGCTCCGCGGTCTAACGCGTTCTGTGCTAAGGCTACCCCCATCTTTCCAGAGCTGGGGTTGGTGATATACCTGAAAGCGTCTAGGTACGCCCTAGTTGGGCCTCCAGTGATTAGGATTCTCTTTCCCACCATGTCCTTCTTGACTTTGAGCTTGGTGATAACGGAGTGAACGATGTCTTCGGTGCCCAGTATCTTGGCTTTGCCTTCCTCCATTCTGGGGATGAGGACATCGATTCCATGGGTTTTGAGTTTCTCGATGTTTTCGAGCACTATGGAGTGTTTGTACATGGATGCGTGCATAGCTGGAACGATGATTACTGGTATACCTGCACCGATCCCGGTGGTTAATGTCGTTGTTACGGGGGTGTCATCAATCCCGCATGCAACTTTTCCGATCGTGTTGGCTGTGCTGGGAGCAACAAGTATTAGATCCGCTCTTGACGAGTGCTCACCGGCGTACTGGACGTGCTCGATCTGGCCTGTCAACTCGGTTACAACCGGGTTTCCTGTGGCCCACTCCACCATGTCTGGGTGGACAATCTGTTGGGCTGCCTTGGTCATGACGGCGTACACATCGGCTCCTTGCCTCATCAGCTCACGGGCGATCTCTGTGCTTTTGATAGCCGCTACGCTGCCTGTGATGCAGAGGATGATCTTTTTGCCGGATAACTCGTCTGATTTTGAGCCTATTATTTCCTTGGACGTGTGTTCACCGAATGCCATATCGATCTGGGGAAGCCTAGTTAGTTGGTTATTAAAAGTTTTACATGCAAAATGGGGTAGGTTATTTTTCATCCAGTTTTTCGTCTATCTCGTCCAGCTTTTCATTGATGGACTCGAACCGGTCCTCGATGGCATCTATCTTCTCGATGATTCCCTGTATCTCCAACTCTAAGTCGCTTATCTTCTGCTTCACACTCATGGTTGTGACTCGGATTTTTTTATTTATAAAGCTTAGCGTCCAGCCTTGTGGTCCATGACTAGTTTGGTGTACCAGTCGGAGTCGGCTTTGATGTACTCATCTACGTCTATGGTCATTGGTTTGCCGTCGTCTTTCATGAGTATGACTTGCGTGATCTGGCTGTTGATTATCTTTCGTTGACAGCGTTGGCAGGGTAACGCCATTGTGTATGATCCGTCCTCCCTTAGCCCGGTGATGTACAGTGTTGCGCCGACCCTGTCGGCCCTGTTGCTGTTGATGATGGCGTTCTCCTCGGCGTGGACGGCTGGGCAGTAATCGTAGGCTTTTCCCTGTGGGGCGTCCATCATGTCTTTGATACACCCGATCTCGTGGCAATTGGTGACGCCTCTGGCGTTACCGTTGTACCCTGTTCCCACTATTGTGTTGTCTTTGACGATGACTGCGCCGAACTTTCTGCGTAGGCAAGTGCTTCTGGCGGCTACGCTTTCGGCTATTCCGAGGAAGTACATTGTTTTGTCGGGTCTATCCATGCCACATAGGTTGGCTTGGGGTTGATTTATGGTTTGCTAGGAAGCCTTTAACGGTGGGTTTTCTTCTATCTCTTTGGCGGGCGATGATAACGTTGCCCTTCTGAACAGTGATGAAGATCTTGAGTTTGGAGCCCGCCGCTTGTACCCACTCAGTGGGGATAAGGAGAAAAAATTTCTAGTATGGTTTTTATCGGTTTTGTCCTGTGGAGAAGGTTTCATATGTGTTAATGGGTGCCTGTAATGCTGGTGAAAAAATATGCCATGGGTAACGATTCAATGGTTTGAGGGCATGGATGCCGCTACGAAGAAGAAGACTGTGGAGCTTGTAACGAAGGCTATTTGTGATGGGTGCGGTACGACTCCTGATCACGTTTCTATCATGTTCCAAGATGTCAAGAAGTCTGACTGGGCTGGAAACGGTAAGCTTTACTCGGAAGAGTAAACTCTTCATTTTTGGTTATTTTCTGAGTTCTAGTTTATTTTTTCGATACCCTCGAATATTTAGTATTTTTTAGAGTCAATTAGTATATATTAGAAAAGATTATTCGCATACAAGTACTTACCTTATAAGTCGTCGTCTATACGATATATTAACATGTCTAATCTAATGAACATCGAGACAGCGCGCAATATTATCATGGAAAAGCTCCAGCAACTTCAAGATGATGACAAAAAACCAACGATTAAACTGAAGGACATCTACCGGAATAACAAGCAATGGAGTCCCGTGTTCTTTAAAGCAGGTAAAGATCTTGACGTGATGAACGAGAACGTGGACATGTTCTTCAAATCCGGTTTTCACTGCATCAAACTGACCGAATAGAGTCAATTAATAGATCGGAATAATCTCCTGCAGATCTAATTGATCATTCTTCTAGAATCTTCTCAAGATAAAGCGGGTTAGGGCTCTGGGTATATCCCTGTGAGTAAGCCATCTGTAATGCTGCCTCGTTGTTTGGCTCGATCTGGGTGATCGCCTTTTCTGCACCTAACGCGACAAGTTTTACGTGGATAGCCTCCTTGAGGGCATTGGACAGCCCCTTCCTGCGGTGGTCATTGTCTACTACAGTTCCCTCGATGTAAGCAAGGGAACCCTCTATCCTCGCGATGACGATACCTATAATCTCGCCTTCCTCTTCAGCCACCAGAAGGGTTTCACTGTGGTACAGTTTCATCACCAAAAGTGATATGGGAAGCTTTAGAGTTAGGAGCGCTTTTTTCCAGAAGGGCATGTAATTGAATAACTGGAGACTCAGCTTGAGTGGTTTAATCCACTCGTTGAACCCAAGCTCCCTAATGATCAAAATGGTCACCCAGAACAAGGATACTTTGGGTGGGCTGGATGATAAAATATTGTACTGATGTTTACATTGAATGTATCTAGATTTCTTATATAATACTGAATCTAACTTTATACGGGTGTAAAAAATCTTCATTGACAATATTCTAGGGGAGCATAGGGTAATCGAAAAAATGGGGAAACTTCTCAGAAAAGTATTGGCCGAGTACGTCGAATCCGACACGTTGGATGAGGCTTTCCTCGCGGATGCAGCAGAGTTCTTCATGGGGTACACCGATGCGGTTCATCACGGTAAGGAGGAGAAGATACTATTCGAGGCACTCAACCCCAAGAAAGTGCTCCTTGAGGACAAGATGCTCGTGGACGAGATACTGCTCCAGCACACATCAGCCCGCATGAAGATCAGCAGGCTTTCAAGCCTAGCCTCAGAGACACTGGAGACAGAAAACGAGGAAGCAGTGGTAGCAATACTATACGAGCTGGACGACCTGTACACAACCCACATAGAAATGGAGGATAGGTTCTTCAACGGCAGCCTTCAGAGTTATTTTAACGAGGACGAGAAAGCTGAACTGGAAAAGGAGTTCAAGGCATTCGACGAAGTAGCAGACACTCAGAGATACACGAAAATCGTGACAGACTGGGTTACTAAAAAGGGGTTATGAGTCAAGAGCAGACGTCAGTGAGTTTATCACTGAGTCTTTTCCAACCAGCCCAACATATGGGCCGAACCTTGGTCCCCTGTCTTTACCCAGCAGTATCCTGTAGACTACTGGGAACACTTCCCTTGCTTTGAGCCCAAGTGCTTTGGTCACCGTAAATATTGATGCTTGGTACGCTTCCACGTCTTCAGCTGTTCTTAGCTCCTCGATAATGCCCTGGACTATCTGCTTCTGGACATCAGTCAGCTCGATTGGCTCGTGTTCTTCGTCCTCGATGTCTCGCACCCAGTTGAGAGCTCTCTCGATACGTGCCTCAATTCCTTTGTCGGTTTCCTTGAGGTACTCGTACTCTTCCAGCTTTGCCTTCATGAACGCGGACTCGTTACCTGGTGGGGCTACCTTGGCTAGGTTCACCATCAGGTTGAATGGCACGTGTACCTCTGGCTCCTTCGGCGGGTTTAGTAGGTGTGCGTACTCGTATAGGCCAGTGGATTTATAGTACTCCATCTGGTCCTTGACTTTCCTCTTGCCAAAGTAGATGTCTTCTAGCTCGTCCAGTTCATCCATATGGGGTGGAATGTCATCAACAGACCCGCTCTTGGTTCCGACGAACCGTTTGTATATGAGCAGGTTCAGGCTCTCCATGCTGCCGTACCTGTACCATACCTGTGGAGTGAATACGTTTCCAGCGGACTTGCTGATCTTTTTGCCTCCCCTGTCTACGAACATCTCGTACTGGACGTGCATCGGTGGCTCCCAGTCGAATATCTCACGGCAGATGGCGTCGTTGACGTGGACGCTATCAGCTATGTCCTTGCCGTATGCCTCGAATCTTATGTCTAAAGCGTGCCATCTGGCTCCGAATTCTACCTTCCATGGTAGCTTGCCGTTTCCTCCGAGGACATCGACTTCACCTTTGTGTCCACAGCCTTCCTGCCAGCGTCCCTTGACCTCCATTCCGCGGCACTCGTACTGGACAGTGTGAGTCTGTGGGTTGTAGTCATGGGCGTATGTCGTGTAGAGTTTTCCACACTCCTCGCACACTACGAAGTAGGGTAGGTTGTCTAGGTATTTCTCCTGACCAGTCACTCTCTCGATGATCTTTCCGACTTTCTCCCAGTTGTCAAGAATCATGATTATCTCGTCGTTGAGAATTCCGTCCTTGTAGGTCTGGTAGGCGGACATGGGGGTGTATTTGACTCCGTTCATGTCGAGTGCTTCTTTCAGTAGGCTACTCATGTGTTCTCCAAAGCTGAAGTGACAGCCACCAAAGATATCGGGAATAGTCGCGACGCTCATTCCAAGATAGTTTTCTAGTTCATCAGGCATACCTGCGGGAACTTTTCTTAAACCATCCTTGTCGTCCGCAAACGCAATGTACTCGCTGCTATACCCTCTGGATTGTAGGGCTAACGATATACCATAGTTTCTCAGGGCGTCGCCGATGCTTCCAATATGAGGATAACCACTGGCGCCTAGTCCGCTCTCGGTGCGGAGGTTGTCAAGGCTGCGCTTTAAGTTCTTCTCGCGCTTGATCAGCTCGTCAGCTGCCTTGTCATACCATGTACCTCTACCGATTACTTTCTTGTTGTCTATGGGCCGTAGTTCTCCAATCATATTTCCTCGACTTTCACAGTATAAGGAATGGTCTAAGAATAAAGTGTTGCTCTTATCGACCCAGTTTTCTATGGTTTTCGCTTTATAGCACCGGATTTGGTCTGTTTTTTGGACTCTTCCTGCTTTTTCCGCAGCCTAGATTTCATCGCCCTGACGTCTCGTGACTCGTAGTCAGTGTTTATGTTTACTTTAGGGGGTGTGAGCATTGGTGCATGTCTTTTCGGAGCGTAATCCTCCTCCTTGCCCGGTTTACTTGGCCGGAGTTTCATGAAGATATAGGGGATACCTATAGAGAACACGAAAATGATTAGCACCGGTTTAACCCATTGGTCTATCAATTTCAATTAACTCTCAAAGTTGGTGGATTTTAATATTTCTCAGGCATATAAAGTGGTGATGTCGAACAAGGCGACCCCTGTTTTCACCTACTCGTTCGTCGTCGCATGTATCATAGTCTTTTTTGGCAGCTTCACTATGCCAACCTCACTTTTCCTTGAAGTGATCGACAGTTACTCGGTGCAACCCGCATCATTCGCCGGAAACTCCGGCTTCCTAACCCTGTTTTCGTACATGTTCCTCCACCTCAACTTCCAGCACCTGGTTAGCAACATGCTGGTTCTTCTAAGCGTGGGTAGAGCGATTGAGTCTGAGATTGGGTCAACCAAATTTGGGTTAGTGTTTCTAGGCTCCGGTATTTTCTCCGGGTTTGCCCATGTCCTATTCAATCAGGACTCGACGATGAATGTGATAGGTGCCTCTGGTGCAGTCTTCGGCTCGATAGCAGTCCTGTTACTATTGATGCCTTTCACTTTCACATCAGCTCTGTTGCTGCCATTACCTGGAGTTGTCCTCGGTTTGGCGATGCTAGCTATCGAGATATACAGTATGCAATATGGAAACCAGCCGATGGTTGCGCACGATGTCCACCTCTACGGTTTCGTAGGAGGCAGCCTCGCGGCGTTTGGCATCGACTATAATCGTGCAATGAAGGGGCTGATAATCTCGGTGATAGTGGTGATTGGGCTATATTACTGGGTCTTCCACCTGCAGGGACTTGGTTTTTAGAGGCTTTCCAAGACAGAGGGAAGCTGGTTCAAATCTTCTATTAACACATCAACCCCCGCCTCCTTCATCAAATCAACCTTTGTGAAATAAACAGGAACACCAACAGTGTAAGCCCCAACCCTCTTTCCAGCAATGCTGTCCTTGTGGCTGTCTCCTATCATGACCCCCTTCTTGGGGTCCACATCGATCTGCTTGAAACATTCAACTAGCTGGGCTGGATGAGGCTTCATTGGGAACCCCACTGATCTACCGACTACTGCCGAGAAATACTCGCTGAGCCCCTGCTGGGATAACGCCTCCTCGGCTGATTTGGTCGAGTTGGAAGTGCATATACCCATGGGAACCCCCCTCTCTTTGATCCAGTCAAGCGTGTTAACGCAGCCATCCATCAAGGTGCAGGACTCCACCCCCTTCTCCTCGTAGCTGCTGAGGATACCATACACTGTTCCCTGAGCATCGTTTGCACCGTCCTCCCCTCTTTCATCTATGAGGTTAACGTACATCTCGTCCAGCATCGTGAACAATCCTTTCGCGCTGCAAGCCTGAACCGTCTCGTCGTCGCAGTCCTGCTCAAGGTAGCTCTCCACGATGTCTTTGTGGGCTTGCCTCCAGTCCACGAAGCCTCCGAGGTTCACAAGTGTAGCGTCTAGGTCGAAAACGATTCCATCTACGTTGAGGTTGGGCATATTACCCATTCATGTCGAAGGTTGTTTATAGAATATACCCTCACCTTTGAATCTAACTATATGCGTAGAAAGTAAGTATCCATTTGGATGTATGACGAGATTACATAGTATATTATGACTGGATGCACCATCTCGTGCCAAACCTCATATAGCCACTTGACACTTTTTCGAGGATACATTTGATCGAGATCAGGTTACACGGGAGAGGAGGACAGGGGGCCGTAACAGCCTCCCGTATCCTAGCCACCGCCGCCTTCCTTGAGGGAAAGCACAGCCAGTCCATACCCATGTACGGCACTGAGCGAAGAGGGGCACCCGTAACGGCTTTCGTCAGGATAGGCGAGAAAGACCAGATGGTCAGGAGCCTCATCCATGAACCGGACTACGTTGTGGTTCTTGACCCGCTACTCAGGAAGACAGTCAACATCACTCAAGGATTGAAGGAAACAGGCAAAGTTGTCATCAACAGCTCGGTTCCCCCATCAGAGGTTGAACTGGACAAGAAAGTGCCCACAGCGACGGTTGATGCAACAAGAATCGCGTTGGAAGTTCTGGGTAGGCCCATCACAAACACCGCTATACTAGGAGCCTTCGCAAAGGCAACTGGTGCAGTCAAGCTTGAATCAATCATCGAGGCTGTAAACCAGCAGTGGACAGGAAGGCTAGCAGAGATGAACTCTCAAGCCGTCCAAGAAGCCTACAATAAGACGGAGATTGGTTCACCAAGCCTTGTCGATAAAATCGAGAAAACCGAGGCACCGGCAAACAGTAAGGCGGACTGGAGGACGTTCAAGCCACTGGTAGATATGGAGAAATGTATAGGCTGCGCCCAGTGTTGGATGGTCTGCCCGGACGGAGCGATAGCCATGGAGGACGGGAAAAGTGTCATCGACTACAACTACTGCAAAGGCTGCGCAATATGCAAGGAGCAGTGCCCGGTGGACGCCATAGAGATGGTGAAGGAGGAGGAATAGGATGCCCAAGAAAGAATTAATGGTAGGAAACAAGGCAGTCGCATACGGAGCAAAATTAGCCAAGATACAGGTAACATCGGCGTACCCCATCACCCCCCAGACAACAATAGTCCAGTACCTTGCCGAGTTCGTCGCAAATGGTGAACTGGACGCCAAGTTCATCGAGGTCGAGTCCGAGATCAGCGCAATGATCAGCATGCAGGGCGCCAGCTTCGGAGGCGCAAGAACATTCACAGCGACAAGCGGGCCCGGTCTCCACTACATGCACCACCCCATGTACGGGTGCAGGAGACCCATCGTCATGGCCGTTGTACACAGGGGAGCAAAGAGCATGCAGCCTGACCACACCGACCTGATGGCTCAGAGGGACACAGGCTGGATCCACCTCTACTGCGAGGACAACCAGGAAGTCTTGGACACAACCATAATGGCGTACAAGATAGCCGAGGACGAGCGAGTAAACCTCCCAGTCGCGTTGGGAATGGACGGTTACATCCTCAGCTACACCGCTGAGCCGGTGGAAATCCCGGACCAGGAAGATGTAGACAGGTTCCTCCCACCATACAAACCAAAGACAGGGTTAGGCGATCCACTACCATACCCGGAGTGGAAAGCCGCACAGCCACCCATGAGCTACGGGACACAGAATGCGTGGATCGACCACCACGAGCACCTCAACAAGTCCAAGAAGGTCATCAACGAGGTTGACGAGGCTTTCTACAAGGCTTTTGGCAGGAAGTATGGAGGACTTTTTGAGGAGTACAAGTGCGAGGACGCCGACGCGGTAGTAATCGCCATGGGCACCATCGCGAGCACAGCCAGACCAGCCTTTACCCAGCTACAGAAGGACGGGCACAAGGTTGGGCTAGTCAAGCTCAAGACCTTCAGACCTTTCCCCGGCGAGGAGCTACGTGAGATAGCCAAGAAGTACAAGGCGATTGGAGTTATCGACAGAAACGTGTGCCTTGGTAGCGGCGGAGTCGTGTACAACGAGCTCAGGGGAGCACTGTACGATATGGACGAGAGACCAGTCGTTCTTGGGTTCCACACCGGGATGTCCGGCGAGGAAGTAACACCGGAGAAGGTCAAACACATTGCGCATAAGACACTGCGTTCCATCGGTGAAACCGTGGACCAGGTGGAGTGGGTATAGATGAGCAAACCAGTACCAACAACAAGAATCGAGCCAGTCGAGATAATGAGACCCGGCACCTCTTCGTGCCAGGGATGCGGACACGGGATAATCGCCAGGAACGCCATGAAGACGTTCGGACAGAACACATGCTTCATCAGCATACCTGGCTGCATCTGGATCACCCTCAGCAGGAGTATCCCACTATACTGGACCGGCACATCATTCCAAGGAGGAGCCGCCCTGCTAAGCGGCATCACCAACGCCTTACAGGCACAGGGAAACACCGAGACAAACGTGGTCGCCTTCGTCGGTGACGGAGGAACAGCAGATATCGGCATGCAGGGATTAAGCGCTGCAGCAGAGAGGAATGAGCATTTCTTCTGGCTATGCGCTGACAACCACGCATACATGAACACTGGTGGACAGAGGAGCGGAGCCACGCCCAAGTACGCCGCAACCACTACAACACCTGTTGGAGTAGCCAGCAGGGGCAAGAAGACATGGGGCAAGAACCTGCCATTCATCTTCGCGGCACACCATGTACCATACGTTGGAACGGCATCGGTCGGAAATGTCAACGACATGGTGGGCAAGATCGAGTACGCCAAGGATTTGTTCGGGTTCAAGTTCCTGCAGGTCCAGTCACCATGCCCAACGGGCTGGGGATTCGACCCAAGCCAGACCGTCAAGATAGCCAAACTCATGACAGACACCGGTTTATGGCCGCTATACGAGGTGGTTGACGGAGTGTTCAACCTGAGCTACAAGCCAAAGGAGCTGAAACCTGTCTCGGAGGCGTTGAAGCCCCAGAGAAGGTTCAGACACCTAACCGATGACGAGCTTGGTGAGTTCCAAGAGATGGCGACAAGCCGCTGGGACGAGCTCATGAAGCTTGACGGCAAACCCCTCCCAATTTAATTACCATAAACAACCTATTTTCTCCATGCAGAACCCGTTATTACAGTCAAAAGGACTCCCACGGTTCAACGAGATAAAGCCAGAGCATATTGAGCCAGCGATAACCAAAGTATTGGAAGAGGCTAACAAACGACTTGAAGAGCTAGAATCCAACCTTGAACCATCCTGGGATGGGATGATCAAGCCCCTAGAGGAGATGGGAAAACCCTTCGAGTACGCGTGGGGACCAGTGGGTCACCTTCTCAACGTGAAAAACACGGAGGAGCTCAGGACAGAACACGAGAAAATGCTACCAAAAGTAGTCGAGTTCAGCCTCCGTGCAGGTCAGAGCAAGCCAATCTACGATGGATTAGTCCAGATTAGAGAGGGAGAAGAATGGGCCAAGCTGGATGATGCACAGAAACGAGTTATCGAGCTAAAGATACGGGATGCAAAACACTCGGGAGTAGGTCTGGAAGGCAAAGAAAAGGAAAGGTTCAACGAGATAAGTAAGCGTCTCTCGCAGCTGGGCACCGATTTCAGTAACCATGTGCTGGACGCCACGAAGGCATATGAGATGATCGTCACAGATCCGGATGACACTGAGGATTGGCCCAACACGCTGCGGCAGCTAACTTCTCACGGGTACAACCAGTCCAAGGAAACCGAGGACTCCACACCTGAAAATGGTCCATGGAGGATCAGCCTTGAGGCTCCAATAGTGGTACCGTTCCTTCGTCACAGCAGGGTGAGGAAGCACAGGGAAACCATCTTGAAAGCGTATGTCACAAGGGCAGACGAGGGTGAGCTGGATAACACGCCGCTGATCGATGAGATATTGAAGATCAGAAAGGAGAAAGCTGAGCTACTAGGCTACACGAGCTACGCGGAGTTGAGCCTAGCCTCAAAGATGGCACCAGACATCGACTCGGTTCAAAAAATGTTCACGGAGCTCTTCGACGCATCCAAACCTCATCAAGTGAGAGAATTCAAGGACCTTGAGGAGATTGCCCAGAAATCAGGGCAAACTGAGCCATTGAAACTGTGGGACACAGGCTTCTGGTCCGAGAGACTCAAGGAGCAACGGTTCCAGTTCACCGATGACCAGCTGAGGCCGTACTTCCCCATGCCTAAGGTGTTGGAGGGAATGTTTGGGTTATCTGAACACCTGTTCGGTATCGAGATCAAGGAATCCGACGAGAAAGCACACAAGTGGCACGATGATGTCCAGTACTTTAACGTCTACGAGAACGGAGAAAAAATTGCATCGTTCTACCTTGACGCATACTCCAGACCGGGTGAGAAGCGGGGAGGAGCCTGGATGGATAACTGCCTTGACAGAAGAATAGTCGATGGAAAGGTCAGGCTACCAGTCGTGTACCTGAACGCCAACGGCACACCGCCCATCGAGGATCGACCCTCGTTGATGAGCTTCGGGGAGGTAACCACACTGTTCCACGAGTTCGGGCACGGGCTACAAGGAATGTTGACGACAATAGATTACGCTGATGTATCGGGCATCAATGGAGTCGAGTGGGACGCCGTGGAGACAGCCAGCCAGTTCATGGAGAACTGGTGCTACCATGAGCCAATCCTGAGATCAATCTCGGGTCACTGGGAGACAGATGAGCCACTACCGGATGATCTGGTACAGAAACTACTCGATGCCAAGGTGTACATGGCGGCAAGCGGCATGCTTAGGCAGCTAGAGTTCGGGATGACCGACATGCGGCTCCACAGCGAGTTTGACCCAGATGGAGAACTCAAGCCCTTTGATGTACATAGGGAGATTGCGACGAGGACAAATATCTTGACACCAATGGAAGGAGACCACTTCCTATGCGCTTTTGGACATATTTTCGCCGGTGGGTATGCCGCTGGATACTACAGCTATAAGTGGGCCGAGGTACTCAGCGCGGACATCTACAGCGCCTTCGAGTTTACCGGGTTCGAGGACAAGGAAGCCCAAGTCAAGATGGGTAAAAAGTTCAGGGAATCGTTCCTAGCCCTAGGAGGATCAGTGGACCCCATGAAGGTTTTCAAGGATTTCATGGGCAGGGAGCCCTCAACAGAGGCGCTGTTGAGGCACAACAACCTCCTCTAAAACCTCATAAACTCAGCTCCAACGTTTTATCCATGAATTCTCACACTATCGCTGACTCGCTTCTAGAGTCCTATGGTAGATCTTTCGAGATGTACGAGAACGCGATACGGAGCATCCCGGATGTCGAATGGAAGAAAGGCGAACACCACAATATTATCCCGGTGGTAATCCTGCAGCACTCCATTGAGGCGGCGGATTTCTACGCCAGCGACTCAACAGATTTTGAGTGGGGTTACAGGTTCAATGTCAGTTGGAGTGACGGTGGTATCGCTGATTTCCCTTCAAAGGACGAGTTACTGGTCTACTTTTTCGAGGTCAAAGAGAAACTTGAGGGCTACATTGGCTCCTTTAACGACGAGGATTATCTGTGCGATGATCCGTTCCCATATAACACAGGATGTGGCAGACTTGGAAGAATGCTGTACCTTCTCTCCCATCTCCGCCAGCACATTGGAGAGTTGAACGCCGTCCTCAGAGAGAGAAATATCCCGCGTGTAAAGTGGAGATAAGTGGAGCCCCGAGCGGGATTTGAACCCGCGGTCTCTTCCTTACCAAGGAAGCGCTTTAACCGAGCTAGAGCTATCGGGGCACGGTATCCCTATAATCATTCTCTTTCTTTTTAATATTGCCCCAGTTGATTTGGGTTTGGTAACACGGATATTATAGGTATCGAAAAGAATCATTCTTGTTAGATGGTTGATCTTGAAAGTGGTTATATTTGAAAACGGATTTCTTGTTTTTACTGGAAAAGAAGCCGTTTTAGGCGTCCGTTTACTACAATGTGGAAACCACGTAGCCACTTTCACTGACCTGTATAGAAATTAATTTGGGGTAAACTATGAAATCTTTATATAGTAAGAAATTACTAATTTTGTTGGTCGATAGGGACATGGCAACGGTTAACAAGTTTAGAGCGGAGCAGATACGGAAACTAGTCCAGACTGCCAAGAAGGACGCGTCCGCCAGAAATAGGAAAATCACCACTGTTGACCCCATTATGAAGTTGGGAAAGATCATGTACCCCACCCTCACACGTGGAGAGCTCCTAGAGTACAGCCAAAAAGCTCTAAGGATCATTCTAAACGAGGCAGCTTCACCTAGCTACCAGACCACTCTACTAGCACACATCTAGGCTACTAGTTCACGCACTTTCATCAGGTTATCGTGGTCAGACCGAATTTCGTCGATTGGTGTTTCCAAAACAAGTGGTTTTTCTCCAAATTTGCTGTTGAGGATTGATCTGAACCCTTCCTCACCAATAAACCCAAGTCCGATGTGGTTGTGCCTGTCCATCCTTGAACCCAACTCGCCCCTGGAGTCGTTAAGGTGGACAAGGCTAACCTTCTCTAACCCGATGGTGGACTCGATGTCTTGGATAGTCTTCTCCACCCCACCCTCATTTGAGATATCAAAACCCCTAGCGTAGGCGTGACACGTGTCAAAGCAGACACCAATCTCGGTTGTTGAGACCCTCTCGATGATCCTCGCTATCTCCTCGAAGGTTGATCCCACCTCATTCGTCTTGCCCGATGTGTTCTCAAGAAGCAGGTAAGGGTGATTCGTTAAACCTTCAATAGCTGTGTCTATGGCTTTCACTATCTGGTCGATACCAGTGTCCACACCATTCCCGAGGTGACTGCCGAGGTGAGTTACCAGGTAAGGTATCCCGAGCAGATTACACCTCTCAAGCTCCACCCTCAGGGTAGCAACGGACTTCGGGTATAGCTCTGGATGAGTGGAGCTAAGGTTGGGCAAGTATGGCATGTGGCTGAAAACCGGGTCAATGCCCGTCTTCTTCCTCTTCTCCTTGAACAGGTTCACCTCGTCATCTCCTAGCACCCTGTATTTCCACATCCTTGGGCTGCGGGTGAATAGCTGGAAAACGTTACACCCCAATGTCTCGGCGCGGTCAACAGCCCTGTCAATGCTGTCCGCCATGGAGACGTGGCACCCTAGTTTCATCGACACTATGGGGGTAAGGTGGAATAAAAAATGAGGGAATCGATGGTTTTAATCAATAATAGGACAAGATTGACTCATGATAAAGCACGAGTACTATCCTAGCCTGGAAGACGCGTTCGAGGCCACCATGAAAAAGGACTACGACCACGTCCTGATTCGGCACGCGTATCCAAAGGGTCGCAAGATCTACCCACACACCCACGACGAGTACGAGTGGGTTATAGCAACCCACGGACACTTCACAATCGAATCAGAGGGAGAGACCATGGAGTTCAAACTGGTTGGCGACAAAACCCTGGTAATCCATTACCCGGCTGGAACAGATCATGGACTGACTGTTTTGGGTGACGTACTGGAATACTTTGTGATGAGATATTAGATAAAAGATAGAAGAAAAAAGGAGTTTAGGCGTGCTTCTTTATAGCCGCCTCTAGGATACCCATGCCCGTCTCAAGGAGATCATCCTCGATGATTAGCGGTGGGTGTAGCCTAATCGCGTTGCTGTAAAGACCTGCCTTGAGCGTCATCAAGCCGTTCTTGAGGCACTCCTTCATGATAGCACTGCTGCCCTCGGCGTCCGGCTTCTTGGTCTTGGGGTCCTTTACGAACTCCATCGCCAGCATTGGGCCGAGACCACGTACATCGCCGATCATTGGGTACTGCTCCTGTAGCTCATGGAGCTGCTTTCGTAGCTTAATGCCCATCTTCTCTGCGCGTCCGGGGATGTCCTCCCTCTCCATGATCTCAATGACCTTGAGTGCGGTTGCACATCCGATTGGGTTACCGCCGTAGGTGCCTCCGAGGCTGCCTGGGTAGATGTCACCCATGAGCTCCTCGCTTGCGACCACTGCGCTCAGTGGCAGACCGTTGGCGATTGCCTTTGCCATCGTGATTACGTCAGGGACGATACCATAGTGCTCGATACCGAACATCTTGCCTGTCCTACCGAAACCTGTCTGGACCTCGTCCATGATGATCTTGATGTCATGCTTGTCGGCAACCTCTTTCAGCATCGGGAAGAAGTTCTTGGGTGGATCAATGAATCCTCCCTCTCCCTGCAGTGTCTCAGTGATGATTGCACCAACGCTGCTGGGGTCAACCTGTGTCTTGAAGACGCTCTTCTCGATGTGGTGAATAGCTGCCTTTCCACACTCCTCCGGGTCGTCAGTGCCCCATGGACACCTGTACGCGTATGGGAAGGGTGTAAAGTAGACGCCTGGCACGAATGGGCCTAGCCCTACCTTGTAGGGGTCCCATTTGCCCGTCAGGGTCATAGCCATGTAGGTCCTGCCGTGGAAGCTGTTCTCGAAGCTCAAGACGTTTGGCCTGCCAGTTGACTGGCGTACGATCTTGACTGCGTTCTCAACTGCCTCTGATCCGCTGTTCAGCATCAGTGCCCGTTTCTTGTGGTCTCCGGGGGTGATGTCGCACAGCTTCTTGGCTAGGTCGATATATACCTGGTAGTTTCCTACGTGAATGCAACTGTGAATTAGCTTGCTTGCCTGCTCACTGATTGTCTGAACGATCTCTTCAGTACAGTGGCCTAGGCTGGTTACTCCGATTCCTGAGGTAAAGTCGAGTAATGTGTTGCCGTCAACGTCTTCAACCACTGCGCCTTTTGATTTGGCGATTGTTACTGGCTGAACAAGATATACTCCGGCTGGCACGTACTCGTTCCTCTGCTTGATCGATTCCTGGCTCTTGGGTCCGGGAATCGCTGTGACTAGGTTAGGAACCTTTGCCATATTCCATCGGCATAAGGGTGTTGACATTAGTTAATAACCCTAACGGGAGGGCGTGAAAACAGTCTAGCTTGGCGGGTTGGGTAGGAGTGTCTTCCCCCGTTTGGGGTCCTTGATGAAGAACAGTATGATCGGTATTGACAGGGCTTCAAGCAGTGAACCCGACACCAATAACATGGCTGGGTTTCTGTCATATACGTATCCACCGATATACGAGGCTGGTAAGCCGATGATACCAGCAATAGTGCCCATCAATCCCATCACCTTTCCTCTTTCCCTCGCTGGGATCAGATCAGTTAGCATAGAGTTCCATGCGGGTCCGCCCATGTAACCTCCCATCCTGATTCTTCCACCACCGATTCCCTGAGCTATTCCTATCACAGAGTACGCTCCGATTAGCTGCTGGTAGTCTTGGAACAGGAACAGGCTGAGGCTGTCGAATGGGCCCAGTCCCCTCGCGAGTAGGATGAGGTTCTTTCTGCTCATCCTGTCTGCTACTACACCGCTGATGAGGTAAAGCGGTACGCTGATGAACATTGCGATACTTTGAAGCATACCATACTGGGTGGTTGAAAGCCCAACATAGTTGGGATCGGTAGCAAACAATGATAGGAAGGTCCATGTCATCCTCATGGCGAAGCCTGCAATAACAGTCACGGCAAGCATTGCCCATACGGTTCTTGGCTGTCTCTTGAAAGTGTCGAGTACACCAATGTTTTCCGATTCTTCACCTCTTTCCTCATCCTCTTTCTCAATCTCCTCACCGAGGGTCTCGGAGAGATACAGATGTCGGACCAGAGTTGCTACGGCTGCTGCAACTATGAACATGAGTAAACCGGTTTTTACGCCGTTTTCCAATCCCATGATGTCAAGGTAGTAGCCGCTTACTACTGGCATGAATATACTGGGAATACCGGTCATAAACCGGTAAGCACCGAATCCTGCTCCTCTTTTGTCCTTTGGTAGGCTCTCGGCGATGATCGCGTTGAATGCAGGCATGTAGATGCTTGCACATGCGTTGATGATCATACCAGGAACTACCCAGTACCATGAATCAGCGAAATACAGGAATACCGGAGCTAAAACCCTCAAAGCTGTACCATAAACAATTACTTTTTTCCTACCTATCCTGTCAGCTAGCATTCCACCTGGTAGCTGGAATAGGATCCTGCCCGTGTTTTGGATTGTTGCAAGCAACCCAACTATTGTGGCGGAGACTCCGAGTACTTGTACTAGGTAGAGACCCCACCATAGCTCCCAGAATCCGTTAAAGATTGTGTAGAGCATATTGGTGCTGCTTATTGCCACGATGTTCCGGTTCGAGAAGACTTCCTTTAGAGTCGTTTTTACGTCCGATGCTATTGAGGCCACTTGTGAGTATCCTGATACGCCCCATTAATATCCCACACCACGTGTGGCTAGAGTATCTAGTTTATTGATACTATATAGGGTAAGTATCTGTCCTGAACATCCCCTTTTTTCGCTTATAATCCTTTGTAAAGCTACAATTCCCTGTAGCGATTTTCTTCTATATCTCAGCTTTCTCGGGGTCTCGGATGAAGAAAACCAGACAAAGTAACTGGATTACCGAACCTAATCCCACCGCGTACCAAGGGAAAACCGGGTTCAAACCGTATAGGTAACCCCCTACAAGCGAAGAAGCCATAACTGGGAGCACAAACAGGTATCCTAGACCGGATCCACCTGTGCCTCCGCCTGTCGCACCGATCATTGCTGTTCCCCTCCCAACCGCTGCCATGACCTTTCCACGCATTTCCCTAGGAGTATAATCTGAGATCAACGCACTGCTTGCTGGAACGAACATTGCCCCAGCTACGGCTGCGCCCATCCTTATGATTAGAACAGTTGTAAAGCTGTTTGCGAGAAGTAGTGCAGGTAGAGAGATTAACGCTGCTAGGAGGGATATCATTAGGGTCTTTGTCCGCCCTATCCTGTCAGCCAAAACGCCGGCAGGCATTGTAAGTATGACTCTAAGCACAGACTCGTAGAGGAGGATGGTCCCCCACTCGATCTCAGATAGCCCGATGATGTCGGTAACATACACAACCCAGAATGGACTGGAAATCCCGTTGGAGATGAAGGCGAGCAAGACAACCATAGCCACAGCCTTCACTGTTGTGGGCATATTTCTCAACAGCTCTGGTACTCCGGAGTATGTTCTCCGAAGAATCTCGATGACTCCCGGCATCTCGTCCATAGGCTCTGGTACCGTTGTTTCTTTGAGCCTGTAATGTACAAGTACCGCGCTTACCAGAGCCTGTAACCCGAGGAACCCATAAAGTACCCTCATACCGAGTCCGTGACCATAAATGACTAAGATCGTCGCTGCGATGTATGGGCTTGCCATGGAGACGAGAGTAGCGATTGTATTCATCATGGCTACACCAATACCCCTGTTTTTCGGGTCTAAGCTGTCAGCCATAATCGCCGAAACCGGGGGGAAAGAGAAAACCATGAACCCTTGGATAAGAGCCCCAAAGGCTATCCACTCCCAGCTGGGAGCGAACACATAAAGGAGCATAGTCAGCCCGCTCAATACATCGGCTATTGTGATTATTCTAACCCTGCTGGTTCTGTCAGTGAGATATCCAGCGATCGGAAAAACAAGCAATCCCGCTATGGGACGTATACTGTTGATTATTCCGATCTGTGAGAAATCGCCACCAACTGCAATAATGAATAAGCTGGCGTAGCTGAGCACCATCTTTCTGAAAAACATTCCAATAACTTGACGAACAGTTAGAACAGACAGGTTACCTTTCATGAAACTGAACCTGCGTCTGAGCTCTTTCATCAAGACAATCGCAGGAATAACCACATGCTGCCAGATAAATGAAGTGGTATAGCGTTGTGTAGTAGATAGTTAAATAAAAAAGGATTATTGGACGAATAGGGCCAGTACGGCCTTCTCCGTGTGCATCCTGTTCTCGCCCTGATCAAACACGGCGCTCTGTGGACCCTCGATGACGCTGTCGGTCATCTCCTCTCCACGGTAGCCTGGTAGACAGTGCATAAAGATGGCGTGTTTGTCCGCGTAAGCCAAGGTCTCATCGTTTACCTGATAATCCTTGAACTTCTTCTTCCTCTCCTCGATGTCCTTGTGTCCCATCGAGTGGAATGTGTTTGCGTAGACAACGTCTGCCCCAGTGAATGCTTCCTCTAGGTCGTCGGTGATGACCATCTGGGTTCCCCTGTCCTCTGCGTTCTCGGTGGCGAACTTGATGATCTTCTCGTGTGGCATCCATCCCTTTGGAAGTGCGACGTAACAATCCATTTCCATGAGGCTGCTAGCAATCATGATGCTCTGGCACACGTTCCATGGGTCACCTGTGTAGGCGACCTTTAAGCCCTTGAGCCTGCCCTTGTGCTCGATCATTGTCATCATGTCTGCGAGGCCCTGGCATGGGTGTGTCAGGTCAGTCAAAGCGTTGATGACTGGGCTGTCCATGTACTTTGCGTACTCCTCAACGACATCCTGTCCAAAGGTCCTGATGACCAAGCCGTCACAGTACCTATCTAGGATACGTGCCGTGTCCTTGATTGGCTCGCCTCTGCTTAGCTGCATCGTGCTGGGTGTTGAATAGAAGCTCTGCATGCCTAGGTGGGCGATGGCTGCCTGGAAGCTGAAACGAGTCCTAGTGCTTGCCTTCTCGAAAACCATAGCCATGGTTCTTCCACTTAGGTACTCGTGTGGCTGCTTCATCATGCGCTGCCTTTTGAAATCAATTGAGACATCCAAGATGTACTGGATTTCCTCGGGTTTCCAGTCCATCAGAGTAAGATAGTCCTTTCCATTAAAACGATCCTTCATACTCATAGTCGAGTCGAAGATACTTGCCATCACGGGGGTATAATATTATCGCTAGCCCCAAATGATGCAAAAAAGAAGAAAAATGTGATAGATTGAAAAAGGTGAGGCTACTTTGCCTCGGGGTCGGATTGCATGAGACCGAACACGTTCTCGTCTGTGTCCATAAAAACAGCGAACCATCCAATACCGGGTATGGCTCTCTTCGGGTCCAGTATCTTGCCGCCATTATCCGTGATCTTCACTAGAGTTGCATCGAGGTTCTCGATCTCGATGGTGTTCATTGTTGATGAATCTGGTTGCCGGATCGACATGCCGCCATCGATTCCAGCACCTTCACCGGTATACACCATCCAGTACTCCATTGGGCCCTCCCATTTCTCGAACCTCCACCCAAGCACGGTGGAGTAGAACTTGTGTAGCCTCTCAGGATCATCGGCTATTATCTCAAAATGAGTAACGCGGTTCATGTTTACTCAAGATAAATCCACGAGGTGGCTCATTTTAAACGCTATCTTTTAGAAGCAGGTAAAAAATAGAGTGTATCACTCTTTTTTCGCGGCGAACTCTTTGGCTCTCCTGTACCGTTCTTCGAGGAAATCTTCTCCTCTAAACAGGGATACCATGTCGTTGCTTGCTAGCCTGATATATGGACTGGAGATAATCTTCTTCAACGCGGCATGGTGCCGTTTCTCGTCGTCTCTCCATAGCTCAATTAATCCTTTCAGCCCCTTGGTCTCGTCTATCCACTGTTTTCTGAGAAGAGTGTTTGCCTTCTTTAAAGCCTCAGCCTCAAGTTCCAAATGCTTCTCAAGGGTTTCCTTAGCCGGCTTCCTGTCATCGATGAAAACGTCTTCCCCCTCAATGATCTCGATAGCAGCTTGAAGGATGTTGATATGTCTTTGGCTGTCAAGCCTGAACATCTGCATCACCCTCTTCATGGCCTTGTTCTCTGAGGTTCGCTCATATTCCTCGTAGAGCCCAACCAGCTGCCCCTCGATTCCAAGCTGCTCTTTTAGGATCTCGACCGCCTCTGCCTTGTCCTTTTTCTCCCTCTCATCAATGCTCATATAATCAATGAAAACTTGGAGCTAGAGGTATATAGTCCCTACCTATGAGCTAGCAGGAAGGTGTTGACCACTCTCAGAAGGGCTCCAGCCTCCCATGAGTAGCATCCTAGGTTGTGCCCGTACATGGGCATATACACTTTCTGAGCACGTTTGATGCGATTCATGGCGAACTCCACCTCGTCGTCTGCCAGAATGCCTCCTTTATCCATGTTCGCCTGTATCAGAAGGACTGGGCACTGAATGTTCCCTATTTCCTCCTCGTCGTAGCCGGTTGATAGGTCCTTGAATACATCCGGGTTCTCCGCGCTCTCCGACCAGTATCGAAGCACCTCTGGGTCTAGGTTTCTCAGATACAATGCCTTGTTCACGATAGCAAGATAGTCTAAGCCATCTCCGTATTTCCCGGGCTCCCTCCAAGGGATATTGATGGGCATATCCGCTACCATCTGGACATATTCATCGAACTC
Organism: uncultured Candidatus Bathyarchaeia archaeon; assembly: GCA_964589605.1. Lineage (GTDB taxonomy): Archaea > Thermoproteota > Bathyarchaeia > TCS64 > TCS64 > RBG-16-57-9. The sequence goes on along the minus strand of CAZPRN010000009.1, from coordinate 49,061 downwards.
GGCTGGATATGATGCCAGTTTATGCCATCCACTCCAGAAGGTATGGTAGTCGGTGATGACCTTGTGGACGTACTCCAGCTTGATGTTGGCGTCACCGAAAACTAGACTCTTGACAAGATCTGGTCTCCTTGCCGCCACCATCAATGAAACCATCCCACCTAGGGCAGTACCGTAGAGGTGGACGGGTTCACCGATTACATCCTCGATGAAATTGATAGTGTCTTCAATATGATCCTGATACCTGTATGGTGGAGTGTGTTTGGATGAGCCATGTCCCCTGAAATCCAGTGCAAACACGTGCCATGCTTGGGTCATGGATGGCATCACAGGTAGGAAGAATTGCCAGCGGTCAGTCAATCCATGTAGAAAAAGAATAGGAGGACCAGCATTCGGCCCTTCCGCGTAGTTAAGGTCGATCTCCCCTCGATGGTGCCTTTTCTCGTTGAGCATACCTGAATATACAAGCATCTCGATGATAAGATGCCCTAAAAAACTGTGGGTTAAACCTCCTTGACCTCGGGTTCCCGTAGGAATAGCATCGCCAGCACTGCTCCGACTGACATCAAGCCGATTGAGAGCCTGAAAGGCGTCCTCAGACCAATGTTCTGGTATAGGAGTCCACCGATCCAGCTTCCACCGCCGTACAGGGTGCTCCAGCATACCTCTAGGAGAGCGTTGTACCTTCCCCTGTGCTCCTTGGGGCAGTAGTCAGTGAACAGTGCGTGCCACGCTGGCTGGCCCACGCTCGCGACTATGGTTATCGCTATCCGAGCCAATGCTAGGTACAGGTAGCTTCCCGCGTTGATGAACAGGCAGTACGTCAACGGCCAGCCCATCATCGAGACCATCACGAAACGTACCCTGCCTTGAGTATCAGAGGGGTTCGCCATCAACAGGTTCACTATGCAGCTGACCAGCGTAACCATGCTCACCACTATTCCCCACTGGGATGCCGTGAGCCCGAGGCTGTCGGTGGCGTAGTTGACGTGGTACGGGTCAACCATTCCCAGAGCTAGGGTGTAGATGAAGTCAATGGCTAGGAAGATCAGCGCGCCCTTGCTCAGACTGCGGATGGTCTCCCCGAACCCGCTTATCATCTCGCGCACCGCGTCCATGTCGGCGTTTACCTTCTTGGTCTCAGCTAGGGTCTCCTGGATGTACCTCTGCCTGATATAGGCTGAGATTGTACCACACACGAACACGGAGAGGAAGCCCCACCTCATCGCTGTTCTCATTCCATACGTGTCCACAATCACCCCGAACACCGAGGGGGACGGGATACCAAGCATCCTAGGTATCACTATCCACAGCGCGTAGCTCAGCGACCGGTTATCAGGGTTGGTGGAGTCCGCGATGATTGAGTTCATCGCTGGTCCCCTGATGCCGAAGAACAGAGACTCCAGCACCGAGGCCAGCATCAGGAACCTGTAATCTGGGGCGAACGCCCTTATTATGGCCATAAGCGCCATCAGGTAGGTCATGGTGAACAGTATCTGCTTGCGCCCTATCCTGTCGGATAGGTAACCGCCTACGAAGATTGGGATGATCTTGACGAGAGCCGAGACACCCATTATCTTGCCGATGACCGTATAGTCTCCGCCCAGTTCCAGCACGTATAGCGCGTAGAAAGGGTAGGTCAGGTTACCCGAGATAGACCAAAGCGCAGAGCTCGCTACCAGGACACCGATGTTGCCTTTTAGGATAGAGCGAATTTTCTTGATTTGATCTGACATGTAGTTTCACTTTTTATATGGTTTTGTGGCTTCAAATGCCGGAGCGACTGGGGGTTCAGTTAGAATCAGTAAACAGTGCTCATACTTACCACGGAGTAACTAATTATCAATAACTTTGATTTAAAGGTATCTGAGACAAAAAGAAAAGAATTTGTCACAGCTGGGACAAGAACTCACTCACTTGGGCTAGCCCATCCTCAAGGAGTTTCCTGTTGTTGCCATATCCAATCCTGATATGGTCCGGGTGCTCGAAGCACTCACCGGGTACGAGGAACGTGCTCCGCTCGTTAATCATTCGTAAGCACAGTTCCTCAGATGGAATCCCGGTGTGCTGCTTCATGAAAGCAACGCTTCCTGCCCTAGGTTTGACCCAGTCAAGCATTGGCTCCATGCTGATCCAGTTGTCCAGCATCACCCAGTTCTCCCTAGCGATAGCGTTGTTCCTTTCCAGAATCCTGTTAATGTGGGGCATTGCCTCAGCTGCTAACTCCTCAACGAGCATTGACTTGCTGATGGTTGTGTAATCCCGCTTATGCATGAACTCCTGAACGGCTTCGTCGTTGCTGGTTATCCAGCCAAGCCGTAGCCCAGTGAGGCTGAATGGCTTGCTGAAGCTGCCAACCGCGACGCCCTTCTCATAGACATCAACCACAGAGGGCACGTAGTCATCCGGGTCGATGTACAGTCCACGGTAAGCCTCGTCGCTGTGCACCCAGGCATCAACGTCCTCGGCTATCTCACATATCGCCTTCAGCGTCTCGGTGTCGATGAGGCTGCCGCATGGGTTGTTGGGGTTGTTGATGACGATCATCTTGGTCTTACGGTTGACGTACTCTTTGAGCTCCTCAAGGTCAGGCAGCCAGCCGTTCTCAGGGGTGAGTTTGAGTAACTTGACATCAGCCATGAACCCTTTGGGCACACTGTATAGCTGCTGGTAGGTGGGGGCAACGGACACCACTCCATCCCCCGGCTCGATGAGGCTGTAAAAGCTGTTGAAGTTGCCCTCGATAGCACCCCCCGTGACGAGCACGTTCTCTGGTTTCACGTCATCGTACAGGTCAGCGATCCCCTGCCTGAGCCCCGGGTGCCCCTCGATATATCCATAGGTCAGAGGCTTGTCCTTGAAGCCATCAAAGAAGTCCGGTTTACCCACGAAATCTAGAAACTCGGCTAACGTAAACGGGTCTACACAGGTCTCGGCGAGGTTGTACTTGACATTGTGCTCGTACTCGTTCATCCACCGCTCAACGAGGAACTCGTCAGTCTTCATATCCCGGAGTATTCTCGTGGATGTATAATCTTTTGGTGAGCCTATCTAGCCTCTGAGTGCCCTTATTCGTAGATAGAAACTCAAAATGAATAATGCAATGTACACGAAGCCCCCCGTAAGGAATCCACCCAGGAAGAACTTGTACTCACGCTTCAACGGTTTCATGAAAACCTCTAGACATTTTGATGTATAGAGATTAAGGAACAGGAATCCAGTATCACCGAGGCTTCATAACGGACATCGGTCAACTACTACCCATGATTCCAGTCGTTGAGGTGTGCTGCGCGTCGTTGGCGTCAGCACTAGCCGCCCAAAAGGGCGGAGCCCAGAGGATAGAGCTGTGCGACAACCTGTACGAGGGTGGTACAACACCCAGCCATGGTACGCTTGAACTAGCAAGGGAGAGGCTTAGCATCGACATCAACGTCCTCGTCCGGCCCAGGGGCAGCGATTTCCTGTACTCCGAGGACGAGATGGAGATCATCAGACGGGATATCAAGAAGTGTAAGGAGCTTGGCATCAACGGCGTTGTGATCGGGTTCCTTACACCTGATGGAGAGGTTGATGTTGAGAGGACAAGAGAAATCATCGAGCTTGCCCGTCCAATGTCCGTGACTTTCCACCGTGCCTTTGATGTCTGCAAGGACCCGTTTGAGGCATTGGAGCAGCTAATAGAGGTAGGAGTGGACAGAATTTTGACAGCTGGACAACGGAACATGGCACCCGAGGGGATTGATCTCATCGCTGAGCTGGTTAGACGAGCAGGTGATCGAGTGATAATCATGCCCGGAGCTGGACTGGAACCCGAGAATATCGCTGATTTCCATTCCAAGGTCAAGGCAAAGGAGTACCATTCGACGCTCTGGGGCAAAGTAGAAAGCGGGATGAAGTACAGGAAGCAAGGAGTATACATGGGTGGACTACCCGAGATACCTGAGTTCAGCTGGATGAAGACACAGGTAGAGAAAGTCAAGGATTTCATAGAAGAGTTAAGTGGCGCCGGGTGAGGGATTTGAACCCTCGTGCGCTTTACGCGCACTGACTTAGCAGGCCAGCTCCCTACCAGGCTAGGAGAACCCGGCAACCAAACACTATGCACCTCAACAGGGTTTTAAACGTTATTCTGTTGAATTTCTTTAAACATCCAGCCGGGGTATATTCGGGTGAACACGTTGAGCGAGTACAATCCATCTGATTGGGACCTTACAAAGCGCCTCCTCGGCTACATGGGTCCCTTCATGAACATCTTCATCGGCATCGTGGTCACCGCGTTTGGACGTCATGGTGTATTCGCGTTGCTGAGCCCAATCATTGTAATGCTTATCATCGACTTCATCCTGGTTCCATCACCAGATGCGAGCCACTGGTTCATCGAGTTCATCACGAACACTTTCAACGTGACAACCCAGAGCCAACTATTGGTCGCATTATGCATGACAATCGTGTTCCTCGCCGTAGTACGTGGCTTCTTCCACGTTATACACATCACCTTACGGGCTGCACTGAGCCAGAATATACTCAGGGTGATGCGCCGCGATTTCTACGAGGCCTTGATCCACAAAAGCTTCAGCTATCTAGACCAGGTGATGAGCGGCCAGATAATCAGCCGGATAACCAGCGATATGGGGTACATCGACCTCTTCTACAGCGAGACGGTCAGGGAGATATTCAGGCACGGGATGCAGTTCCTTTTCACACTGTACATCCTGTACACCATTGATCCCCAGTTGGCGTTGATCTGCTGCGCCCCGATGCCCATCATTTTCCTCACCACAAGGATGTACAGCAGCAGGATCACCGGGTACCTTACCAAGGCGAAGGACCAGTTCGGTGACCTTAACAACGTGCTGGTGGAGGGCATCACCGGCCACAAGCTCATCAAGACCCATGGAAGGGAGGAGCATTTCAACCAGCGGTTCAGGGTTGAGAATCAGGCGTACGTTGACACGAGCATGTCCGCCTCCCTCATACAGTCGATGTACAGGCCATCAACCTTCGTGATCGTCGGGTTAGGTGTCTCACTTATCATATTCTACGGCGGCCAGAAGGTCATAGCAGAAACGATCACTATAGGTGAGATGATTCTCTTTGGTACGTACTTCGCACAACTGGCTGGACCGATGCGCATGTTCGCCCGGCTTATCATGTTCTACCAAGACGCGATCGCAAGCGCCCGAAGGGTGTTCGAGGTGATTGATCTCGGGCAGGACGTGCCCGAGAAAGAGGACCCGGTTGAGATGCCCAATCTCAGGGGTGAGATCGTTTTCGAGGACGTGGGTTTCGGGTATAACACATCAGGCATGGTTCTCTCTGATGTGAACCTGATGATAGAGCCCGGTGAGAACGTTGCTTTGATGGGATTCGTGGGTAGCGGGAAGACCACTCTAGCTGAGCTGGTGCCCAGGTTCTACGACGCTACAAAGGGACGTATCTTGGTTGATGGTGTAGACATCAAAGATGCGTCGCTAAGCTCCTTGAGGAGGCAAGTCGGGATCGTGCTTCAAGACGTCTATGTGTTCTCGGATACCATCAGGAACAACATCGCTTTCGGGAAACCGGATGCACAGCTTGAAGAGGTAATCAAGGCGGCTAAGGCCGCCCAGATACATGAATTCGTAGATGGATTACCCGACAGGTACGACACCATAGTCGGGGAGCGTGGGGTAACACTCAGTGGAGGTCAACGGCAGCGCGTCACGATTGCCAGAACCTTGCTGGCTGATCCAAGCTTACTGATTCTTGACGACTCCACGAGTAACGTTGACGCCGAGACAGAGGAGCTGATACGGAAGGCGATCAACGCCCTGCTGGAGGGAAGGACAGCACTCATCATCACACAGAGAGCTAGTACCTGCCAAGCAGCCGACAAGGTCGTGGTGGTCGAGTCAGGAAGGATTGCAGCGGTGGGCAAACACGAGAACTTAGTGGAGACCAGCGAGACGTATCGGTTGCTGATAGAGTCCCAGACCCTCGACATGGGAGGCGATGATTGATGGCCGAGTACGTTGATAGGTACGATGTGGGCAGCCTAGAGTCCACGGAGAGGCAGTACAGCGACATGCAGATCATGAGGCGTTTGCTAAGCGAGTACATCCTCAAGCAGCGTGGCCTGTTCATCATTGAGCTTTTGCTAATATTCGCCAAAATGATCGTGTATCTGGCCGGACCCTACCTCTACAAGATTACCCTGGATTACTTTATCCAGAACACACCAACAGAGGATGGAAGATGGCTCGCGGACATAATTCTATCATTTTCAGATGGTAGCCTGCCATCTATCCTGCTGGTAGCGGCGTCTCTTTACGGTATCTTCGGGTTACTGGAATGGGTGGTGACAGCATTCCAGTTCTATTACCTAGATAAATTAGGGTTCACCGTGATAGCTGATATCAGGGAGCACTTTTTCGGACACCTTAACGACCTTAGTCAGAGGTTCTTCGAGTATGGCAACACCGGCAGACTAGTATCTAGGGTAACTAACGATGCGGAGGCGTTGAAGAAGCTCATGACATCCGGAGTTCTAGGTGTCATTGCCGACTTGTTGATGGCGTCAGCCTCGCTGCTGATAATGCTATTCCTCAACACTCGACTCACGTTGATAGCGTTACTCATCGCACCTATACTGGCAGCGGTTAGTAGGCTTTTCCAGAAGTGGATATCTAATGCCTGGAGGACGGCGAGGAGAAACGTGGCTTTCCTCACCGGTAAGGTCCAAGACCTGATGTACGGGGCACGGGTAACCAAGGCTCTTACACAAGAGGAGCGCAGTCTAAGGGAGTTTGATGAGGTAAACGAGCAGAACATGGTCACCCAGATCAGGGCAGAGACGGTCTCCGTCACGTTCAGTAGCGTGGTTATCGTGCTTAGCAGCATCATGACAGCCGCTATATGGTACCTTGGCGGAAACGAGGTTTTGGAGTCCATTGCCACGCTGGGCCAACTCGTAGCGTTCAGTACCTACACCGCTACTTTCTTCAACCCAATCCAGAGCCTCAGCATGTTCTACGGCGACATCCAGAGCGCGATATCCGGTGCGGAGAGAATCTTCACTGTCCTCGACATGAAGCCGGAGGTTGACGAAGCAGAGAACCCTGTCACGATTGATGAGTCAAGGGGAGTGGTTGAGCTGAGGAACGTGAATTTCTCGTACGTTGACGACATCCAAGTGCTCAACGATGTAAGCCTGGTCGCTGAACCGGGTAACAGGGTAGCCTTGTTCGGTCCAACTGGTTCAGGGAAGAGCACGATCATCAACCTCCTTGGTAGGTTCTACGATCCGACATCAGGAACAGTAACCATCGATGGAGTAGACCTGAGAGAACTGAGCGTGAACCAGTTGAGGGGTATGGTGTCGATTGTCCTCCAGGAGCCGTTCCTGTTCAGCGGGACCATCGAGTACAACCTCAAATTCAGCAGGGACGACGCAACGGATGAGGAGATGATGCAGGTAGCCAAGCTTGTTGGAATACATAAAATGGTTGAGGGCTTAACTGACGGGTACCAAACAGAGTTGAAGGAGCATGGCAGCAACCTCAGCTTCGGTCAGAGGCAATTGATCTGTCTGGGTAGAGCGATACTTGCCGATCCACGGGTACTTGTGTTCGACGAGGCGACAAGCAGCGTTGACCCATACACCGAGGCGATGATCCAGAACGCGTTGATGAAGGAGATGGAGAACAGGACGGTCATCATCGTCACCCACAGGGTATCAACTGTCCGTGATTCAGACCTGATCATTGTGCTGGACGAGGGAAAAGTGATGGCACAGGGCACACACGATGAGCTCATCGAGTCCAGTGAGCTGTACAAGCGGCTCTGTGAGATGCAGCTGGTTCAAAGCATCTAGGTGATAATTTTAGCATCCCTTAGCGCTCTGATTTCCTCGGGTGCATACCCCAGTTCGCCAAGGATTTCCTCGTTGTGTTGACCAAGCAGAGGCGCTGCATACCGCATCTCGGGTTTGGCTGCCGAGTACTTTATTGGGTGATTTGGTGATCGAACTGTACCAGCGTCCTCGTGCTCAACGGACACAATCATCCCTCTGTGCTCCACCTGCGGGTCCTCAACCACCTCTTTTAGGGTGTTTATCGGGGCGGCGGGGACTCCAACCGCTACTAACGATGATACTATATCGGCTACTGTGTTCTTCAGAGCCCATTTTTCCAGCTCCTCCTTGTTGTTGAGCTCCTCGACACCCATTCCCTGCATCAACCTGTCCACCATCCGGGGGCTCGTGTGGATGAACACCCACCCGTCAGATGCCTTGAAGGTGCCCATGAACCTGAGAACATCCCTTCCTGCCCTGTGCTCCCATGGAAGCATTCCAGAGAGCAGGTAACTAGTGATCGGTATACCGTTCTGGGCGATCATGCAATCCAGCTGCGAGACATCAATGTGCTGTCCCTCACCGGTCCACTCACGGTGAAGCAGAGCGGTCATCATCCCGATAACAGCGTACAAGCCCGGGTCGAGATCTCCGTGCCACTCCGCAGGTATGATTGGTGGTCCCTCTGGGTCAACGATATCCCCGGTGAGCCTGTACCACCCTGACATGCTGGATGCGATTGACGCGAAACTAGGTCTCTTAGCATAGGGTCCATCCAATCCGAACCCGCTGAGGCTAGCGTATATGATGTCAGGTTTTACCTTCTTGATGTCCTCGTATCCTAAACCCAAGCGATCCATCGCGCCCCTGCTGAAGTTCTCGATGATAATGTCGCTCTGCTTGGCGAGTTTTAGCGCGATCTCCTTTCCCTGCTCCGATTTGAGGTTAAGGGTAACTCCTCTTTTGTTTCTGTCAAGGTAGTGGAATACACCACTCACGCCTCCAAACTTGGGTGCGTACTCTCTGGCTACTTCTCCCCATGGCGGCTCAACCTTGATCACGTCTGCCCCTAGATCAGCGAGGATCATCGTTGCGTATGGTCCGTAATAGACGTGGCTAAAATCGAGTACTCGGATATCCTTCAAAGTCGTCAAAAGGGACACCTAGAAAGGTATCCAACTGATCAGGCTTTAAAGTCAGCTACAGATAACCCGGTTAGGAGTGGGCTTCGTAGACTTTTTCCCCGTGGAGGAACGTCATCTGGCACCTCCAACCGAGTAGTTTCTCGGTCTCCACCTCAAACGGGTTGAAGTTCCAAACGGCGAGGTCAGCGTACTTGCCCACCTCGATTGACCCTATCTTGTCCTCCATGAAGCACTGCTTGGCTGCATCAGTCGTGTAGAGCTTCAACGCGTCGTACACGGTGATTGCCTCTTCGTCCCCCATACTCTGACCTTTGAGTGTCCTTCTGGCAACCGGTCCATAGATTCCGATATGTGGAAGAGGTAACGTGACAGTCGCATCATGGCTCGTGCTGACGGGTATGCCCATCGATTGCCATGTCTTGATAGGCATGCATTTCCTGCACGCCTCCAGGCCCCTCGCCTCGATGAAGCTGTCACCGAGTAGGTACAAGAACGGTGTCTGGGTGTTGATGACCATATCCAGTTCGGCGATCCTCTTGTTCGCTTCGTCACTGGGGAAGAATCCGTGGATCAGCTGGTGCTGGTGACCGGGTCTATAGTAGTTCTTGATCGCGTATTCGTATGCGTCTAGCGTCAAGTCAACGCCCCTGTCACCGATTGCGTGGACGCCGACTTGGAACCCAGCCCTGTGACCCATGAGAATCATCTCTTTGAGCTCCTCCTCATCAGTGAGTTGGACGCCCAGATCATCTGGGCCGCGGTCTTGGTATGGCTCGTAGAACATGGCGGATCTTGGCCCTACTCCGCCGTCCATGGCCATCTTGAGACCGATGATCCTTAGCATGTCGTCACCCCCAACAGAGTAGTTTTCGATGGCCCATCGGACTTGCTCGGTGTTCATGAGGAACCCTACCTGAATCAGCATCCTTACAGTGAGCTTGTCCTTGTCGTAGACCCGGTTGTAGGCGTTGATCCAGTCCTCCATTAGTCCCGGCTCTACAACTGTTGTGAATCCAACCTCGTTAATGTCAATACATCCTTGGATGATTGCTTCCTCGATCTCCCCACCGTCGTACTCTGGAATAAAATCTGTCGCCAGTTTCTGGGCTGTACCTCTGAGAACACCAGTTGGCTCCCCGTTCTCGTCTCTCTGAATCCACCCCGCCTCCGGGTCAGGAGTATCTTTCGTTATCCCAGCTATCTCCAGTGCCTTGCTGTTCACGGTGCACATCTGGAAAACACGCCTAGCCCAAACAGGATCGTCAGGCGAAACCCTGTCAAGGTCCCATCTTGTTGGGTAACGGTTCTCTTCAAGCAGCGCCTCGTCCCAGTTCTGGGCTTTAACCCATTTCCCGGGCTTGACATGCTTGACCCTCTCACCAATGATCTCCAGCATCTCCTCGATGGACTTGGCCACAGGGTGCCTTATGTTGACAACAAAATGACTGGATATACCATGCTCTAACATGTGGTCGTGTGCATTCACCAAACCAGGCGTTACAGCCCTTCCATCGAGCTCAACCACCTCGGTCATCGGACCAATGAGGCGTGTAACCTCGGGTTTGCTTCCAGCAGCTATGATTATTCCATCCTTGACGGCTACTGCATCAACGACTCGCTCGCCGTCCATCGTGATTATTGGACCATTCTGTAAGACTAGGTCAGCGAAAGACATGAGGGGAATAGGAAAAGGACGAGTCTTAAAACCTTGTCATGGTCAGCAACGAAAGACAGCCCTGCACAACATTAGCTCATTATACGAAATTTCACGTAAAACCATAACGAATCTCGAAGGATTACTAGTGAATATTCTAGCTATTTTTTGGAATTCCTTAAATTTGACGCTTTTCCGAAATCATTGTGAAGAATTCATCAACTAATATGATGCTTTTTTCATCATAAACAGGTTAAATCAGGAATCAAGTATGAAACTACGCAACATCGCACTGGTACTCTTACTGATAATAAGTGGAATCGCAGCATTTTCCATACAATTACGTCCACCAGAAATTGATTCAATTGATGTTAAGGTCCATGAAGCAGTTTATACACAAAGCGTATTCGAGGACGGAGAGATATCAGTCAAGGTCACAGTTAGGAACAACTCCACAAAGCCTCTGAGAATAAAGGAGGCAACCCTGGTATCCTATGCTTTAGGGTTCAGGCTTGGAGAAGGAAAGCAGGCTAGCATCGTGGTCCAGCCGGGGAAAGAAAAAACCATCAGATTTGCAGTAATGGAAGATTGGCGTAATATACCGCTCTTTGAGCCTGAGAGGCAGCAGAGCTATGATTTCATCGCGGACGTCATTGGTGTAGGTGGGTCCAAAATGGAGTTCATACATCTCATACCCATCCCAAGGGTAGACTCCAGACAAAGTATTTTTGGAGAAGAATAATAGAACGTTTAGAAACGAGTCATGGTCTTGACGCCGGTTTTTGTTCCGACGTAAGCTATCTTCGCGTACCCGATGAACAAACCCGTCTCCATGACTCCTTGAACCGAATGCAGCCTAGCGTTCAGGTACCCAGGGTTATGGATTGGACCAAAGTCTGCGTCAATCAGGTTGTTACCGTTATCAGTCACTACTGGACCAAGCTTTCCTACTGCCTGCCTAACGGTCGGCTTGGCTCCCATGTTTCGGAGCTTCCTAGAAACAGGAGTCACCGCCATTGGGTGGATCTCCAAGTAGACCGGTTGATCCCTACCGAGAACGTCCGAGACCTTTGTCTGGTCAGCGATTAGGATATACTCCTTGCAGCATGAGGCTACGATCTTCTCCCTTAGCAGCGCGCCTCCACCACCCTTGATCGCGTTGAGCTCGTCGTCAAGCTGGTCCGCTCCGTCGAAGCCAAAGTCGAGAACAGGGTGCTCGTCGAGGGTGGTCATGGGTATCTGAGCCTTGACTGCCTCCTGTATAGCCTGATAACTGGTTGGAACCGCGCGAATATCATCCAGCTCTCCGCTTGTAATCTTCTCGCCGATGAGACGAATGCCTTCAGCCGCGGTTGACCCGCTGCCTATACCGATAACCATGCCCGATTTGATGTGCTCCACGACTTTTACTGCTGCTCTAGATTTTGCTTCCTTCTGCCAGGTCATTTACTGCTCAAGCTCCAAGCGGTCAAGCTCCTCTAGCTCCTTCAACACGTCCTGTTTAAGCTTATCTAATCTATCCTCGACGGTCTGTCTGCCCCTGCTTGGAGTCTCTTCACCCTCCTCGGGTTCCTCCTCTGTTTCCTCTGGCTGGGGCTGGGGTCTTGGCCTTGTCCTTCTCGGACGCTTGGGTGGCTCTGGCTTGGGTTCCTCCACGGGCTTGGGCTCGATGGGCTGGATGTTCAACTCCTTGATGATGAGGTCGATCTTGCTCTGTGTATCTGTAAGGGTTTCCTGGAACTGCTGGATGATGTTTGTCCTGATCTCCTCTAGCTCATTGAGGCTCACGATGAGCTCGGCCTTGTTCAGCTGCTCCGTGACCTTCTGGAGCTCCCCCTCATAGTTCCCTGAGAGGCGTTCTCGTTCGTCCTTGTTGATCTCGCCCTCGTCCTCCGCCTCGAATAGGCGCTTCATGACCATGCCGAGTATTTCCTGCTGGAGGGTGAGGGTTCGGATGGATGTTCTCGCCTTGTCTACCTCCAGTTTCTCGGTGATCATGGGTATGTTGGGGGTAGTTACCTTGGTTGGTTGAACAGATATTGGTAGAACCTTTGGGTCCGGTTCATCGGGTTTGTTGTCCGGTCTACTCACCCCGTCTGTTGCCCTCATGAACATGAAAATGGCAACTGCGGCCACGATGATAGCTCCAATCGCTAGAATCATATCAGTGGTCAGGGTGATAGCCATCGTATTCACTCACTTCTTGGAGTCCAAGAATATTTAAGCAAAGCCCTTGCAGCGTGATTGTCTCAAATATTTTGCATCATTCATTGAAAAAGGTCATCCGGGCCGGTAATTGAAAGATTTTTAAGCAATCCACCGGGCTGTTGAGGCAAGGGGAGCTGGGCTGGACCCGGCTGAGAGGACATCGTTCGACCCTTTGAACCTGACCCAGGTAATGCTGGCGTAGGGACAAAGATTCTCAGCAACCAGACTAGCCTTGCATACCCTGCAAGGTGTAAAGAAAACAGATTCAAAACTACTTCAGGTAGACTAGCTTTCATCGCGGTTATGACCGCGTTGACAACTTTAACGAACCTAATCATGGTTCCTATGCCGCAGCCACTGGCGCAGTACGATTTGTCGCCGGCGCTGATATACACGCTGGGCATACTCGTGGACCCATTCACGGCTGCCATCACGGTTGCCATCGCGATGGGGTTGGGGGTAGGCTACAAGGTAATGACCTTTGGCTTCCCGGCGATATTCATATTCGGCGCGATGCTCGTGCGTGGATTAGAGGCAGCGTTCATCAGCTGGCTCGTGAGGAGACGGACAGAGGAGACATCATCGGTTACATCATGGGAGATGATCGTAATGTTCCTTGGCGCTGTGTTCGAGACCGTTGCTTTCTTCGTGTTCGACTGGTACCTTTTCGGATGGGGCGTAGCGTTGACAGTGCTGGCGACCATCGTGGATGCAGTGTTCATACCCGTCTCTATCGGGGTAATCGTGGCGATATGGAAGAGGCTGAGTGTTTATAGACTGATGTGAGGTATATTCGGGCATGAGCAGAGTACTTGGACTCGGGAAGGTCACAAGGGAGGTCTTCATGCGCACGGTCCTCCCCAATATTCCGGTTGAGAAGGACATCGAACTGGACGGGGCGACCACTGCGTTGACCGAGAATACGGTTATCGCACATAGCCCTAGTATCGGAGTGCCCCTGGAAGCCCTTGGGTTCTTCGCGTTCCACTACTCTGCAAGCAACGTCGCGAACAAGTTCGGTAAACCTACCCATCTTATCTCGGGTATCTATCTTCCGTTGAAGACATCGGAGGATGACCTTGAGACAATAGTTAAAACACTGGGGGGCGAGGCGAGGAAGTATGGTGTAACCATCACGGCGGGTCAAACTGCAACATATTATGGGATCGAGATTCCCCTCCTGACCGCCACCTGCATGGGGGAGGCATTACGGTCCCCCTCTAAGCCGTCAACCGGTGACAAGGTCATCCTCGTTGGCGAGATCGGGGGAGAAGCCGTCTGGCTCAACAATATCGCCAAGGGGATTGAAGATAATTCGTGGAGGAGATACACTCCTCTCCCTAGCATATTGACTCTTCAACCTGTCAAGGCAGTGAAAATGATGCACGATGTATCAGAGGGGGGCATCACAGGCTCACTTCTTGAAATATCCAACAGCCTAGGCATGGGATTGAACGTGGATACCGATAAGATAATCTATGCCAATGGAACGGATGGCCTCGACGGTGATCTGCTCAGGGCACCCACCTATGGGGCTTTGATAGTCATCTCTGACAAAGACGGAGTCTCCGATGTGCTCAGAAGGTGCTCGGAGAAAGGTATCCCATGCTCTGTAATAGGAGAGGTGCATGGTTCTGGTCTAACTATCGACGGAGAACAAGTTTCAGAGCAGAAAAGAGTCGAGATGGACGAGATATACGGTAGCTTCACACCACCAGACCCAGTCCTGAACGAGCTAGAGGACGCAGTCGAGGCACTGGTCAAGATCGAAGGATTCGATGACCTCGTACCTCAGGTGGGTTCAAACATGGTGTACGCAATGGCAAACCCAGTTGACTCGGCTAATGTTGCAGGTGTCGAGGGCAGGATCATCAAAGGAAGAGAGTCCCCGATGGTTTGCGGAGACTTTGCATATGATGCATCCGCTTACATGGCATCAGTAATCCTGGAATCGATTAGGTTCGACAAAAGGAAACTCTCTGCAGTCAACATCAGGGGAGGAGATGATATACCATCACTCCTCGACAAAGCTGAGCTCACGTACTTCGTCTTGCCGACAAAGTTAATGGACGATGGGTGCCCTGTTCGATACCATCTAGAGCACTCAGACGAGCTACTGGACGCCTACATCCATCCAGGTGACTTCGGTATCGAGCCCACAACCACAATCATCGCGGAGAACCCGGCGAGGCTGGTTGAGATTATCTCAAGGATGGTCTAGATGAACGAGAAAGTCAAGGTGTTCAACCAGGTAGCTAATGTCTACGATGACTGGTACGAGCACCCGCAAGGCAAACAGGTGTTTCTCGCTGAAAGGGACGCGGTAAACTATATGCTGCCGTCAAAGGGAGTTGGATTGGAGGTTGGGTTAGGTACGGGGGCTTTCGCTAGTAGCCTAGAGAACGAGGACAGGCCCATCATTTGCTTGGACCCATCCACCGAGATGATCTCGAAAGCCAAGGAAAAGAATCTACACAATGTCCTCGGGTACGGTCATAAACCCCCGTTTAGACGAGTCTTCGATTTCTCGTACATGGTCACGGTGATAGAGTTCGTGGTAAACCCAGTTGAAACCCTCAAAGGGATCAAGGATGTATGCAAAATGAAGGCTCCGTACACTCTTCTCTTCATCAACTCTGAGAGCAGCTGGGGCGACCTATACAGAGATATCGGCTCAAAGGGCGACCCGGTTTTCAGCCAAGCTAGGCTATACAGCCTAGACGAGATCACCAAGATATTAGAGGAAAGCTGCTACCAAGTCGTGGATTCGAAGGGTACTCTTTCATCCCCACCCATGAGCTCGGAGGTTGATGCGAGAATCATTGAGGTAAACAATAAAGTGGGTGTTATAATCGTCAAAGCCACCCCATCTATTAATTAATCGGACTCACAAGCTACCCGGTCATCGGTATTGTGAAGATAAACTTGCTGCCATACCCTCTGCCCTTGGATTCCACCCAGATGGCCCCACCATGCAGCTCGATTATACCCTTACTGATGTTAAGACCAAGACCCGACCCATGGGATATACCGGCAATGTGGATATTTGGAAACGGTTTGAATATCTCCACCGCATCCTCACTTGATAACCCTATTCCCTCGTCAGATACCTGGAACATGATATCCGATCCTGAGCCCTCGACAAGAACATCCACCGCTGAGCCCTTTGGTGAATAGTTGACGGCGTTATCAACCAGGTTGACCAGCACCTGGATGATCCTGTTACGGTCACACGGGAAAACCAGTCTCTCATCTCCCTTGATGTTGAGCAAGTGGTTTGATTTTGATACCATTGGAAGCAGCTATGATCGTATCTCCTTGATCAAGCCGTCAAGTTCGCAGGACTTGATATCCAGCTCAACTCTACCGGACTCTAGCCTTTGGACATCGAGCAGGTCGTTACTGAGAATCTCCAATCTTTGGACGTTTCTTGAGATTATCTCAAAGTAACTTTCCGCTGTTTCATAGTCCCGTGTCTCAAAAGCATCATGGATCAGCTCTGTGTAACCCTTGATAGAGGTAATAGGGGTTCTTATCTCGTGGGTAGCGGTGTTCATGAAAGAAGTTTTTATCTGTTCCATCTCCTCCGCCTGCTCCGCCCGCATCTGCTCCCTAGTCACCTTTATTGACAGGTCATCCCGTTCCTGTTCCGCCCTCATCCGGTGAATCGCCAAAGCGTAGATTACTGCAAGACGCTCGACTGACCTGACATCTTCGTCACCGTAATCGCGCTCCGAGTTCGCGACAGATATCTGGCCAACCAGCTCGTTTCCAATTATGACTGGTACCGACAGAAAGTTGATCAAAGCAATATGCCCATCCGGTACACCAATCCGGTTCTCGTACTCGTCAGGCTCATTTGTGTAAAAGCTCCGAAGCGTGTTCAAGGTGTGCCCCCACAACCCCCTATACGTGCCGTCCTCGTTTACGGCGAACCTAGTCTTGAACAAGGAAACCTTACAGTCCTGCATCATCGAGGTGAAGGTGTGAACCAAAGAGTCCTTTGTAACCTCATCAACCTCTGAGACGAAGCCGTGCTGGCTTGAGGTAAGAGACAAAGCATGGTTGAGGACCTGTATGGTGATATCATAGATAGTAGAGTCCGGGTTAAGCATCGGGTTGACAAGTTCACCTATAGCAGTCAATATTTCCTGCTCTTGAATCCGCTCGGACAGATCACGCATAATGTTTAGGATCGCGGGTTTGCCGTTATACTCAATCATGCTGATGTTAAACTCCACGACCAGCGTAGACCCGTCTTTTCGTTGAATCACGGAATCATACAGGGTTGGAAGAAGCTCGCCGCCAATCCTTCCAAGGGCACGCTCCAATATCTGCTCACGGTTCTGCTCCGGGAAATAATGGCGGATATGCACTCCAATTAGATCAGATGGATCCTCGTATCGAAACAACTCTGCAGCCTTCCGGTTTGCGTACAACGTTACCTCCCCGTCCGTAACTAATATCGGATCAGCGGCACCTTCAAGAATTGCCTCTTTCTCTGATTGACTCCCCAGAAGCTCCTCCTCAAGCTGTTTTTGCCTCGTCTCATCAGTATACGCAGCGACAATTAACCCGTTATCGAGTTTGAACACAAAGTTTTCACGCCAGCCAGCGATTCGGGTATCCTTATACATAGAGATGGGATGCCGTTGTGACTCTCCAGTCTTGTAGACTTTTTGAAATACCTCGAATAACCCTAACTCTGTGACACCGGGAAAAGCATCGGTGACACGTTTTCCGATTATCTCTTGGAGAGCCACATTTTCTAGGCGTCCAACCTCGTTGTTGGCGTACACAAACTCAAAGTTCTGGCCGTCGTCCACAGCTCGATAGACAGCTATTCCGATATGCAAGTCGTCAACGATGCCTAGAAAATCGAGTTCCAATAAGTACCCCTCTAGTTACAATTAACAGTCATTAAAGAACAATTCGTGTTTTAAACGCGTATTTCCGTGAAATGAAGCCTAAAAACTCCTCTTTTCTTGCATAACTTTATATTCTGTCTAATTTGTAATGAAGCCGAAAAGGGGGAGCTGGGCAGCAGCCTGGCTGAGAGGGCGTTAACTCGCCGACCCTTGGAACCTGATCCAGGTAATACTGGCGGAGGAAAAAAGAAATGAGTAACGGTAATTTCAGTACACGGGTTCTCGCGGAGATCGCCATCGGCGTCGCTCTTGCGACTGTTCTTAGCTACATCAAGATATTCAGCATGCCATACGGCGGCTCAGTCACACTTGGGAGCATGGTGCCAATCCTACTAATCGCGTTCAGGCGCGATGTCAAGGTTGGCGTCACAACCGGAGTGATCTACGGGCTTGTCCAGATGATGCTCGACGGCTGGTTCTACAGCCCAGTCGGCATGTTCCTAGACTACCCACTGGCCTTTGGCATCCTAGGCATCGCTGCACTGTTCAAGAAGCAGCCAATCGTCGGTACAGTCGTCGCACTCGCGGGAAGATTCGTTAGCCACTTCATCAGCGGAGTGGTCTTCTTCGGGATTTACGCCGAGGGAATGAGCCCCGTGGTTTACAGCGCGCTCTATAATGGCGGATACATCGGAGCTGAGATAGTTATCAGCGCCGTCGTGGTTTATCTGCTGGTACAGAGAAACGTGCTGAACATGGACCTCTAGGGTCCAAAACACCCTTTTTTGCTGTATTCCTGTTAAAAACAAGCCATTATACGCAACCATACTTGCTCAAATTGCTTATAATCGTTCCAGTGGTTGATAGACAAAAACCGGTGCACTAGATATGAGTGATGATAACTTTTACATGAGCACGTACCAGCCGGACATCGAGATTAATCTCCCGAAAAAAGTGTGGATTTTCGACACCACGCTAAGAGACGGAGAGCAGATGCCCGGTGTAACTTACACCATAGACGAGAAACTACAGATTGCTAGTCAACTGGATGAGTTACGGGTTCCCAAGATAGAGGCTGGTTTCCCTATAACCAGCAAAGGCGAGACAGAGGCAGTGAAAAGGATCGCAGCCCTAGGGCTAGACGCGACTGTTTGCGCTCTTGCTCGTCCACTTAAGGGAGACATAGACCGTGCACTGGACTGCGATGTGCCATATATTCACATCTTCATCAGCACCAGCGACATGCACATCAAGCACATGATGAACACCACTCGCGAGGAGGTTACAAGGCAGACCATCGATGGAATCACCTACGCCAAGGACCATGGCGTAAGGGTGGAGTTCAGCCCACAGGATGCGACAAGGACTGAGATGAGCTACCTCAAAGAGATATGCAAGGTAGCCACAGATTGTGGAGCTGAGATGCTCAACATCCCGGACACGGTAGGCGTGATGACCCCGAGGAACACCTACGAGTTCTTTAAGGAGCTCAAGAACACGGTGCCAACCGCGTTAAGCGCACACGCCCACAACGACCTAGGACAGGCAACCGCCACGAGCCTAGCAGCTGTTGAGGCAGGGTGTGAGCAGATCCACGTATGTGTCAACGGACTGGGTGAGAGAGCCGGAAACACTGGACTTGAAGAAGTGGCTGTCAGCCTAGTTGCACAGTACGGTATCGAGACTGGTTTGGACTACTCAAAAATCTCCGAGACAAGCTCACTGGTGGAGCGACTCAGCGGACTGTATATGCCATCAACTGCACCAATCGTCGGCGACAACGCGTTCGCCCACGAGGCAGGAATCCACGTCCACGGTGTCTTGGGCCACAGGGGCAACTATGAGATCATGAACGCCGAGTTCGTCGGCAAGAAAAGCAGAATCGTGGCAGGCAAGCACGCCGGACGCCACGGCGTCTTCAAGATGGTAAGCGACATGGGCTTTGAGCCAACTGAAGAGCAACTGAAAACCATTGCACGTAGGGTCAAGAGCATCGGTGACACTGGTAAAGTGCTGACCGATAGCGACCTGTACGCCATCACAAAGGACGTCATGAACATCAGGGCAGAGGACAGGGTCAAGCTGGACCAGCTACTGGTAGTAACCGGCAACACCATCACCCCCACCTCAAGCGTAACGTTGGTAGTTGACGGTGAACCCATGACAGGAAGCGGCGTAGGGAACGGGCCGATCGACTCAGCCATCAACGCAATAAGGAACGTTGTAGGCGGATTTGCTGATGTCTCGCTGGAGAAGTTCACAATGAAGGCTATCACCGGTGGCACCGATGCGGTTGCTGACGTAACGGTAAGCGTAAAGCATGGTGACAAGTTGATCTCAGCTAACAGTGTTCACGGTGACACAGTGATGGCAAGCGTCGAGGCAATCCTCAAAGGCATGAACAGGATACTTGACAAGGCGAACGACAAATGAGCACGGTAGCACAGAAGATACTGGCGAGCCACTCGGGCAACGAAATCGTTGAGCCCGGTGAGATCGTCAAGGCTAACATAGATTTTGCCTTCATGCCGGCTTTAACGGCGGCACTGGCGTTCCACGCCATGTACGATATGGAGATCGAGACAGTATTCGACCCGGATAAGGTCACCATACTTCTCGACCACATCGCACCCGCGACGAACATCGCCAACGCGACCCTCCACAAGGAGTGCAGGGAGATAGCGAAAACACAGAACCTCCAGCATTTTTACGATATCAACAGCGGCGTATGCCACCAGATCATCCCCGAGAATGGGCACGTCTACCCCGGAATGCTCATGGTGGGAGCCGACAGCCACACATGCACACACGGGGCATTCGGGGCATTCAGCACTGGAATCGGCAGCACAGACATGGGTGCAGCGATAGGCACAGGAAAGCTCTGGTTCAAGGTACCGGAGACAGTCAAGATTCAGTCTGATGGAAGCCTGGGTGACATGGTGATGTCCAAGGATGTTATACTTAACGCAGCGAAGCAGCTGGGAGCAGACGGAGCAACCTATGCAGCCTTAGAGTTCAGAGGCAGTACCATAGCTGAGATGAGTATCGGGGCAAGGATGACCCTATGCAATATGGCTATCGAGCTTGGTGGAAAGACTGGTATCTGTGAGCCAGACCAGAAGACCTTCGACTTCCTCAAGGGCAGGGTCAAGCACGAATATACGCCTGTCTACTCGGACCCGGACGCAAAGTACTGGAAATCTATCAAAGTGGACAGCGAGAACCTCGCGCCACAGGTGGCTTGCCCACACGCGGTTGACAACGTCAAAGACGTTGAGGAAGTAGCGGGAAAGGCAATTAACCAGGTTTTCATCGGCTCATGCACAAACGGCAGGCTAGAGGACCTGCGAGTTGCGGCTGAGATAATGAAGGGCAAGAAGATCGACCCAGATGTCAGGGTGATCGCCACACCGGCAAGCCCGGAAGTGTACAAGGCGGCTAACGCCGAGGGAATCATCACCACATTGATGGATGCTGGTGCAGTTATCTGCAACCCATCCTGCAGCGTATGCTTCGGAGGAAACCACGGCATACTAGCACCCGGAGAGGTTAGCCTGAGCACCAGCAACAGGAACTTCAGGGGAAGGCAGGGAAGCACGGAGGCATTCGTTTACCTGTCCAGCCCAGCTACGGCTGCGGCAAGCGCACTGACTGGGGTCATAACTGACCCAAGGGAGGCTTAACGATGAAGATCAAAGGGAAAGCATGGAACTATGGTGACGATGTCAACACTGACTTCATCCTACCTGGAATCTATCTGGAGCTAACAGATCCAGAGGAACTTGGAAAACACGCCATGGAGGGCATAGACACCGAGTTTGCAAAGAAAGTCAAGCCCGGTGATGTAGTAATCGGTGGCAGGAACTTTGGTTTGGGCAGCAGCCGCGAGCATGCACCCATCGCGTTAAAGTACTCAGGAGTTGGAGCAGTGATAGCCGAAGGCTTTGCTCGAATCTTCTACAGGAACGCAGCCAACTTAGGATTACCAGCACTGGAATGTCCAGACATTAGCAAGGAAGTGAAAACAGGCGACGACATCGAGATCGACCTCACGGAGGGAAAGATCATCGTCAACGGTACCAAAGAGCTGAGCTTCACTCCTGTACCCGAGTTCATGATGGAGATCCTAGGCATTGGCGGGCTTAGAGAGTACATCATACAGAACCGGGACAAGTGGTAGCCCCACACCCCATACCATTATATCCATTTTTCACCATTTCTCACCCATGACCTGCTATTTTCGGCACCTGAAAGAGATATTCGCCAAGATAGGCGTCGAGCCCACCAAGGAAAACAAGAAGGATTTTGACAGGAAGATTCATGGTCTCCTCGGTGTGGAGTACAAGAACTGCAGTACTACGTGGAAACACGTAAAGGAAAGGCTCGTCGAGGATAGGGAAGGGTTCATCGCCGAGTTACAGGCACAGCTATCAGTTTAATACCCGGTTTTCCCGTGTATCTTTTGAGGGAAATGATACCCGACACACTTCTATCTACATTGGAGTCATCAGGCAAGGTGATTGTTCTCGGCCTCGGGAGCGAGATCAGGGGCGATGAGGGTGCGCCGATGAACATCGTTGAGGGCTTGAAAGAGAATGATCGAATTCAGCCAATCTGGGCGGGCACACGCCCTGAAAACTTCACAAAGAAAATCATCGAGTACAAGCCTGACCACATCCTAGTGTTGATGGTTTCCTCGTTCGGTGGCGAGCCCGGTGAGTCGATGGTTGTAAAGATAGATGAGCATGAGGAGGTCTCTCTACACGAGTCTCCTCTAACAACAATGACTCATTACCTCAAGGAGCAGATAAGCACCGAAATCACGTTGCTAATGATTGAGCCCCAAGAACCTGATGATCGGGGATATCTCAGAAGAGATTGCTACGGTTTCAAGGAAGATAGTTGAGCAGCTTGACAAAGCATTATCTTAGATCTCGATGAGTACATCTTGGAGCATGGCGCAGCTCCTCTGGTTGAACGATATTATATTCTTACCTTTCTCGGTAATCCTGAGCTCTGTGTTTCCCCTCACCTCTATGTAGCCCCACTCACGTAGCTTGTTGAACAGCTCCACCGGGATACATGATGTGTCAAAGGGTGAGTCTTTTGACTTGCTATCGTTCTTCCTTTTGAGTAAAATCAGCGCGTCAACGACTGTCATGTAGCGGATGTTCATCAACCCATGCTGCCGAAAGGGGATATAATCCGTTGTGGAGCCTGAAATCTTGGTAAGGTTATTTGTCACTATTCTAGATCAGTGAATTTTTCCCAATGTCACCAAGTCTTTTGCCTTCCTGTAGTAGCTGACCACGTTCACGCCTTTCTGTGTGATGCAGTAAATGTTCTTTGTTCGTTTATCCTTCAGGTCACTGTCTATCTCCCGTATTAGTTCCCTCTCTACGAGGTTTGCCAGTATACCAGTGATGGACATCCACGACAATCCAGCGTTATACATTATCTGGGTCGGCTTGTGGTGCCCATTATAAATCGCTTCCAGTACCCCTACATACAACTCGAATCTTGACCTCCTTTTCGACAAAACACCCACTCAGGTCTTTGCCCTTACTACATGTTCCAGTGAAGCGATGAGACTCCTAGTCAGACTGTTCTGACTCACTAACCGTCTTATCATCCTTGAGAGCAGATGGTAAACACACGGGTTGCCATTCTTCTGGATGTAGTCAATATCCATCTCGTACATCTCATCCAGGGGTACCTCGCTGCACTCTCTGCTCGTGAACAGTATAATGGGTTTATCAGTAAACCTACGAATCATTTTGGATAACTCAACCCCATCCATACCAGGCATAGTATAATCGACTATGAAGCAGTCAACATTATCCTGGATGTAATCGATTACACAAGCCGGATCAGACTCACATATAAGGTTGAAAGAAGAGTCCATGTCCTCTAGGAACATTTTGCTAACTTGGAGGGTCGAATGATTATCGTCAATATGGAGGATATTGTACTGTGCAGGATTCTGTGACTTGCCTAACCCGTTTTGGATTGCATCCAGCAACTCGTCTGTGCGTTTGCTGTAGAGTTTTTTCGAATTTAATAGGCTCATCTCCATATTGACCGAAACAAATAGGTCTGAAACACCCAAATAACCGTTAAGTGTTAACACTCAGTTCCTGTACAGATATCTGTGAGTTTCTTGTGCCGTACATCCGGAAAACTGGGTGAAATATTTACACAAAAAAGGCAATTACTATTTCGAAAAACGAAGTAATCTATATAATGGAGGGAGTGTCTCCATACAAAAGTGTCCTCTTTATGACGGTAGTTATAGTTGACGATGATCCGGATTCTCTTGAACTGATAATTCGTTACGTGAAGTATGGGGGATACGACTCCTTAGAGGTTGAGTCAGGCGAGGACGCAATAGGGGTTATAGCCGAGGTTTTGCCGGAAGCGGTTATCCTTGACGCGGTTATGCCGGAGATCACAGGGCTAGACGTCATCAGGGAGATCAAGAAGAACAGGAAAACACGTAACATCCCCATCATCATGGTCTCAGCTCTTGGACCGGGAATCAAACTGATGCTGGACCCAGACGTGCAAGCGGATTATTACATGTCGAAACCTTTCTCCGGGAAGGAGCTATTGCTGATACTCGACAGACTCGTCAACAAGAGTGACGATGAAGAGGTCTGGGTAAATTACAACGGAATCAGGAAAGTGGCGCGGGCTCACAGACAAGGATGCATACACTGTACCCCGAGTAACTCAAACTCCGAGCAAGTTGAGTGGAAAAAGTATCCATCACTATTCGCTGCAAAGCTTGACTCTGAGCGTAGAACCGGTTTCAAGTGGACCGAGTGCAAGGTCTGCATGAATATGAATCACTAATCTATAATCCTTATACATTGTTTCACTAAACTTGAAAACATGTCTTCCCCAAACTTCTCGCTCTACTTCGACTCACTACTCGATATGAAGCGGGGAGAGCCGATAAGTGAGTTTAGCGAGAGGATACTGGACAACCTGGAGAAGTGGGGGTACATCTTCGTTTACAAGAACGAGGTTGTAATCACCCAGAAGGGGCTCAACGTGCTTGAGTTTTACCTGCGAAACAGGGAGTTCATGGACTCGTGTACCGCTGATATCCAGAAAAGTGTGGTCCAAGCTATCAACAGGTAGGGTTATTCGAGTATTCCCTTGACCCACTTGGCTGCCCTCTCAAGTTCACCCTCCCTTAGAGGACTCTCCGAGTCCAGCACAACAAAACCGGCGTTTGGTAACACCAATCTGCCACCCTTCTTGACCAAAGCGTTGGATATTGGCTTGTCCGCGTAACCAAACAGCCTCACCATGAGGTTGAGGAAGGCGTTATTCACATCAGCTGGGTCGATCCTTGTATCGAATGCACCGACCTTAACCCCGTTGAGTCCACTATTTGGTATGCTTTTGAGGAAACTGGATATGTCTTTCGTTGGTCTGAAAGCGCGAGTCGGCGAGCCGACTAGGAGATAGTCTAAACCCTCAAGGTCACTCAGTGAAGCATTGGATATCTTAATTACACTGACGTCTTCACCCAGAGTATCCCCCATGTGCTGGGCGACCTTCTCAGTGTTTCCGAACACGGAGTCGTAGATGATTACCCCAATCATACATGCAAGGTTCGGGGCTCCATATTTTTACTTTTAGCAGCTGGGGGTGAACCCTAAATTTCGCGACTGACTATAATCAGTAATGGCTCTTCAATCGCCCTGCATAGTGCATGGCTGTGATCTTTGCTGCAGGAACACTGTTATGCCTTTGTCAGACGAGGATACCCAACGCATTGAAGGAATGGGCTACTCCAATTTCTTCGAGATAGTTGGATCAGAGAAACGGCTGAGGAACATTAACAAGGTTTGCTTCTTCCTCAACGATGGAAAATGCAAAATATACGAAGACAGACCAGAGGGATGTCAGCTATACCCGTTGATCATAAACGAGAAAAGCGACTATGTTGGGCTAGACGGGGACTGCCCCCATATTGACGAATTCGAGATCACCCCAAAGAAGATAACCAAGCTCCAGAGGCTCATGAAACGCATCAATGGCCAGTCCAGCTATGATAGCCTATAAAAGGCTGGAACTATAACAGTAGTTTATTAACGTGTAGATGTAAAGACGCACGTATTCCGATGCTTGCAGAGGCACCGGTGACAAGAAAAACAGAGAGGATGGGAACACTGACAACTGAGAACGAAAAGCCATTGATTCATTTCACGATAGAGAACGTCGTCGCTTCTGTGACAATGGATCAGACCTTCAACCTTGTAGATATTCACAAGATTGTGCCAAATTCCGAGTACAACCCCAAAAAGTTCCCTGGACTGGTTTACAGGGTTAAACGACCTAAATCATCCACACTGATATTCAGCACAGGAAAGATGGTGTGCACAGGCACAAAATCCGAGAAGCTTGCTGTGAGCGCGGTTAACCGGGTAATCAAGGAGCTAAAAGGATACGGGATCGTCATACTGAGCAAGCCCCAGATCACGATACAGAACATCGTAGCATCAGGGGACCTGGGGAAGCCCGTTGATCTTGAACTAGCAGCGGACATCCTTGACAACGTCATGTACGAGCCAGAGCAGTTCCCAGGGTTGATTCTCAGAATGAAGGAGCCCAAGGTAGTGTGCCTAGTGTTCGCCACGGGTAAAGGAGTCTGTACAGGAGCCAAGAGTGAAGAAATAGTCACCGAGGCAGTAAACAAACTGTACGACGAGTTCGAGGACTACGGACTTTTCCTCGACTAGTCCTACCCAAATAATTCTGATCTTAAACGCTTCTTCTTCTTCCTGAGTTCATCCATCAGAACCTCGTACTCAAGTAACATCAACTCATAGGTTGCGAGGTACTCCTTTGCCTCGTCGCTGTTCTTCCGGACGGTTACTGTTTTTTCCATGTCCTCTGGGTTAGAAACCTCAATGAGTGCCTTGCCGTAAGAACTCTTCAGGTTCTTCACATTTTCCTGAATGAGCCGGTATCGTTTGTTCTTGTTGACGCGTTTGACCTGATCCTCAATTCGCATGATCTTGATTAGGGCCGAGGACCTCGTAGAAGCCATTAATATGTATATATCAACGACACCTAAAGAATGTATCATTGATTTAAATAAACAATCAATCAGACAAAGATTTTGGACATTCAGATAACTATGCGTGTCTGCATCCCGTGCAGCCACCAGCGCAGCTAAAACCGCCCCCACCGCCTGTTGTGCCGGAGATCATCTTGTTCTTGTCGTAGAGGTTGGTCCAGCAGTCACCGCACACCCATTTCTTGCCAAATTCCTTGTGGGTCGCCTCTCTCAGGCTGAGGTCGTCACTGGACTTGTCGCAGAGCTCGCACGTAACCATGGAGTAGAATTGTACGTGGTTGATAATAAACATCTAGTAGTGGAGAAGGAACTGGGGGCACTCCATGAGTAGCCCGATGATCATCGGAGTGAGTAACGCGTTTGACCCAACCCCGGGTTTATCTCTCACCATCTTCTGCTCGGGTATCTCAGGTTCAAAGCCCCACTTCTCCAGTATCTTCTCCGACAGCGTAATCCTATGGGTGACAGTACCTGTACACTGGCTGAACACAAGCTCAACCGGTTGGTCTCCTGGGTTTGATACGAGGAAAAAGAAGGTTCCGCCCTCCCACGCCCTTCCCTCAAGCAACCCGGATTCAACCATCTTAAGTGAGTCTATGTACCCGTTCACGTGGTTTGATGAATATTCGATGAACTGCTCCTCGTTGAAAAGGTAAGCGTCAACCTCTCCCCTTGTTAGGAGCTCCACCCTTACCTTGTCTCCTTCTTCTAGGGTGAACCACCTGTAAACCGAGTCCTCTGACTCAACCGTGTAGTCGCTTAGCTCGAACATCACCTGACTTGATGAGACACGTGCAACAGGAAAGACCATTCCGCTGATGACTGCAAGGTCCACTAGGATCAGGCATAGAAAAAGCCTCGTGGTCTTTGAAGTGAACATGCGAGCCATTGAGTTACCTACCCTATAACCCGAGTTATGTTAAGAACGATAATGGAGTGAAAATTCTAATTATGCGGGTCTGAAAGTTTCCCACCCCCCTTTATATAACCGGTTATGCTGCATCATCCTGTTTCTACCGGGGCCCGATTGGGGTCGGCTACCCGGATTAGCTCAACCCCAAGGAAAAAGAGTTGAACTGCACCTCAGACGATGTCCGGAAAATAATCCACACCAGCCTCACCGACTCGGAGATAGAGTCAGTAATCACCATGAGTGACGCCCAGATACAGAAAAAAGCGGGAAGTCGACATTAATACTAAACATTAACTGTTTAGAAATGGGTAAATGAATGATAATTTAGCCTATCGCAGCACCATAGTTGAGACAGCTGAAAAGCACAAATGACTACTTTTTCTTCTTTTTCGTCGCCCTCGCGTACTCCAATGCCTTCCCGGACCACTCCGAGAAACGCTCCCTATCCCTCAACAGCTCCTCCGGCACGTTCCAGTAAGGCATCTTCATACGCCTACCGAAAGGCGGTTCAAACTGATACCCATCCTCAACGTACTCACCCGACATCTCCTCCGTCGCCTTCAGGTAAGCTACACCGTCGTAGACCATCCCAAACATTACGTCATCCTTGAACACCCCGATTCCACCAAACATCTTCTTCGACCTCACCGTGAACCCGGCGTTCTCCTCAAAAAGCTTCAACATGTCTTCATTCAATATTACCACCCACCATTGGGCTAACTGCACCAAAGAACAGTTTTCCCGGGCTCGTAAAAAATTATCGCCGACCAAATTTGCGTAGAAATATAAAGAAATATTCATACATTCTATTTATGCCGGGTTCAGATCAACTTGATTTATCTGCCCTTGATAGTATAAAAAACGATGATCTCAGGCAAAAAATTCTCGAAGCCATCAACACAGGTAAGATCCTTGAGGATTTCATGAACTCGGTGGACGATGGTTTCAGCATTCTTGACAAGGATTTGCGTTACATTACGATCAACGAGACATTGGAGAAGCGATTAGGTAAACGTGCAAAGGACATCATCGGCAAGGAGATGGGGGAGGTTGCCCCCCAAGCGGTAAGAATGGGCAGAGTGGAACAGTATAAGAAAGTACTTGTAACCGGCGAACCCGTCACTTTCGACAGAGTACTAGCAAGCGACGGGGAGATGATTCTAAGAATATATGCCTTCAAGTCAGGGGAGCACCTTGGACTCATCACCAGGGACATCACCGATATCGTCGATTTTGAGGACAAGCTAATCGCGCTTCAGAAACACTCAGCCTTACTCGCGGAGTGTGACTCAATTGCGCAGGTGTATGATGTAACAATTAACGCTATGAGTAACATCCTGAAGCACAATGCCTCCGATATCCTCATGGTTGAAAACGGTCACCTAGTTCAGGTCGCCTCAGACAACCTGCCTCTGGACCTGAAGATACCCCTAACCAGCAAAGGGTTAACCGTGAAAGCAATCAACCAAGCGTCTACGGTCCTTGAGAACGATGTACGATCCAACTCAGAATACATTGATGCTGAGCAGATTATGGGTGGACTCGATGAGGAGTTCCCATATTCTCAGTCCGAGCTCGTCACACCGTTGATCATTGACGGAGACGCGATTGGAGTTCTGAACATAGAGGGCACAACACCCAACGCATTCACGAACAACGACAGGCTTCTACTGGAAATACTGGCACTACAGGTGGCGTCAGCCATGAAGAGCATACACGACTTCAGGACCCAGCTAAACCTGCATAAAGAGCTCTTCGAGCACCAAGCCAAGATCGAGCAGGCCGAGGAGATGAACCGCCTCAAAACCAACTTCATGTCCACCGCCACCCACGAGATAAGGACCCCAATTACCTCCATCAAAGGCTACGCGGACATGATCATCGAGGACATCGATGAGCTGCCCCATGACACACTAGTAAAATACCTTGAAGTGATCCAGCGAAACGTAGATAGGCTTGAGCACCTCAGCGACGACCTCTTGGAGAACATGCGCATTGAGATCCACAGGGCCGAGTTGAACATTAGCGAGAGAGTCTTCTCGGAGATAGTCTCGCAGGTCATCCAAGAAATTGACCCAATAATCACCCCCAAAGGACAATCAATCGAGCTTAGCTACCTATGCGGGGACATAACCGTCTTCTGGGACGAGGCGAGAATCAACCAAGTCTTGACCAACCTAATCACCAACGCCTCATACTACTCAGGCGAGGGTTCAACGATTAGGATCGATTGTGGAAATGATGGTGACGAGATCTGGGTGAAGATAACGGACCAAGGCATAGGCTTGACGAAAGAGGACATCTCCAAGCTATTCATCCCGTTCCCGGACATCGAGTCTCCCCCATTTAGGCGCGGAACGGGTCTTGGCCTCAGCATATGCAAGGGAATAATCGAGCTCCACAACGGAGAGATATATGCTGAATCAGAGGGACTCGGGACTGGGACCACGGTGACGTTCAGGATACCAAGGAACCCGGATCATTTCTTGAAGTAGAGAATAACCATGAGTAGAATAGCTACCTGAACACCTGAGGCAACCAAGAATGGTGTCAGAGGCGAGATGTTCTGGGTCATCCATCCGAAGAGAATAGCCCCAGGTATCGCCACTAGATGCTTCATCACCCCGATCAGTCCCATGACCCTACCCCGGCTCTCCTCTGGGATGATGTCCGCCCTCAACGCGTGAACCGAGGTGTATGATACAACCTGCGATACCATCATTAAGCCGACCCCAAGGAGCACATCGTTATAGCCATCCGCCAATGCCAAAATAAACCCGACTGGGATAAACAGGATCACTCCAAGCATAACCGAGTATTTTCTACTAACACTGTCCACAAGCTTCCCCACCGGTAGGCTCAGAAGAAGCGATACGGGCAGGAACAGGCTGTTAATGAACCCCCACTGGACCTCGCCGACCATTATGACGTTCAATATTAGCAGGGACAGATACACATTGAAGACGGGGCCAATGAAAGAGTAGAGGAACTCCATCAACATAAAGCCCCTCAACTCACGGCTAGTCTCCTTTAATACCTCACCGAACGAGGAGAACGCGTCCCTGACATACCCAGAGAGGCTTAATTCAGCTGGCTCAACCTCTAACGTCTCAGTCAGGAACAAGGTCCTGAGCAAAGCGATGCAGAGAATGATAGCCGAGGAAGCCGCGAAAAGGTACCTCCCACCAGGGAGGATATCGTATCTCGCGACAACGTACCCCGCGACTATTGGGGTTATGCTTGACGCGACACCCGGTGCCATCGCGATGATCGAGTACCCGACACCCCTTTTCTCCTTGGGTATACTATCCGCGTCGATTGCCTCCAATGCTGGCTGGTAGATTTGAGCCAGACTGCCTACAATCGTCGCTAAAAGGATAAAGGTCCAACCCGGTGCGACTGCTCTCAACGCGAACGCCAACACGACGAGGTATGTGAAGGGAACAATCACCTTTCGTCTACCGAACCTGTCAGTCGCGTACGCGCCTGGAATCCTGATGAAAGCCGAGATAGCGGACCCAACCGCCGAGATATACCCGAGCTGAATCATTGAAGCACCCAATGCCTCGTAGTACTTGGACTCGAATGGATAGTACAGCCCGGAGGAGAGCCCAGACAGCATGTAGGTGACAACGAGCACCAGAAAGTTGCCCCGCAGGAAACTGAACTCCTCCCTCAGCCTCCCGATGATCCCAGACATACCATAAGATACCAGTACATGTAAAATTAATTTTATTCTAAAAATATGGAATACTTAGTTGAAAGCATCTATTATCCTTGAAATAATGGACAAGATATAAACAACGGCATCACAACTCAATTAACATGGCGTCCTCTGGGGTAGGTTTTGAGGAGAAACTTGACGCCATAAAGAAACACTCGCATAACCTTGGCAAGGCAACAACGATGATACAGATAGCCAAGGTATCAGTAGAGGCTATGAGACAGGTTATTGGAGCCGAGTTCATCAGTTTTCAGAGGGTTGAAGGCGGAGACCTTGTCACCGTGCACACGTACCCCCCTGTTGAGTACATCAGGATGCCCATTGAGGGCCCGGGAATAACAACACAAGCGGCTAGGACTAGAATGCCGGTGCTAGTTGATGACACCTTAACAGACAAAGCATACTTCGAGAACAAGGTTGGTACACGCTCGGAGCTAGCCGTACCTGTGTTGGTTGAAGGCGAAACTGCAGCCATCATCAACGTGGAGTCATTGAGACCAAACCAGTTCACAAAGGATGACCAGTTAGTGATGGAGGTTTTCGCCGAGGACGTCGCGTTAACCATCTCAAAGATCAATATATCCATCGACGCGATGAGAGCCGAGGAGCGTTTCAAGGGCGTAATCGAGGTTTTCCCGGACCCGCTCTTCATAAACAAGAACGGCAGGTTCGCGTATGTCAACCAGAAACTCGTCGAGTTACTTGAGTACGACTCAGCAGAGGACTTGATAGGTCGCTTCGTACTCAAGTCGTTCCATCCCTCAACTCGGGAAATGATCGCAAACAGGGGCAGAAGACGTCTGCTTGGTGAGGATGTTGAAACAAGGTACATGGCGACGATGGTCACCGAGACAGGTAAACCTGTAGAGCTAGAAACGAACGTAAGGGTGATTACCTTCGATGGCGGCCCAGCCATACTCTGCACCATGAGGGACATGACAGAGCAGCGCAGGTACCAGAGGAGACTAGAGGCATTACACAGCCACTCGGTGCAACTGGAGAACATCGACAACCTGCTGGACGTAGCAAAACACACATCAAGCATAATTAAGGAAGGGCTTGGCTACGAGTTCAGCGAGTTCTCGCTGGTGACCGAGAACACGATCATATTCATCAGCCCCGACGGGGCAATTTCACCCGAGACAAAGAAGCTTGACGGTAACACTGCGTCAGCGGTTGCGTCCAGAACACAGGAAACCATGTACCTCAGCGACGTGGAGCTCGTAAAAGACTTTGAGCTCATCACGGCTAGGCAGGGATCGATGCTCCTTGTACCCGTGGTCATCGATGAGCACACGGTGGCGCTTCTAAATGTGATGGACAGTGAAAAGGACGCATTCTCGGACGAGGACGTCCGAATAATCGAGACACTTGCCACGCATGTGGGTACCTCTATCCGTCGCATCAGACATATGGAGGACCTTGAGGCGTTGATATACGAGAGAACCAAGGAGCTGCAGGAGTCCTACGAGCTGCTCAAGGAGCTAGACGAGATGAAGAACTCGTTCATAGCCACCGCCACCCATGAGTTGCGTACACCAATCACCGCGATAACTGGGTATATTGAACTGATAAACACTGGCGACTTTGGGGAGATTCCAGAGTCCATTGACAACATGCTGGAGGTAGTTGACAGGAACGCCAAGCGTCTGCACAACCTGACAAACGAGCTGCTAGACCAGCAACGGATCACTACGAATCGTTTAGACCTCAACGTGAACCCTGAGGAGATAAACGAGTTGATCGAGCACGCCGTGAACGAGATCACACCATTGTCCGAGCAGAAGGAACAGAAGATAGGGTTAAAGCTGGAGAAGAACGTGCCGACCTTGATGCTTGACAGGATCAGGATAACCCAAGTGTTGGTCAACCTGCTCAACAACGCGATAAAGTTCAGCCCAGTGGGCTCCGAGATAGTTGTAAGCTCGGGCATGGTAATGGGTGAGGTGATGGTTGAGGTAAAAGACAAAGGCATAGGGTTGAGCAAAACCGATATCGTACAGCTGTTCAAACCCTTCCCCAACATACGCAAAGAACGCCCCTACCAGTCAACGGGGTTAGGTTTGAGCATCTGCAAGGGAATAATCGACAGCCACAACGGCAAGATATGGGTAAAGTCAAGAGGAAAAGGTCAAGGCGCCTCGTTCTTCTTCAGCCTCCCCGTCCCCGTTGAGGGCTAGTCATTACATTTAAGCAATAGTCGACGTCCATACTTGTCAAGGTGCCGTGATGGGTGGGAGACTGAGCCTAACCAGTATAACGAAGGATTTTGACGGATTCAAGATAGATGACCTAACTTTGACGGTTGAACCGGGCGAGTACCTGGTGGTCGTCGGTCCAACGGGTGCAGGTAAGACGCTTCTCCTTGAAACCATCCAAGGTTTCCACGAGCTGGACCATGGGGAGATTACCCTCAACGAGGCGGACATCACTCTGTTGCCCCAGAGCCAGCGACGAATCGCGTATGTTCCCCAGAACCCGTACTTCCCGCCCCAGAACACGGTTAAAGAGGTTTTAGAGTTCGACGTAAACAAGCTGGGGTACAGCGACTCCAGACCGATGCTTGAAGGCATCACAAAGATGATGCACCTCGAGGGCTACATGAAACGGCAGGTAGTAACCCTCAGCGGGGGTGAGAAGCGGAAGCTGGCGCTTGCTAGGGCATTGATCCAGCAGCCCTTGATACTGCTACTTGATGAGCCGTTGAACAACCTTGACACCATAAGCAAGCATGTCCTGCGTGGGGAGATAGCCGCGATTCACCGGTTCCTTGACGTATCCGTGGTTCACGTGACCCATGACCAGACAGAGGCGTTGACCCTCGCTGACAGGATAGCCGTTGTTAGGGAAGGGAGGTTAGTAACGGAGGGTACCGTCGAGCACGTGTACGAGAACCCGATGGACGAGTACGCTGCAAGGTTCCTAGGCTACCAGAACATCTACGAGGCAGCCGAGGTTGAGCAGGGGAAACCCTACACGAAGGTCAAGATAGACGGCATCACTTTACGGTCAAGCAAGACACCTGTGGAGGGACAGAACAAGGTCGCGATCCATGGGAGTGAGATCATCCTGCACCGGAAGACGCCTGTCAACACCGGAGACAACCTGTACCAAGCGGAAGTTACTAGAATCGTTACAACCGGCCCGACCGCGTATATTACCGTTGATATCGGGGTCCCAATAATTCTGACGATGGGCAGGAGACCTTACAGGGCTACAATGCTACAGGTCGGTGAGAGGCTGTGGGTGCAGTTCAGCACGGACGCGGTCAAGCCTATCAGAGCTTAGATAAGGCTGTTTCAATCCTGTCCATGGCTTCTTCCATTATCCCCATGCTGGTGCTGTAGACTATTCTGATATGCCCCTCGCCTCCGGGTCCAAAGTAGCTGAATGGCTCTCCGTGACCGGGTACTACCGCTATTTTCGCTTCCTTAAGGAGGTAATCGGTTGCCTCAACGCTTGTCATCCCATTAATCTTGGGGAAGATGACGTAGGTTCCCTCGGGTTTATTGACATCAACGTTCGGCACCTCGCTTAAGCGCTCATACACATAGTCTCTAACACCCTGCAGGTGAGATACGAATCCCTCTGCCCAGTGCCATGCATCGTCCAAAGCCGCGCTACCCGCTACCTGACTGATGTTGTTCACCGGGTAGAAGTATCCAGGCGCAGCTGTTCTCAACTTTTTCATTAGCTCAGTGTTATGTGCTACGATGAAACCCAGTTGCTGTCCAGCCAACGCGAAGGTCTTGCTGAACCCGTAGAGGCTCAGAGTCCTGTCCCTTGCTCCATCGATCCGTGAAGTAGCGATGTGCTCGCGTCCATCATACACGATGTCGCTCCATATCTCGTCGCTCATGATCCACAGGTCATGGTCAACGGCGAGATCAACCATCGCCCGTAACTCGTCCTTTCTAAGCACTCTACCATACGGGTTGTGCGGGTTGCAGATGCAGAGCATCCTTGTCTTGGGTGTTACCAACTCCTTCAAGCCTTCAAGGTCAAACTCAAGAGTTTCCCAGCTAACCTTACTCAGGACCCGTTTTCCCCCAGCGGCGTCGATGCTTTTACCGAACAGGAAGTCTACTGGATCGAAGAGGATGACCTCGTCGCCTAGTTCTAGCAGTGACTTGCAGGTGAGCATCATACCTTGGGCTACTCCACCGGTTGCGAACACCTCATCTGGGCTGGTCTCCACCTTTTTTCTGTTGGTGACATGCCTTGCACACGACTCTAGGAACGATGGGTTTCCTCCGTCGCCTCCGTAGCTGAACACTCCTTCTATCGCCATGTTGGCTATGGATCGTCTGATCTCCTCGGCTGCCCTGAAATCCGGGTCCGCTGCAGTCAGTGGAATGATATCCTTGGGGTACCTTCCCCACTGGTTGATGCTGTATTTTCGTAAAAGGTCGAAGCGTATCTGGTCGTCCCCGAAGAGGCTCATGGGGTATATATGGCGGAAACAGATTAGATACTTGCGTCATGGAGAAACGAACGTCCAAGCCGGAGTATGGTCCATACATCGTTGATGCTATGAGGATTCTGGGACCAGTGGACCGGGACATGCTTCTGGCTGAGGTAAAACGGTTGATGGATGATGTCCTACACAATGCGGACATGGTTGTTCTTCCCAATGGTGAACCTCGCTGGCGAAACCAAGCACAGCATATGCTAGACGGGTTAGTTGATAATGGGGTTATTATTGAGAAAAAGGGCTTGCTCAGCCTAGCTGAGTCTTAGCGGACTCGATCCATGACTCTACGTTTGCCTTCGTGGGTGGACGCTTGGTTACTTCAGTTCTCTCATTCGTCTCAAGAAGTAGCGATAGCAACTCTTCAGGCTCGTATCCGGCAACCTGGTTGATGGTTGTGATGCCCGCTTCTTTCAGTAGAGAGCGGTACTTGGGTCCAATGCCCGATAACTGGGAGATATCAACTGTCTCCTCTGGCTCAACCGGAGTCTCCACAATTTCAGGTTCATCAACCTCTACGGGGGCTGGGGTCTCCTCTTCCCCTGGTGACTCAGGTTCCTCAACTGGTTCAGGCTCAGGGTTCTCTTTTTTCTCCTCGACTACAGGCCAGTCTCTAGCTTTGACTACGCTGATCTCCTTCTCTGGTTTCTTGGGTGCCTCAATATCAGCCTTCTTGGCTTGTCTCGACTGGAGCCAGTACAGTGTCACAGCGAGAATCAACGTGAATAGTCCTACAACAAAATATCCGTTCATCGATAATATTCTGGAATCAAGGTTAATAAACGCACCAAAACAGGCACTATAGAATATCGAACACTGGTTTGAAACCTTTAAAAGTGGAAGGGGTTAGTACCGGTGGGACAATGTTCCCGTGAGATGTTATGGTAGGGACACAGATATGGGGCAACCACAGCACTGTCGGGGCGAATTCGCCGATTCTTTGAGTCAACCCCAGGTCAAACCACGATTGCATTAAGCTTTAACATCATCAGCTTGTTCGCAGGCGGATTGATGACTGTTTTCACACCGTTATTCAGTAACAGTCCATGGATTCTCGCGTTGTTTCCACCTATCCTCACGGTGAGGGGTGGGATTGGAGGTATTTTCAGCGGTAACCTAGCCACTATGATGCACCTTGGTCTTATCAAGCCCCAGATCCGGGGTAACACCGACCAGTACAAGGGACTCATCAAGTCGGTTCTGGTGATCACGGTGATTGATACCTTGATCCTCGGTGCGTTCAGCTTTATGATCAACGTGGTGAACGGCTCCGCGTTGATGGATCAATGGTTCCTTTTCATCTGCATACCGACGGTCGCATGTATGATGGCTGTATGCCTCAGCATACCCATCACCAGCCTGATTGCCATCGAGACCTTCAAGCGTGGACTCGACCCGGATATCCTTGTCTACCCAATCCTTGCATCGATCAATGACATCGTCGTTACAAGTTTCTTCGTGGTAACTGTTTTCCTCGTTCTCTCGGGTGGGGTCTTCTACATGGTCCTTGTTGGGCTGTTCGTCATCATCCTAACGGTGATTGGATACCTCGCAATACAGACTCGGGATGACCGTTTCTTCCAGCAGACACTCCGCGAAGGTACATTCATCGTGGTTATTAGCAGCATCTTTGGTAGTGTCAATGGAGTCCTTCTGAGTAACCTTGGTCCAAGCATCGCGTCTACTCCCGGGTTAATGACGTTGTATCCTGCCCTAACCAACGCCCTAGGAAGCATCGGAAGCATCATCGGTTCAAAGACAACCACCGATATTGCCTTGGGTTACGCGAGAAGCTTCCTAGAGGAACTGAAGGAATCGGGCAAGAGTATCATTCAAGTTGAGGTACCAGCGGCTTTCATGCATGTGGTTTTCGCATGTATCGCATATGTGATATCAATTGGCAGTGGGGCTAGCCTTATGAGCTTGATTTCAATCGCGTTAGCCTGTAACCTATTCAGCTTCATACTCATCGCTGTTTTCGCATTGTGGAGTGCTCACCTTGCCTTCGAGCGTGGGTTGAATCCTGATAACATCGTCATCCCCGCGATCACCAGTGTCTCCGATTCAACTGCAACCCTTGCAGTCACCCCAGCTCTTCTAGTCGCGAGGTTTCTCGGTTTCTAGGTCATCAATAGTTCTTTATCGGATGCTCCCGATTATGATTTGAGTTGTCCGAGGAAACCAAATGTCCCCACTGCGGTACCCCAGTCAGCCTTGACCACCTGTACTGCACAAAATGCGGCTTCAAGCTACAGGATTGGATAGAAGCCCAGAGCATCAAGGTGGAGACAGCATATGAACCCACGATCCTTGAGGGAGTTATCGAGGGATTCACCGCACTAATCAGGCCAACACCGTTAGGTGTCTCACCCAGCTCCGCGGTTTTCCTTGAACGTCAGCCAAAATCATTGTTAAGATACGCTATCGGGGCAGTCATGTTACTTGTGGGTGGTTTGGTAATGTCCTATGGAGGCAAGTGGCTTACATACATCGGCTTCACGTTAGCTGGGTACGCGGTCCCTGTGATCCTCCTAGCATACATAGTGAGGAGTGATGTTTTCGAGCAGGAGCCGTTAGCGGTGGTAGCCTACTGTTTTGGATGGGGGGCTTTCAGCGGCATCATGGCGGGTATACTCAACGTATTAATCACTGAGCCTTTCCTAGGGGTTGGAGGCGCGGGTTTCATCGAGGAGCCCCTGAAGATCATTGGAGTTTACTGGATAGCAAAGAGTTCAAGAATGAGGAACGAGTTCAACGACCACCTTGATGGAATAATCTATGGGGCGGCAGCCGGTGCGGGTTTTGCTGGGTTGGAGAACTTTTGGTATATCGTCGAGATGGTTTTCAACAACGCTTACCCGCCAATATTCGCGATCATTGTAAGGTCGATAACAGGGGTGATGCATATCTGTTGGAGCGCGATGGCAGGTAGAAGTCTAGGTGTAGCCAAGGCAACGAGAGGCTACATCACAAGAAGGGACATGGTACCTGGTATTCTGGTCGCCGCCATAATTCATTTCGCCTGGAACACTGCGTCAGGGGACCTGAGCCTGTTGGTTCTTTTGCCCTTTACCATTGCTGGACTGAGAAATATGATTAAGGGGGCGGTTGAGGACGAGAGAAGGTGGGGCTTCGAGTTCTTCGCTCCTGACGAGAAGGAGCAGGACTGATGGAGCACCTATCAGGCTGGTTAACAGTCCTAGGAATCCTTGTGTCCAGCGTGCTCTACTTCCAGAACAAGTACAACCCCCAGCAGAGTGAGGACAGGGTAAGCATCCACTGCGCCGCTGGGAAGGTCACGTTATTGCCGTTGATCTGGCACATCACGCGTTTCCCTTTCACCGGGTTCAACGAGCTTGGTATATGGTCCGCGGTTGGACTGATTTTCATTACAATTGGTACAGGCGTGATCCTGAGCTACATACCAGACGCGGGAAACCTGCGGTTCCACGCAAGATCATTACATCCTGCATTGCTAGTTGGAATAGTAATCGCAGTGCTTCACCATATCCTGTTACACACGGGTTTTCTTTGACCGAAATACCGTAAAGGCGATTACGGCTAAGACTATGAAAAGTGGATAATAGTTCGTTTCTTCTATTGGTTCCTCGGGTACTATCTCTTCAACCTCGAGCACGGTTTCAGTTACCTCGATTTCCACTTCAGGTTCATCAACGTCAACCGGAGTTGATTCCTCGGGTTCTTCGAGTTCCTCAGGTTGCATATAATCTCTGATTGCCCTCATCTTGTGTGCTTCCTCGATTGGCTGTCCAAAGTACTCCATCACCCCGAATACTCCAGTGGTCTCAGGCTGAGTTACGTAACTGAAAACAATCAGCGTCCCACCTCCATTGTCAAACCATCCATTAAGCCAGTCCGTGAACAGGTCATACATGGTCGGGTCCTGGTTCGCCGTGATAAACGGCTCCATAATATCATCGTCGAAGATGTAGCCAAAGTTCATGTCCATCGGGGTCAAATGCTGCCCGCCTTCATATGCCACTACCTCTGCTGATGCGTTGACCAGTTTGTTGTAATCTTCTAGTATTCTGCGTGTCTCGATCAGTGATGGTATAATAGTTACGTTGATGTCGTTTCCGGCGTGGACTAGCAGTTCTTCAACAGTCGGCGAGTCCCCCGGCTGGACCCTAGTCAACCCGAAATATGCGCCAACTGCAAACGCCTCAACCTTTCTACCATCAGGGTTTATCTCTGGGTCGAGCATATGCCCCAGAAGCTCCTCGGACCGTTCAAAGTAATCGAGCTGGCTGTTCAAGACCCGTACAACCCGGTCCTCACCGATTTCCTCAACGAAGACATCGTGAATCTCAATCAGCCCCTGAACGTAGAACTGGCTGTCCGTCAACCCTTCAAGAGCTCCCCTCTCCTCGTACCACAGGTATTGGCTGAAGCCCGGCGACGGGTTCCAAACCTCGTTTGACCACTCAACATAGACCTTTCTATCAGCATCTAAACGCTCAGACACCAACCGGGCAAGGCTACGAACATACCCCTCGTCAGCCGCGTGGGGTACGTTAACCCAGATGTCCGCCCCCTCGACTTGGTTAACCAGGTCCACGGCGTGCTCCCACGCCATCCCTCTCTCATTCTCCGCCTGAGACTGGAAACCAAGTTTCACCCTGTTCTCCCAGGTATGTAGCGCATCAACGCTAGCGGGGTCTATAATAGGGGGGTCAGGGCGATGCTCGTTCACCTGAACCGCGTTCATTGTACGGATAACTGTGAAGCCCTCAAGCCCCTCGATCAACGGGGAGTAGAATGGGTGGTAAGGGTTGGTCTCCTTGCTATCAAGGTATCCCGGCAGGATCAGCTGAATCTGGTTTATGTAGTCCCCCTCGCTTGACTCGAATATCTCCATCCAGAGCCCTGTGTTTGATGGAGTAACATTGATAGTGTAGACACCGGGGGACTCGAATACTTCCTCCTCGCAGTCACCCGAGACCGAGAAATAACCGGTTCCATTAAGAATCAGCGTGTAGTTTCCCGCGGGGTAGTTTCCCTGAATGTCTGTGAAGACATGAGAGGCAACATAGTACTCGACTCCATCAACCGTGAAAGGCACCTCAAGTGGGTACCCGTTGATGTCACTCGGTATCTCGACATCCATATCCCACGAGTAACTGCCAGTCTCAACGGCGATGAAAGGACGGGAGACCATGAAAGCGTCAACAAACCCTATCTGGGTTGACCACGGCGCGAAAAAGTCAAGATTCATCCCGATATCCGGACTGGCAGAGACACTGGGCACCAGTGCAAGCAACAACAGGACTGGGATAAATCGCCTCATCATCCTCTGAACGCTCCCAGCGTATTAAACAGTAATTCAACTAGGAACTAGACCCAGCCTCGGTATCAACGTGAGTAGTTAAGCTCTTAGGCGAAGACCCCTCCCCTTTACGCATATGTCATTAAAGGACAGCGTCAAACTCGACCTGTACCGATCCATGGTCCGAATCAGGACCTTCGAGAACGGGATCAGGACACTTATGAACGAGGGAAAAGTGGGACACGTCAGCTTCTACACTGGGGGAGAAGCTGTAGCGGCTGCGGTCAGCGCCCACCTGGTCAAGGAGGACCAGATAGGAAGCACCCACAGACCCATGGGGCACCTTGTAGCCAAAGGAGCCGACATGAAGCGCATGATGGCAGAGATAGCCGCAAAATCCACGGGCACAAACAAAGGCAAAGGTGGAGCCTACCACATCTTCGACAAGGAAGTAGGGGCACTGGGAGCCAACG
Organism: uncultured Candidatus Bathyarchaeia archaeon; assembly: GCA_964589605.1. Lineage (GTDB taxonomy): Archaea > Thermoproteota > Bathyarchaeia > TCS64 > TCS64 > RBG-16-57-9. The sequence goes on along the minus strand of CAZPRN010000009.1, from coordinate 7,393 downwards.
GCATAGTCGGAGGAAGCGTCCCCATGGTGGCGGGATACGCTCTAAGAAACCAGCTCAAAGGCACCGACAACGTAGCCATCAGCTACTTCGGTGAGGGAGCAAGCAACCAAGGAGGGGTACAGGAGACCCTCAACCTTGCAGCCTGCTGGACACTACCCATGGTTTTCGTGTGCGAGAACAGCAGCCCAGAGGAGCAGACGATGCTGGGCCACAAGATCGAGTACCCCCAGCTAAGTATCACCGACATTAGCATCAGAGCTCCAGCGTATGGAATGCCTGGAGGAAGCGGTAACGGATGGGAGGTAGAGGAAGTCTACAAGATCGCCGGTAAGGCAATCGAGCGAGCCAGAAAAGGAGATGGACCAACACTGTTAGAGTTCAAGATTCACCGCCTCAACGCGGACGAAGACAGCAAGTACTGCCCAATCAAGTGCTACAGAGACAAGCTCATGATGGACGGTGTGCTCACCGAGAAGCTTGACGAGAAGATCAGAGCCGAGGAGGCAGAGAAGGTCAAGGAGGCTATGGACTTCGCCGTTGGCAGCCCGGAGCCCGAGCTGATTGATGCCTACGATGGCATCTTCGTGGAGGAGAGCTAGATGAAACGCACAATAACATACGCCGAGGCAATCTGCGAGGCACAGAGGGACGCACTGAGAAACGACCCAGATGTAATCCTGTTCGGGGAGAACGTCGCGGCCCCATGGAGGCCATCAACCAAGGGACTCAAGGACGAGTTCGGAAAGGAAAGGGTCAGGGACGCACCAATCACCGAGACAGCGTTCATCGGAGCAGGCGTTGGTGCCGCAATCGCTGGTGCGAAGCCAATCGTTGAGCTTATGCTCATCGATTTCGGCCTCGTCGCCATGGACCAGATACTCAACCAGATGGCAAAGACCACCTACATGACCGGGGGCGAAGTAAACGTGCCCATGGTCATGAGGGCCATCTACGGCGCAAGGGGAGGTGGGGCAGCCACCCACAGCGAGTGCCTGTACGGCATATACGCCCACATGCCAGGCATGAAGGTGGTCGTACCCAGCAACCCATATGACGCAAAGGGACTTCTAGCTACTGCAATCAAGGACCTGAACCCGGTGGTCTTCTTCGAGCACGTCAGACTCACCAACATGGAGGGAGAGGTACCCGAGGACTCATACGAGATACCATTCGGCGTCGCCAACCTGGTCAGGGAGGGCACTGATGTAACCGTCGTAGCCGTGGGCAAGATGGTCAACGAGGCAGCCAAAGCAGCCGACGAACTCAAGGGAAAGGTCAGCGTCGAGGTAATCGACCCAAGGACACTGGTACCCCTCGACGAGGAGGCTATCCTACGAAGCGTCCAGAAGACAGGCAGGCTCGTCGTAGTTGACGAGGACTACGAGAGATGCGGTTTCTCGGCTGAGGTAGCCGCGATTGTCGCTGAGAAGGGCTTCCACAACATGAAAGCACCAGTCGCGAGGGTTGCTAACCCCAACGTGCCGCTGCCCTTCAACAAGAAACTAGAAAACCACGTCCTACCGGACGCTGAAAAGATCGTCAGGGCGATAAAGAACGTCGTAAAATAGGTTAGATGGCGTCAAGGGCTTCTTTCAAGTCCTCAAGAGCCTCAACCTCATATTTCTTTGCATCCTTCAGAAGCTCAGCAGCCTTGTCGCATTTTTCCTCCCCCATCTCGCCAGGGCCCATGGGGAACAGTTCGTGACATTTCTGCAGCACCTTGTGAAGTGCATCGTACTTCTCCGCGATTGAGCCCAGATCGACATCGAAGAGATCATCTACTTTCTTCAGGTACTCCGAGACAGCCTCCTTGGACTCCATGAGGCACGCGAACGTGTAGGCTGTGCCGTGGTGGCTGTTCTCGTCAAAGCTTTCCTCTGTCAGGTTCTTGACTAGCACATCGTAAGCGTTAGTCCCGAGGACGTACTCCGGTAGCTGGGGAACTTCACCTACTCCGAGTTTGTATCCACGCTTCAGAGTCCTTGCTGCAACCTCCCTTGGGTCAAGTTTCTTTGGCTCAACGAACCTCATGGACATCAACCCTCCCGGCGCCATCAACCCACTAAAATGAATAGGGGAGTCAGGCTGCCCGACGATGCTCCTGAACGTGCTGACGATGTACTCCTCTCCCTTGTACCCGTTAACGATCCCGTACTCGGGGATGGGGATGCCCCACATCACGACAGGTCGATCCGCGTCTATCTCCTTGACGACCTCTTCGTACTGCTTCTTGGCGTTCTTGACCGCTTCCTCCGTAGGTTTCTGGTCGGGCCCCCACGCGAATGAGCCGGATAATATCAGGTCAATCGCGTATCCGAGGTTCTCCGAGGCCCGATAGTTGCCCATCCATATGTCGCTGTGATAGGCTGATGGCGCCGATGGGCACAGGTTCGTCTTCATGGCGTTTGTTATCCACCCGTACCCCGAGACAGCTATCACCTCGGATAACCCCACTTCTACGCCGAGGGAGTTTAGCACACCCTGCACCGCTCCCTGGTAACTGAACCAGCTAGGCTTGTACTCAGCTGGATTACTGACTATCTTTTCTTTCACTTCTTGTATCCTCCACTGATACATGCTCGCGTCTACCCGACGCCTCTTGGACCTGTAACTCTCGCTGATGAGGTACTGGTCAACAATATCGCGGATATAGCCACCCCCGTCCCTGGTTAGACTGTATTTTCCCCTAGATATCCGTTCAACCACACCGGCATCCATCAACTTTGATAGATGGTTTACTAACCCATTCTTTGACAAACCAGTTGATTCCATGAGAAATCGAAGGTCATTATCCCCGTCAAGAAGATATGAGACAATCATTAACCGTGACTCATGACCAAGCGCGTTGATCACCGTGTTAATATCATCGATATTGTCCCGAAGGTTTCTAGATTGATCCTCATCCATCCACGTATCAGATTCAACTCGATTTAAAACCTATATAATAGTATCTTTTCCAATGTACAATGGTACCAAAATGGGTGTATTATATGTCTGATGCCTTGCCCGCCTCGAATGGCTGGATAAAGTAACCCAAGATCAACGGCACGATCATCAAGCTTGAGGTCACCAACGCCGTAGTCGCGAGGTTGAAATCCAGCAAGTACCCGATCATGACGCTGGACGGGATGTTTCCTATCCAGCTCCAGCTCATGTACATCTGGTACACAGTGCTTGACATCGCCAGGGGCGTGCTGTCCGCCATAATAGCGAAAACCGTGCCCGTCCAGAACCGCTCAAGGAACGCGCTAGCCATAGCTACGATGATAAACCATGTGACTGCCCCTTGGGCGATTGTTGTCCAGAGGAAACCCACGCCGGCGAAGGCAACGGTGGCTACGATCAAAGCCCTCTTGTGACCATACTTGTCTGAGAAGTTACCGCCAAACCACGAACCAGGTAGACCAGCAAGTGTCGCGACTAGCCCCAAAGTGCTTACTAGGGAGATATCCGCCCCAACTATCTCCCTGACAGTGAAGCTGAACATGCCTCCTAGGGGGGCAGTAATTTTCATCACCGTGAATGAGCGGCTGAACATGATGAGAACCGCGATCATCACAGTCTTCTCTGTGAAAGTGAACGCGATAGCCTCCCTGCTAAGTGATCGTTCCTTCACGACCTCCGGCTCCTTTACGTAGAGGAACAGGAAAGCCGTCAACCCAGTCACCCCCGCAAGGGTAAACACCATCTTGTAGCCACCGACGTCCAGCAACCAGAGAGGTAGAATCGTTGCCACCGCCGCGCCAATGCTCTGTCCAGCGGTACTAGCTCCACCAATCACCCGTGCATGGTACTCTGGTGGTGTAACATCAATTGCGAAGCTGTCAGCCGCCATATCATAGAAAGCACCAGCGGTTATGATGCTGACAACCGCTGGGAATAACACGGTCCAGACAGGGGCGTTGTAGATGTCACTCATAATCATGATCACAATGCCGATGAGGTAGAGTACACCCGTCACCACGAACCAGGGCTTACGCTTGTAGTACCTGTCACCCCACTTGATAGGGAAAATATCCGCGATGAGCCCCACGAACATCTTCCAGCTCCACGAGACATACATCAACCCGACGAACAGGCTGGCCTCAGCGGTACTAACTCCCACTTCATCGAGGAGGAAGATGGGCACCCAGAGGCTGAAGGTTGATCTCGCGAACCCGTTGGCGAAATAGCTGACTCCGTAGAGGAACGTGATCTTCCTTGGCTCCCAGACATCATCCATGAGTGCCTGTATTCTGTCCTCCTTGGGTACTGTCCAGTATGTGACACCCTGAGCCTCGAACTCAGCCCTCCACCTCCTACCCAGGTAGAATAGTACGCCATACGCGAGGACTGTGAACAAGAAAACAGCGATTCCGAGCTTGTACTTGAGGCTCAGCCCCAGGACCTGCTGGACGATGGACATGCAGAATAGGTTGGCTGTCCGTGTCTAAGAGCTTTCCCCAGCCTCAAGCACCCGGAGAAAACCGGGAAGGTCACAGATACTTGAGATGGCGTGTCCAGTCCAAATGGGTTGATCCGGTGTCTTGATCCATACACCCGTTATACCCGAGTCTCTAGCCCCATACATGTCCGCCTCGACGCTGTCACCAACATGAACAGCCTCGACGGGGTGGACTCCAAGGTCTTTGAGGACGATGTCAAATATCTCCTTGTTGGGTTTCCTTATACCCAGCATGCTTGAGCAGTGCATCACGTCAAAGTACTTGTCCAGACCGGCTGATTTGATGAGCCTCACCGGCTGATCGCTCATGGTGTTGCTAAGTAGAGCCACCTTGTACTCGGATGATAATTCTTCAAGGACTTCCTCGACGCAGGGGTAGAACTCGGTGTCGTAATGCCTCCTGAAGTTATCGTGGAGGAAATCCAGCATCTCGGTGGTGTAATTCACCTCAAGGTTGGACAGGAAGATGCCGTAAACCTCCTCGAACACCATCTCCTTTCCCCTTGACCTGACCCTGTTCAGCTCAGCAAGTGCCCCACGTAACGCTTTCTTCAGCTCCTTCATGGGCACAAGGTATCCATGGCTGGCTAGGTAGCTGCGTATTGTCTCGTGGTATGGGTCCCAGTCCAGCTCCCCGTTGCTGAGGGTTCCACCAAAATCAAGGATGACGGCTTTGATATCCACGTAGTCAAATTAACCTAACTTGCTTTTCAGTTTAATCAAAGATGATATACGGATAACATGCCAAGATATCATTATGCTCAGTGAAAACGTCTTCACGCGGGACGGGGTCAGGCTCAACTACGTGGAAGGACCGGACAAAGGAGCACCATTCCTACTTCTACCAGCCTACGAGGACAGGTGGCAGAGCTACTCGTCAATCATACCCGAGCTGGCATCCAAGACACGTTTCTACGCCCTGGACACAAGAGGTAGAGGTGGATCAGACAGGGCACCCGGAAAATACGAGGTGGTTCACAGCCTTGAGGACACCATCGGGTTCATCGAGGAGGTTATCGGGGAACCGTGCCATGTATTCGGTCATAGCAACGGTGGCTGGATAGGGCTCTGGGTTGCATCAAAGAGACCTGACCTTGTCAAATCGTTGATCGTGGGGGATAGCGCCCTTGACATCGATTCGTACATCGAGGAGGGAAAGTCCGAGGATGAGAAGGCTGGGAACAGGAGGTTCATGGATCTTGCTGGTAAGCCCATCGGGGAGCTAGTGGAGATATTCACTGAACGATATACTGACCGATCAATCGAGTACATCGAGGCGAAAGCCCTCAAGTTTAGCCTAGTGGATCCTGAGATTTACGCTGACTGGGTGGATGGACGGCTCGACAGGTACTTCAAAGGGTACGATGCTGAGAAGATTCTTTCCTCTCTTCAGTGCCCAACATTGGTACTGCAGGCCGAGAAGGGCATGATCTCGCTGGATGATGTCATCTGGGCAAGGAGTTTGAACGAGAACATCAACGTAAAGCAGATGAACGGGATGAACCACTGGCTGGGAATCCAGGATGGAAGGGAGTCCGCGCTGCTCTCAGAGATAGTGAGCTTCCTATATTCATCATAATTCATCACTTTATTCTAATCACATGTAATTAAGATATGTAACATTCTTTCATGGAAAAAGCTAATAATGTAAGGTACTAGGTTAAGCTATGTTGGGGGAGAACGAGCAGTTTCTTGAGGATTATTTGAGTTTCAGGGTACTTGGGGAAAACACAGAGGGAGTTTATCAAAAGGCCTTGTTAAGCTGGGACAGGTACACGAACATTCCAATTACTGAACTATCCAAGGATTCACTGTTTACCTGGTATAAAGAAGCCGCAATAAACCTAAGCCCCGTGACAATCGAGAAATACGGTGCGCTTTGTCGAATTATGTACGCCTACGTATTGGAGCAGACAGGGTTAAGCTCCCGAAAAGCGAAAGCAGAGGCCGCCGATTTATTCGACGTTATCCCATTCAAGGACCTTCGTAAACGAGCCAAACAAACCGAGAACCTACGCGATATGCTGGTTACTCCACATGAATTTCAAACCTTAATGAAGATCGCGCGAAGTCAACGAATGAAAGCATTGTTGAGTCTCACGTATGAAACCGGGTGCAGAAAAGCGGAGATATTCAGCATACGCCTCAAGGATATTCATCTACATGAGCAGTATTGGACCGTGCTAATTGAGGGAAAAACAGGAACACGTAGAATCCCGATAATTGCGAGTGTTCCATATCTTCGTGCGTGGCTCCAGATCCACCCAGACCGTGAGAACGAGAACCAAGCCCTTTTCGTGACCACCCATAAGGGAGGCGTACAGCCTATGAGCCCAGGTAGTTTCAACACCGGGCTTCACCTACTATGTGACAGAGCCGGAATAAGACGACTACACCCACACCAGCTAAGACACACCCGATTAACTGAGCTTGCAGAGGACGGCCTAGGTGACACTCAACTAAGATCATTCGCGGGATGGACTCCAGCCAGCAATATGCCGAACAGGTACATTCACCTAAGCGGAGCTGGTCACGTTAACGCGGTACTCGAAGCGGGAGGTATAGAAGTTGAGCAAGAGACTAAGGAAAGCACCCCAATTATTGAGCTTGCCAGGTGCCCAAACTGCGATAAACCCATCGATCCTGATTGGATTCAATGCCCATCATGTCAATTCATCTTAAACAATAAACTAGGCGTAAAGCAGCATAATGAACTTGAATCCATGAAGGCTGAGCTTGAGGAATTGAAATCAAACCGTACCAATATTGATGAATTGAAGAAGCAGATACTAAGAGAACTGAAAGAAGGCTAGGATTCAGCTCTTAACTCAACTTTCAATTCTTCTATCAACCCTTCTTGAGTGCCTAACCTAGTAATAATATACGCAAAAGCACCACTCCGATTATCCAAATTTAAATACTTCAACTCAGGGTGAAGAGCAATCCACT
>CAZPRN010000008.1:0-153067 GCA_964589605.1 uncultured Candidatus Bathyarchaeia archaeon | reverse complement strand
ACTCACCTATACGAGTACCACGCGGAGCATGGAAACGTTATTGATTTCGGTGGTTACGCGATGCCTGTATGGTACGATGGCATCCAGAGCGAGCACAACGCTGTTCGCGATTCATGCGGTATCTTCGATACGTGTCACATGGGCAGGACCTGGGCGACTGGTCCCGATGTTGAGAGGTTCCTAAACTATATTGTTACTAACAATGTCTCCAAGCTAGAGGAGAAGGGTGGGCTTTACACTGTTATGTGTAAGCCGACCGGTGGTATCGTTGACGACTTGATCTTGTATAAGGTCAGCGACGAGAAGTATTGGATTGTCTACAACGCGGGTAACAGGGAGAAGGACTTCAAGTGGCTCAAGAAGAACAGCAAGGACTTTGATGTCAAGCTGGAGGACGTGAGCAACACATATGCGATGATCGCGGTTCAAGGACCTAAGGCTCAGGAGGTCATGCAGAAGATCACCAAGGAGGACCTTGGCGAGGTAAAGAGGTTCTACTTGGCTGACCTGACTATCAGCGACCTTGAGGTCATGGCCGCAAGGACAGGATACACCGGGGAAGACGGTTTTGAGATCTATGTCCCGGACTGCCCCCTTGACAACCCAGAGAAGGCGCTCAAGATATGGAACGCCCTAGTTGGTGCGGGTGCCACCCCTTGTGGCTTGGGCGCGAGAGACAGTCTCAGGCTGGAGGCTGGTCTGTGGCTGTATGGCAACGATATCGATGAGAGCATCAATCCCCTTGAGGCTGGACTAAGGTGGACTGTTAAACTCAAGAAGCCCGGGTACTTCGTGGGTCAGCGTGCTATTCAGAAGATGAAGGATGAGGGTATCAAGAAGACTCTAATTGGCATCATGATGGAGGACAGGGGTATCCCGAGGCATGGCTATCCAATCCTAAACGCAGAGGAAGAGGAGATCGGAGTTGTCACAAGTGGTGGTCACAGCCCCACCCTTGGCGTTGGCATCGCGATGGGCTTCGTTCCCCCGGAGTACAAGAAGAAAGGAACAGAGCTTTATGTCCAAGTACGTAAGAGGAACCTGAAGGGAAAAGTAGTTAAGCACAGACCCTTCTATGATGATTCCGTATACGGTTGGAAGAGGGAATAGATTTGGCCGACGAATACAACATTGATGAAGGTGTTTACTACACCAAGGAGCACGAGTGGGCGAAGAAGACGGACGACGGGATGGTTCTCGTCGGCGTCGACGACTATGCGCAGTCGCAGCTCCACGAGATCGTTTACGTTGAGCTTCCAGAGATGGAGGCAGAGGTTGAGCAGGGCTCCGCGGCTGGCGCGGTGGAGTCCGTCAAGGCGGTGAGCGATTTCTATTGCCCGGTGAGCGGTAAGGTAGTTGCGGTTAACGAGGAGCTCCTCGATAGCCCGGACAAGATTAACTCGGATCCCTACGGTGAAGGCTGGATCGCGAAGATCGAACCAAGCAACCTTGAGGCTGATCTTGCCAATCTGATGGACGCTGCGGCGTACACGGAATACTTAAAAACCGTCTCACATTAACCATTTTTCTCCATGCGGGGGTTCCCGAGTGGCCAAAGGGGTCAGGTTCAGGTCCTGATGGACTAGTCCTCCGTGGGTTCGAGTCCCACCCCCCGCACCATGTTTTGAACCAACCACTGGGGATAAGGCGAAAAAATTCTAATGTATTCAATTTCATGTAACTTTACCTTTTAGTCATTACTGAATAATGGCTGGAATATGGTGTGTGATCTTGATATTTTGTGCAAACATCGAATTATTTTTTTTTCAAATAGGTTGTTTTGATTGGAAAAATGACTAATTAGTATTAGTAATCTGGATTATGTTACCATTTCTTAAATAACATTTAATAACAATGTTTTTCACCATAAAACAGGGTGCTTTTAAGAATGGAAAGAAAAGGAGTTTCAACCTACATCTCAGTGTTGCTACTAATTGTTGTAGTAATAGCCGGTGGGATACTTATCTACGGTTACACTATGGGATGGTTTGGTAGACTCGGCGGAGAAGGTGAGATGGGTACACTCAGCTTGGATGAATCGAGTGCAAATGCTACATACATTAAAGCATACATTCGTAACGTTGGATCAAGCTCTGTAGTCATTGACTCAGTGTACGTTGACGGAGACCTGGTAGCTGATACATCTGTATATGTAGACGATGTTGACCTAGGGACTGCAACATCTATTGGTCAAAATACTGTTGCCACAGTTGAAATTGGAAATACCGGTGTCTCAGGTACAACCTATGCGGTTCGAATTGTCGCCGTCGATAACACTCAGCTAGTGTTCAGCGTAAGGGCTGACTAATTCTTTATTCTTGTTGATGCCAGGATGCTTGTGAAAAGGCGTGGCGTTAGCGAGATTATTTCTACTATTATATTGATTCTCATCGTCAGCGTTGTAGGCAGTCTGCTGTTCGCTTATAGTGCAGGATTTTTCCAAGAACAACAGACCACTGTAATAAGCGACAATGTGTTGGCAACGAACCAGGCGGAGGAGCGGTTCAGGATATCAGCAGTTTACTGGAGCGGAGCTGGTGATGTGATTGATGTAGCGGTCTACAATTACGGTATTGATGATATCTCCATCGACGATGTTTACGTCGACGGAAAGCGTGTCCAGACATACACCTCCGGTAGGTACGAGGAAATACGCACAGACAAGATCAGGCGAATAGTCTTTACCTCTCCCATCACTATTACAGGGGGGGAGTCATACACTTTGAACATCGTCAGCAGTAACGGTGTTTCACGAGTTGATAATTGGGAGGCGGAGTGATGGCGGCAAATATTGAATCAGCAAGCATGGCGTTCAGGGATTTCTACCCGGTGAACCAGCCTTTCGGGTACGTGGGCATCGAGATAAACGAAGATAAAGGCACCTTAAAGTACCATACCGTAGAGCCCACTCTATCCGAGGAGGAGCAAGGTCTTCTTGACAGGATAAAAATGCGTCTTGTCGACCGGATGGATGTCTCCTTAGATGTCCTCCGTGACTCAGAGAAGATGGAAGAGTACCTCAGAGAGCAAATACAGCTGTTATTCAAGAGGTTCCAACGGGAAATACCGGAAGAGTCAGAGGACAAGTTCATCTACTACCTGAAACGCGATTTTTTGGGCTACGGCAAGATCGATCTCCTCATCAGAGATGAAAACATCGAGGACATCTCGTGCAACGGGGTTCGAACACCCATCTATGTATGGCACCGTCAATACGAGTCCATCCCAACAAACATCATGTATGAGACTGAAGACGAGCTCGATAAAACAGTAATTAGGCTCGCCTACAGGTCTGGACGACAGATCAGCATTAGTCACCCCATCATGCAGGGCACACTGCCGGAGGGATTCAGGGTTCAACTCACCCTAGAAGAGATATCAAAACGGGGTGACACTTTCACAATCAGAAAGTTTAGGGAGAACCCCTTTACCATCGTGGATCTGATAAAGTACGGAACTGTTTCAGCGGAGATAGCAGCGTATCTTTGGATTCTCGTAGAGAATGGTAGAAGCGTGATGATATGTGGAGCAACAGCCTCAGGCAAGACCACTCTCCTCAACTCTCTTAGCATGTTCATTAGACCAGAGATGAAAGTCGTTACCATCGAGGAGGTAAGGGAGCTCAGGCTCCACGAGAACTGGATACCCATGATTCCACGCCCCAGCTACCAGCCGGGTGTCACGGAGATCACCCTCTTCGACCTTCTGAAATCATCCCTCAGGCAGAGACCTGATTATATTATCGTCGGGGAGATCAGGGGAGAGGAGGCTTATACCCTCTTCCAAGCTATCGCCACCGGCCATGGAGGACTCTGCACGATTCACAGCGACAGCGTCGATTATGCGATCAAGAGGCTTCTGAGCAGGCCCATGGACATCCCAGCGATGATGGTTCCATTGATGAATGTCCTGCTCCAGATCAGGAGGGTAAAGATCGCAGGCAATGTAGTGAGGAGGGCAGACACCGTCACAGAGATCATAGGCTTAAGCCCTAATGACCAAGTCCAGATCGAGCACAGGTTCAGATGGGACTCGGTTGATGATACATACAGGTTCCTAGAATCTGCGGGTAGAGGTGAGCCTGTTTTCAAGCAGATATCCAATCTCAGACACGTTCAGGAGTGGGTTCTTGAGGAGGAGATGCAGCGACGCACTCTTGTCCTTGAGTGGATGGTTAAAGAGAACCTGAACACATATGATCAAGTCGCTGAGGTTGTTCACAACTACTACACTAATCCTGAGGAAGTATTGACCCGAGCGAGGTTTGAAGTCTCAGCATGATGCAGGAATTCTGGTCGGAGTTCAATGAACTGTACCGTAAAAGCGGCATCAAGATGCCACTCGACCAGTATTTGGTGACGGCCAGACTCGTTTTATTCTCGGGGTTTATCCTATTCTATTTCGTTATCACAGGATTCCATTATCTTTTCCGCGTGCAGGGACCAAAAGTCATACCCAGCACATTTGCGTTATCTATCGCAGCCACAGCAATCATCGGGTTCCTAATTCTCTGGTATCCATTATATACTAAGGACCTTGCAGTATCTGACATTGACCACAATCTTCTCAACTCAGTGACCTTCATGCTGCTACTATCAAAAGGCGGGTTATCCGTTGAGCGGATAATCGAGAGGGTTGCAGAAACGGAGCCCAGCAAGCACATTGGCTCGCTTCTCAACAAGTTTCTGGTGAACATCAAGGTCTTCGGGTTAAACCCTCAGGAATCGCTTCAAGATATCAGTGAGAGAAGCCCATCGGAGAGGTTCACACAGTTTATTGACGGGGTCGTGACCGCGACTCAGACAAGCGGCGACCTCGATAAGATGTTTGAGTACGAGTCCGAGTTACTCATCCAGAAAAAAGAGGAGGAGAACCTTGCACTCCTAAATAACATCGGTTTTCTTAGCGAGATATACGTCACCGTTCTAGTGATCGCTCCACTTTTGATGATCATACTGTTGACCACGTTCAGCTTTACTAGCGCAGAGATGTCCGGTGGCGCGGGGGTGAACTCTCTTAACTTGGTGGTTTTTGGTGGAATACCAATCATCTCTGCGGTTCTTATGATTCTAGTAGACATGCAGGTGACGGTTGACTGATGTACTTTGACGAGAAAAACCGGCAAATAGTTCAGTACGCCAGCATGGGCGTAGGTATTGTACTTTTTTTTGCGATTCTTCTCACTGGAAACTACCTCCCAAGCCCGCCATTCTGGATTCCCACCGACCGAAGGATGAACACTGGGCTCGCTTTGAGCTTCCTTATAACAATAGGTGCCCCTGCACTCATCGAATGGATTAACAGCAGGTACCTAGACCAGGTGGAGGAGAACCTGCCTTTATTCCTGAGAGATCTGACAAACGAGGTTCAGTCCGGTGTCCCATTGATGTTCGCTCTCGAAACCGCTTCGACGAGAGATTATGGGCCGATAACAAAACCATTGAGGCAAACCATGAATCGGATCAACGTCACTTCCGACGTAGAGAGTTCGCTGTTATGGTTTGGAGAGCAACTCGTAGTTCCGCAAGCAAAGAGGCTTGCTCTGGTGCTTATCGAGGCATACTCCACAGGTGGTGTAATCACGGAGATATTGGAGGCAAGCCACGAGATATTCTCAATACTATCTAAACACAAAAGCGACAGGGAAGGATTGACCAACCCCTACCTCTATATCGTGTACCTCGGCAACTTTGTTTTCCTAATCATTAGCTGGGTACTCCAGACTAGGTTTCTGATGCCCCTCGCAGATATAGCATCGGATCCGAATATACAGGCAACCAACCTTGTCTCTGCAACATTCAACACCGAGTATTATTGGGCAATACTGTTCTGGGCATCTGTAATGGAAGCCGTCGTGGGTGGACTGCTTGGAGGTAAAATAAAACACGGGAAACTATCCAAGGGGCTTTCCTATGCGAGTGTACTCCTTTTAGTCACCATCTTCTTTTTTAATTCAGGACTATTTAGGTGAGAATAATGTCAGGAGCACCCGTAACTGTCGAGGAAAAAAGGTTTCTTCGACACATCCACGAGAGCCGACTCAAGAGGCTTGAGCCAAAGGTTACTCCAGCGGGTATAATCTACAAGGGGCTTGACCCCGGGGATTTCGCGTGGAACCAGATACTGTTCCTGTTAAAATCACTCTCCCAGAAAGGCTTACTTGAAGAAGAGGACAGTGACCGGGCTATATTCTGTCCATCATGCGACTCACCTCATGTCTACTCAAAGTACATGTGCCCCGTTGACAAGAGCATCTTTGTGCGGAGGGTCTCGCTCTTTCAGCACACAACTGATGGGTTCCAGGGAGAGAAGGAATCATTTCAGCGAGGCGATCGAATGGTGTGTCCCCAATGTGAAAATGATCTCGGTAAAGCCCACGATCACTCCACATTTGATCCCACTCTGAGAGAGGTCGGGTCCAGCTATGAGTGCCTCAAGGGAGGCCACAAGTTCGAGCGTCCACTGGTGATCCATTTCTGTCCTGACTGTAGCTCTATGTTTGATTACAAGACAGCACGGTACGTTCCACTTTACGCTTACACGCTTACTGAGAGCGCACTGGATCTCCTTGCAGAGGATGTTGAGATAGAGAGAAAGTTGGAGCCTGTCTATATTTACCTTGAATCAAAAGGGTTTGATGTATCACACGAGGTCCAGCAGAGGGGGGTCTCTGGCAGCACCCACGAGTTCGACCTTTTAGCAGAAAAAGAGGACTTGACCATTCTATTTGATTATAGTCTCGGAGACACTAGCAAACTTGTTGAGCTCTTGGGCAAGAAACTTGACCTGCCCGGAAGGGAGGCAGTTCTTCTTGATTTTAGCGAGAACGATGAACTGCTAAACTTAAGTAAAGTGTATGATATCCTCGTCTTGCGGGTTCAGGATGAAGGCTGGGAGTCTCTGATAGACGCGATCCTAGACAAATCCGAGAAAGATGTACCCCGAAGAGGACTGTGGGGACTAAAACGTGAATGAGAATAACGCCGTACTTCCTGACACTATCACATTCAAGTTCCCAAGCTTCCTGAAGATACTTGAAAGCTTGGTTAATCATTTCGGCTCTGCTGGGGAGTCCATTATCTTCCAGATCGGTAGAGATTTCGGGGTTCATTACAGCCAGACAGTACTGAACGGATACGAGAGCGATGAAATGGAACTTCAGGACCTGTTCTCCCATGTCATCAACGAGGCAAGTAAAGATGGATGGGCAAACATGGAGGTAGACGAGTTCAATCCCCATGAGGGCACCATCGGAGTTATTCTCAAAAACAACGTGTTTAAACCGAGATGCCTTAATATTCACTCACCTCAGTGCTTCTTCCTGAGAGGCTATATCTCGGGTGTAATTAAGGAGCTGACGAACATGGATTACCGGTTCTTCTCAAGCCAGTGCTACGCCAAAAAGGATGAGCACTGCACTATGAGGCTTGTAGCCCATCAGGATTAAGCGGCGAGTCCCTCAGAGGGCTCCAAGGGTTTTTTCTTCACCAGGATTCGCCGTTAGGTTATCGTTGATACATCAACGTATAGAGTTTTCTTGCTGTCACATTTTTATGATTATCATGCTCCTAACAAGTGATTGAATTGGCTGATTATGATGTGCTTATCAAGAACGCCCGGATTGTCGATGGGGTGAACAAGGAGTACTTCGGTGACCTAGGCGTCAAGTATGGACGGATTCTCGATACCGGGAAAGTTGATGGAGACGCGGAGAGGGTAATAGATGCTTCCGGTCTCTACGCTGTACCGGGTTTTATCGACCCCCACAGCCACGGTGACTGGGGTTTTGCGTGGTACCCGAACTGCGAGAGCGCGATCATGCAGGGGTGCACCACAGTTGTAGCCGGTCAGTGCGGTGGTAGCCCAGCGCCCTTGAACGAGTATGTTAGAGCTCCGGGCGTGCTAGCCGACGAGGTGTACGACAGGCATCCCTACATCTACCACGGTCCAAGCCTTCTCCCACTTGAGGAGGTCAACGAGATGATGAAAGAAAAGTACGGTTGGACCATTGACTACCGAACCATGGGTGATTACTTTGAGCTCATCGAGGGAAAGGGAATAAGCATCAACTATGTCCCATTGATCGGTCACGGAACCGTCAGGTTCCACGTTATGGGCGAGGACTACAAACGTGAAGCAACTCAGGCTGAGGTGGACTCCATGAAAGAGCTAATCCATCAGGGCATGATCGAGGGTTGCAGGGGCTTATCCTCCGGGATGGACTATGACCCTGACGTATTCGCCAACTCTGACGAGATGAACCAGTGTGTTTCCGTTCTCAAAGAGTATGATGGCATATATGTGCCCCACTGGAGGAGGACGGGTAGGCGAAGGGACGTCAAGATGGGCTCGTACAGCGCGGAGCCCATCGAGGGAATCAACGAGGCTTTGGACACTGCTAGGGTTACTGGCGTACGTCTAAACATTGCCCACCTCGCCCCGGGATGGCACACAGTACCACCCATGACACCGGAGATCGGTAGAGCCATCGGAAAGGAGACCTTGAAGCCAATCGATGAGGCTCTGGAAGAGGGTATCGATGTCAACTTTGATGTTATCCCATGGGAGTGCTGGGAGCCCTTCCCGTACCTCAGTAGTCTTCACTTCACCCAGTGGCTCAGGATACTTGGCAGCCGGGAGAAGCTAGCCGAGTGGCTTAAGGTGGACGAGTTCAGGCAAAAGGCGTGGGACGAGATCGAGTCAGGCATGCTGTTTCAGAGGCTGGTCATCAACCCCTGCGTCAACCCTCACTGGGCTGAGAACTTCAAGATTGTCACCCACAAGGATGACAGGTTCGCCGGCGTCACACTGGATGAGGCGTCAAAGATACACGGCAAGGACTCTTGGAACACCTTGTGTGATCTAATAATCATGGATATTGACAGCATGGGGGCGCACACGGATTACCGAGGAATAGAGGCCCAGATGAAGGAGTTCTTCAAACACCCACTAGGCACGGCTGGTCTGGATGTAGGAATCATGGATGATGTGGACGTGATGCGGAGGTATCCGCCATACGCAACCCCACTACCTGACACGTTCAGCGGGTACCCCAAGTTCTTCATGCGGTACGTCAGGGACAGCGACTTCCTGACAATCGAGGAGGCGGTTCAGAAGACATCAACCATCCCAGCCAAGACGTACAGGCTGAAGGACAGGGGAACACTGATGCCCGGAGGACACGCAGACATAGTGCTCATGGACCTTGAGAATCTTGACCACACCGGGCACGCTGAACTGACTACAACTTACCCAAAGGGTATACCCTACGTTCTGGTCAACGGAGAAGTTGTCGTTGAGCATGGTGTGCATAACGGTTCCCGACCTGGCGTGATACTGCGACGGGATTAACCCGTCAGGTATGACATCAGTGAGAACAGGATATCCCCGTAAAACACCGATGCAAGGTACCCTATGAGCAGGTTTACGATGTAGGGCAGGGTCGCCGAGACCCATATCCTCGTGTACCCCTTCTCGCGGAGCAGCCTGATCTCCTTCTTCGCCTTTTCATCATCCCAGATATCCGGCTTGATTACTAATTCTCCCCGAACCTCCAAGGGGTACTCGAAGGGTGGACCCCGAATCTTCTCAACCTCAGCGTATTGTCCTGTGAACATTATCCCCGCCTTAACTAGGCTGGATACATCCTGATGCCTCTCGAATGGGTCCATGCCATCGCTGGCAACCTGAAGGTTGTAGATAAGCGAGTACAGTGCCGTGAAAAGCCCGGACAATGCTGAGTTCGCGACCAATGTGAAGCTGAAAAGCAGCGGTGTATACCCGATGAACCCGTATTGAGGGGTTCTGGGGTGTATAATCGCCAGCGTAACAAATGCTATCAAGTCCGCCTCACCGAAAAGCTGGAAGAACCAGAGAACCCCTGATAGGATAACCATGAACCCGATGGATATGAGCATCTGCGTTACGGTGAGGTAGCCGTTTAAGACCTCGTAGACTCCGAGGATCAGTCCAACTGCGCCGGGTACAACCCAAACCATGTCGTATATTTCCCGGGTCTTCAGGTCCTTGTATGCGGCGTACCCCAGCATCGCGACCGAGATCAGTGTTCTTAGGTAATCGATTATCAGCGGGGTCGGAGCCATATCCATGCCTTGTCCCCTCTGTTTTTAACTTTTACAGAGCAGCCCTGCCCCGTTTTTATAGTTTGGACTCCCTTGATGTATCCATGCGTTATCACGTTAGAAGAAAGGACATTGAGATCACGGATGAGGCGTTGATGAGGAAGGTTCTCAGAAATACCAGCTTTGTCACCTTATCGATGATTAACGGGGATGAGCCTTACCTAGTCTCTCTAAGTCATGGTTACGACGAGGAGAAGAACAGGATATACATCCACATGGCGAATGAGGGTAAGAAGCTGGACGTTCTCAGGAAGAACCCAAACGTCTGGGGGCAAGCTCTTCACGATCACGGCTACCACAAGGGCGAGTGCAGCCACCTGTATGTCTCGGTGATGTTCAAGGGCAAGGCTCACTTCATCGAGGACGAGGAAGAGAAAAAGCATGCTTTCAAGGTGATGATTGATCAGCTTGAGCCCAACATGGAGAACCGTGAAAGGTTTAGTACTAGCTCGGGTATACCTACAACCATCGTGGGGTACATCGAGATCGAGCACATGACAGGCAAAAAGTCCGCCGAGATCTCCCTATAGTTCGGTTCTTTCTAACCTGAACACCACGGGTCTTAACCCATCACTGCAGCACCCCACTGCGGCTCCTTTTTCGGTGTACCATGGGAACTCCCCTCCTGCACTCAAAGTTAGCACCACTTTGTATAGGTCGTCCCACGCCCAGCTGCAGAAGCCCTCAGGCATGCGTAGGCTCTGGTTAACCTTGAACTCCTGCCCATCGGTGAACCTGTCACACCTTGTCAGGGTGTCGTACCCGATGGGTTTCTTAGTGAATACCTCTTCAGGGGCGAACCGTTTGAGGACCGTTATCTTGAGGCTTGGTTGTTCACTCATAGATTGGAGTTGAGTTTAAGTGAATATTTATGGTTTCTTACAAATTCTAGTAAACGAGCGGGGTGTAAACTCAGCCACCGGGTCTAGATTTTGGTCAAATTCTGGTATAACTATATATTTCAAACCGGTAGCTTAGGATTGAAGCACGTTGTCAGATGAGGAACGCGACATCACCCCAGTAGAAGACGAGATAGTCGAGGAGACAGAAGAAGACTCACAGTACTGCGACAAGTGTGGCTCACAGATTGAGCCAGGTGACGTGTACTGTGCAAAGTGCGGTGAACGTACAGGAGTCGGGATGGGTCAAGACTATATCGAGCTGGCGACATGGACCCAGCGTTTCATAGCCCTAGTCATCGACGGACTGGTTCTAGGCGTCATACTAGCCGTGTTGAACCTACCTGGCTACAGGGTAATTGGAGGAGTAAACATCAAGTTCGGTATCGACAACGTCCTGCAGTTCCTCTATTACATGTTCATGGACCAGTATTACGGCCAGAGCATTGGAAAGAAGGTCATGAACCTAAGAATCACGAAGATTGGTGGAGCCCCCTTATCCCTGGTTGATGCGGCTATCGAGTCATTCGGCAAGGTGTTCCTGCTACCGCTTGATTTCATCATAGGCTTCTTCTTCTACAAGGAGAAGAACCAGAGGCTGTTCAACTACCTGTCCGATACCGTAGTTATTAGAGAAGAATAAGGCTAGGGCTTGAACATCTCAGGGTGCCTGAGATGCCAGTCAGTTCTTTCTTGGTACATTTTGGCTATACTGATGACTTTGTTCTCATCATAAGCCCTGCCCATGAACTGGATGCCCGTAGGTAATCCTTCATCTGAGAAACCGTTGTGTACACTCTGGGATGGTAGACCAGCGCCGTTACCGATGGAACCCATTACATCCTTGTGAGCCCAGGGTCTCTTTACAGGGAAGGGTTTGTCGATGGGATGGGCAGTTGTCCCACTAGTCGGAGCGATTACAGCGTCGTACTCCGCCATCACGTCCTCGGCTATCCTGCACATCTGCTTCCGGAGCCTCAACGCCCTCAGGAAATCCTTTGCCAGCGTCAATGACCGCGCGTAAGGTCCATGCCTATCTTCAGGCGCCGTCAACTCGGCTGCCAGCCCTTTCTCGGTGAACTCGTCAAACGCTGCCGCCGCCTCTCCGTTGAGTATTGTCCTAGTCACCTCTCCATACGGGAACTCTGGGAACTCGATCTCCTCTATCGTGGCGAACTTTTCTAGCACCTTGACTGATGCCGCGAAATTCTTGGCTACTGGGTCGATTTTTCCTTCAAGAATATCCTTTGGTATTGCGATCTTCCACTCTTTTTCTGTAGGAGTATACTTCCATGGCTCGTTTTCGGTGCTCGGGTCATTGGGGTCATACCCTGATATTGCCTCAAGTACTAGCCCACAGTCATCCGCTGATAGACACATCGGTCCTAGCTTGTCCAAGGTCCAGCTCAAAGCCATTGCACCATATCTGCTTACCCTCCCATAGGTTGGGCGCAGCCCAGATATCCCACAGTTGTTGGATGGGCTGAGTATGCTTCCCCATGTCTCGGAGCCTATCGCGAATGGTACTAGACCGGCTGATACGGCTGACCCTGATCCGCTGCTTGACCCTCCGCTCCAGTGTTTGAGGCTCCAAGGCGTCGCGCAGGGGCCTGTAAAGCTTGCGTTTGGCTGTTTGTAACCCATCCCCCCTGCTAACTCGATCATCGCTAGCTTAGCGCCGAGGATAGCCCCTGCCGCGTCGAGTTTTGATACTACGGTCGCGTCATAGTCAAACTGCTGATTCCTGAGGGGGTGAGCACCCCAACTTGTTGGAATGCCTCCAGATGTGGCTAGAAGGTCCTTCCCACCCCAAGGTATACCATGTAAAGGGCTTCTGATTATCCCCTCCTGCGCCTCCTTTTCCAATATCTTCGCCTGTTTCCTAGCCCTGTCATATGTGACTGTAACAATTGCATTCAAGGTAGGGCCATGAGTCTCCAGTCGTTCAAGGAAGGTCTCGGTCAGCTCAATGGGTGACTGATCTCCTGTTTTGATTCCCTCTGAAAGCTCCCGTATGGTCTTGTATATCGCCACTACTCCTTCCTCCTGTAAGGCTTGAACACGTTATACGGCTCATCGACATTCTCCAATTCCACATCCCACAGCTTATTCACGGTCTCAAGATTCGTACCAATACTCTTCTTTACCTCTTCCAGCTGCTCATCTGATAGGCAATCCCCGTATCTTTCCTTGGCGAGCGCGAAAAGAGCCTCGGCTTCCTTAGAATCAGTCATAGTTAACCGTGGGGGTTTCCGGCTATAACTTTTCCATGAGATGGAAAACGATTCTATAACTGATTTATACGCTCAACATGACCAGCTACCATCTTGACGTTCACAGCCGTGCCCCCTAGTGACAAGTACCGAGTCTTGCACATCGATGACGAGAACGAGCAGCTGTTCTTCGCCAAGACATTCATCGAGGAGGCTGACCCGTCACTGGAAGTAGTGTCCGTAAACCATCCCGATGAGCTACTGGAGATGATTGATGACACCATTGACTGTATAGTCTCCGACTATGTAATGCCGGAGATGAACGGCATGGACCTCTGCCAACAGGTGAAGGAACAAAACGATGTGCCTTACATCATCTACACGGGCAGGGGTAGTGAGGTTGTCGCTGAGGCGTCGTTCAACGCGGGGGTTGATGACTACGTCAGGAAGGAACCCGACTCAAGCCACTACCAGTTGCTTGCGAGGAGGATCAAGAGCCACGCAGACACCTACAGGCGCAGCAGGGACGCGTCAAGATACCAGAAACGTCTGGAAGGAGTCAGGAGCAATCTTCACCTCATCAGCTCAGCTAACACCATGGAGTCCATCGCGGTCACCACGTTGGCTATCATGAAAGAGGTTCTCGGGTACGATAATGGGTGCTTCACCCTTGTGGATAACAGTGTACGTCAGATCGTCCACAGGGTAGATTCACCTTTACCGGACCGTGAACTTCTCGACATCGTAGTAAAAACAGGTGGTATCAAGCAGTTCAACGAGGAAGAAAACTGGTGCCTCTACGTTCCGTTAAAGATGGAGCAAACCCACGGAGTCGTGTCAATCCACCAGGACCGCCCCTTCAACAAGAACGACTACCCTATCCTGGATGCCATTTCCTTACTAGTGGGGCAAGCCATCATCCGCGTACGTCAACTTGAGACCATCAGCGCATCAGAGCAGCAGTTCAGGAGCATCGTCGAGAACGTTCAGGACGTCGTCATGCTCACAACACCGGAGGGAACCATCAACTATATCTCGCCTTCTAGCAGGGATGCCCTTGAACATATTTCAAAGAATCTATCTGGAAGGATGTGGGGTGACTTTGTGCACCCAGATGATATCGAGATCATCGGCGAGTTCTACAAGGGCAGCATGGAAGGAGTAAAGGGGCAGATCAAGGAGTACAGGACGGTATCTAAAAGCGGGGAGACTCACTGGGTAACCCACAGCTGGACACCTATCATCGTCGAAGACGAGGTAAGACTCGTGGTCAGCGCACTCAACGATATCACGTGGCGAAAAAAAATTGAATCAACCCTCTACACAAGCCTGGAAGAGCTTGAGAAAGTGAACAAGGACCTCAACGATTTCACACACATCGTCAGCCACGACCTTAAGGCACCGTTGATGACCATCGAGAGCTTTAGCAGTTTCCTCCTAGAAGATTACATCGAGCAGATTGACGAGACCGGTCAGGAGTATATCGAGGACATAATCAACGCGTCAAACCGGATGAGGGACCTCATCGACAACCTGTTAACCCTCTCAAGGGTGGGCAGGATCGACACCGAGTACACCAAGGTGGACGTCAAGGAGGTATTAGATGAGGTACTAGTAGACCTTGAGCCCCAGATCGAGATGAAGCACGCCATCGTCAAGGCCGATGATCTACCCGAGATCGTGACCCAGAGGACATGGCTCAAGCAGGTAATCCAGAACCTTGTCGGTAATGGGTTGAAGTTTAACGAGGCCAACCCGCCTAGGGTTGATATAAGCTGTGATGTGGGCGGAGACAAGTACACTTTCCATGTAAGAGACAACGGGATTGGTATCCCGGAGGACGAGCAGGAGCATCTGTTCAAGCTGTTCCAGCGACTCCAGCACACCCAGAAATACCCCGGGACAGGAGCCGGGTTAAGCATCTGCAAGAAGATAGTGGAGTCAATGGGTGGATCAATACAGGTCGAGAGCGAGGAAGGGTACGGAAGCACATTCATTTTCACTGTACCAAAGGACATAACACCGGACCCTGTTACATCAAACATCGCCATCGAGACCCGGTGATAGTGTGCCTCTAACAGCGATTCTTGATACATATCCTCACCTGATAATGCTTTTTATTCAAAACATCTCTGATGCCCCATCGGTGAAGCGGTTAATGGATACTAACGGAGGTGTTTTCGTTGAGTGACAGGACATACCATGTATTGATGGTAGAGGACAACCTCAACCATTACAAGATTCTTCAACGCTTCATCAAGAAATCCGGTAAAAACATCGACGTGGACCACGTGGAGTCCGCGCCCGAGTTCTTCAACGTGTATCTCGCCAAGAACTATGATCTTTTGATGCTGGACTACAATCTGGCCCAGTACACCGGGCTTAGTATTCTCCATAAGCTATCCGAGCTGGACGTGACGACACCGATCATTATGGTCACCCAGCAGAAGGACCCGGAGATAGCCATCAACGCAATGAAGCTAGGCGCGGTTGACTTTATCATAAAGTCCAAGGAGAACTTCAAACATCTCCCTGAGAAGATAATCGCTTACATCCAAGACTACGAGTCCGAGATAGCCAAGAGCGAGGTCTACAAGCTCAAACGCCAGAACCTCATGAGGAACCAGGAGGTCAAAGAGTTCATCCGGGCACTGGTTGATTCCAAGGAGACCGAGGTAAAACCGCGTTCAAAGACCACCTTCTTCTTTGAGCCCGAGCTACCCGAGATAGATAACGAGGGCAGCAGGATCGAGAAAATACTCACCATACTCACGGTCAACAAGGTTCTGACCAAGAAACCAGTCGCAGTCAAAGTCTCATGCCCCAGATGCGAGTCAGATGACGTCGAGACCAGGCCCGTATGCCCTACCTGCAGTGGTAAGGTCTTTGTAAAGAACACGGGAGAGGACGGTGAGCCTTTCAGGTGCCTCAGTGGCTGTGGAGAGACTTTTGCTGAAGTAAAACCAGCTTACAGGTGTAACAACTGCACAAGGGAGTTCCCGCAGGAAGAGTCAAAGTACCGGCACATCTACTCGTTCACCGTCAACACGCCCATGCTCCTTGAGCTCAAACAGGTGATGAACAACACCGACGAGCTGAAGATATGGGAGGAAAAGAGCAAGCAGTATAGTGCTAACATCGAGGCGACGAAGAAGATGCAGAACGAGATACGTTCACAGCTGAAAACGTTGATCGAGCAGCAGATAAAGAATGGTTAAGCTTCCGCCGTGTATAGCTCCGTGTCGTTCACAGCCTTCACCAGGACATCCTTTGATACGTCCTCGCTTAGCTCAACCACCGCGACACCTTTCTTGTGGTCTGGTTTAGCAGAGACCACGCCAGGTACGGCTTCCAGGGCTTTCTTGACCCTCATCTCGCAGTGTCCGCACGTCATCCCATTGACTTTTAGTTCAATATTTGTCATTTCAGTGAAAACAGTGAAACCGTGTATAATAAACGGTGATAGTTTATACACGACGGTTTTCGGTATTTACTTGTGAGTACCGATAACGCCGAGGCGAAGACCAAGACACTGGTCATCCCCGTCAAGGGCATGCATTGTGCCACGTGCGCGTTGAGCATATCCAAGGGCTTGTTCAAAAAGGAGGGCGTCGCTAAGGCTGACGTCAATTACGGCACCGAGAAGGCGGTGGTTGAGTACGACCCTGACAAGATCAGCCTAGAGGAGATTGGTGAGACCATAAGGGATCTGGAATATGAGCCCGTACTTCCTTCAGAGGATGACTCGATCCGAGAGGTTACGCTTCGTATAACAGGGATGACATGTGCGGCGTGTGTAGCTGCGGTCGAAAAGGCGTTGCAGAGGGTTGAGGGCGTCGAGGAGGTTGTTGTTAGCCTAGCAACCGAGAAGGCGTACGTCAAGTACAACCCGAAACTGGTTAGCATCATCGACCTCCGTGAAGCCGTACGTAGCCAGGGCTATGATGTGTCCGACGAGGAGGAGGTTGACACCTACCAGGAGGAGCTGGACAAGGTCCGGCGAAGGATGCTGATGAGCTGGGCGTTCACGGCACCGATAATGCTCTGGATGATCCCCCACATGTTCTTCGGTATCGCTTGGCCAAGCCACTTTATTTTCAATCTAGGCGTCACCGTCCTAAGCGCGCCAGCGATCTTCTGGGTGGGCTGGCCAACCATAAGGTCTGCCTACGCTTCCGTCAAACACGGTTCAGCGAACATGGACCTGCTCATCGCAATGGGCACGGTGATTGCATGGTTCACGGGTCCAGCCAGCTTCTTCACTCCTCTGTTCAACTACGCGGGCAGCAGCACGATGATCCTGAGCTTTCATCTAACGGGACGGTACTATGAGGCTTTAGCCAAGGGCCAGAGCAGCCAGGCGATACGAGCGCTCCTTAAAATGGAGGCTAAATCAGCTTTCATCCTCGTTGATGGCGAGGAGAAGGAGATCGCGCTTGAGCAGGTGGAGACCGGCAACGTTATGATTGTCAAGCCCGGTGAGAAGATACCCACGGACGGCGTAGTTGTCAGAGGGAACAGTAGTGTTGATGAGTCTATGGCGACCGGCGAGTCAATGCCCGTCTCCAAGGACGTAGGCGACGAGGTAATAGGTGCAACGGTCAACCAGGAAGGCTTGCTGCACGTCGAGGCGACAAGGATCGGGAAGGACACGTTCCTTGCCCAAATAAT
Organism: uncultured Candidatus Bathyarchaeia archaeon; assembly: GCA_964589605.1. Taxonomy (GTDB): domain Archaea; phylum Thermoproteota; class Bathyarchaeia; order TCS64; family TCS64; genus RBG-16-57-9. Next base: position 135,142 of record CAZPRN010000008.1, on the reverse strand, counting down.
CAAGATGGTTGAGGAAGCCCAAGGTACCAAGGTACCGATTCAAAAGTTCGCGGATGATGTCATCGCGATATTCGTTCCGATAGTAATCGGTGTAGCTTTCCTGACATTAATTGCCTGGATAGTATTGCCAGGACCGTTCAACACGGTGCTTAACTGGGGCGCGCCTTTCATACCATGGGTTGACGTCACGCTCCCCCAGGTGATGCTTGGTATCTCAGCGATGATATCCGTGCTCGTTATAGCCTGTCCATGTAGCCTCGGATTGGCTACACCAACAGCGTTGATGGTTGGTACAGGAATGGGCGCAAAGAACGGCATACTCATCAGGCGAGGCGAGGCGATCCAGACAATGAAAGAGATCAACGCCGTGGTCCTTGATAAGACGGGTACAATAACAAAGGGTCAACCCGAGGTGACGGACATTATCAGTAGCGGGATGGAAGAAGAGAAGCTCCTCTACTATGCAGCAAGCCTTGAGCAGGGTTCAGAGCACCCTCTGGCGAGGGCGATAATCAGGACCGCCATGGAGCGTGGGATTGATCTAACCCAGCCAGACGAGTTCAAGGCTCTTCGAGGCGAGGGCGTTGTTGGAAAGGTCGGTGAATCAGAGGTAATCGTCGGTAAGCCTTCACTTCTTTCCTCGTTCCCGCTATCGGACGAGTTCAGCAGGCTCCAGATGGAGGCGAAGACGGTCATGGCGGTTGGAGTAGACGGTGAACCCGCTGGGATTATCGCGGTTGCGGACACCTTGAAGGAGGACAGCGTGCTCGCGTTGAAAGAACTTGAAATGATGGGGCTGAAAACCATCATGTTGACAGGTGACAACAAGGCGACAGCCGAGGCAATTGCTGGACAGGTCGGTATCTCCGAGGTTTACGCTGAGGTGATGCCCGACGAGAAGGTGCAGGTAGTCATCGAGGCACAGGAGAAGCATGGTATGGTTGCCATGGTTGGTGATGGCATTAACGATGCACCCGCGCTTGCGCAGGCGAACGTGGGTGTTGCTATAGGTACAGGCACGGACATTGCCATCGAGTCAGGTGATATCATCCTCGTCAGGGGTGACTTGACCGGGCTTGTTACAGCGATCAACCTGAGCAAGGCAACTTTCGACAAGATCAGGCAGAACCTATTCTGGGCGTTCTTCTATAACGTGATAAGTATCCCGTTGGCGGTTCTAGGGTTCCTGCACCCGGTTATCGCGGAGTCAGCGATGGCTTTGAGCAGCATATCTGTAGTTACAAATGCCAACCTACTCCGAGGAACAAGAATCAAGCCCGAGTACTCCACTTAACCCTTCTTTTATTAACTCATCATTCTCATTGTCCTCAATGCCCGTCATTGATTCCCTCCGAAACCTTGTCAGGAAAGCCATGAAGGCGTCAACCACCAATGATTGGGAGCACGTGGAACGAGTCTTCAATCATGCAACCATCATAGCTGAGAGCGAGAACGCAGACGTTGAGCTGTGCCAAGTTGGGGCACTTCTACACGACATTGGAAGAGTTGTTGGAGAACCACACAACCTCACCGGGAGAGGCAGAGCAAAGGTAATACTCCGTGGACAAGGGTACCCGGAGAACAGGATCAACAAAGTTCTGCGAATAATCGAGGTTCACACCATGAGCGAGTGGGAGAACTTGAAGACACTTGAGGAGAGGATAATCTGGGACGCAGACAAGCTGGATGGGCTCGGGGCGATTGGACTGGCGCGTGTCTTTCACATGAGGGGGGAGAACGATATGCGGTTCCATGATTTTTCCTGGTTCAAGGAGGACACGGTGCTCAGGTATGAGCGATTGAACACAGACACCGCGAAGGGGCTGGGAAAGAAACGAATCGAGTACATGAAGAGGTTCTTCGAAACACTTGGCGAAGAGATCAATCAGGGCAAAACTGGATAACTGATAAATCCTCACGGACGTTCTCTATTTCGTTGGAGGATCAAATATTGAAGGTCTTTATCTCAATTGACATGGAGGGCATCAGCAGCATCGTCAGCTGGCCCGAAGTTGATAGGAACAACAGCGAGTACGCATTCGCACGTAAGATAATGGTAAGCGACCTGAACGCTGCCATTGAGGGCGCCATTGATGCGGGTGCAAAGGAAATTGTCGTATCAGACGCACATGGTGGTATGAGAAACCTCAGACCCGAGGATGTCAACGAGGCAGCGTACCTCATCAGGGGCTCACCCAAGCCCAACAGCATGATGGAGGGCATCAAGGAAGGCTTCGACGCTGCCATGTACGTTGGTTACCACAGCATGAAAGGAACCGAGAACGGCATCTGCGCCCATACTATATCCGGTAGCGTTGTCCAGGCTGTCTGGATTAACGGCCGGGAGACGGGCGAGTTCGGGTTAAACAGTGCTCTAGCCGGGCGCTACGGTGTGCCGTCAGTGTTCCTAGCAGGTGACTACGCTGCCACAAGGGAGGCAGAGGATTTTGTGCCTGATATCACAACCGCTGCAGTTAAGTGGGCAACTGGACGGTACAGCGCCAAGTGTCTGCACCCCAACGAGGCAGCGAAACTGATCAAGAAGCAAGCGAAAGCTGCTCTCAAGGCTGATTACCCAGCCCCAAGAGTTGTCGATTCACCAGTAGAGGTCAAGGTCAAGCTGACAACGACAACGATGGCTGACGTTGCTAGCCTGATTCCGAGCCTTGAACGGGTTGACGGGACAACCATGAAGGGAGTCTACAATGACTACCAGACAGCGGTGAACGCCCTACGTGCAGCCATATACATGGCAGGGTCAGCTGAGAGAAGGTAAACTTCCCCCATTTTATTACCTACCCTTCCCCACAAATTTTCGTTATGAGTAAACCATCCAGAAAGGAGCTCAAGGAGAAGCTATCCCGTATCCAGTTTCATGTGACACAGGAGAACGGGACAGAGCCACCGTTCAAGAATGAGTTCTGGGACAACAAGAGAGATGGAATATACATCGATATAGTCAGCGGAAAAGCCCTGTTCAGCTCGAAGGACAAGTATGATTCAGGGTGTGGCTGGCCCAGCTTCACTAAGCCGATAGACGAGAAAGAGGTGAAGGAGAAGCGTGACATGAGCCACGGTATGGTAAGGACAGAGGTTAGAAGCATTGTGGCTGACTCGCATCTTGGGCATGTCTTCAACGATGGTCCTCAGCCATCTGGGCTCAGGTACTGCATCAACTCCGCTGCACTAGAGTTCATCCCAAAAGAGGAGCTTGAGGCGCGTGGCTACGGCGAGTACCTGTCCCTCTTCGAATAATGTTTGATGCAGGTAGGCACCTTTCACCATCTTTATTTAGCGTGATTCCCCGAAATTTACCAGAATGAGTGATCAAAGAAGCCCGTTTCTATACCTAGCAATAGTAATAGTTGCGGCTGTTGGCGGCTACCTTGTATGGTTCAATTTCTTCCAACCAGACCCCACCGGGGAGGTTGGAACAGCCTTAGGGAACATTCTGCTGGACCAAGAAATAGCTGGAATTGAGGGTGGTTCTGTCATGCTTAGTGACTATCGGGGAAGTATTCTTGTAATCGACTTTATGGCACCTTGGTGTGCTCCATGCAAGGCCCAGATAGCGATACTGAACGAGATCGAATCCATACCCGGAGTGGAAGTAATATCAATCAATATTGACCCCAACTACAACATGACCTCTCTGCTGCAGTTCGGCGAAGAGGAAGGTATCACTTGGTTCTTCGGTCACAGCCCATTTACTGCACTGGACTTTGAGATCAACGCTATTCCAGTCATAATGATTGTTGACCGGGAAGGAGTCATCATACATAGGGGCTTCTTTATCACAATGCAGGACTTTGAGCGGGTGTTATCACCCATATTGGGATAAAAATGGAGTTTGCGAACCTCGGTTTAGCCTATAGTGCAGGATTATTGGCCGTTCTTGCACCTTGCTCGTTACCAATGCTCCCCAGTTTCGTCGCCTATTACATGAACGCGGAAGGCAGGAAGAACAAGTTGGGTTCAGCTATTGGGTTCGGAGTAACCACTGTAATTGGGTTCCTATCTATCTTCTCCGTGATCGGTGTCCTGCCGAGCTTTGCATTGAATATTGTTGCCAGTAAAATGGTGTTAGTTACACCCTTCATCGGGGCTATCCTAATCATACTCGGTGTAGGCAGTCTGTTTAGCGATGTTTTCTCACGAATACCCGCAATCAATATCGCTTCACCGGAGGGGACAGGTTACCGTGCCTTCTATCTATACGGGCTAGGTTACGGTGCAGCGTCAATGGCGTGCAGCTTTCCCGTCTTCATACTTCTAGTACTCCAAGCATCAACAGCCGGTGGCATTGTCAGTATTCTGACAATGTTCCTTGTGTACGGGTTGGGGGCTTCCACTGTACTAATTCCTCTTAGCGTAGCCCTCACATACAGCAGGGATGTTATCTACCAGCGTCTTATGCGGGTGATGCCTCACATCAAGAAGATCAACGCATCTATTCTGGTAATAGCTGGACTATACATGATTCTGAGCCACTACCTCTGAGAGTATACTCAGCCCATTTCCATCAGCCATCTATCTAATGTAATATATCCAGAACGTTACGACTAATTATGGTAAAGATAACCCTCGTCGGCGCGGGAAGCAGTGTCTTTGGTTACAACAGCGTTCTCGACGCCGTGAACATCAAAGACCTTGACGGTTCTCAACTAGTTCTTCACGATATAGACGGGGAGCGCCTTGAATCCATGACCGGGCTATCCCATAAAATGAACGCTGAGATGGGTGAACCCCTCGAAATCAGCAGCACAATTGACCAAAAAGAGGCGCTGGATGGAGCCGACTACGTGCTGATGGCGATCGAGGTAGACCGTATGAACCGTTGGAGGCAGGACTGGGAGATACCGTTCAAGCATGGGATCAAACAGGTCATCGGGGAGAACGGTGGACCGGGAGGGTTATTCCACACTTGGCGGAACCTGCCACCCGTGCTTGACATCGCGTACACCATGGAGGAGATGTGCCCTGATGCATGGCTGCTCAACTACACGAACCCGGTGCCAAGGCTATGTCTCGCCGTAAGCAGGTACACATCAATCAAGACGGTTGGTCTCTGCCACGAGGTGGAGCACCAGGTACAGCGATTAGCCCCGTTGATGGGTGTGCCTGTATCCCTTATTGATGCCGTGTCCGCAGGGTTGAACCATTTCAGCTGGTACAAGGAGCTTAGGTTGACCGACGGGACTGATGTCTACTCTTTACTAGATGATGCCTTGAAGACTGCTGGTAACTTCCAGCCACTTTGCAGGGCGATGTACGACCAGTTTGGATTATACCCATCAACCGATGACAACCACATGGGAGAATACCTAGCCTACGCGTGGGACGCTACACCGGATGATGTACGAGGATTGAACTGGATAAACCGGTGCGATAGCAACGGTCAGAACAACTGGCTCAGGATCAAGTCGATTATGGACGGAGAGACCCGGCTTGACATTGAAGGCAAGTTGTCTGGTGAGCGAGCGATGCACATTATCGCCGGGATGATTACAAACTCCAACCACATGGAGTTGCAGGTCAACTTGCCCAACCGTGGTCAGATACCTAACCTGATACAGGATGCGATAGTTGAAACACCTGCAATCATCAACAAGGGTGGTATACGACCGATCCAGATAGGTGAGATGCCTGAAGGCTTGGCAGCCCTCTTAAACATCCAGATACTTTGCACCAGTATAGCTGTAGAGGCTGGTGTCTCGGGAGATATGGAGAAGGCGAAGCAGGCATTACTAGTTGATCCGGTGGTACAGGACCACGACTCAGCACTAGAAGCCTTCGACGAGTTAATGAAAATACACGCGGACCTATTACCGCAGTTCGAGGTGGAATAGATGCACCTCGTATTCATCGGGGCTCATCCGGACGACGAGACGTTCGCCAGTGGAACAATCGCCAAGTACGTTGACAAGGGGCACAGAGCGACAATAGTTCAAGCGACCAAGGGTGGAAAGGGGCACTGGAATATCCCAACAGATGACCTCCGCGAGATACGGGTCAAAGAGATGGAGAAAGCCGCCAAGATTCTCGGAGCAGATGTACGTTTCCTAGACTTTGAGGATGCGAATGTACCTCAGGGAGACGTGTTGAGGGAGGCGTTCGTTGATATCTACCGAGAACTGAAACCCGATATCGTCTTGACTTTCCACCCTCTAGTATGGAGGGATGATCACAGACGGGTCGGGGAGGCTGCGAGTGACGCCAGTCTCAAGGCGAGCCTACCCCTGCATGTAACATCACTTCCGTCGCATAGACCCGAACCAAGTATCTATTTCTACGGTAAACCCATGACAGGTCAGGAGCCAGACTCCTACATTGATATCACAGAATACATGGACCTGAAAATCGAATCTTTCAAGCAGCACACCAGCCAATGGGTGGAGTGGGGCAAGCCACCTGAGGAACAGGGCGATTTCCTTGACCGACTGGTTGAACGCTACAGGCACCGGTTCAGGGAGCTTGGTAGGAAAGCAGGCGTGGAGTACGCGGAGGCTTTCATACGCCATTCTGGTATGAAATACGCCCACGATCTTCTCCCAAGGTAACCTATACAAGCTTTGAACCCAGATACTCTTTGAAATGAGTGAACCAGTGCAGGTAAAGGCAGTAATCGTAGCCATGTGGGAAAAAGGCGAACCAGATGATGGCGAGATCGGGGAACTTGAGTTATGGGTGAAACGTGAGAACCTGAACAAGATATACCCTTTCCCTGTTGGACCAACAGATTTACGCATGAATGAAGAAGGCGTCTTAGCGGTACTAACCGGGATAGGCGCAAGTAATGCAGCCACTACAATAACCGCTCTAGTCTGTGACCCACGGTTTGACCTCTCTAAGGCGTACTGGATCATAGCGGGTGTGGCAGGTGTTGACCCCGCAGACGCCTCCATCGGCTCAGCGGCGTGGGCTGAATACGTTGTGGACGGAGACCTGATGCACGAGATGGACTCAAGTGAGACACCCGACGACTGGCCTTATGGAAAACCGGCGTTACGCTCACAGAAACCCAACGAGAAACTCTCACATCCAACCGATGAGGACGCGGTTCACAGACTAAACCCCTCACTGGTCGAGTGGGCATACCAGATGACCAAGGACTATCCTCTACCCGACTACAAGGAGCTAGCAGATTTCAGGGAACAGTTCAAGGCATACCCAAACGCTGTTTCACCTCCATTCGTACTGAAAGGCGACTGCCTTGGCTCATGCTCCTACTGGCACGGTGAGGTGCTGACAAAGTGGGCTAACGACTGGGTAAAAATGTACACGAAGGGTGAGGGCGAGTTCATCATGGCCAACATGGAGGACCATGGAACCGTTACCGCGCTTCACCGCCTATCAAGGACTGGACTCGTTGACTATAACCGCGTACTCGTCCTCAGAACTGCCAGTAACTATAACACACCCCCACCCGGCGAGGACATCCACTGGCACTTTACAGCACCATACATCCTAGATGGATTCCCTGCGTTTGATGCAGCCTACAAGTTAGGCAAAGTTATCCTCGACGAGATACTGGAGAACTGGGAGACATACCGGGACACCACCCCCCAAGGATAATCTTTAACCCGATAATGGGTACAGTTCTGTGAGAAAAATGTCCGCAGTAGACACCTCACTTCTTACACGGCAGCAGGTTATCCGGGAGACGGGACTCCCCAAGGTTGACTACCACTGCCACGTATCCATCACCGAGTACAGTGACCCCGCTAACCCCACAATCATCGGCGTAACAGCCGAGGAGTTCAAGGCAGACCTCCATGAGGCGGGAATAGACAAGGCGGTAGTCCTCAGCGACAACCGCACCAGCCCCGAACAGGTCGCCGAGTTCTGCAGTCAGGATCCTAACACGTTCATCGGGTTTGGGTACGTTGACGCGGTGAAGCACGGGATGGACGAGGAGGTTCTACGGCAGAGGAACGAGCTAGGACTATTTGGGTTAAAGCTGTATCCATGCAGTGACGGGTACAAGCCAGATGACCCTCACGCTTTCAAGGTCTACGAGGCAGCTTCAAGCATAGGTATGCCCGTGTTGATCCACCATGCTGGTATGCCCGTGAACTATGATTACCTATACCACACAGACCCGGCCCAGATTGACGTTGTCGCTGAGTGCTTCCCCGAGCTCAAGATAGTGCTAGCCCACCTTGGCTATCCAAGGGTGGACGAGACACTCTACGTCGCACGTAAGCACAAGAACGTGTACTGTGACATCAGCTGGCCATACGGTGACGTGAACCACCCAAGCTTCCTGTACATGCTCTGGAAGGATCTGCTCACAGCCCTCAACATGGGGGTGATGCACAAGATGATCTTCGGCACCGACTACCCGGGGGTACGACAGCGCCCTTACGTGGACATGCTCATGAACATCAACCGGTACGCCCCACACAGCGACCTACACTTACCCATGGAGAAGGTCTCGGACATGCTGGACAAGAACGTCCAGCCACTCCTCCCCTAGTTTTCGGCTCAGAATATCCTAAATACTTGTTTCATGTGATTTCTGGGTATGAAGGATAAGCGCGTAGACCTACGAAAGGGCACATTGAGTAGACACAGCGAGAACTCTAAGACATATCTGGCTAGGAAGGGCAGCTACTCACAGAAAACCACGATCCCTGACTGGGTCTGCAACCTGATTGGAATTAAACCTGGCGACGAGATCACCTGGCAGGTAATATTCAACGAGGACATGCCTAACGCAGTCCTCGTCTACAAGAAAGAGAACCTCGAATCCTAGACCCTGTGACTAAGACAGTCTTCAACTACAACTGGTATTTGGTCTATCAAATCCTCGGGCAGGATATGGTATCCTTTCTGATCATACACGTTATCCCCAGCCCTCCCGTTGAGGTACGCACCTGTGCACGCAGCATAGAAGGGTTTCGACTTCTGGGCAAGATATCCACCGACTAATCCGGTTAACACGTCACCTGTACCACCGACCGTCATCCCCGGGTTTCCCGTCCAGTTGAACCGTGTGTACACGCCATCACTGATGACATCAACCCCACCTTTCAGGAGAACAACTCCTCCAAGCTTCTTGGCGGCCTCAGAGACCATCTTACCCTTTTCAAGATGAGTCCCAGTTACCTTCTTTCCCGTTAGAAGCTTGAACTCCCGTCCGTGAGGAGTATACACGATTGGGCTATCGTTTTTAACTGGTGCCTTTGCGTATGCCTTCAACCCGTCCGCGTCAAGAACGATCGGCAACTTCTTTTTTCCGATTTTCTTTACCAGCATCCCTACCGCGTCAACCGTCTCATCAGCCATCCCGAGCCCTGGACCTATCGCAACTGCGTCTACTTTGTCAAGGAAAGGGGTAATCTGACTGATGTTGTCCGGTGTCAGTCTTTCCCCTTTGAGCTTGCACGTGATCATGCTTGGGCTGTAGGACATTACCCCCTGTGCCGCCGTCTCTGGGACTGCGGTGTAGACTAGGTCCAATCCAAGCTTGTATGCAGCCATCGTTGACAGCGCTGGTGCACCTGAGTAGGTCTCGCTCCCACCCACCACTAGCAGGCTACCCCACATCCCCTTATGGCTATCCGCTCCTCTGTCCTTGTGTAGCATCCAGACATCACCCGGTCCGACGTATTGCTCCGCTTCCGGCATTATCCCGATACTCGTTGGGATCACCTCTTTGACCCAGTCCGGGTTGTTCTTATAGCATATCTTTGGCTTGTGGAAAGTCAACGCTAGATCGGCTTTCACCGCCTCACCGTGGATGTCCCCAGTTGCAGCCTCCATGCCCGTGGGAATGTCAACTGAAACCTTGTACGCGCTTGAGGCATTGATTGCCTGCACCATCTGTTGGAAAGGTGGACGTAGCGAGCCACGAAGGCTGGTTCCTATCAATCCGTCTATAACCACGTCGGCCACTATGGGCTCGATGAGGCTACTGTCCTTGATGACCCTGATCTTGACGCTGTCCGTCATGTGGGCGACGGCGTTGTAGTTGACCCTGCTATTCTGGAGGGTGATGTTCTTGGGGTCTCCAAGTATCCATGACTCAACGTTGTACCCCATGCATGCAAGGTGCCTCGCTGCTGTAAACGCGTCTCCACCGTTACCAGTAAGTCCTGATACGGCTATAACCATTGAACCAGGCGGATATCGTGCAGCTATCTCGTTGGCTATCGCCTTACCAGCATTCTCCATCATTAACTGTGTCGAGACGCCCAACGCTTCTGCATTCATCTCGATGGCCACCATCTCCTTGACCGTGATGTAATCTCCTAAAATCATGGACTCACCTTGCCTGTATCAAATTGAGGCTACTTGATTATAAATTCAGCAACTGACACTGTGTTTTCTGACGCGTTATCGTCCGTGTTCCTAACCATGACCGATGCTAGGCAGCCAGCAGAGTTTGCAGCCCTGATGTCCGTTGGTTGATCTCCTACGTACACAACGCTAGATATATCGACTTCAAGCTTCTCAGCTGCTAATAACACCATGTCTGGGGCTGGCTTGCTATTATCCACTTTGTCCGCCCCTACAACCACTGAGAACAGTTCACCAATCCCGAGTCCATCCAGCATCTTCTCGGTGATCTCGGTAACCCCATTTGTAGCTATCCCTAGCTTGAATCCTTTCTCTTTCATCTCTAGTAGTTTTGATTTCACGCCCTCATACAGCACCGGTTTGAAGGTCTTTTCCTGTATCTCATCCGCTGCTTGGTAGATTTCCTCGGCTTTCTCCCGTGCATCATACCAGTTGAGTCCGTCTGTGTATAGAGCCGCCCCTGCAATCGCCAAATCATCTCTTCTGGGAGCCTTGCTTATCGGACCTGTAGGGTCTATGGTCCAGTCGTCGGGCTTTACTCCCGCCAACCTTGCCCACTCCTTGGCTGCCTTCTCTGATGCACGCTCAACAAACACTGTGTATCGAGCCTTTCCGAGGCTACTGTACCTGTGGCTGTCGTCTACGAGGGTCCCATCCACATCGAACAAGACCAATTTTGGGTAGTACCTATTACCATTGATTTCTAGTGTGGGCATAGGCAAATCATAGTATTTTCTATTTATTATACCTACTCCGGGGAAGGCTTAAATCTCGTAAAAAGAAACAGTATTCGGTGCAAGTTTTGGCAACAGCTTTCGTATTGATCAACGCGGAGATTGGATCAGAGAGCGAGGTCTTGAAGGGCCTGAAGGAAATCGGTGAGGTCAAAGAGGCACATATGGTGTACGGTGTATACGACATCATTGCCCGTATCCAGACCGAGACCATGCAGGAGCTTAAGGACATTATCAGCTGGAAGATCCGTAGGCTAGACAAGGTTCGCTCCACGCTTACAATGATCGTGGTTTAAACCTCCTATTTTTCAAAATCTTTATTCCTTTTCATGTTAACAAGCAGAAGAATTGATGCTCCATATTGGCCTCGACGATACGGACAGTCCAGATGGTGGCTGTACAACATACATTGCAGCGGTTCTAGTAGAGCATCTGATTGGACTCGGAGCCGAGTTCAAGGGCTACCCGACTTTATTGAGGCTTAACCCAAATACCCCTTGGAAGACAAGGGGCAACGCCTCCATGTGTCTAAGATTGGAGATAGAGGAGGTCAAGTACCCAGAGGTCAAGGCTTTCATCAAGGGTTTAATCGAGAAATATGGAGCGTTCGACTGCGACAACACCAACCCCGGTGTAGTATTCCTCAAAGGAGATGTCCCGGATAACGTCAAAGCGTACTCTGACCGCGTCGTGAAAACACTTGTTGAAAAGAAGCATGCAACTGACATCATTCAGCAGCATGGGTTAGACTACCTTGAATACAAGAACGGAAGGGGGTTAATTGGAGCACTTGCCGCCATTGGAGGAACCCTTGAGGGGGATCTAACCTATGAGCTACTGACTTACCGTTGCCCCGAGAACTGGGGCACCCCCCGGAAGGTTGACGTTACGTCAATTACCAAGATGGATGATATGCTGAAAGACTCCACCTTCAACAACCTGGACGAAAGGGGCAAGCCACTGATCACACCAAGGGGGCCCGACCCTGTACTTTATGGCGTAAGAGGGGAGACGCCTGAGGACGTGTATAATGCTATGAACATGATCAAGCCCCTTGAACCGGTGGAACGGTGGATGATCTGCAGGACAAACCAAGGGACTGACCATCATTTCTCTGATCCAGTGAAAATCATTGACCTTGAACCGTACAACCCAGCAGTTGTTGAGGGAAAGGTTGAATCCGTGCCAGAGACAATTGAGGGTGGGCACGTTATATTCAAACTCAGGGACGAGACTGGAGTCGTTGACTGTGCAGCATACGAGCCAACTGGTTCATTCAGGAATGATGTGCGTAAGCTGGCGACTGGGGACAAGGTCACGGTTTTCTCTGGTGTAAGAATCTATGAAAATGAGTTGACTCTCAACATCGAGAAGCTGATCATCCATGAATTAACTGATTTAGCTCGTGAAACGAACCCTAAATGCCCAAAATGCTGTGGATCAACCTCATCTATGGGCAAGGTGCAGGGATTGCGTTGCAAGAAATGCGGGTATAGAGGTGACGAGATGGAGAAGGTCATTGTTCCGGTTGACCGTGACCTTAAGCTAGGCATCTATCTGCCCGACAAGGGCGCGCATAGGCATCTCACAAAGCCCTATGAGAGGTATGGCAGGGAGAAAGCCATCAGCCTCGTTATCGAGTGACCCCGGGTGTTATATGAGACTCCGACCGAGTCCTATACATGAAGAAAGTTCTTGAGAAACCCAAATGGCTTCAGGCTGGGCCACCGTCAAGCGTTGTTCTTGGTACATGCGTTGACGCGGAGGGTAAGACTAACATCATCACCCTCGGCATGTTCATGTACATCAGTGTCAATCCGCCACTAGTCTGTATCGGCGTATCCGACAAACGATACAGTCACCAGCTCATCATGGAGCAAGGCGAGTTCGCCGTGAACGTGCCGACTACTGAGATCGTTGAAGCAATGCACAAGTGCGGCATTACGAGCGGTAGGGAGATGGACAAGTTCGAGGAACATGAGCTTACACCTTTGGACCCAAAGATGATTAAATCCAAGCTCATCGGAGAGTGTTATGGACACATGGAGTGCAAAGTTTGGGGCACAATGGAGTGCGGAGACCACACGTTGATCGTCGGAGAGGTGGTTGCCGCATCAGTGGACCCTGATGTTGTTGACGAGAATGATAATTTAGTAATCACTAGAGCGTTGCCGATAATTCAGAAAAACTGGAACTACCACACGGTTAAGAGACCGGAGTAGTATGGGCTATTTCAGCCCGAAATAGTCCGCAATGTTGGCTTTCTCGACTTTCTTTATTTCGAGTCTGCCGTCCTTGGTGCTCATGATGGGGTTGACGCCCGGTCCGTGACCCGCGTAGGTGCTTGCCCCGTGGATGATAACACCAATGGTTACAGCTCCCTTCCAGTGTCCCCTGCCGTTTATGCACAGCTGGTCCCTGAGACAAACTATGTCGCCTAGCCTGAGTTTTTTCATCTCGAACTTTTCCACCTGTTTGGGGTCAGTGGTCTGGATATCGTAGTCAACCGGCTCAGTGTCCGTGCTCCAGCCTATGCCTGATCCCATCAGGTATCCAGGGAACTCGTTAACAACTGGTACGATCAGCTTGCCATCCTTCTCCTCGATACCAAGAGCGTCCAGGAGCTTTGGGCTCATCTTGTTGAGCCTAATGTCAGGATAATCTAGTAGCTCAAGACCAGCTCCATACGATTTGAGTTGAACCTTATCCCCGATGGTTAGCTTATCAATGGTTTCCTCGGGGAACCACAGCATGTCATCGGAACCCGCGTGCCTTCCAGTGAAGACACCCTTCTCTCCTTTTGCCTCACCTGAGACCATCTTTGCCTCGTTACCGATACAGGCTAGCCATGCGAGGGCACAGTCTGATGCCCTCGGTTTCTCCTGTCCCCTAATGGTTACACCGGGCTCCACGTGGTCGCCGCTGGCCCAGCCGAAGCATGGGTCACCTACCTTGAGGTTGTACTTGATCCCGCCCATGCCCAACGCAAGCTTGGGTTCACCGTTCCACTGGGCACGGTAGCTTGAGCTAGATGGTGAAACTATCTCGCCCTGTACCGCGATCTTCAGTAGCTTGTCTCTGTTGTCTCTTAGCATCTCAGGCACCTCCCAGCTTGAAGTACTTGGCAATGTTGGCGTCCGGGTCTATGATCGGCTCAATCTCTCCTTCCTTGCATGTCATCAGTGTTGTCACACCCATTCCTTGGCCCAGTTTACCGCTGGCTCCGGTGCTGACAACTCCAATCGTGTAGGCGTTCTCGTAGTAACCCCTGCCCCATGCACTCAGAATATCCTTCATGGCAACAATGTCTCCAATCTTCACGTCCTTGAGATGCTCTAATGCCGCCGGGTCTTGTGTCATCACGTTCCAGCAACTTGCCTCCACGGGTGCACCACCACTTCCCTGACCAACATAATCAGCAGGGATAATCGTGGTAACTGGTACTCCTAGTTTCCCCTCTTTGTCAACGAAACCCATTGTGTCCAGTAGCTGAGGTGAGATACCGACAGCCCTAACCTCCGGATACTCATCAAATGTTAACCCGATTCCCGCGCTTCGTACCTGAACCTTGTCGCCTATTGATAGCTCTTCCAGAACATCCTCCTCGAAGTAGACAACAATGTGGTGGTTACCATCGGGCAGTCCACCCACCTTTCCAACCACAACTCCTTCCTTTCCTTTCGCCTCGCCCTTTACGATCTTCGCCTTGTTGCCGACGCAGGTAAAGTTCCTAAAGCTGCCCTTGGCTCGATCATTTCCGATGCCATCAACGGAGACACCGGGCTCGACTTTTTCGCCCCATGCCCAGCCGAAGCAGCTGGTACCGGGTTTTACGTTGTATACTATGCCTCCCTGTCCGAGGCCGACACTGGGTTTGCCGTTCCAGTTGTTCACGTACCTGCTGTCGATGGCGGGGTGGGTGATCTCACCTATCACCGCTATCTCAAGCAGGCTCTCACGGTTTGTCTTGACCAATATTATCCCCTAGACGTAGTCCATCAATTATTTAGGACTACCACCTTTCAGGTGAGGGTAAAACAAGAATGTCAGTCGTCGATTCTCTCTATCTTGAAGATGACCGGTCTAACACCATCATTACAGCAGGCTATCATAACCTTGTCGTCCTTCGTCCACCCCGGCATGATTGTACCTCCATACAGGTGTGTGTAGACGTATCGGTTGATGGCGCTCCACGCCTCCGTACAGAATCCACCCTTAAGCATGTGGTCCCTCTCGAAAAAGAACTCCTGACCATCCTCAAACCTGCCGCAAGGACCCGTATCCGGGTTGGCTATGTACTCCTTCACGAGGTCTGGGAAGTGTTCCCGTCTTAGCACTGTTACTTTGCATTTAGGCATTCTCTATCACACCCATAAACCTCGTATTGGCTACCTTTAAAAACGGGGGTACATTCCCTATTCAAGATATTTCGGGCTGATCAACAATGTCACGCGGAAGAGAATACGACGGAGCAATCACCATCTTTTCACCTGAAGGTAGAATCTACCAGGTAGAGTACGCCCTAGAGCTAGTTAAACGGGGCAGCCCAATCGTTGGAGTAAGGAGCGATGACGGAGTAGTCCTTGCCGCCCTCGAGCCAAAGCTAAGCAAGCTGGCAGCTCCTAGCATCAGCAAGAAGATCTTCCGCATCGATGATCATGTTGGTGTAGCTATTGCGGGTCTCAGCCCTGACGCACGTGTTCTCATAAGGCAGGCTAGGCTAGCCAGCCAGAGCAACAAGATGACCTACGACGAGCCCATCGACATCGAGGACCTTACAAGCAGCATCGGTGACCTCCTCCAGAGGTACACACAGAATGCTGGAGTACGCCCATTCGGAGTTAGCCTACTAATTGGTGGAGTTGACGAGTACAGGGTCAGCCTGCTGGCCACCGATCCCAGTGGAAGCTATCGTGGATACAAGGCGACAGCCATTGGGAGGAACGCCGAGAAAGCCACAGGAGTTCTGAAGGAGCAGTACCGTGATGGAATGTCGATTGATGAGGCAACTGCCCTTGCAGTTGAGGCACTCAAGGAGGCAGCCGAGGAAGACTTGGTTGCTGATGGTATGAACATCTCCGTTGTCACCCAGGAGACCAAGAAGTTCAAGAGCCTCAAGGCTGAAGAGATACAAAAGTACCTCTAAGGCGTAGGTTTTTATCTTACACACATGCTTTTGGTGAATGAATAATCATGTCCACTCAAACATCAGGACGTAAAGAGAAATATGTCGGCGGAGTAGATATGCCGCCACTCGACGCCAAGGACACCCTCGGCGCTCTAAAAGGAATGAAGGCAATCACACCTACCGCTGTAGCAACCAGATTCAACCTGAAGATCAGTGTCGCAAAGAGGATGCTGAGTCAGCTAGAGGACAAGGGCGTTATCGAGTTCGTGACTCGTAGCCGGGCCCTCAAAGTCTACAAGATGGTAGAATCCGCTTAGCGGGGTCTACTAACCCCTTGTTTTAACGAGTATTAGAGAGTATTTTGGCTCATTGAGCTGTTTTTAACATGTTTCGTGGGGCGTATTCTAGTCTGTCTCAAAAGGTGTTAGTAAACTAGCATTAAATGACAAAGTGATATTATTTGAGGTTGGTCAACTCTGTGACCATGCCACCAAAAACCACTGATTTGAACCTGAAACCTTTGTTCATATAGAAATTGAGTGCTTGCTCATTGCCGTTTGAAACGTATATCAGGATTTCCTCTGGTTTATGGGCTTCAATGAACTCCATTGCATCTTTGAACAATTTGCTGCCGATTCCCTTGCCACGATAGGGCTCTTCTATGAAATATAGTTTCAAGTTGCCTTTTTGGTCTCTACCCATGGTTGAATAAGCGAATCCGACGTATCTGTTGATGTCCTCGTCCTTGACCATGATGAGTTGTGTATCCGCATATGGATATACCTCGGCTTCAAAGTCTGGGTGCAGGCGTGACTCGACTGTCATGGACGATAGCATTGGTTTCCATTTTTCCTCTGCGCGTTCCGCTTGCAGTTTGAATAGCTGGTCCACTAAAGGTCTGATTACTTCAATGTCTTCCTTTTTTGTGACCTTTGAGTATTCATAAGCTAAGTTCATAGTTGATACCATACCATTACTAAAAGGGTGATATATTTAACTCCACAGGTTAACTAATTAACCTAATTGTGATTGGTCAGGCTGTGCGGCAAGTAAATAGAATTTCGTCGATGATTTTCCTCTATACCTCAAAATGGGGTTCTACTCAACCTCTCGGATGATATCATCATCTGTATTACCCGTGTGTCGGATGCAAGAAGGTAAACGAGAGCTAGATCTTCTCTATTATTATCCGTGAACCGCTTCTGAGCCGGTTGAATAACTCAATGTTTTCCTCGATCTCACCTATCTTGTTCACTGGGCTGTATGGCTTCGTATCCTTTGTGTAGATTGTTATGGCATCGCTTCGTGGCCAGTAAGCGATTGTACCCGCTTTAACCTTGGAGATGGGCTTCTCAACGCCCCTCTGGATGCCAACGAGGATTGATACATGCCCCATCGCTGGGCTTGTCCTCGTGTTGATGGGCAGCTTGTTCACAATCGCCTCTGTCGTCAGCGGCGCTGTCAACCTGTTAAGGAAACCAGTAGCCTCGCCCTTGTCGATAACCGTGATCTTTATCGGAATTCTTGAAAGCTCGTCACTCAACCTGTTTCACCCCGTACTCCACTATCAGCTCTGCTACGTCCTTTCCTGTAGCCCTTTTTAGCCCTTGCCAACCCGGTGAGGCGTTCACTTCGAGGACAATCGGGCCTTCCGGTGACTCAAGGAGGTCAACCCCAGAATAGTCCAATCCCATTGCCTTTGTAGCTCTGAATGCTAGGTCAATAATCTCGGGGGTCATCTCCTCCTCGACCATCTTGCCGCCCTGTGCAACGTTGCTTTTCCACTGGCCCTCCGGGATATACTTGTACACTGCCCCTGCAACCTCGTCGCCCACGATGAACACCCTGATGTCCCTACCCGGTGTCTTGACGAATTTCTGTAGGATCAACGGGTGGTGCAGCCTGTCAAGAAGCCTATACGCGTTGTAGGCAAGGTCTGGGTCATCGAACTTCATGCTGCCCCTGCCCATGCTGCTGAGGATGGGTTTGTAGATTACATCACCCATCTCCCCGGTCTTCTCGTATGCCCGGGCTAGGCTCTCGGTCGTATATGTGCTGGGTATAGGGATTTCAGCGGAGTTGAGGATGTACTGGGTGGCGTACTTGTCTCTGCACCTCCTGAACGGGTAGGTGCTGTTCATCACCTTGATTCCAGCAACCTCCATGTGCTCAAGCAGGCTGATGCGTCTGGTTGACTGTTCCGTGCTTCCCGGGCCAAAACTTCTCAAAAGACATAGATCAATGTCTGAAACATCCTCTCTTCCAAGCCAGAACTGGCTTCCGTCGTTGCTGATCTTGCTCGACATGTCACCGGTGGGGCCAGCGAAAACCTTGTGCCCTGCCTTCTCCGCGTATTCGATGAGCTCTGCGCTGTTCTTGCTAGGCTTGGAGCCATAGAGGACTAGTATTTTCAAGTGAAGTCAATATATTCGCGACGATTCCGTTGATAAACCTGCCTAAGATATGATAGCCCGGAACTCTTTGTCGAACCGGTACATGGAGAAATCCGGGTCGTACTGGACCGTGACCTTGCTGTGAGGGTTCTCAGCTACCGTCTTTTTCAAGTACTCCAGCATCTTGGATTTCTCTTTCTTGATGGCCGCGACACAGGCCTTCTGGCAGTCCTCCACGTAGAGGTTCTTGTTTGCATCGAGGAGTTTTAATGCCTCCTTCTTCCTCCCAGTGGTCATCAACGCTATGCTTCTAGCTATGACTCCAACAACGTTCTTGGGGTTTAGCTCCAACGCGATAGAAGTATAGTTCAGTGACTCGTCCCACTGCTTCCTGACGTTGTACACGTTCGCCATACTAGACGCAATCTTGGATTCTTCCATGTCATCAACGGCTACCTTCATCGCTTCGATGAACCAGTGAAGCCCATAATCTGTATTGCCTATGAAAGTCAATGTCCTGCCCTTCCACCATTTGCCAAGATAGCTCTTGGGGTTCTCCTGGATCAGCACGTCAGCGTAATCAATCATCTCATCGAATTTCCTGGCGGCGATAAACAGGTTCATTTTTTCACTGATGGCTTTCTTGTCCATGGGCATCGCTGAATCTGGTCGGTGTCAGCCTATTAACGCTTTGGGCGTTGATGTTTTATCGCACATCCCGTATATTCGTGCGTGGAATCGATACTTGCCGCCATCGTGACCGGCGTTGTTCAAGGCGTCCTTGAGTGGCTTCCCGTCTCAAGCGAGGGAAACATGGTCATCCTGCTCACCCAGTTCTTCGGGTACGGCATCGAGGAGACATTGAACACATCGATATTCCTTCACCTTGGCACCGGTTTTGCTGCGCTCCTCTATTTCAGAGAGAAGGTGTTCAGCATCCTCACATGGAAAACAATTGATGACAAGGACCTGTTCTTTAAACTATTCGTGATGACCATGCTTACAGGTGGAATCGGGTTTCCCATCTTCATGTACCTGAACATCTCGACATCAATCGGTGAAGCCATGCTTGCACTCACTGGTGCAGCTCTAATCATATCAGGCTGGCTCCAGAGGGAAGCAGAGAAATCGTCTAAAAAAGGAGGAGAGTTGACATGGCCACTATCTATACTCCTCGGAGCAGCTCAGGGTTTAGCTATCATCCCCGGATTATCCCGATCCGGGCTGACCACCTCAATCATGCTGTTCAAGGACTTTGACGGAGAACAAGCGTTCAAAACCAGTTTTCTCATGAGTATCCCCGCTAGTTTCGCGGCAGCTTTCGGTTTAATGCTTGTTAAAGGGTTCCAGCCAGACCAGTTCTCAATAGTTGCCGCATTGATTGCAGCGATTGTGGGCTATTTCACGATTGATAGATTGCTTGCGCTGGCTCGTAGAACTAGTTTCTGGAAAATATGTGTGGGTTTAGGTGCCCTGACGATTCTCGCCTG
The DNA here is from genome assembly GCA_964589605.1 of uncultured Candidatus Bathyarchaeia archaeon. GTDB lineage: Archaea > Thermoproteota > Bathyarchaeia > TCS64 > TCS64 > RBG-16-57-9. Next base: position 115,092 of record CAZPRN010000008.1, on the reverse strand, counting down.
GCTGCCTAACCTTGTTGTTTAGGGTACTTTTTGTTCTGCACGGACGCCATCGAGGCTATCCCATCGACGCCTGCTTTACTCAGTGTCTCCAATGGCAGCGCCAAGATGATGGTGTTGCTCTGGTCCTTGCTTATGTCGTTCAGGGTGCTAAGCACCCTCAGCTGCATCGCGTTGGGGTCAGCCATGTTCTTGGCCGCTTGGCTGAGTTTCAAGCTCGCCTCCAGCTCGGCGTTTGCCTTGATCTGGATGGCCCTTGACTCACGCTCGGCTTCCGCCTGGACAGCGAAGGCACGCTTCATGTCAACCGGTAGGCTGATGTCCTGTAGACCCGCACGGGTGATATCGATACCCCAGTCCTTGACCAGGAGGTCGATCTCCTCCTTGAGCTTGAGGGCTACCTCTTCCCTGCTCTCCAGTAGGGCGTCCAAGTTGTAGGTTCCGATGATGTTCCTGATGGCCGTCTGGGCGTACTTGCTTACAGCTACCCTGTAGTCCTGTATATTCAGTATCAGCTTCTCGGGGTCCTCGATGACCATGAAGACTACTGCGTCAATGATGACGCTGATGTTGTCCTTCGTGATGGCTTGCTGGCCCATAAGGTCAACCGTCTGGGTCCTGATATCAACCCTCAACAGTGAGTCAATTACAGGAATCCTCACTCTTAGTCCTGTGTCAACGATTTTCTCGATCTGCCCAAACCTGATGACGGCTACCTTTTCCCACTGAGGGACGACGTAGAACGCCGGCAGGATGAATGTAGCGAATACTACTAGGATTGCTCCTAACCAAATCCACATTTTATTATCTATACCTCTCTTGTTTTGTCATTACTTGACTGGGAATATCTATAGAAGCCGGTTATTTAGGGATATACTATATAGATTCAATAGGCTCTTTAGTTTATAGAGAACTTGAAAGTTATCTTTCCCAAAACGTAAAGCGCCCGAGTGTTCTCACCAAGGGGATGCAGTTTCTATAGCCAAAGCCATAGCCTTTTGAAGCCCATCCCCGTGATTCCGCGGCCCTTCCGCCTTTCGCTTCTTTGGCGGCTCACCGCTCCCACTCGGGCTAGCTATACTATCGCTGATTTACTATAACAAACCTGTCTTGTACATAAAACTCAACTATGGAGTCTCTAAGAGTCCGAAACGAGCTGTTTATTGATTCAAAGAGGTTAATAACGTCCCGATATCGTGGGACATTAGATTATTGTATGGGATTATTTCATCCGAAGCTTGGAGGGTGGATGGTATTATACTAAACGCGAAACTAGATGAAAAGGTCCTTTTCCCTGGCCCTCACGAGTTCCTGGGCGTTGCTGTCCTCAGAAAGCTCGATATCAAATCCCCTGATTAATGCAGCCGGGACAGCCTCGTCACTCTGACCAATCACCAGCTCAGCCGCTGAAGCTAACTCGTCCGCGACCGCTGTTCTCTTGACGACTAGCTCGTAACCGAACAAGTCCTTCTCGCCTCTCCTATCCTTGATGACGTTGAAACCTGATGCTCCGATGGTGACGTTGATCTCCCCGTCACGGTGTGCCCTTCCATGAGTGTCGCACACAATCACACCGACGTCGACTCCAGTCTGCTCCTTAATCTTGATTCTAATATCCTTTGCACTTCCATCAGGATCATCCGGCAGAGGCGCAAACATGGTTTCACCGGGGACGTTGGACTTGTCAAGGCCAGCGTTCGCGCATACAAAGCCGTGCTTGGTCTCCGAGATGATAACTCCTGGAGCCATCCTCCTTATCGCCCGTGACTCGCTCAACACAACCTCGACTACTCTGGGGTCTTTGCCTGTGAACTCTGCAAAGTTCAACGCAACCTTGCTGGGAGTTACTTCCTCAATGTTTACGATTTTGCCTTCGGAACGCGAGACGATTACATGGCTGTACACATAAACATCCTTGGGTTCAGTCTTCAAGCCCATTCTTTCAAGTGATTCAAGTGTTAGCTCTGCAAGATCGTCGCCGGGCTGGATGATGGGCATACCCTTGAGAGGGATTATCTGAATGGGCATAAGCTGAATATGATTAGGATAAATAAAATGGTGGTGGGTGGCTTACTCCTCAACCGGGACCTTTTTCTCGATCCTGATGATTGGCCGTGTAACCAGAGCCGCGATGACGCCTAGAGCCGCTAGCTGGGGGGCGAGTAGGGTACCAACTGCTGCGATTGTGACTGGGATCTCGAATAGCTGCTCCTCGCGCTCGTTGAGCACGATGATCCTTGTGACGTTTCCTTCCTTGATTAGCTGCTTGACTTTCCCGAGAAGGTCATCAGCTGCGACGTTGATGTCCTCCCACTGGGTTCCCCTTACGCCTGTACCGCACTGGGCACAGTATCTCGCGTCATCCTCTAGCTCTTTTCCACATTTTCTGCAATACTGCATCTTGTTTTCTTCCTTTGAGTCTGTTTCTCAATTACTTATCGCATATCGCTAGTGATATTTAACCTTATTTCAAAATATCTACTTAATCAATTCAGAAACCTCAAAATCGTTTTCTCTGAAACCCAGAGACAATTGCGACTATCGAGATTACGATTGCGAATGAAGACATCACCATGCTCTTGTTCAGCCTGGTCGATAAACGGGGTATTTCTGATCCTTCGATGTTTCCGGTTTCCGATGAATCCTCAGTAATCCAATCCCCAATGTCATCAAGAACGATTCCTTCTATCGGGCCCAAGGGTTGAATCATCCCGTATGTTGGGGAGAATGTATGTCCCAACCCATCATACGTCTTGATGGACACATCTTTGTTACCTCCTGACATTGCGTTTTGGAAGAGAATGTAACTTGATTCAGGTGGAGTCTGGATATCACCAAGACCCTGTACAAGCAATAGTCTCGATGAGACCTTCCTTATCAGCTCAGTGTTTGGTTCTAGGGCGAAAGCACTGTGTAGCCATGGGTCATAGTATGGACTCTCCTCGTCATCCATTGTCACGAGTTCGAAGTTTTGTTTTAGAATTGGAGCCAACTCGGCGTCAATATCAATCGATCCGCTGCGATCCGTGTCAATTGCTGGGTGGAGATTTAGGGATTCGCCTTCAACGAACACGAGGTTTTGCGGATTAATTATCGATACCAGTGGAGTATTCGAGTCTTTCACCTCGCTGAAACCCTCAACTTCAGAGAGACTCATCTCACCGTCTCCATCAGAGTCGATCATCATCTCCGCGAATGATAGCTTCTGGTCAATCAGCTGCCACTCAATCAAACTACGCGCATCCACGCCAATAGTTGAGAGGAGTATCAACCGATCCACGTCAGGGTTATCGACTGAAAGATGAATTGCAATTACTCCGCCCTCGCTGTGTCCCACGATGCTCAGGTCCTCGGACTCAACCAACGGATGAGTCTGTAAGGTCTCCCATGCACTCTCGGCGTCATTAATCAAGACCTCAATTTCCGGTGAATGTGTAATCTCGGGGTCAAGAATGACTCCCCCCAACCCGACGTTCCTTTTATTATACCTCAAAACTGCGAATCCTCGGTTAGAAAGAGTTTCAGCTACCTGTAACATGGGTCTAGAAGGCTCCCCGGTTCCTGTGAAGGGACCTGGGATGAATTCATCCATATCCACAGAGCCAGACCCTGGAATCAGTAATACTCCAGGGAAGGGACCCTCACCTACCGCTGGATATGTGAGTTGGGCATCAGCCGATACCCCATCCTCAAACTCGATTGTCAAGTCAATCGATTTTATCGTAGATAACTCGATTGCCCTTGGTCCTCTGACTTGAATACATGAAACTAATGCTAGCGACAGAATTGTCAATGAAACTATCCACTTTTTTCTCATTTTGAACGGAATGAGAGGCCATTTCTTTACTATTAACCGTTTTTGACAGTATTTTTCTGATAACTTTTCCAGTCAAACTCTGCCTTAATAAAAGTAGAATGTAGAAAAAGGAAGTCTACTTGACGAAGACCCTACCGGGGAGAACCTGGTTCAGAACCGGGATATGCGCGTTGAATATCTCCTTGGAGACATCAAGCATGAACCGTTGGTCCTTGCCCCCGACCTTAAACTTGATCTCACCTTGACCGATGAAACCCGGAGGCTTCATCTCGACGCTCTGGATGCTTGCTAGGAGCATCTGGAAGTTCTTCTTATCCTTGGCAATCATCTGGTCAGGAGTCATCGAGTAGTACTCCGCTGTCTTCTTGCTCATCCCGCCCTGAGACCTTGCGTCCAGTCCTGCACCGATCAGTCCTCCCACGATTCCACCGCCCGCTGCCCCCGCTGCGGTGAGGTTAGCCCCAAGTCTCCCTGTCTTGGCTACGATGATTCGTTGAGGTGTCACGAAAAGCGTGAACGTGTTCACCGGGAACCCGTGTTTACACTGCTCGATCAATCCGATAATCTGCTCACCCGCTGGCTGAGGTGGCTGCTGGTATGAAGGTTGAGGCGGTGCCTGGGCTTGCACCGGTGGTGGCGGTGGTGGAGGTGCCTGCTGCCTCGGAGGAGGCGCGGTTGCCTAGAGCTGGTTTCCGCAGTTGTTGCAGAACTTGTCAGCCTCTTTTACCTGGGCACCACAGTTACTACAGAATGGCATCTGGTATCAAGCCCACATTGGGGTTATGGTAAATAAAACATTGGACGATTAAGGGTACTTTTCGCACGCGTAGCAGTACCACCGCTGGTATTCCTCGATCCATCTGAGCTCGCCGCCACAGTCAGGGCACAGGGTCTTGTTGGCAGCCAGCTTTTCGTTGCGTGCCATGATCTTCTCAAGCTCATCCTGGTCCATAGAGAGCACGGTCTCATAGACGCCTTCAGAAACCCAGTCGTTGACCTCCTTTGCCCTGAGTATGGTCCATGGGTGGGTCTGCTGGAGGGTGGAGAAGAACTTGTATATCTTGTTAAGGTCGTCCTCACCTAGTTTGTCGAACTCCTCGGCTTGCCTGTGAATCTCGTCCATGTTGATCTCCTGCCAAATCTCCTTGGACGGAGCGAGAAGCTTGGAGAGGGATGAAGAAGCAGCATCAACGCTCTGAACAGCGAGTAGCCCTGCCCTATCCGCGCTGAACTCTGCCTTCCTGCTCCACTCAAGTAACGCAAGCTGTATTCCCATGGTTACAAGCTGACCGATACTAAGCGTCATCTCGCTGATGTAGCTGATTATCATGGTGATGTTCTCGGCCATCGTGTTGTAGAGGGTGTGACCACACTTTACGTGCCCCAGTTCATGCCCTAAGATGAACATCAACTCGTCCTTGTTGAAGTCCTTGATCATCCCGGTCGTGACCACGACGAACGGGTTCGTGTACCCGTACGTGTAGGCGTTGGGGAATGGGCTGTTCTCGATGAATAGCTCTGGAGGCGAGATCTCCAGTACGTCGCAGGCTTCCTTGTACACATTCCATATGCTGGGCACCTGGGTCTCACTGACCCTTAGGCAGCTTCCAACGTTCTGTATGTGCATAATCTTCTCCAGACCCAGCTCCATGAACTTCTTTGTGAACAGGTCCATGCCCTTCACCCTTGACAGGTTGTTCACAGCCGCAATATCCAGTGGGTGCTGGAAATGTTTAGGGTCAAGCCCCTCAAGTACTACTCTATCACTCAAATCGAGACACTAGACCATTCATCAATCCTATGCGATTAATGGTTTTCGATAAGCAGGTTGGTGCGGCTACCGGGAATTGAACCCGAACCATCAGCTTGGGAAGCTGAGATCATACCACTAGACCATAGCCGCGCAGGTACCACGATTGACGCCCATCTTTTTTATAAGCGTATGGATTCACTCAGACACCGAAAACGTTGATGTTTTAGGAAACCTTTAGTGAGGTGACAGCCTTTTTCCCGGATTCAACCTATATTCGCTCCTTGCACCGTTAACGTCCATTCCACAATTTTTCTGGCTTAAAGACGCCTTTTTTTGCGTCTTTTGGGTACAAATTCAATGAACGCAGCAAAACCGAAAACAGTTAAATAGGCAGTTGATGTAATGGGGTTAACGTCTTGAAAGACAGGGCCTGTAGCTCAGCAAGGTAGAGCATCGGCCTTTTAAGACCGCATGGTCGAAGAAAGCCGTTGGCCAAGGGTTCGAATCCCTTCAGGCCCGCCAAGTTCAAGGGAAGGGGAAAAAGATGGCTGAGACAAGAGTTAGAGAATTAAAGTACCGTATGATGATCACTGACTTGCTTAAAGTAGCAAGTGAGACTCACACCTATCAAGAGCTCAGCGATGTTCTCGGATTGAGTCCACCAATACTCAGCCGCTACATGCGTGGGCATGTACTCCCCAGTTATCAACGTGCGCAGGGACTGTACGAGAAACTCACTGAGATTACTGACATCAAAGAAGCCCTCAAGAAACGCATAATGTTCGACGAGGACGGGTATTTTGATAACACCCCATTGGTCAGCGAGATCACATGGCTAAAGATCATGAGCAACTACGCCATGGAGAAGTTCGCTGGCAGGCGGGTTACGAAGGTCTTAACGGCGGCAGTTGATGGAATCCCGTGTTCCACACTTGTCGCAAACCTGCTGGACATCGATCTCATCATCGCCAAGGACAACAAGGAGGTCGGCATCAACGAGTTCATAGAGGAGACGTACATCCCCAAGGGCAGCGCCATAAGGAAAAGCCTCTATGTGCCCAAGACCAGCATCAGGAAAAAGGACAGCGTCTTGATTATTGACGACGTTGTCAGGAGCGGCGAGACCGTGCAGGCTCTCGTCGATCTTGTGAGAAATCAGCGCGCGGATATCGCGGGCATCTATGTCCTAGTTACAGTAGGCGATGAATGGAAAGAGTACCTCGGAAACATCATAAGCAAGTATAGCTTCGAGGTGCTCATCGGACTATGATAAATATCAATAATGTTTTTATCAATCCACCTTGTATAGCTGAGGCGAAGCCATGTTCAACCTCATAACACTAAAGGGCACAATACGCATTGACCCAACAATGTTTGGGGAGCCACTACATGCAGCGGCTTACTTGGAACTACGCAGCAAGTATGAGGGACTCGTAGACGAGGAGCTTGGCTACATCATCAGCGTAATAAACCTTGAAGTCAACTCCAATGGACGTATCATCCCTGGAGACGGTGGTACACACCACCCAGTCACATTCGATATTCTGACCTTCTTCCCACAGCTACAGGAAGTAATCGAGGGAGAGGTCGTCGAGGTCGCGGACTTTGGTACATTCCTCAGGATCGGACCAGTAGATGCACTCCTACACGTCAGTCAGCTCATGGACGATTTCATTAGCTATGATGAGCGCCAAGGCGTACTCCTCGGAAAAGAGAGCGGAAGGACCATCAGCAGGGGTGACATCTTCCGTGTCAGGATCGTTGCGGTTAGCTTCCCAAGGGGAAGAAGCAGCGGAAAGATCGGAGTCACGGCTAGGCAGCCGATGCTAGGCAAGCTTGACTGGATCGTCGAGGACATGGGTGAGACAGCTGAACCAGAGGTGGCTGCAGAGTGAGGGCATGCAGGTTCTGTAAGAACATCAACGAGGAATCGGTCTGCCCGGTCTGTAGACAGAGCGAGTACAGCGACGACTACAGTGGCTTACTGGTCGTACTCGACGCCCAGAACAGTATACTAGCTGAGAAGCTGGACACTAACGAGCCGGGGAACTATGCCCTGAAGATTAGGTAGAGGCGACAGCGACGAGATCTTTTGAGTTCAAGGACCTTTTACTTCAACGCGAGAAAAGAATGGAGCTAAAGGATCCTCTCGGAGACCTGTGGGCGGCTAGCGTCGAGGATAACGTTGAACGCCTCAAAGATTTCCTAGAAAAACATCATCCTCCATTCTTCGCAACAGTAGGCGACTATGTAACAACTCATGTTCTTGACGCAGGCATCCACCCGGAGATCGCGGTGGTAGACCACAAGATCATGCGAAGAGACGTTGACCCAGTTGAGTTCAAATGCGACCATTTGGACGCCGTGAATCCTCCAGGAACAATCACCGCTCAATCACAACAGGCATTATACAGCGCACTGGAGTACGAAAACGGGTTCAGACTCGTCATTGATGGCGAGGAGGACCTTCTAGTTCTACCATTGATGTCGCTGCTACCCGAAGGATCAGTGATCGTTTACGGTCAGCCCCGTGAGGGAATGGTTGTCATCACCCTCACCGAGGAAAAGAAGCAATGGGCTAGAGATTTCATGGCTTCTATGCAGGAAGCCTGACAAAGTTTTTGACCATGACCCATATGATACTCCATGGAGTTCCACGGAGACCCATCACAGGTTAAGCCGGGTACCAAAGAATTTGGCTATAGAACAATCAAAAAGGACCTAGCCGTTCACATCACCCTCCCAGTTGGCATTATCAAGGGACAGAATGATGGTCCAACGCTGACAATCACCGGGGGATTACTTGCCAACGAGTTCTGCGGAATCGAGTCAGCGTCAAGACTGTACTCTCAGATGGATCTCAATGAGATCAATGGAACCCTAGTAATCATCCCTGTTGTCAACATGATGTGTCTCCAGCACCGAACCCCATGGTACCAGATACAGAACTCCTACACGCCGTTTGATGGAAAACACCTCAACCGGTGCTTCCCAGGTGACCCAGATGGCTCACCCAGCGAGGTACTGGCACATCATCTTCTCCATGATTACATCCTCAAATCCGATGTTCACATCGATTTCAGGGGAGGGGACCTACACGAGTCCCACGTTGAGCACACTATTACCTCAGTAACTGATGGACCACTTGATCAGAGAAGCATCGACCTAGCCAACGTGTTTGGAATGAGGTTCACCCTACCCAGACCATCAACCAATAGCGCGGGGACACTCATCTACGAGACAGTGAAACGAGGTGTACCCAGTATAATCAGTGAGAGCGGTCTAGGATATAGGACCCAACCACTGGAGAAGTTCGTCCAGCTCCATATAGACGGCACATTGAACCTGATGAAGCACCTCGACATGATGACTGGTGAACCGGTGAAACCAGAGACACAGCATTTCATCTACGATGGTGCGAAGGTCAAGGCTGGAGCCTCGGGCATGTTCCAGGCGTATCTCGATCAGGGTGATCCTGTCAAGAATGGGCAAGCCATTGGGAAAATCACAGGGTTAGACAATTCAATGCTCAAGGAGGTCATCTCCCCAATAGATGGACTCGTACATGAGATGCTGCCCAGGAGACTCGTCTATCCAACAGATACGGTCTACTCCCTCTGCACCATCGGGAAATCAACAGGCTACGTATAGCGGGTTTCGGTAACCCTTAAAAATGGGCTAAGGGTTGAATGTCTCTGATAAGAGGATCATTGGTCATTCCTCAGATGGCTGATGCCAACCGGATCCAAAAATTGCCCAAGGGCAACCAGTGAAGGCCGGGCCGTAGGCCCTGACAGAGGAGACGGAAAAGGTTGACCGTGAACTTTTACGCACACAGAGGAAAAAGCATTGAAGCTAGACTTAACATCAGTCAAGAGAAACCCCCTGTTCAACAGGCAGGAGGTCGAGTTCATGGTCGAGCAGGCAGCCACTCCAAGCAGGAGCGCCGTAAAGATAGAGCTCGCAGTCGCCCTACGGGTTGAGCTTAACCAGGTCTATGTCAGGGAGATTGAGACTTTGAGCGGTACCCACAAGACGGTTGGAAACGCCCACGTCTACGATGATCCAGATCAGGCACTCAAGGTGGAGCCCAAGTATATCATCGAAAGGAACGCAAAAGCCATACCACCCGAGCCCGAACCAGAGCCTGAACCAGAACCAGAGCCCGAGGCGGCGCCAGAGGAAGAGGCACCAGCTGAGGAGCCAGTGGAGGAAGAGTAATGTCAGACATAGTAAGCAAGCACTACGAGATCGAGGACGGAAAGATAGTTAGGAAACGTCCGTTCTGTAACAGATGTGGACGCGGCTACTTCATGGCCGACCACGGCAACAGGTACGCCTGTGGCAAGTGCGGTTACACCATCTTCAAGAAAGAGTAGAATCTTTCCACCCCTTTCCTAATTCTAGTATTCCTGAAACTCTTAAATTCGAGATGTAGTTCTAGGAGTGAAGGAGAGCCCGTGGCCAAGCATGGATAAGGCACCGGACTTCTAATCCGGAGAGCGAGGGTTCAAATCCCCCCGGGCTCGCCACATCTAATAATCCATATTCACGAACCATCAATTCTAATCCTTAATAGGAACGAGGCTGTGATTTTCACCCAAGTGGTATAATTGAACGTCCTAAATTACCTGAAAAAAGACGAGATCATTGACCTTGCATGTGACTTAATCAGGCAGCCCAGTATGACCAACAAGGAAGGACCAGCCGTCGATTTCATGATCGACTGGTACAAGGACAACGACTTTGACGAGGTTCATGTTCAGGAGGTTCAACCCGGGCGTAGGCAGGTTATAGGTGTCTTGAAGGGGGATGGCTCAGGGAAATCTATGATGTTTAACGGACATCTGGACACGGACCCCATCACCGAGGACTGGGAATGGGACCCATACGAGCCGAAGGTTGAGGGAAACCGGCTCTGGGGAGCAGGAATTCATAACATGAAGAGCGGCGACGCCGCTTTCCTCATGGCCGCGTTGGCAATCAAACGTTCGGGTGTGAAGCTGAAGGGTGACCTTGTCTGTGCAACTGTTGTAGGTGAGCTTCAAGGAGGCGTTGGCACTGTACACATGCTTGAGCAGGGAATCTGGACAGATTACGCGATTGTACCAGAGCCGTACAGCGTCGATAATATCCTGACCAAATGCGTAGGTGTCCATGATTTTGCTATCAACGTGATTGGTGAGAGCCACCACATTAGCAGGATGGAGGAGTCTGTTGACGCCCTCAAGAATATGAGGGTAGTGCTCGACAGGATCGATGAGATGGAGTTTGAGGCCAGAGACCCTGACCTTCCTGGGGCGCCACGATGGGTTGCTGGCAGTATTATTGGAGGCAGGAACAGGGACTACGACCTCGCTGGGCCGTATAATATCCCTGATTTTGTTACTACTATAATCGATTTCAGATATCCACCTGGATATACAATCGAGGAGATCAACAACCGGTTCAAGGCAATGCTTGAAGAGATAGCCTCAGAGGACCCGGAATTCAAGTACGAGTTCGAGTACCCTGTTAACCCCAAGTTCAGGGTAGGGGGAACCGTTATGCCCCCAATGGGTGTGAGCCCGGACGCTGAGATCGTGAACATCCTCAAAGAAAACCACAAAACCATCACAGGGGAGTACCCCAAGAAGATCGGGGCGGTTATTCCACGAAGCTACTGTGGTAATGACACAGCTCATCTAGCCCAAGCAGGTATAGAGTGCTGTCTCTACGGCCCAAGAGGGTACCCTGATCAAGTCGAGAAACACGTGAGGATCGATGAGATGGTCACATGCAGCAAATCCATGGCTTTAAGCGGGTATCAAGTTGTAACAGGTAATCAATGATCACCCATCCTATTTCTTTACCAAACGTAGAATATCACTATATGTTCATGCACGGGCACCGCTTGTAGGGCCCAATCACTATGTTGACCTCCAAGTCAACGATGCCATCAATCACCAGCTTCTTCTCAAGGAACCAGTTAAGCTCCCGCATGTCCTTGTAGATGACCTCGATGAAAAGGTCCCAGCTACCGGTAGTCCTGTACATGACCTTCACGTCCGGGTGGTTAGCCAGAGCAGCCACGATATCATTCAAGAAGACTGGATTGATCTTGAGTCCGATGAATGCCTTGATGAACTGCCCCATCTTATTGTAATCAACCATCACGTTGAAGGCCCGTATGATGCCGTCCCGTTGCATCTTTTTCACCCTCTTTCTGATTGTCGCGTCGCTAACGTCGAGCTCCTGCGCTATCGTGCGGTAAGGCTTTCTCGCATTTCTGGTTAGGGACCTGATTATCTGCAGGTCAAGTGTATCTAACGTCATTTTCTCTTTTCCGTGACGTGTTTTTTAACACGTTTGTGTAATAACGGACTCCCGTCCTTTTATTATATATAAAGTAATTATTGTATATATGCTCCTCGTTTTTATGGTCGCATCTCCCGTGAAATGGTTTGATTAACTGACGATTTCACTGAAAACGGACGAAAAGAGTACTATATTATCGCCAACAGGTACAATAGAATCGCAAAGTTTCTACATTTTAGGATGAATGAAACCTCTCAATCGCCTGAATCAATTCGTGCATTGATGTTTCTACGTGTAGATTCAAAGATAGAGAGCATGCTGAAGGAAGAAATACTGTCTCTTCCAGGTGTCAGGGACGCCCATTACATCTACGGTCCCTATGATATGTACGTGGACATCGAGTGCGAGTCCCTAGATCAGTTGAACGATCTGGTCTTGACCAAGATCAGGGCACTCTACGGTATAATATCGACAACGACTTGTTACCTAGTGGACTAGCCCCTTCTTTTTCAAAATATACTCGTGGATAGCCTTTGCTGCTTTCTTTCCCGCGCCCATCGCGCTTATGACGGTAGCCGCCCCACTCACTACGTCCCCACCAGCGTAGACCCCCTCAAGACTGGTTGCCATAGTATCCTCCTCTGTTACAATGGTTCCCCATCTTGTCGTCTCTAGTCCAGGTGTGGTCTGCTGAATAATGGGGTTTGGGCTTTGACCAATAGCTATCACCACGTTATCCACCTCAATCAGGTGCTCCGAGTCATCAATAGGCATGGGTCTTCTCCTTCCAGAGTCATCAGGCTCGCCCAGCTTCATCTTGATGCACTCCATAGCCGTAACGTATCCTCTTTCGTCACCGATGAACGATGAAGGATTGGTCAGGAGTCTGAATATTATCCCCTCCTCCTCGGCGTTCTCGATCTCTTCATGCCTTGCTGGAAGCTGTTCCCTTGCTCTCCGGTAGACGATGTACACGTTCTCAGCGCCAAGACGTTTTGCGCACCTGGCGGCGTCCATCGCTACGTTTCCTCCTCCGATAACAGCGATGTTCTTACCCACCGTGATGGGGGTTCTGTATTCCGGGAATCTGTAGCCTTTCATCAGGTTAGTCCGGATCAGGAACTCGTTGGCCGAGTATATTCCCTTCAAGTTCTCACCGGGGACCCTCATGAACCTTGGTAACCCGGCACCGCTTCCAATGAACACAGAGTCGAAACCTGATTCAAGCATCTCGTCTACGGTGTGAAGCCTGCCGATGGTGGCATCCATGTGTATTTGGACCCCTAGGCTCTCAACGTACTTGACCTCCGCCTGCACAACATCTTTGGGAAGCCTGAACTCTGGAATACCATACATGAGGACTCCCCCCGCGGTGTGCAGCGACTCATAGACCTCGATATCGTGTCCCTTTACGCGTAACTCTGCTGCCACCGTGAGCCCCGCGGGTCCTGCCCCGACTATAGCTACCTTGCCCAGAGTTGGAGGCTTGTTTGAGGTTTCCTCATCTGAGTTTGCGCGCTCATAATCGGCGACGAACCTTTCCAGTCTTCCAATCTCTACTGGTTCACCCCGTATCCCAACTATGCAGAACTTCTGACACTGGTTTTCCTGCGGGCAGACCCGTCCACATATCGCGGGTAACGCGTTGGTCTCCTTAACCTTCTTGGAAGCCTCGTTGAACCTGTTCTCCTTAATTAGACCGATGAACCCGGGGATGTCAACGTTCACTGGGCAACCCTTGACGCATTGGGGGTTCTTACACGCCAAACAACGAGCCGCCTCGTCCAGGGCGTTCTGCTCAGTGTACCCCAACGCTACCTGATCAAAGTTGCTTACACGATCCTCTGGACTCTGTTTTGGCATCTCAACCGCTGGGATATCGAAGGACATCAGACCACTCCTTTCTCCTAGAGCACCATGGCGATCTTTTCCTGGGGCGTAAAGTACCGCATCCTGCTGATGAGTTCATCAAAGTCAACCTCATGCCCGTCAAACTCTGGTCCGTCAACGCAGGCAAACCTCATGTCCCCGCCTACCGTCACCCTGCATGCCCCACACATGCCTGTACCGTCCACCATTATCGGGAACAGGTTCACCATCGTTGGTGTACCGGTTTTCCGGGTCATCTCCGATACTTCCTGTTGCATCGATGTGGGTCCAAAGGTGAACACTCTGTCAAAACTCCGTTCTTTTAACAGGTCCTCGATGAAGCCCAGCGAGGTGTAGCCTATCGATCCGTCATCGGTAGCGACGAAGCTCTCGTCGCTTGTGTCTCTAGTCTCTTTGAGCAGGAACAGGTGGTCCATTGATCTTGCACTGGAGATTGATGTGACGTGGTTTCCAGCATTTTTCAGGGCATGGGCGAGGTAATGGTTTGCTCCCTGGAAGACGCCGCCTCCGACGCAGAGTACTTTCCCGAAATTCTTTGCCTCGATTTCGTTGCCCAATGGGCCGCTAAAGTTGAGTATATTCTCCCCTTTCTCTAGATCACCTAGTTCATTGGATGAAACACCAACCGTTGCGAAGTATATTGAAACTGTCTCATTTTCTGGTGAAGCCTCCGCAATCGTGATCGGTATTCTTTCGCCTCTCTCATGGGTCCTGATTATCACGAACTGACCCGGGTTAGCCTTCTTTGACACCGCCGGAGCGTGTACATCGAACCTGTATATGTGAGGCGTCACCTGCACCTTCTCAACTATCCTAAACATTGTCAATCCTCCACCACAACCTCTTGCTCCGCTCCAGTCTGCTCCGGTCTCTTGGGCAGCTTACCTAACTGGTTAATCCGTTCAGTGAACTCGCTCATGTACGAGGCGAACTCCCTCGGCATGCCTGCACTGCAGAAGAACATCTCAAGCCTATCCTTGTCCACACCGATAACCTCCAGCGACTTCTTGGCGACATCTACCCGCCTCTCGGCAACGATGTTGCCGTCAATGTAGTGACACTGGTCCTTCAGACAGCCAGTGACTATAACTCCATCTGCGCCGCTCTCGAAGCCCTCGTATATGTGCCTGAAATCAACTCGCCCAGAGCATGGCACCATCAATATCTTGATGTTCACAGGGTAGTTCAACCGCATTACCCCAGCGAAATCAGCTGCAGCGTAGCTACACCACCTGCAAGCGAACACGAGAACCTCCGGTGTTTCAGACGGGTTCATCAATCCACGTACGGCGTCGGTGAGTTGATTGTCTTTGAAATACTTGAGCTGGGCTGCCCCAACTGGGCACTCTACTGTGCATGCTCCGCAACCTTTGCACGCCGCCTCAACCACCTCGGGTTTGCCGAAGCTATTCCACTCGATCGCATCGAATGGGCAGACAGATGCACATGCTCCGCACCCTATGCAAGTCTCGTAGTCTATGGTTGAAATCACTGCATCAATATTCACCTTTCCAAGTCTCATCGGGATAGATGCCCTTGATGCAGCCGCGTATCCTTGTTTGATACTCTCCGGGATATCCTTGGGCGCGTGCGCCGTTCCGCAGAGGTAGATTCCATCTGACGAGAAATCCATTGGACGCATCTTGGGGTGAGCTTCAAGGAAGAACTGGTAGGAGTCAACAGGGACACGAAGTAGCTTTGATAGCTTGAGGTTGTCCTCCCTCGCTATCATCGGCGTTGAAAGGACCAGCAGGTCGGTCACGATTTGCCTCTCCTTTCCAAGCAGCTCATCGAACACTGACACCTTGAGGATATCACCGGTCTCAACCTTTGGCGGCTGATCCCTGTTATAATGGTAATACTTAACCCCGTTCTCCATGGTCTCCGAGTATTTTTCCTCAAGCATCACCCCGTGAGCCTGCAGCTGCCTGTATAGTATCTTGACATCCGCCTCAGGGTTCACCGTCTTAACCAGCATAGCGTTCTTGAGGGCGGTCCCACAGCATATCCTTGAGCAGTACTCTCTCCCGTTCTCCTCCATTGCACCGACGCACTGGATCATGGTCACCCTGTCCGGCGGGTAAAACCCGTTCCTGAGCTTGTCCTCCAGCTCTAATTGGGTGATTATCCGCTCATCGTTCCCGTACTCGTAGTACCCGTAGGGCTCAAGAACATCCGCACCCGTGGCGACGATTATCGTCCCCACCTCGGTGGTCAACGTGTTCTCACCCGACCCTATCGTGATATTGAAATGCCCGAGGAACCCTGACACATCTGTCACCTCCGATCCGGTGTACAGCTGAATCTTATCGTGTCCTTTCACCTGATCGATCAACGGCTGGATAAAGTCAGTTGCGACCTCATCCGTCGGGTGGAGCGTGTATAACTCGTTAACCATCCCACCGGGTTGATCCTTCTCCACCAAGTAGACGTTGAAGCCCTGTTCCGCGAGGCTGACCGCAGCGGTCATACCCGCTACCCCCGCACCGATAACCAGGCTGGTTGGGGTGATATCCAGCTCCCTATCCTCCTCTGGTTCAAGGAGGATCGCCTTGGCAACCGCCATCTGTAGCAGGTTCATTGCTTTTTGCGTTGCTTTCTTCGGGTCATCCGCGTGAACCCATGAGTCGTGCTCCCGGATGTTCACCATCTGGAACAGGTACTTGTTCAAGCCGGCATCCTCAACCGCGGACATGAACAAGCCCTCATGTGTCCTCGGGGTGCAAGCCGATACAACGACACGCTCAAGCCCTTTTTCCTTGACGGCTTCCTGTATCCGGGTTATTCCCTCCGAGCTGCACGAGTGAAGGTTCTCCTGCACATAGGCTACACCATCGAGTTTTCTTGTGAACTCTGCTACCTCAGGTAGGTTGATCACTCCGCCGATGTTGGTTCCGCAGTGGCAGAGGAACACTCCAACTCTAGGCAGGACAGTCATGTCTCTCCCTCCTCTACAAGCGCGATTGTAGATGCTAGGCTTGCTGCTCCACTTGCCTCTGATATCGAGTCCGGGATATCTTTGGGTGACTGGGAGTAGCCACAGATGTATACTCCCTTCCTTGTCGATGTCAGTGGATCACGCAACCTGTCACCTTGCACAAAGAAACCGTACTCATCAACATCGATCCCAAGCACCCTTGCTAACTCAGAATTCCCTTCACTTGGCACAAGCGCGGTGCAAAGGACCACCATGTCAACCTCCTGGTAACGAATATCCAGCGTCTGGGTGTCCTCGTACCAAAAGTTGAGCTTCCCGTTTTCAGGGTCCAGCCTTACCTCGCTGGGTTTGCCCCTGACGTACTTTACACCGTACTCTTTGACGGCGCGTTCGGTGAACTCTTTAAAGTTCTTCCCGGACGCCCGAATATCTGTGTGGAAGATCGTAACATCGACGTCCTTGGCGTGCTCCTTGGCGAGTATAGCCTCCTTTGTGGCGTGCATGCAACAGACAGCTGAGCAATACTTGTAGCCTTCCCTGTGGCTCCTTGACCCAATACACTGGACGAAAGCGATGCTGTGTGGGTGCTCACCGTTGGATAGAACCAGGTTCCCTTCGGTCGGTCCCGTTGCGTTGATGAGTCGCTCGAACTCCATCGCGGTCACTACATTGCTGAACCTACCGTACCCATATTCCTTGATGAGAGATGGGTCGAACACGTCCAGTCCCGTCGCAACAATGATGCTTGAAGCGCCGATTTTCAGTATCCTTGCCTCCTGAGCGTAATCTATTGCCCCAGCTTGGCATGCTCTCTCGCAGTTACCGCAGACTCCCTTGTTTAGGTAGAGACAGTGATTCTCGTCGATCGTGTAGATGAGTGGCACGGACTGGGGGAATGGAAGGTACACTGCTTTTCTCTCGCTCAGCTCCATCTGGTACTCGTCAGGTACTCGAATCGGGCACTTTTCTGCACAGTCCCCGCATCCGATGCATTTCTCCTCGTCAACATACCTCGGGTGTTTGAGCACCGAGACCTGGAACTCACCCTCCTTTCCCTCCAAGGAGACGACCTCCGAGTTTGTGTGCATCTTGATCCTTGGGTGTCGGAATGCTTCCACCATCTTGGGCGCTAGGATGCAGATGGAACAGTCCATGGTGGGGAACGTCTTGTCGAGAAGAGCCATTATCCCGCCTATGCTGGGTTTCCTCTCCACGAGGTGAACCTGGTGTCCCTTGTCCGCTAGGTCGAGGGATGCCTGAATTCCGGCTATCCCTCCTCCGATAACCACGACTGGTTCAAGTCTACTCATACAGTGAACCTCCTACCGACTCCACGATATCCTCGATCGGGCTAACGTTGAACCCTAGACCAACATCAAAGGCTTCCACGCCCAGAGCCAACCCCAGTAGCTGGGTGATGTAGAACACGGGTAAACCCACGTCTTCCTCAAGCAGGTTTCCCACCGCGTCCTGTCTTGAGTCAAACATCTTGAAGCAGAACGGGCAGTTTGTGACCAGTCCATCAAAGCTCCTCTTCCTCAAAGACTGGAGCTTTGTTCCTGTCAGCTTGAACGCTGTCTCGTAATCGCTGAGGACAAGGCTTGCTCCGCAGCAATCCATCTTCTCGGGATAATATTTTGTCTCCGCGCCCAACGCCTGAATGATTTCTTCAAGCATCTGCGGGTCCTCGGGGTCATCGGTGTATCTCACGTCACTGGGCCTCAGTGCATGACACCCGCAATGAGTGCCAAACGTTAAGCCCTCCAATGGATTTGTGATTGATTCCCTGATCTTATCAACGCCGATATCCTGGTGCAGCACCTCAAGGACATGACGCACACTTGTTTTCCCCGTATACTCTAGTCCTTCAGCTGCAATCTTCTCGTTGACGTAATCCCGGGCTTCCATGTTTGTGTCCAGGAAGTGCTTGACCTCGTTCATGGACGCGTAGCATCCGTTACAGAGGGGGAGCATATCCAGCCCATCCCGCTCGGCCACCGCCAAGTTCCTTCCCGATAGGAGGAACCATGACTTGTCGTTGTAGCTCCTCAACGGGTACCCGCAACAGGAGAACCCATCCGGGTCAACCAGCTCCACTCCAAGCTTTGGCAGGGTTCTCCTTGCGGACATCTCGTATCCGTACTGCTGGGTCTGAATCCAGCAGCCAAGGTACAGCGCGTACCTCATCCAGACTCCTCCAGCACAGATATCAACGATCGTCTGAAACTCTCCATGTCCTCAGGGCCGTTGAGTTCAGGTAAACCAAGATCATCACGTTCGTAGGTCTCAAACTCCTTGTCGAAAACCTCTTGGACCTCCTGGATGGCTGATAGTCTCTTGACCATGTTAAGGAGCATATCCAGCTCCTTGGGATAGTCGCCCTTCTTCACCGCGAGGTTCTGGAGGTAGATGATGATGTCATATGGAGTGATAACCCTCGGACATCTCTCCATACACTGGTGGCACTGGGTGCACAACCAGAACACCTCCGAGGTAAGCAACTCATCCAACTCGTCCCGTTGGGCCATCAACGCTATAACCCTCGGACGGAGGTCAAGGTATCTAGCTGCTGGGCATCCGCTTGAGCACTTACCGCACTGGGTGCACTGCTCCGCGACATCCATGGACTTGTTTTCTTTCAGAGCAAGCATACTTAGTGCCATCAACTTAGACACCGCGCGTATGCGCCGTTTTTGGCTGCATCTTCATAGAAAACTCGGTTTTAGTCTTTTTACCCGTAATGGGGGAGTTTTTGTACGCTTTTCGAACCGTTCCAAGGTTTTGGTTACATTTACTAACCTTTTCTCCGTGAAATGCGTACTAATTTATACTAAAAACTGCAAGACGTCGATTATTGTTAATATTAAAACCATGTCGTATGAATTAACACTTTTACATTAAGAAAATAATAGAAAAATTGGGGAAGGTTTAGTCCTTCTTTATCATCGGGCCGACGAAGTATCCGACGACCACACCGACGACTAGCGCCGCGACTGCTGCAAGCTGCATGGTTGATGCGCTGCTCTGGGCTGCCGTGACGTCCGTCATTAGACTGGTTTTCTCACCCTCTAGTGTTGAGACCTCTGACTCTAGGTCAGTCTTGTCTCCCTCTAGTGTAGAGATTTCCTCGTCCTTGTCAGCTACCATTGACTCCAGTGCTGCGATGTCAGCTGCTGCCTCCATGTCTGCTGCATAGGATGCAAAGTGCGCGCCTGCACCGTCACACGCAAAGGCTAGTATGTTCTCGAAGAAGACTCCACCCTGCTGGGGGTTCTCGACGTGGTACCTTGTGTAGTACTTGTCGCTGATCTTCTCGATATCATACATTCCCGCATAGTGTCCGTAAGGTGCGTCACCGCTTGTGATGACGACGTTCTCCTTGTCGTAGTCAAGCTCCATAGCCATTACAGGGAACTCGCCCTCCTGTCCAACATCTACTGTGGATGGGAGTGGCTCATTGCTGTCTGCAATGATTCCTGTCTCGGTTGTCTGGAGGAGGACGTATACGTTGTCTAGGTCTGCCTCCGCGATGCTCTTCAGGCCGCCGTCATCAACGGCGATCAGGCCTGGTCCGTGGAGTAGTGCCCTCTCGACGCCTGTGCCGATGGCTGCGAACATTGGGTCAACTGCAACATGTGCTAGAACCCTGTATCCGCCTCCACCGTTACTGACTGCGTCCTCTACGCTGGTCTCCTCGTTACGGAGCACGCTGCCCAGCCCATCAAGGATTCCGTTTGTGACGGCGATCCTGAGCTGGTCGCTTCCATAGTCGCTCTCACCTGTGATCCAAGCCGTCTTTCCGCCCTCTGCGAACCATGAGTTCAGTGCTGCCTGCTCGGCTGCCGTGAACTCTGTGCTTGAGTCGGACTGGCTCCAGATGTACATCTTTGCGCCATCTAGATCAGCTGCTGTTAGGTCACCGTAGACCGCACGCCACTCAACTTTTGAGTAGTTGAGGATCATGCCTAGTGCCACGTCTGGACCCAGAGCGCCCTTTGATTGTACAACGACAATGGGCTTCACTGGCGCAGCCGCGACCGGTAGTATTGCAAATACTGAGAGTGATAGGAACGTTAGAACGATGATTGGGAGTAGTTTTTTACTCAATTTTATCGTAACTCCTGTCGTGGATTATGCTTATGGGGATAAAAAACTTCTCTCAGGCATGCTAGCAAACTTAAAAAGCCCACGAGGTTGATCAAAGTCGAGGTACAAGGGTTGGATAAACGTATCCTAATTGGTATTGCAGCTATTGTTGTCATTGGAGTAGGGTTTCTAGCGTTCCAGAATATGGGCCCCCCGGAGACCCCGGATGATGGAGGTAACAACGGAGGTGTTGTGACCCCCACCACTGGCGTAATCACTGGTACCGTTGAGGACGACGAAGGCCAACCCGTTTCAGGTGCCACCGTCACAGTAGACGGCGAATCAGTTACAACTGGTAGCGATGGAAAGTATACCTTCACGGTAGATGCCGGGACCTACACAGTAGAGGTAGAGAAGGAGGGCTATGACCCTGACTCTTACTCTGTAACGGTTGCTGCCGATGACTCAAAGACAGTCAACCTTGAGTTGATGGAAATATCATCAACCGATCCTCCGGCGCCCACAGGCGTAAAGCTCAGGATACTCACACGCCACGGATCGGACATCTACATCAACGCGAGGACAAAGTTCCTCCAGAGTGACATTGCGGCTGAGTACGGTGTCACAGAAAAGACCCAAATCGAGTTCGTGCCAATCTCAAGCAGCTTATGGATAGACACCATCCTGAACAGCCAGGACTTGCCAGGAAAAGAGATCGACCTTGCATGGGGTGGAGGGCCAGTCGTGTTCGACCTTGTACATGGAGCAGGATTACTAGCCCCACTAACAGACGATAGTCTGGTTGCTTTGATGGATACACTCCCTGATCAGATCAGCGGAGTAGCAGCCAAACGGTACAAAGACGACGAGGTTCACTGGGTTGGAAGCGCTATAAGCAGCTTCGGATTCACGATCAACACAAACTACCTAGAACTTGAAGGATTACCGGAGCCAGCAACCTGGCTAGACTTGGCGAGCGAGACCTACGCGGTAACACTACCGAACCCAAGCATCGGCACAGCCGACCCAACGTTGAGCACTTCAAACACGAGGATGTTCGAGATCATCCTACAGAACTATGACTGGGTTGAAGGATGGAAGGTACTCACACGATTAGGCGCCAACAGCAGGATTTATGACAAGTCCGAAAGCGTCAGGGATGGAGCGATCACAGGTCAGATAGGAGCTGGGACCACCATTGACTTCTACGGGTACACTGCACAGCTTCAGAACCCGGACTTCTGCAAGTACATCCTACCAGAGGACGGAACAGCTGTTAACGCAGACCCAGTAGCCATGGTCTCGACATCCGAAGACAAGGAAGCAGCCCAGGCATTCATCAGGTGGCTCCTAACCCCGGAGGGACAGGAGATACTTCTTGAGGAGAGCATCAACAGGATGCCAATGAACCCAGCAGTCTTCGACACTGAGGTCGGATTGACGAGAGGTGATCTGAAGACCCAGTACGAGGCGACCCAGGAGGCGTTCATCATTGGGTTCAGCGACGAGGAGGCGCTCAGCTACGAGCAGAGCATGATGTACTTCTTCCACGCGACACTTGTTAGGGCCCAGCTACAGCTGGTTGATACATGGCTGGAGGTTACATACGCGTTAGAACAGGGCGAGATCACTCAGACCCAGTTCGATACCCTTGTGGATGATATGTCTAACCCCCACGAGTTCACATTCGTTGACCCTCTCACGAGCACGGAGAAGACATTCACGATGGAGTACGCCCAGAGCATCACGGACAAGTTCCAGACGGACGCCGAGTTCAAGCAGAACATCGTTGATGCCTGGATGGAGGCAGCCATCGAACGGTACAACTCGGTCATGGACGACCTCCTCTCCATGACTTAAGGCGGGTAACTCATGGCTCTGGATGATGTGTTCGGGGAGACCATAACAAAGCTAAAGCGCGAAATGGACTCCATGACCCTTGTCCAGACGGTAATCGCTTTCGGGATGCTCATCATATTCCTTGTACTACCTCTCCTATCTATGGTCACACAGGCGTTCTACTATGAGGGAGTCTTTAGCCTTCACTGGTTCAGGGACATCTTGACGACACCAGAGTTCACTTCATTTGTCAGTCGAGGTGGTAGAATGTTCGAGGTCCGGAGGGACACGATGATCCTCTGGGGTCACGATTACGGGATATTGATTAACAGCTTGATCATTGCGTTCAATGTCACCATTTCATGTAGCGTCATCGGTATCGTGCTAGCCATGATTATGGGCAGGTACGACTTCAAGGGAAAACGTGTCCTGCAAGTTCTGCTTATGATACCCTTGCTTGCTACACCATTCGTTAACGCTTATGTCATCGGGAAATTATTCAACCCACGTGGGGGGCTGATCAACTATATTCTCTTCGAAACGCTACATCTAATCCCTTGGAGGATAGATATCGATGGATTGGTTGGAATTACGTTAGCCCAAACCCTAGCCTATTACCCCATTATCTACATGAACGTCGTCGCCAGCCTAAACAGTATAGACCCCAGCCTAGAGGAGATGGCTGAGAACCTAGGAGCGAGGAGCTTCAAGCTATTCAGGACCATCACCTTCCCCCTCATGAGGCCTGGGCTGATGGCTGGCGCAATTATCACATTCATTTTCAGTCTTGAAGACCTAGGAGCCCCCGTAGGTTTCGTTGGTGCGAGGGCGAACCCCCTTGCGAGAAAAGTCATCTCCTACCAGATATTCAGCAGCTTCGCGGAGGCATTGGCAGGGGGAATATCTCCAAAGATCGCCGCATTAGCCGTCATCACCATCATCCTGACAGGGGGTAGCTACATCGTCATGAGGTGGTACGTGAACAGGCGGAACTACGCAATGCTCAGCAAGGGTGGGCGCTGGAGCCCGCGCGTGAAAGCTTTGAAGCCATACAAGCAGGTGATCGCCGTCATTGGTGTGCTGCTATTCATCATATTTGCGTCCATGCCCCAGTTGGGTACTTTCATCCTTGCCACCACAAACTGGGCAACCAGTGGAGCTCTCCCAACACGAGTAACAGGTGAGTACTTGTCTACTCTGTGGACAAACAGCGATGTGTACGGTGCAGTCCTAAACAGTTTACTCTACTCTGGCGCAGCGGTTGTAATCATGATCCTAATCGGGTCCAGCATTGCCTACATAGTCAGTAAGCGAAAGATTCCAGGCAGGGGTATACTTGACATCCTTGCCACCATACCGGTAGCTATTCCGGGAATCAGCTTGGCCATCGGATATTTCCTGTTCTTCAGCGGAAACTTCAGCGGATCAATCCTTGACCCACTTATCGACCCAGCCCTTCTACTCATCTGCGCTTATAGCATCAGGCGCGTACCGTTCACGACACGCAGCGTCTCGGCTGGGTTAAACCAGATCGATGATAGCCTTGAGGAGAGCAGCATGAACCTTGGGGCAGACAGGGGAACCACTTTCTTCAGGATAGTTCTTCCCTTGATCATTAGCCATGTCATCAGTGGTGCGATACTCAGCTTCGTGTATAGCATGAGCGAGGTCAGCGCCAGCGTGACACTGGGTGCATTACGTGAGGACAGGGTTCCAATCACGTTCTTTATCAGCCAGATTGTTTACGGTGCAGCCGCGACGGGAAGCGTAAGCATCGGAGCCGCGTTATGCGTACTCTTGATGGCTGTCCAGATATCTGCCATGGCGATATCAAACTACATACTCAAACAGAAGGCATCGTTCCTAGGAGTCTAGAGAAATGGTAAAAGTAGTACTTGAAAACATCTCAAAATACTTCGGCGAGGTAACAGCAGCCGATAAAATCAACCTGACGATCAACCACGGAGAGTTCTTCACCTTCCTCGGGCCTAGCGGGTGCGGGAAGACCACCAGCATGAGGATGATAGCCGGGCTGGAGTTTCCAACAAAGGGTAAGATAGAGTACGATGATGAGGACGTGACCCAGTTCCCGTCTTTCAAACGTAACACGGGGATGGTGTTCCAGAACTATGCACTCTGGCCCCATATGAAGGTCAACGAGAATGTAGCCTACGGGTTGGAGATCAGGAAGGTGCCAAAGGACGAGATCACGAAAAAGGTTAATGACACCATCAAACTTGTGGGTCTCGCCGGAATGGGGGACAGGTTCCCAAACCAGCTCAGCGGCGGACAGCAGCAGAGGGTTGCCCTAGCACGTGTATTGGTAATCGAGCCCAACATCCTTCTCCTTGACGAGCCTTTAAGCAACCTAGACGCAAAACTCAGAGTCGAAATGCGTGAGGAGATCAAGGACATCCAGAAAAAGCTGGGAATTACCACTATCTACGTTACCCATGACCAAGAGGAGGCTATGGCTGTCAGCGATAGGATCGCCATCCAAAACCATGGAAGGATCATGCAGGTAGGATCACCGAAGGAAATCTACGATAAGCCTGAGAATCTGTTCATTGCCACTTTCATCGGAAAAGGCGCGTTGATGGAGGGCATGGTAGACGAGTTAGGTGACTACATCAAGGTCAACATCGGAGAATCACATCTTGAAGGCGTGAACACTGGAAAATCAACCATCGAGGATGCCCAGCACGTCGCCTGCGTCATGAGACCAGAGAGTTTCACACTCGAAGAACCAGATCAACCACACAACATCCTTGAAGGCACAATAGAATGGAGCGCGTTCGTTGGCTCACGAATCGAGGTAAAGATCAGTATCGCCAAAACGAGCCTGCTGATTGATGCCCCGACAAACCGTGATTACGTTGCCGGTGAAAAGCTCAAGGTTTACGTGCCCAAGGACAAGACAATTGTCCTTCCATGGGTCCCGTTGGACTAGTCCTCGGCTGGCTGTTCCTCTTCTTGGGACTCAACCATTTCCTTGAACTGTTCCTGTAGCTCCTTCATCATTGACTGGAGGCTGCGTCCCTTGTTTGCCTTGATTATGTTCTTGAATCCTGTGCTCTTTGGCTGGTTTCCAAGCACTAGATCGAAAACGTAGTCAACGTCGATCATTGTCTCGTATTGTAGCAGGTCATCGTCGTCCTCCTCAAGCTCCTCCGGCTGGTCAAGCTTCTCAAGGACTGTGTCGAATGCCCTCTCTGTACATGAAGCAACGATGTTTACGTATGGTCTGTAAATTCCTTTACCCGCCTGCTCCTCGCATTTCCGGTAATACTTTACCTCGTGCTCGTTGAGCTTTAGGCTGAACAGGTAACCGCTACGGTTTATGAGGTGCTTCATGAGCACCCTCGCAGTTAATCCGTTACCGAACTGGAATGGACGAACCTTCTGGAAAAAGCTGTAAAAGAGTGCCCCCTGCTCGATGGGGTGACGTTTCTTACCCTGGAAGATCCCCTCAAGCACCGTCTCCATCTGACCGGTGATATCATCCCTCTTGTTGAAGGGGTTCACCCTGAACTCGCCAGCGTACATGTCCGCGAATATTGTGAGTCTTCTGTGAACCTCAAGTATATCGGGTACCTCAAGGTCCCGTTTCTTTACCTCTGGCTGGTTGAGGTACTGCTGGGCTTGCAGGTGGTTCAAGGTGATGACCTGGAACTTTTTCGCCTTCTCCATGATGCTGTCCCGGGTCTCGATGACCTTCGTTACGTCCTCAAGTGTGAGTTTACTGCCGTCAAGTACCGTGTTTGTATAGATGAACTCAACACGTAGGTCTTTCAGAATCTCTAGGACGGATTCCTTCTCTTTGAGCATCCTGTTAAGCCTGCTTCGTTTGCGGTTTATCCGCCCAAGCATCCAGTCGTCTAAGTAACTCAATCGCTCGCACTCGGGCTTCGGGTCACTTTTTTGCTTTTAAAGGATGATGGAATGGAAAAATTATGTTTTTTAGAAATATTGGATGGTTATCTTCCCTGGTTGGAGTTGAAGTAATCCAATGGGCGCTGCCCAGTCATCCGTGACTCCTTGATAAGGAAATCCCTCATCTCGTCGGCGTCAGTGAAGATTCGGGTCGCGTACCACTCGAAGAACGGGCTTGGCTCATACGGGTAGTAGGCGTAAACCAGCTTTGCCAGTGCCTTGGCGTACACCATCTCGCACATGACCCCTGCACTGATGCTCTTACGTGGGTGGTAGACCACGACAAGCTCGCTGTTCTCGATGATCTTGTAGTCGCTGTCGATGATCTGGAACCGGAGGTTCTTGATGGCTGTCTCCACTTCCTTGATGTCGAACTCCGTTGCCACTGGGCCAGTCTTGTAGTCCATGTGGAACGTGAACGTGTCCGGCATCTCCTGGCCCGCGTCTATGGTCTCGTTGATGGCGTCCCTCCACTGCTCAACTATGTCCCAGTCCTTGATGAGGTAAGGGTCGTAGAGGACGTAGTACTCGCTTAAGCTGTCAAGGAAAGCGGTGATTTTCTTGAAGAAATCTGGACCCTCCCCGGTGATTGGGTGGCTCAGGTATACCGTCTCCTTGCTTGGCTTGTAGATTAGGTCCCTGACCAGGTCTACATCGTTCTCAAAGGCTACCAGCTGGGTATTCCTCATGGGTGTGAAGCTCTCGGCCAGCTTGTAGACCCTGTTTACCTCCTCTCTACGCCAGTTAGCGATTTCTC
This sequence comes from uncultured Candidatus Bathyarchaeia archaeon, assembly GCA_964589605.1. Taxonomy (GTDB): domain Archaea; phylum Thermoproteota; class Bathyarchaeia; order TCS64; family TCS64; genus RBG-16-57-9. Next base: position 87,785 of record CAZPRN010000008.1, on the reverse strand, counting down.
CCAAGGTGTACTTGTGGTCCTGCCACTGGGTGTCCTCGGCTAGACGGTCTCGTACACGCACGACATCATCGAAAATGATCATGAACATGTCCGGGTTGAGCACATGCACGTCGTCCTCGGTCAGTCCCTCGAACCTGTTTCCCTTCCACTCGAAATGGACTGGTGTGCTGATGATGTGCACTCCTCCCTCGCTGTTTATCCTTGTGTTGATCCTGTCAAGCGCCTTGAGCCTGTACTGCTCCATCTTCTCAGGCTGGCTGTCATAAAAGTCCAGTATATTGATCTTTGTGAGAATTGTGTTGTCGAGCTTCGCTTCCTCGACTATATACTCGAATAGGTGGTGATATCCAAATGCCGCTATATCCTTGAGGTCACGAAGCATATCGTCCCTGCCATTCCCCGGCGGTCCAGTGCATATAATGACCCTTTTCTGACTAGACATAGTATTGAGTCTATGTGACAATGCTTAAAAGTTCAACGTAATTTGCCTCAAACATGCAATACATTTCATCCTCCGAGATGGCCCAGATAGACGAGTTAGCCGTGTTAGCCGTCACAAAGTACAACATCAGCCTGCTTCAGATGATGGAGCACGCCGGATGGAACACTGCAAAGCTAGCACAACCATTAATCAAAGATGGATCAACCGTACACATCCTAGCCGGGAAGGGAAACAACGGTGGAGGTGGATTATGCGCTGCGCGTCACCTGCATAACAGGGGATACGATATGTCCGTACACCTTGCGTACGAGGAGGGAAATGGAGTGTCTGTCAGGCATCACCTGAAAACACTGTGGGAGATGAACGTGCCTGTCACGCAGTGGAACGGTGAATCAAACTCTGCAGATGACCTGATCATCGATGCATTACTGGGATACAACATCAAGGGGGACCCGAGACCACCAATCGACAAGATGATTAAATGGGCAAACAACACGGGCAACCGGGTTCTCTCCCTTGACATCCCATCCGGACTCAACCCAGACACTGGAAAACCGGGGGATCCATGCATCAAAGCGACGGCTACGCTAACCCTTGCACTCCCAAAGCTGGGCTTCAAAGAGGAAACAGCCAAGGAGTACCTTGGATGGCTCCACCTGGGTGATCTAGGTGTGCCGGTTGAGCTGTACAGGGAGCTTGGGATAAACGTGGGGAACCTGTTCAAAAACGAGAAAATAGTGAGGATCGGCTAGACGTCGCCGTTCTGCTCGATCTTTGTGTCCTCGTATGGTGCTGCTACTCGTCTGTAGAACTCCATCTTGATGCACTCAAGGACTCCAACCGCCTTGTTGATATGGAAATACCTGAGCGGGTAGATTCCCTTGATGATCTTGGTCACAACGTAGTTGAGGTGACCGTCGATGGCCTCCGGCGGGGTCTTCTTGAGTAGCTCGATTAACTCATCCAGCACCTTGTCGTACTGGGGTCTGTCCTCTTTCACGATATATGGCATGTGTAAGGGTTGGTGGATGAGTGTATAGAGTTTACTCCAAGTCCAAGTGGTGTCTTACAAGCTCTGAACCATCCTCATTGAACACAAATGATCCCTTGAAGTGATGCCCCATAAGCATCGGAGGCAGCCAGTACAGGTCATCCTGCCACATCTCATCGTATGGGATGTCCTCGTACTTGAACCACCTGAGCTCCCCCTCATCATTGGGGTGTATCTCCCCGTCGAACATTGTTACGTGGAAAATGTATGCAACCCAGTCCGGTTGGTCCTTCTCCCCGAAATAGAAATCAATGGTACCCATCAGCTTCGGGTCTTTGATGTCAAGCCCAGTCTCCTCTTTTATCTCACGGATGACTCCCTGCTCAGGCGTCTCACCGTCCATCACCTTGCCACCGGGTCCGTTCCATTTTCCCTCCCCGAACCTGCCCGCCGCCTTCTTCTGTAACAGTATCTCACCGTTTCGAGTGATCTCGCAGATGGTCGCCTTGATCAATGAGTATCATCCTTGATACGGCTTCCATGGTTTTGACTCTTGGGTTATGGAGTTAATTCCTTAAGCCCGGTCTACTACACAATGCACCATGGACCCGCTCCCGGTTATGCTCGTATTCGCCTCAGCTATCAGCCACGGGCTGTGGAACTATATGGCGAAGGCAGGAGAGGACAAAGAATCATTCATGCTCCTACTCAACCTGACTAGTCTAGTCCTATTCATTCCTCTATTCAACGTGATATTGCCTGAGATTTATTTACCAGTCGAGATCCTCCCATACCTTGTTGTCAGCTCACTGGCTGAGACCGTGTACTTCCTCGGCTTGGGCAAAGCGTATGAGGACGGAGACCTGAGCGTCGTCTACCCGGTTGCCCGTAGCTCCCCTGTCTTTGTTACCATCGCTGCTGCCCTGTTCCTCGGGGAGGAGATCACCTTGATTGGGGTATTGGGGATTCTAACAATCTTCGTTGGCGTATATGTTCTACACCTGAAGGGTTTGACGGTATCTGATTTCACTGCACCCATGAAGTACCTTGCATCCAGCAGCTCAAGGTACGCCATCATCGCTGCCCTCGGGACCACCATCTACTCTATTACAGACAAGATTGGAGTTACAGCGGTTAACCCGCTTCTCTACTCGTTCTGGCTGGGCATTTTCGTGACCGGGATGATGACAGTAGTAGTTGTTTATAGCAAAGGAGTTCAATCCATTCGAAACGAGATGAAACAACCACTCAGGGTTAGTTTCGGTGGAATCCTGATGAGGGGCGGGTACATGCTCGTGCTCTACGCGATGAGCATAGCACCGGTCAGCTATATCCTGGCGCTGCGTCAGGTAAGCGTAGTCATTGGGGCCCTGATGGGGGTAATCTTTCTTCGGGAGAGTTATGGGCGAGTCAGGGTGTTTGGATCTGTTATCATTTTCCTCGGTGTCTTCATTCTTGGCGTGTATGCCTGACTCTCATGTTCGATGAGCCGCATAATGGAAACATCATCGGTGAGTTGAGTCAAGGTACCGCGAAGTACTGGACTTTAAAGTCCACTTCCTTGCTTAGCTATTCACCATTTTTTTCTAGCGCACTGTAGAGTAACCGTGTCACGTAGCCGCTGAAGCTGGTGATGCCCTGTTTAAGTAGGGCTTCCTTGTTTTCGTTGTACCTTTCCAGGAGCTCGTTGTATATCTCGTCCCTCACGGTGATAGACTTGTATCCTTTCCTTGGCATGGCTATGAACTGTACGGTACCTGAGTTTAAACCATTTATGTTTACTTTCATCCTACAGACAGGTAACTTACCTGTTAGTATCACACACGTTCCTCAAAATAAGGTACTTAACTGTTATATCTGTTTGAAAGTACGGTACAATTGATCATTATGCCCAGAGTGGGATATAGGGCAATAACGGTCCCAGATCATCTGGCTGATTTATTGTCCGATAAAGCGAAAGACAACGACCGGAGCGTACCAAAACAGATAGAGCATCTGGTGCGCAGGCAGTACCCCCACCTAAGACCGGTGAGCTGTAGCTGCGGGTACGTCACACACATCAACCCCCGGAAACGGGGGGAGAAGCATTGCAGGAACTGCGGAGGGGTAGTGGCTTGATGGAGCCGATGGCCGTTGAAGACCTTGGTCACCTATCCAAGGCACAGCTTGTATCGCTCCTCAGGTTCCACGGGTGCAGCTAGGCCGTTGACGAAGCTCAGGGGCATCTGCCGACCAGTTCGGATGGATCACCTCACGGCGAGGGTTGATATCGCGACCGGGTTGACGGGTCAGGAGAAGGTCCCGGCCATGGTTGAGGCTGAGGTTGCTGGTCAGAGCTATACGGCGGTGGAGTTTGACCTGTGGAAGAACGTGGTTCACGTGGTGGTTAGTGACGAGGCGGCCAAGAAGAGTGCTCACGACTTACTGGCTCTGCATGTGAGTGACGCAGCACGTGACCTAGCAAGGATGGAGAACAAGCAGATCGTTGACGTTGCGGAGGCGTGCACCGAGAAGGTGAGTGGTACGGCTTATAGTGACTGGGGCGCGATGACGACTCCGCCAAACAGCGACTCCAACCCCTTCGAGGCGATACGGGCCAGCATCGAGTACATCGAGGGCAAGGGCTATCAGCCAGACTTTATGGCCATGCACCCCACTCTCTGGGGCAAGTTCGTCACCAACACGTACGTGCGAGACCTAGTGCGGGCAGGAGTCGCTACATTAGGCTTTAGGGGAGGGCAGTTCACCCTGCCAGGATACCCAACGATAAAGGTGTACACCGATTATGCGCTGACGCAGACACCTACGGGTACAAAGGACCACTGATTGGAGACAGTACTGCACCTGCAGTCGTCCTTGGACAGGGACCAAACGAGGCAGCTCAGTACAGGGACGAGAAAGCAGGTTACGACGCTTACGTGATCAGGCAGTACATGGAGCCACAACTAGTGACACAGGATGCTGTTGACAAAATCTGTACCTAATTTTTTTTTATATTCTTCGCATTCTCTTTCCATTATCCTTGATTCGATGAATCCTAGCTTCTCACAGATGCAAAACTCAGAGAGGTTATACCGTCTCCTCTCTAGGGTGTTCACTATCTCCCTGTTTAGTTGGCCCAAACCCTGCCTGTTCCCGATCTCTCTCCCCCATCTGCAGGAGCCGCAGCGAACCATACTTGGTATTATTCACGCCTCTAGAAAAATGAAGAGATACACCAAACCAAGTTTATGTAATAAAGTGACGCGCATTGTACTAAAACCGATGAGCTCAGCGACTTTTTTTTCCAGCCTAATTTCCACTCACTGGAGCAAACCAAGAATCCCAAGGAGAACCTTGTACGACTCCTCACTGGGCTCAGCCTTGTACCCCCTTAACGCGGCCAGCAGCTCATCCCTGTCCGGCATCGGGTGCACCTTTCCCAACAGTCCCGCGAACCGTGTCTGCATGAACATGCTCTGAACCGTGGCAGTCAGGTTCTGGGGTGTCCTGCCCAAGCTTCCCGACTCGAAATCGATCACCCTTGGACCATCAACCGTGACCATGTAATGCCGTCTGATCTTTGTGAGCTCCCCATGGTCGATGCCCGCCTCGTCCAGCCTGTAAGCGATGTCGATGACCCTGGCAACGTACTCACTGATCTTGTGTGGGTCATCCATGTTAGCGGTAACCCAGTCGCCGAAATATGGCCCAACCAGTTTCTCCATGACGATAAAGTCCCTGCTATGTCCATACATCCTAGGTCCATGACCCGCCTCGTTAGCCTTGGTTAGAATCCGTGCCTCGTTCTCCATGGTGCGGCTGACATCAGTCCGGCGACACTTCAAGGCAACCTCCACTCCATCATACATTGCCCTAATTACGATTCCGACATGCCCCTTCCCGAGGATGCTGTTACCGAGAATCGTGTGCGGGCCTCCAAGTGCAACGGACTCAACTCCAAGTTTCTTTAGCTGCTCTACTCGCTCGTCGAATAACTCGTCGTCAAACACGGGCCAGCAGAGGAAACCACCCACAGGGGTGCCCCTGCATTCGTTGATGCTCGTGAACTCACTCAACCCAGTACGGCCTTCCTCTCATGAGCTTCGCCATGTGCCTCTCAAACCCGTCAACCAGGTACGGCTCGACCTCAAACCCGTATAGGACCCGGTGGTGCTGGAGTATACGAATGGCAAGCCTCTGGGAGACGCCGATGCCCCTACCGCCATCACCCATAAGAGCTGAGACGACCTCTTTGACATTGGTTTTCTCCCTCCGCAACACCACGTACCATGTATCATCCTCGACTGCGGGACCGTTAACCAGGTTAGACCTGCCCCTGTAAGCCTCCTTGAACTGCTCCACGTTCCGCTCAAGCCCCACCGGCGGCCCGTAATGCTTGTACACTTCCGGCAGATCGCTCTCCTCCACCTGGTAGACGAGGATGTGGCGCGTCTCGTCGTTGCTCCATGCACTCGTCTTGACTACCTTGAAACCCCGCTCTTCAAGGCTCCGCTTTATTGCTATCCGTGACTTCCTGAGCATGCCCCAGAGTACGTCTGGCACCTCGGCGTGGCTCTCCTCGATCACCACAAACACAAGGTGCGACACCCTGATCTTCCAAGTCAAGTCTGCTTTATCGACAGGCGATTCATCCTCGATGAAGAACCGTTCACTCGGGTTCTCTACGAACGCCTTCGCTGCAGAAACAAAGAGCCTGTACGCATTTCCCCTTAGAGCCGAAGCAACGTTTCTTGACTTGTCAACCGGGTCATAGACCACAAGAGGATCATCGAAAACCCTCCGCTCTTCGTTGAACCTGATAACTGTATTATCACCCCACTGGGAGGCTGCCTGCATCAAACCCGTGATTGAGCCATACTTGATCACCAGTAACTCGCATAGGTACCCGGAGAAACCGCCTATCTTTATCTCCGCACCGTAGATGTCAGCGGCCTTTAGAAGCTGTTTCAATAGCCGCACATCATCCCCGAGGTCATCGAGTCTGCCCTTCAGCCAATCCGTGTGTAACGGGGTCCTATCGGTGGCGCTCTTGATCTTCTCCCCGGGCTCTCTCCTGAAGCATGGGACGAGATCGATCTTGTAGCCATCCAGCTCTGTCTGCAGGTAGGGATGCTCAGCAAAAGCGATTGTGAAATCCCAGTCAGTGTTCCTCTTGATCGCGTCGAGGACCTCGCCTAGTTGACCCCTTTCCTTGTACTCGTCAAGAACGATGAACACGTCAAGGTCCATCTGTCCCTTGATCCATGTGCCGTGGGGCACGCTTCCATGCAGCTCAGCTTTCCCCTCTATGCCAACCGATGCGATGATCTCGTCGACCTTCTCAACTATCTGTTCACCCACAGAGCGCAGGGTGATCTCCTCCGCCCTACGCGGCTTGATGCGCTCAAGTACGTTCTCCCTGATCCCGGCCCAGTCGCTCATATTGGTTCCTCGTATCCCCCGTGGCTCAAATACCCTCTGGTGGCGTGGACTCCGCTAGCGTCGTGTATATCGGACCTGAAGGTGTCAGGACACTCTTTTTCAGTGCGATTCGCTCAACGTTGATGGTTCCAAACTCATAGTTCTCTAGGTCAACAAGCTCCTCGACCAGCCTATCCCTGCTCTCTCCTCCCTTCACCCTGGCTATCGTCAGGTGTGGGTGGAACCTTCTTCTCTCCTTCTCAAATCCAAGCCTAGCCAACCCTTCATTGACTTTTCCGAATATCTCTGCTACTTCACCTACTCCTTCAGTTACTCCAGCCCAGATGGTTGCGGGTCGTCGTAGGTTTGGGAATACCCCAACTCCCTCTATCCCGAAATTGAATGGACTGAAACTTGTCTCCTCGATGACCCTGCTGACCTCTTCGATCATGGCATCCTCGACATCACCAAGAAACTTGACGGTGAGGTGCATATTCTCGGGCTCAACAAGCTTCAACCGTGCACCGGTTGACTTGAGCCTACCCTGAACCTCCTCAAACCTCGAAATAATAACCGAGTCCGTGCACTCCACCGCAACGAAGGACCGTATACCCATGGCTATTCATCGCCTGATTCAGATTTAAATTCCGGGGCGCAGTGATCAAAGGGATACCATCTTGGACTTGGGATGTAAACTACGGCTCGGGGGCATCACCGACATGAGCACCATCGACTGGTACGGGAACGTCTCGATGGTTGTCTTCTGGGCAGGATGCAATATACGTTGTCCATACTGCCACAACTCGACGCTACTGCCATTAGACTCTGGGACCGAGGTTGATCTCAGCTTCCTTGACGAGAGGCTAAGGCAGGGCATGGACCCAGTCCCATCCCTCGACGCCGTTGTTTTCACTGGTGGTGAACCCATCCTTCAGGCAAACGCAGTGATCAATGCAGCTGAGCTGGTGAAATCATACGGACTATTGTTGATGCTTGACACAAACGGCACCATCTTCGAGTCAGTTGAACGTATCCTCAACACGGGGTACGTTGATCGAGTGGCTCTGGACGTGAAGGCACCTTTGAACCAAGCATCAATCGGGGCACTGACACAAGTACCAGAGATGGCTGAGAAACACACGGAGTCAATAAAGAAGACACTAGCTCTGTGTAAAGAGAAAGGTATTCCAGTTGAGGCGAGGACAACGGTGGCTCCGGGCGTAAGTTATGGTATTGATTACATCAGGCAGATCGCGAAGGACATAAAGGGTTTCGTTGATGTCTACTTCCTTCAACAGTTCGACAACCAGGGCGATGTGCTGTCTCCGGAGTTGAAAGAGATGGATCCTCCCCCCAAGGATTCATTAACCAAGTTAGCTAAAGCAGCGATAGAAGAGGGGTTAGAAAGGGTATACATAAAAACCCGGTTCGATGGATTAGAGAGGATCACGTGATGGCGAAAAGAAGACTACTATTGATCACAGGGATGGCAGGGTCAGGCAAGACAACAGTAGCCGACCTGCTAAGGGAGAGAAACTACTCGGTATTCACGATGGGTGATGTTATTCGCCACGAGATCAGAATGCGCAACCTACCACCCACCCCGGAGAACCTCGGCAAGATGGCTGAGGATATCAGGAGGACAGGGGGAGAAGACGCGGTAGCAAAGAAATGCGTGCCTTTGATTCTTGGAGACTCCAATCCAAGGATAGCACTAGATGGCATCCGCAGCATGGACGAGGTGTACAACTTCGAGGAGCCCTTCGATACGTTCCTCATAGCGCTTCACGCGTCCCCCACAACCAGATACAATCGATTAAAGAGCAGGGGTAGGAGCGATGATCCTCCGAACAGGCAGGTTTTCAGGGAGCGGGAGAATCGAGAGCTTGGCTTCGGGATGGCCAAGGCGATCGCGCTCAGCGACCACGTGATAACAAACGAAAACGGAGTCGAGGACCTTGAGAAAGTCCTTGATAGGATACTATCCAAGCTGAGGCAAACCGATGAAAACCAGGATTAGCGCTTACATCAACCCAACCGAGGACCCAAAGAAGATAGCTGCAGCTATAGTCAAGTTATTTGGTGAAGTCGAGTTCGAGATATCAGAGGAAAGAATCGAAGCAGAACTAGAAGGATTGAAATCACTTGGAACTCTACGAAACAGAATATCATCGGACAAGATCAGGACTACTCTCAACAGGGTTTTCACAAGATGGATCGATGATGACCGTCTGAGCTTTGGTTTGAACCGTCAAGCCGCCCACGCGGGGCATGTCTCAATTAACCTCCAAAACGAGGACCCAATGGGTCCGATACAGGTAGTTATTGAGGGTGATGTGTCTGATGTGGTCACTTTCCTGACAACATAACCAAACTGTTAGCTTTTACAATACTTACTGTATATACCATACAAAAAACTGCTAGGATACCTAGTCGAAAACCATATATTATCACATTTTAACCAGTACTCGATTCCCATTATGTCCAACATTGTACAAAAACGTGCACGTGCGTTAACCAGTACTAGGATTGGACTTGGGTTAGTCTTCAAAAAGTAGGAGATTGAATGGCCAGAATATTACTCATAGGGCTCGCAGGAGACAGCGGCTGCCAAGTTGCAGCCCTCGGTCTACACGAGGCGCTTGTAGACATACTTGTCGCCAACGAGCTCATTTACGCACCCACCCTTGTGGACGCCAAGGATATTCCAGACAATATCGATGTGGCGATCGTTGAGGGTGGAATCAGGAATACCCATGAGCAGGAAGTAATCAAAGATATACGCGAAAAGGCAGGGGCAGTAATCGCCCTTGGTGCCTGCGCGGCTTTCGGCGGTATTCCAGGACTCGCCAACTTCAGGAAAGGCGAGGACCTAATGAACCTAATCTACAATGATTGGCGAGGCACGGACAAGGGCACCATCCCCACCCACCTGCAGACGCTCCCAGAGCAGCACCCAATCAAGGACTTTGTGAAAGTTGATTTCTTCATCCCAGGGTGCCCACCCGAGGTTACAGACATCGCGTACACCCTAACCACCCTGCTGGGCGGTGAGGTGCCTGAGTACAACAAGACCCAGGTCTGCGATGATTGCCCAAGGGAGAGGATTGGAGAGTTCTCAACGGAGCTGAAACGGCTGCCAGAGGAACTCGATGACCCAGACAGGTGCCTGCTTGAGCAGGGATTCTTCTGTATGGGGCCAGCCACGATGGGTGGCTGTGGTGCACCATGCACGCAGTCAGGAACCATCTGTGAGGGATGCCGAGGCTCATGCTTGGACGTTGATGATCAGGGAATGGCGATGATAGACGCCATGACCGGGCTTTTGACCAAGATAAAGGAGTATGACCCCGACGAGGTAAGCGGAATGCTGTACAGGTTCACTTACGCGGAGTCAGTGTTAGCTCAGATAGCGAGGAGGAACAATTAATGCCAGAAGTATTCGAGGTTGACCCACTCACCAGGATAGAGGGAATGGGAAAAATCAAAGTAGAGATCAAGGACAACGAGCTACATGACCTGAAATTCCAGGTAACCGTGGCTCCAAGGTTCTTCGAGTACCTGTTAACAGGAAAACGAGCCGAGGAGGCACCCAAGCTTACACAGAGGATTTGTGGAATCTGCTACGTCAGCCACCACCTTGTGGCTGTCAAGGCAATCGAGAACGCTTATGGAGCTACTCCCACTGAGACAGCGGTTAAGCTGAGGCGACTGATGAACGCTGGTGGATACGTTACAAGCCACAGCCTACACAGTGCGTTCCTTGCGGTTCCAGATTTTGCTGGCCTCCCAGCTGACAGCAGGAACTTTATCGGTTTGATGGGCAAGTACCCTGACCTCGGTAAGGCTGCTCTTAAGATTCACGCATACGGAAACAAGGTCGTCCAAGCCACTGGTGGAAGGATTGTACAGGTTGTTACCTCAATCCCAGGTGGTCAGACTCTTGCACTCAAGGAGGAGAGGAGAAGGGAGCTCCTTGAGGAAGGTAAGGAGGTTCTTGAGCTGATGAAGGTCTACGCGGATTTCGTGTTCGATATCTATGAGAAGGACGCGTTGACCTGCGCCCAGTTCCCAGACGTTGAGACCAACTTTATGGCGCTGGTAAACGGCGATGATGACCACTACGATGTCTACGATGGAAGCGGACGGATTATCTCCGGTACAGGTAAAGAGGTCGCAAAGTTCGACCCCAACTATTACTATGAGCACATCCAGGAAGCCGTATGGGAGCACAGCAGTACAAAGGTTCCGTACTTCAAGCCCGAGGGTGTGAACGGTAACCTGCGGGTTGGACCACTGGCTAGGCTAAACGTTGCTAGCAGGATTCCATTCGATATTGCAGCTGAGTACGAGGAAAGGTACCTCAAGCTGTTCCCCAGGCCGTGCATACAGGTGCAGGGATTCAACCTTGCACGTATCCCCGAGCTGATCGCGGGTCAGGAGGAGGTCATCCAGATGCTGGAGGACCCTGGTATCACTAACACGGACATTCGTGTACCGGTTAAGGCTAAGGCTGGCGAGGGTGCAGCGTTCATCGAGGCACCAAGGGGCGTACTGACTCACCACTACGTCATCGACGACAAGGGGCTGATCAGGTACAGCAACATCATGGCGCCCACCACCTACAACCACCCATTAATCCAACAGGACCTGTTCCAGAACGCGAAGGAGTACGGAGCGGAGTTGGCTGATCCAGCGAAACGGGCTGACGCCTGCTGGAGGCTGGAGAAGATCGTGAGGGCGTACGACCCATGCACGAGCTGTAGCGTACACATGGTTGATTTCGATATCACGGTGGATGGAAGAATGGTTGATGTTAAGGAGGTGTCCTAGATGAGCGTAAACGTAGTACTGTGCACATGTGGAGGCACTCTGAACGACAAGATCGATTACAAGGCACTGGATGAGTACGCCAAGGGACTAGGAGTCAAAGGCGTCACTACAACCAGGGCACTCTGTACACCCGGAGACAAACCAAAAGTCGCTAGCTCATTGACTGGGGACAGGCTTGTCGCCGTAGCCTGTACAAGGTCCATCTGCCAGCTACCCCTTGAGACTATCATGGGTGAGGCTGATATGAGGACAGACAACCTAGCTATCGTAAACGCGAAGGAGCAGATCGCCCTCGTTCACAGCGATAAGAGCGATGCAACATCTAAGGCAAAGATGATGCTCAAGGCAGCGATTGCTAAGGTCAAACAATCAACACCACTGGATGTCGTCTCATATGAGCGAACCCAGGAGGCACTAGTTGTCGGTGGAGGAATTGCCGGATTAACGGCTGCCTCCGAGCTAGCTGACCAGGGTTACAAGGTGCATGTTGTCGAGAGAAGCCCCGCCATCGGTGGAGCAATGAGCCTAATCAGCAAGACATTCCCAGAGGAGGACTGCACATTATGCCTACGAGGACCAGGCATCATTGAGATGCTGACAAAACCCGGTATCGAGTACCATGTCAACAGCCACGTTAAGGATGTTGAGCGTACTCCAACTGGCTTCAAGGTAACTTACGAGAAGCAGCCGGTTGAGTTAGGCATTGATGCAGGAAAGGGGCAGCCAATCGAGGCTATCCCCGTATCAACTGATGGTGTACCCGAGTACGAGTTAGTGTACAAGGGTGACGCATCAAAAGAATCATTACAAAAGGTCGTGGACAGCAAGTGCGGTAACTGCACGAGCCTCTTCCCCGCAGCTACGATGGGTGCATGGGAGGAGCCTGGCGAGAAGAACCTAGACATTGGAGCCGTAGTGCTCGCCACAGGCTTCGAGGACTTTGACCCTAAGGGAATCCCCAAGTGGGGATATGGACTACCAAACGTAATCACCCAGTACCAGCTGGCAAGAATAATCGACCCTCTGGGACCAACCGGAGGAGTGCTTGCACGTCCAAGCGACGCAAAGGCACCAAAGAAGATCGTGATGATCCAGTGTGTCGGCAGCAGGGACCAAGAGTACCAGAGCTACTGCAGCAAGTACTGCTGTATGGCAGCCATCAAACACGCAGCGGTAATCAAGGAACATCGTGACCCAGACACTGAGATAACTGTTCTCTACAGGGACATCAGGGCCAGCGGTTATGGTTTCGAGGCTCTATACAATGACGCACAGGACATGGGTGTCAACTTTGTCCACGGCGACGTGGACAGCGTGAGCCCAAGCGGAGTAGGACTAGGAATCACCTATACCGACGGTATGGGTGAGTCAAAGACAATCGACGCCGACCTACTTGTACTCAGCACAGGCATGAAGCCAAGCGAGGGTGCGGGGGAGGTAGCTGACATGTTCAACGTCGAGTTAACCAACTCAGGTTTCTACAAGGAGATCGATGAGAAGGTTGCAAATATCTCAACGAGGGCACCGGGAGTATTCATCGCGGGTACCGCGACGGGACCCAAGAACATCCCGGACAGCATCGCTCAGGCAGGAGCAGCCGCCTACATGGCCAACGGCTACATGGGTACACACCTTGAGAAGAAGGTGGACCACCCGAAGGTCAACGAGGACAACTGTGGCAAATGTGGAATCTGTAGAAGCGTCTGCCCATATGAGGCGATCACCATCCCAGAGGAGGAGTACCCCCAGTTCGACCCACTGCTCTGTCAGAGCTGTGGATTGTGCGTAAGCAGCTGCCCAACTAGGGCACTGAACACCACAAGCTTCGGGTACGATCTCATCGAGGCCCAGACCGAGGCGATACTGTCCGAGAAATCTGACAAGGCTATCCTAGGGTACATCTGTGACGACTGTGGCTACAACTTGCTGGACACGGCGGGTTTCGTCGAGTCCCAGTACACAAGCAGCTTCGTCCCCATCTACGTCAACTGCATGAGCAACCTGAGCCTCAGGAACGTGCTCAACGCAGTGAAGAAGGGAGCGGACGGGGTGATGCTCGTTGGCTGTGTCAAGGACAGGTGCCACTTCCTCAAGGGAACCGAGAGGAGCAAGGGCCAGATGGAGATCATCGAGGACTTCTTCAACGCAACGGGTGTCAAGACACCAATCACTATACTGGAATCAAGTGGAACAATGGTCAGCCAGTTCGTCACAGCGATACGTGAACTGGAAGCCAAAGTGAGGGAGGCATGAAAATGAAAGTAGGAGTAATAATCAGCCCATGGGGAACACACCCCGACGCAGAGAACAAGGTAGGAGGCTTGGCGGTCTACGCCAAGACGCTGCCAGACGTTATAGCTGTGGACTCGGGCATGTACAGCCCAACCGATGCAGACCTGGCAAAGTTCAGGGACTGGATCATTGAGAAAAAGGTAAACAGGGTTGTCTTCGCTTCGTGCCGACCAAGGCTTTTCAAGGAGGCGTACAAGCACGCAGCCGTTGATGTGGGTATAAACAAGCACCTCATCGAGGTAATCGATATTAGCGAGCTGTGTAACGCTCCAAAGAACGAGGCAGCGGTCGAGAAAGCCAAGATACTGCTACGGTCTGCCGTCAACAGGGTGACTAGCCTTGAGGAGATTCATGTCCAGAAGATACCGGTCGAGCAGGCGGCTCTGGTCATCGGTGGTGGACTTGTTGGAATGGAGGCAGCCACGAGGCTAGCCGACCAGGGATATGAGGTCCACGTAGTTGAGAAGGAGCCGTTCATGGGGGGCAAGACGCCTCAGCTGGGAACATGTTTCCCATCCATGGACTGCGGTAACTGTATCGCGCCTTTCGAGGGTGAACTTCACAGGCGCTGCATGTACAGGAGCCCGGTCACCCAGAAGCCCAACGTACACGTGCACACACTGAGCAGCCTCAAGAGGCTTGTGGGCGTCGTGGGTAACTTCAGGGCGCTGGTGGAGACCAAGCCAAGATACATCGATGCATCAAAGTGCATCGGCTGCGGAACCTGCATGAGGCTATGCGAAGGCGAGGCACCAAACGAGTTCGATCTAGGACTAAGCAAGCGCAAATCAGTGTACATTCCGAGCAACCAGAGCCTACCAAGAGTACCATACATGGATCTTGAGAGCTGCACAAACGCAGAGGCGCTGGCAAAGGAGTGCCCGGTTGGAGCCATCAACCTGAAGATGAAGCCCGAATCATCCACCATCAAGGCTGGAACCGTCATCGTGGCAACTGGATTCGAGTTGTTCGACCCGGTCAACATGTTCGGGTACGGCGAGCATGATGATGTCATCACCCAACTACACCTAGCTAGGCTACTCGACATGAGTGGACCAACAGCAGGTGTGCTTAACCGTCTGAGCAACGGAGAGGCACCCAAGAAGCTGGTCATGGTCCAGTGTGTCGGCAGCAGGGACAAGCGCATACACGAGTACTGCAGCAGGATATGCTGTGGAATCGCCGTGAAGCACGCCCTAGACATCAAGCACCGCTGGCCAGAGACCGATGTAACCATACTACACAAGGACATCAGGCTCAACGGCAAGGACTATGAGCGGTTCTACTATGAGGCGGAAGCTCTCGGGGTCAAGATGATCAGGGGAGAAGCCGGTGAGGTAACTGAGAACGCGGATGGACTCAAGTTCACGTACCTAGACGAGGCAGGCAAGAACGTTGATCTGCTCACCGACATGGTGGTGCTGAGCAACGGAATGGAAGCCTCACCCGGAAACGAGGACCTAGCCAAGGCAATAGGGCTGGACCTTAACCCTGACGGTTTTATTGCTGAGAGCCACCCCAAGCTGAGCCCAGTTGAGACAAACATCAACGGAGTCTACATCTGCGGTGCAATTCAGGGACCAATGGATATCCAGCACAGCATGAACCAGGTCCTATACGCTACGAACAAGGCATCGAGTATCCTTAACCAGAAGGAGATCGAGGTCGAGCTTACAAAGGCAATCGTAGACGAGGATACGTGCGTCGGGTGTGGAGCCTGCGCATCTGCGTGCCCATTCGAGGCGATCACTTGGAGCGACTTCGGTCTACCCATAGTGAACGTCGAGGCGTGTACCGGTTGTGGTATCTGTGCGGCAACATGTCCAGTCGCGGCGATGCAGCTAAGACTGTTCAGGGACGAGCAGGTTCTACCAGCGATCGAGGGACTGTTGAAACCCAAGAAGTGGCTCATGGATAGGGACGACCCGGTAGTTGTTGCCTTTGCCTGTGAGGGAGCAGCCGGATACGCGGCTGAGCTCGCGGGGCAGATGGGAATGACTGTACCGGACAGCGTCCGTGTTCTCAAGGTGCCATGCTCCGGTAGGCTGGACGCGCTTCACTTGATGAAGGCGTTCGACCAGGGAGCGGATGGCGTCGCCATCTTCGCGTGCCCTGAGGACCAGTGCCACTACATCGACGGCAGCAAGAAGGCTGAGGAGCGCGTCGCGTACCTCAAGAAGACCTTGGACGTGCTGGGGATAGGAGGGGACAAGCTGGACATATACAACGTCAATAGCTGTGAGCCTGACAGGTTCGTCAAACTGGCGACAAAGTTCGCCGACTCCATCACCCTGAAGCCTGCTGAAAAGAAGTCGGCTTAAAAGTCAATATTTTCTCTTTTCTTTATTCTAATTATCGAGTTTGTACAGTTTTTATAAGTAATAATGACTTGCCTATTTACAGTATTTATTTAGCATAACAAATTCTCCAAAGCTATTTATAGTTCGTACAGGAGAAACTAGCTCGACTTAATAGGTGAAGTCCTTTGGATAAATACATTGAAAGCGTTTATCAGGGTCTACTTGAGAAAGACCCACTACAGAAGGAGTTCCACCAGGCCGCTCTAGAGGTCCTGGAAACTCTCGAACCCGCCATCAACAAGTACCCAGTGTACAAGGAGCACAAGATTCTTGAAAGGATCGTTGAGCCTGAAAGAATCATTCAGTTCCGTGTACCATGGAAAGACAGGAATGGCGAGATCCAGGTTAACAGGGGCTACAGAGTCCAGTACAACAGTGCCATTGGTCCATACAAGGGAGGATTCAGGTTCCACCCAACAGTATACCTTGGCCTACTCAAATTCCTAGGCTTTGAGCAGACATTCAAGAACAGTCTAACCACACTCCCAATGGGTGGCGGTAAAGGCGGTTCAGATTTCGACCCTAAGGGGAAGAATGACAGTGAAGTAGAGAACTTCTGCCACAGCTTCATGGGTGAGATGTACAGGCATATCGGCCAGTTCACTGACGTACCAGCAGGCGATATCGGCGTAGGTGGCCGAGAGATTGGCTACATGTACGCAGAGTACAGGAAGATCACAAACCTCCACGGAACAGGTGTCCTTACAGGTAAGGGTGCAGGCTGGGGTGGCTCATTGATCAGGCCTGAGGCAACTGGTTATGGTGCAACATACTTCGCAGAGGAGATGCTAAAAGTTAAGGGAGACAGCTTCAAGGGCAAGAAGGTCCTGATTAGCGGCTCCGGTAACGTAGCTCAGTATGCAGCTGAGAAGGTCATGCAGCTTGGCGGCAAGGTCGCAAGCTTCAGCGACTCCACGGGCGCAGTTCACATTCCTGATGGTCTATCCAAGGAGCAGTGGGACTATGTCATGGAGCTGAAGAACGTCAAGAGGGGCAGGATCAGCGAGTTCGCAGAAGAGTACAACCTAGAGTACGAGAAGGGTGCACGCGTATGGCAGTTCGGTGGAGACATCGCAATCCCAAGCGCAACCCAGAACGAGCTCGACAAGAAAGACGCCGAGGCACTAGTTGCAAGCGGCTGTCTAGCAGTTAGCGAGGGCGCAAACATGCCAACTACTCCAGAAGGTGTAGGGGTTCTCGTTGCTGGCGGTGTACTATTTGCTCCAGGTAAGGCAGCGAACGCAGGCGGCGTAGCGACTTCCGGCCTAGAGATGAGCCAGAACAGCGGTAGGCTATTCTGGTCTCGTGAAGAGGTCGATGAGAAGCTTCACGGCATTATGGTGAACATTCACCACAACGCCTACTCGACTAGCAAGCTATATGGCAAGCCCGGTGACTACATCATGGGCGCAAACATTGCAGGCTTCATGAAGGTAGCCAACGCGATGGTCGCCATGGGCTTCAAAGCCTAATCTCCTATCCAATTTTTCCTTATTTTCTTAAACTCAGGTTATTTATTCACCAGTTCCTGTTTGTATCCCACTATGAGAGGTCAAGGCAAGGAGTTCATGGAGAAGACCAAGTACCCGAACTTGGAGAAATCAGATCAGGTGATGGGGAAACCGCAGCCACCTTTGGAGTTGGCTGCAAGCGATAAGCCGGTTTATGATTTACCGGACCCACGAAAGGTCAAGGTAAATAATGTTGATCTATCCGAGGCGATCACTCGGAGAGTAAGTGTGAGGGCGTATAGCGAGGAGCCGCTGACCTTAGAAGAGCTCAGCTACGTCCTATGGTCCACCCAGGGCGTAAAAGCTGTCACAAATCGTCCAGCCACCTTGAGGACAGTGCCAAGTGCGGGTTCTCGACACTGCTTCGAGACATACGTACTGGTGAACAGGGTTGAGGGGTTGAAGCCGGGGCTATACAGGTTCCTAGCAGTTGATCACAAGTTGCAGGAAGTTGATCTCACCGACAACGTGGCTCAGAGGGTTACACGTGGGTGCTTCAACCAGGGGTTCGTGATGAAGTCAGCGATCACGTTGATTTTGACGGCTGTACGATACCGGATGATGTGGAGGTACACCGAGAGGGGTTACAGGTATATGCATCTTGATGCGGGGCACGTGATTCAGAACATGTATCTCTGCGCGGAGGCGATTGATTCAGGTGTCTGTGCCATCGCTGCGTTCCACGATGATGATATCAACGAGACACTCGGTGTGGATGGTGTTGAACAGTTCACCGTCTACGTGGGCACTCTGGGAAAGAAGAGGTAAGCTTCAAACTTTATAACCCGTAACCTCCCACTATTTTCTGATATTCTATGAGCGACGAATTGATTAAGTTCTTCGAGCGTCAGATCAAGCTTGAGAACAAGATAGTGGACTCTGTTCACGACGCCGTGGATAAGATCGAGAACGAGGCAGTCTCAACAGCCCTCAAGGGTATAAGCTTGGACTCCAAGAAGCACGCGATGATGTATGAATCCGTGATAAACCTCATGACCATAACGAGTGCAGCCCTCAACGAGGAGCAGCTGGACCTCCAGAAAAAGGTCATCGGGAGCCACATCAAGATGGAGGAAGCAGTCATCAAGGAGCTGCAGAAGGTGGTACCGACAATCGAGGACGACAAGGTTGGGCTTATCCTGTCAGCGATTCTTAAGGACGAGGAGCGTCACCACAAGTTGTTGAAGACTCTTTACGAGATTCTTGTACGTGGTGAGGCTGTCACAGAGGGTGACTGGTGGGACGCCATCTGGGGCGACGTTCCGGGTCTATGGGGCTAAAAACCCTTTTTTCATTTGTTCAAGGTCGGCATTTTTCCGTTGAATTATTCCAACTATTGATAAAATCGCATGGGTAAAATCCTCAATTTTATTAACTCGTAGTAACCACATAATCAGATTCGGTTCATCGTGGTGAATGCATGTACAAGATAGTGACAAAGAAAGAGCTCACACCTAACGTCAAGTATTTTGAGGTCCACGCCCCTGCCGTGGCCCACAAGTCAAGACCCGGCCAGTTCGTAATCGTCCGGGCCAAAGAGACCGGGGAACGCCTACCCATCACAATCGCGGGAACGGACACGGACAAGGGAACCGTGGACATATACTTTGCGGAGGTGGGAAAGAGCAGCACCGAGCTGGGAGACCTTGAGGAAGGGGATTCGATCCTGAACTTTGCTGGTCCCCTCGGGAACGAGATTAAAGTCGAGAACTATGGACGTATCCTCTGCGTTGGTGGAGGAGTCTTCGTTGGGGCGATGCAGTACCAGCTTGAGGCATTGAAGGAGGCTGGTTGTCACGTAACAGCGGTCTACGGGTTCAGGAACAAGGACCATATCATGCTTGAGGACGAGGTCAAGGCGGTAGCTGATGAAGTATACATCTGTACTGATGACGGAAGCTATGGCCACACCGGGATGGAGATAGTTGATATTCTACTCGAAAAGTACGAGTACGACCACGTATTCACCATCGGCCCAACCAGCCTGCAGAAGAACCTCAGCGACAAGACCAAGCCTCTTGGAATCCCAACCAAAGTCAACCTGTTCCCAATCATGGTTGACGGCATGGGGATGTGCGGGGCGTGCAGGGTCACCGTCGCTGGAAGCACATTGTTCAGCTGCGTTGACGGCCCAGAGTTCGATGGACACGAGGTTGATTTCGATGAGCTCATCATGAGGATGAGGGTGTACAACCCGCAGGAGAAGATTGCGATGGTTGTAAGTGAGATGGAGGGCGATTATTAATGGCAGCAGCATTCAACAAGCCACCGGTGGACATGCCAAAGCAGACACCAGAGGAGAGGCGGTCAAACTTCAACGAGGTAGCCCACGGCTACACACCAGAGATGGCAAAAGAGGAGGCCGAAAGGTGCCTCCAGTGCAAAAACCCCCAGTGCAGGAAAGGCTGCCCAGTCAACATCGATATCCCTGAGTTCATCCAGCTAATCAAGGACGACAAGTACAGCGAGGCCGCGCAGAGCATCAAAAAGTATAACGCGTTGCCAGCCATCTGTGGCAGGGTTTGCCCACAGGAGAACCAGTGTCAAAAGTTCTGTATCGTCGGCATCAGAGGAAGCCCAGTTGAGATTGGGCGACTCGAAAGGTTCGCAGCCGACTACGAGAGGGACGCGGGTATCGAGATACCCAAGCTACCAGCCGAGACAGGACATAAAGTCGCGATAGTAGGAGCGGGACCCGCTGGTCTCACTGTGGCGGCAGAGCTTAGGATGAAGGGCCACTACGTAGAGATGTTTGAGGCACTTCACATCGCAGGCGGCGTGCTCATGTACGGTATCCCACAGTTCCGTCTCCCCAAGGAGATTGTTCAGGCTGAGGTCCAGTACATCGAGAAGCTGGGCGCGAAAATCCATCTAGACAGCATGGTTGGGAAACTCTACACGGTACAGGAGCTGTTTGACGAGGGATTCGAGTCCGTGTTCATCGGAAGCGGTGCAGGACTGCCAAGGTTCCTAAACCTACCAGGCGAGAACCTCAACGGCATCTACAGCGCAAACGAGTTCCTCATCAGGACCAACCTCATGAAGGCCTACGAGTTCCCCAAGTACGATACCCCAATCGTCATCGGCAAGAACGTAGCAGTCATCGGAGGAGGAAACGTCGCCATGGACGCTGCAAGGTGCAGCCTAAGGCTTGGAGCCGAGAACGTGCACATCATCTACAGGCGTGGAATGAGCGAGCTACCTGCAAGACACGAGGAGGTCGAGAACGCTGAGGAGGAGGGCGTAATATTCACCCTGCTCAACAACCCCATCAAGTTCCATGATGATGGAAGGGGCAACGTAAACGAGATCGAGCTCATCAGGATGCAGCTGGGAGAACCAGACGAGTCAGGCAGGAGAAGGCCACAGCCCACACCGGGCAGCGAGTGGCGTCTACCCATCGACACGGTGGTTATCGCCATCGGACAGAGTCCGAACCCAATCATCCAGCAGACAACTGAGGGACTGGAGACCACAAGGTGGGGCACCATTATCACAGACGAGGAGACCATGCTGACAACCATTGAGGGAGTCTACGCTGGCGGAGACGTCGTGAGCGGTGCCGCAACGGTCATCAGCGCGATGGGCGCCGGAAAGAAAGCGGCAACTGCCATCGACGAGTACCTCAAATCTAAATAAACTTCCATTTTTCTGAAGTTTTTTAAACAATAAGCCCTATCCAAGTGTTCTATGTTCGAGCCACCGCTCAAAGGGGTAAGGGTTCTTGACCTGAGCAGGATACTGACGGGTCCCTTCTGCAGCATGCTTCTCAGCGACCTTGGAGCCGAGATAATCAAGGTCGAGATGCCCGGAACAGGTGACGACACCAGGCACTGGCCACCCATGGTACAGGACGAGAGCAGCTACTACATGTCCATCAACAGGAACAAAAAGAGCATCACTCTCAACCTAAAAACCGAGGAAGCCAGGCAGGCGTTGTACAAGATCGCCGAGAAATGCGATGTTGTTCTTGAGAACTTCAGACCAGGGGTGACGAGGAGGCTCGGGGTGGACTATGATTCACTGAAAGAGATCAACCCTAAACTGGTTTACTGCAGCATCTCAAGCTACGGCCAGACTGGTCCATATGCACAGCTACCGAGTTATGACATGATCGTGCAGGGTATGAGTGGGTTGATGAGTATCACGGGTGACCCGGATGGTCCACCGTACAGGTCAGGTATCGCGATCACGGATATCGGAGCCGGTATGTGGGCTGCGTTGAGCATCGTTTCCGCTCTTCGTCAGCGTGATTCGACTGGCAAAGGACAATACCTCGATGTCTCAATGCTGGACTGTGCAACATCTTGGTTGACATCGTTCGCTGGAAACTATTTTGCCACTGGTGTCAGTCCTAACAGATTGGGGAACGCACACTTCGGTATTGTTCCATACCAGAACTTTGAGGCAAGCGATGGCGGGCATCTTCTATTAGCAGTGGGGAACGACAAGTTGTTCACGGTCATGTGTAACGAGATGGAGTTGAACAAGCTGATAACCGACCCCATGTTCAGCACCGCACCGAAAAGGGCTGAGAACAGGGAGATATTAATACCAATTCTCGCAAGGCGGTTCAAGACAAGGACAAGGGACGAGTGGGTAACCAATCTCAGGGCTTGTGGTGTACCATGTGGGCCAATCAACTCGATTGGGGAGATACTCAACGACGGTCATCTCCTTGGTAGGGAGATGGTTACCTCAGTTGACCACCCCAAGCTTCACGAGGTAAAGCAGCTCAACTTCCCCGTCAAGTTCAGCGACACTGAACTCAAGATTAGTAGTCATCCGCCGATGCTGGGTGAGCACACCTACGAGATTCTCTCGGAGCTTGCTGGATATGATGAGGATTACATCAAGTCGCTGAAGGAGAAGAACGCGATCTAGTTTTTTCCTTCACTGACCATAAAAACTCTTTTCACCTCATATCCGAACCATTCTACATGCCTGATTCTAGTCCACCCCTCGACGGGGTGAGGGTGCTTGACCTTTCACGTGTCCTTGCTGGTCCATACTGCTCGATGACGTTGAGTGATCTCGGTGCAGAGATAATCAAGGTAGAGATACCGGGAAGAGGTGATGATACGAGGGCATACCCTCCGTTCGTCAATGGAGTCAGCAGCTATTACATGTCATTGAATAGGGGCAAGAAGAGCCTGACCCTGAACCTGAAAGAGGAGGAGGGAGTAAAGGTGCTTCACAGACTTGTTAAGGAGTGTGATGTTGTTCTTGAGAACTTCAGGCCCGGTGTCACCAAGCGGTTGAGTGTTGACTATGAGACATTGAGGAGAATAAAACCTGACCTCATCTATTGTAGCATTTCAAGCTACGGGCAGACAGGCCCATACGCTTCATGGCCCGGATACGACCTGATTATCCAAGGGATGAGTGGCATCATGGGCATTACCGGGGAGCAAGGCAGACCACCCGTACGAGTAGGCATCGCTGTAACCGACTTGAACGCGGGAATGTACGGGGTGATCTCGATCCTTTCAGCTCTACGTGTAAGAGATCAGACCGGGCTAGGACAGCATCTTGATGTCTCGATGATGGATACTGCGGTTTCCTGGATGACATATATTGCTGGCAGTTACTTCGCTGATGGAAGAGTACCACCAAGGATGGGTGGTGCACACCCAAGCATAGTTCCTTACCAGGTCTTCGAGTCAGGCGACGGAAAATATCTTCTCATTGGGTGTGGGAACGACAGGCTATTCGGAGGACTTTGCTCTGTGACTGAGCTGGAACAATTGGTTGATGACCCACTTTACAGCAGGAACGAGGCTAGGGTGGAGAACAGGGAGACCCTGATACCAATCATACAGGAACGATTCATGGAACACCCGAGGGACTACTGGTTATCCCTTCTCAGGGAGAAAGGAGTACCATGTGCGCCGGTGAACTCCATCGACGAGGTATTCGCTGACCCCCAACTAGTCCACCGTGACATGCTTGTTGAGATGAATCATCCAGAGATTGGTGACATCAAACAGATTGGAGCACCATTAAAGTTCTCTGAGACGCCGTGCAGGCTTGATAATCCTCCACCGTTACTGGGGGAGCACACTGATGAAGTGCTCACGACGCTGTGCGGGTACACTGAATCGGAGATTGAGGCGCTGAGAACGAGGGGCGTGGTCTGATTATCATCTTTTATATGTGCGGTGGCGTCTACTGCTGTTAGATGCCGTTCACCCCCTACCATGTAGGGCCGGCGCTCCTGGTAGCCCTCCTACTGTACCCATTGCTGGATATACCTGCCTTTATTGTTGCCAGCCTAGCCGTGGATTTTGAGCCACTTCTGGGTGTACTTGGGCTGCTGCCGTGGAGTCTACACGCTCGGTTCCACAGTTTAACCCTTGGATTAATCGTTGGATTGGTGGTGACTGGTATGTTCTACTTGATCCGACGGTATTACCGGATTCCAATGCCAAAAGCATTCGATCAAGAGCCGTCAATCAGAAACACAATAATCAGCTCAGTTGCCGGGGTATTCGGGCACGTGTTACTCGACGCTATTCTGTACGATGACATCAACCTGCTTTACCCATTTCAAGGAAACCCGTTGCTAAACCTGGTCTCATACTCGACGGTCATCAACTTCTGCATCATCTCACTACCCGTGGCGCTCATCCTCTATATGATAAGGTCAACCATCTTCGCATGGCAGGTAAGCAAGATGAAGCCAGTGGAAACGGAGATAAAATCAACAAGTCCCGAGGAGGAGCCATTCCTATTCGATCCGGGTCCACCAGTTACCAATGACCCGTACCTGAACGGCGATGAGGTATCGGAAAAAATCATAGATGAGCCCGAACCTGATCCCGAGCCAGCGGTGCCTGAGCCTGTGTACGAGGCACCACCAATGATATTCGAGGATCCAGAACCAGAGGAACAGGTGGTTCCCAGCGGGGTTGACCCAGAGATATTCCTCGGCGTTGATGGAAAGCCTGTTCAGTGGGGCATCATCGGTAAGAGTGGCTTAGATAGAGTAGCGGTTGATCTTAACGAGCCCCACATAGTATTCCTGTGCGGTAAACAGGGCAGCGGTAAGGGGTATAGCATAGGCGTACTCACGGAGATGCTGCTGAGCAGAACGATCCCGGGTATAAGTCAGGTTAAGAAACCAGCCACGGTGATCGTGTTCCACAAACCGAGGGAGGATATGCGATCCGAGTTCTGGAGCATAGTGGAGCCCAACCTTAACAGCGCGGAGAGCGCAGTTCTTAGAGACGAGTACAAGATCAACCCACGTCGCATCATCAACGGCAACAGTTTCAGGATATTCGTTGACCCATTCGTGTACGAGAACGAGCGCAGCAAGTTCAGGGCGGACTATGGCACAGAGGTTTTCCCAATCAATATCAAAGCCCAGCGTCTCACCGCAGAGGACTGGCCATACGTGCTCAGTATCGGACGTAAAAGCGGAAGCATGTACGTCAAGAAGATATTCCAGATAATCAAGCGCACCCAATACGACGAGGATTTCGGGCTGGAGAAGATCAGGAGGCAAATAGATGTCTCAGACCTGAACCCCAACCAGAAAAGCTTCGCCAACATGAGGCTGGAGACACTTCAAGACTACTTGGCTGGCGGGGATTTCATGAGCAACCTGAAGATCGGGGGCGTGAACATCTTCGACCTCCGAAAGATCATGATGGAGCCAGACGATATCTTCAGCGTCATGATGCTGGTCATCAGCAGCCTCATCAACGATGACAGGGTGGAGCGGGAGCAGTTCGTTTTCGTCATCAACGAGGCCCATGACTATCTCAGGAAAGGACTGAGCAAGGAGTTTACCGATTACATTAACTATCTGATAAGGAAGAAGCGGCACGCAGGTACATGGTTGATGCTTGACACCCACTTCCCGGAGGACGTTGACCCCAAGGTCATCAAGGGCAGCGACTTGAAGGTATTCCACAAGAGCGATGTAATCAGCAGCACACTACTCAAACAGATAGTCGATGGCACACCACTCCAGCCGCACCACCTTGAGACCGGGCAAGCGATTATACGGGCAGACAAGTCCAACCTTGGACCGGATAACCTGCTGATTGTGCAGGTTAGACCAAGACTGACTCACCATGGTGGAGCAACAAAGACCGCTGTATAGCAAGTCTTTTCTCGTTTTCAGGTAAATATCCGGGCATGGATACATTGTTCGAGGGCAAGAGAGCCTTTAACCACATCAAGAAGCTGGCAGTCGAGATCGGAGCTAGGACTGCTGGAAGCAAGGAAGACCAAGCTGCAGGCGAGTACATCAAGTCATACTTTGAAGGACTCGGATTGGACACATCGGTTCAGGAGTTCGAGATTGAGACGGGCTACATGAAGAACGCCGCGCTAGAAGTGCTGAAGCCGTACAGTGAGTCAATCAAGTGTGAGGGTATGTCCATGCTTGGCCAGACGGGACCAGAGGGAATCGAGGGTGAACTCATCAGGATCGAGACGACAGACGAGGAGTATCTTACCCCGGAGATTACGGGTAAGATCGTCATCACAAACTTCATCAAACGTAAAAACCTCCATCTAGTCACGAAGCTGAAACCCCTTGGCTTCATCTTCATCGAGAACTATCCGAGGATGCTGCCGAAAAAGTTCTGGGGCAACTACTCCAAGGACATGGCGCATGGTAACTTCCCGGCTGTCAGAATCGGCTTCGAGGACGGGTTTAAACTACTCAAGAATGGTGCAACACATGCTAATATTGTGGTCGAGGCTAAGCTGGCAAAGGAGAAGACCAATAACGTCATTGCAGAGATAAAGGGCTCAACTCACCCGGACGAGATCGTCATCGTTGGTGGACACTACGACACCGTCCCAGATGTCCGAGGTGCGAGCGATAACGCAGGTGGCACATCCATTATGATGGAGCTAGCCCGTGTCTTCAAGGAGAAGGGAACGAAGCGTACACTCCGTTTCATCGCTTGGGGCAGCGAAGAGATGGGACTCGACGGCAGTAACCTATACGCTAAGAAGCTCAAGGAGGATGACAAGGCTGCCAAAGAGAAGGATGAGGACGCCAAGACCGAGCTTGAGAAAACAAGGCTCCTGGTAAACCTTGACGTTCACGGTGCTATGATAGGTACTAACGTCGCAGCGGTCCTTGGTCCAAGTATACTAACCAACTCTATCAAGCTTCTGAGCAAGGAGTCTGGAGTCGTGTTCGAGGTAAAGGAAGCCGTTTACAGTAGTGATGGAACACCTATTTCGGCAGTCGGCGTGCCCAGCGCGAGTTTCAGCCGACGCAGCGGAATCGACATCATGATGCATAGCATCGAGGACATCATCGATTACCTCAGCCCTGACGCGTTGGAGATGAACGGTAAGTTCGTGGAGGAGTGGATGACAAGGTACGTAACAAAGGCAGCTGCTTTCCCATTCGAGCACGAGGTGCCGGAGAAGCTAATGAAGCAGATCAAGGAGTACTACGATAACTGGGGAAAGAAGCTCCCCTAAAGCTCCTTGAGCCTTGGAACCGCAAAGTAAAGGAACGCCACTATTACTACCATTATACCACCGAAAACGCTCTGAGCGAAAGGAGCACCATACATTTCTGCTAATGTTCCCAACGTCATGCTTCCTATCACACCGAAACCAATGCTAAGCTGCCAGATACCCATCGCTCTGCCCCTCTGGTCTTCCTCAACGTTCAACTGGAGTAAGATTTGGCTCATAGCGTCGTGCCCCGCAGCTGATATCCCTACTAACCCGATGAAGATCAATGCGAGCGCGTAGATAGGCGAGTTTGCGTACAGGATCAACCCCACACCGAACCCGAGATAGACAGAGAGAATGAGCTTACCCTTGTGCCTGAAATCGCCAAGACTAGCCAAAGCTAGCCCCGCCAAGAGTCCTCCACCAGACCTCACCGCGTTGATCATACCCATCCCCACGGCCCCCACCTCTAGCACGTCACGGGCGAACACGGGAACAAGCACGGCGAACGAGAAACCGAACATCTCGCAGGTCGCAGCCATCACCATCAAGGCAAGTACCACCCTGTTTTCCCTGACTATCTGAACCCCCTCAACGAGGTTCCTCCAAACAGATTGCTGTTGGGCTTTCCTTGTGTGCTTCACTCCTTTCACGAGGCTGATTAACCCAATTGAAAGCAGGAAGATGGCTGAGAGCACGAAGAAGGGCCACTCCTTACCGAACAACTCGATGAGAACTCCAGCCAAAGCCCCTGCAACTATCCCAATACCCCTCATCCCCACCGCGTTGACAGATATACCGCTCATCGCGTTCTCCCTACCTACGATATCAACGATGAAAGATTGTCGTGCTGGTCCCTCGAATGCCCTGACTACTCCCCTGATGAAAATCAGCGCCAATGCGTGCCACAACTGAACGGTCCCAATCATGATCAGGTATCCGATTGCCAGCCCCATCACCGAGTACAACCCGTAACAGGTAGCCAGCAGTCTCCTTCTGTCCATCTTGTCCGTGACGGCTCCACCCACCATCCCGAAAAGGAGGTTGGGGGAGGTGCGCACCGCGAAGAACAGCCCGAGACTCATGGGAGAGTTAGTTAGGTCAAGCACAAGCCACCCTGAGGATACATCCATCAGTATATCGCCTAGGGACGCCGATATGGTGGTGAGGAACATCAGTGAGAACCCCTTGCTCCTGAAGGGCTGGACCATGTGCCTCAACATACTCATCCGGAAACGTACCCATTACAGCCCCGTGGGTATAAAAATAGCCCGAACAGCCCAATCCCTATCCTTCAAATTCTTTTTTCCAAATAATCTGACACAAAACCATACCACTGTTCCATATCTGTATCACCATCCCAAGGGTATAGAAAACCGGTCCCTATCACCCGTGAACAATCCCTTTTAATCAAAAACACAGACAACCACCCATCTTGAGCGCGAGAAGGAGCAAGTTCCAGTTATCCGTAGAGGTGCTGGACAGCATAAAGAACGGCGAAAACAAGCCGACACGTATCATGTACAGCTGTAACCTCTCCTGGAAAAGCCTGAAGGACATCCTCGGCAACCTCACAGAGCAGGGACTCTTAGAGGAAGAGGTCATCCAGGGCAAGAAACGTTCAAAGAGGCACTACCACATCACCCTGAAGGGCGAGAATGTCCTGAAGTACTACCGAATGGTAAGCGGGTTGATAGAGGTAGACCCGATCAGGGAATAAACCCCTCTTTAAGACACGTTTCAGAGGACAGCGCCCTTTTAATTAGTCCATTTTCACGTATCTCCCACACCCTCAGCGCCGTTGATAGGTATTTAATAACATCACATCAGGTATACTGGTAGAATTACTATGAGCAGCGGAATGTGGACAGAGAAATACCGCCCCCAGTCACTCGACGAGATTGTTAACCAGAACGAGATTGTATCACGGTTCAAGAACTTTGTAGCCGAGAAGAACCTGCCACACCTGCTGCTAGTGGGGCCAGCCGGGATAGGTAAAACCACAAGCATCCTCGCACTGGCCCGAGACTTGTACGGTCCAGGCTACAGGAACTTCATCCTTGAGCTCAACGCCAGCGACGAAAGGGGCATCGGGGTCATCAGGGAGAAAGTCAAGAACTTCGCCCGTACAGCTGCCATAGCAAGCCCGGTTAGCTTCAAGATTCTCATCATGGACGAGGCAGACCATCTCACCAGCGACGCACAGCACGCGTTGAGGCGAACCATGGAGATATACACCAGGACCTGCCGCTTCTGCCTCCTCGGAAACTATAGCGAGAACATCATCGACCCCATCCAGAGCAGGTGCAGCGTGTTCAGGTTCAGCCCACTGGAGGAGCCCGACCTTAAAAGTCACATCGAGGATATTGCCAAGAAGGAGAACCTTGACCTCGTCGAGGAGGGACTGGACGCCATCTACCAGGCAGGCAACGGAGACGTAAGGAAATCCATAAACCTCCTGCAAGCGGCTGCCGCCAGTCAGAAGCTCATAGACGATGTAGCCATATACAACCTTCTCGGCAACGTCAGCCCACAGGCAGTAAAGGATATGATTAACACAGCTTTGGGTGGAGAGTTCCTTGAAAGCCGAGAACTGCTAAGGGACTTGCTCATCAACCAGGGACTTGCCCCAGAGGACATCATCAGGAACGTGTACCGCGAGATCATGCGACACAGCACACTCACAGAGCAGTGGAAGGTCAAGCTCAGCGACACGCTGGGCACCATAGATTACAGACTTACACAGGGGTCAAGGGCAGAGATCCAGTTATCAACATTATTAGCTCACCTATCCGTCGTCGGAGAAGAGATGGAGTGAGCCAGCCCTGGACTAACCTCTACAGACCCTCCAAACGTGAGGACTTTGTGGGGAACGCCGCCGCGGTAGCGGAGATAGAGAAATGGGCCAAGGCTTGGCAGCGAAACAAGCCGCCTAAGAAGCGCGCCCTGTTCCTCTATGGTCCACCCGGCATCGGCAAGACCAGCGTAGCACAGGTTATCGCAAACGAGTACGATTTTGATATCATCGAGATCAACGCCAGCGATGCAAGAAACAAGAGTACCCTTGAGGAGGTCCTGGGTAAGACGATCAAGCAGAACATGAACCTCTTCGGGAAGAGGCGGTTGATCCTGCTGGACGAGATGGATGGCCTCAGCGGTACAAGCGACCGTGGAGGCGTCTCCTACATCGCCAAGGCAATAGACGCATCCAGTGCCCCCATGATCCTTGTTGCCAACACGGTCAAGGAGCACATGGAGGGCAAGTTCAGTTCTATCCTTCGCAAGGTCAAGAGCATCGAGTTCAAACCCGTGAGTACCGAGGACGTGGTCACGAAGCTGGACTATATCGCGGGCAAGGAGGGCGTCAACGTTGACCCCGACACATTGTTCCTGATCGCCATGCAGAGCGAGGGTGACCTACGGTCAGCGATAGTTGACCTTGAGACCGTTTCCAGCGGCAAGGACACGGTAACCGAGGGGGACCTCAACGTGCTCAACACACGGGACAGGTCAGCCCTAACCGTTGATATACTTAACAGGATATTCAGCGCTACAAGCCTCTGGGAGGCAAAGCAGACCATCCGGCAGAGCATGATCGGGTACGACGACCTCTACGAGTGGATATTCGAGAACCTGCCCACCGTGATAGATGACCCGAGGGAAAGATTAGCCGCCATCGAGATGATGGCGAAGGCCGACATCTACCAGAACAAGGCACGAAGACACGATTATAGACTCCTCAAGTACACCTTCGACCTCATGACGGGTGGAGTTGCGTTCACCCGTGAGAACTCGGAGGGCACCGGGTACAAGAAGCAGCTGAACAAGGTTGTTCTATCTGCCGGGATACCACCTAGTAAGATAGGGACCCAGGAATCACCCGAGGGGGTTGTCATTAAGCCCAACGGGTGGCTGGGCAAGGAAATCTGGGGCAAGCTCAACAACAGCCTCCGGGACATCGGCGGTAAATGGGTTTATGGCAGGAACGTGTGGCTGCTGCCCTACTACAAGGAGCCCCAGGCGAAGTGGAGGTTCATCAAGACGTACCATAGCAGGCGGAGGCTCAAGAGCGTAACCCAGAGGATAGCCGACCATACGCACATCGGGTCGGCGAGGGCTAGGACGGATGTGATGCCACTTCTCTCCCATATGATAAGGACGAACAAGGAGATGTACATGTCAACCAAGTCGTGGATGACCAACATGCCTGAGAAGAAGCTGGACTACCTGCGAACGATGAGCTTCGCCAAGAAGCCCAGCGACTATGTGAACGTCGAGAACTATGGCAAGTACAAGCAGCGTGAGATACAGAAGCGCATCGAGGAAGCCAAAAAGAAGCGGGAGAGCGACCTCAAGAACATCGAGCGGTGGCTAAGCGACGAGAAGAAAGCCGCCAAGTGGAAGTAGCGCCTCTCATACTTTATTATCCATGGCCCTAACGTAACGAATATGGCGATTGATGTACACGGGATCATTCCACTTCTACAGGTATACGATATGGCCGAGTCCATCCATTTCTACGAGAGACTAGGGTTCAGGATCGTTAACACTTCATCTGAGGAGGATTACTACTGGGCTATGCTGGATCTTGGTGGCCATCGGTTGATGCTTAACACGTTATACGAGGAGGGGGAACGCCCGGAGGAACCAGATGTTGGTCGAAACAGGCACCATGGTGACACGGTGATCTACATCAACTGTGAAGACGTGGAAGCCGTTTACAACAAGCTAACATCAGACGGGATGACGTTGGATAAGCCCCAAGTCACTGATTACGGTCTGACACAGCTCTACCTTGCTGACACCGACGGGTACTCCATCTGCTTCCAGTCATCCTAGCCTAGTATCCTCAACGTACGGGGTCGTGCACGGGTGCCCATCTGCCTTCCAAACCTTGAGCTTGTTCAGGTTTGTGACGGTTGACCAGATGGTTCCAAGCTTCATTTCCTCTATGTGGCTGCATACGAGGCCGTCATGGGTGCGTAGCAGCGACATTATCCTGTTCTCGTCTACGCTGGACATGGTTGCCAGTTCCAGGTTGCATTTGTTGTACCGGGGTCTGGAGTCCGGGGGCGTCCAGATCGTATGCTTGACCATGTCAGGGTGGTTCAGGTGGTTTGTGCAGACAAGGTAGTCCTCCTCCGACCAGATCACGCGGTTCTCCGCGGGGTTGATCTCTACAACGGCCTTCTTCCCGGTCTTATCTGCCATTAGCACGCTGTACCCGCAGTGGTGAGGGGTCTCCTGAAGGTACTTGACGGCCTCCTCGACGTTTCTACACTTGTCGAGGATATACCTGATGCTGACCCAGAACTGGACGCCGGGTTTGAACGTGCTGGGTATCCCGAACATAGCGACTCCAAGCCCGTGTTCGTTTACCCCGTCCTCGCGTCCAAGGAAAATGTCAGATTGGGCTAGGCTCCGGTACCCATCCTTGGGGCTGGTGTAGTAGCTCTCGGTCTCGTCCTTGAACCAGTAGAACCAGTCATAGTTGCGCCCCATCCACGTCTCACCGTCCTTGGTTATGGCGAAGCCAGTGCATCCTTTCGTTTTAGCTTCCGGGTGGGTGAGAAGGAAGCGCCCCAGGTCATTGAAATCTATTCCAGATATGTCTGAGATTCCTCTTATCTCATCGATTATCTCTGGAAAGATAGGCTCCGTTATCTCCCAGCACTGGTCCGCTAGCCTCTGTAACGCCTTGCTCTTGACGGGTGGCTTGAAACCTGTTTTCTTCAGCATCTTCCCATAGATTTGTCCCATCTCATAGTAGCTGCCTGAGAGGTTTACTTCATGCATGCCTCCAGAGTGATATCTTAGGGTAAAAGACGGTTACACGATCAAAGGAGATATTATTATTTTATGATGTAATTATGCCATTTTAGATGCAGATATATACGAAAAGGTGAAACATACATCCATGTTTGTGGATGATTTCAAGGTCTTTAGGGCGATGGGCAGCGAGCCGAGGCAAAAAATACTGGGTGCCATCGAGAAAGGAGTGAAGAACCCGGCTAAGATATGCAGGGAGCTGGGTATGCCCAGATCCACGATTGAAAAACATATCCGCGTATTACTGGATGCCGGTTTGGTCAAGAAGGTCCCGGTTCTCAACGAGCTAAACAGGATCAGCGTATCAAACGAGATCGAGGAACTGGCGTACAGGCTCCGAGAGAAAATCAACAAACCCTGATAAGATATTTATTTTCTTTCAACCATCCATCTTTGAGGCTTCGATAAATGAAAAAACTTTTCGGGGTAGTGCCTCCAATGACGACTCCCTTCGATGAGGAAGAGGAGATCAACTACGAGTTATTGAAGGCGGATATCGAGCACCTTGTAGGGAAGGCCAAGGTTCACGGGTTAGCTATCGGGGGTAGCACCGGTGAGGGGTACTCCCTGTCAACCAAGGAGCTTCGATCATCGATGGAAGAGACGATTGATGTGGTTAAAGGTAGGGTTCCGGTTATCGCCGGGATCATCCAGGATAGCACCAGGCAGGTGATTGAGAAGGCAAAGGCGGTGCAGGACCTTGAGGTGGATGCGCTGCAGATCACCCCGGTCCACTACCTGTTCAAGCCGGACGACGAGATGATGTACGAGTACTTCGCCAAGATAGCTGACGCGGTGGATATCCCGATACTGATCTACAACGTGGTTCCTTGGAGCTACTGCTCGCCTGAGCTGCTGATCAAGATGATCACCGAGATTGATGGAGTCGCTGGCGTAAAGCAGAGCGCAAGCGACGTGAAGAGGCTGGCTGATCTTATTGTCGGCTTGAAGGATAGGGGCGTCATCTTCACAGCGGTTGATGCCTTGCTGTACCCAAGCTACGCTCTTGGAGCACATGGGTCCATCGCGGCTATACTGACCGCTGTCCCAGAGCTGTGCGTCAAGCAGTGGGATCAGGTTGCCAGCGGTGATTACGCCGGTGCCCTCGACTCGCACGTGAAACTCTTGGAGATCTGGAACGCGTTGGCGGCGGATAACCTGCCGGCTAACGTGCGGTACGCCATGGAGCTTCAGGGTAGACCGGGTGGACTCCCGAGGTCACCGATGCCCGCCAGCTCTGATGAGCAGAAAACAGCCATCAAGAAGGCACTAAATGCTACGGGATTAATTTCCTAGCCTTTTCTTTTTCTCTTATTTTTAGAGTAGGTTCTTTATTCGAACTCACTATTACACATTGATCCAATGTTTTTCCTTGTCTCTGGTGCTGCTGCTTCAGGTAAATCCACTGTGGCTAGACTTCTCCCCCGCCTCGTGGATAATATAGAGATTCATGACTCGGACGAGAAGAGGACTAGAACAGCGGATGAAAGGTGTGCCCAGCTTGAGGAATGGGTAATTGAAGCGGTTAACCGTCAAAATGAACGGGTTGATTTTCTGTTAACCGGGCACTCTCCTTTTGGTGAACTGTTGGCTTGTCCCTCCGCACCACAGTTAGATGGAATCGTTGGATGTCTTCTCGACTGTCTTGATCATGAACGGATCACCAGGATGAGGAATAGAGGGCTAAGCCCTAGGTGGCCGCCCACTCAAGATGTGCTTTCGTGGGGGGCGTTCCATAGAATGCATGCCTAGGACCCTGGGTGGGAGCCGAGGATCATAGATGGGAACGGACCGGAGGATCATGATTATACTCGCTGGAAGGGCTGGGTTCAGGGTGATCCGAGGTGGAATGTCTCGATTATTGACACAACAAGTCTCAGCATTGAACAGATGCTGGATGAGGTTGTCAACTGGATTCACATTGAGCACGGCAAAGAGCCGGTACTCACCAGTAGCACTGGTTGGTGGACCTGATAAACGCTGATTAAGCACAATTACCTTGAACTAAACATGGAGATTGGAGCGTTTTCGGTTAGTTTATCGGTTAAGGACTTGGGTGCCTCATTGAGTTTCTACGAGAAAATAGGGTTCAAGCAGGTTGGTGGTAACGTTGATGAGAACTGGGTTATCATGAGGAGCGGTGATACGACCATTGGGCTGTTCCATGGCATGTTCAAGGGTAACATTCTCACGTTTAACCCCGGTTGGGACAAGAACGGGGAGAAGCTGGACTCTTTCACTGATGTCAGGGAGATTCAGGAAAAGTACAGGTCAGAAGGTATTCTCTTCACGAGTGAGGTGGAGACTGACTCTGAGGGTCCGGGTAGTTTCATGATCAAGGACCCCGATGGGAACGTGATTCTGTTCGACCAGCACGTTTAGGTTTGAAGAGCTTCGTGGGCTTCCAGTACCAGCTCCTCGGTGGTCTTCCATGAGACACACTCGTCGGTGATGGATACACCGTACTCTAGCTCTTCGAGGTGTCCGGTTAGTTTCTGGTTTCCCTCGTTGATGTGGCTCTCAAGCATCAACCCGATTATGGAGTCGTTTCCATCGATCCTCTGCTGGATCACGTCCCTCCAGACGTGGGGTTGCCAGCTGTGCTTCTTCATGCTGTTGTTGTGACTGCAGTCAACCGTCAGGACCTCCGGCTGGTTCATCCTCCTGATCTCTGATAGTGCCTGTTCGATGCTTGCCTTGTCGTAGTTGGGTCTTATCCCGCCCCTAAGGACAAGGTGGACCCACGGGTTGCCGAGGGTGTTTACTATACTTGTGTGTCCGTTCTCGTCGATTCCGAGGAATGCCTGGGGTGATTTGGCTGCCTTGAGGGCGTTGAGGGCTGCCGCGAGTGAGCCGTCGGTGCTGTTTTTGAGTCCTATTGGCATGCTTAGCCCGCTCGCCATCTCCCGGTGGGTCTGGCTCTCGATGGTTCTGGCTCCTATGGCTGCCCAGCTGGTGAGTGTGCTGAGGTACTGGGGGGTGATGGGGTCCACGTACTCGGTTGCGGTTGGTATGCCCATCTCGTTGATCTGGAGGAGGATGTGGCGCGCCATCCTGAGTCCCTCCACCATGTTGTGAGAATCGTCGAGGAATGGGTCGTTGATGAGACCTTTCCAGCCGATGCTGGTGCGGGGCTTCTCCATGTACGTGCGCATGACGATGAAGAAGGTGTCTCCGACCTTCTCCCTGAGCCTCCTCAGCCTTGTCGCGTAGTCTATGGCTGATTTCTTGTCGTGGATGCTGCATGGTCCGGTGACGAGTAGTATTCGTTTGTCTTTTTTCTCCAGTATCCTGTGGATGGTTTCACGTGCATTGTAGACGGTCTCGTTGGCTTTGTCGGTGTTCTGGTGTTCAAGCTGTAGCTCCCTTGGTGTTATCAGTGGGATCATGTTTTTGACGCGCACGTTGTCGATTTTCTTCAAAACTTTCTCACCGTTAATGGGGCAACCATCACGGCTTGGATAAAAAGGGTATTGGGCAGATAATTCTGGCTATACCCCGAAGGGTGTGAGGAACTGGCAGATCTCGACCGTGTAGCCCTCCGGGTCTTTGAAGCTAAACTCTCTGAGGTTCAACCTTGAACTTCTGTACACTTCATCTTGGTCTGTTTTTATGCCTAGTTTCTTTATTTTTTTGAACCAGTGGTCCACGTCCTCGACCATGATTAGCAGCTTAACGGCTTTCTTGGACTCTATATCTTCTGGTACGATGTCTCCCCCAATTAATCCGATATGGGCTTTATCGGTTATCGAGTAAACCTTCCACCATTCAAGGTCCACCTTTTGTTTCAAGCCTATTGACTCGTAGAACTTTGATGCGGCTTCGAGGTTCTTGTAGTAGAAAAGAGGCAGTGTGCCTTTCATGGGTGATGTTTTTCTTTTGATGTTATGTAGTTTTTGATGTTTTTTCGCGGAATTAGTTTTTATATAATGGTGGTTGTGTGTCACGGGATAACTGATGGAAAAGTCCCGCCACTACGCGTCTATATTGCTAATCAGTCTGTTCGTAACTTACCTGACAGAGGGGTTCCTCCGTATGGCGGCTAATGCCTTGACCCCGATTTTCATCGAGGAGCTGAAGCTGAGCCACAGCGCCATGGGGCTGCTGATCTCAGTATTATCACTGGTCTACGGGTTGATGCAGATACCCAGTGGTATCCTTAGCGAGAGGATGGGTGCACGGAAGGCGATTCTCTACTTCACGGTGCTAACCATTCTCGGGGTGTTTCTTTTCTGGAGTAGCATGAGCTACAATTTCCTGCTGATAGGGCAGTTCTTGATTGGTCTGGGGTGCAGCACTTTCTACATCAACGCGGTGAAGCTAATCTCCACATGGTTCCCCAGCAACAGGAAGGCTACCGCCATTGGGGTACTCAGTGCCTCGGGTGGATTGGCAAACTTCATCTCATACAACGGGTTTCCCCGAGCCGTCGAGGTGTTCGGGAGCTGGCGACCCCTCTATCTGGCTATGAGTTTCATACTGATTGTTGCGTGGGTGGCTAACATGTTCGTCCTCAAAGATAAGGAAGATTCAGAGGACGATGAGAAGGAAGCAGCTCCACCACTACGAGAGGTTTTGATGGAGACAATCAAGGACCGTCGGCTATACCCGTTCATCGCGGGCTACCTGCTGAGCACGGTTGCCTGGGTGTACATGACGTGGATGCCCCAGTTCATGATCGATGTCAGGGGCTTGAGCTATATAGAGGTCGGTCAGATCGCGAGCCTCGGCTCGATAGCCGGTATCCCGGGCACCATAGTGGTCTCGGCGATTAGTGACAGGCTACAGAAGAGGAAGCTGCCGCTGGTGCTGTTCTCTGGGTTGTCGGCTGCCCTCGTATTTGTGTTCATGTCCATGCCTGCAAGCACACCAGTCATTGTGTTTACGGCGATAAATTTCATGATCGGGTTCTCGTTCAGCTTCTGGGTGCTCCTTTTCAGTATGGTGCCCGAGACGCTTCCCCCGAGAAAAGCGTCAATCGGTTTAGGGCTTGTTAACGGGATGGGTACGATCGGTTTCAGCATCTTTGCCCCGGTTTACGGCTACTTCGTTGATGTAACAGGGACGTACACGACCTCCAACCAAGTTATCCAGTTCCTCATATTGCTGATGCCCGTGATATTCTACCTGTTCATCAATGAGTGCTACGGCGGAATCTACGAGGAGAAACTAGATAGTTTAACCTAGTCAAAAAACACTCCAACACTGTGTCCTTGTTTGGTTAGATAGACCTCGTGTTTCTCACTGATATGTCCAGCTTCTCCCCAGCCTATGGTAAGCCCCTGAACCATGAGGTCCGCTTTGATCCTTCGAATGTAATGTCCTTCTATTTTGCCTAGAGTATTGGGTTCAATATCGCCTATTCTTATGTTGACAAAATGTCTTTCATTCAACTTTCCATACGTGAAGAACTTGTTTTCACAAAACTTGTCGTCAAGGAATCTGTTATACTTCCAGGCCTGTAAAGTAAGTGAAAAGGCTGTTACGAGAATTAGTATGATTCCGGTTATTTGACTTAGCCTCTTGGCTTTCATATACTGTTCCTCATGGTAGTTGATTATAGGTTTATCTAAATCTACCATGCCGTTGAACATCACATTCACTAACTCAGTTTTCTTTGAGTTTAACTCAGTATTCCATGCGTTTTACGCAACCCTTAAATACGCAGAATATAGTGACTTAAACGCAAAGAAACGTGAGTTTAAGATGGAAGATACTTACGATACCTTGGCTGAGTGGACCATCAGGCGGCTAAGACCCCTGAGCGACTTGCCCGAGGAAACCAAAGCCGAGGAGATCAAGCGATGGGTCCTCTACAGTATAGGCTTGGAGAAGATACACCAAGACATATTCCTGCACCTTGAGGAAAACTACCGGAGCACCACATCGGATATCGCCAATCTGTTCGAGGTCAGTCCCAACACGGCTAGGAAATATCTGGACGAGCTTCACACAGTTGGGCTCGTTGACTATATTGGACGCGAGTACACGCTCACCTACAATAGCCTGTCTAGGGCTATCGAGCTTATGCTGATCCCGAGGATCACGGACACACTCAAGACCATTGCACGTGGGGCTACGACCAGTGACTTCACTCCAACCATGTTCGCGATGGGTGATAGTGACGACGTGATAACCGAGGAGGGCGTGAGCCTGCTGAACCAGAAGTTGCTGGAGATTTGGGTGAGGCGTGGCAGGAAGGTCAGGCTGGAAAGTCTGGGTACGCTGGAGATTTCCAAGGACGTGGATTTCGAGGTTTTAGATCACTTGATCGACAGCATCTACGTCAAGGGCATTCTGAAGATTCCGGAGGAGTTCTATCACGAGATGGCGTACAAGATACGGTCCATAGGACAGGTGGAGACTACCTAAACAAAACTCTAATTTTCTAGGTGAATTACGATGAAACAAGAAACAATAGTTAGTGGTAACCTTGCCTCTCGCTGGCTCGATAGGGCCAGGGCTGAGCTGGCGTTCCTAAGCGGAGATTATCTTTACTTTGTCATCAGCGCGTTGCTCATCGATGCGAGTATCGAGATGGGTAATACGTATTATCCCTTGTACGTCAAGGCGATCGGTGGCTCTGCCTCGGTTTTGAGCCTGATCGCGGGTGCTGGTACTGTCGTCCGGGCGTTTGCCATGCTGTATGGTGGTCAGCTCGCGGACAAGTACAACAAGAAATGGATCGTGGTGATTGGTGTCTTCGGCACCGGTGTGTCTTACCTGTTTTACGCTTTTGCCCCGAGGTGGGAGTACATCCTGGTCGGGCACATGATCGCCATGGTGTGCCAGGCGTATGGTCCGGCGTACAACGCGATAGTGATTGAGATGATACCGCAGGAGAAGCGTGGGCTAGGGTACTCCATACTGGGATTGATTACGCGGGTATCCACAACCCCGAGCCCGTTGATAGCAGGATATCTATATTCCAGCTATGGGCTGGTGCAGGGCACTAGGTACGCGTACGTCGTGGTGGTGGCTGCCTATTTTGTGGGCGGCTTGTTGAGGACGGTGATCAAGGATGCCGGTGATGGAGGGGACTCGTCAAAGGAGCTTAGCCTGAACATCGGTGGTATCCTGCGTGATGGATGGGAGGCGTACGGTCACCTACCAGAGGTGGCGTTGAGGGCTTACGGGCTCCAGATCGTACACTACATGTCGTGGTGCCTGTTCTTCCCCACGATCAAGCTGTTCATCTCCGAGAACCTTGGGGTTGATCCGGGGCTTTTCTCGTCTATCTTCTGCGTGGTGGCGTTGACAAACATCTTGGCGGCATTGCCCGTTGGGGTGATGATTGATAGGTACGGGAAGAAGAACTTCCTGGTGGCTGGGCTTGCTGGGTACGCAGTATCCACGGCGCTACTCTACATTGGAGGGATAAACATGGTTTATGCTTCATTCATTTTAGGTGGGATTGCTATGATTATGTTCGAGTCGGCAAACAGTGCGCTGTGGGCTGATATGATTCCAGCCGAGTACAGAGGTAGGATACTTGGGGTGAACCACTTCGTGGGTATATTGGTGTCAACCATTGGGATAATGGCTGGAGGGTACCTGTACGACTACGTCAACCCATGGATGCCATTACACCTGTTCACAGGGATCAGTGTAATTCTGTTCTTCGGGTACTTGCTGTTGGTGAAGGAGCCTGAGGTGGTTTCATGAGCGCCTGTCACGATTTCAAACATTCACTAGTGACACGGCATTTTTGAAACACCATCAAACTGTTCCCATTGATTCTATGTCTGAAATGAAAACAATAAAATGTTGTTGTGGATGGGAATTGAAATCTCCAATGGGTGAAGAGGACTTGCTAAAACATGGTAAGATACACGCTGATGATGTCCACCCAGAAATGAAGCTATCAAAAGAGGATTTGA
Source organism: uncultured Candidatus Bathyarchaeia archaeon (assembly GCA_964589605.1). GTDB lineage: Archaea > Thermoproteota > Bathyarchaeia > TCS64 > TCS64 > RBG-16-57-9. The sequence continues at coordinate 46,806 of CAZPRN010000008.1, read as the reverse complement.
AAAAGTACATCCAACAATAATTCTCTTTTTCTAGTTTTGATGTCCAGTCCCAACGACCTGCCTAATCGTCATCAGATAAAATGAAAGAGTACATTGTTGATCACCTGAGATAGACTCTAATCTTCTATCAAAAAACGGTTAATTATTTACCGGGAAAACCCAAATATGACCCATGAAGTTCAGTTCTTTCCCGCGGGCTCGCCTCGCCGCATTACCCACTCCACTCCAGTACCTACCAAACCTCACCAAGGCACTGGGTGGACCAAAAATATGGGTCAAACGCGACGACCTTAACGGATTAGCGTTTGGCGGTAACAAGACACGTAAACTCGATTACATCATCGGTGACGCCCTCGAAAAAGGGGCAGACACCATAGTAACAGGAGCAGGTTTCCAGAGCAACTGGTGCACCCAGACAGTTGCAGCAGCCAAGAAGGCAGGACTCGACATCTACCTAGTCAAATCAGCGCCCAAGGAGGACTTTGACACCGAGGACTGGGACGGCAACCATCTCCTACACTACCTCATGGGGGCACACGTCAAGACAGTCCACCCAGACAAGTTCATGGAGACAATAGAGGCAACCGTGGAGAAGCTCAAGAAGGAAGGCAAGAAACCTTACTACACACCAGTAGGGGGCTCAGACGCCATCGGTGCAGCTGGCTACTTCAACGCCATCCTAGAGCTGGCATACCAAGCCAACGACGAGGGGGTGCACTTCGACTACCTAGTTCACACAACCGGCTCAGGGGGAACCCAAGCAGGCTTAGTCATGGGTGCCGAGGCGTTCAACACAGGCATGAAGATAGTGGGGGCAGCATGTGGCTACGGCGACGTCTCAGCCATGAAAGGCAAGGTTAGGGGCATCGTCGAGGAGGCAAGGGAAAGGTACGACCTAGATTTCACCCTCGACGACGAGGACCTGATAATCCTCACAGAGTACGCCGGCGAAGGCTACGGGATAATGGATGAAAGAAAACTTGAAGCCGTCAAAGTCATGGCGGAGACCGAGGGAATCATGATAGACCCAGTCTACACAAGCGTAGCACTTGCATGCCTCATCGACCAAGTCAAACAGGGAAACATAACGAAAGACGACAACGTCTGCCTACTCCACACAGGCGGAGCAGTCGCCCTGTTCCCTTACAAGGAACCACTCCGGGCTCACCTAGAAGGCAAACCCTATCCATGGAAACTACCCAGCTGGAACCCACAAGCCGAGTAATGGGGGGGGGGGGGTGCACGCATCCCGGCGATTCCCTAACCCCTTTCCCTGAAAACACCCCTAAAACCGCTTCTTTCCAAAAGAATCATATACAAAAGTGTACTCCACCACGAGATTTTTTTCCCGTTATTACCACTCACTGGAGCAAGCAACCTTTAACAGGCAGGTATCCGATGAACCCCTGAAATGGACCTCGACCTAACACTACCCTACATCACAGAGCAGGAAGGCATCAGAGGCAAGATCAGACAGAAAACAAGCCACTTCAAGGTCGAGGAACTACCAGTCTACGAGCCCCAAGGCACCGGAAACCACCTCTACGTCAACATCACCAAAGAAAACCTAACCACACGGGAAGTCCAGCTACGCCTCGCAGACCTATTCGAGATCAAACCCGAGGAAGTCGGAAAAGCCGGACTAAAAGACAAACACGCAGTAACAACACAAACATTCAGCGTCCTATCCAACGACAAAGCCCACCCCGACGAGATCGCACCCATCATCGAAGACAACATCCCCGTCAAGGTCAACTGGGCCAAGTACCACAACAACAAGATCAGAGCAGGCCACCTCAAAGGCAACAGGTTCACCATCGTCATATCCGAGCCAGACGGAACCCTAGATCAAGCACAGAGCATCGCAGACACCATCAACGAGACCGGGCTACCCAACTTTTACGGCGTCCAACGCACCGGCAAGTACGGCGAAAACATCCAACAAGGCTACCTGATCCTCAAGAAAAAGAAACGCCTCGGAAACCGGTGGCTCAGAAAATACCTCTTATCCGCTTACCAGAGCTACCTCTGCAACAGGTACCTCGTCAAACGCATCGAAAAAAACCTCTTCAACAAGATACTCACCGGCGACATCGCCAAAAAACACGAGACAGGCGGCTTGTTCTGGGTCGAAGACCAGGAAACCGACCAGAATCGATTCAACCAGAAGGAAATCAGCTTCACCGCACCCATGTACGGGTACAAGATGAGCAAACCCAAAGAAGAATCCCTAGCACTGGAAACCGAGATACTGGAAGAGATGGAGCTAAACCTAGACGAGTTCCGGGCACAACGAGTCAAAGGAACCCGACGAATCGGACGAGTCCTACCCGAGATAATAACAACAGGCCACCCTGAGGGCATCCAGTTAGAGTTCACATTACCCAAAGGAGGCTTCGCCACCACCCTACTCCGGGAGTTCATGAAAAACGACCAACACGAGTACCAGGAAAACGATTCATAGAAAACTATGAACCGTATTCCATATCTCCATACCTTACCAATTTTCTCCGTTAACGGTATGGCATTACGCCCCCTTTTCCTTATATTCACTTTCTACGGTGGCATGTCTAACCAACAAGCAGGGAAACGTATGAGTCAAGCTGATAAAGTCGAAGTCATGGACTTCCTGATAAACGTCCTCAAGGACCACGAAAAGAGCCTAGACACATTGATCACGCGCGCGGAAGACGTAATAGACGAAAACCAGTCACCGCAGATGGTCGCTCAGAACCCTCCTCCCCTGAAGATCACCCTACGGGACTGGGAAGAGTTCAAGAACCGCGCGATAGAAGCCGAGTTGGTGTGCTTCGATATGAACGACTCAATGTTTCTCTGCAACGCAATCACAAAACACAAGGTGTACACCTACTCCGAGACCGCACCAGAGGTCGAAGTACAGGTAGGAGAAGACCAGAACCTCGTACTAACAGGCCTAAACATCTCCAACCTAGAGGAAGGAGTAAGCTGCCTCAACGGAACACTAGAAATCGGACTGGAACTCAAAGCATCCAAGGTAAAACGATGCGAGGACAAACACATAGTCCTCCACGAGCTGGACAGCCTCTACACCAAAAACTGGCTAAGCAGACAAATCGGGATACACAGAGACTTTATCGTCCACGGAATCGTAGACTAATCCAAATCCCTCGGACTGTTAACCTCAATCAGGTTCTTCGCCTTACTATAGTAACGCACCACGTTCATCCCCTTCTGAGTGAGATCATACGTCACCTTTGTACGCTTGTCCTTCCGGTCCCCAGCGATCTCCTGAATAAGCCCCTGGTCCAACATGGACTGCAAAATACCCTTCAACGGTTTGTATGAGAGGTTCGCACCGTACATAGTCTTCGTGGGTTTACTCGAGCCATTCATAATCTCAGTCAAGATATCGACATATATCTCGAATCTTGACCTTCTACTACTCATAATCCCACACTTAGAACCACAATGCAGTGTTAACTATTTATCGTTTATGCGTTGATTTCCAACTCTTTTCTATGCATTTACGTAAAAGTAACATTATTTCATCCCTTTTTTCCTTTCACCTTTAGCTGATTCTACCTAATATGTAGATTTAAGCTACATACATTTTCTTAATAGAAAAAATGAATGAAGAGCACTCGGCAAACCGCCTAATAAAGATCGGAGAAATCATAAAAATGAAACTTAAGATTAGACGCGGAATGACGGGTCTCGAGACAGCTATCATACTGGTAGCCTTCGTAATCACAGCAGCAGCATTCGCATTCGTTGTGCTTAACATGGGCTTCCTGACAGCAGAGAAGGCTCAGTCCGTCATCTCAAGCGGAATGCAGGAGGCAAGCTCCGCATTACTAGTCGACAGCGGTATCGTAGGACAGTTCGGCAGCACTGGCGGAGACCAGGCAGACATCGATCTGACAAAACTAACTTTCTACATCAAGCTCAGCCAGGGACACGAGCCCATCGACCTTGACGACAGCAAGCTAGTAGCAACCTACACAAACGCAAGGTGCCACGGCGAGATCTACAACGCAAACGGCACATGCATGACCGTACAGGGCGTCAACAGCGACGGCGACTCCCTACTGGAGACAGGTGAGAAGTTCAAGGTAACAATTGACTTCAGCGAGCTAGCATACGACTCAATGGTCGACCCCAACCCTGGATCACAGGATGGCGTGTATACACACCCATACGAGGAGTTCAGGATCGAGCTTAGGCCATCCGCAGGAGCAGTACTGTCAATCGACAGGCAGCTCCCCGCAGTCTACAGCACAATTATGACGCTAGACTAGGCGTCAGAAATAACTCCTTCCCCTTTTTTACTTTTCAAATTCTAGAATGATCAACTTTGAACACTCCACAACCCGTAGAGAGGCGATCCCTATCAGGGATTCGAACCAGCGAATATAGTTCCATAATCCTTCTTTAACCAGAAACAGTTTTCTCGGCATAATGGCCGAAGAGAAAGACGCATCTATGGATCTCAAATCCGAGCTTGCCGAACTGGAAGGTCTAGAGGGCAACCTAGACAACACAACTGACATATCAGCGGACCTCGTCGAGATGAAAAACCGCATGGACAAGTCAGACCAGGAGATGAGGGCTATGACCGAGGCCATGAAGTCAACCCTTCTTGATGTCCGTACCTTGATGCAGGACATGGACAACCCATTCAACATGCTCAGAGACATGGGCGTGGACAAGCTGGTAACCAAAGCGGTGGAAACCGTCGAGGAAGAAGTAAACCAGAAGAAGAACGAGGAGGCCAAGAACAAGATGGCAGGCGTAGAAGAGGACGGCTCACAGGCACCAGTGGTCACAAAGATCGAAGGATCAACAACCAATCACCCGGGCGTCGTATCAAGTCGACCAGCTCCAGCGAGTGCACCCGTTGCCCCAGCACCTGCACCGGCTCAACCAGTACAAGCTCCGGCTCCTACCCAAGCACAACCAGCAGTAGCAGCCGCAAGCGCACCAGCGAGTCTACCTGTAGCAGCTCCAACAGATGCTATTCAAACTGCGAGCCAGCCAACGGTTCCCATTGCAGGAAACGGTGGAGGTGCAGCAGTTACATCTGGTCCATCGGGAGCAGTGAACGCTTCAGGAGGGCAAGTTCAGCAGCTTATGGTAAAACCTGAGACTGAAGAGGAACAGGTTACACCAGTTTCACAGGCCCAGGTTACATCCGCAGCGCCAGTAGTATCTCAGGCTCCAGCTACTCCAGTCACAACAGCACCTGTTGTATCCCCAAGTCCAGCGAATCCAATTCCTGCGGCACCTACTATTGTAGCAGAAGCTTCACCTCAGTACAGCCACATTGAGGAGCGAATATACCAGACAGAAGAAACTGTCAACAATCTGGCAAGCACGATGGGTGAGTTAATCAAGACTATCAGAACCCAGAGAACACCCACATTTGTACGGGAAAGGGCATATCACCCATCAGGGTCAAGCGAGGACTCGGGCTTCTATGAAGCGTACGTCGGCTTGGTTGCCGACTACATGTACATAAGACTCGGTGATAGAGGAGCGGAGGAACTCCTGCTTGAAGGAATGTACAAAGAATGGGCTTCACCCAAAGTCGTCCGTGATATAATGGACAAGCTATCCGGGAAGAAGCGGAGGAGAGGCAAGAGCGTCACCGAGGAGGCAAACGTCGAGGACAGGATGCTCATCACGACGCTGTTACGGAACCTAGACAAGCCAACACGCGAGTGGAGTGACTCGACTCACCTGTTCATGCTGATGGCGCTAGTCTCTAGAGCCAAGGAAACAATGGCATAGGAAATGACCTAATGAGTTTCGGAGAAGAAGAAAACGTACTCAAGTTAAACAACCCTGAGCTTGACAGGAAGATGGGTGGACTACCCTTACCCAGTTTTACCCTTGTTGAAGGCGCAAACGATTCAGGGAAAACCATCATAGTACAACAATTTACGTACGGTGCACTTACCTCCGATAAACGCGTATTATACATCACAACCGAGGACACAGCAAAGGGCCTCGTAAACAACATGGAACGGCTAAACTGGAGAATCACCGACCAGTTCCTTCGTGGACTGTTCCGGGTAACCACCATGAACACCATGAACATGAAGTGGAGCGAAGAAGTCTCAAAATATTATCTCATCGCTCTAACAAACTTCATCAAGCAAAGAGGTGAGAACTATGACATCGTTGTTATTGACTCCCTCACCCACCTGGTAACCCATGCAAGTGAAAACGATATCATGGAGTTCTTCAGTACATGCAGGTACATCGTAGACCAGATGGGATTAACCTTCATCATGACGATCCACCCATACGCGATCAACCAGGAGTTAATAGTACGACTGAGAACCTTCTGTGACGGCCACCTAGTCCTTGAGATCAAGAGCTTCAGGGACCGGACAGCGCTCACGATCAATGTAGCGAAACTCAAGGGCGCGACGAAGAGCGTCAGCGAGACCATCAGCTTTGAGGTCTCACCTGCTTACGGGATCAAGATACTGCCTTTCAGCTCGACGAAAGGCTAATCAGAATCATAGTTCCGTTTCCCAGTTCACTATTCTATAATCACTTTATATCAAAATCATCGATGTTTCGGTGAATAAGCAACCGGTTCAATGCGAGGATACAGCGTGGAGTCATTTAATGCCATAGGAGAGAGCTTTGCGGGCTACGATACCAAGGAAAAGCTAAGCGTAGCTGATAGAATCGCCCGGTTGGATGGATACGACGAGATATGGGAGCAACGGGTCAAGAATAACCCCTTCTTCCGGTTCTACATGGCTCAGTTATTCAAGCGCGGAGAAGATGAGCCGATGCTGGTTCACTCCTTGAACCGGGGAATGAGTGCAGCAGACGAGCCCAATGTAATCTATCCGACAAAAGACCCTGTTTTTATCCACCTCCACGTATCAGGTAAGAACAAGGACATAATCTACAAACCAATTGAACCCCGGTTGATCTACCACAGAGACTGGATTCTAAGCGAGGTTGAAAAGAGGATCGCCCTCTGCATCGACGAGACATTGATGTTTAAAACAGCGGAGGAAAAGACCGCATACCTTAACGAGATACTGGAATCCTTCGTCGTTGTCCAGAAAGGGTACAAGCTGAAGAACCTTAACCCAGAAGGCGAGGAAGAGGAGACTGGAATTATGTCCCGGTTCAAGAGACGGGACAACAAGGATCTAATCCTCGATCCCTTGAGCTACGAGATGCTCAAGTACGAGATCTACTGCGAGAAAGTTGGGTCAAGCATCCTTGAGCCATTCATCAGGGACATCTATATTGAGGACATCCACGGCTCAGGAAGAGGCCCCATCTATATTGACCACAAGATATTCAAAACAATCGAGAGCACCATCGTGATGAACGATATCGAGGAACTCGACCAGTTCGCACTAAAACTCAGTGAGATCGTCGGAAAACCAGCTAGTCACAGGGAACCCATCATTGACGCTAAGATGCCAGACGGATCAAGGCTCAACCTGGTCTTCGGTGAAGATGTCTCGACCCGTGGTAGCAACTTCACTATCCGTAAGTTCGCGGTTAACCCCATCAGCATCTGCCAGATCATCAACTGGGGAACCATGAGCAGCCTAGCTGCGGCTTACATCTGGATTCTCCTAGAGAACAAGATGAGTCTCTGGATATGTGGAGAAACGGCGTCAGGAAAAACCACAAGTCTCTCAGCGTTGATGTGTTTCATGCCAAGGGACTATAAGATAGTATCAATCGAGGAGGTTCCCGAGGTACACGTACCCCACAAGAACTGGATCAGGGAAGTCGTAAGAGACACGGCTGACAGCGGTAGCGAGCAAGGCGTTACAATGTTCACGTTGCTAAAAGCAGCCCTGCGTCAGCGTCCAACGTATATCATCGTCGGAGAGGTCAGGGGCGCAGAGGGTAACATCGCGTTCCAAGCAATGCAGACAGGCCACCCAAGTATCGCCACTTTCCACGCTGCCACGGTCGGAAAACTAGTCCAGAGGCTAACAAACTTCCCAATCAATATCCCCAAAACCCACATCGACAACCTCAACGCCGCGTTATTCCAAAGTGCGGTTCACGACCCAACGACAGGGAAATACAAGCGTCGAGTTCTAACAATCAACGAGATTCTAGGATACGAGCCCGCTGATCAGGCGTATAACTTTGTCGAGGTTTTCAGCTTTGATCCACCAACAGATGAGACCGTTTTCCGTGGACTTGGAACAAGCTATCTGATGGACAACAAGATCGCCGTTATGAAGGGGTACACCGGAAACGAGGTCAGGAAAATATATGATGACCTCTACATGAGGGCAGAGATTCTTGAGTACATGATCGCGGCTGACATACTCAGCTACGACGATGTACTTGAAGGGCTCCTATGGGTTCAAGGAGTGGGAGTAGAGCAGGCTCACACCCACTTCAAGAAAGAGGCCATGATGAAGAAAGGCTTGGAGATCGAGACGGAGATCGCTATCAAGCTGGGGAAGAAGGTGGACTAGTATGGAGCAGCTGAGGAAACTAAGGGAAATCAAGAAACCAAAGTTCCTTGAAGACATGAGCAGCGGGGACAAGATAGAGTTTGAGTTCCCGTTCTTTATGCTGTACCTCAAATCCATCACCAGCGGGGCTATCTCAAGGATTATTATGCTCCAAGTCTCGACTGAGAAAGAGATATTCAAACACATCGCACCATACCTTACGAAGATTCTGGTGCTTATGACCCAGTGGCGTTATCCACAAGCAAAAGCAGCGGAGATTATCAGCGGTGAGGCACCAACACCCCCGTTCAAGGATTTCCTATTCAAGTTTAGCCAGAGCATCGCCTCAGGTGAACCAGTGAACCTGTTCATTGAGAAGTACTATATGAACTACATCACGGAGTATAGTGCAAAACGTATGCAGTCAATGAACCGCTTGAAGACCTTAAGCGACGCATACTTGCCAATGATCAGCATCACATTGTTCATGACTACGACTATGCTCATCAGCAGCATCTTCTACGATGCGAGAGCGATGATTATAATCGCCATCATGATCGTGATCATCGTCAGCTTCATCCTATACATCATCTCCTGGCTGATATTCCAGGCGTCAAAACCAGATAACCTGTTGATTCAGGAGCAGAAAGAGAAGCCTCCGAAAAGGAAACGTGCAGAGTTAGTGGCGATGATGGCGATCATAGCATCATGTGCTATACTGCTCATTCCGTTCGAGAACCACTTTATGCACTTTGTACTCATCGGAATGGTTCTGTTCATCGCCGGTATGATCGGAAAATCATATTGTGCAAACGTAAAGGCAATGGAGTCGGATTATCCCACCTTCTTCAGGTACATGGCCTCAAACCTCTCCGCCAACATACCGTTGCTTCAAATAATGGACAGCGCCGTCGAGACGGACTTTGGCAGCTTGAATGATGTAATTATGAGCCTCAACAACAAGCTCAGGATGCGTGTGGAGCCAAAAGTAGCTTGGTGGAGCTTCGAGACTGAAATTGACAGCCTACTCATTAGACGAATCAACACAATCATGACTGACACCATCTACACTGGGGGTGACCTTGGTAAGGCGTACAAAGAGATTGACGAGTATTACCATCTCTATACTACTATCAGAGAACAGAGATACACCTCTGTAGCATACCACGTAGGACTAGCAGTACCAATCTACGTTGTAGCAGCGGCCTTGTTCTCAGTCATCGATGGCTTCTTCGACTCACTAGTCGGTTTCATCGGCGAGATGGCGACAATGCTGGACTTCTTCAGCGTCCCAGATGTCGCGTTCATGAGGCTGTTTTTCGTGTTTGCGTTAGCCCTTCTATCTCTGAACAACGTGTTTAGCATTTACAACATGGAGGGTGACAGCAGGTTCACGGTGATGTATTACCTCGGCATGCAGTTGAGCCTAGGTGGAGCAGTTTACATGGTAATCAATGAGGCCGTAAAGGGATACCTCGCGGGAGTGGCAATGATTTAGGTGAAAAGATATGGCGGGAATAGTGAAAAGAAACTTTGAGACCGGTAAGCTGCTTCTAGTGGCTACTCTTCTTCTCAGCCTAAACCTGGTTATACAGCTCTTCTCGGTGGCAGAGTCGATTGATCTCTCATCCGGGATATCAATATCTGGGATGGGTGTCAACCTGACCGCGTCATACCTGTTAACTGCAACAAGCATGATCATTGTTGTGCATGAGTTCTTCCAGGTCAAGACTAAGATGAGGGGCTTAATGGCTCTAAACGCGCTTCTCGAAAGAGTTCCAGTACCAGACATGACAGCAGAGGGGCCAGTTGATGAGATCAGCGGACCTGTGATCCAGTCCAAACAAGTCGATGATGATGATCTGCTTGAAGAATTGGTAATTGAGGATGATGAAGATGACTTTGACAGCCTCCTCGACGAGTTCAGCGACGAGACCGAGGAAGACGCGCTCGGTGAAGAGTCTGGACTTGTCGCTATTGTTGACGAGGACGAGGAGATCATGAGCAAGTACAAGACTCAACGTATAAAAATCGATGAGGAGACGGGTGAGGTCGAGCCGATGTTGGATGACGGTGGATTACAGGAGCTAATCGAGCAAGCGGACTTAGCGACTGATGAGGCGCAGCAATTGGCAAAAATAGTTGCGGAGAGCGAGATTATCCAGACACTCAACGAGCTTGAGGTCATCGTTCAGGAGCTAAAGGCCAAGAAATCAACCCAAGACTAGCGGTCTGGTGTTCTATATAATGCGTTCATAAACCTCCTAAATACTCTTGGCAAGTTTTCTCGAATATGGGATCATCGGTAGTATCAGAGGGTATAGTGCTTGTTGCGGTTGTGATAGCGGCAGCCACAATTAGCCAGGTATTTCTCTCATCGATCGGAGGGCTTCAGCAGGGCTCGGTTGCTATGAGCGAGAAGCTCAGCGACAAGATGGAAACTGAGATTGCATTATTGAAAGCTGTTAACACATCGAGTACCATAGTTAAAGTATGGATTAAGAATGTAGGCTCATCTGTGATGCCACTAGACAGTGTGAAGAATGGTGATGTCCTCTTCGGCGAGTACGGAGACTTTGATTATCTAACCTATAGCGAGTCAGGCGCAGGATGGGATTACTCGATTCTTGGGAGCACCGACTCGAACTGGAACCCTTCAGAGACTATCGAAATGACGATTACAAACGCATCAGACCTTGTTAAAGGAGACTATTACTTCTCGTACACCACCCATAACGGTGTTAATGAAGAGCTGATTTTCAGTATAGGAGATTAATATGGGCCAGTCAACTGTCATCGCAACGGCCTTTACGGCGATTATGTTCGTGGCAGGCGTGTCCATACTATTGATGACCAGTGTATCCTCGTTTGATACCCTCGCTGGGGCGATTACCGAGCAGAGCCAGCAGAACGATATTCTCTTACATGAGAGAATCGAGTTCGGGTTCTGGACAAGTGTAGACTCGAACACGTTGAGGATCAATGTTTCCAACTCTGGTGATACTGCAATAATGCTCAGCGATTTTGATACTATGGATCTCATTGTTTCATTGAACAACGGAGCCGATACTACGCGCTGGGTTCAGTTCGATCAAAGTGGCGTTTCAGGAGATTTATGGAAGATCAACCGGGTGTTCTTCAAGGATATCGAAGGTGACATGGTGAACCCAATGAGACTCACTGGTACAATTTTCGGTGGATGGGATCCCGAGGAAACCATTGAGTTAGAGGTCAGCCTTACAGAGGCAAACCCAACTTTCCAGTATCTAACCCTTATCACTCCCAACGGGGTCCAAGCGCACTCAGCGCTCACTGTCGAACTAGATTATGGCAAGGTTACGATTCCGGATAGCGATCTTACAGCAACAATTTACCATGACTTGGGAAAAGTCCCAGTGAATATTCAAGTGACTCCAGGGGGCCAGTACGAGGATTTCTACTGGACTAGGGACTGGACATCAACCAGTTTCGTTATTGAGCTAAAAAATAATCCTGATACTGACACAGATTTCTTCTGGCAAGTACGATAATCTTTTCTTTTAATCAAATATTATGTGCATTTATGTTCATCAATATGTGATACTATAGATTTATAACATATAATCCTAAACTAGATTACTGATCCATTTGTTTGAGCCAAGGATCAGGATTGAGCCTGTCGCGTATTTATTACTCGCATTAGGTGCTATTGGAGACTGGGTCTCTACAAAGATAGGCTTAGCAATGGGTCTAGTAGAGGGCAACGCGATTGCCCGTGGTTTTATGGCTTCAGGGTCATGGATACAGGTTGATCTCATAATGGTACTTGTGTGCATAGTTGTCCCGGTACTTGTCTCTAGGATGATTGACTCAGAGGCTGGAAAGTTCCTCCTCGGTTTCCCGTTGATTGCTGGACTCGTAAAAATGGGTGTTGTGGTATGGAATCTAAGCCTGATTCTTGCATAGTTATTCGAGAATTAGTTGGTCTCCATTTATCAGGAACTTTAGCTCGATAATTGGATCCCCCGCAGGATAATCTATCGTATGCTCAACATCATATATTTTATCCCACCTATTTGGGTTCCTACACCAAATGTAAACCTCAACTAGGTAGGTTCCTGATGAATCAAGTTCAAAGAACCCCTCGGACGCGCTGATTGCCCAGTACATTGTATAGTTTGAGTAAGCATAGTCACCATCCTCTGAGATGGAGACTCTAACTTCGTTGAGCCAATCATTGCCCCTGCCTCCTTTTCCCGGCCTGGATGGAAAGATTAGCCGGAACCCAAATGTCTCGCTAATCCATTCACCACCTGAATATGTAATAGTCCCTATGTGACTAACGAACACGTTTCCCCTGGAAGTAGTTACCCTGATTTCGTAGATCCCCCCCTCTTTAGGTGAAAGTGGAATGTTCCCGATTTTTATCGTTTCAAGCGGTCCAGCCTCCTGGTCAACCGTATAAGATGTATCGTTGACCCATACCCTAAGGACATCCACTGGGAACTCGCTTAAGTTTATCACACTAACGTTTAACAGGTCCAACGTTAGATGAGGAATTGGGTATATTTCTAGTGTCTCGTGCTTCTTTAGCAGGTCATTGTTATCGGCTTCGTTGATCCGCCTATCCCTGACATTATCCGCCTGCTGCATTACAAGTTGCATGGGGATGACTGCGCTGAACATTATACCTATGAAGATCAATGTACCGAGGATCGTAGATATACCAGGCCTGGATTTAGACACAGTTGAGGTCTTCCAAGATTAATAAAATACTTTGTGGGTTTGGGATATGGAACAATGTACCATATATAAGATGGATAAATTATGGGAAAAAAGAAGAATTTTACTTCTTTTTCCATAGAAGATCGAAGAGAATCCTGTAGCTCTGGACCATGGAGGCGTAGTTGGTCCACATTCCATATACGTTGTTCTTGTCGTTTGCCATTAGGAGGATCATCTCTCCGCTGTCATTGATGAAGAAGCCAGGCATCTCCTCGCCTTTCATGTATCTGAAATCGCCTTCGCCCATCTCAAGCTGGTCCATGACATAGCTGCTTGTGGGGGAGTAGTTAGTCATGAGCTTCATATCCAGCCCGTTCTGATCCACTTTCTCCTCCACATCCTCTAGGAAAGGAGTGTTGTAGAGCCAGATCAGGTTGTCATCGGATACGACCATGTTGAACTTGGATTCACTGTTTTCTAGTAGTTCTGCTAGCCTGACGCTGATGTGTTTCTTGCCTTCAAGTACTTGGAATGTCTCTTTCTCGTGGTTTATGGACTCAGGCTCAGGGAGTGTAGCCCATATTTTGAGTAGCTGGGCTTTCTTTTGTTCCATCTCGTGTATCTTCTGACGGCGCTCCTCGATCAGGTTGTTCAGCACACTCTCAAGGGGGACCGCGACAAACTTCATCGGTCTCTCCATGATCTTGCTGACCAGTCCCTGTGATTCGAGCCTTCGTAGGATCTTGTATCCTTCGGTTCTGTGGACTCCCAGTGCTTCGGCGATGCTCTGTGCCTTATGGGCTCCAAAGCGGGCCAAGTACAGGTAGACGCGTATCTCGTTCTTGTTTAATTTGAATTTACTGAGCGCTTGATCTACTTCCTTCAGCGCTTCGATGTGTGATAACTCGTCGGAGCTTATCGAGTTCCTGTTCGTAGATTTCGTGTAGACCGGGAGTAGGTCCAGTTCATCGTCCAGAAGCTCGCTTTTCTTTTTCGCCCTCTTTTCCAGGATTTGTTGTCCAACCTGCAATGTTTTTCAGCCGAATCAAATACTGATGAAAAATACCTAAAAGGAATCTGGACATATAATCTGGATTACCAATCCATGTTCTCCTAGAATTACTCTTCCGCAGTGGACTGGACATGCCTCAATGTGCCTAAATTGGTATTATTGGTTTGTATGGAGAGAAACGTTACATTCAGTGGATATAGTGAATTTCATTTATCATCGATTTTTTCTTTTTTTCTCCATATATATTCAAAACTTTTATACGGTTTAACTAAGTACAAAATTAATCCATCAGGTCTGATCAATATGAACTGCCCCTTCTGTGGCTCCGACGTGTTACGTACCCTCGAGACTAGGGACTCGCCTAACAACATGAACAGGCGTAGAAAGGAGTGCGTCTCGTGTGGCAGGAGGATTACCACCTATGAATACATTGAGCTCATTGAGTTGATGGTGCAGAAGAAGGATGGTAGGATGGAGCGGTTTAACATTGACAAGATCATCACTGGACTCCAGAAGGCATCCGAGAAGAGACCTATATCCCTTGAGCAGATTAGAAATATAGCTGAAACCGTTAGGCAGGATATCCTCTCCGAGGGAAAGGAGATGGTATCAAGCACTGAGGTGGGTGATAAGGTGATGAATTATCTTAAGAAGCTGGATTATATCGCGTATGTCCGTTTTGCCTCTGTGTACAGGGAGTTCAAGGACCCAAAGGACTTTGAGAAGTTGATGAAGGAAGGCTAGGCTCTCCACCAGTTGAACTCGACGAACCTGACTTGTTCTTTATTTACTATTGCAATGATGAACGCTTTTCTTACTGTAGAAGCCAGTCGTCCGGCTTTTACTATCCCTGCCGCTGATAGGTACTCGTCTTCGCTCATAATCTGAACAACATATGGCGCGTGGTCCTTGCCTGGACCATCCTCGTAGACAGCGAAATCGCTCCCATATTTTATTCCAGGTGTAGCGACGAACCCCTTGTCTCGTAGCTCTTTGTATACCATGTATTTATTCTTGAAACCTGTGAACGAATCTAATTGGAGTTCAAGTAGGTTTTTCTTCGAGATATTTTTCCCTTTTCGGGTGATATTGATCATTTTCTGTTCCAGTAGGTACAATGCCTCAATTGGGTCAAGCAGTAAGGGTGCATCGAAGTCCTCGGATGGCCGAGGGGTTCCCAATGGTTTCCCATAGAATCCGTTATTATAAACTGATCTGGCGTCAGCAATGGACCAGACAACTAGCCTGTTGTCGTCAAGGAGCTCTGCCGTTGGTTTCCTTGACAATAGTGATCAGCCCTAGAGGGCGATAATCCGTATGAGGTCGGAGGCGTCTCTGACTGTGTCAACGAGTTCCTCGATCTGGTTGACTGTGTCCTTGAGCATAAAGATCGTTGGGAATCCTGCGTCGCTTGCTATGATGTCCATCTCAACTTTGACGTGAACTGTGTCAACCTTTCTCTCGATCTCATCGATTTCGCGGGTGAACGCGATTGATTTCTCGCTGTTGAAACCTAAGCTCATCATCGCCTCGCGTAGTTTAAGTAAAGCATCGAATGCGTGATCGGCTACCTCGGTTACCTGCTCCGCGATTCCCTCGGGAACCTCCCATCCTCTCTTCTCCATCTCGTAGAGCCTTTGACCCACACTGTTTATGTGGTCCATAATGTCACCGAAAGAGGAGATCAGCCTGAAAAAGTCCTCCCTACTAACTAATACTCCGCCGATTTCGTGGAGTTCCTTAATTAGAGTGGCTTTGATATCGCTTGTCTCTTTCATTATATTCTGGATGTCATCGGTGTACCCAGCGGCGTTGCCCTCCTTTTTTACCAGCGCATCAGTGATAGCCAAGATTTTTCTGAAAGCCTCAACTATCAACCTCGCGTTATCCTGGCAGAGCATTAGGAGGTTGCGCATTGTACGATCTTCTGATTCAACTGGAAATACCATAATGACACCGAAATGTTACTAGTAAGATAATTACAATCGATGGTATTAAAGTTTAAACATATACCACATTATTGAAAATCATTCAATAATTACTATATTTATTTGCGTTTTATATGAAAAAGAATAGAGAGTTATCTCTTCTTCTTACTGGATGTCCACCAATCCAGATAGTCCTGATTACGCTGACGTTTTTTCTCGTCCGCATCGTCTTCCTTGGTGTACAGCTTGTCCAATGCCCTGGATAGCTGTGCCTCAGTAAATGTCAGTCCACAGCTCTGGCAGCTGTACTGCCTTAGCTTGGTGTCCCATTTCAGTTCTCCTCCACATTCTGTACAGTATGGCACTTTGTTCACCGATGGTTTTCTACTCGGTTGAGTGCCGCGCGATTAAAATATTTATCTGAAATTGGGGCGGGTTAGCCTTCAAGTAGCTCCCTAACGCGCTTGATGGCGACTGCAGAGCCCAGCGTTGGCTCGTTGATGTAAGCCGAAACGAGCTCTATTGTGCAGTAACCGTTATAGTTGATTGCCTCGATCTCTGTGAAAAGCTCCCTCAATGGTATCTTTCCATCCCCGGGCATCATGTGGCTGTCGGACTCACCGTCGCTGTCAACTATGTGCATGTCTCATTCGGTCTCCTAGCTTGGTGAATAGCTCATAATTGGTTCCCTATTACAGAATGGTGGGACAATGTCACACATTCCTACAAGCCTATCCGAGGTAACCTCATCTAAGGCTTGGGCAAGGTCGTTACAAGTTACTACCACGTTGCTTTCATAGTGTGTCAAGGGCTCAAGGACTAGGTCAACTTCCGCCTCTTCCGCGTAGCTGGACATCTCCCTTAGGCTCTTGATCAGTCTCTCCCAGTATTCCTTCCTAGGGGTCTCGTATCCAGCGTGTCCAGCAGAAATCATCGTAAATCCTGCCCCCATTTCCTTCGCCATGTCGAGTGAGACCTTGATGTACTCGACGCTCTCCTTTCGCATCGCCTCGGTCCCACTCATCATGTTGTACGGATACTGTTCATCTCCGGTGTGTAACCGATGATAGGCATCTCGTACTTCTCCGCAAGCTCCTTGACAACTGTTACCTCACCAGCTTTCAGATCGAATGGGTATGCGTGGGGGCGTCCACCCCAAATCTCGATTCCATCGTAGCCGAATCTAGCGGCATCCTCGAACGCTCTCTCTAGGGGCAGTCGCTGGTATCCAAAAGTGAAAAGACCGATCTTCATAGTGGGTTGAGAGAAAAGTCCACTCGTTAATAGGTTTAACGAGAGGCTAGGATATGTCCTTGGGTGGGGAACGGATGTGCTCGTTCTCCATCATCAGCTTGACGATCTTTTGAGTCCTGCTGATGATGTACTCTGCCCGTTCATAAAGCTCGTCTCGGCTCATCTTAACCCTTGCCAAGCCCTGCTCCATGGCTTTCATACCCGTCTCGGTTGCTTGTAGTGGGTAGATTTCCCACTCATCCATGCTGGGGATGATATAGTCCTTGGTTAGTCCCTTGTCCTCGGCGTACTTTGCCAGCGCTGTGGCTGAGGCGATGCACATCTCGTCGCTTATCGTCTTCGCCCGCACGTCCAGTGCCCCTCGGAAAATCGCGGGAAATACCAGACTGTTATTGATCTGGTTAGCGAAGTCGCTTCTTCCAGTAGCAATTACCTTGGCTCCTGCTTCTTCTGCTTCCCATGGCCAAATCTCTGGAACTGGGTTAGCGCAGGCAAAGACGATCGAGTCATCTGCCATGACCTTTACATCCTCTTTTGTAATGGTTTTTGGTCCTGGTTTGCTCGCCGCAATGATGATGTCACTGCCCTTGGTCGCATTGATGAGCGCTCCAGCGATATTATCTGGGTTTGTTGCCTCTGCGATTGGCCACTTGTATGTTCCCTCTAACTCTTCTCTGTGAGTTCCAATGATTCCCTTGCTGTCGGTCATGATGATGTTCTTGGGTTCTACTCCCGCTGCCACTAGTAGGTAGTATGTCCTTGTGTTAGCTGCACCTGTTCCGACGATAGTAAACTTGGCTTCACTCATCTTCTTCCCGACGAATTTGAGAGCGTTAATGGTTCCAGCTAGGCTTACGGCTGCTGTTCCCTGCTGGTCATCATGCCACACGGGAATTGGCATCTCTTCACGGAGCCTATCCAGTATCTCGAAACACTTAGGGTTGCTAAAGTCCTCAAGGTTTACTCCACCGAAGCTAGGCTCTATGCGTTTGACAGTCTCAATGATTTCCTCCGTGTCCTTTGTCGCGAGACAAATCGGGAACGCGTCCACCCCTCCAAGGTACTTGAAGATCATCGCCTTACCCTCCATGACTGGCATACCTGCCTGTCCACCGATGTCTCCGAGTCCAAGGACTCTGGTTCCGTCGCTGACCACGGCGACGTAGTTCCATTTGCTGGTTAACTCGTAAGCCATCTCAGGGTCCTTGTGTATGTCAAGACACGCCTGGGCTACCCCAGGTGTGTACCATATGCTAAAATCCTGCAGGCTCCTCATGGCTGCCTTTGGCATGACCTCCACCTTGCCCCTGTAGTAGGCGTGCATGGGTGGAGCGATCTCCTTCCACTTGGATGCTTTCTTGAGCATCGCATCGGTATCGACTGTCAACTTTATCGGGGAAAACTGCTTTTTCTACGTATATAAGATGTGATTGTCTGACAATATGAAACGGAATATTTTCCATTTCTGGTCAAATGAAATTCAAGCAGATGGTAATACTTTCTATATGTGCCGTCAAGAGATTGAATATCATTCAATTAATGAAAACACGATATCGATGCATCATCTTATTTCTTAGAGCCTTTGATTAACCAGCTGCTGGACTGGATTTTTCCACCACCAACCCCTACTACCAGTGAGCCACCGACGCTCTTGATGGCGTCCTTCTCCTCGTCTGGAATGTTGTCGATAGTTCTGTCTCCTCCTTTGGCGAAGATGTCTGGCTTATAGTGTCTGATCGATTCTGAGACGCTGTCGCCCTCATCAACCACAGGGGCAACCTTGTCAACATATCTGATGGCTTCAAGGATCTCTTTCCTCTCCTCGTAGAGCATAAACGGTTTTCCCTTTTTTCTTGTCAGCCACTCGTCAGTGTTGAGCATAACCAATACCTTTCCTAACTCGGCTGCTCCTTTGAGGTACCTGATGTGACCAATATGAACTGGGTCGAATCCACCTGATACTGCTACTACCTTGTCGGACATAAGAAAGATGAGTGGAGAAAAAGGTGATAAAGATACCGTCGAGCTAGGGGTACTCCTCTAGGAGCGTCTCTCTGACATCGTCCTCAAGTGGGCCCTCGCCGTCCACGATCTCGTGGAAGGTCTTGAAGACCCGCTCCAGTTTACGCCAGTCGGGGACATAAACCCTGCTGAACCAGACTCTGCTGCTGTCAACGTCGTCGTCCTCGATATCCCACCGGTATTCGTCGATGCGTTCCTCGCTTATAACGTGGGCATGACCGTATGGGCCTTCGTGCTCTGGGGCCTCCAAAGCCATAACACCATCAGCGCCGTGCGCAAAAGCGTATAGCAGGTGCTCTTTCTTGAGACGTGCTAGGCTGGGCATCGGGATGATCCTGATGCTGCTAGGGTACTTGAGTCTCGCGAGTCCCGCTAGATCAACCGCCGTGTATGCGACCTCCCTCTCAACGAAGGCTAGAATCTTCAGCTCTGCCTCGCTTCCCTCAAGGGCTCCCCTGATGTTAGCCTTTAGCTGAGCATCTGTGAGTCCTTGCTGGTCCAATGCGTTCTCCTCACAGGAGGGTACGCACGCTCCGCAGCCGCTGCACATGATCTCGTTTATCACGGGCAGGTCGTCCTCCATCGTGATGGCGCTCTCTGGGCATATCCCCACGCAATCCTCACATGCCGTACATGCCTCGGGACGGGATAGGAACGCCTTGTTGGGCTCGATCATCCTGTCACCACTGAGGAAGTTGACCACCTTCATGGCGGCTCCCTCCGCCTCAGCTGTAGTGCTCTGAATGTCCTTGGGTCCAATAACAGTACCTGCAGCATAGATTCCGTCCCGTTTTGTGCTCATTGGGTCAAGCTTCGGGTGACGCTCCAGCACGAACTGGTCCTCGTCTGATGGAACTCTGAGTGATTCAGCGAGCTTCAGCGAGTCCTCCGGTGCTATTATTGGAGGTGCAAGTACAACCAGGTCGGCTGGGTACTCGACCATCTTGTTGAGCATCATGTCCTCGCTTCTCACGAGTACATGGTCACCCTGTGGGACGATCTCGGTTACCTTGCCCTTGACGAAGGATGCCCCCTTTTCCTGTGTTGTCTTGTAGAACTCCTCGTAGCGCCTACCGGGTGCCCTGATGTCGATATAGTGGATTGTGACGTTGATGCCCCTGTCTCGGAGTAATTGTGCTTGTTTCAGGCTGTAAAGGCAGCAAACTCTGCTACAGTGTGGGCGCCCAACCTCTGTGTCCCTGCTTCCCGCGCATAGGACGAAGGTGACGTTCTTTGCCTCCCTGCCTGTCTCTGGTACAACAACCATGCTTCCGGTTGGGCCGTTGACGTCGAGAATTCTTTCCATCTCAAGGCTAGTGACAACGTTTGGGTAAAGCCCATAACCGTACTGAGGTAGTCCACTGAGATCATAGAGCTCGAAACCAGTAGCAAGGACTATCGCGCCCACGTTGAGCTCGATCTCCTTGCCGGGATCGTTGATGTCTATTGCCTCGGCTGGGCAAATCTTCTCACACTGGCCACATCTGATACACGCGTCATAGTCGATTGTAAAGATACTGGGTACAGCCTGTGGGAATGGCCTGTAGATGGCTTTTCTTTCCTGTAATCCCTCGTTGTACTCGTCCTTTGCCTTACTCGGGCAGATGTCGCTGCACTGGCCACAGCCTATACATTTCACTGGGTCAACGCCCCTTGGCTTGATCCAGACCTTGGCCTTGAAGTCACCCGGTACTCCGCTGATCTCTTTGACCTCACTGTAACTCATTAGGTTGATGTTAGTCCCTTGGCTTACCTGTGACATCTTTGGTGTGAGGATGCATTGGCTGCAGTCTAGGGTTGGGAAGACTTTTGGGTACTGGATCATGTGGCCGCCTATGCTTGCCTCTTTTTCGACGAGGTGCACCTTCATGCCGTACTCGTTGAGTCTTAGGCTAGTTGTGATGCCGGCGACTCCAGCACCAATGACTAACGCCTCCTTGACAACAGCCATCTTCTTGGATTCTAGTGCGGTTGATTCGCGTGCTCGTGCAATCGCTCCCTTGATAAGGTCAAGTGATTTCTGGGTGGCCCCCTCCGGGTCGTCTTTGTGTACCCAACTGCTCTGCTCCCTGATGTTCACCATCTCTAGGAAGCCCTGGTTCAAGCCTTCCTCCTCAAGGTTACTGAGGAAAGTCGTCCTGTGCATATTTGGTGTACAGCACGCGAGCACAACCCGGTCTAGTCCTTTCTCTTTAACCATCTGCCTGATGGAGTCAACGCTGGGTTTGCTGCAGAGATACCTATCAACATTGGAGTACTCTACGTCGTCGCCAAGAGCCTCGATGATTTCCTTGGTTTCAACTACGTCTCCTATGTTTCCGCCGCACTCGCAGACCCATACGCCTATTTTTGGTTCAGACATTGTTTGTTTCCTACAGTAGCTTTAGGTGGTGCTCAAGGGTCCTCTCGCCACGGTACTCGGGTAACACCATTGGTGTCTTCCTGTCCGTCTTGATTCCCTCTTTTTCGAGCAGTTTCTCGTAATCGTTGATATGGTCTAAGTTCAGTGGTCCTATTTCGACTGTTTTGGCTCGCTCCGCTGCAGCTATTCCCGCTCTTCTCCCGAAGACGTAAAGGTCTAGCTGACTGTTTCCCATTAGCCTGTTCTTTCCGTGGACTCCACCAACTACCTCGCCCGCGGCGTACAGTCCGGGAATATTGGTCTCACATTCCACGTTGATGTGGACGCCTCCGTTCTGGTAGTGAAGGGTTGGGAAAACTAGCATGGGCTCCTTGCGGATGTCGATGCCGAATTTAGTATAGTTTCTGAACATTGCCGCGAATTCACGTTCGATGGTTCCTTCTCCGTTTATCACGTCGATGAGGGGGGTATCAAGCCATACACCTAACATTCCTGCTGGTGTCTTGATCCCCTTCCCCTTTCCGTAGCATTCACGGATCAGTGCAGATGCCTCAACATCTCTAGTCTCAAGGGGGTAGACGAAGAGCTCACCGTCGATGTTGACTGGCTGTGCCCCCCTTCCCCTGAGCTTCTCGGTGCATAGCTGCCCGACGATCTGCTCTGGGTAAGCTGAACCCGTTGGGTGGAACTGGGTGCTGTCTAGGTGGACTAGGTTAGCCCCTGCCCTGTAAGCCATGATCAGTCCGTCCCCTGTTGCGCCATAGTGGTTCGTGGTCTCGAATCCCTGTATGTGGAGCCTTCCGAAGCCTCCTGTTGCTAGGATTGTGCTCTTTGCTCTTGCGACCTTGTACTCGTCGCTGTCGAGATCAAATAGGACCGCCCCTCCGACTTGTCCCTTGTCGTCCTTGAGGAACTCCACGGCTGCTGTTAGCTCGATATAGTCGATTTCACGGTTGATTATCTCATCCATGAGGACTCGGGTTATCTCCATGCCGGTATAGTCCTTGCAGCTATGCATTCTTCGTCGGCTTGTTCCGCCGCCTGGGGCCAACTGCATTGTCCCGTCCTCGTGTTTATCGTACAGAACCCCAAGTTCCTCATGCCACTTGATGACATCTGGACCGTCCTTGACCATGGCCTCGACTAGTTCAGGGTCGTTGTAGTAGTGTCCACCTCCGATAACATCCAGATAGTGGATGGCTGGGTTGTCCTTAGGGTGGTCCGCTGCCTGGATACCACCTTGGCTCATCTTGCTGTTAGCGTCTCCAAGCCTGAGTTTCTGGACGATGAGTATCTTGTCTGGATCTATCCCGTTCTCGTGTGCAAGTATCGCCGCACTCAGTCCAGCTCCGCCGGCACCTATGATCAAGATATCAACGTCGTAGTCGATCTTACTGAGGTCAATATCCTTGGGGTTGATGATACTGTGTGCCTCAAGCTGGTCCACCATCTCGTGGGGCATCAGCTCGCCCTTGTTGTGTCCTATCTTGAGGTTGCGCTTCTGGTCCATCTTCCAGTCTGGGTGGAAATCCTCTAGGACCTTCTGGCGTTCATCCGCTGTCATGGGCTCGAAACGCTTACCCACCCTACTGGGGCGTGTTGCCTCTACCTTGGCTAGGCTCTCTGCCATGTACTCTGGGTATCCGCTCTCGTAATCACTCATGGATATCAATCTCCCTATTGTTGTACAGCTCCGCAAGCTTCTCCTTGCTCGCCGTCATCATCATGGTTATCTCTTCGTCGTAGGCTCCTTCCTCGACTTCTTTGACCCTGTCGAGGACATGCTCACTTGGGCCATCGATGTACTTTGCGTACAATCGCCGTGCTAGAGTGCCCACGTTGTATGGCACTATCTCGGCTGGGCATCTTACCGCGCAGAGTCCGCAGCTGATGCAGTCGAAGCTGAGCTTGGCTGCCAGTGTTACATCACCTCGGAGGCTTGCCTGAACATAGTCCATTACGTCTAGGTCCTGTGGGCACGCCTTTGTGCATGTGTTGCACGCGAGGCACCGGCTGAGCTCTGGGTAGTACTCTAGCATGGTGTTTGCACTTGGGCGCACCTTCTCAATGTCGTAGGGTATTTTCTCGGCCGGGTTGAACGGTATCTGTGCGATGTACATCCCGTCCTCGACGATCTTCTGACAGGCAAGTGCTCCTTCGAGCTTGTAGCTGCCCTTTGTCCTGTAAAGTGTGGCACACGCCCCGCAGTAGCCTCCCCTGCACCCAGAGCCTCGCCTGAACTGGTGTCCGGCGTACTCCATGGCCTTCATTATTGTGAGGTCGTAGGGTACCTTGTGCTTCTTTCCCATCACGAAGATGGTTACCATTTCACCGTTGTTACTCATGTTGTTTTACTCCATTAGGCCCTTCTCGGTGAGGAGGGGCGTTGGGTCTGGCTTGTTAGCCGTGAAAGCCGTCGCTTCCTCGTCCAAGCCGAAGGCTAGTGCCATCAGCTGTGTGAAGTAGACGACGGGTATTGAATCAAAACTTGGGTGCTGTTTCTTTATCTGGGTCTGCCGTGGACCTAGGTTGTACTCGCAGAGGGGGCAGGCGGTTATCATTATGTCCGCTCCCGCGTCCTGCGCGTACTTGAGCACATCGTGGCTCAGTTCTGCGACCGTTTCCTTGAGGTGTATTGTGTGGTATGCTCCGCAGCATTTCTGCTTGTAAGCGAAATCAACCACTTCTCCTCCAAGGGCTTCAATCAGGTCTTCCAGTATCTGGGGGTTGTCAGTGTCATCGATTCCGATTCCACGTGGACGGAGGAGAAGGCAACCGTAGTATGGTGCTACCTTCAAGCCTTCCAGAGGCTTCTTGACTGCTTCCTTGACCTTATCCCCCCCCATGTCCCGTAGGACCTCTAAGTAGTGGATGACCTCGACCCTTCCACTGTACTTTATATCTTCCTTGTACATGATGTCGTGGATTTTCTTTTTCTTGTCGCTGTCCTCGTTAAAAACCTGGTTGCTTCGCTTAAGGGTGTTATAGCACATTGCGCAAAGGGTTACTACCTGTTTGTTATCCACTAGGTCAGCCTCCTTCAGCTCGTCAACCCTAAGCAGATTTCTGATTGGAGCCAAGTGGTGCATCACATCATCCTTCGCGAGTGCATGCACCGTACCACAGCAGTTCCACCGCTCGGGCTCAACCAGTTCAATGCCTAGCTCTTTCGCTGTGGCGAAAGTCGAGTCCTCGAAGTTCTTTGCGTTGGTTTTCAGTGTGCATCCGGGGTAATATGCCATTCTTGTCATGCCGTCAGCTTCCTCTGGTTGCTTACTATTGCGATCTGGGGTAACTCTCTGAGCTCCTCCGCGGTTAACTCGTCTAGGCTTACCTCGTTGTGCTTTTTCCTGAGCACCATCTGCCTTAACGACTCCATGACCGCCGCCACGTCTATCCCTCTCGGGCACCTTACCTCACAGTTGAAGCATGTGCTGCACACCCAGATGGTCTTGGACTCTAATGCCTCGTCCATACTCATCTGAGCCATCCTGATTACCTTGGATGGCAGATAATCCATGTCCTGCGTCATGGGGCAGCCACTGCTGCAGCCACCGCATTGGAAACAGAGGTCTACGTTTTCTCCGCTCAGCTCGTTTACCCGGTCTCGGAATATTTTGTCGCCGGGGTCGATGCGGAGAACCTGTTTAGACCCGAATGAAGACATCTCTACAGGATTTGCATCGAGTATTATATCATTTTGGAATCAATGATTTTTTCAAAACAATATGTATTACCCGTTTGATGTCGTATCTCCTTTTTTCTTGGTTATTCCGGTAAATGAGTTGGGTTGGCTTGGTGGAATGGGGATGAATCCGGTTTTTTCTTTAACGACGATTTTCACCTCCAATTTCTATTCAAATTATCAAATTGTGCACGTTTTTATCAACACTAGACACTGATGCTTTGCCCAGACAGAAAATTCAAAACCGGTTAAACCAATCAATACTGATTCGATTTGGAGTACTATCTCAAGACACCCGTACCAGAGGAGGACATTAGGAAACTCAAAGCCGGGGACCAGATATACGTAACAGGCACAATTATCACCGCTAGGGACGAGGCGCATCTCATGGCATTGGAACTACACGAGGAGGGGAAGGAGCCACCAGTCAATTTCACTGGTAATGGTGTATTCCATTGTGGCCCCATCATGAAGAAAGACGAAGAAGGCAAGTGGCAGGTTGTTGCAGCCGGTCCAACTACTAGTGCAAGGATGGAGATTTTCCAAGACAACTTCATCGAGGTATTCAAGCCAGCTCTTATCATCGGTAAGGGTGGGATGGGTGATAGGACAAGCAAGGCTTGTCAAGAGCATGGATGCGTGTATGGCGCGTTCACGGGTGGAGCAGCCCTTCTAGCTGCTCGTGGTATCAAGGAGGTTAAGGACGTTTTCTGGCTGGATGAGCTTGGTATGCCTGAGTGTCTCTGGGTGTACGAGGTGGAAAAGTTCGGTCCAATGATCGTCACCATTGATACCCATGGAGCGAACCTTACCGCAGATGTCGCTGTTAAGATCAACGCGAACCGTGACAGGCTCATCGAGGAGATGGAGGCTTAGATATGCTGAGGAAGATAGTCGAGGACACAGCCGTTGAACTACTACGAATCGCCGCAACAGAGCTACCCGTTGAGTACGCTGAGGAGATGAACAAGTTGATGGAGGCGACTGATGGTGCAGTCGGTAAAGCTCAGCTTAGGAACATCCTTGAGGACGTGGACCTAGCCAGAAGCGGCTCCAAGCCAATGTGTCAGGACACTGGAGTCGTTGCCTTCAAGCTCAAGGTTGGGGACGATTTCCCGCTGAAAAGCGAGCTAAAGGAGATACTGGTCGAGGCAACAAAGATAGCAACCGATCAGGTGCCCATTAGGCCGAATGCAGTTGACATGTTCAAGGGAAACACCGGAAACAACGTTGGTCTCAACGGGCATGTGCCAATACTATACTGGGATCTTGTACCTGGAAGCGATCTGAAGATCACAGCCGTCCCGAAAGGCGGTGGAAGCAGCAACGTGGCTGCTCACAAGATGCTCAAACCCGGACTCGGTATTAAGGGAGTCAAACAGTTCGTAGTGGAGGCACTGGCGAAGGCTGGAAGCCTCGGTTGTCCTCCATACTTCGTCGGTGTCGGGGTTGGTGGAGGCGAGGACAAGTGCATGATGCTGGCTAAAGACGCGCTGATCAAGCCCTTCCAGGTGAGAAACAGCGACCCTAAGATAGCTGCAATCGAGGAGGAGCTTCTCGGTAAGCTCAACGAGCTTCAGATAGGCGCCATGGGTCTCGGTGAGGGTCCAAGTGTTCTCGATGTTCACATGGAGTTTGCTGCACGACACCCCGCCAGCTTACCGGTTGGAGTCGTGATTAGCTGCTGGGCTCTCAGGCACGCAAAGGCAACTATATCCATCGATGGAAATGTTTCCATCGACACAACCGCCTAGCTTTTTATTCTATGGGTTCAAGTGAACCCTAATGTCACTCTTATGGACACTGGCTATCGAGGCGCTTAGCTGGATCGAGCTGGAAAGGCTTAGCGAAGACGCCGCGATAAGGAAGACTGTCAAACAGCTTGGTGTCCGGGATAGACAAATCGTAAAGGATGCGAGGTCTCTTGTTTTCGAGACGACGCGCAGACTTAACGCCATTGATTATATCGCAAACTCTGTGTTAGAACCTCAGAGTCTCGGGGACATGAAAATCGGTGTCCAGAGCTATGTACGACTCTTTACGTACCTTACCCATTACAGTGAAAGATCGCTGGCTGAAGCATACGAGTTATCGGAGCATGTCAAGGACTTGTTCAGACCGCGTGACCTGAGAAACGTTGAGCCCGCAATCGACATCATACCCTTGAGTAGCATCCAGATGGATGAACTAGAGGAAACAAACAGACTCGCATACACGTACTTCCATCCACACTGGTACGTTGATTACCTCACTGAGAACTTCGGGGAAAAGATGGCCGTGGAACTCATGGAGCACGTAGACATCCCCCAGTATCTCCGGGTAAACACGTTGAGATCAGGCACAATAGAGGAGTTACTGGAAGCTGGATACAAACTGGAGAAGGACCAAGACATCAATGAGGCGTACAAGGTCATCGATGGTGAAGGATTAACGGATTCAGAGGGCTACCGACAGGGCAGGTTCGTTTTACAGGACAAGGCAAGCCTCCTCGTATCGGAGATAGCTTCACCAAAAGAGAACGAGATTGTGCTCGATGTCTGCGCTGCACCCGGTGTGAAAACCAGCCACATGGCTCAATTGATGGATAACACCGGTAGAATTCTCTCGGTTGACTACAACATGCGGAGGCTCAAGAACTGGGAGAACCTAATGAAAAAACTAGGCGTGAAGAACGCCAAGCCACTGCACGCTGACGCAGCTAAACCAGGCACAATCACAAAAATAGATGCAGACTTAGTCGTGGTTGATCCACCGTGCACAGGATCCGGTACTTTCCACAAGATACCAAGCTCAAAGTGGAGGATTAACCGTCGAAGCATTGACACAATGGCACGGCTTCAGAGAAAGATACTTGAAAACTCGTCAACCCATCTAAGAGACGGTGGAGCCCTAGTCTACAGCACATGCAGTATAACTTTGGAGGAGAACGAGGGAGTTGTGAATAGTTTCCTTGAGAGTCATCCAGAGTTCAGGCTAGTTGAAGCAATACCCAAAGTGGGTGAACCGGGTCTCAACGGACTTGAAAAAGCTCAGAGACTGTACCCCCACATGCATCATTGCAACGGGTTCTTTATCGCGAAACTCGTGAAGAGTTTATAGGCTACCTTCCGGGGAGAAAGGGTATGCGCGTCAAGGTCAGGATGCTCGGGGTCATTAGGGAGGCAGGAGGCTCCAATGAGACCTATGTTGATGTAAACGAGGGAGCATCAATCAGTGATACCATCAAGGCTCTGATCGGTGACGACTTGGCGCTAGAAACAACCCTATGGGACAAACAGGTTGATAGTCCACTGCCCAACGCTCTTATAATGCTGGACGGGATCGAGGTTGGAAACCTTCAAGGCATGGATACACCTGTATCTGCTGGCCAAGAACTCGTCCTATTATCCGTTGTCCATGGCGGCTAGGTTTTTATCCTGCCCAGCTAAGAACCAAGCGATGTCCACCAAGTGCACCCGGTGTAAACAGAAGCAGTCAACATATTACAGGCGGTACTCAGGTGAACGATTGTGTCCCGACTGTTTTAACGAGACAATCACCGAGAGGGTGAAGAAGACTATCAACAAGTACAAGATGTTCGATTTTGACAGCCGTATAGCGGTGGGTGTTAGTGGTGGGAAGGACAGCCTAGCCCTTCTAAGGCTTCTCCACCAGATTGAGGCAAGGCAGCCCAAGGCCGAACTCGTTGCAGTCTGTATTGATGAGGGTGTTAGTGGGTACAGGGACGAAGCTCTAAGGATCGCCGAGATGAACTGCAAGGAGCTTGATGTTGAGATGCATGTCCTCAGCTTCAAGGACTTGTTCGATGAGACCATGGATGAGATCGCTGTAAAGGATCGAGAGCTTGGCACATGTAGCTACTGTGGAGTGCTCAGGAGGAGGGCTCTCAACGAGGGCGCCAAACTAGTTGATGCTGACAGACTCGCAACGGGTCACAATCTCGACGATATGGCCCAGTCTGTATTACTCAATGTGCTTAGAGGCGACATGAAGCGAGTAGAGGCGTTCAACCCCGGTGGACAGCAGCTTGGCGAGTATGTCAGGCGTGTTAAGCCCCTCTGCGAGGTGCCGGAGAAAGAGACATCATATTACGCGTTCATCAACAACCTAGAGTTCCAGAGCTTGCCTTGTCCCTATGCGGATGAAGCAATGAGAACCGATGCACGGCGTTTCCTCAACCAGATGGAGCACAAGTATCCGGCGACCAAGTTCACGATGTACCAGACTGGTCTAAAGCTGAGGAAAGGAGTAACCAATGACCAAGTACTTGGAAAATGCAGGATATGCGGGGCCCCAACATCAGGGGAGGTATGCCGCACTTGCCAGCTCAGCAAGTTATAGTTATTAACCCTCAATCCAAGTTCAATCTATGGAGTCTGTGGTCAAACAGGGACACTGCGCCTACTGTAAGACTGAGATACGCTCGACTCTAAGCCAAGGACCCCACCCGAAAACCAAGGCTAAGTTCTGCCCCAACTGCGGCGCCCAGCTATGGATGGAGCACCACTGCGGAGCACAAATACGCTACGAGGACAGGTTCTGCCAGAAATGTGGAGAATCTAACCCAATATACCTTGGAAACGATCCCGATTACTTCGCCGACAGAGTCGAGGAATAACTCCAATCTTTTTCCCCAACAGCGTTAATAACATCGTACAGCCTATGTACAAAATATCATAGAGTGTGAAGATTTTGGGAAAACATTCTGATATACTGATTAAGAATGGATTCGTCGTCACCATGAACTCGGACAGGAAGATTCTGCCCAGGGGCGACGTTTACATAGTTGATGATAAGATCGCTGAGATAGGGGAGAACCTCAAGGTCCCTGACCCCGAGTACACAGTTGACGCTGAGCACAAGGTGGTCATGCCGGGCTTCGTGAACAGTCACAGCCACCTCCAGCAGTACTTCAGGGGAGTCTACGAGCTTATGGGTGACTTCTTTGGGACGAACCTTCCTCTTGAAGGATACAGGCAGCCCCACCAGATGGAGACAATGGGGCTAGCATCCTGTGCAGAGTTCATCTATGGGGGATCAACCACCAGCATGCTGGTCTATACGTACCCTGACGGATATGCTAAAGCTGTAAACGAGGCGGGAAACCGATGCATCATGGCGGGTGACGTTGAGCACGTTAACCTTGACAAGCTCAAGCATGGCGAGTTCGAGTATCTCCCAGAGAAGCGGGACGCCGCAGTAAAGAGGGCAAAGGACCTTTACCACAACTGGCACGGGAAGGCTGATGGAAGGATCACCACGATCATGTGCCCAAAGGCACCCGACATGACCTTACCAGATACATACCTAGACATGAAAGAGTTCGCGGACAAGCATGGACTGAGGGTTACATCTCACCTGAGCCAGAGCCAGCGCGAGTACAAGCAAGTGCAGAAGCTGTTCGGTAAGACCCCACCCCAACACCTATACGACTTGGGTATCATGGATGACAAGTTCACAGGAGCACACCTAACCTATGGAACCGCCAAAGACTTCAAACTCATCGCAGATACAGGAATGGGTATCCTACACTGCCACAGTGTCGAGAGCCCACTTATCGACTGGATCGACATGGGAATCCCAATCGGCCTAGGTACCGATGACTACTTCCACGACATGTTCGACCTCATCAGGAAGCAGAGAAACGGCGTCATGGCGAGGGCAAGCAAAATCGGCGGCTACACCGGTATGATCAACGCTGGCAGAGCCTCGGCTAGGCCAGACTTCTACTCGATGCTGGAGCTGGCCACCATCGGTGGAGCAAAGACCCTTGGAGTAGACGATATCGTTGGCAGCCTTGAGGTTGGTAAGAAGGCTGACGTGATCACCATTGACCTGGTGAACCCGTATCTGATTCCGACGAGGGAGCCAATCACAAGCGTATTCCTGTATGGTACACCTGGTGACGTGGACAACGTCATCGTAGATGGTAGGTTCCTTAAAAAGGACAAACAAATGACAACCATCAACATGAAAGAGGCGTTGCTATCAGCCCAGAAGACATGTGACGAGATCATTGACAAGTTCTTCGATGAGAACCCTGATCAGGCTGATCTCTGGAAGAAGAAAGCAAACCAAGAAAGTACTTATGCCTCTACTTCCTCCAAAATATAGTATGACAAAGCCCCGAATCGTAGTGAGCCGGTGCCTTGGGTACGAGGCATGCAGGTACGACGGGGGCATTATTTCTGTAAACTGGAAAGACAGGTTAGCGAATAGAGCAGACGTTGTCACAGTCTGCCCCGAGGTTCTGGCAGGTCTAGGTGTTCCACGTGATCCAATCAACCTACACAGAATAGAGGGAAAACTGCATGTTATCCAAGAAGGGTCAGGCAAGAACTGGACTGACGAATTAGAGCAAGCCTCAAATGAGATTCTCTCAAACCTTGGTGAGACTGTTGGCTTCATTTTGAAGAGCAAGTCTCCATCATGCGGGTTGGGGACAACCAAGGTGCACTTTGGTGACTCTATCTACATTTCCTCTGGGCTGTTCGCGAAGAAGGCGATGGAAAAGTATGAGGATGCAAGATTCACTGACGAGGTAGTGATCGAGAGGGAGGGTATAGATGCCTTCCTGGATAGCCTCTAGCTGTGGGTTCTCTTGTACATGCCTTTGAGCATGGCGATCTGCCCGTTATGGTGCGCCACCTCCCTGAGCAGGTGGAAGATGAATTGCTTTCTAACAAGGTCTCTGCCCCACATCTTTACGGTGCTCTCAAGGTCATCACGGCTCATGCCTTTGATTCCATTCACGACCTGCGTTCTTGCCTTGTCGAAGTCGCTCAATAATTCCTCGTATGTGTGGGTGGTCTCCTCGTAGTCGTCATCCCATCCATCTGAGTTCACCTTTCCTTTGATTACCTGTGGAATGAGCAAGTACGCGATCCTCACGGTGTGGACAAGGATACTTTGGATCGTGTTAGACTCGGGTATGGGGATCCATCGCATTTCTTCATTGGTTATACCTGAGATGTTGTTCCTTACGGCGTCGAAAAGGAAATCTGAGTGCTCTGAAAGCATCAAAGACATAGAGAGTACCCTGCACCAACCGATTTGAGTTTTCTGAGGAGATTTGAACAAGGTTTAACTATTGTAGGTTACACCTGTTTTCTAATCGGTGAAACCTTGTGTCAGACATATGGGCTTGGATGAACGACCTCGTCTCAACCTACGGGTACACGGGTGCCTTCTTCATCTCCACATTCGGCAACTTCACTGTCTTCTTCCCGGTCCCATTCGTTATAACCATATACGCCTTCGGAGCCACACTTGACCCATTAGTACTCGGGCTTGTGTGTGGACTCGGCTCAACTGTCGGTGAGTTCAGCGCATATCTGATTGGGAGGGGTGGGCGAAGGATGCTGGACGAGAGGTACGGGAAACAGCTTGAGACCGCAAAACTACTAGTCCAAAAGTATGGAGTATCCATCATCTTCCTGTTCGCGTTGCTTCCTCTGCCCGATGATCTCATCCTGATACCACTTGGGATGTTAAAGTTCGACCTCTGGAAGGCGATGAGCGCCATGTTCGCAGGTAAGTTTCTGATGTGCACCGCAGTCGCCTATGCAGGGCGTTACAGTTACAGTTTCATAATGGATATTTTCGCGTCTAGCGGCTGGCTAGGTGGAGTGCTTTCTACCTTGCTGTTAGTAATCGTGATATACGCGTTGCTGAAAATAGACTGGACTAGGTTCGTAGAGGATAGAATAGAGGATTAGAGCTCAGTGAAGCTGTTGACTGTCTCCCAGTCAAGCTTCTTGAGGAGCTCCACGATGAGCCTAATCATGTTCTCGGTGTCTTTCAGGCTAAGTAACCCGATGTGGCTGTGAATATGCCTTGTTGGCACTGTCAGCACCACTGATGGACAACCTGAGCTGTTCACGTGAATCCTTCCGGCATCGGTTCCACCGCCAGCCATCTGGCTTAACTGCAATGGTATCTGCGCCTGTTTCGCTGTCTCCAAGACGAACTCCTTCATGCCCTGGTTTGGAATCATGCTCCTGTCGTAGGTTATCATCCCCGGACCCTTACCCATTTTGGTGGCTGCCTCGTTTGGCTTGATACCCGGTACATCTCCCGCGATGTCAACCTCTAGAACTATTGATACATCAGGGTTCACGGTTTGGGCCATTGTTTGTGCCCCTCTGAGCCCGACTTCTTCCTGAACTGTTGCGGCTCCAATGATGACGTTGGGGTGTTGGATGTCCTGCTCCTTGATCCTCCTTATCGCCTCCATTATGACGAAGGCACCGATCCTGTCATCGAACGCCTTGCCCATCGCAACCTTGTCCTCGTGGAGGGTCTGGAATGGGCTCCACGGTACTACTGGGTCACCCACCCTGATGCCTGCCTCCTCCACCTCCTCCTTGGTGCATACACCGATGTCGATGAACATGTTCTTCTTGACTACAACCTTTTTTCGCTCATCCTGCGGGATGATGTGAGGTGGCTTGGAGGCGATGATGCCAACGACATCACCTTTGGTGCCTCTAATGATAACTTTCTGTGCAAGAAGAACCTGGTCCCACCAGCCTCCCAGTTGATTGAACGTCAGGTACCCTTCCTCTGTGATTGAGGATATGATGAACCCGATCTCGTCGGTGTGCCCAGCAAGTAGTACCTTGGGGCCATCTCCATCAAGTTGGAAGGCAACTGATCCAAGCTTGTCCGTGAACACCTTGTCAACAATAGGCTCCATCTCTTTCTTGACGAGCCTGTTAATCTCTCTTTCAAAACCTGATGGACCGAATGCGTCCATCATTTCACCCATGAGTTTGATTTCTCGTTTCTGCATATGTCTCAGTTCTAGTAGGTGGTGATAATCGTAAAAAATATTGCACTGCTACGATTTCAAGGGTTTAATAGGGATTCTGTCACTGAGTGGCAGTAATCAATGGTCTTAACATGATCATGTAATAGTATAAAGTCAAGTCTCTGTTTATTAGGGCAATATTGCATTCTTCTTGCAAAGTATTCGGGTACTATTTAACCTTGGATGGGAAACAGCCTTTTTTTCAAGGAACCCGTAAAATTACCTGTGAATCCGAGGGGTTGGTTTCACTTCTAGTTCATTTTTTCCATCTGGTAGATTTTATATGGTTGTCATAATAGATAGAGAAAAGCGGAGCGTGGCTGAGTGGTCAGCTGTCATCCCTCGTTACCGTTGGGGTGTCCCGCTCCGGTAGCCCAATACTTCTTCGGGAGACCTTACTGTTCCTCAGGAGCCTAGCGCCCACTAGCCAGCCCTAATTTAGCTCCCAGTAAACCCGTTTAAAAGACTATTCTTACATTTCGTGAGAATAACTCATTTCGTTAAAAATCTATGTAAAATATATGCGAAAATAGCGTTTTTTATGGATTAGTAATCAGTATTTCACCGAACTCCAGCCTCTAACAGCGTTAACGTATTTTTCTCTGTAGATATTTCAGCAGCTATCCCGACTGGAAATGTTGCAATTGGGTTTGTGTGACCAAAATCCATCTGGGTAACAACAGGGATGTCCCTGTCCACTATATCAACCAGTAACGACTCGATGCTCAGCTCACCTTTCAGCCCCATTACCTCAGGTATGCGTCCGACGAGAAGCCCTGAAATCTCATCTAACGCACCAAGCTGTTTGAGATGCCTAAGCTGCCTAATGACATTGACAGGTCCAATATCCTCCTCATCCCACTCAACGAACAAAAGGTGGTCTTTCAGATCAGGCCAGTACTCGGTACCTGCAAGACAGAGAAGAGTTCCAAAATGCCCTCCAATCAGCTTGCCTTTGGCTGTTCCCTCTTGGACGGTATCCCAACCAGGATTCTCCTGTTCTTTTACTGGTGTGTCTGGATGCTTCCAGTAAAAAGGGTCGTCAACGAATGTTGGAGCTGGGCCGATCTTGTATGGTGTGGCTCCCTCCATTACCACTTTTCTGAATACCTCGACCTCCCAGTCCATCAGGAATTCATGGGTGAATGTGACGAAGGCAGGTCCATGGAAGTTGACCACTCCAGCTTTTTGGTAGAGAACAGTATTCAATATGGTGATATCGCTGTACCCAATGAATGCCTTGGGGTTGTCACGGATTAAATCATAGTCCAGATGTTCAAGCAGGTCGTTGCTATTGAATCCGCCCCAACAGCACATCAACCCATCAACTGAATCATCCATGAACCCATCCATAAGGCTCTGAGCCCTCTCCTCTGGTGTACCCGCTCTACCCTTATACGACGTATATACGTCTGGATGTATCTCAACATTGAAGCCTAACTTCTCAAGGTTATCCACACCTGTCTGAACTGCCTTCTCTGATAACGTCATGCTGCTTGAAGGGGCGATTATTCTTAACGTGTCGCCTTCTCTGAGTCTTTTGGGCTTGAGGAGTTCCATACGCTAATGCTGCTTAATATTCGGATAAATTATTCGAGTGAAGTTTAATATTAATAAAAATATATTCATATGCAAAAAAAGGTAACTTTAATCAATATTTCAAAACTGGAAATATCCTTTATATTGTATTCTTATCCCAAATGGTTGACGAATGGTTAATCTGATCAATATTATGGATAGAATATCCGAGATATTAGATGTAAATAATATTGATACCGAGGATATTAGAAGACAAAAAACACTAAACATTATACTATTTGGTTTTACAATAGTTTCAATACCTGCATTTGTTTTATTTATCTCGTTTGATATTCTTGGATACGCAACGAATCAAGTTGCAGTGAACAGGCTGTACCATGGCTTTTTGATATATGGAGTTACAATGGTAACTGTTTACAAATTAAACAAAAAGAATAGCTTGATGGCAAGTACGACCTTTCTACTGTTATTCTTGGGTATAATCAGTGTTTCAGATACAATACCAGAAATTGTGGGTGGACGCGGATTATTCCTTTTTTCGATACCAATATTGATGTCAAGCGTGCTTCTTCCTCCATACTCAAGTTTTATCTTTGCGTCTCTCAGCAGCATAATCATAGCATCACTAGCTTTCTCTCTGCGTATCGTTCCTGATGTTGGGGGGATTAGCGGTTTCTTTATTCTTGCTACTATCTCCTGGTTGATGTCTAGAAGCCAAAAAACCTCGTTTGATCGCCTTAGCATAATAAATGTTGAACTTGACAAACGAGTTGATGAACGTACATCTGAGCTCATTAAGGCAAACGCGAAGTTACAGAATCTATCTGAAATGAAAACCAGGTTCGTTTCAACTGCGACTCATGAACTCAGAACACCATTGACTAGTATGAAGGGATATCTCGAATTGGTGGAATCTGAGGAGTTGTCACCCAAGGTTAGTGATTATCTGAAGGTTGTGTCGCGAAACATGGCCCGTTTGGAAGCATTGACAAATGATCTTCTTGATCAGCAAAGGATAGAGGAAGGGCGATTGGAGATTGAAAAGACCCGATTCGACTTCAGTGAGTTAGTCGTAGAAATAGAGGAAGAATTATCCAAACTCATGGCTGAGTCTAATCACTCACTCATAATTAAACTGCCTAACGAATCAATCCAGATATTCGGGGATCGCCTTCGCTTACATCAGGTATTTGTAAACCTCCTTGACAATGCCAAGAAATACAGTCCTGATGGCTCAATTATCCAAATCGATGTCAGAACCAATCTTGATCATATTCATGTAACGATAACCGATGAAGGAATCGGGATCTCACAGGATGACATTTCTGAGTTATTCAAACCCTTCCCTAACATCGATCGCCCTTTCAAGACCAAGCAATCCGTCGGCCTCGGGCTAAGTATCAGCAAGGGAATAATCGAGCTTCATGGGGGAACAATTTGGGCTGAATCAAGTGGCGACGGAGAAGGCAGTAAATTCAAGTTTTACTTGCCTATGAGCGCAAATTAATCTAGTAACTTTGTAACCTTTCGCGCTGATGTAAGATACCCGGAGTGTCCAATCATCTGGGTGCGTGGCCTAGTCTTATTGCGGTCCACGGTGATCTCTCTGAGCAGTAGCTCGATTGTCTTAACCTCGATGAACGGCAGCTTTCTCAGCTCCTCCGTTGTCTTCATCACCTGCTCAATGGTTGGGCTGAACGACATGAACACGCCGCTGCCCGCCATCGCCTCCCATGCGTGGGGCACAACCTTCCATGGTACCGCCATGTCGAGGAATACCGCATCGACGTCGTCCTGCGGGATTCCCTCCGTGATGTCGTGTATTGCCAGCTCTACCCATGGCATCATCCCTGATTTCTCGATATTCCCGGCCGCGACGTTCTGGTGTCTCTCACTGATATCGTAACTATAGATCATCCCGTCTGGACGCACAGCGTTTGCCATAGCCATTGTGAGTGCTCCGCTTCCGGTGCCTGCTTCTATGACCTTGCTACCTGAACCCAAGTCCATCTCGAAAAGGATGTAGCTGATGTCCTTGGGGTAGAGCACCTGGGTACGCCTATCCGTCTTCAACACCCTGTCCCTGATGAGAGGTTTGAGCACATAGAAGGAGGCTCCGAGGCTGCTAGTAACAGTGATCCCATAAGGCTTGCCTATGAGGTCGCCGATCTCGATGAATCCCTTCTTTGTGTGGAATTTCTCACCCTCCTTGACCTTGAGCTTGTAGTTCTGCCGATGGTCATAGACGAGGTATATCTCGTCGCCTTCCTTGATAGTGGTCATGGTGGGGTGAATATGCTCTCTGGAATATATTTCCTACCAAAGGAAGCCACATCTTATAGGCTCGAAGCTCCAAGACGTGCAACATGAAGGATTTAATCAAATACAATGAGTTTAGGCACAGAATGAACGACAGGATCACCAACAGCGGGCATCTAGGACTTAAGAGATTCTGGGCGTTGGACGGACGAGCATATGAGCCTGGTGCATTGGATGAGAAATCACTGGAGTTCTGTGGGTTGACAACTAGCATGGTGCTACGCTGTGACGACTGTGTCACCTATCATCTTATCAGGCTCATCCAGCTTGGCGCGACAAACGAGGAGTTGTACGAGGCGCTCAACGTTAGCCTAATAGTGGGTGGGTCTATCACCATTCCCCACATTCGGATGGCTTTCGAGACTATAGACGAATGCAGGGAGATGCAGAAAGAGGACCCTGAGCTGAAAGCCCTCCTCTAAACTTTTACTTTTATTAAACACATATAACTGTCAAGCGTTTCTGAAGTATGTATGGAGCTTACCAGTCGGGTCCAGTGGGCGCTGAGGAACGATTGGAGGATTATATTCGCTATTGCCATTGTTGCCCGATTGATGTTGTTCCTCCTTATCCCGGTTGACTGGAACAGTGATAGTTACCATCACTGGATGATCAGCTACTACACAATGCACATTGGACTACGTAATGGTAGGATGTGGGACCTCCTCGGCTGCGACTACTACTGGGGAATGATCCCGCACATGATCCAATCCTTTCTCATCTGGGTCTTTGGCTCAAACGTCAACGTGTACAGGCTGTTTAACATCCTGATGGGCTCGGTTAACTCGGTCCTTGTCTACCGCGTGGCTGAGAAATTTTATAGTATTGAGAACGCCAGGTGGTCTGGTCTAGCGTTCGCCCTTTTTCCGGTTTCAGTCATCTTTGATTCCATTGCAATGCAGGACACGGTTGCACTTTCATTGGTTCTTGGTTCATTACTTCTCATCCGTGAACGCTTCTTCTGGTCCGGGATATTACTTGGGTTAGCCTGCCACAGCAGGGTAGAGTACACTGTAGTTTCTTGGATTATCCTTGTTGGTTTCATATTCATGGAAAGGATTGAGCCGGACTCCCAGCCCTTTATCATTGGATGGCTCGCAGCCTGGGGGATTCCTAGTCTGCACATCTACACCCAGACTGGGAACCCGTTCTACCCCCTCTATTACAGCCTGTACAGCGTCTTCGGGGGGTATACATCAACATACAGTGGCGCTACGTTTGGTTACGCGATGTCTCGATGGGTGTTCTCCCGTGGGCAGATTTGGGGTGGATCCTTTGGAGGGTTGATGGTTTTACTGTCACTAGCCTCAGGTGTAGCTCTGTCACCTATATCATCAAGGCTAGGTGGTTCAGATACCAGCCCCTTCTATACTCGGCAGCCTCGCTGATGGTGTTCTCGCCTTTGGTGCTACCCTATCTCGGCTCGAATCGACTGCACCTGTTGATTATGCTTCGTCTAATTATCCCGATTGTAGCCTTTGGATTACCCCCAATTTTCCATGTCATTTCAAGGCTAGAACTACGAAATCAACCAACCCATCTATGGAATGTATTACGCTTGTGTGTGGTTGGGTTGCTTTTTACAGGGTTCACGCTCGTGCCCAGCTATCAGTCAATGCAAAATACCGTGAGAAATGAGTTCGCTATCGCAGACCACATCGGTGTATCGTATAAGGAAGGATCAATCGTATGCGACATTCCCAGCATGGTCTACAGCCTCTCAACCAGATGGAGCATTGAACCAGAGGACATCATCAGCAACCTCTACTCGCCACATTGCTACGATGATATCGACCCCAGGTCGTACCTTGGATGGTTGAGCATGGAGGATATCACTATCTGGTGTTACTACGGGGAGAGGGGTGACACTGTTTGGGATATTCTGTCAGCCTACCCAGACCTGCTTGTTTGTGTTACTGGAAGACCGAGAAGTGGGTTCTACATGGTTGATGCATCTGTTCTCGACTCACTTTTATAATTCCTGAAGGCATTCCTTGGCAAGGTGTGAAGGATGTCTAGGTACGAGGAACTGGGCGTTGATGTCAAGAAGAAGGGAATCGAGAGCTTCAAATCGGTTATAGATAACCTGTACCCGGACGCTTTCTGCGTTGTACAAAGAGACCCAGCTGATCCCGATATGGGATTGGTGACCCATACTGACTCCGCGGGTAGTAAACCCATTATGTCCTACATCAATTACAAGGAGACGGGAGACGCGTCCTGGTTCAGCGGCTTAGCGCAGGACGCCCTGGCGATGAACATTAATGACCTCGTCTGTGTAGGCGCTGACCCTG
Source organism: uncultured Candidatus Bathyarchaeia archaeon (assembly GCA_964589605.1). Taxonomy (GTDB): domain Archaea; phylum Thermoproteota; class Bathyarchaeia; order TCS64; family TCS64; genus RBG-16-57-9. Next base: position 6,428 of record CAZPRN010000008.1, on the reverse strand, counting down.
TTACGTTCGTTGATTACGTCGCATTCAACACTCTGATAATTGACCGTGTCGCGCTACTAGCTTCACTTTCAAACGGATTTGCGGACTGCCTTGATGTGCTAAAGAATGAAGGCACTCCTGTGCTCTTTGCTGGGGGTGAGACCGCTGATTTACCCGACCTGCTCAGGACGCTTGATGTCTGCGTCACAATGTTTGGACGCGCCCCGTTGACTGACATAATCACAGGTGACAAGATCAAGCCAGGTGACGTGATCATCGGGGTACCCAGCGGCGGAAAGATCAGGTACGAGAAGGGCGTGAACAGCGGAGTTATGAGCAACGGCCAGACACTAGCCCGTTCATGCCTCATATCCCCAAAATATGTCAGCAAGTACCCGGAGATATCCCACCCCGAGAGGGGAAGGTACACCGGTCCCTACATGTACGATGACTACGTGGATGAGCTTGGGTCAACCGTTGGTGAAGCACTACTTTACCCGACAAGACTGTTCTCACCCATCGGGTTGAAAGTACTTGAGACTCACAGGTCGGACGTGCACGGGATGGTTCACAACACAGGTGGAGGTAACACCAAGTGCATCAGACTCGGTAAAGGAATCAAGTATGTCAAGGACTCGATGCCAGAACCTGACCCAATATTCGGGCTGATCAAGGATGAGTCCGGTGTCACTTGGCAGGAGATGTACCAGGACTTTAACATGGGCGTCGGTTTCGAGTTCATCCTAGAAGAGGATTCGGCGGAGGACATCTTATCTGTTATTGAAGGCTACGGCGTTGGCGCTTCTATAATTGGTAGATGCGAAAAATCAGACGGACCTAACAGCCTTGAGTTGAGATCCAGTAATGGATCATTCTCGTATACCTAGTTGACTACGGTTACTGTAACTTTGGACCGCTTCACCACTTTACGGGTGACGCTGCCGATCACAAGGTCCTCGATGAGGTTCAAGCCCTTCTTACCCATAATGATAAGGTCGTACCTTCCCTCCTCCGCCAGCCTCACTATGGTGTCGGCGGGGTCACCTTCGTGAATCGATGCATCTACGTCTAGCCAGGGGGGGGGGCGTCCTTTATCCTCATGAGCTCCTTGTTGAGGCTCTCAAGGCTGGATCGTATGAGCTCCTCGTGGCTCTCCCTCGCCCAGAGGCCGTACTGTGCACCGAAGGGTAGCTTGAGGTCAGCTATCACCGAGATGAGGTTGATCCTGGACCTATGGGTCTTGGCGAGCAGGACGGCGTGGTCAATAGCCCTAATGGAGGGCTCCGAGCCGTCCACGGCGACGAGGATCTTGTCGTACATATAGATGAATCTGGAACGGAGTGATTTATTATTTGCACCTAAGGGCAATGCCCAACGCTATATTCCCCTAACCCGAGTACCCTCTATGATACACATCGTCAACATGAACAAGGTTAAACGGTTAGCCTTGGAGGAGGAGCATGGCTCGGATGTGCTCTACCAAGTGTTCTTCGAGGATTATCCTGAATTTGACGCAGTGAAACCGGATTCGATGACAGGGTTCGAGAGATTCAGCCGTGTCCTGATCAAGCCTGGGACCACCAACGAGATGCATGTCCACGAGAATCAGGAACAGGTCTACTTTGTGTTACAGGGAGGAGGCATCATTCATGTTGGTGATGAGGAGAGCGAGGTAAAAGCCGGGGATGTCATTTTCCTTCCTGCCAAGATTCCCCATGGCTTTGTGAACAATTCGGACAAGCTGACGATAATGTTGATGATTGGTGCAAGAGTCTAGGGAAAAGTCGAGATAGTGGCCTCAGTGTAACTCTGAATAGCCTGCTGGATTGCGCTGAGTAACAGGGGTTTTTTGATGTTTTTTCAAGGGTGTCGCTGGGTTAGTGATTTTTTTACACATGAAGTATGTATTTTTTTCGCGCGGGAGGTCTTTTTATTTTTTATTCTTTGAAGTATTTGCATAGGTAACAGTAACTGATCAATCGAATAAGCTTGAAGGTTGATGAATGCTGAAGCATTTTCGTGGGTTTAACTGGGGCTTTGGCGTTTGAAAATGGATGCTTTGAAATAATTGAGCACTTTGTAACAGATTAAATCTAATAAAAGTCAAGTCTCATGTAACAATGCGTTTGAATTTCCTGCAATGTAACAAAGGTTTTATGGGGTTTAGATTTTTGTGTTTATTTTGAGGTTTTTAGTAGATAAAACTCGACTGTGAACTCGGTTTCCCACCTTTCTTCATCTCTTAGATACACATCGGTCAACATACAAGTCTTGGATATACGATACACTCCATCTGAAAAAGGAAATCGCTCAGTAGTAACATGCGTCGAATGTGGTTCAATATACCCAAGTAGGCTGACCCAAACCCAGTCAATATCTACAAGCTTCCAATCACCCTTTACCCATCTCTCTGCTTTCCACTCAGCACCAAAATAGAGTTCATGGTCTCTATTGTTTTCATATACAAGTTTGAAGCTGTCATTGTATACGATGTGACTCTCAGGGTACACCTTTACATTTTCATCATCTTGAAAAACTAAATCAGGGAATACTTCTTTCTCCGTTGGATAATGTTTCATAGTCTTTTCTGAAGCAATGAATCGACACCCACAGTCATTATTTTCCAGATAGTGTTTCATTCCCAAAGAAAAATGAAGAGTGATAAAATATCGGTCAATCTCAGTTTCAATCCTTGTTTTAATGGATCTGCTTCTCGAACAATGACCCTTCTCGCCGTGGTTGCGTAGGTGCTTACGTTTCAATCCTTGTTTTAATGGATCTGCTTCTCGAACTTTTGGTGTAATACGTTTTCTGTTGGTATTATACCAAGTTTCAATCCTTGTTTTAATGGATCTGCTTCTCGAACGGGGTCAAACTCTAGGGTAATTCGGTCATCCTGTGCGAGTTTCAATCCTTGTTTTAATGGATCTGCTTCTCGAACAGTCTCTAGCTTTGAGGTCACGGAGGGCGTAGACTACTTTCAGTTTCAATCCTTGTTTTAATGGATCTGCTTCTCGAACCTCCCAAATTGCCCGGCCTGCAAGGCTCCGAATCTCTGTTTCAATCCTTGTTTTAATGGATCTGCTTCTCGAACCACCCGGGTCCAAGTTGTACCGTCGACGCTATGCTCAGTTTCAATCCTTGTTTTAATGGATCTGCTTCTCGAACCCAAAAAACTGCCCCTCGTTTCGACTGTTTAGCATAGTTTCAATCCTTGTTTTAATGGATCTGCTTCTCGAACCCCCTTGCCAGAAGAACAGGGAGTGATTCTCCATGAAGTTTCAATCCTTGTTTTAATGGATCTGCTTCTCGAACCTGGGGAGACTATGAGGCTCACCCTGACGCATACACGGGTTTCAATCCTTGTTTTAATGGATCTGCTTCTCGAACTTGTCGAATAGGCTAGCTGTGATAAACTTGAGGCTAGGTTTCAATCCTTGTTTTAATGGATCTGCTTCTCGAACCGGGCTGAAGTGTCTCCCACATAGTCGAGGTAGACAGGTTTCAATCCTTGTTTTAATGGATCTGCTTCTCGAACAGGATCCAGACACAACGTGGGATGTCTGGTACACCAGTTTCAATCCTTGTTTTAATGGATCTGCTTCTCGAACCCCTTACTGGTGATCCAGCCAGCGAAATACCTAGGCGAGTTTCAATCCTTGTTTTAATGGATCTGCTTCTCGAACCCCCGTCACAAAAAGCAGTTGACCAGGAGGGCGCGGGAGTTTCAATCCTTGTTTTAATGGATCTGCTTCTCGAACCTCCTCTTGGACACTGTCCAGCCTGTATCCAACTTCGAGTTTCAATCCTTGTTTTAATGGATCTGCTTCTCGAACCCGCATCCCTGCCCCCCAAGACATCAGACCCAATGGCGTTTCAATCCTTGTTTTAATGGATCTGCTTCTCGAACCCCGACACAAGGAGCAGTTGACGCGGAAAGCCCGCGAGTTTCAATCCTTGTTTTAATGGATCTGCTTCTCGAACCTGTCTTTCACAATAACTACCTATCTATCTACCTATAGTTTCAATCCTTGTTTTAATGGATCTGCTTCTCGAACCCTCTCAATTCATCAATATTCTGTTCTTTGAAACTAAGTTTCAATCCTTGTTTTAATGGATCTGCTTCTCGAACTCGGAAAGATAGGTGACAAAAAGCATGGTTTTACAAGTTTCAATCCTTGTTTTAATGGATCTGCTTCTCGAACCCTTCCGAAGCAAAGCCTTCTCCCGTTTTCGCTCCCGTTTCAATCCTTGTTTTAATGGATCTGCTTCTCGAACCCGTCTGTGTCTGGTCTCCTCCAGGACCAAGGACAAGTTTCAATCCTTGTTTTAATGGATCTGCTTCTCGAACCCCGTCCACGCAACCTTCACACCATTTTCTGAGATATGTTTCAATCCTTGTTTTAATGGATCTGCTTCTCGAACCTCTAGTTTCAACGTTTTTCTCCTGAGTGATACTCAAAGTTTCAATCCTTGTTTTAATGGATCTGCTTCTCGAACCTCTCTAGTTGCCCCAGGCCTGCAGCCTCAGCAGAGAGTTTCAATCCTTGTTTTAATGGATCTGCTTCTCGAACTCGGAAAGATAGGTGACAAAAAGCATGGTTTTACAAGTTTCAATCCTTGTTTTAATGGATCTGCTTCTCGAACCCTTCCGAAGCAAAGCCTTCTCCCGTTTTCGCTCCCGTTTCAATCCTTGTTTTAATGGATCTGCTTCTCGAACCCGTCTGTGTCTGGTCTCCTCCAGGACCAAGGACAAGTTTCAATCCTTGTTTTAATGGATCTGCTTCTCGAACCCCGTCCACGCAACCTTCACACCATTTTCTGAGATATGTTTCAATCCTTGTTTTAATGGATCTGCTTCTCGAACCTCTAGTTTCAACGTTTTTCTCCTGAGTGATACTCAAAGTTTCAATCCTTGTTTTAATGGATCTGCTTCTCGAACCTCTCTAGTTGCCCCAGGCCTGCAGCCTCAGCAGAGAGTTTCAATCCTTGTTTTAATGGATCTGCTTCTCGAACCACCAGGTTCAGCTATACATGAGCATGGCCCATGGCTGTTTCAATCCTTGTTTTAATGGATCTGCTTCTCGAACCACGAGAACGGCAAAACTCTAAGCTCCAGGGTGGCCATGTTTCAATCCTTGTTTTAATGGATCTGCTTCTCGAACCATCTCCCATCATCAGATGTAGAACCACCACCAGTTAGTTTCAATCCTTGTTTTAATGGATCTGCTTCTCGAACCAAGGCGGCTATTGAAAAGGCATGCGGATACCTTGATGTTTCAATCCTTGTTTTAATGGATCTGCTTCTCGAACCTGAGTTGTCGGCCCCGCTTGTACCTGCATGAGCTTGTTTCAATCCTTGTTTTAATGGATCTGCTTCTCGAACCCCAGGTTGTAGGTAGCCGCAAAGTCATCCTCAGTAAGTTTCAATCCTTGTTTTAATGGATCTGCTTCTCGAACCTCTACCTCAGTAAAACCAGATAGTGAAAGGGGTATAGTTTCAATCCTTGTTTTAATGGATCTGCTTCTCGAACCACCGTGAGCAAGACCTTACGGCCGCAAACACATTGGGTTTCAATCCTTGTTTTAATGGATCTGCTTCTCGAACACGTTGATATCACACTCGTGCTTCTGGAGATCTTGGAGTTTCAATCCTTGTTTTAATGGATCTGCTTCTCGAACCACGATTACACCGGATGGAAACGCCACGTAGTTCCATGTTTCAATCCTTGTTTTAATGGATCTGCTTCTCGAACCACGCCACCATCACTTTCACAGACCCAAGGACAGGAGGTTTCAATCCTTGTTTTAATGGATCTGCTTCTCGAACCCCCATCCAACGTTTCCAAATATACTCGGACACCCCAGGTTTCAATCCTTGTTTTAATGGATCTGCTTCTCGAACCTCACTAGGAACATGGCCAAGAAGAAGCCCCAGGGTAGTTTCAATCCTTGTTTTAATGGATCTGCTTCTCGAACCAAGTAGATCGCCTGGTTGTTGATGTTGGTCAGTGGGGTTTCAATCCTTGTTTTAATGGATCTGCTTCTCGAACCAGGATCAAAGAAAGCTATCTTGTATTTCTTGGAAGGGTTTCAATCCTTGTTTTAATGGATCTGCTTCTCGAACCTCTTGAAGCTGTTCCTGGGGAGGGATGCGTATTGAGGTTTCAATCCTTGTTTTAATGGATCTGCTTCTCGAACCACTATGTGGGTACGGTCAAATCATATACGGATATGATGTTTCAATCCTTGTTTTAATGGATCTGCTTCTCGAACCCTGGCTGCTTCTCCCCATTTCACACCTTTTAAGAAGTTTCAATCCTTGTTTTAATGGATCTGCTTCTCGAACCCCTGAGACTGTGAAACGGGTTCCCATCAGTGACCCAGTTTCAATCCTTGTTTTAATGGATCTGCTTCTCGAACCTCTTTCCTTAGTTGCTGGGTGTCAA
>CAZPRN010000007.1:71664-160184 GCA_964589605.1 uncultured Candidatus Bathyarchaeia archaeon | reverse complement strand
CCAGTGCCTTGGCTACCTCGCCTGGACGGACGGGCTTCCCCGCGTCTTTCATGGCTTGTAGTACTTTGTCTGCGATCTCGCTCATGTAATCACTCCTATGAGTTCGGACAGTCCGAGGATTATTAAATTTTCGAGGTGAAATCTGATCTATGGATATAGCAGTGGGCTCGCCCAACCCGGTGAAGTTGAAGGCTGTGGAAATAGCGTTCAGCCACTATTTTGAAGACGTGAATGTTCTATCCGTTAATGTGCCCTCCGGGGTGAAGGCTTTACCTGACTCGGAGGACCTGATAATCGAGGGGGCTAGGAATCGTGCGGTTGGTGCGTTCAAGCCTGATTTGGATTTCTCGGTTGGAATTGAGGGGGGAGTGGTCCTGTTGTATGGAAGATGGTATGACAGGAACTATGTTGTCGTCTATGATGGTGAGAGGAAGGGGATTGGCACCAGTTCATCGTACGAGGTCCCAGTGCGCCTCGTTGATGGGGTGGACTCAACTAGTGACGAAAGCAAGAAGATCATCGACTCCGAGTTAGGGGAAGAGGATGTATTCACAAGGCAGGGTGTGATTGGAGTCTTCACGAGGAACGTTATTGACCGGGAGAGACTGCTAGCTGATGCTGTGGTCTGCGCGTTGACACGGTTTCTTAACCCAGAGCACTACAAGGAGAGATAGAAATGGATACACTGACAGCGCTCTACCTCGTTAACTCGGTTCTCCTCATAGTCCACGAGATTGATTCAGGGTACCAGGAGGAGTGGAGGCTTTTCAGGCTACCCGGAGGAGTCTCAGTGTTCCTATTACTGCATATACCACTTGTCGGGTTGATTCTGTACGGGTTACTTGAGGTTGGGAATGGAACGCCAATAGGTTCTACGCTATCCTTGATCGTTTCATGTGGAGGATTGTTCGCGTTTGGGATACACACGTATTTCATACGGAAAGGTAACCCGGAGTTCAGGAGTCCAGTATCCCAAGCATTGCTGTACGCTATCCTCATAGTATCGATAACCCAGCTCTACGTCACCCTGATGGGATAAACATAAAATCAATACAAGCATTCAAAGGGGTATGCGCACGCCTCCAGAGGGATTCACGGTCAGGACCAGTCTAAAGCCCGGGGATTTAGGTTATATCACCTACCTTCACGGGAAGATATACGCGGAGGAGTACGATTTTGACACCTCTTTTGAGCCATACGTCGCCAGACCGATGAGTGAGTTCAGCCTCGCCGAGGACAAGAGCCGCCAGTGCATCTGGATAGTTGAATATATGGATAAGATAGTGGGCAGCGTCGCCATCGTTGATTCCGGTGAGAACGAGGCTCAGCTCAGGTGGCTGCTGTTAACGGAGGAGACAAGGGGTAAGGGACTGGGCAAGCTCCTGGTTGAGGAGGCTCTTGATTTCTGCAGGAGCAAAGGCTTCGATACCGTCTACCTCTGGACAATCGACGCGCTTCCTGCTGCGAGGGCGTTGTACATAAAGAACGGCTTCCAGTTGACAGAGGAGATAAAGCACAAGATGTGGGGCATCGAGGTCAACGAGCAGAGGTACGACCTCCGCCTCGATTAACATATTATCTTGGATTCAGTAGTCTTACACATGCTGAACCAAATAGGATTGATTACGATTTTAACCACAGATATCCCTGAGATGAAGCGATTTTATACCGAGGTTCTTGATTTTGAGTGTATCGAGGATCTAGGCGACTACGTTGAGTTCAGGAACAAGGGAGTAAGATTCGCGTTGACCACGCCAGAGGTGATGTACGATGGAACAGAGCATCAATCGTACCATGATATGAGGCAGGGACAGCAGTTCGAGTTAGCATTCCCGCTAGCTACGATTGAGGAGGTTGGAATAGCATACGATGAGATCGTGAAGAAGGGAGCAACACCAATCAAGGCACCGGAGATGATGCCATGGGGCAGGATGACAGCGTTCTTCGCGGACCCAGAGGGCAACATACACGAGCTGTACAGCCTCCGTGAGGGAGAAGTAATCTAAAAACCCCTCACCATACCTCTTTTTGTACATAAACTCCTATCAATCTAATCGATTATAGGGCTTCTTTACACGAAAGAAGAGTTATTTTAGCTAGGATAATCTACCCCCCCCCCTTGGTAGCGACCAGTGTAATTAACCCACCTAGCATGTACTCGTGCAGCTTTGGTGTACCAAACAGCTTGTCTATCATCCTTAGTAGTGACTGGTTTGTGGGTAGCACTATGAAGGTGTCGTATAGAATCCTCCAAGGGTTGTCCGGGCGTTTCCCGCCCGCAAAAGCTCCAATCAGAGGCACCAGTGTCCACATGTAAGCCCTCATCCCAAAACGCAGAATGAAGTTGTCGGGCTTCCCAATGTCAACGATGAGAAACGAACCATCCGTGTGAAGAACCCTGTGAGCCTCTCCAAATGATGCATTCTTGTCAAGGCTGTCTCGAAGGGCGAACGCAGATGTTACGAAGCCAAAGACCTCATCTCTCACGGGAAGAGACTCGAAGACGCCTCTGATGTAGTGGTGTTCTAATCCTTGGTTTCTCTCACGTGCTTTACGGTGCATAGCACCGGAGAAATCAAGGCAGACAAGACTGAACTCTGTACGCTCGTGGATCATCCGGGAATAGTTACCCGGACCCGAGCCAAGCTCCAGTGTGATCCCAGTTATAGGGGAGACCGATTCGAGTCCCTTGATCCTCACAGCGTCATCCTGGTTCATGGAGATGAGGTGGTTTACCCTCTCATAGTCATCTATGATTGAGTCCAAGGATTCGATGACCTCTTTCCACACCATCCAAGATCCAATCATCATCGGAGTCTTGGTTAATTATGTTTACCCAAAATACCTCGTCGTATGTGTTTAATACACAAAAAACAACGAGTACCGTTGATTATATGAAGAAAGCTGTCATGGTTTGGGGTGGCTGGCACGGCCATGAACCAAAACAATGTGTGGATATCTTTGAGCCATGGTTAAAGACACAGGGATACGATGTTCTTGTCTCGGATGACCTGGACACGTTCGCCGATGGGGAACTGATGAAGAGCATGGATCTCATTATCCCTGTTTACACTCAGGGTCAGATTACTAAGGAACAGGAGACTGGTCTTCTTGAGGCGGTGAAAGGCGGTGTAGGCTTAGCTGGCTGGCACGGTGGTATGGGGGACAGCTTCCGGTGGAGCGTCGATTACCAGTTCATGGTGGGGGGACAGTGGGTCGCTCACCCGGGCAACATCTATGATTACGAGGTTAACGTGAGTAAACCCGATGACCCCTTGATGGAGGGGATTAGCACATTCAAGGTGCACAGCGAGCAGTACTATATGCACGTTGACCCCAAAGTCGAGGTCCTAGCCACTACAACATTCGGCGGTGAGCACGCCCCATGGATTGAGGGTGTCGTTATGCCGGTTGTCTGGAAGACTGTGTACGGCAAGGGCAGGGTTTTCTACTCGTCACTCGGGCATGTCGCGAATGAGTTTGATGTCCCAGAGGTCAAGAAAATAGTCCAGAGGGGCATGCTCTGGGCATCACTGTGAGAAGAATCATATGAAACCAGTTAAGGTTGGGCTCGTTGGAAGCGGGTTCATAAGCGGAATCTACATGGAGAACAGCAAGATATTCAACAGCTTCGATATCGTGTCAAACTCTGATCTGATCCCAGAGAGATCGGAGGGAAGGGTCAAAGAGTATAGTATCTCCAAGGCAGTCAGCACGGAGGAGATAATGGCTGACCCTGAGATCGAGATCGTGCTCAACCTAACGACACCAGACGGCCATTACAGCGTGGCTAAACAGGCGATAGAGGCGGGGAAATCAGTCTACTCTGAGAAACCCCTCGCAATCGAGCTTGATGAAGGTAAAAAACTCGTTGAGATGGCGAAAGAAGCAGGAGTCCTCATCGGAGGAGCACCAGACACATTCCTGGGCGGCGGCATCCAGACATGCAGAAAGCTCATCGATGACGGCTGGATCGGTGAACCCATCGCCGTGAACAGTTTCCTCACCAACCATGGACACGAGAGCTGGCACCCCGACCCCGAGTTTTACTACAAGATCGGTGGGGGACCGATGTTCGATATGGGTCCATACTACCTGACAGCTCTGGTGAACCTCATGGGTCCAATCAAGCAGGTTAAGGCATCGACACGGGTTACGTTCCCCGAGAGGACTATAACCAGTGAGCCCAAGTTCGGGCAGAAGATCAAAGTTGATGTGCCAACTCACGTTGTTGGAATAATTGATTTCGCCAACAACGCAACCGGCTCCATCCTCACGAGCTTCGATGTGTGGGGAGCACAGCTACCAAGAATAGAGGTCTATGGGACTCTTGGAAGTCTCAGCGTGCCTGACCCGAACACTTTCGATGGCCCAGTAAAGATCTACCTGCCAGAGTTCAAGGAGTGGAGGGAAGTTCCGTTGAGCCACGGTTACACCTTCAACAGTAGAGGCCTGGGCGTGGCTGACATGGCTAACGCCATCAGATCAGGTAGAAATCACAGGGCAAACGGGGACCTGACCTACCATGTGTTGGAGGCGATGCACGCGTTCCACAGTGCATCGGATTCCGAGAAGACGGTGCCCATGAGAAGTACGGTGGAGAAGCCGGAGCCCCTTCCACTCGGGTTGAAAAAGGGATACCTTGACCCCTAATTCTTCTTTTTACCCATCATCCCATGAGTCTTTTTCATCAACTTGATGACAGGTAGCCGCTGCGGGCAGACTTGTTCACAGAGCTCACACTTACTGCATTGATCGCCCTTGTTTTCGTCTGGGATTGACGCGTATCTGATCCTGTTGGGGTCATTGTCCGGAACCCTGTCCCTGATGTGGATGTCGCTTGCGTAGTACTGGTTGAACACGTCAATAATCTCTGGTATGGCTACACCTTCAGGGCATCCACCGCAATGACCGCAGTTTATACACCCAATCAGCCCCACCTCAAGATACTTTTGACGTACTCGTTCAATGATCGCCAGCTCTTTCTCAGAGAGCCTACCAACACCAGACCTGTCCGCACTGGCCAAGTTCTCAACTACCTGAGGCATCGTATTCATACCGCTCAATACAACAGATACCTCAGGGCGGTTCCATGCCCAGTGGAGCGCCCACTCTGCAGGTGACCTCTTTACTGGCATCTCATCCCATATCGCCTGAACCTCTGGTTTCGGGGTGATACCGATGTATCCAGACTGGATTGGAGTCATCGCGTTGACGGCTAGTCCCTTTGATGCGGCGTACTTGAGCCCTTCTTCGCCTGCCTCCCTCTGATAATCGACATAGTTGTACACTATCTGGGTGAAGGTCCAGTCATGGTAGTCTATGATCTCCTTGAAAACGTCGATGTGGTCATGGAAGCTGAACCCCAGGTGGTCGATCAAGCCTTCACCCATCGCCTTCTCGGCCCAGTCGATGACGTTGAGGTTTGTCAGGTTGTCCCATTTCTTCTTGTCCAGCGTGTGTAGTAAGTAGAAATCCAGTTTGTCTGTTTGTAGCTTCTTGAGCTGTTCCCCCAGAAACTTGTCGAAATCGTCCTTGGTCTTGATGAGCCACGTCGGCATCTTGGATGCGAGCTTTACTTTCTCCCTGTACCCGTCTAGGAGGGCTTTTCCAACGGCGACCTCGCTTGCGCCGTTGTGGTAATCATATGCGGTGTCGATGTAGTTGACGCCGTTGTCGATAGCATACCGTAACATCTCTGTGGCTACGGGCTCGTTGACGACGTTATAGTCGTGGTTCACCTCGGGTAGCCAGAGATTCCCAAACCCTAGGGCTGATACTTCCCAGTCTAGTTTACCATATTTTCTGTACTGCATAGTTTACCCCAGTGGGCTCATCTTTTTCTTGTCCATCCCTGTCTCCTTGTCACGGATGGCTTCCTCGATAACCTTCTCGAAATACCAGTCGTTCTCGACAAGAGGAACGAGCTCCCAATGGTTACCACACCCCCTCTTGGAGCCGGGGAATGTCCTGCAGTACTCCCACGCCTCGTTGTGGTCCTTACAATCAATTAATGCGAAGGTGATCTTCCAGTCACCGCCAACCGCCCAGTAACCATACTTTCTCCTACCGTTCCTGAGGTTCTCCTGAACGAACTCGGCTTCATCCTCCATGAACTCAAGCCAGTCCTCGGGGTTCAATGTTGGTGCGTGGTGTGGCGTGTGCCTGCATATGGCTAAGTAGTGCATCTACTCGTCCCCTTCCACTTTGTCCTTTGCGCTTCCCACGCCCTGCTCGAAGAACGCCTCACTGCTTACCAGTGGGCAGACCTCGTACTCGAAGCCGCCGTCCTTGTTTGTGCCGGGCCACTTGCTGAGTACTCTCCACATCTCCTCGTGGCTGTCACACTCTAGGAACCAGTAATGTGTCACGAAATCGTTCCCATAGGTCCAGAAGACATCGATTATCTTACCTTTCTTCTTGTAATCCTCAATATAGTCCCTGCAATCCTTCAGGAACTGTACCCTGTCCTCCTCCGGTGGGGCAGGATGTACTCTTGGACGTGCAATCGCTAAGTATTTCATAATTAGAACCGCTCAAACAGTTATTTTTCTTAATATAAGATACTTGCCCGGGGAGGATTAGCTACCTGAAAGCTGTTTAATCCGGATAGGATGGAGTACTAGTATGAGGTTTGGGTGGGGAATAATCGGTCTAGGCACAATTGCTGGGACATTCGCTGAGGGCTTGAAAAACAGTGAAGGCGGGGAACTGGTGGCTGTCGCCTCGTCATCCAATGATAGGGCAAGGGATTTTGCCGAACGGTTTGGAGTGGAGAAACCGTATGGAAGCTACCAAGAGTTGTATGACGATGAATCAGTTGACATCGTCTACATTTCGACGTTAAACCCGGATCACTTGGGATGCGTACTTGATGCCCTAGCCAACGGAAAACATGTGTTATGTGAAAAACCGCTTGGGTTGAACACGGGTGAGGTCGAGAAGATGTTCAAAACCGCGGAAAAAAGAGGGCTCTTCCTAATGGAGGCGCTTTGGACACGTTTCCTGCCAGCATATATCAAGGCCAAGGAATGGGTGAAGGTGGGTGGAATCGGTGGCCTACGACGGGTCACCGCAGATTTCTGTTGGCTAGCGGGTAGAGACCATGAATCACGTATCCTGAGCAAGGAGAAAGGAGGCGGCGCAGTGCTTGACCTTGGAGTCTACGTCTCCGGGATAGCATGTGATATGTTTGAATCACCATTGCTTGGACTCAACAGTAGTGTCTATTACGGACCTACGGGAGTTGATGAAGCTGTTAGTGCCTCCCTTGATTTTGGGGAGGAAAGAGGGGGGATATACACGCATCTATCATTAGCCCGAGTCCAGACGACGCTTACCTCTACGGAACAGAGGGCACCATCAAGATACCCAGTTTCTGGAGGGCATCATCCGCGTATCTAATCAAGGAAGGGAAAATCGTTGACAGGATAGAAAACGCGAGGGTAGGTAATGGCTATCACTACGAGGCAAACGAGGTAATGAATTGTATAGACAAGGGGAAACTATCAAGCGACGTGATGCCTCCTAGTGAGTCAATAAAAACTGGCGACGATTAACGATGCCTTAAGAAAGGGTGGGGTAACCACCTTCTAGGCTCTGCTCTGCCTGCCCTTGACGGCGCCTTCGACCAGTTTGAAAATCGTCTTCAATCCAATCCTATCCGGGTCCTTGTCAGCGGGATAAGATGCTAAGCCTAGTGCCTCGACCTTTGGGTGCCTGAAAATCGTTTCTAGGGTCTTACCTAGCTCCTCCCCGTCTGGGCCTCCATCAACTGGAGTGTCCAGCCCGGGCATTACGCTCGGGTCTAACACATCTAGATCGATGTGTACATAGATTACGTCAGTCAATGCAGCCAGTCTCTCTACTTCCTCTGTGATCCGGTCTGACTGAGTTTTTACATCCTCAACTTTGATCTGCGGGATACGGTGTGTGTCAATCAGGTGCTGTTCACCGGGGTCAGTGTCCCTCACACCGAGCATAGTAACGTACCTCATAGCTAGCGGTGGCTCTAGTCCGCTGGCGCGTCTGATGTGGTGAAGGCACAAACCTGTGCTGATAGCTACTGGCATTCCTCCAACCATGCCGCTGAGGCTGGTCTCAGGGGTGTTAAAGTCCCCGTGGGCGTCCATCCAGATGAGTCCAACCCTTAGTGGTTGCCAGCTTGGACCTGATTTCTGGTGTCCTGTTAGCATCCCCATCAGCTGTATACAGTTTGAGAGCAATCCGATGGGCATCACCCCATCCTTGATCATTTCAGCTACATGTTCACCTTGGTGAGCTGATGCAAGTGCGGTGCGGTACCTCGCCCCATACGTTTCCTCCTCTTCGGGTGTCAACACGGCGTCTGTGATGGCGACAACCTCGCACCCAAGCTCCTCAAGGAGCTCTGGTAGCCCCTCGTTCTCCATGACCAGGGGTCTATCATCGAGTTCGGGTTGAGTGAGTGAGCCTTTGTATAGTTGCTTACTTAGTCCAACTCTGGTTTTTGACATGGATGGATACGGCGAGGTATGGTATAATAAAACCTTGGAATCAAATGTTAATCATTACAACAGCTACAAGCGTCAATAGTATCCCCACTAGGTTAATCCTGGATACTTTCTCCTTGAACAGTATCAACGCAGCTACTGTAACCATTAGTAGTGACCCAGCGCTGCTAACGGGGAAAACTATTGCACCGGGAAGAACTGTTAATGCAAGTAGAGTGAACCTGTTAGATGATAGGTTGAAGACTCCTACACCGAGACCGTAGAGGAAATCGTTCCTCTCTATGTCTAAGCGATTCCTGTATGCCAATGGGGTCACGATTATAGCTGCTGAGGTGAAAACCGCCAAGAAGAAGAAGTTGTTCTGTGACTCCAGACCGCTTTGGACGAGAATCTTTGAGGCCAGCTGGCTGAACCCGACGATCAGGATTGTTACTAGTATCATCGGTATAATCTCCTTGTCTATCTCTAGCTTCTCCATCGGCTTCGCGGCAATCAATGGAAGGGATGTTATCGCGAGAACTATTCCCACCAGCTGGATTGATGTGGTCGTTTCTCCATAGATGAAGATACTCACGGCTACGGGGATCAGCACCCCTAGCTGGATTACTGTTGACGTGATCGCCGCTCCTCGTTTATCCATCAAAGTAAGGTTCATGTACATCCCCGCTACGTAAGTGAACCCGGTCAGGATTCCCAGCCTTATAGTGAAAGGGGAGACGATCCATGACCCATTGCTGAACACTAACGCTGCCATAATGGTTGCAGCGGTCAGATAGTTCCCAAGTATCACACCCCAAAGAGACTTTGTCTTGAGTGTCGCGTACCTCATGGCGAGGCTCATGAACGTGATTGATAACGCGGCTGCAACTACGAATAGCATAGACACCGCAAAGGGGTGCTCATGGGTTAAAATCCTTACTGGGCTAGGAAACATTGATTCGTGTCCATGTAGATGGGTGATTTGAGTTATCTTGGATACAGTTGCCTTGCTCAAGATTCGTGGGAGCTTCGAGGAGACGTTAAGAGAAGCATTAGAGCTGATTGGTGGGTTGAAGGATCTGGAATCGCCCATTATCCTGAAGCCTAACATCTGCACTGGAAACGACCACACTGAGTGTGCAAACACCAAGGTAGAGGTGGTTGAGGCTCTTGTTGACGAGATCATAAAGGAAAACAAGGACCCCGAGTTCAGGCTGGTTGAATCTGACAGCATGTCCAAGTACGCTGACAAGGCATTCGAGAGATATGGATACAGGGAATATGTTGAAAGAGCAAGCAGTCAAGGCGTGAATATCTCCTTGACAAACCTCAGCAAATCAGAGTTAACTGAGTACAAGTTTGAGGGAGCCTACTTCAAGAACCCAGAACTACCCGCACTCCTATCCGATCCAGGTACCATCGTAAGCGTTGCACTAGCTAAAACTCACAGCCTCACAATGATAACCGGAGCATTGAAGAACCTATTCGGTTTCCTGCCGAGGAAAGACCAGGCGTTCTACCACCCCAACATCCACGAGGTGATACTGGACCTCAACACCATGTTCCGAAGCAGCCTATGCCTCATAGATGGAAGAATAGGCTTAGAGGGAGTTATCAGCGGGAAACCAAAGGATATTGGATGTGTCATCTTGGGCAGAAACCCGGTCGCGGTTGACGCTGTGATGGCGCGGGTGATGGGTTTTGAGCCTGAGAAGATCAGTCACATTGTGGATGCCACGAAAATGGGATTAGGAGACATAAGCCCGAAGATTGTAGGTGATACGGTTGAAGACCTTTTAGTCGAGTTCCGGACCCCAAAGGGTTTGAAAGCAAACGCAACCTGCGATTATACGCCGTGAAAGATGTTTTATGATAAATTAATCCACTAAACATAGGAAGCTCACCCATTTAGGGGCGGGCATATGTGGTGTAAAAAATGGAAGGAAAGGATTCTGGCTACATCTTCTTGGGTCCACTCGTGGAGGAGAAAACAAAGAAAGTGAAAGAGGGCGTTATCTGGGTGGATAACCACCGGACAGGCGTGGTCGTCAGCGACAACCCCAATAGCCCTTGGTTTCAGGCGGCATTATACTCACACGGCAGCATACTCAGGGACACGGAGGGTAATATGATTCAGGAGGCAGCCCTATTCGAGGTAACTGACCCCGATGGGGATTTGACCTTCGCGGTATACTGGAACCCACCTTCAGGGGAAGCCTCACTTCATTTCGTTGTCGGTACCGGTAAATGGGATGGTATCGAGGGAAGCGGAAATGTACCGAATGTTGTCAAGGATAGGGCTGATGATCACATTATGCCCAAGTACGAGTTCGAGTGGAGGATGGGCGACAAGCCCCACGGGCAGATAGCTTCCCTGCAGAAACCAGGCGAGTACACGAACCACGCAAGAAGCTTGAGCTTCCACGGTCCACATGTGACAGAACTGGTCAGGGAGTTATCGAACGGGATAAACCTTGAGATCAGCACCCAGGCAGGGGTACTGCTGGGAGAGGGACCAGAAGAGAGCCCAAGGGCTTACGCAACCTGCTATGACAGGGGCACAACTGTCCGTATGGGAAAGAATACCCTCGGAGACGTGATGCTGCTAGAAGACACGGACCCGGATGGTGACATGGTTTGGCTGATTCACGTATGGTGGTACGGAAAAGGTGACGGCTCGTACCAGTTCATCGGTGGAACAGGTAAATGGGAAGGAATAACCGGAGAAGGCGTCACCCTCGGTATGCTCAGGGAGAGGACCGATGACCACTTCATGTTGAGGTCTGAGGTTCACTGGCGCATCGAAAAATAGGTACCCACGCCTCGGCGTGATCCTATGTTTCCTCGTTTTGGAATAGCTCCACGATCTCGCCGTCTGGCCCATTGAAGAAGGCGATTCGTATGGGTATTGGTGGCTCAGTGCGTAGGTTTATGTCACGGGTCTCCATTGTCACCTCAGCTCCAGCTTTTCGAGCGAGCTCGATAGCTGCCGCGCAGTCATCAACCCTCAACGCGATGTGCTTGAACACGCCCTCCTCGAAAACCTTGTCAGTGTTTCCCTGTGAGATCTCAAAATAGTTCCCGTCGCCTGTGTCCAATAGGACTGTGCGCTTGGGGTCTTCACCCCATGACACTTTTTCGGTGAACCCCAGGCCGTCAACGTAGAACTCGATTGATTTTGCTAGGTCTCTGACGCTCATTGAGAGGTGGTGGAAACCGCATCCCTTGATTTTCTTGTTTGATCCCGTCATTTTCTTCCCTAGTGACGTGTTTTGCGGTGATTAAAAATGTGCGTACAGATACTATGACTTCGTTTGAAGTACGTAGCCGTCCACGCTGTACCTTTCCATGAGTATCACCAGTATCGGGAAGGCAACTATTCCCCACTGGATTACTGGTGCCCAGAACAGTGTGTCTGGGTTGATCTCCCAGATGAATCCACCAATCACGGGGGCGGCTATTCCAATCAGCCCCACGAGCATGTTCTTCAACCCGGTGTAACTTCCTCGCACCTGCTGGGGGATGATCTCCTGGCTGTACGCGTCCATCCCAACATAGAGGCATCCCTCGATGCTGCCAATTATGCTAACCAGCACAAGGAACACCGGGATTGATGACGGTGTGAGGACTAGGACGAGCCTCGCGAGTAAACCGAATATGTGCCCGATGTAGGCTGTGTGTTTTCTCCCGTATTTCTCCACGAGGTTTGCCAATGGTATGCTGAGGAATATATCGATGGCTGGCTCTGCGACTCCAATCCACCCGAAGATGAAGATGCTGGCGGTCTTGATGTCAACCTGGTATATGCCCCTGAATGGGTTTACCATCATCATCACGAATATCGTTGATATCTCGCTGAGGAGTATCAGTTTCAACGATAATGGGCCGTTGATTACCGCCCGGACCCCATCTAGGAGTGATGAGCTGGTCTTATCTCGTTGAATCTTAACGGGTTCCGTGAACCTTGTCACGATGTACAGGATAACCAGATCAGTGACGAAGAAAAGCAGGAAAAGGGGACGGATGCTATCCGCTGACTCCAATCCACCGAAGTAGTCAACGGCGTAAGCGATTAACATGGGAGAAGCTACGCCGGCTACAGCGGTAAGTGTCCTGTGGAAGCCAAGTCCCGATACACGGGTCTCATCAGTCATTGAGTCTATATCGATTATCAGCTGTGAAGGGAAACGGACGCTTAACGCGATGGTGTAAACCAGCATCACCGCCAGATACATCCTCCAATCACTTGTAACGTAGAGTGCAAGCAATGCGGGTAAGCCTAACGCGAAGCTGGTAAAGTAGAGTCGCCGGATATCAGTGGACCTGTCGATGAGCCAGCCGCTTGGAACCGCCAATATCATGTTGAGGAGACTCATCAACCCGTTAATGTACCCGATCTGCAGGGCAGATGCACCAATCCTAGACAGAAAGATGCTGTCGTATCCACCCATCCCCTTCTCGAATGGGCGTCTACCGCTGAACATTGTGAGGCTGTCACGGGCGATCATGACCTTGAAGTTTCTCTTCTGTTTAGCCCAGAAACGCCTCATCCCGTCCAGTAAGCCCAAATGTATCCCGCATAGAGTGGGTTACTCGGATAAGAAGAAATCGTATAAACTATTCAATCCAGAGTCTCTGTCAGCTGTTGAATTAGATTTACTGTTCAGCGTAGATTTGTAACGATACTTTGAGTTCAGATAGTTGTAACAAATCAAACCGAATACTAAACCCATCAAACTGATTGGAGTATTCACGAATTCTATTATAGTGTCATATAGGAAATCAAGGAGAACTGATACTTTTGGTTCAAGAATGTACATAACCACTGTATGTACTCCATCAGATGTTATTCTGTTGACTAGTTTCGGGACAAGTAACGTGTACAAAACACTAGGATAATCCTCCTCTAGGTTGATCTTCCTACCTGCAGAAAGCATCCTATACAAGAACAAGGGGTATATGACCGACATGAGCATACTGGTATAAGCCGAGACTTGACTGAATCCAGACCTACTATACCCAGACTCGACCATTCTGTAAAACATGATATGCCTAGCTGAGGCAGTCAAAAACTGGATACCATAGTAAACCAATACAGGCTTCAGAATCTCCCTACTCCATCCTAGTTTCATTGGCAGTCGTCTTTCCACCAGCCATCCGAGAGAGATCGCTGAAAACATCTTTGCCCCTACCACGTAACCAGAGGTAAAGTGGATGGTGAGACCTGACCAAACGATCGAACGCCATTCTTCCCCTAGTAAAAAGTATAATGGAATGAAAAGAAGGAAAGAAAGCAACCAGTTTCGCCCAAACTGTCCAATAACATGTTTGTATCTCACCTCAAGCTCGAACTTTCTTCCGAGTTGAACGCTTGAGTAAATCAGATAAATGTTGAGTAAGGTAAATACGAACCGCAAGGCTTCCCGGTAGACCCCGATACTATCTAATCCAGCACCACGAGATACGAAGTATAGTGAAAGGTACGGACTGAATACTCTGTAAACAAAGAAAATCATAGTAAAGATGAGGTTTAACCGATGTATTTTCTTACCAATAGACATGGGCTACAAGGGCTAACGTTGCCTAACGAAGATATAATATTATGTGAATTTGAAACTTGAAAGAGGAAGTTTCACTCCTAATAGTTCGATGAATAGGTTAGGAGTCAATTATTTCCTCATTAGGTGGAGGATCGAACTCTAACAGTGTAAGGAATCCCTGTAAGGACTGGTCTTTCCAGCCCATTCTTGCATGGAACTCGGCGTTATCCAGAAGAGTCCGGATGTAGCATGATTCAGCCCCCTTTCTCGTCGCCTTACAGTCACTTCTATCCACAGGTTTCGAACCACATATGAGCTCACACCGCTCAAGGGCTCTCGTGGTGAAAGCCTCAAGGATCTCACTTGTCTTCAACTGGATTCTTGCGTTTGAAGTGTAAACAGTGGCTTTCCCGTTGTGTTTCAGGATATTGTAGGCGGTTGATGTCTGATTCTCACCAAAAACGTGGACCTCCTCAAACTTTGTTTCGTCAAGGAAGGTCTTCAATGCCCTGGCAGTGTTTGTGTTAACCGAGCCTGTTTTTCCTCGCTCACTCGCCACAACTAGAAGTGTCTTTGTTTTAGCCCTATCAGTGTACTCCACGCACTCCAAATCCTTGTTGTACGTCTCGTACTCCAAGCCATGTAGCACCCTCAATGTCTCGATTCGTGGAGTCATCCATTCAGACTTGATTTTAATACCCAAAAGTTGAGCCTCCTATCACTGGCTGATTCAAGCCACTATTTTGACTGCCATCTCAACCCATTCAGTTACTTTAGCCTCGTTTGGCGGTCTTTTTGTTATCTCTTCTTTCTCGTTTACTGATAACAGGTTAGCCAGCAACTCGTCTGGTTTGTATCCAGCTAGCTCCTCACAGGTATTGATACCGGCTTTTTCTAGCAACGCCTTGTATTTTGGTCCAACACCGCTAAGCTCGTTCAGGCTGTGAGTCTCAGATACTTTTTGCTCTACCACCTCAACTGGCTCTTCAGCCACAGGCTCTACTTCGGCGACTTCCTCAACTGGCTCCTCGTCCAAGCCATCGACTACAATCTTGATATTAACCGCTTCTTTTCCTTTAGGGGTCTCCTTGACCTCAAACTCAATCATTTGGTCCTGAACGGGTATAGCCCGTGCAGGATAATTTGACATGTGGAAGAAAATGTCCTTCTCTGAATCCTTGACATTAATGAAACCATAACCTCTAGATGTTAGATATTTTGATATTTTTCCTTTCAACGTAAAAACTTCAATACATAATACAAGTTGGCTGTAATATACCTTGTCAAATTTACCCATTTTTTTCATCGCATTTATTTTTTTAAATATTTTTTTATCTGAAATAGAGGAAAAAATACCGCAAAAATGGAGATATTTTAAAGAAAACTATTGTTTCATATACCTTCAGATAGTGGAGTGCGTACATTCCATCCATCAAGGCTGAATCCACCTGTTTTCCTGTGGATGTGTTCAACAATTTCCTTGAAGTTGTCGTGCATCTGTTCCGTTGTCTGGGCTGTGATGGCTCTGTTCATCATCTCCTTGAATGCCTAGTCGGGATACTCTGCGATGGAGTACTTTGTCTGAACAGTTGGATCGTTTAGCTGTTCAGAAATCGTGTGGACGGGTATAATGTCGTGCCCCAGATACTTGGAATAGAACACGAAAGCAGACTTTAACGAGCTCCAGTAGGTGTATGTGAATGATTTAGACCCGGACACGTATACGTCTTGAAGATTATCCAGTTGGTCCCACAAAGCGTACTTGTTTAGCTCGACCGCAACCTGGTCTAGTTCTGGATACTCTTTCTCCATCCACTCCTGAGCCTCCGCTTGAAGCTTGACCATCACTCCTTTCGTATCCTTGATTATACGCCCCGTCATGAACTGGTGTGCGGTATGCTTCCGATTGGATTCGTGGTCCTCCTTGAAGTATGCCCTGATCTGACGGGGAGGGTTCACGAAGTACTCGACAAGGTACCCGTCAATAACCTCTGCTCCTCTCATACGCCAATCAGCGGCGCTGGGCATTACGATGTGAAGATCGATGTCCGACCGCTTGGAGGGTGAACCAGTGACATAGCTGCCGCATACAAGTATCCCTTCCACGTCTTCTGTCCATTTGTCAACGAATTTCTCGACCGCATTCTCCCAGTCATCCATGAATTAAGATACCTGAATCACGGTATTTTATCTTGGCATTGACGAAAAAGATTCTTGACCTTAACAAGCGGGCGTGGGATAGACTTGCCGGGAGCTACGATGACAGGGATATCTCACCGGTAAGCAAGGTTTTCCTGGAGTTTGCGGGATACCTGCCCACAGAGGGCAGGGTACTGGACCTGGGCTGTGGAACTGGAATACCCTACGCTAAAGAGCTGACTGATCGAGGATTCAATGTGACAGGTGTGGACCTGTCAGAAGAGATGGTTAAGGTGGCGTCCAGAAACGTGCCAGGTGCAAGGTTTGTCCAGATGTCAATGACCGAGATACCATACTTGGATGATTTTGACGGGGTGATGTCCTCGTTCAGCATGCTACTTCTATCACCGGAGCTTTTCAACGAGGCAGCTAGGCGTATCGTTGATGCCTTGGTTGATGGTGGACTCTTCTACCTATCACTTAACGAGCCTCCCAATACATCTGATAATGCTGACGGGGAAGTCTACGTGAACATTATGGGGCAGGGCATGTACTCTAGGGCTTACACTGTGGAGGAGATAGAGGAGACATTCAAGCCTCTAGGGTTCAAGCTGGTCAAATTCCATAGGGAGACCCAGTTCTCAGACGAGTTTGGAGAGGAACACGTGGTCGAGTTCATCTACCGGAAATCATGACTCGTACTTGAAGTCTACATCGTACTGCTCGTCAGGGAGCTCGTACCCGTCGCACGGAAATGGGTAAGCCAATACTCCAGGCGGGAAATCAGCGTCCAGATGGTAGCATTTCCAGTAAAAGAATGAGCCCGGCTGCACCCAGTGCAGGTAAGGGTTACCAATCTGGACTGTCGGGTTCTTCTCGGTGTGGCTGACCTTGAACCTGAACGGAGCCATCGAGTGATCGCCAACGTTTCCAGCGTAACCAATCACCTCACCTCGCTTAACTAGCCGCCCCATCAATGCTTCACATGAATCAGCGTTCCCGTTTTCCTTGAATATGAATTCCCTCGTGTCATAGTACTGGTGTCCGTCCGCTTGGAAAGTGTGCGCCCATTCCTCCACGCGGTCACACTCCCCCGAGCCATGACCCTTGAGCAGCGGTGATGACTGGATGTGATAAACGCATATCACCATCCCCGGCCAGTCGGGGCTAGATGACACGAAGCTGAGCTCAAGGTCATCGTAGGGTGACTGCACCTCACCGTCATCCCTTGTTCGTTTCTCTGCGTTCCGGTTGGCGAACCCAACAAGAACCATGTCGATTGGAGCCAGTATCGGCGTACCTCTCGGTAACTCGAACTCCATACTCGTCTTGTGTTCATAAGGTGGACAGCCCTCGCATCCTCCTGTCTTTGGCCCCAGGGTGATGATGTTGGGGTCGGCTCCGGTTCCATACACCTCTGTATGGGTGTTGATACCATCCATGCTGGGTGGCGGCTGGGTGATTGCACTAGCACTAGTCGCGGGGACAGCGTATGCAGGTCCACTGCTCAGAAAAAGCATCTGGACTAGGTCAACCTTGGTGGTGCCGATGAAAACGAAGAAACCGAGGAATGTAGCCAGTACTGCGATGATGATTACGTTACGTCTTCTCATCGAACCATCAGGTATTTTGTCTATTCAGGATAATAACTGGTTGCTCAGTATCCTACTCGTAGGATACCGGCGGGGATGGTTTCTCGTTCACGATGAGCTTGAACACATCGGGCCGCGCGTAGTGACCAACAACATCAAAGTCTAGCTTACCACGTGCCACTTCGCCTAAGTCTAGGTCAGCGTAGAGTATACCTTCTTCTCCATACAGTGGCCCAGCGATAACCTCGCCAAGGGGTGAAATGATCACACTCCCACCGCGACAAAGCTCGTCTGGCTGACCCTCAAGGTCCCTGATGCCCACCAAGTCCTCCGGGTACATGTCCTTGGTGACGTACTGGTTACACCCTAAAACAAAGCAGCGTCCCTCACATGCGATGTGTCGCATCGTTGCTTGCCATGTGTCCCTTGAGTCGGCCGTTGGGGCAAGATAAATCTCAACTCCCTTACCGTACATGGCTACTCGTGCGAGGGGCATATAGTTCTCCCAGCAGATCAACCCGCCAAACCTGCCCAACTCTGAATCGATAACTGGCATTGTGCTTCCGTCTCCCTCGCCCCAGATGAGTCGCTCCCCCGCGGTGGGTTTGAGTTTTCGATGTTTCCCTAAAATCTTACCGTCTGGACCGATGTACAGGGTTGTACAGAAGACCGTTCCACGGCTGTACTCGCTGTCCTTCTCAATGATGCCCATAGCTAGGTAGACATCGTTCTCCTTGGCTGCCTCGCACAAGGTATCAGTGTCCTTGCTTGGCACCTGTACGCAGTTTTCCCAGTACTTCTTCCAAGTATCCCTTCCCTCTGATGAGCGGCTTCCGACAACTGTTCCAAAGGAAAGCCCTCGGGGGTAGGCCGGGATGAATGCCTCAGGGAACAGAACCAGTTTGGCTCCTTTTCCGGCTGCTTCTTCGATGAGTTTGACTGCCTTCATTATTGTCTCTTCTTTATCAAATAGAACCGGGGCAGCTTGAACAACGGCCACTTTTGCGATTTCTGTCATGAGAAGAAGTGGTTTGGTGAGTTCAAATATTTTACCCAAGTGATTCGATGAGCGGATAGTTCAATTAATTGAGAAGACTTGGTCGATTTTATCTTGTTATGAATCTTCGTCCAAATAAATCCGATATTTATGTACATTAAGTGTAATCCTATGCTAATTTTAAAATACAACCATGGTTTTTGGATAAATGAGCAACTAGTTTGCTTGGATGCGAGTCATTTTGGATGAGAAAAAGGACAAAAAGAAGTTAGCCTGCAACGCATGTGACGCAACGTACTGGGCAGAGAGCGTGGATTTCCCCGTTGGAACCGAGTCTGGAAGCGTTATCCCGTACACATGCCCAGTGTGCGACCACAAGGAATCAAAAGTAGAGTAAAATCTACAACTTTTTTTCTAATCAGATAACCAAACGTAGGTTTAGATGAAATGGTGGACGAGGGGGGAATTGAACCCCCGACCTCTTGGTTGCAAACCAAGCATTCATACCCCTGAACTACTCGCCCGCTACTCCCCATCAAACCACGAGGATAGTTAAAAAAGTTTAGACATCTCGCACATAGTTTACGTTGGAGCCTGCTGAAATGATGGTTTCACGTAGGTCCCAGTTCTGAAAACGGGTACCAGTGCAACCATTCATAAACCACTGGCGCGGTGATTGCTTGATGCCTTACAAAGCCGTCGTTTTCGACCTAGACGGGACACTGGTCGAGAGCAAGATCAACTACGAGAAGATGGGGGAGCAGATCAAGGAACTCCTCGGACGAAAAGGGATGAAGGAGCACATCGAGGACAGACGCAAGGCTTACCAGGTCATCCGAGGAGGTGCCAAGACACTACTGGAATTTGGTTTACCTGAGGAGAACCTTGAGTCAACCCTCGTGGAGCTTGACCATGTGATGAACAACATCGAGCTTGAGGCGTTACCAACCATGGCTTTGAAGCCCAACGCTGTTGAAACCGTGAGGAACCTTTACGAGAGCGGTTACAAGCTTGGAATATGCACCAGAAGCCACCGAGTTTACGCTGACAAGACGCTAGAGATGTACGACATCGACAAGTACTTCCACGCGGTTGTCGGCAGAGACGACACGGACAAACCGAAACCAAACGCGCACCAGCTCTTCGTAACTATTGAACTCGTCGGAGCTACCCCAGAGGAGACGCTGTACATAGGGGACACTACAACTGACCTTACGACCGCTAGGAACGCGGAGGTTGATTTCGTGGGCTACTGGCGAGACGAACGGTGGGCACAGATGCTCATCGACGGCGGCTGCGAGAAGATTGTTAAAGACCTGTTGGATATTGTGGATATAGCTGGAGCCTAGAGGCTGGCCAAAGCTTCCGGGAAATCGCTGATATCATGAATCACAACAGACGCTTTATGGTAGTTTGCCTGCTGGGTGTTGTAGATATCAACTAGAACGGTTTTCATTCCCGCAAGATTCCCTCCTACAACGTCCGCTGCGAAAGTATCTCCCACCATCACACAGTTCTTCGGCTTTGAACCCGTCTCTTCGAGAGCAGTCTCGAACAATATCTGAGCCGGCTTAACATATCCGAGCTCCTTTGATACAACCAGAGAGTCGAATATATCGTTGTACCCCAGTTTCTCAAACACCTGCCTGCATGTAGGTCCATCCATATAATTGGTGATTATCCCAAGCTTGTATGACTTCTTCAGCTCCGATAGCATCTCGGGTACTCCCTCAAAGTACTCGGTCTGCTCAGGCCATAGACTCAGGTAATGGTTCCATGTACCATGGCTCAGCTCAACCGGGTCGGGTAGACCCAGCTCCTTGAACACGTCCTCAAGGCGCTGCCTGTAATCCGGTTCCCTGTGTCCATCCTGCTCGGCTTTGGACTCCTGTGCCTTGGCGATGAGCGAGTAGATATCGAGGAAGTTATCCGGTACATCCAGTCCCTCGCCGTTGAGGTACTCTTTAAACACACGGGTGCTGCTACCTCTCCTCATCAGGTTTGGAGCTGTCACCAGCGTGTTCCAGTTGTCGAAGTAGATGGTATCAATCATCGGCTGCTAGTCCTCGCCGCCACCCTTGGACCGATTAGCTGCCAGATCCAGTCAACGAACTCGCGGAGGTTCTTGGTCTGGATATAGACCTCGCCCGGTCCCTGGATGTATGTGACCAGTCCCTCACCGCTGAACAAGGTGTCCTTCCAGCTGCCGAACTTTCTTACCTCGTACTCGCACGTGTTGCTGAACGCGACTAGGTGGTAGTTGTCAACCACTAGCTGCTCTCTGGGTGCTAGGACATGCTTGTCCAGTGCCCCAAAGCTGTTGATGAATAACTCACCCATACCAGTTGTCCTGATCATGAACAAGCCCTGTCCGAAGAGTCCTCGGCTGAAGCCCTCCCAGCGTACGTCAAGGTCGATGTTCTGGGTTGATGCAAGGTACGCGGATTTCTGGATGACGTACCCGTTCTGCGGGGTAATGTCTAGTTTGATAATGTCTCCGATGGGTGCGGCTACGAGGGCAAGTTTCCCCTCTTTTCCCTCTGCCTTGAAGTCTGTCACAAACAGGCTTTGTCCGCCGAGAATACTGGTCTTGAGGCTTCCAAGGATGCTCCTTTCCCTTGTCCGGGTCTGGACATCTATGTTGGGGCTCATGTAGGTGAGTGCCCCAGCCTCGCCGGTGATCTGCTCCCCTTTCTCCAGGATCACCTCAAGCATGCTGTAGCTTGGCTGGTACTTAATCTCGAATCGCATAGAAGGAAAGAGACCTAGGGGGATTAAAGGAGTAGCGATTTACTCCACATAGAACGCGTGGGTTGTGAAGTATGCAAGGTCGCATACCTCGCACTCCGTTGTTGCCTCGATTGATCTTCTGAAACGGGTCATGAATGTACTCTTCGCATTATCCTCAAAGTGCATGGGAATGAAGTATTCAGGAGCAATCACCTGTAGAGCGGCAACCACCTCTTCGTCCGCCATTGTCTGGCAGCCAGGTCCTAAGGGTAACATTGCGACGTTTATGGTTCCTGTCAAATCGTCGTACTCCGGGATGTTCTTGGTGTCCCCGCCATGGAATATTGTGAACCCGCCGATATCGACGATGTAGCTACAGAAGTTGCTCTCCGCCGGATGGGTTGCCTCCATCCCCGGAACAGGGCTGAACGTGTACATGTAAAAGGGCGTGACCTTGATTGATCCTACCATCACCTCTTCCTCAGGGATCACCCCCAGTCCATCGTGTCGGGCAATCTCCGTGCTCATGATACTTGGGAAAACGTTCAACGTGTCTTCTTTCTGCAGCATATCGATTGTTGAAGCCTCAGTGGTCCCCGTGGCTGTGTGTCACGAATATGGCATCCGCTGGCTTGTCCGCGTAGTCTCTAGGGATATCGAACGGGTCTATGTAGATTCGTTGGCCGTTGGTCTCAATCATTACTCCAGCGTTGTTGAGTAACGTCACGTTGATGGCTCCATCTCCGAACCCGTACTCGCTTACCTGATTCGCTTGATTATCCGTAAACTGCGCGTATACTACTACTAGAACTACTAGGGCTGTAACCCCGAGAACCGCTTTTTCTCTCATACTTGATCACTGACAGGAGGGGAACCATCTGTACAGCTTATTACTCTAGTATGTGAAACCAGTCGCCAAAACTATGAACTGGTTAACGACTTGTAGGCATCATACGCGCTTATCAACGCGATTATTGTCCCAAATAGCATAATTGTGCTGTAATCGAGGTAATACGATAAGAGGTACCCCATAGTGAAGGTGCCGACGAAGAAAGCGATTCCCTTCCTCCACTCCCCGATGTACACCTGCCCAAGCCCCGTGATTAGTAGGCTAGCAAGTACGGCAATCCAAACCTTCTTTCGCGGTTTCTGCTCAACCGATACCATTCCGGGCATGGGTGGCTGCATTTTCCCGCAAGACGGGCAGTACTGGTCCAAGTATGGTATCAGTGTCCCGCAGTATGGGCAATATTTCTCTTCGCTGCTTGACATTTACAGGAAATCTTCATCCTTTTTCGTTATATAGTGGTATGCCTCGACCAGTATCCTGTACAAGAAGTATATGCTGGGCAGTGCACCTAGCACGTAGACCAAGATCTGCGTCGCGTTTGTCTCGCTCATTTCCATCCATTTTCTCGTTGGGTAGCTATAAAACGTTGCCATATCAGGCTAAAATTGGATGGTATGGTACTCGTTGCTGCACGGCGGACCGTGTGTCGCCATGAACATGCGCCTCTCTGGTATCATGATCACCGATGAAACGGTTTCCTCCTGATGATCCATATGTTGCCCCGGTGTTGGGTGGTAACAGATGCTGGTTGGGTGGTCGTAGTGGTCGGTGAGGATCGTTTTGATACTCTCAATCGAGTGCCCCCTCATAGTCTCCATCATCATCGAAGCTTTCACGTACCGGTTGATGCTGCTCGGCTCAGTTAAAACGAAGTTGTCCTTCACAGACAACGCCCTTTCCCCGATGAAGTGGTTGGTGTGAACAAGCAGATCACCATGCGGGTAGATCACTGATACATCATCTGGGTGGGCTTCAAGGTCCACAGCTACGCCCTCTCCGGCGACCATCACGTTGTATGATACTGTCCGCTTGGCGTTGAGGAATGCCTTGACTGCCTCGCTGAACCTTGGGCTGTCCAGCATCTTGCGGCAGACGAGGAAGAATGGCACTGACTCACCTAGCCTGTCCCTGTCGCTGACCATGGCGTTCAACCCGATTCCTACTCCCTCAGAGTTCAAGCCCTTGTGTCCGATGATGCCCGCCTCGGTGTGCATGATAACGGTTGGACCATCATCCACCTTTGCCTTCAACACGATGCACTGGTCCTTGACTCCAAGCCTGTAATCCCAGTTCTGAGCTAACAATGTCTCACTCTTAACCATTGCACCCGGTAGAGCAGCGACACATGTACATCCACCCATCAACTGCTCTGGCTGAGCCCACGCCAGCTCATACCTGCCGTTGATGGAAACGATATCCTCAAGGCTTGAATCTGTAGAGTCAGCCAACCCCCTCATCTCCTCGATGAGCCCGGCGTCATACTCTTTAACGACATCAATCACGGTGTCCGCTCGCTCGCTTACCACCTCGGGGGTCATCTTGAGGTTCTGCTGCCACCAACCATGATAGTATTCGATGTTCTTCCGTACCTGATCCTTGGCTTGCTCGCCGTGCTGGTACCCGCACTCATACCTTGTGCCGGAGACTGAGATAACCGGGAAAGGGGGTTTCATGGGTACTGGTTGGGTTGATGAATCATAAAATGTTCCATAGAGGTCGTCGGGTTCATCAGCCCTGAACTCTGCGTTAATATGAAATGCCTACTTCTTTTCGATCTGGTCCAGCTCAAGTTTCCTGAACATCTTGCGGAGCTCACGGCGCATCGTGGTTCGGTCCGAGGGCAATCCGAGATAATCGGCAAAGTCCTGGGTGGTCCTTACGATGCTGGTCCTGCCCTCCTTCTCACGTTTGATGAGTCCCATCTCCTCAAGGAGCTTGAGGTGCTTGTACGCCTGGCTGCCACGAGCATTTGCGATGTCCCTGCTCTCAATGGGCTGGTTGTAAGCAATGTAGCTCAAAGTACGCAAAGGACCTTCAGTCAGTAAGGGCTTCAACGAGTACCTGCTAGCCTGCTTGGTGAAATCAGTCCTAAGCTGAAGTACAACCCTTTCCCTTGGAAGCATGCTTATCTCAAGTGCGCTGTCCTCAGCATGGTATATCTTGGCTAGGTCAAGGATCAGCTTTGATGCCTCAAGCTCGTTCTCCAGTTTGAGCCACATGACGATGTCCGTGAGCCCAACCGGTCTGCTCGCGGCGTAAAGTAACGCCTCAAGGTCCGCTAGCTTGTTCCCTGACATGCTCCCCCACCTGAATGTTGACCATGTTTTTAAGAAGGTTATGGGATTCCAGCGGCAATATCTGTGCGGAAGTGGAGTCTTCCCGTAACCTTACTGATGTCCTTGTACACGTTCTCACGTGCCTCAGTTACAGTGTCACCCTTAGCGAGTAGCGCAACTGCCCTGCTGCCTGTAGTTTTGATTACCCCGTTCTCGTCGTAGACTGAGGCGTAGTATAGCTCGGACTTGACTCCATCAGCCACGGTGATGGGCTGATCCTTGATTGGAGACACCGGGTATCCTTCGGGTACAAGGTACACGCACACTGTTGCCTGCTTGCTGAAGCTGATCGGCGGTAGCTTGCCCTCAGCCATACCGTAGCCGACATCAGTCAGTTTGGGTTTGAGAAGTGTGAGCACGTTGATCGCCTCTGGGTCGCCAAGCCTGCAGTTGTACTCGATGAGGTACGTATCATCCTTTGTCACCATGAAACCGCCGTAGATTGGTCCCTTGAATGGTCCAACGGATTTCCTCACCGCGTCAATAGTCCCTTGCATTATCTTTTTCGCCTTCTCGATAGCCGACTCGGCTAGGTCGGGCATGTCATGGTCGGCGCAGCTGAAGCTGCCCATGCTGCCAGTGTTGGGGCCCTCGTCGTTGTCGTAGGCTCTTTTGAAGTCACGTACAAGTGGCATGAAGTGTAGGCGTGTGCCATCAACGAACGCCTGGAGGGTGAACTCCTTGCCTATGAGCTTCTCCTCAAGGACAACCAGTCCATCATTTTTGATCATCTCAAACGCGTACGCCTCGGTCTCCTCTCGGGTTTTTAGGTGCTGACCCGTGACCCTGACTCCCTTGCCGCCTGTTAGCACGTCTGGTTTCACTGCGACATCTGGGCACTCATCTAGGAATGACTTCACTTCTGCCTCTGTCTTGCATATCTTGAACTTGGGGTTGCCTATGAGGTTGTGCTCTTCTAGGATCTCCCTCGCGTAAGCCTTGCTCCACTCCAGCCTAGCTAATGCTTTCATGGGAGCAGCAACTGTTACGCCAAGGTCATCCAGTTTGTCGCTGATACCAGCGGCTAGTGGTGCCTCGGGTCCGATGAATGCGATGTCATGGTCCTTGAACTTGTCGTAGGAGGAAGGATCGTTGATGTCTATCAGCTCCACTTTCTCGCTGAGCGCGGCGATACCCGGGTTAAGCTTCGCCATGGCGGCTGTTATCTTGATATCTTCCTGCGCGAGCTTCCTCACGATGGCGTGCTCTCTCGCGCCGTTACCAACTACAAGGACCTTCATGGGTATCATCAAGCCTTTTTCTGATATAAGAGCCTCCCTGAAACAAGGTTATATGGTATTGAATGTAACATGGGGTAGGTGTACAGATGCGTGGATTAACCCTCGGCGACCTTGAGCACTTTAAGATGATAGCGCGGCCACAGCTATCACCTGACACATCAAAGATACTTAACCTTGTCACGTTCCCTGACGGCGACGAGTACAGGACCATACTGGAGGTAGTTGATAGAGCAACAGGTGACCTTGTCTGGAGCCTCGATAAAGGAAACCCGGCGAACCCAATGTGGAAACCAAGCGGGGACAGGATATTATTCACGAGCAAGATGGGCGTCGAGAAGGGCACGGGTCTCTGGGTTGTGAGGATTGGAGAGGAACCAAAGATGATTAGAGAGTTCTCGGGTGGAGTGTCCCAGCCAAAGTGGTCAAGCGACGGGGAGAGCATCTACTTCATATTAGCTGTCGGGGAAGACGATCCAGATGTCAAGATCATCGACAAGATACCGATCTGGTTCAACGGAGAGGGGTGGACCTATCATAAATCAAAGAAGCTGCACCGACTGGACATCAAAACCGGTGAAGTTTCAATCATCTCAGAGGGAGAGCCCAATATCCAGTGTCACGCATCCAGCAATGACGGTTCAAAGGTCGCTTACTGCCAGTCAGCAAACCCGTTGCGTCCCGGGGAGTCCAACCTGTATGTATACGACATCGAGACAGGCATCGCGGACCGCATCCTCAGCGGGTATATGATCCACTCACTCGTCTGGAGCCCAGACGATAAGCGCATCGCGTTCATGGGGCACGATGGAAGCAGGGGATACCCCACCCACGAGGGCGTGCACATCATCGAACAAGATGGTGGACCTGTAACCGATCTCACCGGCAAGCTAGACCTTGGGTGCAGCAGAAGGCACTATCATGATCTCAGGAGCATGAACGCGGGCACCCCTGAGCCGGTCTGGGACGGGGACCACATCTATTTCCCTGTCTCGGACAGCGACAGGTACGAACTATTCAGAGTAGACCCGGAGAACGGCGACATCACCCCGGTCTTGAAAGGACAGTTCAGCCTCGAAGAGTACTCTGTCATGGAAGGAATAGCAGCCTACACCAAGGTCAACACGGATAAACCCGCTGAGCTCTGGGTCTGGGATGGCTCCGAGCGGCAAGTCACCCAGCACAACCGGGAGATAGTGAACGAGGTCCTATTCCAGTCAGCGGAAAGGTTCAGCTTCACTCAGAGAGATGGCGCGGAGGTGGAGGGATGGCTCTTGAAGCCAGTTGGATGGAGTAATGACGCGTCATACCCTGCTATCGTTGATGTCCACGGTGGACCCAAGAGCAAGTTCGGTGACAGCCTCATGTACGAGCACCAGCTGTACGCTGCGAACGGGTACGCGGTGATATACATCAACATTCGCGGCAGCGGCGGGTACAGCCAGGATTTCGGGGACATCAGGGGCGAGTGGGGCGTCTGGGACTATGAGGACCTCAAGAAAGGCGTAACAACAGCTTTGGAGGCTTATCCTTGGATAGACAAGGAGAGGCTGGGCTTAACGGGGTTAAGCTACGGTGGGTTCATAACCAACTGGGTCATCGGGCACAGCGACATGTTCAAGACCGCCATCAGCCAGAACGGGATATGCAGCTGGACAGCGTTCTTCGGCACCAGCGATATCGGTTTCCACTTCACCCCGGAGCAGGTAGGTGGGAACCCGTGGAGTAACCTTAGCGAGTACATCGACAAGAGCCCGATAACATATGCTAACCAAGTTGACACTCCGGTACTGTTCGTTCACAGCTGGAACGATTACAGGTGCTGGATCGACCAGAGTATCGAGTTCTTCACAGCCCTAAAGTACCTGGGCAAGGAGACCCAGATGGCTATGTTCATGGAGGGACCGCACACTTTCAGGTCGGTCGCCAAGCTGAGCCTACGTGTTAAACGCTACAGGGTGATGCTTGACTGGTTTGATCGGTACCTGAAAACCCTTTAACCCGGCTGCAACATTGATGGGCTGTGCCTGTCAAGGGAACCTACTGCCTCTGCATTGATGTCGAGAAGGACCAGCTAATCCGAGTTGGGGCGATGGGTGAAATTCAGTTCTCTCAGGGCAAGTACATCTACGTTGGTTCAGCACTCAACAGTCTCATCCCTCGTCTAGATAGGCACCTCAAACACAGCAAGGGAGAACATAATGTCACCCACTGGCACATAGATTACCTTCTCAGAAACCCATCGACCTCGATTGATATCATCTACATGAACGACAACGGGATAAAACTGGAATGCGAGTTAGCATCAAAGGTAGCCGAGCATGGGAAACCAGTGCCCAAGTTCGGTTGCAGTGACTGTAACTGTAAGAGCCATCTGTACAGGGTTGAATCGTTTTGTTTTATGGAAAAAATGGGTATGAAAAAGTACCCTTAGAGGCTTTCCTCGACTTCCTGGATGATGGGCATCGCCATCTCGCCGTAAGTCACAGTGATGCCTGCGGCCATCATCGCTGCTGACTGGATCTCCTTCTTGCTGATACCAGCCTTGAAGGCTACTCCCACAAAGTGCCTAAACGCAATAGGGTCACGTATCGCTGAGTATACAGCTATCCTGAGAAGTATCACTGTCTTCTCGTCAAGACAACCGTCAACGTTGATCGCCCCGGACATCTGTCCCCATGCATCGGTGATTCCGGGTGTTTCCTCCTGGAAAATCTGCCAGACATTCTTTCTTGCCATAAGAATCATCCTATTATAGTAGGATTGTTTAATATATCACACCCTTTCAGTGCGTTTTATAAGCGATAGCGCCTGTCAGGTGGGCAGACTCGGGGGAGAACCAGAGATGGGTAACAAGTTCATCGAGGACATCGATACGGTCGTAAAGAAAATCGAGGACGAGCTCTCCCAAGAAGAGTATCGAAAGGTTCTGGATTTGCGTGAGTACCTTGTACGGATGTACAGGGAGCGCAAAGTGAAGATCAACCACAGCGTAATGGAGCTGATATGCGCCAAACACCTGGTCCAGACAGGGTTTGATGTAAACCTAGAACACGACCTCAACGGCATCAGTACGGATATCTACGCAAAGAAGGGGTTCGGAAGCCTCATCGTTGAGGTGGAGACAGGTTTCGTGCCTCCTGATCACGCCCTTGACCCCTTGAACTATCTGAAAGCGCGTGTTACAAGCAAGATCACCCGTTACAGTGCGTATGCGAACAAGTTCATCCTTGCCTCTACGCCCTACTATATTATGCAGATTCCACCTAGCCTCGTCAAGCCGCCGAGGTTCAGGACCGAGGAGGAGGTCAACTATCTGAAGACCCTGTGTGACCAGTACTACAGGAACCCACATGTGAGTCAGGAAGAAATCAGAAACGCCCGTCTACACAGCATAATGGTTGTTGATGTGGACAACGCTAACATTAGAGAGTGGGAAGTAAACGAGTATATGGGCAAGGCTGCCCTCTGGACGGTCTAGAAAAGCTCCTTTCTAACTATCTCCCAGTCGTCATCCATTGTCACTGATGCGTACATGAACAGCAGGTATGCGGCTATGAACATCATCGACTCGAAGACCCTGGTCTCTATCATAATCAGGAAGAAGCCGTATGCGAAGAAAATCACAGCTACAATCGAGAAAAATGGCGCTATACGTTTTAGATTTGGTTCGCTCAATAGTTTCACCTACCATACCCTGTAGGCAATCGAATTAATAGGTTCCTAGTCATAATCGGTGAATCATCAGGGATTCCAAGAGCCCCGCGAGGAGTATGAGGATAATACCTGAAATCAGCCCAACCCATTGTTCTTTTTTCATCACGGGTCGGTTGATCCAGTGAGAATCATGGGTAAGTGCATACCTCGACTGGTTATAAGTGGACGCAGCGACTAGAAGGAACCCAATCATCTCGTATGGGCCAGCTCGATAAAGAATAGCGAACGAGGGCGCCATTCGTTCCGGCATCGGAATGAAAAACGAGTTGGTCCCAATGAATATCGCGTAGAGGATGATTTGCCCGAAGGGGTAGATGTACCCAAGAGGGATCAGGTCAAGCCAAAATACGAGGTTGAGTGCAATGATCAGTAAAACTGCGAGCATGTTGAAACCGGCAATCTCAATCCACTCACCCATGAAGCTGGTTGATACCTCTGACCCGATGATTGACTCGGTAGGGGTCTTTCCCCTCATGAAGCCCTCGGGGAGAAGATGGTAGCTTGCAGACCAGATCAATGGAAAAAGGATTGCCGCTATGGCTAGCATACTTCCAAATCGGATGATCAACCGCTCGTTCATCACTGTTTCTTGAAGTATGCCAGCCATTCCGATTCAACTCGTTTTGATAATGGCTGAGATATTAACGCATTGCATTAACAATATTTACACTTACATACACAAGGAACGTCAACCTTCATCGAATTTTGGTTTTAGGCTCTTATTTCAGCTATAATAATGTTTAAAACCCAGCGTCGAGCCTGTACGTGGAGGATCAAAATGGAAATATCCGGCGGCTTCCTTATCGTAGGAGCGTTAATGACCCTAGCTGGTGCCATTCTGATCTACCAAAGCGTGAAGGCCAGCCCAGATGAGGCGAGGGCACACGTTGATGGAGTAGTATTCATCGGTCCGATACCGATAATCGTTTCAGGTTCAAGAAAATGGATAGTAGCAGCGATTGGAGTAACTGTGGTGGTTATTGTCTACCTTTTCGCCGACTCGTATTATCCGGGGCTAATGGGATGATAAATGAGTAAAAAGTGTGGTATCTGTGGAAGGAACAACGTGGATATCCTGTGCAGCAAGTGCGGGACATTCATCTGTGAGCGGTGCTACGACCCGGAAACCGACCAATGTGTTAAATGCAGTGGAAAGAGAATGCGAAAAGCGTCACCCCAAGGCAACGTTGTGAGACTTGTATCAGGTTTCATGCTCAGCATGATGGGGATATTCGTGATGAGCTTCGCGTTCATCCCGTTGACAGACGCAAGGATCGTCATCTTCCCGTTCGTGTTCGAGAACGTGAACAGCGTCACAGCCGTATTGATGAGCCTCATGTTCTTCACCATGTTCGCCATGACATCAATGCTACCGTTCTACCTATCAATCAGGAGAAGCCGGATGTACGAGTGGGATGAGGGAATCTACACACTCAACGAGAACAACTTCTCGGGCGGCAACGTCACAGAGACCATGGAGTACATGATAACCACGGAGCTAACTGAGGGCCTGAAGGACACAATATTCCTTGAGGACAACCTCAACGAGATAGTGCTTCTCAGCGAGAAGGACCCGGGGTTCAAGAAGACATACAATATACCAGACAACTTCATCATAGACTCAGTAGAGTCGGCTTACGAGGACCAGTACCTTGTCCTGAAGGTCAAGCTGTACAGAGAATAGAAAGAGATTCTCCATCCTGTTGAGTTCAGTTACAACTAATGGAACATTGATTCGTTTTCCTTTTTACTGTTAACAGGTACGGAAACTATTCGAGGTGTCATTATGAAAACAATACTCGTGGTAGATGATGACGAGGACCTTTTGTACAGTTATCAGACTCTACTTGAAAACGATGACACTTTGATTTATGTTTCAACATCCGTGAAAAAAGCCTTGAAAATACTAGACTCATTTGAGATTGACGTAGCAATTTTGGATTACATGTTACCGGAGATAACTGGAGACAAACTAGGCTTGTATATCAATAAGATGCACCCGAGAATCAAGTTATACTTCATTTCCGGTTACGAGGAAGCGGTTGACGCCATCAAGAAGCTGGATGTTCGTGTGTATGGGTTTTTCAAGAAGCCTATAGAGCCTAATCTATTACAGGACATTGTGGATGGATACGATTTCAATCAAAACACCGAGAAATCAGATACAGGTCCGGTTGAAAGCTTGGACGAATACCTAAACATCCGCAGTTACAGTCATAACAGGAATTATTAACCACGGAGCGTCAAGGCTTCTGGATTAGGATGCCGCAGGTTTACAGGCTTGAAGAGTACAACCCGATTCTCAAGGACGTCTCGTTGATCGTAGGCGATGGGCTGTGCAGCAACATCTACGTGATAGGTAGGAAGGAGATCACCCTCGTCGATACGGGCGTGGGTAACAGGATGAACCCAATCTTCCCCCAGCTCAAGGAGCTCGGATTCAAACCAAGCGACATCAAACAGGTCATCATCACTCACACCCACCACGACCACGCCTCGGGTATGTTCAGGATACTGGAAGAGGTGACGCCAAAGATCATCGTCCACGAGGATGATACGAGGTACGTAAAGGACGCCTTTGGCGAGGCTCTGGTGATGGTCAAGGATGGGGATACAATCGAGACAGAGCTATGGCCCCTCAAAGTATACCACACACCCGGTCATACACCCGGGGGTATGTGCCTGCACAACGAGGAGCACAAGATTCTCATAAGCGGCGACACCGTGTTCCCCGATGGATACTATGGCAGGTATGACGGGGAGAGCGGTAGCCTTGAACTGATGATCGAGTCACTGAAGAGACTATCCGAGCTCGATTCGGAGGTTATGCTGCCCGGACACGGATCACCGGTATTCACAGATGCCAACAGCCACGTCTTGAAGAGCCATCAGCAGGCATCAAGACCGCGTTAGTCTTTCTCGTATTATATTCTACAGGTATTCACACCCGAGGTTGTTTATTCATTCTTCTGGAGGGGTTGATCAGGTCCAACGCTTCCAGCTTTGACATCAGCCATCCAGTAGCTCTCACCCTTGATTGGTGACCCAGCCATCCTCCTGAGCATGGCGAGCTGCCCGACATGTGTGAACGCATCCATGAACGGTCCCTGAAGTATCTTCTCCGGGGTGTGCTTGCGTGGAGAGACATGGGTCTTCAAGGTCTCATCGAATATCGCTGCCATCTCGTAGAACAGCTCAACCTCCATCTCCCAGCCCTTCTTGCCCGACAATTTCCGACGTTGAGCCATCGATACAGGCTTATCCGGGCTCCAGAACCTGTTCGAGAGCTGTATCAGACTGTTGATGTGCCCAAGCACCTTCTCGGGTGTGCGTGCGTTGCTTCCGATTGATGTCTTGGGGTAGTCCTCGGGAGCGTCGTGGATGATCTTGGTAGTCCTGTACACCAGTGTTGCCAGCAAGTGCCGAACCAGATTGTTCTTACCAACGGCTTCTAGTCCTTCCATACCTTGGTTAGATATGTACCGGATAAAAGAGATGCGAAGATGCATTATCGGTTTTAAATAAACCCTGAACCGAGTCATACACATGGAAGTTGACAAGTTCAAAGAGAACACGGGACTGGACCTTCATGAGATGTACATGAAGTACCACCCTCAGATAGACCGAGATTTCGAGGACGAGATGCCCAAGTACTGGGGCAAGAAATGGAAGGCAAACACCACCATCG
This sequence comes from uncultured Candidatus Bathyarchaeia archaeon, assembly GCA_964589605.1. GTDB lineage: Archaea > Thermoproteota > Bathyarchaeia > TCS64 > TCS64 > RBG-16-57-9. The sequence goes on along the minus strand of CAZPRN010000007.1, from coordinate 126,886 downwards.
GCAAGCTCAGGACGGTGCTCCTCCACAAGCCGGGTAAAGAGTTCCTCAGCGTGGGCACACCCACACCATGGGCACCGCACAGTAGCGACTTAGGTGCATGGCGTATGAGCTGGAAACCCGAGAATCTTGACGATCTGGTCAGAGATCACGAGACCTTAGCAAAGGCGTACAAGGACGAGGGCGTCGATGTGATCGTAAGGAAGCCGGACCCCTATGATCCACCCTACACAGTGAAATCGATCTACACCGATGATGTCTGCCACCCGGCGGTCTACGGACACGTCATCCTCAGGATGTACGACGAGATACGCAAGGGTGAGGAGATGCCCACATACCAGACCTTGGCTGAGCACGGGATACCTGTCGTAGGTATGCTTACGGGCAACGGGATGGCTGAGGGAGGTAACATCGGCTGGCACGACGAGAAACACGTGCTCATGGCTGTACACTACCCAAGGTCAAACACCAGCGACCCGAGACTATGGAGGGCAAACGACTGGGGTCACCAGCAGTATAAGGCAATAATCCACAGCCAGGACCCAGAGGTCGATGTACGGATACTTCATGGTTGGGGTCCGAGACCACAATTGACCCATTACTGCATGGTGGACAAGCACACTTCTGTTGCTGACCCCAAGTGGCTCGACCCGTACCTACTAGATTGGCTCAAGGCTGAGATGAACTGGCAGTTCATCGTACCACCGGATGAGCTGTGTAGAATAGACCAAGGTATGCCAGTGGGTCCAGAGACAGGAGTGGTTCTTGAACCAGGAAAAATTATCGTCCCTACAGGTGTCCCAAAAGCAACCAAGTGGTTCGAAAGCATCGGTATCGAGGTCGTTGAGGTGGAAATACCCACGCTTGTCTGGCCCATGAACAGCGGAAGCATACACTGCGCAGCGGGTTTCCTGAGACGAGACCCCGAGCCCAAAAACTAGCGGTGTTGCATCCAACACCTCATTTCATTTTTCCGGCGATAAATATCTTAAGCGAGTATGACACCCTTTTCAGCGATAACCATGGTCGAGAAAAACCTGGATTTAAGAAGCGACACAGTCACAAGGCCATCCCCCGAGATGAGGGAGGCAGCATACAAGGCAGAGGTTGGGGACGACGTATACGGGGACGATCCCAGCATCAACGAGCTGGAGCGGGTCTCAGCCGAGATATTCGGGATGGAGGCGGGTCTCTTCGTAACCAGCGGAACCATGGGGAACGCCGTAGCCTTGCTCGCCCACACGGAGAGGGGTGACGAGGTCATCCTTGAGTCTGGTAGCCACATATACCTCAATGAGGTCGGCGGACTCGCGGTCATGGGTCAGCTCATGTCAAGGACAATCCAGGGTGTCAGAGGACACATGGACCCAGAGGCGATTGATGCAGCGGTCAGGCGGGATAACATTCACTACCCAAAGACCGGGTTAATCTGCGTCGAGAACACTCACAACACGGCGGGTGGTATCCCACTAACCGTTGACCAGATGGCGTCATACAAGGAAGTAGCGGACAAACACAACCTGCCTATCCACTTAGACGGTGCGAGGGTGTTCAATGCAGCAGTCGCGCTTGGTGTTGATGTCAAGGAGATCACTAAACAGGTCTCAACAGTCCAGTGCTGCCTAAGCAAGGGGTTAGCAGCACCAGTAGGGAGCATCGTAGCAGGTCCACAGGACATCATCGACAAGGCACGCAAGTACAGGAAGATGCTTGGTGGAGGCATGAGACAAGCGGGTATCATAGCTGCTCCAGGCATTATCGCGATGACCAAGATGGTTGACAGGCTAGCGGAGGATCACTCCAACGCCAAGCTCCTCGCGGAGGGCGTCTCCAAGCTAGGAATCAAGGTAGTCAATGAGGTCGCAACCAACATGGTGTACGTTAACTTCAGCCCAATCGGCTGGACGGCTGAGGACTGGAACAAGGCGTGCGCCGAGATGGGCTGGAAGAGCCGCGGATACGGCACAGGCACAAGACTCGTGACCCACTACGGCATCGAGGAGGAGGACATCAAGAGCTTCCTCGAAGAGCTAGGCAAACGAATCTAAAAACCACACTTTTTAACCGATTAGAACGGCTTTTTCTACATGATAACTATCCCTGTGGACCAGCTTCGAGAGCTTGGTGTAAAGCTGTTCACGGCTCAAGGCACCAGCGTTGGGCGTGCGGAGTACCTCATTGATTCTCTTGTTGAGGCGAACCTGACTGGACATGACAGCCACGGCGCGCACTATTATTTCAGGTACAGTGACAGGATCAAGAACGGACACATCGACATCAAGGCAGTGCCAGAGATAGTAAAGGAGACGCCGGGAAGCGCATTGATTGATGGTAAGTGGACCTTTGGTCAGATCACGGCAAAGATGGCTATTGAGCTTGCTGTTGAGAAGGCGAAAGAGAACATGGTTGCCGGGGTTGGAGCGTTCAACTGCAACCACATCGGACGTCTAGGCTACTATACGGAATGGGCCGCAAAGAAGGGAATAATCACGACAATGTATGTCAACGTCGGACACCCATCCGTCTCGGTTCACAATGGTTTTGGACGCACCTTTGGTACAAACCCATACAGCGCGTCAGTGCCCACCTCCGGTGATGTGCCGTTCCTCGTGGACTACGCGACAAGCGTCGTTGCTCACGGGAAGGTATCAGTCGCCAAGGCAGCCAAGAGGGACATACCGGTCCACTGGATAAAAAACAAGGACGGCAACGAGACAACTGACCCAAATGACATGGATGACGGTGGTTGGCTTCTACCATTCGCGGGATACAAGGGAATGGGTCTACAGATGGTCTCAGAGCTTCTCGGAGCAGTCTTAACTGGCTCAAGGGTTGGACCCGCGCCTTACACCGATCCACCATCACCCAACGGCGTGTTCATCATGGCTATCAACCCGGAGGGTTTCATCGGACTAGACACGTTCAAGATGGACACAGACAGCCTCCTAAAGACGGTGAAGGCTTGTCCACAGCTGGGTGACGAGAAGGTGCTCGTACCGGGAATGCCCGAGGAGATAACCAAAGAGAAACGGCTCAAGGAGGGCATCCAGCTCCCCGAGGAGACATGGGACGCCATCGTCGCGGTCTGCAAAGAGTACGACGTGGACCTTGACGCAATCCTGAAATAGGCTGCATCTTCCTTTTCGATGAAATGAGCTCAGGGTTCCCAGTCGACACGGTAATTGAGGGAAAGGCATCAATCATGGTGCCCCACCTGGAACCCGACTCCAACGCACACATCCAGCGGCAGATCAGCCAGGCACCGGTATTCTACAACCCCGTCCAGAAGACCAACAGGGACACGGCGGTCCTTGCCTTAAGGGTTCTACAGTCACTGAAGAAGAGGGGCGTTGATGTCTGCGAGCCAATGACAGGCAGCGGAGTACGTGGTGTACGTTTCCTGCTTGAAACCGAGAAGATTCGCAGCTTAGTGCTGGGAGATCTGAGCCCCTCGGCACTGGAGCTGGCAAGGGGGAACGCCAAGCTAAACGGCGTGGAGGACCGGGTAAAACTTAGGGAGCTTGACGCGAACCTGCTCATGTCACTTCACAGTTTCCCCAAGGGCAGGTTCGACTACATTGACGTTGATCCCTACGGTAGCCCGACCCCTTTCATTGACACCGCAGTGCGGGCAACAAAGAACCATGGGGTGATCGCTTTAACTGCAACGGATATGGCCCCACTATGCGGGGTGAACGCCCGTGCCTGCATTAGGAAGTACGGTGGACGCCCCCTGCAGGGCGAGTTCTGTCACGAGGTCGCATTAAGGCTCCTCACGTCATCGTTGGTTCGGCACGCAGCTATCTACGAGTACGCTGCGACCCCCCTCTTTACCTATTACTCCGACCACTACGTCCGCGCTTATTTTAGGTTGGACAAGGGGGCTCGAAGGGTAGAGCAACAGCTCAACCAAATCGGGTTCATCAAGTACTGCCCCTCCTGCTTAGACAGGTATCCGAGTATGGAGAACGCGCCTGAGGTTTGCGAGTGCCGGGAGGATATGAACATCGGCGGCCCCCTCTGGTTGGGAGAGATGTCCGACCCAGACTACCTTGAGGCCATGATTAACGAGTTAGGGGTGTTGGACTATCTTCAGGAGACCAAAGCGGAGAAGCTAATGAGGATGGTACGCTCTGAGCACGGATTCCCCGTGAGCTTCTATGATATCGACAAGGTGTGCAAGCTGGTGAAGGTGAAATCAGTGGCAACCGAGGACGTTCTGGAAGCCATTAAGACGAATGGTTTCAGGGTGACCCAGACACACTATGGTCCTAGGACAATCAAGACTGATGCAGGTATATCTGACCTGACAAATATATTCAAAGAAATTGATGGTTGATTACTCAACCTTAAAGAAGGATTTCTCGCTGGCGTTACAGATCGGGCATTTCTCTGTTGGCTTGCCCTCAACCGTGTTGCCACAGACCTTGCAGACGTAGTAGTCTACTGCCTTCAGGTCAGCATCGGCTTCAAGTGCCTTCGCTGCTGCCTCGTATAGCTCCGCGTGGATCTTCTCGACCTCGTTGGCGATGTTAAAGCTCCAAGACGCCTGGTTCTCGCCTTCCTGGGCCGCAACCTCAAGGAACTCAGGGTACATCTGCTTGAACTCGTATGTCTCGCCCTCGATGGCTTCCTTGATGTTCTCCTTGGTGGAGTTGATCCCACCCATGATACGCAGGTGGTTGTGTGCGTGAACAGTCTCAGCAGCGGCTGCGGCCTTGAATAGCATACCTATCTGGGGGTATCCTTCCTCCTCTGCCTTCTTGGCGAAGGCAAGGTACTTGCGGTTTGCCTGGCTCTCGCCGGCGAACGCGGCTGCCAGGTTCTCGTTACTCTTGCTCATATCAATCACAGAATAATCTTGGATACGTCACCGTGATAAATAAAGGAATAACTAAACGATGTTCCCCAGATTTGTGATTGTTTCTGATCAAATTAGGTAATAACTCTGAAATTGGCTTAAATGCAAAACATGAGAATCATTGACCGATGGAGACCCAGAATATACCTGAGGCGAGGCTCGACGTTGACAAGGGCACTGTTGACATGTTCAACGAGTCTATCTTCAGCACATTCAAGACCGCACGGAGCATTGTGAGCGATACCACACTACTCCCATTCGCGGTGAGGACATTGATCTCCCAGCGGAACGCAGCGAAGAGAAGGATGAACTGGAGAAAGAAAGGCGTCCACGTGCCACCCGTCATCATACTAAGCGCAACGAAGCGGTGTAACCTCAACTGTAAAGGCTGCTACCACCACGCCCATGCTCTGTCTCAGCAGGACATCTCCATCGAAAGGGTCTCACAGATGTACGACGAGGCAAAGGAGTTGGGCACATCCGTTATTGTAATTGCAGGAGGGGAGCCATTGATGCGCCCCGAGATAATCGACGCAGCACGATACTATCATGACATCATCTTCCCGGTGTTCACCAACGGTTTGCTTATAGAGCAGAGTCTCGCGTTGATGCTCAAGTACAACAGGAACATTGTGCCCATCATCAGCCTGGAGGGACCAGGGGAGGTCACTGACGAGAGGCGAGGACTTGGAATGTATGATAGGGTGATGAAGAAAATGAAGCTCCTTAAGAACAACGGGGTCTTCTTCGGAGCATCAATTACAGTCACAAACGAGAACATGGTGCAGGTAACATCACCGGAGTTCGTCTCCGAGCTCACAAGGGCAGGAGTGAAAGCTGTTGTGTACGTCGAGTACGTGCCTGTTGATAGGAGTACAGAGCACCTCGTGGTTGGGTTAGAGAAGAGACCGCTACTGGAAGCCCAGATTGAGAGCCTTCGAAACCAGTTCAAGGTGGTCTTCATAGATTTTCCTGGAGACGAGGAGAAGATGGGCGGATGCTTGGCAGCTGGAAGAGGCTTCATACATGTAAGCCAGAGCGGAGCAGTTGAGCCATGCCCGGCATCACCCTACTCGGATACGAACCTTTCAGAGATTTCACTGAAGGAGGCGTTGAACTCGGATCTGCTGAGGAAAATAAGGGAGACACCACACAGCCTCATCGAGTCTCCAAGCGGCTGCGCGTTGTTTGATAAAGAGGACTGGGTAAAGTCCCTACTCTGAGTTGAAGAAGACGGGGCTAGTCCACGCCATCGAGCCGTCTGATTGCACAGTCCTTACCCAATAGGCGTTCAACCCCTTTTCAGGCGTTGGAGTATACTTGAACTCCAGGTTCTCGGGGAGCTCATCCTTTATGGTTGATACCTTGACCTTCTGGTTCAGTCCACCTGCTTCAACAACCTTTGGCTCAAACGAGACCTCCGATGGCTTGAAACTGAAGCTGGTTGGACCAGTATTGAATTCAACCACAGTGTCCTCGCTGAAATCAAGCTTTAGAATCACTCCATCCGGGTCCCCGCCCGTAGTGGACACCCATTTCAGTTCAGGATCAGATATCTTCTCAACTCCCTGATGTGGATAGTCGAATGCAAACTCAGAGAAGTCCTTAATTGACCCGTTCTTCACTGTCAACCCACCATCCCAGGTCACGACCTTTGGTCTGCTCCTAACCCGCGCCCCGCTCCACTCGACCTTGAACAGCTTCTCAGATTCACTTTTTGGCTCCGAAAAGTCGTGCCTGTAGACCCGTGTATCCCAGTTGTACACCTCGACCTCATGAAGTGAAGCGGTGCCATGAATCTTCACTTTAATCTCGGGTGCCTTAAACCCGGTGTACTCCTCACCCATTAGGTGCCCATCTGACTCCACGTGCACGATGATTCTCTCCCCCGTGGTTCCGTAGACTCTCCTCGCCCAGATAGCCTCCCAAAGAGCTTCACGGGTAAGCTCCTTGGCGTAGACTCCCGTGTATCCACCCCTAGTAGTCATTCCACCTGACGGGTATGTTAGTCCGGGTCGGCTTGAGTGGTCATCGCTAGCCGCGATGAAGCCTACCTTCATTCTTCGCCTCATAGCATCAAGTAGGAACCACTCGAAGGTGCCGTGGTTGCTGTGTACCTCGATGACCGGGATGAACTCGGGGTCGTAGAAATCAAAGTTGCCGTACCTTCCACCAACGTGTGGGATGGCGAGGACATCCTTTCTGCCCCTGAACGTTTCCCATAGCTCGCTGATGGGGTACCTATCAGTGTCTTCATCAGACTTGTCTGGTATGAGCCAGTGATCGCTACGGTGTATCTGCTCGTCATCACCAAGGAAGTAGATGTTATGGTCCCCTCCACCCGGGGTGAGTCCACTCCACTCATATCCAAGGAACGTGATGAACTTGCCAGGCTCGTGGTATTCCTTGATGAGCTTTTTGACGTGCTCCCAGAGGGGTATCGTGATTTGGAAATCGTTGCCTTGCCAGGCAGTAAAGTCGAGTGCGGCTACGTCCCTGACGAAGGAGAGGTACTCTGGAACGGAGCCGGTTCCCACGGTTTCCTTGGTCTGTCCATGCGCGTCACCCCAGTATAGTTTCAACTCTGGCTCCTTGTCAAGTACCAGTACCTGATTGGAGACTGCTGTGTTACCCAAATCATCGTGAACTGTTATTCGGTGGAGCCCTATCTCGTTGAGTACTATTCCTTTGAACCTGTGCGCCCCTGCGTCTTGATCGTTGAAAGTGTATTGTTCGTGAAGCCCAACATCAAACGTGACGGTTCCATTGTAGGTGTCGGACCTGTTTCCATTGATGTCCAATGCCCTGACAGTGACATCGAACGGTTCACCTTTAACCACCTGAGAAGGAGCAACGATCTGAACATTCTCAACATCCTCCCCGATGATAGTAACACTGGGTGATCCAGGAACTGGCTTGTAGAGCCCAGACCCAAAGGGGTCAACGAAGACCTGGAACATGTACTCTGCCTCCCTAGAGGTTTTGAGCCGATACCCAGGACTACCCTGTCTCGTGTCGCCAAAGGTGAACGTGAGGGTGTCCCCTTCGAAGAGGGAGCCGTCCTTGACATCAACCTGGAAGGCTGACCAGAACGGACGTATGTGGCTTGCCCTAACGGTGCCCCGCTGGGAGCCGAACAACTCAACGTCCTTGTCTATCTTTTTGGTGATTGGAAGTGAACCTGAGACGAGTCTCACGTCCCTGCTTGCCTCGACGGTCGTGTACCCGGGTGCTTTGGGGTCATCTATTTGGGGCTTCATGCCTCCCCTTCGTGCAACCCTGATGCTGCCTCCGTCATCGATCCCGTATTTTCCGACAGTGTACAGTATCTTGAATGTGTAATGCTTCCCCACAACATATGTTCCGCCTGGACCAGAAGCATATCCAAGCCACTCGTTTCCTGTGCGCATACACTCTAGTTGTCAGTGAATATTAAAGCCCATTCCGGGCTTATTCGCCCCTGGCTTCTATGACGATCCTGACGAAAACGTAGACCGTAACGAGCCCAACTACTCCGATGGCGGTTTCAAGGAACGCGAACTTCAAAGACTCCACGATACTCATGGGGATATCTTCTCCCATCTGCGAATAATATTGTCGGTCACTTCCATGTAGGACCTCACCGACCCGTAGCCACCCCATCAACCCGTCTGAACACCCAGAGCATGCGCAATCGAACTTGAACTAAGAGTATCCTTGTTTCCTGTACACCCTACCTTGTACTTACCCCACGCGACTGACCCATCATCGCTGAGGTCAATCTCGGGGGTCATAGCTGATGTTTATGCCGTCAAGATAGTAATTCATCCATGGTTGAGGGTAAATCTTCATTAAAGACCACACAATAGTGCCCGTGAAAATGTCTAATCGTTGGCTGCATGAGCGCAAAACTGAGCACTACTATAACAAGGCAAAGGAGGAGGGCTACCGTAGCCGCGCCAGTTTCAAACTCAAGCAGATAAGCAACAAGTACAAGATATTCGAGAACGCACGAAACGTGCTGGACCTCGGAGCAGCTCCAGGAGGATGGCTGCAGGTAGCCAGCCAGGAGATGTTTGACGATGATGGACTCGTATTAGGAGTGGACCTGAAGGACATCAAACCCCTCTACGCGGATAACGTCGCCACAATCGTCGGCGATGTCCGGGACCTTGAGGTGCAGGAGGAAATCCTCAGCGCGTTCAGGGGTAAAGCGGACGTGATAATGTCTGACATGGCACCTGACGTTATGGGTCAGTGGGACGTGGACCAGTACAGGCAGATACACCTAGCCCGGATCGCTTTGAAGCTCTGTGACACGTTACTCAAGAAGGACGGCTGGTTCATCGTCAAGATATTCCAGGGCGGCGAGCACATCAAGTATATCCAGGAGGTCAAGGACATGTTTCACGAGGTAAAGAACTTCAAGCCCCAGGCCAGCCGGAGCAAGAGCTCGGAGAGGTACATTGTAGCCCACCGGCTCAAGAAAAACCGGCGGCTCCCAGAGGAGTTCAGACCGGTCCTTGAAGTTGAGGAAGAAGAGGATGACGAGCCGATCCCAGGGGACCAGCTCTTCTTTGAAGAAAGCTAGGAAGCCAGTTCTTTTACTACCCTTGCGATCAATGCACTGCTGTGGATAGTGGGTTTACCGGTTGCTTCCTGCACCTGTTTCTTGATGCTAAACGGGAACCCGAAGCAGTTGAGGAATATTAAGTCTGGATCTTCTTTTATCAGTCGCTCTAGCAGCCCTTTAACGTCATCAGCCTCATACGGACTCACCGTATCCGCGTAGACCGAGATGTTCTCACGCCCGAAATCCTTCTCGGCGTTAACCATCTGCTCCTCGGTGGGGTAAACCACCGCAATCTTACCTGCCTTGAGACTGCCCTCAAGCACGCCTTTCAGCACCTCGCTTGGAGTGACCACCAGTCCCATGGTCTTGAACGGCGGGAACTTGCCGGTACACATCACAACCGTAGTTCTCACGCCCTGCGCCTCCAGCTTGTCCAGCTGCTCCTGGAGGTGAGGTACCACGTACTTCTTGGTGATCTTAACCTCGGTGCCGTCCCTCATCCTAGAAACGAGGATGTAATGATCTGGGTTCAAGTCGATCTTCAGGACATCCTCCAATGTGTGGTCATCTAGGGCGCCTGCCTCGATGATTTCATACCCCGGTCCGAGAATCTCAAGCAATCCGGGTATAAGGTCGTCCCTTGGGGTCTGACCTATAGTAAGCATGCCAATCTTCTTCATGCCACTGAAAAGGGAGTCAGCCCGTTTTATTGTTTCCCATTTGGTAGTATCCGATACGTTTTGGTATCGGATAGGGTGTAAAATGAGGTTATCCGATATGTTTTCGTATCGGATAGCTACATGAAACGCTTCTTGAGTGCTTCCCTTTCGGCTTCAACGATTCTCTCAAAGTAATCGTCGTCTTCACCTTCTGTCTCAGCTAATATATCCCAGGCGATCTCGTTCTCCACCCTTTTCGCGGAGGCGATTATAGCTGCCCTTCGTCCGTGGATTGATACTGTCTTTGAGGCGTCTTCACCGTTCTTCCACCAGTAAGGTGGCTCGAATGTGTGTTTTCCCTTTGTCCTTGAGAGCATCTCGGCTACCTCCTCGGGGGTCCTGTCGAATATTCCAACCTCGGTTGAGCCACATAGCGGGCACTCGATCTTGGCTGGGAAATCCTTGACCTGCATCTCTCCGAGCCAGTCGTGTTTACCAAGGCATGCTAGCACCCTTGTCTCGTTGTAGAGCCTAGCCTTGGCTGATTCGAGGATAATGCGGGTGATTTTCTCAGGGGGCACGATGTCCACCTTCATGCTGATGCTGTCAACACCAAGCTGCCCAAGTGGGCTGACATCCTCCACCGTGTCCAGAATGGCGACCTCGATGTCTCCCTCCGCCATCTGGCGGAGCAGGTCCATGGTGTTCTCGATGTCAAGGTCCTGCCTGAGGGTGTCCTTCATGGCTTCCTCGAAAATGATGGTGCCCTCGAAGCTCTTCATGAGCCTGCCCAGGGTGATGTTGCTGAAGTTGGCGAACTTGCTCAATGCCCCGCATTTACGGGCGACGTTGATGAGACGCTTCTTGAATAGCCCAGTCTTTGTGACGGCTTCCTGTATAGTGTGCTCAAGGTCCTTTGTCGCCATGGTCTTCAATAGGCGCTCAACGTACTTGGCGTCAACCTCACCCACGGTCTGGGCGATGATCATGTATGTGTCCTGCTGGACTCCAACCGGGTAACCCGTTGCCTCACTGATTACGTGCCCAATAATCCTTGCGAGGGTCCTGTTGGCAACGCTGCCAAAGTTAGCGTGGATGATGACGTTGTCGTCCCAGTCCTCCACTATTACACGTTTGTCAGTGGGCACCTGGAATCCGTTCTGATGGTGCTCAACGATCTCCTTCAGCACCTGTCTAAGAGTATCTGGGGTTGCTGGGTATTTCTCGCTAAGAGTCTCGGTGATTGTTTTCACAGAGTCCCCATTGATGAGACTGTCCTCAACAAAACGTTTGACTGAGCCTACCTCCATCGCGACCTCGAAGGGCACGGGTATCTGCTCGCCTACCCAGCTTGGGATTGCGCCAGTTGGGTCGTTTTCGAGTTTGACGTATATCTTGTCGTTGTGGACGTTGAGAATCTTCCAAGCCGCACCCCTGAGGGTGAACTTAACGCCCGGCTTTGCGTACTCGGCTACGAATGCTTCCTGGAGTATTCCAACCGCTGCATCGTTCTCGGTATCCATGACCAGGTACGTCTTCTCATCTGGGATCATCGAGAGGTTGTTGAAAAAGTACTTGTACATGGTCTTCGTGGAGCCACGTGGCTTGATGATAACCTCATCCTCCTCGCTCAGCCATGCGAGCCGAGGGAACCTGTCATGCATGTAACGACCGGCGTTGAGTATGTCCTCCTCCTCCAACTCCCTGTATGGGTATGCCTTTGAGAACAGTTTCTGGCCCTGAAGGAAGTACAGTCTGCCCCGCTGCATGATCTCAGCAACGAGCTGGTTCACCAATACATCAAACGGCTTCTCTGGAACGATCAACGGCTCCATAATCTCGCCAAGAGCACGCCTGCAGATTACCATGCTCTCCATGGCGTCATCGCTGTTCAAGGCTACGATAACTCCCTTGCTGACCTCGTCGATGCTGTGACCGCTACGCCCTACCCTCTGAAGCAGTCGAGTAACCTGTCTTGGACTGTTGTACTGGATAACCAGATCAATCCTGCCTATGTCTATGCCCAGCTCCAGGCTGCTTGTGCATACAACGGTTCTCAGGTCGCCCCTCTTGAGCCCTGACTCGGTTGCTATCCTGCTTGTCTTGGCGAGTGAGCCGTGATGGATGCTTAACGGGAAATCCGTGTCCCAGATATTGAATCTGCTCGTGAGTGCCTCGCTGGTGCTCCTAGTGTTTGTGAAAATGAGTGTGGTGTCGTGGTCCTCGATAAGGTCTTTCATCACCTTTAGCCGTACAGCCACCTCGGGGTGGGTGAATAGCTTCTGGGATAGCTCATAGTCCTCGGGCTCAGGTTTCGGGAAAACCACTTCTAACCGGGTGTCTCGGAGGGCTGAGACCTGCACTATCTCAACTGGCTGATCCTCACCAACGAGGAACTGTGCAACCTTATCCGGGCTCCCGATGGTGGCACTTAGCCCGATCATCTGGGGGCGTTCATCTGCTATCGCCTTGATTCTCTCAAGAGCTAGGCTGAGTTGGCTGCCACGTTTGTTGTCCGCGAGCTCGTGGATTTCGTCTATAATGATATGTCTGACTGTTTTCAGATGGTTTTTGATCGTTCTGCCCTGAAGTATGGCTTGAAGGGTTTCAGGTGTGGTGATGAGCATATCCGGTGGGCTCAAGCGTTGATAGTTTCTCTCCTTCTGGCTGGTGTCGCCATGGCGTACACTAAGCCTCATGTCCAGCCTGTTCGCCCAGTATGTCATCCTATCTAGTATGTCCCTGTTCAACGCCCGTAGTGGAGTCACGTAGATGATGCTGATTCCGGGCTGCTTTCCACCGTTCAATAGGAACTGGTGGAGCACAGGTAATGTGGCTGCCTCTGTCTTTCCCGTTGCTGTTGCCGAGATGAGTAACACGTCCTTTCCCTCAAGTATGATAGGGATTAGCTTTCGCTGGGGTTCGGTGGGTTTCTCGAACCCACGTTCTTGAATAAGCCTCCTTACAGGTCGGCAGAGCTGAGAAAACGCGTTCTTTTCGGACAAGGCTCGCGGAACGTTTTACTCAGCCTTAAATAAAAACCCTGAGCATCAAACCCCGGAGGTATGTTTTTAGGCTTGCCTAACGACCATATGTGATTTATATGGTCAAAGTCGGAATCATGATCTGTGACAGGAACCGGAAATGCACCGGAAACAAGTGCTTCAAGGCAGCAATCGAGAAGGACGGAGTGTTCAGGGAGTACAAGGACGAGCCAGTTGAGATAGTTGGCTGGATGGCCTGTGGTGGATGCCCCGGTGAGCGATTGGAGTTTGCACCTGCCGACATGAAAAAGTACGGAGCCGAGGTAATTTACCTAGCCTCATGTTACCTAGCGGGATACCCCCCGTGCCCCTACATCAAAGACCACAAGACATACATCGAGAACGTCGTTGGACTACCGGTTAAGATCGGTACACACCCTATGCCCCAGAACTATATCGAAGCCCATGAGAAGGCGGGTGACTGGGAGGGCTGCGAGGAGTACCTCAAGCTCATCACGAACGACCCGGTGGGTGCACACAAGTACAACAGCACTCGCCCGGATTACGCTGAGAGCCTGAAAAAATAGCTTATTTTTTCTAATCATCTTTGGAATCCTATTTATCCTGCCTCGGCTGATTCTCTTCGATGAGTTCAGATGAGGAGCTTGAGAAGATAAAACAGGATATGCTCAAGCGGATGATGACGCAGGAGAGGCAGAGCACAGGTTTCTGGAAGGACGGTCAGATTATGACTTTAACGGACATAAATTTCCAGAAGGCAATCGCTGAAGCCAACAAACCGGTTCTAGTTGATTTCTGGGCGGAATGGTGTGGTCCATGTAAGATGATGGGTCCAATCGTGAACCAGATGGCTGCAGAATACACGGGCAAGGCTTACTTCGCAAAGCTGAATACTGACCAGAATAGGGCGACAGCGTCCCAGTACAGAGTGATGAGTATACCTAACTTTATCGTGTTCAAGGGCGGTACTGCTGTCGGTCAGACAGTTGGTGCTGTCGGCAAGCAGGGATTAGCGTCCTTGATAGGAAAATTCCTCTAGTTTTTTAAAGAAAATATCGTTACGTTGGTGTTCAATGGGAACACCTTGAAGGTTATGAAAAGTGAGTTATGTTTGATGTCCACTGTTTCATGTTCTACCTCTACCCCGCTGCTGCAGCAGCCTTTCCCTGAACATCCTCCGCAGCTCATACCCGGTATTTACATCCGGTAGGTTTAAAGAATTATGATAAACCCGATCTCAGGTAACGCGTTTTACCCAAATCATAGGTTTTTGTCGATATATATGTTCGAAATGGGTTAGTTTTTAATACTCATCTTGGTTCCATGTAAACATGTCCAAAATTGTAACCGGTGAAATGGGGATACAGTTCATCTTAGGATTCCTCATCGGAAAGTTCATCGGTGCATTGGTCTCAACGATGCCGTTCATCGGACTGTACTTCGAGGACTCCACACTAGGAGACCTTTTATTGACCGAGTTCGTCAACCAGCTACTCTCATTCAACGCATACCATTATGCGTTGGCTATTATAGCCGGACTGATCCTCGCAATATGGAAATCAAATGACCTGTTCGAGTAGGTTAGGGTAGGATTACCCTAGAGAGGTATTTTTTACCATGATATACACTGTTTGATGCATTCCTAACTTCTTCATCAGTGTAGAATGGTTTGCCTGTGTTGTTGTTCCTTGCATATCGAGGGAACTCACTACTTGTAACAGTCAACCTCAACCTATGACCTGGTGACAGAACAACTCCCGTGGAATCCATAGGGATGGAAAGTTTGTAGACATCACCTTCTTTCATCAAGACTTGTCTATCAAGTCCATCTCTATACCTTGCCCTGAGAAGCCCACGGGAGATCATTATGCTCCTACCATCCGGGTGGACATCGTGAAGGCTGACGAAGAAATCCGTGTCTGGACAGTCGCTACTGATGAATAACTCAACTGTGGGAGGTCCAACTATGGATTCTATACTCTTCAAGGGGGCACTAGTGTAGACCAGGAAATCATCACGTCTCAGAAGGTACCTCTGGTCGAGGGGATTATCTGAGGCTGAGCCATAGAAATCGTAGCCAGTTGACGGCATCACAGGGTTGAGGGGATTGTAGATGTACGTGTCCGATGAATCTTCGACTTCGTCTTTGGTCAATACCCCATCACCCTGTAGTGTGTTCGCGTTTCCCCCGCTTGTAAGGTTCCATACACTGCCTTCTGGAGTTAACTTCCAGTGTTTGTCTGATTCAACCCACTTGTTTTTCCCCATTAGATAGTACTTGGTTATAGGCCAGTTCTTTACCTGATTATCCTCGCCCTTCAGCCAGTGGTTGAACCATTCCAGATGCACTTTCCTCATCTCCATAAGGCTCTCGGTTGTGAAATCCACTCCCCCAAGAACTCGCTTTGGGAACCTCGTGCCTGCATGGTCCCATGGACCCATCAACATGTACTGCTGGTCTGGGCATGGACCGTGTTCCACCGCTCCCTTGTAGTAGTGAAGAGCCCCCGGCTGGTCACCATCATAGTAACCAGTGATGTGCAGAACCGGAATCTCTATGCCCTTAAAGTCCTCCCCCCTGAACGAGATTGCCTTCCAGAACTCATCAAGGTCTGGATGACTCATCCACTCCTCCCACGCAGGTACCTCCCTTCCAAGAGCTTTTGGTAGCTCACTCAATGGCAGAGTCTTGAACACTTTCTCCCAGTCAACTGAGTAGCTTGCAGTGTTCTGGTTGGTCTTACCGCCAACGAAATTCATCCAAGCAAACATCCAGAGACAAGGAACCCCGTTGAAGAACGGGAACTCTTGAAGCCATTTACCTCCCGTCGCAGTTGGAACCATCGTGGTGAGGTGTGGCGGCCTCTCTTTCGCAGTAGCCCACTGTATCCAGCCACGGTAACTCCCACCCATCATCCCAATCTTGCCGGTACTCCATGGTTGAGCAGCCACCCATTCAACGATATCATACCCGTCTTTTCCCTCGTTGAAGAAAGGGTAGAAATCGCCCTCGCTGTCATGCCTACCTCTTACATCGTAGACCACGAAACTGTACCCGTGTTGGACAAAGAAGATAGCCATATCCACGTGACTCTTCATCGTATTGTCGTACGGTGTTCCGATTACTACTGTCGGATACTCGCCTTCATAATCCGGTAGATAAATATCTGCGGACAGGTTTACGCCGTCCCGCATGGGGACCTTGGCGTCCCATATGTGCCTCATGGGACAGAATTTGGTCCCATAGCTTAAAGAAATTAGTAGAGACCTCGCTTGACCTCGCGCGCCAGCCAGCCGTCTGCCTCAAGAAAGCCATCGGCTGCTCCTTCGCAAATCTCCCATGCGACCTCCTGAGCTTCCTCGATGACCTTGCCCTCATCCATCGTCAGACATTCCTTGCCCTTTACGATCAGGTTACCGTTGACGATTACGTCAGTCACCTCGTCTCCTCGTGCACTGTACACGATGTTGGGCGCTATGTTCAAAACTGGTCTGTGAATGATTGGCGTCATGTGGGGAACCTTTAGGTCAAGCAATATTACGTCGGCTTTCTTTCCAACCTCTAGGCTGCCTATCTTATCGCCGAGTCCAATCGCGTGGGCTCCCTCAATTGTTGCAAGCCTCATCATCTTCCAAGCTGGTAACACGGTTGGGTCACGGTGTCTGCTCTTGTTTAGCAGTGCCGCCACCTTCATCTCCACAAGCATGTTATGGTGTCCATTGCCGGGTGCCTGGTCGCTACCGATGGTAGCGTGTTTTCCTCCTGCTTGGAGGAAGACACCCAGTGGCGGTGTGATGCCGTCTATGAGTCCAATACTTGCAGGACAGGATGCATATCTTACACCCTTCTTAGCGAGTAGCACAACCTCTGCGTCCTCTGTCTGGTGACAGTGAGCCGCAATTAACTGGTCATCAAGGTAATCGATGCTGTCGAGGAACTTGATGGTGGTCATCCCGTACCGCATCTTCATCTGCACTTCCTCTCTGCCGCCTTGAGCGACGTGGATATGGGCGAGTACGCCTAGCTCCTTGGCTTTTTCCTTGACCCTGAGAAGCAGATCCTTGTCCATCATATCAGCGCCATGCGGGCTGAGAATAGCTGAGACCCTGCCATCACCCCTTCCGTTGTACCTC
This sequence comes from uncultured Candidatus Bathyarchaeia archaeon, assembly GCA_964589605.1. Classification (GTDB taxonomy): domain Archaea; phylum Thermoproteota; class Bathyarchaeia; order TCS64; family TCS64; genus RBG-16-57-9. The sequence goes on along the minus strand of CAZPRN010000007.1, from coordinate 109,678 downwards.
TCTACAAGCTCCACGCCAGACTTGAACTTGGCTTCGCCGATGTCCTCGAAGAAGATATAGGGCTTGTGTGGATCCGGTCGGCTCTCGGGTCCGATCTGGTTTATTGTGTCAGCTAGGTTAGCCCTTACGCCCGCCGGTACGAAGACCTGCTCAGCGACTGGCGTCATATTTCCACCTATCTCACCGAACGTAGTTGTTCCTGCCTTCAACGCCTCCAGTACGCCAACCCTTGAGCCCTTGATACTGTGCTCGGGCTTGAAATAGTCGGTGAACGGTGCCATTGTTTTAAGCATCCACTCGATCTCCGGCACGTCCTGTGCCTCGCCCCTTACGAGGCTGAGCCCTGTGTGGATGTGCCCATCAACAAAGCCCGGCAGAACTGCCTTGCCCTTCGCATCGATGATGTACTCTGCGTTGCCGTACTCCTTTGCAACGTCCTCTGTCTTTCCAACGGCTACGATGTCCTGGCCTTCGATGGCTAAGGCGCCATCGATGATTGAGCCACAGCCCTCGCCCTGCATGGTGAGGAGGATGCCGTTCTTGATGAGTATGCTCTCGTATTTTTCCAAGGATAATCCCCTGATGCCCCTGCTTATCCATTACACGTTTAAAAAGCATTCCAACCTTTTCTGGGTTAAATGCATAACATTACTCACAGTTATTACCCACATATAGAACAAGGTGCACCAACTGGTGCGCAAATGACCCTACCTTGCCACGTTCACGGTTTTCGGTCCTAGCACCTTGACAAGAACGTCTGGGGTCATACCGAGAATGAATCCCCGCCTACCACCGTTGATGTAAAGGTAGTCAAGCTCAAGGATCGTCTCCTCTACGCAGACATCCAGCTTCCTCCTGGTTCCGAAAGGACTGATGCCCCCCACCATATACGCTGTGTACCTCTGGGCGTCCTTGACGCTGACCGTTGATACATTCTTTACGCCCAGCTGTCTCGCAAGCTCCTTCAGACTAGTCTCCTTCTCCCCATGCATTAGCATGATCAAAGGTTTTCGCTCGTTAGTCTCCATCACCAGTGTCTTGATCATTGCGTGCTCAGGTAACCCCATCAACTCTGCTGCGGCGACAGCCCCAGACTTCTTGTAATCATACAGATGCTTTGTGTACTCGACATCCATTGAGTCGAGTAGTTTAGTCGCCTGGGTTACCGGAAACTTTGCCATCGCGTCTTGATTGATGTAGACGAGCCTAAAGATGTTATGATATCCGGCTGTTCGCCTCATCTATGAAATAGTCTAGGGACGATAGTATCTTCTTCTCGGTTAGATCTGGGCGACCCAGCTCCTCCCAGCCACCTACGATGTCGGGAAGCATCTTTCTGATCCTTTCAGCAGCGTAAAGGTCCCAGTAGGGTAGATGTGTGAGTATGAAACCTGTTCCTTTTTGATAGGTTTCCGTGAACAAAGTCATCGAATCTGCTCCATATATCATCAACACGTCGTGACGAGTGATCGCTAGGTCGTAAAGGGGGTCTCCGATTGATGCATCCTCCCAGTCCACCACTGCTTGAAGCACGCTATTTTTCCAAAGATTGTTGCCGGGCCAGTAGTCGCCGTGGAGGAGAACCTGTCTGTTCATGTTTTCAATTTCAGGTATATCCTCGGGCATCCCACGTAGGAAAGACGCATCTGGTACATCAACGAGGTGGATATCAGCCAGGGTCCCCGCCATCTGCTCGATCATCCCAGGCTCAATGTCAGCGTTGTAGTCAGGGGTTCCATCGATGAAACTTACAGCCAGGTACGGTGTCTCATGTATACTCCGGGTCTCGTCGAGAAGCAGCGGGAATGGGACTGGCACTCCACTCGTCTGGAGAAGATCAAGCACCTGGTACTCGTATGCGGCGGCCGTTAAGCCCTTGAACATCCTATCTCGGGGAACCCTGACAACGAACCTCCGGTGAGTGTCATTGATTCTTACCGTGACCTGGTACATCTGCGCGGAAATCCCGCCTTCTAGGGATTGATACCCGACAAGTTCTCCACCCGGATGTACATTTTGAGCTAGTTTCTCAAAGTTCAAGTTGACTCGCTCTACTTGATGTACCGGATGCCTTTCTTCTCGGCTTTCCGTATCCAGACGGGTACTGGGGGCACAAGCTGGTCCTCGGGTTGAAGTACTAGTTCGGTGAAGCTGGGTTCATCGCTGCTGAACAAATCGCGTAGACTGGATAGATCATCTGGGCTGGTGACCTTGTTGGCGTTCAACCCGAACCCCTCGGCTATCTTGGGGTAGTCCACTTCCTTGAAGTTGGTGGCGAAATCCACGTATTCGTCACCGTAGCTGAGCTTCCACTCGGCCCTGATCCACCCGAAGCTGCTGTTGTTGACTATTATGATATTGTTGTTCAGGCCCATCCTGCTGATGGTTTCAAGCTCAGCGGCTGCAAGGCCGAAGCTCCCATCGCCCACAAGTGTGGCTATACAGTGGTCGGGTCTGGCAACACTCGCGCCGACGCTTGTGGGTAACGCGTACCCGAGGCTGCCCATGGCGAAATTGTAAGCCATTGATCGTCCCGCCTCGGGCACCTTGTAGAAGGTCGAAGTGTAAATGGCGCTGGTTCCAACGTCCATAACAAGGCAACGCTTCTTGGGCAGCGAGTCCTGTAGCTCCTTGATGAACCTGACCGGGTGGATGGGCTTCTCGTTGCTCTCCGCAAGGCTCGCAACGTAGGCTGAGTGCTCCTCTTTTGCCTTGATCAATGCCTGAATCCGAGGTAACTCGGTCATCTCCTTGGGTGACTGGTTTGCCAGCTCAAGCATCCATGCGATAGTTGCCTTGGCGTCTCCAATGAGTATGACATCAACTGGGTAGTTGTTTCCCGTCTCCTCCTCGCTGATGTCCAGCTGGATGATCTTTGCCTCAGTGTCACAGCTTGGAACGCTCCACCTGTCCGTGCCAGCTGAGTCGGTGCTGCTGCCAATGAAGAATACCAGGTCAGCATCGCATAGGACCTTGTTGCTGAGGGTTGTACCTCCCCTTGCTCCGATGACTCCGAGGCTCAGCGGATGGTTCTCGGGGAACGTTCCCTTTGCGTTTATGGTGGTACCGACTGGCGCTGCATACATCTCGGATAGTGCGACCAGTTCATCCCATGCCTGACTGTACAATGCACCTTGACCGGCAACAATGACCGGGTTCTCCGCTTCTCCCAGGAGTTTCAGTGCCTCAACCATCTTTGATGTCTCAGCCACAGGTCTATGTCCGGGGTACCTTGTGAAGTCTTTCTGGGTGTAAAGCTCCGGGTTGATGGTCTCTCCTTGCAGCATATCGTATGGTAGCCTGATGTGGACTGGCCCGGGTTTGCCAGTGGTTGCAACTCTGAACGCTCTCCTGATGGTGTGGGGTATCTGGTCGGGGTTGGTGATGGTGTAGGTTTCCTTTGTGATGCCGCTGAACATGCTGGTCTGGTCCAGCCCGGTGAGCATGTTGCGCTTCTCCATGTGCAGCGGGATGTCGCTGGTCATGAAGACCACGGGAAGTGATCCCTTGTACGCCTCAGCTACCCCGGGCAGGATATGTGTGCTGCCTACGCTGGGTGCCTCGCATACGCCGGGTTTGTTGGTGAAACGGGCGTATCCGTCTGCCATGAATGCGCTGCTACGCTCATCCCTTGCCATGATGTGCTTGATCTCGGGATAGTCAAGCCACTCCTTGTACAGGGGCAGGGTTGTCTCTCCGGGGAGCCCGAAAACGTGCTCCACCTCGTAGTTTTTCAGCATCTCAAGTATGACGCGGGATGAGTTCATAGGGAATAGGAGTGAGAAAAGGTTATTTCATGTTTTGGATTATCGGGGTTTTACGTCGAATATCATCAACGCCTCATCTATTCCATTGTTAGTGACAAATGGCATCATCAATCCATGGATTTTAACGGACTGGTTAAACCTGTAACTGGCTATTGGTTGACTAGTGCCACAGAAAGGTATCCTGTATATCCATCCCTCGTGTGAGGCGAGTGGAATATCGATAATCTCATTTCCTTCCTCTATCCTTAGAGTTAGCACCATCGATTCCTGGTTGTCACGAACACGTCCATATTTGTAGAAACTGTAGCTCCCATAGTTTACGCTCATACGGCTCAGAGTTCCCTCGTACCACTGACCTAAATCAGAATAAGCGACCGCTGTAATGGACAGCTGCTTGAAGCCACGTCCGTTGACATCTGTTCCGTTCCCGAGTTTTCCTCTTATCTTGACTGGTTTAGGTCCACGGTAGCTCCATATCTCATGCTGCCTGTTTTCGTCTCGGAAAAACCGGAATAACCCCCCATTTTGGGTGGTGAGTATGAATGTGTCAACGTACCCTGTTTGTGGGTCAAGCAGGTCTAGACTTAGCACCTTTGGTCCGGATGGATCGGACTCCCAGTCGTGATAGGGATCGTCCTCTTGTTTTACTAGGCCCTCATAGATCAGTGTCGTTGATTGAGCTAGAGACCAGTTAGCTACCGGTACTCCTCCTATGATTGCGGGAACTTCCTTTTCTTCCGGTAACTTCCAACTGGAGAGTGAGCTATACTGAATCGCTAATACGACTATCATCACTCCGAGGAGTATCGAAGTTAATCGTGCAAGTCCCCTGAACATCTATGATTCACATAGAGGTTACAGTTTTGTGATATAAACCTACAAAGTAGAACAGGGGATTATTAGAGCTTCTTGTGGAGCCTCATCCCGGACCTGATCATTGAGACTTTACCGTTTTCGTCCCTGTAGAACTGTGCTATGGTCTCGGCGTTGGCCTCGTCCACTCCCTTGATCTGGTCTTTCTGGTAGAAGCCATAGTTGGCTGGCTCGCCGTACTCGGTTTCCTCAGGCTGGTCGTCCTCCGTGGGGAAGCCACCTAGGTACTTCGGGCTGATGGCTAGTTTGCCGTCCTTGATCTCGATCTTGACGGCTGAGAGCTTTGCCTCGTACTCTCCCGTGTACTCCTCCAGCTCCTCATCGGATAGCTCCAGTATCTTCTTTTCTGGGACCTCAACTCCGAGGTACTCATTGAGTACCAGGTTGGTTATCTTGGGGTTGAACATCCTTCCTGTGGCGCAGTTGGTAACCAAGATCACCCCATAATCGTGCTCGGGCACAATAGTGAGAAGGCTAATCTGTCCCACTGTTCCTCCACCGTGGCCGATTGAAGTCGCGGTCCTTGACGCGTCCACCCAGAATGTGAGCGCGATGCTGTGACCTAGGGCGAACTCGTGTTGAGGAGTGTGTAAGGCGTCCAGTGACTCCCTGGAGATCAACCCATTTCCATCTCCAAGGTGGAACTTGATGTACTTCGCCATGTCACGTACACTTGAGACTATTCCTCCTGCTGGTCCGGATGCCCTGCCTATGAACCAAGGGTCAGTTACATCTACCCCATTCTCGCCGGGCGCGTGTCCTGACGCGAAACGTTTGGTCATCATCTCCCATGGCAGGATGTATGTGTCCGTCATGCCTAAGGGCTCGAATACCATCTCCCTGATGAGGTCACTGAAAACCTTGCCCGTGACCACCTCCATGATCCTGCCAGCTACCCCATACCCGGCGTTATTGTAGCTCAGGTACACGCCAAACTTGCTGAACTGGGGGTCATCCTTCATGGATTCAACGTAATCCTTGACTGCCTCTGGTCCCTGATTGATGCCCGATGGGAACCAGTCGCCAACCCACCCGGCTGTGTGGGTAAACAGGTGGCGAATAGTGGCTTTCTCGGTGGCTTCCTTGTCTTGTACTTTGAAGTCAGGTAGGTATTCCTTAACCGGCTTATCCAGATCGAGTTTTCCCTGCTCCACTAACATCATCGCCATGGTACCAACGAAGGTCTTTGTTATGCTTCCTATCTGGAACAACGTGTCGTCGTCAACTGGTAACGGGTTGTCAAGGTTTGTGACGCCGTATCCTTGGGTAGATACCTTTCCTTTGTCGTAGACTCCAACGGCGACGCCGGGGATGTCTAGCTCTTTCATAAGCTCTCGAATCTTGGATGATAGCTCGGGTTTCATGGAGAAAATGGTGTTGATTTTGTATAAAGAGGTATCCGGATAAGAGATGATTAAACATATATCCAGTCCATGCTTCTTTGATGGAAATGTCCCCTGTAATGGATGAGATGCGTGATTTTATCAAGGGCTTGCCAAAAGCTGAGCTTCATGTACACATTGAGGGAACCGTGTTGCCCCCAACCGTGTTGAAGCTTGCTGAGAGGAACGGGATGGATTACCCGTTCAAAACCGTTGAGGATGTGCAGGAAGCTCTAGACAGTAGAGTTGTAGGGTTGGAGAGCTTCTTAGATTTGCATTATCTCTTCGTGAGTGTCATCCAGACACGGGAGGATTTCTACGATGTCACCTATGCCTTCCTCAAGACCTGTATGGAGAACGGGGTGGTATACGTTGAGATCAAGTTCGATCCCCAGTTCCACACCGAGCAGGGAATCACCTTTGACGAGATGATCAAAGGGATCGACGAGGGAAGGAAAGACGGATACAGGGACTTTGGGGTGGAGTGTAACCTCATAATGTGTATCAACCGGGAGCGCACTGTCGAGTCCGCGTGGGAGATGATGGAACAGGCGTACCCGTACAGGCATCTCATCACCGGACTGGGGCTGGACAGCTACGAGAAGGACAATCCGCCCAGAAAATACACTGAGGTGTACGCGAAAGCAAGACAGCAAGGGTACAGGGTCACTGCCCACTGCGACGTTGATCAGGAGAACAGTATAAAACACGTATGGGAGTGCATCGATCTCCTACAGACTGATCGCATAGATCATGGCGTTAATAGTATAGAGTCACAGGAGCTGGTTGACGAACTTATCAGGCGAGACATCACTCTCACAGCGTGCCCAACCTGGAGGAGTCCATACCCCGGACCACGTGACCTGCCGAGGATCAAGCAGATGTACGAGATGGGACTCAAGGTCACCCTCAACACAGACGACCCAGCAGAGTTCAACAGCGGGTATATGAACCAGCTACTGGTTGGAGCCGTGGAGGGCAGCGGTTACACGAAGGATGATCTCGTCCAGTTCATGGAGAACGCATTCAACGGGGCGTGGATACCCGAGGAAAAGAAACGGGAGTATATCAAAAAGCTCCACGAGTACGCCGAGATTCATGGATAACCATTTAGCGTCCCTCTAACAACTTCTCATTATCTTGAGTAAATCAATAGCCTTCTGTGGACTGGACTGCAGTGAGTGCATCGCGTACAAGGCAACCATCAACAATGACCCCCACGAACTAGAGGAGATAGCATCCCGTTGGGGAGGACAGGACGAGGAAGAGTACAGCGTCGAGGACATCCGGTGCCATGGATGTACAAGTGACCTGCTCAACAAGCACTGCCACGTCTGTGTTATACGTGAATGTGGGAAAAGTAAAGGTCATAACAACTGCGGGGAGTGTAGCCAGTTCGTCTGTGAAAACTCACGAAAGAATGGAGTACCTGGCATGACGCGGACCCGGAGCAAGCCAAAAAAAATTTGAGTTACTCAAGGTAGCCAGTTTCTTCTATTGAAAAATCTTTAACTTCCATGGGTTTAGGTTCAACTGTGATTCTATGAGCGACAAGAAATCGGACAAGTTGCTGGAGGAGGCGAAGAGCTACCTGGTGCAGCGCTGGGAGCCCAGACCGGATGGACCCAAGCCCATCGTGATGACAAAAGGGGAGGGCATCTACATGTGGGACGCATCCGGGAAGAAGTACATTGACTTCATCAGCCAGCTGTATAACGTTCACATCGGTATGGGTAACAAGGTGCCCATCGAGGCGGCCAAGAAGCAGCTTGATGCCCTAGCCTATGCGAGTCCAAGTTACTACAATGAGCCGCAGATCGAGCTGGCCAAGAAGCTGGCAGAAATAACTGCACCAGAGTTGACTCAGACATTCTTCGGGAACAGCGGAACAGAGGCTAACGAGGTAGCAATCAAGCTCGCCCAGCTATACCGTGAAGCCCCTAAGATAATCAGTTACTGGGATGCGTACCATGGCTCGACGTATGGCATGGTCTCGGTGGGGGGATCAGCTCGAAACAGGCAGAGCAAGGGTTTGAGCATATTCGAGGAGTTCAAGCACATCGCGTCACCCTACTGCTACCGATGCCCCTACAAGAAGGAGTACCCTGACTGTGAGCTGTTCTGCGCAGAGTTCCTAAAGTACACCATCGAGAAGGAGGGGGAGAAAACAGTCGCCGCGTTCATGGCTGAGCCTATCTGTAGCTGGGCTGGGCAGGTTGTGCCCCCTGATGGCTACTGGAAGCGTATCCGGGAGATATGCGACGAGAAGGAGATTCTCCTCATCTTCGACGAGGTGATGACGGGTTTCAGCCGCACGGGCAAGATGTTCGCTTACGAGCACTGGGATATAGTACCAGATGTGGTCACGTTCGCGAAGGGTATCACCTGTGGATACGTGCCCCTTGGTGCCTGTATGATCAGCGAGAAGATGGCTGAGCACTTCAACGAGAAGGGATTCCCGCACAGCTACACGTACAGTGGGCACGCGGTCAGCTGCGCAACAGCGCTCTCCGTGGTGAACCTCTATGAGGAGGAGAAGCTATGGGAGAACTCTGAGAAGATGGGCAAGTACATGATGGACCAGCTCAACGCGATGAAGGAAAGGGTTCCGATCATCGGAGATGTGCGCGGGATGGGTCTGTTCATGGGCGTCGAGTTGGTCAAGGACAGGGAGGGCAAGGATAGCCTTGTCTTCAAGGAGCTGGACAAGGACGAGAAGAAGGACCCGGAGAAGAACCCGATGCAGTTCTTTACCGACAAGGTTAAGAAGAACGGGTTGATCCTCGGCTCCTCGTGGGGCACAAGCATACTCAGAATGATGCCAGCGTTGATCATAACGAAAGATCAGGTCGATGATGGGCTCGGGATACTTGAGAAAACACTGGAGGAGACGGTGAAAAAGTTCAACCTCTAAACTTTTCCAAGAAACAGCCTCTCAGGGTTATCCCTGAGGAGCCATCGGGCGTACTTTTTCGCCTGATCCATCCTGTACACTCCGTCATCTACCTTCTCAGCAAGTACATGGGCTACGTTCTCCCTTGCTATCACCGAGTGCCCGTAAGCGCCCTCAACGAACAGGTAGTCGCCGCCGAACCCCATTATCTTGTTTGCGGGCACCTCGTCCAGCCAGTTGCTCAAAGCGGTCCTTGATTTGCTCGGTGAGATGATGTGCATCCAGCACATGTCGATGTACACATTGGGGAAATTCTTAGCAAGCGAGCCAAGCACCTCGCAGTAGGGCCAGCCACCGTGGAAGACATCGAACCGTGCCTCCTTGTACTCCATGAACAGGTTCGTGAGGAGCTCAGGGTGGCTGTTTGCCACGATGTTCTCGTTTCCCTCCTGCAGCCCGGTGTGTATCTGGATGGGCAAGCCTTTCTTCGTACCCTCCTGAATCATTACATGAACCAAATAGTCTTGGACCACTCTCAATGACTCGTTTGCGATGGGCTCGTTAACCATCTTCCATATATCCTCGTTGGCGTACTCCCTGAACCTTGTTGTCTTGTATATCTCGTTGAAAGCCTCCTCTGCAGCGCTGAAGGTGACCTTCTCGAAATATATTGGTCGCGTGTACGCCAACCCGATCTTGACACCGACGATGTCTGGGGTTCTTTCGAACTCTGCCTTTAGTGCGGAGACCATGGCTTTGAAATTGTGGATTGGTCTGCCTATCTGTTTCTCAAGTTCCTCTAGGGTTGTCCTGTCACGGGTGTAGAGGAACTCGCTGAACCTTCTTACGGGGGCGAAAAACGTGTTTCCCTTGTAGTGTGGGGTGTCATTGATGGAAAGGTCGATGCCTGATTTCTCCTTCAGAACCCACTCGTATAACCCCTCGACGTTCTTCTCCTTTATTCGATCAGACAACGTCACCACGGTTGATGAGGTTAGCTCTTCAATGCCATATAGGTCTCTTGCAGCTATCGCAACCGACCTCGCGTACCCGGTATTCTCGGTTTTCTCCCACCATGGCTCAAAGAGTCTCCACCTCTCCTCGAGCGAGATCTCCGGGTTTCTGACCTTGATCAGGTCCTCTTCAGACATTCCTGCGGATCGAAGGTCCACTGAGGCGTAATGGGGGAAGAACGTGGCGAAGAAGTCAACCTTCTGGTTTATTCGTTCATTCTCTTGCGGTAGATGCTCGTGGGTGTCGATCAACCTGATACCGTCAACGTATTTCTTTATCTCTGGATAGCTGTCAGGTTTCATACCAAAGGGTTCGTGTAGAGGATATTAACATTACACAGTGGATAATCGACACCTCAGACATATAATCCACTCCGAGAATTAACATAGTTGTTTAATTTTTGCATGAAAACGTCAATAATTTTATCCAGTGTTTTAGGCGTGTAAAATAGGGTAAATTGTAGAGTCAATATTTCGAAAACCCTAACAAAAAAATCTATGTCTCATCTAGATTAAACATTCTTAATATCCATGTGTCAAAAATGCCCGTTTATGTCATTGAAATACTCAACGAGTTGCCTTATTCCGTTAAGAGACATACTTTATACAAATAAGACCTCTATAGGATTGCCCAAGTGGGAGCGGAAAACCGCCAAAGAAGCGAAAGACGGAAAACCGCTGAACGAAGAAGATGGGCTTCAAAGTACTACAGGCTTTGGCTCGTAGAGAACTACATCTTCAAGTGAGAACACTTGGGCGCTTTGCATTTTGGAGAAATTTTCCAGCCACCAAACAACTCAAGTAGCTACACAACCAACCCATATGGATTGATTTTGGATTCCGACAGATACGAAAGGGTGATGGCGGTTATGCGCCGCGAGATACCGGACAGGGTGCCGTGGAGCATCTGGGGACATTTCCCCGCGTTGAACTGGCTGGATTATTACAGCTGGGAGCTGAGCACTAGGAACGGTGAGCACTCTGCGCAGGCACATATGGCGCTTCTAAGGGAACTTGACTACAAGATGGATATGCTCAAGGTGACGCCCTTCTACCGGTTCATGGCGAGGATTTGGGGCAGCAAACTACGGTTCAAGAACAACGATGAGTGGCCCGACTACCTTGAAACCGTGGTACAGGAACCCGAGGACTGGGCAAAGCTGTGGTACCTTGACCCAAAGAAGGAGCTCAAGGAGTCAGTCAGGTGCTGCAACACCCTCAGCCGGGACCTACGTACGATGCCTTTCATCTACACCATCCCAAGCCCGATTATCCAGGCTATGAATGGTATTGGAACACCTGAGCGAGTCCTTGAGGATATGAAATCCAACCCTGATGCATTGGAGGAGGGCTTGGAGACAATCACAGCTTCATCTATTGACCTTGCCAAGGCATGCGTTGACGCGGGAGCATCGGGTATCTTCATCGGCATCGGAGGCGGTGGACGCATCTGGAAGGAGTTCACGATGGAACAACTAGAGAAGTATGCCCTCGGGTATGAAAAACGCATTTTAGAGTCGGTGGACTGCCCCATCAAGCTATTGCACATCTGTAGCACACCGCTGGGAAACCCAGAGGATAAAGGACTCATGGCTAACGGGTGGATCAACAAGTATCCTGCAACGGCAATCAACTGGGACGACCACGCATACACTCCAATCGGAGAGGGTAAGAAGCTGTATGGTGACAAGTACGGCATCATTGGTGGGCTCAACTTTAGGGAAACACTGAGACATGGATCAGCTAAACAGGTTGAGGAAGAGACAAGGAAAGCCATCGAGGCTGCTGGTGAGGACGGGGGCTTCATGCTTGGACCGGGCTGCACAATATTCGAGGATATGCCACGGGACAACTTCAACGCGGTAGCTCGTGCCGTTATCAAGCACGGGTATTACCGGAAGTAACCTCTTTTCCATCTAAGGTTTTTTATCATCAACCTCCAACGCTTTACTGGGTTTACTCATGAGTAAAGCTAAGGTCGATATTCTGGTCCACTGTTTCTACCACCGAGTCGGAATTAAAGACGGTCACCCTGTTCTAAGCATCAGGTGGCCCCTCACTCCAATGCCGCAGGAGACGGTGAATGAGGTTTATGATAACATAGTATTCAGCCTCGGAAGCACAAACACGGTGCTCATCAGGGACAATGGTATGAACATAGTCTTTGATCCAGGCATAATACAACTTGGACGGTATGGTACCCTCACCAAGAGGCTAGCTGAGTTTGATCTAGTACCGGGTGACATTGACATGGTAATAAACAGTCACTGCCACTATGACCACGTCGAGGCTAACTACCTGTTCAAGGGGAAGCCGCTGATCATCCACGAGAAGGAGCTGGAGTACACTGACAGGTTGTACTGGCCTGAGTGGACCAAGGCGTTCATGGGAATTATGGACGTTAAAGCGATCAGCGGGGAGGAGCAAGTGAGTGAAAACGTTAAGGTGATAGAAACCGTTGGGCACACTCCTGGTAGTATATCAGCCTTGGTGGACACCGAGGAAGGTATGATCGCCCTCGTTGGAGATGCGGTCATAGTAAAAGAGGATCTACTAGAGCTTAAGCCTCCTACTGTGGTCACGATGAACGTGGAATCGGATGTAGCGGTGGAGAGTCTCAGGAAGATCAAGGCACTGAACCCGGATCTGGTTATACCTGGGCACGACGCCCCTTTCAAGCTTTAACCATCCAAGGTTTTATCCCGTTTTCATGCACTGATACGTGTTAAGGTGTATTTTGATGTCAGATGATTACTACCCTCCCCTGGAATCGGAAGGAGGATGGAGAAAAGGAGATCCAGCGTCGCTTGGAGTCGATGTTGAGAAGCTGAAGAAAGCATACGAGTACCACGACGAGAGCCCATTCACAAAAGGTATGGGTGGAGCATTGCTGGTGGTCTACAAGGGGCATATCATCGGAGAGAGCTACATAACTGGGAGCGAGGGCGGCCCACAGCCATGGAAACCCACCTCGTGCAACGATGTTAAGTCTTCAACCAAGTCCGTCTTCGGGACAGCGGTCGGAGTATTTATCGACGAGTACAAGGACAAGATGAATTTAGACACACTGCTAGTGGGAAAGAGCAAGGACGAATCGTTGATCCCATACATATGGGATCAGCCGTTAACCGATGAAAGGAAGAAGAAAATCAAAATCAAGAACGCCATATCTATGACCTCAGGACACGAGTCCGACGAGCCATGGGTTCCACCGTCAGACAGGAACCACTACAAGGACTACACTGGGCCTATGAACATGTACGAGTACTGTTTCGGCTGGTGGGAGTTCGAAGGAGTCCCCGCCCAACACACGTTGATGTTCGATCCTGGAACAGGTTTCAACTACAGCAACTATGGGCTAGAGATGACAGCTCTCGCCATGAGGGATATCTCCGGTGAGATGATGGGACCATACGTCTATGATAGGGTACTAGGCAAGATAGGTATGGACAGGCGGCTCAGGGACAACCAGTACAAGCACATGGTCTACAACGATCCGCGGGAGCTCAACTTCTCAGATGAGCCCGGTTGGGGTGTCGGAGGAAGCGAGGGATGTAACGCTTATGGTGCGGATAAATCAGACAGCCCAATCGGGTACAACACCATCGCAGGAAGCACATTCAGATGCACACCGAGGGACTATGCCAGACTAGCATATCTATGGCTAAGGAAAGGCAAGTGGAAAGGAGAGCAACTCGTTCCCGAGGAGTGGCTGAATGTAGCCACCAAGAGGTTCGTCAGGGATGATGGATCAACACCAAGCCCATATGGCTACACATGGTGGGTGATAGATGAATGGGAGGGAGTGCCCAAGGACTGCTTTGCGTCCAGAGGACACAACATAAACGACAGCTACACCATACCAAGCCTAGACCTAGTAATCGTTAGGTTTGGCAACGACAACCCGGCTAGAGACAAGCGTGGCGAGTTCATAGAAAACGTTGTAACCAAGATAGTCGATTCCATCCCGAAACAGTGATCTGCGGGGAAGAAAACAGCCCCCTTTTCGTTTTTTAATCCATGTTTCAGCTTCTTTTCCTTTGCATAACTTTGGGTGAAAACTAGAGCAAAAAGCACCCCCGGTGGGAATATGAACTCCTAGTCAGTAACACTAGTTGCTACCCGGTATCAGCAATCTCTTTTACATGTGCCTTATATGCGATGATTACAGCGAAATGTGATCTGAGTAAAAATGGATTTCCATGATGATGTGGTGGTCATAATGGGCCACAACGGAGCGACAGTAACAGACGACGGCCAGTACTACCTGTTCTTCGGTGGATACGAGATGGCTGAAGAGTTCAACGGGGTCATCGTGAAGGAGGAAGAGGTTGAGATGGCGATAAACCACGAGGTTCTGCACTGTGTGATAGACTCTGTTGGAGAGGACGCGGGTGCGCTAGACAACATCTGGTGTAAGTACGATGTCCCACGCCATCCAGTGCTATACAACTGCTGTGAGATGGGTCTCGGCTTCTAAGATATTATTAACCCAGCGTGCACCCATACCGTATGGTCAAGGTTCTAGGAATATCAGGCAGCCCTAGGAAGGACGGCAACACTGAGATTATTGTAAACAACGCGTTGGAGGCAGCTAGGAGCGTCGGAGCTGAAACAGACATCATCCTGCTCTCCGAGAAGAAGGTGGAACCCTGCATTGCCTGCGGAGCGTGTGCTTCGGGTATCTGTGTCATCGAGGACGATTTCATGGAAGCGTTCGAGATGATGAGCAAGGCAGACGGGTTGATCTTCGCCAGTCCCAGCTACTACGAGTCAATGACACCCCAGATGAAGGCACTGATTGACCGTAGCGGCACCTTCAACGGAACAGCCCACGGGCGCACCAAGTTCGACAACAAGATAGCTGGAGCCATGAGCGTCGCAAGGCGAACAGGACTAGCCAACGTGTGGACCCAGCAACTCCTGTTCATCCTGAGCCAGAAAATGATCGTTCCTGGAATCAAGAGCTACGCCAACGCGGTAGCTGAGGGAAAGGGTGATGTGGTCAACGACAAAGAGGGCATGGAGTCCAGCTGGGACCTTGGAGTAGCCGTAGCCAGTCTCGCCAAACGACTCAAAGAGTAGGGGGAGGGGGGGTCACTCTATTCCACTCGAAACCAGCCTTTTTTCACTAAAAGAAGCCAGAAAAACGGTTCCCTAGAAAAGAATCACATACAAAAGTGTAACCCACCACAAAGAAAAAAGTTGATTCTACATCCCAAAAAAATGAACAGACACCATATCAAGGTCACAGTAGGGGTGATAGCTGGAGAATTTTTTCTTCCTTATCCCCAGTGGTTGGTCCAAATCACACCCACACTTTCTCAAGCATCCTGATCGCGTTACCACCCACAATCTTCGCTATCTCCCCGTCACCGTACCCGTGCTTAATCATCCACCGCATGATGTTCACGTACTCGTTGGGGTTCTCCAAGCCCTTCACGTAGCCCGGGTCAACCATGCCCTCGGGAACAGACCAGCTACGCCTCTCCCGCTCAACCCTCCTGTAATGCCCCATCTTACGGGGGAACCACACCTTGTACAGCTCCTGGTGAGCACCATAAAGAGTGTCAGGACCACATCCGACATGATCAACCCCCATCAGGTCAATGCAGTACTCCACACATTCCATGTAGCTCTCAATGCTGCCAATGGGATGCTTCTCGGTACGCAATCCCTGACCAGCACCGCCGACACCCATCAACCCACCACTCTCAGCAAGAGCATGCAACACTTCGTCCCCGTTGGTGTGTCCAATCGCTATCGCTCCCGGACCGCTGTGGCTATTGTAGATCGGGTCACCGCTAGCCTCCACCGTCTCCAACGCGGTCTTGTCGTTTGTATGCCCCACATCAATAAGCAATCCCAGCTTGTTCATCCTCTTCACCGCATCGTAGCCGAAATCAGACAACCCAGCCTCCTTGAAGCTCTCCCCCATACCTCCACCCAGCATGTTTGACTCACTATAGCAGACGCCCATGCTCCTCACACCTAATCCATACAGAACATCAATCCTGTCCAGCTCATTCTCAATAGGAGTAGCAGATTCAAGGGCAAGAACCAGTGCAATCTTCCCGTTCTTCTTGGCGTCCCTGATATCCTGAACCGTCCTACAGTGAGTCACCATCTCCTGGTGTGCTATGTCGCTGAGCCTAATCCCAATGTCATGTATCACATCATTCCACTTCCACCCAGCGTAGCTGGTGACGTAGCTCATGCCATCCATCAGGTTATCGAAAACACAGTCCAAGTGACTATTACTCAACGCCTCGTATGCAGTGAAATGCCTCCCCAACCCATGTAGCTCCGGAACATCAGTCATATCCTCGGGCCAGAGAACAGGGTGCTCGTGCAAGTCCACCAGCGTACACTTCTCCACCAGCTCCTCGAAACGCTCCTCCTCAGATTTATCCAGTGGAACAAAAAACGGCTCGATCCTCGGGTGCTCAACCAGCTCAAAGACCTTGTAATCGAACCCAGCCTCAAGGTAATCGAACGCCTTGTAGCCATTGTACTCCTTTTTGCCGCCCATATCTATCAAATGAACAACGCGTTACGGGGATAAAAGACAAGCACAGAAAAACCTGAACCTTTATAGGATATACACATACGGACAAGTATGGAACCCGCCGGGGACGCGCTGGAGCTTGTTGGGCACCTTTTCGATGATTCACGGGACGCATACATCGTAATCAAGGGATTTATCATCGTCTACGCCAACAAGGCAGCTGCCCAACTCATGGGCCTAGGCAACCCCCAGCGCCTACTGGGCACAAATGCGCTTGAGATAATGCCCCCCGAGTACAGAGAAAAGATAGCGACCAGCCTACAGAGCCACATGAGAGGAGAGCGACCCCAAGAAATCATACAAGTCCCCTTCACAAACCTTGAAAGAAAAACAAGGTTCCTACGACTGTTAGGGTCCAACATTTCTCTGGGAGCAGATAGAGCAGTACTTGTGATGGTGCGAGATGACACAAACCTACATGAGATGAAGACCGCTCTTCTCAACTCTGAGGAACGAAACAAGGCGATTCTAGCGTCAATAACTGACCCTATTAACATCAAGGACCAGGAGAACCGGTTCATATGGGTTAACGCGGCGCAGGCCAAGGTCATGGGACTAACACCTGAAGCCGTGATGGGCAGGACATGTCAGGAAATAGGGTACTGCTCAAACGACTGCGAGGACTGCGCGCATATAAACTTCTTCAAAACAGGTGAAACACAAACTGAGATAGCTCTTGGCCCAGACGGCAACTACTGGAACATCCGAAGGGAACCAATTCATAACCAAGACGGGGAGGTTGTCTCCGTTCTAGAGGTCTCAAGAGAGGTAACAGACCAGATATTCTACGAGAACAAACTAGAAACACTCCACGAGCACGTCCGGAAGCTTAACAATGCTAACAGCTTCAAAGAGATCGGGTATCATACTCTTAAGACCATCGAGAGAGTACTTGGATTCAATCAAAGCGGGTTCAGCGTCTTAAACAACGAGTTACTTGAGATAATCGTCATCAATGAAGATGAGACATTTGATCCAATCACTTTGGATTCTAGAGAGGACAACATCCCGGCACACGTAATCAGGACAGATGAGATTCAATACCTTACTGACACATCGAAAACAAAGGGATACAGACCGTGGTACAGCAGGTATCGACCAGTGAAAAGCGAGATCGGGGTCCCGGTTACCCTCGGGGAGGAACCTCTTGCAGTCATAAGCATATTCAGCCCGCTGGAGGAAGCGTTCACGAAGCAGGACATTAAACTGGTCTCGCTATTATCCGACCATGTATCATCGGCGATGCAGAGGATTCTCGCGCTGGAAAACATGGACAGGATACACGAGCAGTTCGCCAAGGAGACCATCGAGGGAATACAGCGGATATCATCCCGGTTCATGCATGACCTTCGTGGCCCGCTTCAGTCGATAAGTAATGCAGCATACCTACTCCGTCAATCGGAGTCAGCCAACCAAGAGATCTTGTCAATACTTGACACCAGCCTGTCCAGGTCCAAGGAATTAATTGAGGAGATGCACACCCAGACAGAGGCACACAACTTGAAGAAGGTGCCTCAGGATATCAACGAGCTCATGGATAACGCGTTACACTTAGTGTTCATTCCGGCTGGCATCAAAGTCGTAAAGGAGTACGACGAGGAGTTCATCGCCCACATGATCGACCACTCCAAGATCAGACAGGTATTCCTCAACCTCATCAAGAACGCGGTGGATGCCATGCCTGATGGAGGAACAATAAAGGTCTCCACGAAGAAGACCGAGACATCAACTGAGATAACCGTAACCGATACTGGAATCGGTGTGTCCGAGATGGAGATGAAAAACATGTTCAAGCCATTCTACTCGACAAAGATGGACGGCTTGGGACTAGGTCTGACATACTCGAAACGGGTAGTAGAAGCACACAAGGGCGAGATCATCATGAGATCTGAGCCAGGAAAAGGAACATCGATCACCATCCAACTTCCAAACAGAAGTTAAGGTACATATTTTATAACCCATCATTCATCATCCTTGAGTAAGGAGTTATTGTCATGGAAACAACAATCGTTGAGGGGTCAAATAGCAAGAACAAGGTATTCCTATACACGCTAAGCACCTGCGGATGGTGCAAGAAAGCGAAAGAGCTCATGCAGGATAATAACATCGAGTACGAGTACATCGATCTGGACAAGTGTAGCAAGGAAGACCAGAAAACAGCCGTCGATCAACTAAAGGAGAGAAAGCTACCCGTTGCATTCCCGATTATAATCATCAACGAGGACAAGGTTATCCAAGGATACAAGAAGGACCAGATCATTGAGGCCCTAGATTTATGAGCTGGTACGACAAACTGATGAAGAACGCCCAGCGAAACGCTGAGCGAAACAAAATGCATCTCTGCCCAGAGCCAAAGTTACTAAGGAATCTCATCCAAGGACTCGTGGAGAACCGGGAGAGGTACGGATACCCAAGCTGCCCCTGCAGAATATCATCGGGAACTCTTGAGAAGGACAAGGATATCGTCTGCCCTTGTGACTATAGGACCCCCGATGTTGAGGAATTTGGCATGTGCTACTGTGGATTATACGTCGATGATAACGTCTATGAGGGAAGAAAAGAAATCGCGCCCATCCCCGAGAGAAGACCCCTCGATAAACAGATGAGCAGCCTAGGTTTTGATTAAAAAGGGGAGATAATCCCTACCCAACGAGGGCGTTAAAGAAGAACTTGAAGCTGGCATCAGTCAGTGCACGCATCTGAGGCGCAAACCCGTACATGATAACCCTTCCCTCCTTCTTCTTTGCCTCGATGAGGGCAGCCTTCCTTGCTAGGAACTTTTCACCTATTAACCAGCCACTCTGCATCATGTTTTCCTCAGGGTAGCTAACCACTACCTTGAAATCGTCGTTGTAATGGTTCGCTTTGACTGCATACGCGTGGTTACCCCTCAACAGAATCAACGCTTTCTTAGGCATACCATATCCCAGCGGGTGAGTATTGTCAACGTTAACCCAGATCGTGCTACCTGGGCAGTGGAACTCCTTGGAAGGCTTCTCCTTCAACGTGTTCAATACGGGCACGCCCATCTTCTCGATGGCGTACTCGCAGCTCTCATAGAGGGCTAGGACGGTTCCACCGCTCTCTGCGAACTCGTTAATCTTCTTGACACCTTCCTCGCCGATTCCGGACTTGTACTCGGGGGGGAGAACTGGAGCTGTGTATGCACCCTTGTACTTTTTCTCGTAGTACTCATCCACCTTGTCACCCACGATCATAGCGGGGGCGTCACTGGGCAGAATCAGGACATCATAGTCTTCCAGCCCCTCATTCACTTCCTTATCGGTTACGGTCGTGTACTCGAACTCGAACTGCTCAAGAAGCCAACGAGTCCAGCCCTCATCCATGTTTCCACCCCAGTACCTCTGGTACATTGCGACCTTGAGGGGCTTCACGTCAACCGCCTCCGGTGCCTTGTCAACTGGGATCAGGTTAAGATGCGACTCCTTGGCTGCTTTTTCCAGCTTCTTTGAGTCTTGTGATGCTGGAACGTAAAACATTCCGGCTGGGTACTCTTCTCCCGATTCGGTTAACGGTAAAGGAACCCTCTGTACATCCACTCCAGCCTTCTTGAGCTTGTTTACTAGCAGGAAGCTGTCATTGATCCTACAGTCTATAAGGTAACCGTTCTTGGATACTCCATCCAAACCCCCCGTAGGTGGTTCAGGTGTAATCCTCTTGAACTTGCCCTCAACCTTCTCATCTGCTTCAATAATCTTGACGCCCTTGAACTCTGCCATCGTCTGGGTGGCAAAATCATAGTTCATCATCGGTGAACCATCTGGAGCACGGACCCACAGATTGTCCCTGTAATAGGTCTGGCGTAGAAGGCTCATAACAAGTGGCCTCGCGGTCTGACTAGCAAACACGACGTAGCTTCCAGATGGGTATGTTACTTCTCCAACCTTTATCTCGGACTCTGCAACCTGCACTTCCACCGTGAGGTCGTCCAGCGTCTTGAGGAACCGGTAAGTAGTGTTGAGATCGGTCTGCCCTGGTGGGAAAATGAACGCGTATGGTGCCTCATTCTTTCCCTTCTCTATACTTCGGTTTGCCTTGGTGTACATGTTCCGGAGAATCATCTCTCTGTTGTTCGCTGCAACCTCCAAGGTACCGATTGATGCAGCCATCTGGCCCTTGAGGATATCCTCAAGATGCCACCATCCACCTTTCCACGGGTTTGTGAAGTTCATGTTTGCCCTGTACTCGGGTCTTCCCCTTGAATGAGGCTGGAGCTGGTGATAATGGACATAGACGGGTGTTGCACCTTTGACGCTGGCTGACTCGGTGAACATTCCACATATGTTTAGCCACGGGAAGACGAGGCTGAACCCTGGCATGAAGTCAGCGGGGAACACGGCTGCCTGCTCGATTCCCTCTAGCCCCTCGGACTCCATCCTGATGAGCATCTGAGAACCGAAATGCTTCTGCTCGGTCCATACGAGCGGGTCAGCAATCTCGTTGACCGGGTTGCTGTTTGGTGGGATGAAGAACCGGCTACCGTAGAACCCCATCTGGTGGTGATCCAGGAAAGCCTGAGGATACCACTCCTTCAAGATAACCCGGTTCATTATCTGGGTTTCAACCTGTGTGAGCGTAAGCGCGTCCCTGTTGTTATCATGCCCCGTATACTTGTGGTAAAGCCATGGAAGACCAGCGCCCTCAAACTCGGTGTCAAGGTTCTCATTGTACCAATCAACTGTCATAACCTGTCCATCAGGGTTCGCACATGGGAACATGAGAAGCACAACGTTCTCCCTGATCCTCTCGATCAGCGGATCGTCACTTGTGATTAGCCTGTACGCCAGATCAGATGCACCCTGAGTCCCCCCAACCTCGCTGGCGTGAATACTCATGGTCATCACGACCACGGTCTTGCCCTCCTTGATTATTCGATTTATATCCTCCTCGTAAAGCTCTGATGGATGGCTGATATTCCAGCTATCCTCACGAATCTTGTCAAGGTTCTTCAGGTTCTCCGGGGATGAGATATAGGAGAGAAGTATAGGGTGCCCCTCTGTGGACTTTCCCTCCTCGACAACCTTGATCATGTCAGAGGCGGAGTCCAGCATGTAGAAGTAATCAACAATCTTGTCCCAGCGGATCAGCTTTCTATCAGTACCAGGCTTGAAACCGTAGAAATCCGTGGGAGAAACAACACTTGTCATTAAGTCAAAGTAAGTAGTCTCAAGTTATTTAACTGATTATCCAATTTCCACCCCAAAATGGAGTGGTTCACTTGAGTCAAAAAGGTCAACGCGTCTATACTGGATTGCTTATATAGTTTAAATACTCGAATCTCAGCATATATAAGGAAAGCCATGAAGTTTGTCCAGTTAAAAACCATAAGAGACTTGGTTATGCTGGTCGCAAGCTCGCCTGCGACAAACGTTATCCAGCACCTTGAGAACGATGGAAAACACATATACTTCGTGATAGGTGGGACGTTAAGTGAGGTATTCACGTATCTCGTCAACTTAGAGGAAGCGATCGAAGGAAAATTCATCACGTATAACAGCTACAAGGGAGAGGTAGGCTACAGCGAGAAGATAGCGTCTGAGCCAAATATGAACAGCTTCCCATTGATCGAGATAGAGAACCAAAACCTCGTGCCAAAGGATATGTTGGATGAGATCGCGGGACTTTAATGATTGATGGTGAATAATATGGACTTTGAAGAAGAAATAGATGATTTAGACGTGGACATTGGGGATGAGAATGCGCGCAATGAGATAGACAAGGATCTATCTATCAGTATAGAAAACGTGGTCGCCTCAGCTAGTTTAGACCAGAAGATAGATCTGCTAGCGATAATGAAGGTGTTCAGGAACGTCGAATATAGGCCAAAGCAGTTCCCTGGACTTGTTTTCAGGCTTAAGAGGCCAAAAACAGCGACATTGATCTTCGGTTCAGGAAAGATGGTGTGCACTGGAGCGAAATCTGAAAAGATGGCGCGGAGGGCAGTCAACAAGGTTGTCCGTGAGTTAAAGAACAATGGCATAATCATTCTAGGCAAGCCCAAAATTACGATTCAGAATATCGTAGCCAGTGCGAACCTGCACGGTAAAATCGACCTAGAGACAGCTGCGGATATCATGGAAAACGTGATGTATGAACCCGAGCAGTTCCCAGGTCTTATCTACAGGATGGGTACACCCAAGGTAGTCATGCTACTGTTCGCATCAGGCAAGCTAGTATGCACTGGGGCGAAACACGAGGATATGGTCAAGGAAGCTGTAGAGAAGCTCCACGTGATACTCGAAGACTTTGACCTTATCTACTACGAGTAGAGGCTATAACATGGCACCAAAAAACACAAAAGCAGAACAAAAAGCACTCAAGCTAATATTCGACGCAGGAGAGGAAGGACTACTCCAGAGTGAGCTATGGAAGCTACTGGACGTTAGCAGCCGAGAAGGCAGCCGAATGGCTAAAAAATTCGAGGAGAAGGGAAAGGTCCATCGTGAGAAAGTGCTCAACAATGGAAGATGGACCTACAAGCTATTCTCCAAGAAGGAACCGGTCACCCTTGACTCAGTTGAGGGCTGCCCTTGTCTAATCTGTCCTGAGGTTGACAAGTGCTTCAAAGGTGGAACCAGAGACCCCACTCTATGCCTAGACTTAACCGCGTGGATAGACCCAAGGATCGAACCAACACCAGCCCAGTGATCTATGCATATGGAAGATGGGACAAAGGAGATTCTTAGGTACGCGGGGACTTTTATTGCGCTTATCGCGGTTTTCTACGGAGGGACCCTAGTTCTCCGTAACACCCTTGGTACATCAAACCCAATGATGGTTGTAATCAGCCAGAGCATGATACCGACATTAGGTGTCGGGGACTTCATTTTCATCCAGAACATCGACAACTTCGACAACGTGAACATTGGTGACCCACCGGAAGGTGATATACTTGTCTTCCTAAGACCGAGTTTCAGCGACGAGTACATAGTACACAGGGCGATAGGTGGTACTAAAACTGACGGCGATTGGATATATCAGACGAAAGGTGATAATAACGCGTTTCCGGACGGGTTTCCTGTGAATGAGACTTTAGTTATTGGCAAAGTGGTGAACCGTCTTCCAGTTGTTGGATACTTTAGCCTGTTCATCAAAACCATGAAAGGATTCGGGTTTGTCTTAGCACTGATGGCAGTATCCTTCTTCTATGACAACATACTTCCCGAGAAGAAAGAGGAGACAAAGGGTTCCTTCAATTACCTCAGTATCGTACCTTTCATCGTAGCACCAGCCGTACTTGTCAAGATATGGTTAGCACCGAATAATCATCAAAACCTTGAGATCATTACTCTCATCGCGTGGTACATAGGGTGTTTTGCGCTACCATTAGCAACAGAGGACGACGACATGGGGTTGATGTTCTGGCTCTACCACCTGGTTTTGTTAATGATACCCATCTCATGTGACCTAGTCTGGTGGAGAACCGGTATTACGCCAAGTCAATGGTGGAGGATACAGGGAAGCATCGTACCTGTTTCGTGGTTACTCATGGAGGAGACTGCACTATTCAACCAAGCCTTCAACCTGATATTAATCTGGTTAGGACCTGGAATTGTTATCTTCCTAGGACTGCTCTACGCCAAACGAAAAGGCGTTGAGCCAGTGGTAAAATTGAGTAAAATAATCAGAAAGGTTGCATAAAAAAAACAGGTGAAGGGTAGGTGTTAATCCTACTCAAGCACCATAATTGTACTGTAGACCGCGGGAATCTGCCTCTCGATGGTCAGGACTGCTCCGGCTGAAGGCCTTAGCTCGATCCTGAACTCCTCGTATGGGTGTGTATACACATCGTCCTGAGTTCCAGGATCTGGATCGACCATAGAGTCGGTCAGCTGTGTAAAGTTTACAGATACCTTGAACTTCTCACCCATCTCGAGGAGAGAGTCACCGTCACTGTTGACACCTTGGATGGTCATGATTGTACCATTCGTACCGTAGAGCTCACCGTGACACCTTGCGTTGGTGTAGGTCGCTACCAGCTTGCTATCATCAAGGTCAATGGGCTCGTGTCCCTGGCTGAGCTTGACATAGAAGGTCAGTTTCAACAGATCAATATCCGCTTGGTCTCCACCGGTGCTGCCGAACTGGCCGACAACGCCACTGTCTATCAGTAGTGCGCTGCTTGCCTCGGTCATACCGCTAGAGATAACAGACTGTGCTTTCTCCGCTGTCAGGAAGCCCATGTTAAGAACCACAAAGGCAAAAGCCGCTGCGGTGATTACGAAGGCTACCAAGATTATTGCGGTCTCAAGACCAGTCATTCCGCGTCTTAGTTTAAGTTTCATTCTTTTTCCTCCTCCCCTTTCGGGAACTGGACATGAGGTCTTTCTGAGAATATTTATCGAAATGTCTGAAGATGAATACTACATACATGAGAGATTATTGATATTAAAATGGTAGAAAATGAAAAGTGGGGAAGTTTATGGACCTTAGTCAAGGACCATAATTGTGCTGTAAACCGCGGGTAGCTGCCTCTCGATAGTCAGGACTGCTCCGGCTGCTGGCCTTAGCTCGATCCTGAACTCCTCGTATGGGTGAGCGTACACGTCATCCTGTGAGGATGGTGTAGGATCAACCATTGAGTCATAGAGTAGCTCTGCAAACTCGACAGTTACCTTGAACTTCTCTCCAGTCTCTAGTAGTGAGTCGCCGTCGCTGTTGACGCCCTGGACTGTCATACAGGTACCGTTTGTACCGTAGATCTCGCCGTGGCACCTAGCGTTGGTGTAGGTCGCTACTAGTTTGCTGTCATCAAGGTCAACAGGCTCATGTCCCTGGCTGAGCTTGACGTAGAAGGTAAGCTTGGTCAGGTCGATATCCGCTTGGTCTCCACCGGTGCTGCCGAACTGGCCGACAACGCCACTGTCAATCAGTAAAGCGCTGCTTGCCTCGGTCATACCGCTAGAGATAACAGACTGAGCCTTCTCTGCTGTCAAGAAGCCCATGTTAAGCACAACGAAGGCGAATGCCGCCGCCGTGATTACGAAGGCTACCAGTATGATAGCTGTCTCTAGTCCTGTCATTCCGCGTCTGTAGTTTAGTTTCATTCTTTTTCCTCCTCCCCCCAACTAGGGGTGATGGCTGACCATCTGTTAAGCGGGTATAAAGTGAAATGTCTGAATATCACGTCTACATACAACCGGTGAGCATTCTTGACAAGATTTAAACCCATAAATACTAGCATTATGCGTGAATTAGCTTGAAAACTGTCAAGATTGTTTCTTACGGAATCGGCGTCATCGGGCAGAGACTTGCCAGACACCTCCTAACAAAGGAAGGAATTGAGATCGTTGGCGCGATTGACATCAACCCAGCCATCCTAGGGAAGGACCTCGGAGAGGTTCTGGGCCAG
The DNA here is from genome assembly GCA_964589605.1 of uncultured Candidatus Bathyarchaeia archaeon. Classification (GTDB taxonomy): domain Archaea; phylum Thermoproteota; class Bathyarchaeia; order TCS64; family TCS64; genus RBG-16-57-9. Next base: position 83,809 of record CAZPRN010000007.1, on the reverse strand, counting down.
GAGAAAATCGGTGTACTCATCAGTGACGACGTTGACAAGGTTCTATCGGAGACCAAGCCAGATGTCGTATGTCACACGACGATGAGCTACCTCAGACAGACCTTCGACCAGTTCGAGGGCATCCTGAAGCACGGCGTAAACATTGTTAGCACCTGTGAGGAGCTTGGCTACCCATACGTGGAAGAGGAAGCGACTGAACTAGCTAAAAAGCTGGACAAGATCGCAAAGGAGTACGGGGCAACCATGCTTGGTACAGGTATCAACCCAGGCTTCCTTATGGACACTCTGCCGATATTCCTCAGCGGCCCATGCGAGGAGGTCGAGGAGATGTACATTGCACGCCAGATGAACGCAGCGACTCGTAGGATTCCATTCCAAAAGAAAATAGGAGCCGGAATGACCGTCGAGGAGTACAGGGATGCTATTGACAATCACAAGATCACAGGACACGTCGGTCTTGAGCAAAGTATCCAGATGATTGCAGATGCACTAGGATGGGAGATCGATGAGATCAAGGTGGATATGCCTGAACCGATCACTTTCGACCACGACGTTGCGAGTGACGCGATCAAGGTCCCAGCTGGACACGCTGCAGGTGGTTTCCAGATGGCTTACGGTATCAGCAAGGGAAAGAGTCTCATCACGATGGACTTCAAGGCGTATATCGGAGCACCAGAGGAGTTTGACAGCGTCAGTATCAAAGGTGTTCCACCGATAAACAACAAGATCAGCCCATGTGTCCACGGTGACCACGGTACCATCGCGATGACTACGAACATGATTCCACACGTCATCAACGCTGAGCCTGGTTTGAAGACAATGGCTGAGCTACCCCCGCCGCACGCGACCCCTGCTCACTTTGGCAAGTACGTCAAGTAGAGCTAGTGATCCACTAGGGTCACTTTTCCTTCTTTTATCTCTATATGTTTGAGCCAGTTCTGGTCATCACGGTTTGGAAACTCATCCAGTTTATGGGTGCCGCGGCTTTCCAAACGAGTTACAGCACTTTTTGCTACAAGAGTTGCAACAGCTGTCAGGTTTCTTTCCTCAACCGAGAAGTGATGGAGATTTTCTATTGGTTCAGAGCAAGTAATTTCGAGGGTTTTCTTCAATACTTGTAGATAGTTTTCCATCTCGTCGAGCTTTCTGATGATCCCGAAGGCACCCCACATAATGTTCTGGATGTGCCCCCTACCTTCTTCCGAAGGGTCAATGGGGTTGTTCTTCCCGGTAACCGTGTAAACTGGGAACTCTGAATCGGATAGAAGTATTCGTTCGCTCGCTAAATGGGTGAAAGCCATGCACTCCAAGGTCGAGTTACTTGCCAGACGGTTAGCCCCATGAACTCCACTGCACCCGGTTTCGCCGAAGGCAAGTAATCCCTTGATTGATGTCTCCCCGTACTCGTTTACCTTTACACCGCCGCACATGTAGTGAGCCGCAGGTGATACAGGGATGAGGTCCATGTCCATCCTTATTCCTCGTTCAAGACACTCAGCATAGATACCGGGGAACCGACTGGTTAGGTACTCCTTTCCCCGCTCCCTGATGTCGATGTAAATCTGACCATTTCTCTGCTCGTTTACTATGGCACGGGACACTATGTCTCTTGGAGCGAGGTCTTTCAGTGCATGGTATCTTGTCATGAAAGCCTCTCCATCACTGTTAACTAAGATACCCCCCTCTCCTCGCACCGCCTCGCTAATGAGGAAGTATGGGCTGTCTCCATCGTCGAGGATCGATGGGTGGAACTGATAGAACTCCATATCCCTGATAGCTGCCCCTGCCCTGTACGCCATAGCTACCCCGTCACCAGTGGCGACAACAGGGTTGGACGTTTTGGCGTATATCTGCCCTGCTCCTCCGGTGCATAATACAACTGTATCTGCTCTATACTCCCCAATCTCTCCGTTACCGAGGGTTGAAACCCCTTTGCATACACCGTTTTCCATGATGAGATCGACGGCGATAACTCCCTCGACAATTCGGATGTTAGAGTTTTCACGTGCCTTCTTGATAAGAGTCTCCTGAACATTGTACCCGGTGATATCCCCGGCGTGAACAACTCTTCTTGCACTATGTCCACCCTCACGAGTCAAGTCTAATTCACCGTACAAGTAGCTAAAGTCCACGCCCTGCTCGATGAGCCACTGGATCTCCAGTGGACCATACTTGACCATAAGTTCAACTGCTTTCCTGTTGCTAAGCCCTTGCCCGACCTGTATCGTGTCCGAGATATGTTTCGCGTAATTATCTGGGAGTCTTTGGACTGCAGCGATTCCCCCTTGAGCGAGGCTACTGTTTGAATCAATTAAATCAGTTTTTGATAAGATAGTTACCTTGGTCTTCTGGGCTGCCCGTAACGCAAAGCTAAGCCCGGACAGTCCTGCCCCCACAACAAGAAAATTCCCCGTCTCTATTCACCAGCGTGATTTTGATGCAAAGACGATTACAAAAGAATAAGGATATTGTATTGAAAATTAGTACTGGTTTTTACGCAGTGTTTTGCCTGCAAGTGCACCAGTGTATTTCCCGTTGTCTACAGCCACTTCGCCATTGACAATGACGTATGGTATACCTTCTGGGAAGTTATGTGGATCCTTGTACGTGGCTGTATCAATCACGGTTTCAGGATCGAAGATAGTAATATCTGCCCACATGCCCGGTCTCAACAGCCCCCTGTCAAAGATGCCGAATCTCTGAGCGGGGAAGCTAGTCATCTTTCTGACCGCCTCTTCCCATGAGATCAACTTCTCCTCGCGGACGTATTTCCCCAATATCTTCGGGTAGGTCCCGTAGTGTCTCGGGTGGGGTTTTCCTCTACAGAACGGTCCCTCAACGGTGCAGCATCCTGCATCTGTGCCGACCATGTGTAGGGGGTGACTCATGATGTATTTGACATCCTCCTCGTCGCCGTAAAAGATCACCATTCCAGCAGCTCCTTCCTCCTCTAGTAACACCTCGTAGAGAGCGTGGAACTCGTCATCAGCCCCTCGGTGCTCCTTGATCTCGACTAAGTTCATGCCCTCGATGGGCTTGTTCTCGTCGGAGATAACTGATGTGACGTAGACATTCTCCCAGCCTAGCTCCTTGGCGAAGTTCTCCCAACCATCTATGCCGTCCTCTATGTCCTTCTTCATTTTTGCCCTCAGTTCTGGGTCTCTGAGCCTCTCGAGTGCTTTCTCATTTCCACCGTCATGAGCCCATGGTGGAAGTAGGGTCATCAATGAGGTAGAACCTGCCTTGTACGGGTATTGATCCACGGTGACATCCAGTCCACGCTTACGCGCTGCCTCGAACATCTTCATGGTATCAACGCTGCTACCCCAAAGGGTGCTGCTTGCGATTTTGTGGTGACTGATCTGAACTGGGATTCCAGCTTTGTCACCCACCTCTAATGCCTCTTCAAGAGCAGCCATGAGGGTTCTCCCCTCTCCCCGGATATGACTATCGTAGATACCACCGTATTGGGAGGCTACCTTTGCTACCTCAACTATCTCATCAGTCTTGGCGTAGATTCCAGGCGGGTAGATCAACCCTGTGCTCAATCCATATGCTCCAGACTTCATCGCCTCCTCAGTGAGTTCCCGCATTTTCTTAAGCTCATCACTGGTTGGTGCCCTTGCATCGTTACCCATTGCCGCCGATCGAATTGCTCCATGTCCGACAAGGTGAGCGCTGTTTGCCCCTAGCCCTTCTTTTTCTTCCTCTTTGAGGTACTCATCGAAGGACGACCATGAGAGTTCGAGGGTGAGTCCCTCGGGCAGTTGAGCGTTTGTGACCTTCTGAGCCTCATCTCGCACCAGATCGCTCAATGGTGCGGGACTTGCGCCGCATTGACCAGCTACCACTGTGGTGATACCTTGGTGCAGGACATTCTCCATCTGCCTATAAACCAAGGTGTTATAGTCCCCGTGGCTATGGGCGTCAACAAAACCCGGTGCTACAAACAGTCCCTTAGCATCTATCACCCTATTTGAGTCGTCTCCAAGCCTGCCAATAGCCTTAATCTTGCCATCTTTCACTCCGACATCGCCGTAGTACCATGGGTTTCCGGCTCCGTCGATGATCTTTCCGTTCTTAATTATGATATCAAAACCCAACGAGATTCACAATGAAATATTCCGCCTATCCCGATTTAACCCTATTCTCCTGCATCGTTTTTTGGTGATTTTTACGTAAAACGAACATAGAAGTTTAAAGCATTATGTTAATTATATCAATCGATATGCATCATAATTAACTACTTTAATTACTGATTTGGAAAGCTTTTATGCTAGACAGAGCCAATTTGGGGGTGAGCAGAATGCAGGACTTGGATGTCTCCGCTTTCATTGAACTCCAAGTGCAAGCCATCAAGGAATCACTTGGAGACGAAAAAGCACTGGTCGCGGTAAGCGGCGGTGTGGACAGCACGGTTTCAGCTGTCCTTACACACAGGGCAATCGGGGACAACCTGATCTGCGTGTTTATTGACGACAACTTTATGAGGCTTGGAGAAGCCGAGCAGGTGAAATCACAGCTATCAGCTGAGCCCCTGAGCCTTCCAGTAAGAGTGTTGAATGAACGGCAACGCTTCATGGAAGCATTGGATGGCCTATCAGACGCCGAGGAGAAAAGGAAGGCGTTCAGGGAGACGTTCTACCAAACGCTGAGAGATGCGGCCATCGAGGAAAACTGCAAGTATATGGTTCAGGGAACCATTAAGGCTGATATCGACGAGACATCAAGCGGGATAAAGACACAGCACAACATCCTCGAACAGATTGGGATAGACCCCGTCGAAAGATATGGGTTCACCGTAATCGAACCACTCAAGACATTATACAAGTACCAGGTGAGGGCGGTCGCGAGGGAGCTTGAAACGCCACCAGAGTTAGCTGAGAGGCAGCCTTTCCCTGGACCTGGATTGAGCATTAGGGTAGTTGGTGAAATTACCCCCGAGAAGCTTGAGGAACTCAAGAAAGCCACGTTCATCGTTGAAGAGCAACTAGCTCCACACAGTCCATCCCAGTACTTCGCCGCTGTTTTTGGGGGCGAGATGCCAAAGGAGCTCAAAGTGTTGAGGCGGGATGCTGCAGAAATACTGGAGTCATCAGAAAGTACCGTCAGGGCGGGTACACTGGCTGAAAAAGCCACCGGCATCTTGAACGAGAAGCGGTCATATGGAACCATCCTTACGATGGCTTTTGTTGATAATGGAAACCGCACGATAGCTCCAGATTATGAGAAGCTTGTTTTGGTCAAGAATTATATCAAGGACAACTACCCCGAGGCGACTAGGTTGATGCTTCTTGTAGACAGGAAGGAGAAAGAAGGATTCATAATGTCGATTAGAGCGGTTAAGACAAGGGACTTCCTCACCGCTGAGGCAATGCAGCTTCCATGGCCAACGTTACTTGAGACAGCAACCAAGATATTCGATTCATGCCCGAATGTAAGCCGAGTTTATTATGATATTACCTCGAAGCCGCCGGCTACTATAGAATACGAGTAGAAAAAAAGGGAATTACTTGGATAATCCAAGTTCCTTAAACTGGTTCTGTACACCAGCCTTCAGGTATAGGATGTCATTGCCTAAGGTGACAAAATCATAGCCCTTCGCGATTCTTTCTGGAATGGTTTTACCTGATCCAAGGTGGATGCCTGCACTGATACCATGATCCCGAGCGGCGTCAAAGACCTTGTCTATCGCTTCCTGCACCTCGGGGTGACCCATATTGCCTAGGTGCCCGTGGGCTGCTGAAAGGTCCGCCGGTCCAATGTATACGACATCAATCCCCTCTGTGGAGCAAATATCGTTGATATTTTGGATAGCCTCAACCGTCTCGATCTGGGCAACAATCAATATCTCATCGTCTGCCGTCTTGAGATAGTCAGGGTCGAACATGGCTGCCCTCCTAGGTCCACAACCCCTGATACCTTTTGGCGCGTACCTTGTTGCCTTGACAGCCATCTCTGCGTCCTTGGCATTGTTGATCCAGGGTACCATGATTCCATGTGCACCAATGTCAAGCACCCTCTTGATTGGTACAGGGTCGTTCCACCATACCCGTACTAGGGGAGTTGTCTTTGTGTCTGGGCGCATTGCTTGCATCAACGTCTGCACCATGAGGTGGTCCAGAGGCGCGTGTTCTGTGTCGATTACAAAATAGTCAAACCCGAGGCTGGACATCAACTCGCATGCAATTGGGCTCTCAATTGAGATCCATGTTCCATAAACCTGCTCGCCTGCGTTCAGCCTTCTCTTTAGTTCGTTCTTCACTTTTTTCACCTAGGGTTTCAATTAACCACATGCCCTTCGGTATATAGGGTTTCGGAGAATTATTCCAAGCTGTCCACTATTCCCTGAATGCCTTCTACCCAGCGTAGATAGCTGTTGAGGTTTGCACGTAGAGCTGAAACATCGTTGGCATCAGTTTCTAGGACGATCTGACCTTCAATAACATCAATGACGGTGTTCGATCTTTCAGATGATGGCGTCTCAGTTTCAGGTTTAAGTGCCTTTCCAACTGATTCCAACAGGTCATCGCCTAGTTTTATCCTAATGATTGCCTTAACTGGTTTATCTGACCTGTACATGGATTGAGAATAAAGAATTAGATGTTTAAAAAAGGGTTAGTTCTGCACACGTATCCTGTGTGAGACCTGTCCAAGCTTTGTGGATGGCTGGTATGCTCCACCCGCGAATGTGTGGCCGCATTTGTTGCATCCCCACAGACCAACACTTCTACGTTTGACGCTTACGCTTGCACAACTTGGGCATTTGTGGTATGTCTTAAGAGAGGACATGATCCTCCCATAGCGCTTACGAAGGGTTGATCCACCCCTACCGCGCAGTCCGACGTTTAGACGTTTTTTCTTTGCCATTATTTGCTCGCCACTGTAAGTGACCTTATCTCTGCCGCCTTCTCCGTAGCGATATTTATGCATTTCTTTATTTCAGCTACGGTGAAGCCTACAGCGCCGGCTTTCTGCATTGTCGTGACGTTCTTCTTGGCGTCAATAGTTACTGTCAGCCTACCGTCGGCTACCTCTTCCTCGTCAGCTGTCGCGTCAAGGAAGATGTGCTCGTCGATCTTGTAGCAGGTCACAGGGATGGGCTCGCTCCTTAGCTTGAGCTTCTTTGTCTTGCCAGTTGGCTTTGCCTCACCCTTGGTTACCTTGTAGCCTGGGATCTTTGCCTGCCTCAGTGCTGCTAGAGCTCCTGCTCCACATGCGTCGATGAGGTTTCCGTCCCAGTTCAAGACGTAGAGATCTACGAAGACTATGTAAACGCTCTTGCCTGATACCAGTCCGAGCTCCTTCATATCAAGGATCTCTGCTGACCTCAAACCCCTGTCGACTACCCTCGCGAGCTCGATTGCCCCGTATGGTGGGGGACCTGGCTCCCATGTTGGGTGTGCGACTGGAGTGTACTCTGCGTTACACATTAGCACGCCGTCGTCTGGTGTGTCATCGAAAGGAGTGCCTAGCCCGGCCTTGACGCCGACTATGACGTGGGTCTTGCCTAGCCTGACCTCTGCTGAGCCCTCGGATTTCTCAAGGAAGTTTGTCTTGAATGACCATTCCCTGAAATCGTTTAGTTCTCTTCCATCCATCCTCTTTCCGGTGGAGATGACTTCCTGGATCTTCTTACGCTTAAGCCTTGATACTATGTTGTTGCTCATTCTTCTGCCTCCTCTGGCTTCTCCTCGGGTGCATCCTCTGGCTCTGCCTCCTCGTCTGGAGCTTCCTCTACGGCTGCTTCGTCCATGCCGTACTTCTTCTTGAGTGCCTCGCGTTGGACATCATAGACAGTCTTGCATCCCTCTACTGCCATCTCGATTGCTTCCATGGTTTCTTCCGCTGTGAGGATTCCATCCATCTGGAGCAGTGTGATCTGGTCGAGCTTTGGCATGTACGCGATTGGTACGTCCGCCTCGCCCTCCTTGTCCTCGTGGTCTCCAAGGTCAAGTACGACTCGTCCTCCCATCTTTCCTGCTGCGCACGATGCGACCAGGTCCTTCATGGGGATTCCTGCATCGACAAGAGCGACCGCTGCAGCGTTGACTGCTGCACACCTAGTGCCGCCGTCTGCTTGAATGATCTCAACATATACGTCGATGACGCTTCGTGGATAACGCTCCAGGAACAGTGCTGGCTCAAGTGAGTTGATCATTACCTTGCTGATCTCCGTGTCCCTACGTGAAGGAGCTGGTGACCTGCGCGGATCTACGCTGAAAGGTGCCATGTGGTACCTTACACGGAGGACACCCATGTGGGGCTTACTCAGCCTCTTTGGGTGCATCTCACGTGGACCATATACGCCTGCGATGATCTTGTTTCTGCCCATCTCGATGTACGCTGATCCGTCAGCGTTTGGTACTACGCCAGTCTCGATAGTGAGTGGTCGTAGCTCATCTACCTTCCTGCCATCAACCCTCTCGAACTTTTTGCTTGATTTTCTTTTTCTTTTTGGTTTACTCATTTCCTCGTCTCCATTGCCTACTGGCTTCTTTGGATTCGATTCCTCGATCTTCCTTGGTTGAGTGCCAAACCCATAATCAGATGCGTTTGTTTCAGTACACCTTCAACCGTTGCGCATCAATACCAGTCTATAAATATAAAGGATTTTGATTAATTTGTGATAAAAAGAGAATTGGGAGTCTATCTTTGACTCTTGAGTTCCTTGAGGTACTCTTGGATACGGCTAGTCAATCCACTGGTGTGTGCCTCGGCGTTCACCTTGTTGATTACCATGACCACCATCTCCTCGTCCTCTCGATTCCTTCCGCTGATCAGTATCTTGCCGTTCTGACCGATGGTTACGTGGCATCGGGTCTCCCGGAGGATCATGTTGATCATGCTTCCTTTTTTACCGATCAGTCTTGGGATCTTGCTGGGCGTTATATTGATGATAAAGCCCTCGTGTACTCGACCAAGCTCGCGTCCCCGTATGGATAGGATCGCTGTCCTGCTCCTGTCGAGATCTACAATCTTGGCTACGATGGTCTCTCCTACGTCCAATATCCTTGTCATGTCAAGGTATGTCCTAAACGGCTTGTCTATCGCGTCGGGGACAGTCAGTATCGCGTTCTTGTCTGCACCGATGTCGACTTTCCATTGTCCAAGCTCGACGTCTGTAACCTCACCGATGACTAGGTCGCCAACGAGTGGCACGAACCCTGCCTCTAGTGCGATTACCGATACCCTGTCATTTCCGTAGTTCACCAGCCCTACACGGGTGGCGTACACGTTTCCCTCGTTCCTGTATGTGTTGTCTCCTGTCCTCGTCTTCCCTTCATATATGAGGTCTCCAGGAACAACTATGTCGCGTGTCTCGAATTTTGCGCTCATCTCTCCACCTAGTTTACTATTTTCGATTGCACGTTTCCCTGCGTTTCCTTGCCCAGCGTGTCCAGTAGCTCCATCTGCATGGCTGCCGGTATCTCGACCACTGCGACCCATGATCCATCGCTCTGCCACTCGTCCCGCTTGATGGTACCGTAGTTCTTTACGGTTCCGTAGCTCTTCCCTGTATACTCTGCGGGTATCTTGAGGGCGAGTTGGATGTTCTCGCTACTCATGGGTAATATAGACCTCAACAACTGGACGATGTCCTGCACCTGCTCCTCGGCCTCGATAAATGGATCGATGCTTATCTTAGCGTCCTCAAACGCGTTCTCGATCCTGACGGGTGGGTGCGGTAGTTTGGTCTTGGGGTCCACATATGTCTTGGAGATGATGGTGATAATCTGTTTGAGCTTCTGCTCCACCATCTCCTTTCTTTGCTGGGCGTTCAACTGGAACGTGCCCTTTTCGAACATGATTTTTGCGACCTCGTATGGGTCGCTTGTCTCGTAGATCTTCTCCAGTTTATCGGATGATGCTTTTTCTCCTTTCCTTGCATCCGTGAATATGAAGTCAGCCATCAACACGTTGGCTACTTCCCCGATCTCTCCTTTCTTGTACTTGAGCCCCTTGTCTGGGTCTACGAGAATCTCGAATTTCTCGCCACCTGTCTGGTGGCGTACGATTGTGAAATCTTTCGCTTTCGCGTGTTCCTTGATCATTTTCGGCACTAGCCTTAACCGAGATAGCCCTCGGTCTCCTCGGCAGTGAGTCGTTTGAACACCTTGGAGTCGGCTGGTATAACCGCTACCTTCACTGTGTCCTTTGTTACTTCGCTGTCCGAGGCTGTTTTTATCGCCTGGATGGCCAGCTTGATTGCGTCTTCAAGCATGATATCATCCGTGTACTGTTCTTCCAGGAGTCTGTTCGCCTCATCGTTCTTTCTTCCAACTGCGACCGCCTTGAACCCCCTGTATGCTCCGCTGGGGTCAGTGGTTATCACCTTGGTTCCCGTGGCGTCTACTCCTGCCAGGATCATTGTCACGCCGAATGGTCTTACGCCTGCGTGCTGGGTGTACTGCTGGGCCATGTCTCCTAGCCTCCTTGCCAGTATCTCAACATCGACTGGCTCATCGTAGAGCAGTTTGTTGCTCTGGCAGTAAACCCTTGCCTGTCCTATGAGGACTCTTGCATCACTGCTGAGACCAGATATGGCGCTTGCCAGGTGGTCGTCCAGCTGGTATATCTTCCTGAAGTACTCTGGGTCTTCTAGGTTGCTCTCCGGGGTCTCGTTGGCTGCCAGCACTACTCCTTCCAGGCTGGCTACTCCCACTATTGGGGCTCCCCTTTTCACTAACTCGAGAGCGTACTCTACTTGGTATAATCGTCCTTCTGGTGAAAATATCGTGATGGCCCTGTCATAGGCTCTTGGCATAAACAATTTCCCTTTATTTCCTCCTTATGCTATCTCTCGTTGTTTCTAATGCTTATTGTTGATACTCACGTATAAATATGCTAGATTTTTAGAATGGCGCCCTGGCCGGGATTCGAACCCGGGATCTTCCGGGTGACAGCCGGAAATACTGGGCCTGACTATACTACCAGGGCAGCGTAGAACCTATGAATACTCGGATGGATAATAAAGTTTACGGCTTCGGTGGATTCTACAAGTTTCAGGAATTATTACGAAAAATGTACGGGATAGAAGGATATGCTCAGTAAAGTGTGTTTCACTTGTACTGTGTGGCGATGAGCATTGTTGCTGTCAGGAAGATGTTAGGCAGGGACCTCAATGTGTCCGTGATGAAGCCGTCAAGGGTCTTCATGTTCTCTGTCTTGACCTTAATAATGGCGTCGTACTCGCCGTAGATTACGGCTACCTCCTCGACGTTTGGGTTTTCCGCTAGGACTTGGCATACCTCGTCCTCGGCGCCTGATTTGATGTTCATCATTATGTAAGCTTCAATACTGCTCATCTTTGAACCTCAAAGACTCCTTTGGCAGGCGCGGTTTAAAGGTTATGGGCAATAAAACTGGTATATTAGGGCTCGACGTAGCTGGACATTATCCGGCCCATCATGGTTAGGCTGACGGGTACGCCCTTGTTTTCCTTTGTTCCAGCGTTGATGAGCTCGGCTTCCCTGAGTCCTCGTAGGTTCCATCGGACTGTTGACTCGGCTATGTCTAGTTCTTCGCTGAGTTGTTTGATGAGGTTCGTGTACACGATGTCGTCTACGTGGTTGAGGGTCATCCACTGTAGGATGGTTCGCTGTTTCTCGGTTAGCTTTGAGCTTGCCGCCGTCATTAGTGTCTGCTCTAGCTGGTTGAGCTGCCTGCTGTGTATGTGGATGCTGTGTTCGAGTGCATCAACTCTTTTCATTAACCTGTTGACCGCTATGCGGTTGTTTTCGTTGTGGAAGTCAGCTACCTCTCTTTTTATTGATTGGATGTTTTCGAGGATTGTGCTGAATTCTGGGGTCGAATAGTTTTGGCTGTTAGGCCTGGAGAATATATACACCTGTCATGTTTACACCCCGACGAGCTTCTAAGCACTTGGAGTGGTTAAAAGGTTTTCTGAAAAAACGTGGTTTGGACCAGTGATTGGGGATAAGGCGAAAAAATAGTTGGTAGCCTACTATAGTGCCAAAAAATGGTGGGTTACACTTTTATATGTGATTCTTTTCTAATGGAGCCGTTTTAGGGCTTCTTTTGAGTGGAGAAGGCTGGAATGGGCTGGATCGGGTACCCCCCCCCCCCCCCCCCCCCCACACCAACACCCTTGTCGGGGGGTTCCAGTCCTGCCGTTGCGGCT
>CAZPRN010000007.1:0-71654 GCA_964589605.1 uncultured Candidatus Bathyarchaeia archaeon | reverse complement strand
GAATTGGGGGGGTTGGATTTGGTTGGTTCTTGTTCCCCCACCCCCTCCTCCCTAAATTCATAGTAGGTTTGCGGTGGTTTCCAGCTTCTCGGTGACTGGTTGAGTATGTTCCACGGCTGGTTCGACCACTGGTAAGGTTAGTTCTGGTATGTTGACGTTGTACCAGTCAGAGAAGGGTTTGGATAGGGCGGCGGCCTCCCTTGTGTATCCCTGCACGAGTCTCTCAAGGTGGCCGCCTTTCGCGTATAAGTTGGTTCGTTTGTCGAGGGTCCTTTTCTTTTTCCATCGGTCAACGCCGTCGAATGTTCCTTTTCCGTCGATCATGAGGATTGAGTTACCCATCTCGAACAGGCTCTGCTTCTCGGTTTTTTCCTTATCTACAAGCTTCTCGGTGTACTCGGAGTGGAGTTTTTCGAGGCTCTCGTCGAGGCTGACCTTGAGCATTGGCTGGAGAACCATCTCGGCGACCCGGTAGCATACCCTGTACGAGAAGTTTAGGTCTAGGAACGCCGAGCTCTCGTATGGCTTAGGCATTGTTGCTAGCTCGTATAGCTCAGCTGTGGATTTGACGGGCTTTGCGAGTCTTGTCTCCAGGTTCATGAACTGGACTAGCACACGGTTTCGTTTCACCGGGTAGTACCTGAAAAGGTCCTCGTCCCTCCCTAGGATGATGCTCTTGTCTATCATTTTCTCGTAGGTCTTGTAGTCCTCGTGGTCCGGGTCCATTCCCACCCATGAGTCCTGTATGTAGTGGAACGCCATACCGAGGTAGAAGAAAGAGTCGCTGGAGTTATAGTCGAGGCGTCGGTCCCGTGCTTTCCGGATGTAGTCTCTGATTGCCTCGTCTCTTCCACTGTGAGGCTTTGGGTCATTGGAGTCCGGGTGTATGATGCCGTTGATTAGGTCTTTTTCGTATTTTTTAAAATGGTAGGCGTCGAAATCCGCGAGAATCTTCTCGGCGGTCCGGGTGTGCGCTTCCCATTTCATGAAGAAAACTGCGGATATTGGTTTATAGATTTAGAGGACTGCAGGTAGCTAGGGTTTCTAGGTAGCAATGGTATGGTAGACTGTCAACTAAATATAATATAGAGGAGTGATAGATTTTGGTAGTTACTCGACTGATTTCTCAAGTAACTCAGCCAGATCGAGTATCTCGGTTTCTCTTGACTCGCCCCTGAACATGCTGTTGCAGTATGGGCATGATAGCACGATTGCGTCTGGTGTGAGCGCCTCTGCCTCGTCCATCCTCATCGCGCTGATCCTCTCGCCCTCCTCTATCTCGTAGAAAAGCTGAGCCCCTCCGCCTCCGCAGCAGAAGCTCTTTGCCTTGTTCTTGGGCATCTCTACGAGGGTTGACCCGGGGATGGCGTTGATTACATCTCTTGGCTCGTCATAGATGTCGTTCCAGCGTCCTAGGTAACACGAGTCGTGGAAAGTGACCTTCATGTCAACTGGATTTGTTGGCTTCAAAGTTCCGTCCTTGACTAGATCACCAAGTATCTCAGTGTGGTGCTCAACGTCCAGTTCATATCCGTACTGGCTGTACTCTTTCTTGAGGCTGTTGAAGCAGTGAGGGCAGCTTGTGATGAGCCTGCCGTACTTGTAGCCCTCCAGTATCTCCTTGTTCATGTTTACCATCTCGCTGAACATCAACTCGTCGCCGATACGCCTAGATGGGTCACCACAGCACATCTCCTCAGCCATGATAGCCACGCGTTTACCAGCCTTCTTCAGGAGCCTAAGCATGCTCTCACTTGTGTTTCTCAGGTTGGGGTCAAACGCGATAACGCAGCCTATCCAGTACATGTAATCGTACTCCTGGTCAGGCTCAGCTAGCTCAGCCAACCCTTTCTCTGCTAGCTCCATGAGCCAGCCCTCCTTCTCGGGGCTTCCGAACCCGTATGGGTTGCCATTGTTCATGATGTTTGACGAGATGAGCATCACCTCGCGTTCGACGAGCTCTTCCTCAAAGTACAGGCCCCTTCTCATCTCCATGATGGATTCAGCTTGATCAATCAACAGTGGGCACTCCTCGACGCATGCTCCACATGTGACGCAGCTCCATATCTCCTCGGGGGTGATTCCCTCGGGCCAGATTGATGATTCCCAATCAGCGCCGTTGGTGAGTGCTTTCATTGCCTGCACTATCTCCATCGGACTGAGCTTCTTACCGCTCAGGTTTGCCGGGCAGACGTTGTGGCAACGGGCGCAGTTTACGCATGAGTCATAGTCCATCCTCTGCTTCCATGTGGTGTGTCCAGCATTCTGGGCGCCTATCACGAAGTTCTCGTCCTCGATTAGGTCCATCAGGTTCTCGAACGCTGATGGGTGTGCAGGGCTCTCTTCCCTCGCCATGAAGGTGTTCGCGAAAGCACCGACGAGGATGTGGCTTAGCTTGCTGAATGGTAGAATAGCAATACTCAACATAACGAGCAGTAGGTGGAATACCCAAGTTGCCCGATACAAGCTGGTGACCGCGACTGGGGACATTGATGCAAATAATGGAATCATCGCGGTTCCAACTGGGTCGAATGGTCCAATCCATTCGGTCCTGTAAGCCATGGTTGAAATGCTATCCAAAATGAATCCAGTCACCATCACAACAATGAACCCTATGAGTAACACATTGTCGCTGAGCGTGTCTGGAAGGTCCCTTGTTCCCTTAGTTATCCTACGGTAAAGAGCTAGAATGGCTCCAATTGTGACCATTACACCGGCTATGTTTGCGCCAAGTTTGTACCAGAGGTATACGTCTCCAACTAATGGGTGAAGACCAAGTATCCTGTGGTCATCTACCATCCTCAGGAACGTGTTGATGAACATACCAGCCATACCGATGTAGATTAACGAGTGCATCACCGCAGCGAACGGGTGTTCAAGAACCTTGATGTTGAGTAGACCGTACTTCAAAGCGGACGTGAACCGTTTCCCGAGGTTGTCTAAGGGGTTTTTTGTCCCCCATATGTCCAGCGTTTGAAGAACCTATACAGTCCATAGCCTAGGGAGATCAATGCGAGGGTGAAGCCGATATACACAATCGCCTCAAGATCCTCGACGTACAGGAAATGTTCGATCTCCTGTGCAGACAGGATGTTTAAGAGCATACCAACTATACAGCCGAGACCCCTTTATAGAATTTAGCAAGCGTTTGAGCAGGTCTAGAGTAAAAGGGATAACAGTAATCCGATTGAGGTCAAAGCTGTCATAGATAGGGTAAGTTTCACGTTCTCCCCCATGAACGGCAGGATCGCCGGTACTTGCCCCTTGTGCTCGATTACACCCTTGACTGCCTTCAACCCGATTGGAAGGGTGATGTATGTAACTAGCACTGTCCATGGCAGCAGATTAGTGATGACACAGTACGCTATCCATGCATAAACCGAGAAAATCAGTACACCATACCCGTAAGCAGCTTTTTCGAGACCCAGTGAGATGACTAGGTTCCTCCTACCAACGCTCTTGTCCGCGTCTACATCAGGGAACTCGTTAAGATAGAGAAGAGTCCCAACAAGAATCCCCGGTACAATGCCGGCGTAGAGGCTGGATGGCCCATAGTTTCCCGCTAGTGATAGATACCCTCCAATTGAGACCAATGGTCCAAAGTTAATACCCGTCATCAACTCCCCAAGGTAAATCTTGGCGAAAACAGGGGTGTAAAAGTAGATCGTGAGTAAAGCGGTTGCGACAACTGGAACAACCAGCCAGGTCGAATTTAAGGCCAGATAGACCCCGATTGATCCTCCCACCGCCATGCACCCCAGCGCGAACCTGAAAACCGTCTCAGGCTCCAACTCTCCCGATGTGAGAACCCCGCTTCCGCCGCTGAATGGAGTTCGCTTGGTCTTGAAGTCCAGTCCGCTCTTGTAATCAAAGTACTCGTTCATCACGTTTATGCTGATATGACCCAACGTGACACCGATCAACCCAAGAACAAGGAAAAGAGGGTTGAAATAACCGTCAATGAATGCAGCGGATGCACCCACACTGAACGTGATCGGTGCAAGAAGCAGGAACGGTGCCCTAATCTCCCTCATCCAGACCTCGAAGCTCATACCACCAGACAGTAAGCTTCGACTATATGGTTTTTCCCACACAGACCTCAAATATTGGGAGGGGTTGATAAGTGACTAACACCACGAGGGGGTATAATGAACGGGTACATCGAGTCAAGGAGAAAGATAGTAGACGAGACCCTCAGTCTACTCAGCTCCGAGCTCGACGACTCGTTGACCTCCTCCGGTTTATACGCATTATCAAATGGAGGGAAGCGGCTCCGCCCCCTTATCTGCATTCTCTCATGTGAGATGCTAGGGGGTGAATGGAAAGCCACCACCTCTGCTTTTACGGCACTGGAGCTCATCCACAACGCGACCCTCATTCACGACGACATCCTTGACGACGACGAGTACCGCAGAGGAAAACCATCAACACCAAACAAGTACGGCGTTAAAACAGCCGTAATCACAGGAGACGCATTACTAAGCCTAGGGTTACGGTACGCCGCTTCAACAGGCAACACAAAAATCGTTGAGTGGCTAAGCGACACAAGCCTGAAGATGGTCACCGGGATAAAGAAACAGGTTGACATCAACGGCAGCCTAGCATCTCCTGAAAAGTTCCTTGAGGTGAACTATCTGAAAAGCGGAAGCCTATTCGAGGCAGCAGGCGCACTTGGCGCTCTATCAGTAGGGGCAACAGAGGAGTATGTTCGAAAACTAGCCAAATTCGGCAGGCTATTCGGTGACGCGTACCAGATCAAAGATGACATAGCCGATACAGAGACCAACGGAGAAAGTGAACCAAGGAGCGACCTTGAGAACGGGGACATGACACTACCCATAATCTACGCCCTCCAATCCAAAGACATCAGTATAGATGAAAGGGAATACCTGAGAAACGCCAAGCAAAACGCAAATGGCTCCATCAAGAAAATATTACTAAAATCTGGTGCCATCGACACGTGTATAGACCTGATGAACGGGTTCCTAGTAGAGGCAAAGGAGATACTAGGGGAGTTCCCGGACTCGGAAGCCAAGGACGGATTGATCAGCTTACTCGACGAGCTTGGTTAAACTCTCGACGAAAGCCTCTACGGTTGGCTCGAACTCGGTTTTCGTCTTCGACCGCTGCAGTGATCCCTTAACAACTGGCGGATTAACTAGTAACCCATCGATCTCCGCGAATGCATCATCCACGTTCCCACTGTCGTTGGTAAGGAAAACAGCGGTCTTAACCAGCTTCTCGCTGTTAGTTGTCATGTAGCCCCTCATGGGAGACGAGACAGCGCCAGCCCATAGTGGGCTCGCGAGCACAACCAAGTCATAATTCTCCGGGTCGTACTGGGTCGGGTTTATCTCCGCGGCTTCTCTTGCTGAGTTCTGCCTGCCCGAGCGTATCCAGCCCATGATTCCCTTACGGTTCACGGGCTCCTTGATGAGCTCCACGTCACCGCCTATGGACTCGTGAACCTTCTTCACCACCTTCTCGGTGTTGCCTGTACGTGTTACGTACACTGTTAAGACCTTCAAACAAGCACTTCCGGGTAAAAGTCTCTCAGGGTAAGGTTTAAAGAATAGGCAGGCACTCTATGATTCCGCTTGGGACCGTGGTCTAGCTTGGTATGATCCGCGCTTGGGGTGTGCGAGATCGCGAGTTCAATTCTCGCCGGTCCCACCATTTCTCTAACTAGCGAAATTTATCGGGTTTCATTGTGCTGGCCAAGAAAATTCAAGATAAATAACTGGAATATGGCATCATCCTTCGTGCATGAAAAAAAATTGGCTTTTCCCACCATATGTAAAGATAACTTGTAACATTTATTGATAACTGAATCCATGGACATTATGGTGGGTCAAATGGGAGAAGAAATAAGATATTTACGAGTACGTGAAATCCTGATCCTACTGGGAATTCTCATCATTATTGACACTCAATTTGTACGAGTATTTCCCCGCTCTCTTCAGGGACAGACACTAATGTTTGGAATCTTGGCAATTATCGGGATACAGCTAGCTCTCTCTGGCGTACGTGTGAAAGGTTTGGAGAGGTTTAGTACCGAAGAAAAAGTGTCTGCTGCAATCATTGTAGGAGGTTTAGTTGTTGTGATTATTTCACGTTCGAGTCAGCATTATGGTGTAAGTATAGTTGAGTTCTTGGGTATTGCATTCCTTACCTTTCTTGGACTCCCAGCCATTTTTTACATTATCAAGGAGGAAAAAAGTACTGATCAGGGTGAGATCAATATGGATCCTGAGAAATTAACCAGAATGCACCGAGATGACACAAAGGAAAATGTATACGATAACCCATACGTTCAGGAAAGCATAAGGCGGCTTGAGGAAGAAAAAGAAAAGAAATCAATCGATGAGGAAAAAAAGGATACGAAAGAGACATGATGATAAAATCACGATTACTCTCACATGACGTTGGTGTAACCTGGGTGCGTTTTTCTATACTTAACCGTTGATCGAGCTTTAACATCCAAAAAGAAATTCCCATCACGAGTCAAATCTCGCCGGTCCACCATCAACAAGTTATAACAACTCAATGAACCATACTATGAATATGCTCAGCTTCTCCGATTGGACCATATCTGATCAAGACTCCGTCCTGTCCAAAGATGAACATAGAGTCAGTTGGCTGAGAGCTGACAGAACAGCGGTAAGATATGTTGGCACAAATTTGCGAACGAAAGACGATTTTTCACACTCATTTACCGTGAACATCGAGGAAGGCGAGGTTGAGGATGAGCTAAACAGGGGATTTATTCGTCTCTGGGAGCTCCGGAACGACTGGAAAAACAGGGTATGGATCTATGCCAGAAAGGATGGAGAGGGTTGGACTGTTCACTATGAGCAGCTCGAAAAGGGGAGACTGATATTCGAGGTCCATGGAACCTACGTTTTCTCATTCAACAAGCCTTACTCAATCACACTTTGTCGAAGCGACACTGTTTACAAAATCACGGTGAAAGACGAAAACACCGTTTTAGAGATCTACGAGGAGACAAGCATCCCTGAAACATATGATCACATTTGGCTTGCCTCAACTATCAAGTCAAAGAGGAACAACGGCAACTGGAGCACCGGATACATAGAGAGCCTGAAAATATCTTAAACGTCAAATCGACGCTCAAGGTAGGCTTCCTTGATCTCCACCATTCGCTGGGACATCAACTTGATTCCGCCCTGCTCGTCCTCAGCCCTCGCCGCACCATGGTATGCTTTGGATTGTTGCAGAATCTGGGCGTAATAGCTGCCGCAGAGGAATAACAGGACGTTATCGATGGTGTCAGGGTACCCAAGATCGCGTAGAATCCGTTTCAAAGTGGGCTCTGACATGTGGGGCTTGCTGATGTTGAGCTCTATTACCTTCTCCAGCCACGTCTTGATCCTGTCATCAATCTCAGACATAGACCAGTATAGAAGGCTGGAAGGGTAAAAAACAAGCGGTCACTTGACGGTGACGCTCTTGGCAAGGTTCCGTGGCTTATCCGGGTCAGCGCCCCTTAGTACAGCCAGCTGGTAGCTGAGTATCTGTATGGGGATTATCTGAGTCACTGGGTTCAGGTCGCCTACGTCGGGTACCTTGATGAAGAAGTCGAAGACCTCGTTGTTGTTGTGGTTGACCCCGATGATGTACCCGCCCCTTGCCTTGATCTCCATGGCGTTGCTGATGATTTCCTTCTCGGTCTCGCTACTGCTGAACACTATGGTGGGCGTACCCTCCTCGATGAGTGCGATGGTACCGTGCTTTAGCTCGCCTCCGCTGAATCCCTCGGCGTGGATGTAGCTAACCTCCTTGATCTTCAAGGCAGCCTCCATCGCTGTAGGGTACTGTAACCCACGGCCAATCAGGAAGATGTGCTCCTTATCAGCTAGCTTCTCGCTGAGCTGCTTGATATAGTCACGCGAGTTCGCTGATGTAAGGTTGTATATCTCGTTCCAGAGGTACTCCAGCTCCTTCTTGCCCTCCTCGTACCTGTCCGCCACAGTGTATATCAGAAGGGATAGTACGGTTAGCTGTGCCGTGTAGGTCTTGGTGCTGAGCACACAAATCTCTGGTCCAGCGTTGAGTAGCAGTGAGTGGTCCGAGTTCCTATGCAGACTTGAGCCCACCACGTTGACGATTGATACAACCTGTGTCTCCTTTCTACGTGCGGTCCTCAGCGCGTCCAGAACGTCAATGGTCTCGCCGCTCTGGGAGACGAAGATAACCAGGGTCTCCGGTGTGAGGAAGTGCTCATAGTTCTTAAACTCCGATCCAAGTACAACATTGACGTGCATCTTGGCGACCTTTGAGAACAGGTAGCTCGCGGTTAAGCAAGCATGGTAGCTGCTGCCGCACGCTACGAGGAACACTCCTTTAGCGTTTCTTACGTGATCAGCGACCTTGAAGAGTGCCTCTTTGTCCTGGTTGATGGCTGCCTTGATCGTATCCACCTGCTCGGTGATCTCCTTCATCATGAAGTGGTCGAATTCACCCTTCTGGGCCTGCTCGACGTTCCAGTCAACGCTGTGGATGGATATCTCAACCTCCTCGCCCGTTTCTAGTGAGTAGAAATGTACTTTGTTCTCGTTTCCATCGAGGACAACGAAGTCGTTATCATGGATGTACATCACCTGTTTGGTGTGCTCAAGGAATGCCGGGATGTCGCTTGCGATAAAGTTCTCGTCCTCGCCCAAGCCTACTACGAGGGGTGATCCGTCCCTTGATCCTATGATTTTGTTATCACCCTCGTACATGGCTAGTATCGCGTAGTACCCATGGAGCTGCCTCACAGTATCCATGGTGGCGGTTTCAAAGTCCTTACCCTGACTCATCTCATACTGGATGAGGTTTGGGATGGTCTCTGTGTCGGTCTCGCTGTAGAAGGTGTAGCCTTCCTCTTGGAGCATTTTCTTGATCTCCTGGTAGTTCTCAACGATTCCATTGTGGATGACGACTATCTTGCCGTCATTTGATTTGTGGGGGTGGGCGTTCTTCTGGGTGACACCTCCGTGGGTAGCCCATCGTGTGTGTCCGATTCCATAGGTTCCCTGCATCTCTAGGAAGTCAACCTTCTCGTTAACTTCCTCTACGCGTCCAATGTCTTTCCTGATCTCGATGCCTTCTTCTCCAGCTATGGCAATTCCTACTGAGTCATATCCCCTGTACTCCAACCGCTTGAGTGCCTCATACGCTATAGACGCGGCGTGCTTGTACCCTGTGTAACCAATTATCCCACACAAAATTATTCACTACTTTTAAGAAGTAACAGTATACACGGTCGAATAAATATAAAGATTCGATATCTGGTGTCTGTTACCATCCTTTTCTCTCCATGGTGGATGTTATCTGGGCTATGTGATGCCTGCTGTGCCAAGAGTAGTTCCAGATGTTCTCGGCGACGGTCATCCTCCCTGCGTCAGGGTGGATGAATGTGCGAACAAGATCGGATGATGAAAGGTTTCTGAGGAACACCACCCATCTCGTATGCAGATTTTTCAGCAGGTTGATGGAAACAGAGGGGGGCAGGAGCCTGGCATCCTCCAAGGTCGCCCACTCTGATTGCTCCCATGTCTTTATGGTGGGTTTGTCCTCTGTGACAGCGATCTTGAACCGGATGTAGCTGTTGATGTTGCTGTCGCAGACATGGTGAACGATTTGCCTGATTGTCCACCCACCTTCACGGTATGGTGTGTCTAGCTGCTCATCTGTTAATCCATCAACTGCTTTTTGGAGAAGTATGGGGACATCTTCTATGTCCTTGATCCATTTCCTGATGTTTTCTGGGTTGATGTTTTCGGTCCGCTCTCCTCTACCGATTGGGTAGATTATATTCTCCATGTCCATTGATGACACCTGTTTTTCATGGGAACGAGTTAATTAAAATGACTTGAATGCCAAACATTATCACCGAACAACCCAATCAAGTTGTATGCACATCAGGAACCTAGTATCCATCAAGAAGCAGCCATTGATAGACCTTCACGGCGAGTCGTGCCAGTACCAAGTGATCTGGCAGGATGATGACCATGGTAGGCTGTTCAACTCCACCAGACCGGAGGGGATGGAGAGCTTCACCAACTTCGCCCGCCTCACCATCAACCCGGGCAAGAGCAACAACATGCACACCCATGAGGGAATCGAGCAGGTTTACATCGTCCTCAAGGGAGGCGGAACAGTGCAGGTTGGGGAGGAACAGGAGGAGGTAAAGGCGGGTGACGTGGTGTTCCTGCCATCTGATATTCCGCACGGGTTCTTTAACACCAAAGACAAGCAGGCGATAGTGCTCCTCGTGGGCACGAGCACAAAGTGAAACCGTTTGTCGATTATACTAGACCAGTCAACCCTCCTTGATGGGGTAAAGTGGCTATGTGAGGTGGACCCCAATCTAGCCAAAGTAGTTGAGACGTACGGTCCACCCCCGCTATGGGACAGGGAGCCGGGTTTCCCATCGCTCCTTAAGATCATCCTTGAGCAACAGGTATCACTTCAATCAGCCCAAGCAACCTATGACAAGCTCGTAGCCCGACTTGGCAACCTTACGCCTGAATCGTTCCTCACCTTGAACGATGTTGAGCTGAAGGAGGACGGGTTCAGCAGGCAGAAGTCAAGGTATGGCAGGATACTCGCACAGTCAATCATTGATGGTTCAACCGATCTGTTTGCACTTGAGGAGTTATCTGACGCGGAGGTGGCAGAGAAACTAACATCCCTGACTGGGATAGGACCATGGACAGCCGGGATATACCTCCTTATGATTCTGTGTAGACCCGACGTTTGGCCGAGGGGAGATCTTGCATTACTCAAGGCGATGAAAGAGGTAAAGGGACTTGAGGATGTTCCCGACAACGAGACAGCCGCCGAGATCGCGGAGGCTTGGAGTCCCTGGAGATCAGTCGCCGCTAGAATCCTCTGGCACCACTACTTAAGTGAACGTGGGCGGTCTTAAACCATAAAAGCGCCCAACCGGTTATCCATTTATGGACTCCAAGTACAAGGGCATGCGTTTCTATACGGATAAAGAGCAAAGGGAAATTGCCGAAGATCTGGAAAGCGCCGTCACCATACCTGTGAACACGGAGGTTGATGTGGAGCACCGTGTCTACGATATGTCCGAGATGAGGAGTATTCTTCTCGAAGCGGACAGGATAGCCCTTCAGGAATGCGGGTGTAAGAATGAGTACAACAACTGTGACGCCCCTAGGGATGTCTGCGTCAGCATAAACAAGGTAGCCGATGAGCTCACCGATAGCGACAAGTACAACACTCGGTTCGTCACCGTCGATGAGGCATTGAAAGCTCTAGAAAGGAGTCACGAGGCCGGCCTTGTGCACATGTCATACACGATGAAGGGCGACGACAAACCGGGTTTGATCTGTAGCTGCTGCCCATGCTGCTGCCATACGTTGGGTAGTCTGGTTAGGAACGGTGTTCACACCCAGATTCTAACATCAAAGTATGTTGCTACTGATGTCAAGGAGAAATGCATCAACTGCGGCGAGTGTGTAGATAGGTGCGTGTTCCAAGCGAGGAATATGATGGATGGTGTACTTGAGTACGATACAACACGCTGCTATGGGTGCGGGTTATGTGTCTCCACTTGCCCCGAGAACGCGATATCAATGGTTGACCGGGAATCCGTTATAGGCTAATGGACTCAAGTTCACCCATCAGGTAATCCTTGTTACCCTTGTCCTCGATTTTCTCGCCTGCTTCCCTTGCCTTGGACAGGTATTTCTCGGCTAGGATTGATTCACCCTGAATCGAGTAAGCCCGTGACATTGCCTCGTGTGCGAACGCGATGTCAAAGTCACCTATATTGTTCTCCTCGCAGATTCTAAGACACTCTTTAGCATGGAACAAGGCTGGCTCAGCCCTGCCAAGGGTGGAGTAGACTCTGCTGATCTGCCACTCACCCCTCTCGAACTGAAGAGGCTCACCTATCACGCCCCAGTGGTATCGAGAGGCGTGAGCCGAATGAATCATGGCTAACTCATCCGCCTTGGTCCTATCCTCCTTGTCCAGCAGCCCCCAGGTCGCGTTGAACAGGGATTTAGCCAGTTTCTCGTGGGTCTCATCCGGTATTGGTTCAACTTTTGCCATAAGTATCCGTTGATCTTGAGTTATATAAACAGGTCAAAAGAGGGAAGGGATTGGGTTAGCCCATAATCTCATTGATTCTATCCACGATGATATCCTCGTCACCGGGGAGCAGGTACTCGACCTTGAAGGTCATCCTGTTGGCTGCCTCGGTTGTGAGGAAGTAGGGCTCGTAGAGCGCCTTTATCGGAGGTGAACCGGTTAGAAGCTCCTCGTATATAGTTCTCAGTGATACATCACCTGACTCTACCTCAAGCCAAGCATAGCTGGGGGCGGTGGCGTCCTCAAGCATGCAAGGCTCGTAGAATGTACCCGATTTGAGGCCGTTGATATCGTTCAGTCGTTCGGATAACGCCTTTGTCTTCTCGTACATCGCCTTGTAGTAATCGTTCCGGTCCTCGTCAACGAATATCTCAACCGTTCTAAGCAGCCCCATGATGGTCTCCCTGCTCATCTTGCAGCCCCTCCCGATACCATCAAAGGGGTACGCGTTAAGGTGCGCCAGCTTGATCAACTCGGGTTTGCCGAGAAGAATACCGGTATTGTTGATGCATCCGAGCTGCTTGCCTCCACTGAAAATGAGGAGGTCTGCGCCATCATCCAATATCTTGGCTGGAATCTCCGGATGGGTGAGGTTGGGAGCCGCGTCAATGATCGCGGGAACACCCAGCTCCTTAGCCACATCACAGAACTCCTTGATAGGCATCTCCGCGCTTGGAGTGACCGTGTAGTAGAGTGCAGCAGTCTTCTCTGTGTATGCATCTCGAAGGTCTTGGGCGGTGACTCCTTTCTTTGAGCCAGCTTGAACCCTCTTTCCACCCGCTAGTTCGATAGCGTGGTCGTACTCGCTCCTAGAGTTGCCGAGGATGATGAACTCGTTTTTCATCTCGCCTGTCTTTAGTGGCAGGTGTTGGATGATCTTGGTCCATGGTTTCAAGCCCAATGGATCATACTCCTCAAGCTCTGTTCCCTTGAACATACACGCCGCAACCGCTAACATCAAGGAGTTAACTGCACCTGCTGTTGGTAGGCCCGCCTCAGCCCCCAAAAGCTCCGCTATCCTCTTGCCTGCCGCCTTCTGCAGCACCGGTATCAGTATGAACCCCTTTGATGCCTCCTCCATCGCATTGAAGACACGTGGGTCAGGTATTGATCCTCCGAGTGTCGTGAGGGATGTGGCGGCGTTGATGGTTCTCTTTAATCCAAGTTTCATATATGGCTCGTTCAAAAAACCCACCTTTACCTATGGAGTGGTTCCTTAGGGTTATGATTCTTGCGACCAATACTCGGTTTTATGTTACCTGCCATTAAACAAAGTTTTTAACTTATCATTTATGCGATGTTGGGATGCCAGCAGGAAACAACCAGCTTGAATGGCTGCAGACACGCTCAAACGTACTACTATCAGAGATCACGGACATATCAGCGACATCAAATGACCCGGCCATATCGGAGGCGCTTGGAAAGGTTGTCGAGCTCATGAGGATAAACCAGGAGATACAGGGCCTCTATGCTGTGCATCTTCTGACGTCGATGAAGCAGAGCGAGATGGAGATCGACGATCAGCTTAACGAGATCGCCGGATACATGGAGTCAATCGTTCTCTCTAGGCAGCGGGAAGCCGAGAACCTCCGCAAGATACAATAACTGTTCCCCGCAAAGAATTATTAACCCATAAAGGGGAGATTGTACGCTATGCGCCGTCACTACATTCATGACAAGGTCTTAGATAAGGCAAAGAGGCTGGTCAGGGATAACAGAGTGGAGAGGCTTGATATGGGAAACTTTAACGTTATCGGCGATCACGGCACATACAACGTTGTGATTGGGCAGACCGGGATAATTGCATGCAACTGTCCTGGTTACAGGGATAAGGGGAACTGTAGCCACAGCACCGCTGTTTCTATGCTGAAGAACCGCAGAAAGCGACGATAATCAAGTGTAAACCAAAAAAGGTTTACTTTTTAACCTACCACTCGTTCCGTTTACATAAGGAAAACGGACAAATCGGTATGATTTCCGATAATTTGAGCGAAACACTCGACTACCAGAGCATGAGAAACACTGTGGAATTCTATCAAGAGGAACTACTCAAGATAGAGGACGGCGAAAAGGCGACAGACCATTTCAACGAACGCCAGCGGAAATCACTAGTGAAACAGGGAATACTGGTACGCACATATGGACACGGCGGGTGTAAACTTCGTCTAACCGATCAGGCTAAGCGTCTCCTCAATTGGTCAGGGAACGATTAGCCCTTTTTGTCCTTCATCCATTATTACTAACCTGTTTTACCTAAAACTGATATAGGGTGAAACGTATTCATTTTTTGACCCAGTATGGATGTTGATATGGACAAGGGAAAGAGAGTGACCATCGACCTTGACGAGCAGATCACCAGGAGCGACGGCACCAAGGCAACCATGAGGGAGTTCGTGAAGGAGATGCTTCACTACAACCCGAGCTTTGAGATAACTACGAGCCCCAAGGGCGAGACATGGTACCTCAAGAAAAAGGACTAGGCCCGATATTTACCATCTATTTATCGTTAATATATTAAACACATTCAATCTATTAGCCAAGGTACATTGGTTTGATAGATATGAGCCAAGATCCAAAGATACTGATTATCGGCCTCGGCACAGGCGGCTTGTACGCCTCAAGGGCCGCTCAGCGTTTCAACAGGAAGTCCCAGATCACCATCATCGAGAAACGGGACTATCACATGTTCAGCCCATGCGGGATACCCTACGCAATCGAGGGTCACGTCAAATCCTTTGAGGACCTAAAGCACTCGGTGCCTACAACCCGGAGTCTCCAGATCAGGCTCAAACACGAGGCGGTCGAGGTTGATGCCGAGGGCAAAAGGGTCAAGGTCAAGAACCTTGAGGATGGAGCCGAGGAGTGGCTGGACTACGATAACCTGATCTTAGCCACAGGGAGTAAGCCGAAGATTCTGCCAGTGCCCGGTGCACACGAGTACTTTGGCAAAGGGGTTTACGTGGTTACTAACCCCGAGGAGGGTGAAATACTGCAGAACGCGGCGAGAAGAGCCAAGACAGCCGCTGTTATCGGTGGTGGGGCTATTGGTATGGAGATCGCTCTCGCGTTGAAACACCTTGGGCTGGAGGTTCACATCACCAAGCGAAGTGAGCCAGCTTTACCCAGGAACCTTGACCCGGATATGGGAAAGCTTCTGACTGAGCATATCGCGGAGCATGGGCTGAAGGTCTACTTTGGTAAAGGTATCGACAGCATCAACGGCTCGGACAAGGTTGAGTCAGTAACCATCGGTGGCGAAGTGATCCCCGTTGATATCGTGGTGATGGCTGCAGGAGTGGACAGTAACATTGATCTCGCCGAGTTAGCCGGTGTCGAGTGCGAGAGAGGGAGTATAAAGACCACGAAGAAGATGGAGACCAACGTACCAAACGTTTACGCGGTTGGAGACAACTGCTGGTCACACAACCTGATTGATGGAAGCCCAGCGCGGATTGCATTAGCGACAACCGCGTACAGGCAGGCGATGGTTGCAGGTGTAAACGCGGCTGGAGGAGACAGGGAATACGATGGAACCCTCGGTACCTTCGTTACGTATGTGGGTGATCTTGAGACCTCTGCAACGGGATACAACTCCTCGGGAGCCGAGGCAGCGGGATTCAGCGTGGTCGCTGGAAGGGCTAACACGGTGAATAAGCCAGAGTGGATGCCTGATGCAAAGCCAATCAGCGTCAAGGTTGTAGCTGATGCTGAGACAGGTAAGCTTCTGGGTGGTCAGGCAATTGGAACCGAGGGAACCGATTGGAGAGTGAACATGATCGCCTTGGGTATCCGAATGGGGATGACCTTGGAGGAGTTCGCCACCGTTGAGCTGGCTTACTGTCCACCGGTCTCGGAGCTATACGACCCACTCCTGATGGCGACAGACGTTGCCCTCCGCAGGCTTCAAGCAGCGAAGAGGAGAAAAAGGTAGGTTCAAACCCTACTTCTTGTTGTTTCTGACAACTGATCCCAGTCTTTTTGCCAGTATGTCGGCTTTCTGGTAGGTGTCAGGGTCCATCTGGGGGATCATCCATGGCTGGATCTCGTCTAGTATACCATGCCGTGATACAACAGCCCCTGCGGCGCATTTCTCACCGTATCCACATGTGTAGCACTGAGCTATTCCGCTGACGTGAAGTACACCAACCGGCTCTGCCATGTAGTTGCTCCTAAACATTTGTCTGATGAATCCCTCGGCTGGGTTGTCCTCGGTTCTACCGGAGACCACAATCGCGTTTAGCTTGCCCGCCAGCGGGAAGACCTCCCTGTGGCGTAAGCTGAACGACCTTTCTAGGAAGGCGTGGCCGTGGGCGTTGATGGTTCCGAAGTAGTTTGGTGCACCGAATACAACAGCGTCTGCCTCGAACATCTTGTCCCTGATCTCAGCCCAGTCATCATCGAGTATACAGATGTTGTCCTTCGCGCACGCGAGACATGCCTGACAACCCGCGATCTTCTTTCCTGCTAGGCTGACGTACTCGTAGGGTTCTCCCGTCTTTTCGAGCAGGTACTTGATCATGTGCTCGTTAGCCCCCTTGAGTAGCCTATCCGCCTCGTCGCGGACCTCTGTTCTGCCACTAGCTCCAATTCCAAGAATCATAACGGGCAGTCATTAATGCGGCTGGATAAAAGATATTAGGTGATCCGTGCGCCGTTCTGGATCTGCCTGTCCGTGGTCAACAATACGCACTCGTCTCCGACCTCTGCCGCCAGAAGCATGCCATAACTCATCTCTCCACGGATCTTAGCTGGTTTCAGGTTCACCAGCACTGGAATTAGTTTCCCGACTAACTCCTCGCATGTGTACCAGTCAACGAGGCTGCTGAGAATCTGTCTGTGCTCCTCTTCCCCACAGTCAACCATCATCCTGTACAGTTTGTCTGATCCCTCGACCTTCTCGCATGACACAACGGTTCCAATGCGTATGTCTAGCTCTTTGAAGTCCTTGTATGAAATCTCTTCCGGCATTTTTGTCATGGGTTGGATAATGTAATGGAATAAAAAGATTAGTTGAGGTAGCTCAGAGCGATCCTCGCGTACATCTCGGATACCGGTGGTAGCCATTCAAGCTTGACGTGCTCGTTGGGCTGATGCGCCCCCCCCCCTTTCTGGTCCAATGTGGACACAGGGGATTCCCTGCTCACCTTGGAAGATGTTAGCGTTCGTGATGCCATATGCGTGCTCGTATAGGGGTTCCTTTCCCATCACTTTCACGTACTTCTCGTGAAGTAGCTTCATCAACGGCTCATCCCTAGTACACGTGTAGGGCTCATACTTGGGTGGTTTTACGCCAACATCAACCTCGGACTTGAGTTCAAGTGATTTCACCAGGCTCTCCATGTCATCCAGCGCGTACTGGATCGACTCACCGGGCACGATCAACCTGTTCACCTCGAACCTAGCACTTTCTGGCACAACAACGCTGTACTTCTTGTACCCACCCTCGGTCTTCAAGGTGCAAACAGTGCCCTTCCCGAAGTCAGGGTGGTCCATAAGGTTGAGCTTGTCAAGGTTCGCGATAACCTTGGCCGCGTCCTCAACCGCGTTAACCCCGAGATGAGGCCTGAACCCGTGGGCTGCCTTGCCTTTCACGCTGATGTTGTAGAGCACCTTACCCGTCAACCCGAGGGGAATGGGTTTGGTCTCGTCACCACAGTAGCTGTACGTGAGCACGATTCCGTCGAGTGCCCGCCATTTCTCCTGCTCCATCATCGCCCACGCACCGATATCAGTGGCTTCCTGATCCACAACTCCGCTGAAGCTGAGCTCACCCTTGAACTCTACCCCAGAGTCTGCAAACGCTTTGAGCATGTTTAGGGAGCACGCGATACCTGTCTTCATGTCACAGGCACCCCTTCCGTATAGCTTCCCGTCCTTGATCACAGCCTTGAATGGGTCGGTCTCCCAGTCCTCGCCCGCTGGAACCGTGTCCGTGTGGGCGTTATAATCCAGTCTCTTGCCGGGTTTGGAGCCCTTCATCACCCCGTGGACGTTTGGACGCCCATCGGCGACATAGTTTAGCTCAGTCTCCATCCCATAGCTTTCCAGTTTCTCCATTATGTATAGGGCTAAGGCTTCCTCATCACCAGTCACGGAGGGGATGGCGATCATCTCCTCGCTGAGGCGGATGGTGTAGGAGTCATCCAGTTTTTTGACTACTTCCTCTATCATATCAATCACTTCAGGTATTTCGCCGCCATTCTGGCGTATATCTCGGATGCGGGGGGTAACGAGTCCAGTTTGGTGTACTCGTTCTTCTGGTGGGGGCCACCCGCGTAGGGTCCAAGGTGGATGCATGAGATGCCCCCCTCCCCCGCGAAGGTGTTAGCGTCGGTGATGCTGCTGCTGTAGCTGTAATGTGGGGCTTCCCCCTTCACTTCACGGTAAGCTGAGTCGAACACCTCGACGAGGGGGTCGTCTCGCTCCATTACATAGGACGAGTACAGCGGTGGCTTGGTCTTCACCTCAACCTCAGCCTCAAGGTTAAGGGATTCCACAAGGTCCTCCATGTCCTTAATCACTGATTCCACGGTTTCCCCAGGTACGGTGAGTCTGTTGACCTCGAACCTAGCCTTGGCTGGTACCACAACGCTGTACCTCTCGTAGCCTCCCTCAATCTTCAAGGTTGAATAGTTACCTTGGAACCCCTCGTATTCCCGGATGTTGAGTTTGTCAAGATTGGCTAGAATGATTCCAGCCTGCTCCACCGCGTTGATTCCCTGCTCTGGCATGAACCCGTGAGCCGCCTTTCCTGAGACATAGATATCATACAGAACCTTTCCGGTGATTCCAAGAGCTGTAGGCGCTTCCTTTGTCGCTGTATATGGCTCCGCGAGCACCATGGCGTCCACCTTGCCCCAATCAGTCTTGAGCATCGCCTTGGCACCCTCACCGTAAGCCTCCTCGTCGATGACCCCGCTGAAGCTCAACACACCGTTGAACTCGTGGCTGGACTCCGCGAACGCTTTGAGCATCGTGAGTATGCACGCTATCCCGCCTTTCATGTCATTGGAGCCTAGCCCGTAGATGTTGCCATCCTTGATGACCGGGGTGTATGGATCATAATCCCAGCCCGGGACCACCGGCACGGTATCCGTGTGCCCGTTGAAGTCCATGTGCTTGCCGGGTCCAGTTCCCTCTAGTTTAGCATAAATATTCGGCCTGCCCGGCTGGACCTCATGTAGCTCAGTCTTTAACCCGAGCCCATCCAGCTCGCCTTGTAGATAATGTGCCAGCTCCTTCTCGTCGCCCACAACCGAAGGAATCTTGATCATTTCCTCCAGCTTGGCAACCGTGTAGCCGTGGTCCAGTTTCTTGACTAGGTTGTCCAATGTTGAAACCATGAAAGAGACGGATGATTAACCGTTTAACGTTTCTCCTAGAGGGTCTTGAGCTGGCTGTTGTACATGTCCAGTATCTCGCCAACCTGGGTAGCCTCGGCTGCTGACTTGTCGTCCCTCCAACGTGTGAACCGTGGGAACCTAATCGCAAGTCCTGCTCCTTTTCGCACCTCATCGAACGCAGCGAGGTGGAGTGGGCTGGCAGTGATCTCGTCTCCGAGAACCTCCATCACGACCTCTGGGTCGAACCAGATATCCGCCTCAAGCAGCGACTCCACGTTGCTGGGCTTTGATTCCGACTTGTACTCGTCTAGTCTCTCGGGCATCGCCTCTAGAACCTCGTCGCTGAAACCGGTGCCAACCTTGCAGACTGTCTTGAATTTCTGATCAACAGGATCATAGGCTGCAACAAGCAATGCTCCGTACCACCCCGCACGCCTACCACGACCATAGAAGGCACCAACCACAGCCAGATCGACGTGGTCCTGCATCTTACTCTGGTAGCTTCGCTTGAGCTTGACCCACAGCCACGACCGCGCACCAGCTCGATAGATTGACTCATCCGTAGTTGACTTGACTATCAATCCCTCAGTGCCCTCGGCGATGCTCTGCTGGAAGAACTTGTCAAGCTCCTCGGCGTCGCTCGTCTCCAGCCGCTCTACAGGCTTAAAATCCTCTATGGCGTCGCATATCTCGTCCAATCTGTTGATCCTGTACGGGTAAGGCTTCAAAGTAAGGTCCTCCCCATCGAACAGGCAGTCGAAAAGGTACACCCTGACAGGTATCTTGGCCATCATCTCCTCTATCTTGTACTTTCTGCGCCGCTGCATCAATGTCTGGAAAGGCTGGTCCTCCCCGGTGTCCGGGTCATACGCGACAGCCTCACCCTCAAATATCGCCTGCTCGACGTTGATCTGCTCAACAGTCAGCTTCACGGCGTCCGGGTACATGCGGGTGATGTTCTCAAGCCTGCGGCTGAAGATGTTCACCACGCCACCGTCCTTGTGTATCTGGAACCTTTCCCCGTCAAGCTTGTACTCGGCTGAGCAGTGCCCACCCAGCTTCTCGATGACCTCCTCGGGGTCGGATAGCCTCTGGGCTGCCATCACCCGAATCGGTGAACCAACGCGTACCCTAAAGTTCTTGATTCCATCCATTCCCTCGGTTGAGATGGTTACCGCGACTGCACCCAAATCGCTACTGGTATTGAACGCCCTTTCTAGCTCCGGTCTGGCGTCCTTTGATCCTGTGAATGCCTGAGCAAGTGCATCGAGGATTGTCATGTCACCGATGCCCAGCCTGAGCTTACCCTCGACCATACGAGATAGATATCGTGCTCCTAGTGGGCTTGAGTCGGCTAGTAGACTGCCCAACGCGTCCATCTTCGCCTTTGAGCTTCCGGTGCCAGATTTCCTTGCGATTGCGTCAAGTCCCTTGTAGACATCATCAACCGATAGTTGCCGCTTGAAGAAGCCGCTCTGGGTCTTCTTGGTCATGGCCTCCTCGGCTGCTAAACCGATATCACCCAGGTTCTGAACCAGTGACTGTACCTTCGCCTTCTTGAGCCCGGTGACCCTGATCAATGTCTCTATGACCATCTTCTCGGCCATCCCGATCTCTGGCTCGCCCTTCCAGTCGGGGTGTATCTTGCCCTGGGTCATGTAGATGATCTTTGTAATATCCTCGGGACCTGAAATCTTGAAGAGATCAGTCAGGATATCGGTCATCTCTAGACGCTTGTTGGTGGACTCCAGTTTGTTGTATGTTTCAACGAGGGTGTCGAAGAGCATAATACCACAGAATGCGGTTGAAGCGAATTAAAAATGTCGCCTACACCATATAGCTGGCTGCCTGCCGTTCCTTGAGCCTGTTATACTCGTCAAGGGCTTCTATGAGGCAGTACTCGCCGATCCTCTCAGTGAACAGGTTGAACACATAGTTCACTCCCTTGGCAACCTCGATGTTGGTCAGCAGGTTGGGTGGGAAGTACTCGTTCCTTAGCCGTGACCATATCTGGTCGAGTTTCGGATATCGATGATGTCTAAGCACGACGTAGCTCCTGTAATGAGTCACCATGTCCACGTACTGGACAGCCCAGAGCGAGGAAAGATCATCATAGTTGTCGATACCAACGTATCCACCGTCCTCCCGAATGATCTGCATACTCTTCTCCAGCTTGTCCTCGTGGTTCTCAAGGATGTGGCTACGAGTAGCCAAGAGCAGCTTGTCCCCACCTGTATGGTCATCTGCGTGGATGACCTCATGTATGCCACTGTACGTGGTCATGGTCTCTGCGAACTCGGGCATATGCATCGGGTGGTCACATGATGGCAGTCGCTTGTCTAGGAATATCTTGTTTGGTGGCTGGAAGGTGCCGAAGTCCATCGCGTAGGCGCTGTTCCTTCCGTTGTTGATGTGCTTTGCCTTGAACTCTCCTTGGTTGAGCCTGTGGCGGGTTGACCCTATGGTTGGAGAGAGGGGTAGCCTTGTCTCGCGCTGTGTTGCGCTGATTAACTTAATTGACTCTTGGACGATGTTTCGGACGTCGCCGTCTGACAGTTCCTTCCTGAGAGTCAAAGATATCGAACATTCTGAGATTACATCCAATAAAAGTGAGATGGTCTTCTACCCAAATACAATAAGTAGAGACATAATAGTAACTAAAATCAGCCAAAATGCGGGTTGAGCATTTTCCCCACTATAGAGAGTAAATAAAGTAATACCTGTTATGCATGAAAGAACGAGTCGAGAGTCTTGGAAGGTTTAGTCTCCATAGGCTCACCTATGAAAGGCAGCATGATGCTCTTCCCAGCCTCCTTGATGAGCCTGATGTACTTCTTGGAGTCGTACCTGTCCTGGTACCCAGCCGGGCTAACCCTCCTGAACAGGTTCTTGTGCTCCGAGTCAACGTACACGTAACTGATGACATCACCCTTCCCAACCTCGTTGTGGTTGATCGCCAGCGCCTCCGCGGCGGCAACATGTGGCAGCCTAGCCTTGTACTTGGAGGGCTTCCTCCGGAGGATGGTCTTCGCCTCAAGCTCCTCGATGGGCACCAGCTCCTGTTTCAGTAGTCTTGATGCCTTGCTTAGTACCTTGTTAGCCTCATCAATCCCGTCTGTCAATACTGCCTCAGCAGAATCCTGCCCCAGCATGGCGAGGATAGCGTCCCGTTGAGCGTCCGCGACGAACTTGCAGGTGTTCCTCCGCCTCAGCTCGATGCCCCTGCACACCAGTTTCCCATCGTACCTCAAACCATAATACCGGTTGATGGCCCCGAAGTCTTTGCCGGATTTCTGAGGGAGGAGCACCAAGTACTTGAAATGGTTCTCGATTGTGATCGGTAGCTCCGTAACCCTAGCTATCTCTCTCGCAAGCTCTTCGAAATCCTCGGTGGTTGCACCTTCCCGTTGAAGGAACAGGCTGTCACTGTTCCCGTAGAGGGTGTGGAAGCCACGTTCACGGGCGACGTTCATGGCTGTGACCAGATTCTGCCTGGCTGCCTGGTTGATCTCCATGAAGGTGTCCATGTTGCCGAACTTGTTCGCCCAGCACCCGCTGTACCCGTATGTGCAGAACAGGATCTCCTTGAGAGCCTGCTGCCGTGTCTCGCAGTAGAACCATTTCTGGGGCTGGTCCTCGATGTCCTTGCGGAGGTGCTTGAAGTAGAGGCGTCGCTCTAGGGTGTCACGGGTGAAATCAAGGAGGAACCCCTCTGATTCCCGTTGGTCCCTGACGTTCTCGTAGCTGATATTGTCCTTGATTATTAGGTGGGGGAACATGGACTCAAAGTCCAGCGCGCCCACGTTCTCATGCAGCCCCACTGTTGGCGCGAAGATCAACCCACCATGATCCCGCTCCCTTAGAAGCTCCTCAAGGCTCATCACCGGCTGGTAGTACCCGTTCCGGGGAATCAGGTAGCCACGTCTCCTCGCCTCGTAGCTCTGCCTGCTCTCGATTGCCCTGCCAGCCGCCCAATTGGAACATATCCTTGGTACCTCACGGTTGTACTGGATGCGCTCCACCATACCGGCGAGGCTCATACGGCGATAAGACATGAGGTTGAGGTAGGTCCTGCCTTTCTCTAGGTGGAAGCTCTTCCTGTGGAAGTATCCGATTTGATCGTATCCGTGTTTGATCTGGAGCGAGATCAATCGTTTCAGGTCCGAGTCGAGGCAAGCCAGCATATCTGGGTCAAGCTCTTTGATGTACGCGTTGAACGATTGAAGGGTCTCCTTCTCGGGGCCATTGAACCTGTACTCTTCCCTCATGCCCTCGTCCAAGGTCACCACCTCGAGCTGCCCCGCCTCATGGTATAGCTCGAAGCAGAGCACGTTGAATGGGGGAGGCTCAACGGTGAGGTCGAGGGGAACAGGCTCAAGGGCTTTCACCTTGTCCATCTTATCGAGTTCAATTCGAACCTCTGCGTATGGGACAAGTCTCCTGTCGGCGAGGTATCTCTGGGTGTGTGACAGCCCGTCATCAAACAGCTCCCCGTATTTCCCGATGAGTTTTGTTAGTTTCCGGTAGTTGACGGGTGAGTCAACAGATACCCTGAGAACGGGTTCAAGTTCAACTGATTCGATGCTCAGGTATCGTTCGACCTTCTCGATGCCAGTGATGTTGTCGTGCTCGTCGAAGAGGTGAACCAGCTTCTCCTCGCTGACCTTGTCGGGTGCCACGTAGAAATCAACGTTGTACTTGTCCCTGACCTGTACGCGTCCACCCTCGGTCTTTATCCAGAGAAATGCTTCATCGTCTCTCAGCGTAACGTCAAGTAGCCAGCCCTCAAGACTCATCTTTCCGCTCCAGTTCAGCGATGCGGCTGCGGAGGGCGTCTATCTCCCGCCTATTAGAAAGGACGCCTGTCAGGTTGAGGAGGTCCAGCGAGGATACCACCTGCGCGTATATCATCGCGCCTTGCTCGTGGTTCCACGTCTCCCACACCCGGTCGAACGCCTCCTGCATATCGTCGTCCTTCAACGCCTCCCTGTACCCCTTCTTGAGGCGCGTCATGTTGTCCTGTAGCCTTCCACGCATCGAGTCCCTTGTTATTCTCCCCAAAACATCATCCTCCCCAGTGAACCTTACCCTTTTCCCCGCCCTGTTCTTATCGAAGTGCTTCACAAGCTGCGCCGAGACATCCCCGCCTTTCATGATCCTGAGATACGTGATCACGTTGGCGGTGTGGCGCAGAAAGTTGCCTCCCTTGGGCTCGGAGATCAACCCCTTCCTCCGCTTCGAGGCACATGAGGCAACGATTGGTATCTCGTGTATCGTCGCCATCTCCCTTAGCTTTGACACCACTCCGCTGAACTCGGTCTGGTCCTCAAACCGTACCGCCTTCTCGCTGTAGAACAATTTGGAAATCTGCTGAACCGCGATGAGACTGATGTCCCCATGCTCCTTGATCAACTCCTCCACTAGAGATGGCGCGTTCATCAGCTGGTGCTCAGAGAACACGCCGATGATGTGAATCTCCTCAAGGGAGACATCCAGATCCAACCCAGCGTCCTCGATGAAGGACAGCAACAGATCCGAGTCCAGGGTCGTCCTGTCCCTCCGGTAGTTGCCGCAGAGCAGGTAGATCACCTTGCCCCGTTTGGACTTCACCGCCTCAACGATGAGCCTGTACAGGAGTCTGTCCGGGGTCTTCTCGCTTGGGTCGCCGAAGAAAAGGTAGAACCGGGTGGGCTCTATGCCACCCAGCAGTTGATCGAGGCGACGACTGCCCGTGGAGAGCCTAGAAACCTCTGCACGGTTAGCGTAGACTTGGAGGGCACTCTTGAAAGTTGATGCCTGATCGAGTGTTCCACGGGCGGTCATCGCACTGGTGACATGAAGAATTCTGGATATAAACGGAACGAGGCTTATCGAAGCTGGGTGGTAAGTGAATTAGGGTTACAGCTGGTACCCGGTTGGGGCGGGTTTTCCGTTTAAACAAACGCCTTCAGGTCCGATTCCGAACCTTCCTTCTGAGATCATCTGGATTGTCATCGGGAAGACCACCCAATCTCCTCGCTCCTTGAGCCTTGTCTGATGCTCAGAGACCACCTGTTTCCTCAGCTTCTTGTCTTTCTTCAACTCGTCTAGGGATACGTCAAGCTTAACGGGGACTGGCTCTGAGAGCAGTAGTATCTCTCCGCCGTCAACCACTTCCCTGACGATATGTGTCGTAGCCCTGAGACTCGTATCTCCCTCAAGGATCGCCTGCTCAACGACGTGTATCCCCACGTACTTCCTGTGATCCCCGTCCATCACCGTCAGGTCAGCAGGGTGGACGTTAACTATCTTACCTGCGAACCTGTCCACAACGACTGGCGTCATGATGCTCATGTACCCGGCATTGATCACAAGATCCAGCTCGTAGTCCTTGATAGCATCGACAACAAGCTTATCGAACTCCGGTCTGAGGGACAGGTCTGTCCTCTTTACTCCCCTTACCTTGTAGAAGTCACGGATATCAACGCACTCGTAGGCGATTCCATACTTGTCGGCAATCTCTTTCGCCTTGGTGAACTTTTTCCCGCTTTTACGCACCCGATCATCTCTGATATCACTGAAGATCAGTGTAACCTCGTAGTTGGAGCCCTCCTCCATGCTTTTCTCGATGATCTTCACGCCGTTTGTGCCTGAACCAGATATGAACAACGCCACGCGCATCTTCCGCCCCACCGACGGATCGAAAATTGGGGTGCACGCCATGCAAAGCCAGACCTTGGTGGAGATATAAAACTACCTAGCCACTTTCACCCATATCCCCGCTGTACATCACTGCGTTCAGCTTAAA
This sequence comes from uncultured Candidatus Bathyarchaeia archaeon, assembly GCA_964589605.1. GTDB lineage: Archaea > Thermoproteota > Bathyarchaeia > TCS64 > TCS64 > RBG-16-57-9. The sequence continues at coordinate 45,395 of CAZPRN010000007.1, read as the reverse complement.
ACACGAAATCGGTTAAATCGGTTTGAAAGAAAATGGCCCAGGAATACATCGTCATCCACGAGCCCGCATCGGTCAAACCAGAGCTGCATGAGGCTCTACTACAGTGCGAGACATGCTCAAAGATCGTCCCCAAGACCATGCTCTGCCTCTACTGCGGCACACCAATCCTGTACAGGCCACCCCAGAGTGATTAAGATGCAGACAGTCCAGAAGGAGCAGCTCCACGCCCAGCTCAGGGTCCTAGGCATGCGCCACACATGGGAGATCATCGCCAATATCAGGAACGGCTCCAAGTACATGAAACAGATCGCCAAGGAGACCAAGATACCGTACACCACAGTACAGAAACGGGTCTCCGATATGTCCAACGCTGGCATAGTTAGGGTGTTCAGCGACGTTGACAGGGAGACGGGCAAAGCGATAAAGAAGGTCAGGGTCAGCAGGTTCAAGATCAACCTGGACCCCCACATGATTTCCCGTGTCGTCCAGGACGAGACGGGGTACATCAACCGCTAAGTAGTGTACTTTTTCTCGCTCAGGTAGCGGTCCCTGTGGTCAGGAAGCACTGTAACAATGTTCTTCCCTGGTCCAAGCTTCTTCGCTACCTTCGCTGCCATGTAGGCGTTAGCTCCTGAGCTTATACCGCAGAACAGGCCCTCCTCTTTGACGAGCCTGTCACTGAATGTGATGGCGTCCTCGTTTGAGACCTTTACAATCTTGTCAAGTATCCCGCTGTTCATCATCTCCTCGATGATTCCACCGCAAACCTCGTCAGCGGTTCCTGGGACACGGGTGAATCCCTCGCTGAGCGGGTATCTGGCTGATCCAGGCTCCAAACCGATAATCTGAACATCGGGATACACTTCCCTCAATGCTTTTGCGACACCGTAGAGGGTTCCACCTACGCCGATGGATGCTACGAAGGCGTCGACCTTCTCGCCAAGCTGGTCAATTATCTCTCTACCTGTTTTTACGTGCGCTCTTGTGTTCGCTGGGTTGCTGAACTGCCTCGCCCACCAGACATCATCCCGGCTGGACTCAACTTCGAGACACTTGATGCGGGTGTCAATCTCGACCTCCGCACCGGCAATACTGCCCTCCTCACCTGATTCCAGTGGTAGTTCGTGCACCTTCGCCCCATAGTTTTCCATTATTCGGATGCGCTCACGGGTCATACCCTCCGGCATGTATATTTCCACGTTGTATCCAAGCTGTGTTCCAACGAAGCTCAACGCGGTGCCTGTGTTGCCCGTTGATGCCTCGATTATCGTGTAACCGGGTTTGAGAAGTCCTTTCTCCTCTGCATCTCGGATCATCTCCACGGCGATTCTATCTTTCAGGCTCCCACTGGGGTTCAGGTACTCGGCTTTCACGTAGACGTTCGCTGTTCCAGGTTCAACCACCTTGTTGAGCATGACAAGCGGAGTGTTTCCGATGTATTCGAGAATGGAGTTGATCTTCAATGATGTTCGATAAAGATTGGTGCTATGGGGATAAAAAGAGGAGGCTACTCCTTAGCGATCTCGGCGACCGCATCGATGAGTGTATCAATCTCTTCCATCGAGTTGTAGAGGTACGTGCTTGCCCTGACGTTACCCGAGTTGAGCTTGTACAGCTCCTTCATCAACGGCAACGCGCAGTGGTGACCCGACCTTGTCGCGATATTGTACTCCATGTCCAGTGTAAGCGCCACGTCGTGGGGGTTCATGTCCGCGATGTTGAAAGTCGCCAACCCGACCCTCCGCTTGGGGTCTTTGGGTCCATATATCTCCACGCCATCGATCTCACCGAGACCATCCAGTAGCCTGTTCGCCAGCCTCAGGTCATGCTCCTCGATGTTATGCATACCAGCCTTCTTCAGGTACCTACACGCCTCACCAAGCCCAATCACCTGAGCAATAGACGGAGTACCTGCTTCATACTTCATCGGTGCAGCTGCTAGGACATAGTCGTCGATGCTGACATCAGCGATGGTACCTCCCCCTATACAGAGGGGCTCAGTTGTCTCTATCTCCGCTTCTGCAATGTAGAGTCCACCTGAACCAGTTGGACCGAGCATCTTGTGGCCACTGAAGGCGAGAAAGTCAACCCCAAGGTCCTTGACATCAGTCTCAATATGTGGTACGCCCTGCGCTCCATCAACCAGCACCTTGGCTCCATGCTCGTGGGCGATCTCGATGACCTCTTTGATTGGTGCGATACACCCAAGGACGTTGCTTACGTGGGACAAGGCGACCAGTTTAGTGTTGTCAGTTATAGCTTTCTCAAAGTCAGCCAACTCAAAGATGCCCTCGTTATCAGATTTCACGACGTCCACATCAGTGCCGTGCCTCTGTTTGACCCTGAGCCAGGTGATGAAGTTGCTGTGGTGCTCGATGACTGTGGTGACTATCTTGTCCTCCTTCTTCCAGTCTATTGCGTTCGCTACGAGGTTGATGCCCTCGGTGGTGTTCTTCACCATCGCCACGTTGTTCTTGCTAGGAGCACCAATGAAACGGGCTACCTCCTCATGACCCTTCTCGTACTCCTCGCTTGCATCCTGGCTGAACTTGTAAACTCCCCGGTGAATGTTTGCACGGTACTCGCGGTAGAACTCCATTGTCTTGAGAACCACCTGCTCTGGGGTTAGGCTGCTTGCGCCGCTGTCCAGATATATTGTCCCCTTGTTAAGGATGGGGAAATCCTCTCTGATGGCCTTGACGTCCAACAAATTTAATCAAAGGTAGTGTGTAGAGGATGAATTTGAGGTTACTGCTAGGGCACCGTTACGCTTTTGGCAAGGTTCCTCGGCTTGTCTGGGTCCAACCCCTTCATCACTGCCAGCTTGTAAGCGAGAAGCTGCAGTGGGACCACGTATACTATCGGGGAAAGCTCCTCGGGTATACCCTTCGGCATCTCGATAACCTCGTCGCTGAGACGTTTGATGTCATCGTCGCCCTCCTCGCAGACGGACACGATCCTCGCGCCTCTGCTCTTCATCTCCATGATACTGCCGATCATATGAGCGTGAGTATCACCCATTGGGCAAACGAAAATACATGTCACTCCGTCCTCAATGATGCTGATTGGCCCATGCTTGCTCTCCCCAGCTGGGTACGCAAGGGATGGAACGTATGTAATCTCAAGCAGCTTGAGCCTAGCCTCCTGTGCGGTGGCCGCGCTGATTCCCCTTCCTAGGAACACGAACAGCTTCTCATCCATGAGGCTCTCAGCCAGCTTCTCAACCGGGTCATTCAAGGTCTCAAGGGACTCCTCGACCCAATCTGGTACCTTGTGGAGCTTCTCATCCAAATCGTCAAGCTCATCCTGAGATAGCTTTCCCCGACTCTTTGCCAGCCTCAACGCCATTTGAGCTAGAACCATCACCTGAGATGTGAATGTCTTCGTAGCCGCTACACCAATCTCGGGTCCTGACTGCTGGATCAAGTAGGCTCTTGAAACACGTGTCAGGGTTGAACCAACCGTGTTTGTCAACCCAAGTACTGTCGCTGCCCGCATTCGTGCATGGTCAATTGCTTTGAGCGTGTCATAGGTCTCGCCTGACTGGCTAACCGATAACACGACTGAATCGATTCCAACTGTTGAACCGTACCTCTCGGTGAACTCTGACGAGACAACCGGAATAGTAGTGATCCTCGCTAATTTTGAGAACAGGTATGAGCCTGCTAGGCAGGAGTGATAGCTGGTCCCAGCCGCTAATAGGAACACGTTCTCAGATCGGTCGAGGAACTGTGTGAGTAGATCCAAGTACTGCTCCTGCAGCCTCAACCCGTCCCGGAGGCTCCTGGGCTGCTCGTATATCTCCTTGAGCATATAATGCTCGAAACCCTGCTTCTCCGCCATCTCTGGGCTCCAAGTTATCTCCTCGGTGCCCCGCTCGATGCCTGTTCCATCACTGATTTTGATGAGGCTATAACTTTCTACGTCCAGGACAGCCATCTCGCCGTTCCGCAGGTAGTTTACCTGATTAGTATAGGGTAGTAATGCGGGTACATCTGATGCGCAGTAAGTACCATTGTCAGAGACTCCAATTACTAGAGGGCTCTCGTTTCTTGCGCAGTAGAGCTTGTCTGGGTCATTGGTGGAAAGAACTACAACCGCGTAGCTTCCTTTGAGTCTACGCAAAACCCGAAGGATCGCGCCCTGCAGTCCTATGTCGCTCTTCAGTTCCTCCTCGATGAGATGCGGGATAACCTCGGTGTCTGTCCTTGACCTGAACTCGTGACCCTTCTCAACTAACTCGTCCTTGAGCTCAAGATAGTTCTCGATTACGCCGTTGTGAATCAACGCGATGCTCTCGTTGGAGTCGGTGTGGGGGTGCGCGTTCTCCATCGCCGGCGCGCCATGGGTTGCCCAACGGGTATGCCCGAGTCCTATCTTGCCCTGCATCTCAAGAATCCTGAGAGCTGGTGCAACCTCCTCGATTCTGCCCTTGTCCTTCCTGATCTCCATCTGTCCGTTGTGTATTGTGGCGACTCCGATGCTGTCGTAGCCCCTGTACTCCAGCCGCTTCAGCCCGTCGTTGATGAGTCTCACTGCCTGTCCCTCGCGCAGGACGCATCCAAATATTCCACACAAAGTTATCGCCTGTTGTATCTTTCAGGGATTCCTGTGTTATTAAAAGCATTGAGATGGAGCTTGGGCTAAAAATATTAAGAGGCTGGGAACATCTTTGGTGACGCATTGAAGTACGTAGCCCTAACCAGCGGACGGAACGAGGAGAACTATATCAGGCGGGTGGTGGAGGCAGCCCTCGCCATGGATCCGCCGCCGGAGGCTTACGTTGTCGTGGATGATGCCTCGACTGATAAGACAGCTGAGATTCTACAGGAGTATCCACAGGTCACCATTCTGAGATTAAAGAATCCTAGACACGAAACGAGGGGTGTAAACCTCGCATGGGCCCTAAACAGCGGCATGAAGAAAGTTACCGAGCTTGTCCCGGACTGGGATTTCCTAATAAAGATAGACGCGGACAGCACCGTTCCGGTAGATTACTTCCAGAGCATTGTCAGCGAGTTCCATAAGAACCCTAGGCTGGGTATATCCAGTGGAACCCCATATGACGAAATGGTGTGGAGGGGTAGGGCGTCGGATGGAGCGAAAGTCTTCAGACGGGAGTGCTGGGAGGATATTGGGCACTTCACTCTAGGCAATGCCTTTGACACCTTGGCGCTGATTCAGGCGAAGCAGCACGGTTGGATAGTTGAGTCATTCCCCGAGGTAAAGTACACCCAGCTTAGGACTTGGCGCAGGGTCAAGCTAGGAAGGTGGATTTTGTCTGGTCGCTCAAGATATTTCCTTGGTTTCCCGCCATGGCACACGTTCTTGATAATGATAGTGTACGCGACCGACCGCCCTTGGATAGTAGGGAGCTTAACGATGTTCTTAGCCCATGCTTTGACCGCGTTGGGTGGATTGAACAAGCCTCACTCAAAGGAATACTACGAGTTCGCACGAAAGTACGCGATGTGGGAATTACTTGAGCGACTCGAAGAGCGGAGACTTACTTAGTTATCATTTCCCAAAGACTAGGAGCGACACCGATTTTCTCTTCTACTCCCATTGAATCAACCATCGTCTGGGCTAGTGACATTGTCGATACATGCTCTGTCACAGTACCACTCCTTACTTCTGGTCCACTGATTATTAGCGGGACATGTGTTAGCTCGGGTATGAACTTGTCACTGTGGTGACTATATTGACCATGTTCCCCGAACTCTTCACCGTGGTCGGAAGTTATTATCAGGTTCGTGTCATCAAGCAGGTTCTCAAGAAATGGCCCCAAAGCCTGATCCATTTCCCTGATGTCCTCCTTGTAGAGGCGTAATGCCATATCTGTTTCCTCCGTATTGGGGGAATAGTTGCCATGTACTGACTCGATAATCTTGTCGTTGAGATTCCTCATCTCAAGCTTTGATAACCCTGTCTCCGTCTGAAGTGGATAGTACGGGATATGAGGGTCCATTAGGTGGGCCCAGAGAAGATAATCAGAGTGATCCTTCATCCATTTCTCGGTGTGAATCATGGTCTCGTCTGCACGGGAGTATGGGAGGTACGCATCATCCTCCTGGATGGTTGCCCTGACCTTCTTGAGTTGCTTGATAATGCTAGGAGGTAGGTTGGCTCGAATGCTCTTCCTGAAGCCCTTACTCATCTTGGGCTTACTTGCCTTGAGGTCGATAGTTTCCTTGAAGCCCGGGTAGAAGCTGTGCACCATGGGGTTGCTATGTATCATTGCGGTGTGTTTGCCATGCTTGCGTACTGCTGTGGCGATGTTATTCTCGGGGTCGTATTCTTTCTGTCCGCAGATGATGCAAGGCATACTATCGATCGTGCTGGTGTTGCAGCTGGACGCGTTTACAAAGTTAGCTGATCTCTTGATGTGTTTAATTAGATTCGGCGTGTTTGACTCGTTTACGTGGTCGAAACGTAACGCGTCAAGTAGCAGCAGTATGGTGTTCATCGCGGCGTCTCCGGTTAGACAGGAGATACGCTTACACGTATTTTGGTTTGTCTATCGCATATCGTAGTACGCGTATAGGAACGCTAAACAGATCACTCCCGTGAACATGAGGCTGAACCTCCACAGGTCAAAGTTAGGGTTCTTGCTCATAATCATGGACATGGGTATGAAAATGAGTAAAGCCAGGGCGCTTAGCCACACCTCGGGTTTGAACAGTTTCAGGAGGTCCACGGATGAACCTGTATCTCGGGATTATAGGTTGTTATGGACGCTGGTTCTCGATTATCTCCATCCCTCTAACTCTTCTCGTATCTGCTTCTTCCTGGTGCTGCTGGATTGGAGGTACCACGTTAGCCATGTTATGCTGTAGATGGGTAGTATGTCCATCCCAGGTACTAGTTCAAGGATTGTTATTGAACCGTACCAGTTGAAGTACATCAACGTGAACGCGATTCCCATAAAATCAAGTACATCACCGTAAAGCGGCACCATCATGAAGGGCACAAGGTAGTCTAGGAGGTCCAACGCGAGGCATACAACTAGGGTGGACATCTCCTCCCAGGTCAAACGACGCTCCCATGGAGCGTAAACTGATTCCTGCTCCAAAAACTCACCGAGTAAAATGTGTTTTAGGGATTATATAAGATGAATTGGTGAGAAAAGATGGATTTAGTCTCGGATACCCTCTAGGACACTGATGGCGTTCCAGATGCGCGTACGGCTGTACATGGGCATGTTTGGGTCCTGACTGATCTCCTCAAGTACGGCTATCGCGTTTGCCGCCCTCGCCGCGATGCTCAAGGCTTCATCGTCCAGCATATCAGCGGCGTTCTTCGCTGTCCTGCGGATATTCCTTGGGGTGGTGTTATCGTCCGCAATCATGTTGAGGATCTGCTTGGCTTGGCCAAGTTTTTTCGCATATTCTTCGTTGCCGCTCATTTTCAATTTCCTCCCAGAATAGGTATGGATTTTAGCTTATAGGGTTCAGTGGTGGGTAAAAACCTTGTTGTCTTCAAACGGGGTAGCATCCTGAATGACGGGATCTAGTGACAGCCTCGTTTTGCGTTCGCTACAACCTGTGCAATCATCAATAGGGATACAGTCAGAGGTTACTGGATCAGGATAATTATGCAACTAGATTTTACTCGAATATATTCAACAGGGTTTATGACAAGCCATTTTATGGAGTCCTTGACGCGACTGGAGTAATGCATATTGAGTGAGAAAAGAAAACTCCTAATCGTATGCTCTAAGGGAACCCTCGACATGGCTTTCCCTCCATTCATGATGGCAACAACCGCCGCATCAATGGACTGGGATGTCCACCTATACTTCACTTTCTGGGGTATGGATATTGTCACCAACAGCAAAGCGCTAAAGATATCTCCGGTTGGTAACCCTGCACTGGGTTTACCGAACATCATCGGCGTGATACCAGGTATGACCGCGGTGGCTACATGGATGATGAAGAGGAAAATGAAGGAAAGCAATATGCCTACCATTGAATCCCTCATCGATATGGCGAAAAAAGCCGGGGTTAAGTTCCACGCCTGTTCACCAACAATGAAGCTATCAGGACTATCAAAAGAGGACCTCATACAGCAATGCGATGACATCATAGGAGCAGCCACGTTTATCGACCTGGCGGCAGAAGAAGGAGCGGTAACGCTCTTCATCTAATTTTTTTAGTGGATATAGCCGTTTGACTTGAGGTAATCAGGTAGTTCCTTGACGCTTTCAAGGAAGTGCTCTGGTGGCTTCTCGTCCTTCCATGATTTGAGACCCCTTCGACCTGTGTTGACGCCAACGAACATGGTCCCACTGTTTATAGCGGAGTCTCTGTCTATCTGGTGGTCTCCCACCATCGTGACATCGTTAGGACTTAATTCCATGAGCTTCAAGGTGTGGTCAATCGCACCTTTGTATGGTTTCGGTTCAGGTGTCTCGCCCCTGCCCAAGATCACGTCAAAGTCTTCGATTGCGCTGATTTTTTCAAGAGCCTGTAAAGCATATGCGTGGTGGCTCCGAGTCAATATAGCCAGTTTAATGCCTTTCTCTTTGAAGGACTTTATAGCGTTACATGCTCCATCGATCTCGGTTAGGTTAACGATGGCGTCAAGTTCGCCTTTGTTCATTATCTCCTCTATCTGGGCCTCGATTTCCGTGCACTCATCTCTTGGCTTGGCTGTCTCGTCCCATATCTCTTTAGCGCACTCCATAATTCGCACCGTAGTTTGGTCAGTTGGGCTCAGCTCGTCCTTGGGGTGTCCATGTTTCTCCAGTAACGCGATCATGTGTTTCTTCATCTCGACAAAGTCTATCTTTGCCTGGATGAGGGTGCTGTCGAGGTCGAAAATGATGCCTTTGAGCATATGGGATTCTCCTTTCCTATGCCGTGTGGCTTGTCCGGTTTAAGGTTTCCCAGATTCCAGGTTGTTGAGTGTGGTTTATACTAGCCCGATCTTTTACATATTTATGACTTTTAAGAACCTGTCGAATCCTAGCTCCGGCACAAGGTTTTTGATGACTAACGAGGCAATCGCCCGTGGCGCATTGGAGTCTGATGTTAAGGTGTCGGCGTTCTACCCGGGGAGCCCAACAAGTGAGATACTTAACTCGATGTACAGCCTGAGTGGGATATTCGATGATATGAAGATGGAGGTAAGCAGCAACGAGAAGGTTGCGCTTGAGACCGTTGCAGGTGCGAGCATGGCGGGTGTCAGAAGCCTTACTGCTATGAAGAGTGTCGGCCTCAACGTCGCTAGTGACTCTTTCTATAGCCTCGGGTATGTGGGGGTGAACGCGGGGTGTGTGCTCGTTTTCGCGGATGACCCTCATGCTCACAGTAGCCAGAGCGAGCAGGATGGACGGTACTTTGCACCAACCGGTCACGTGCCGATGCTGGAGCCCAGTACGCCTACAGATGCCTACGAGATGACGAAGTACGCTTATGAGTTGTCGGAAAAGCACAGGATTCTCACTTTGATCAGGACGACCACGCGGGTTAACCACCAGAACACGGCAGTGACGGTAGATGAGGTCAATCGAACCCCTTTTGTCAAAAAGAACTGGAGTGATGTTAAGGCAAAGTACTTCACCCTGAGTGAAACGGCTAGAAGGCTGAAATCTGAAGCACTTGAAAAGCTGGATGAGATAAAGGAGGAGTTCGAGGAGAGCCCTTTCAATGTGGTTCACGAGGGTGACGACAAGGTTGGAATCATAACCAATGGAGTCAACTATCTGCACACCCTTGAAGCCGCGGAGAATCTGGGTATCAAGCCCAGTATCCTGCGACTGGGAACTTTATTCCCGCTCCCGGAGCGAAAGATAAAGGAGTTCATAGAGGGCCTTGACAGGCTCGTCATCGTTGAGGAGCTGATGCCATACTTGGAGGACATGATTAAACCCCTTGCCTTGGAGGTCAACCCGGGAATAGAGGTTCTTGGAAAGGAATCCGGTAACTTCCCTATGGTAGGGGAGTACAACACTGCAATAGTAACCAGCGCGCTCGCTGAGGTATACGGAGTTGCTTGAGAGAGCTGCATCGCTGAAGGATATTTTACCCGAAAGGTTACCCAGTTTCTGTCCTGGCTGCCCCCACAGGGGAACCATGTGGAGCGTCCAGCAGGCGTTGAAGGGGATGGACTTTGTCATCAACAACGATATCGGGTGCTACAGTATGCTCCTGCTTGAGCCGTACGGGTTGACGGACAGCGTACTGGACATGGGAGCTAGCCAGGGGTTGTCAAGCGGGATGCAGCATGTACTCAATGACCGGGTTGTAAGCTTCCTAGGGGACAGCACGTTCTTCCATGCAGCCCTGCCCGGTATCGTGAACGCCATCCACAACAGGCACGACTACACCGTGATTATCTTAGACAACAAGGTAACCGCGATGACAGGGCAGCAGCCCAACCCTGGTAGCGACTTCGGGGCAGCACCCGTTGATGTGATTGACATCGAGGCGGTGCTCAGAGGTATCGGAGTCAAGAACATCACCGTAGTTGAAGCATTTGATCCCCAGCCAAACGTCGAGGAGATCAAGAAAGCGATAGAGGCACCGGGGTTCAACGCGGTCATAAGCAAGGGTCCATGTGCATTGTACAGTGATAGGAACAAGAGGCGAGCTCGAATACCAATAATCCCCAACGAGGTGGAGATGGAAACATGCAAGACAGTGTACGCCTGTGTACGGGACTTTTACTGCCCCGCCATCCAGATAGGCATGGAGTCAAGGCAAGCTGAGATACAGTTAGACCTGTGCAACGGGTGCGGTAACTGTGGTAGGCTGTGTCCTAGATCAGCCATAGTATCAACGGGAGGGTTTGAGTAATGGTCTACAATATACTCTTGAATGGGGTAGGCGGACAGGGACTAGTTTCCCTTGCAGCGGTGATTGGGGAGGCTTGCGTAACATCGGGTATCCAGGTGGTCACACAGGAACAGCATGGTCTGGCACAGCGCAGTGGGAGCGTATCGGCTCACGTGAGGATCGGTGAGGCGTACAGCCCTATGGTCCCATACGGGGCGGCTGACCTGATAGTCTCGATGGAGGCGACCGAGGCGTTGAGGTACATCGAGTACCTGAAGCCGAATGGAACCATCATCATGAGTTCTAGGCTTCAACACCCGGTGATCGAAACCAGTACTATTGTCACTAAGCGAAGGGAAAACCTGCAGTATGTGACCTTGGAGCAGATGGTGGAGAAGTTGCAACAGGTCACTGATGATATTCGCGTACTGGACTCAAGCGGTCTAGCCATCGAGGCTGGGAACGCGAGGACAGAAAACTCCGTGCTACTCGGAGCAGCGTCTACGATAGAGGGCTTCCCACTATCCAAGGATCAGCTTCTAGCTGCGATAAAATCCGTTGTCCCGGAGCGGACGGTGGATGTGAACATCAAGGCTTTTGAGCTTGGGATGGACAGATAGGTCCATCACCCATTTTTCTGTCTATATCAAACATTGGAGAGTGCCTGAGTGAAATCTGTTTCAAGGTCCACATAGTCCTCGATTCCCACGCTTACCCTGACTAAACCTGGGGTTATCCCAACTGCTTCCTGTCTCTCCCTGCTCATGCTTTTCTGAGTGGTGATATAGGGAAGTGTAACAATGGTATCCACTCCTCCAAGAGACGTTGCAAGCTTAACCACTTCCAAGCTATCAACAAGCTTGGTTAGACCCTCAACCCCATCCTTGACTTCAAAGGAGAGCATACTTCCAAAGCCACTCATCTGTTTCTTCGCCAAGTCATGCTGAGGGTGACTCTCTAACCCCGGATAGTTTACCTTCAGTACTTTAGGATGGGCTTCCAGTACATTAGCAAGGGCTAACGCGTTTGACCTTGCACGTTCGACCCTGATGGCCATTGTCTGCATCCCCGTAATCAGGAGGAAGGCTCCAAATGGGTCCAGTGACTGCCCATAGAGGGACCGGTTACTCCGGATTTCCTGTATTCGCTCTGATGTGCTAACGACAACACCGCTGACTACATGCTGGTGACCTGAGAGTGACTTTGTTGAGCTCTCAACAACGATATCAACACCGAGGTCCAAGGGTCGCTGGTTTAGAGGAGATGCGAATGTGTTGTCTATGATAGAGACAAGCTCGTGCGTCTGGGCTATCTCCACCGCCCTAGGTATATCCACCAGCCTCATCGCAGGGTTTGTCGGGGTCTCAATGTAGATGAGTTTGGTTTTCTCGTTTACCAGCTTCTCCGCTGACTCGATGTCAGTTGTCTCAAAAAAGTTGGTCTTAATCCCATACTTTTCCTGTATTGTTCGGAAGAAACGGTTGGTGGTGCTGTAGAGGTCGCCCTGTGCTATTACCTCGTCTCCTTTCTTCAGATAGGTGGACACCGTTGATGTGATCGCTGCCATACCACCTGAGAATACTAGGGCTTCCTCTCCTCCCTCAAGAGCAGCTATTTTTTCCTCTGCTGCTCTCTGGGTTGGATTCTTACCGCTAGAGTATTGGTACGCTGTTTTTGTGCCATGAACGTTTATGTCTATTAAATCGGCTACACTCGGTATCTCGAAAGTAGTTGTCTGATAGATTGGGGTAACTAATGACCCGTATGCCGTGTCAACTCGTCCTCCAACATGTACGCATTTTGTTGAAAAGCCACGTTCCTTCTTAACCACAGATATCACCATTAGGTTCCTTTCGGGTAAACCCCGTTTCCAAATAGGGGAAGGTTATTCAAGTTAAAGTTATTTGAAAACAGGTTAGGCTTGCTTGAGGAAATTGTCTACAAGTAAGCTTGCCAGCGCACCCATCCGTCTCTCAGTTCTGCGACATTCCTCGATGACCTGTTTGACTGTTTTCCCGATTATGGCTGGCTCTTCCGGGTATGCATTGGCCCACCTTTTTGCGTCCTCAGTTGTTATTTCAAGGTGGAAGATAACACCCCACACGTTGTCCTTCCGGTATGCCTGGATAGGACATGGGTCACCTGTGGCGAGTAGTTTTCCGCCGGGTGGTACAGTGAACATATCAGTGTGCCAGTGAAATACTGGAAACTCTGCCGGAAAACCTTCGAAAAGCGGGTCCATCAACCCGTCATTGGTGAGTTTGACAGTGTACCCTCCCACTTCCTTGCTGGGGCTTCTAACAACCTCGCCACCGAGTACGATTGAAAGCATCTGACCTCCACAACATACTCCAAGGCAGGGTTTGCCGCTTGCTACTATCTCCTCAAGATATCTCCACTCCTTACGGAGGAAGGCGTGTTTGCGTGCATCGTTTGCAGAGATTGGGGTTGGTCCGATCACGAATGCATCGTACTCAGAGACTGGAGGGAATGGCTTGTCCTCGGGTAGCTCGTAAGCCTTGATGAGGGTAACTGCCGCTCGCTCCCAGAGGTAGGTCTCGTACAGACCCAGTGTTTCGGGTGGGTCGTTTTGGATGATGAGGACGCGCTTCATGGGTACCTGTTGCCATTTCCTAAGATAAGTTTTCTAATTCACGCCTTGAGAGTTCAAGGACCTTCCTCTTGTATTCCTCAATCATGGGGCTGGTTCCCGTTCTGGACATGGTTCTCAATTCAGGTACAAGAGATTCTGATATCCCATACTTTCTGCATTGAGCTATTTCGCTCAGGATCTCGTTGATGGGTGGAAGCCCTTGTTCAATCTTGATGGCGATCTCGTGTATTCGTTTCCACTTTGATTTATGTTCATGCAGGATCATGCTCCTGATGAACACGGTTTCAAGGAGCGCTGCAAGCACTCTGGTGTTAGCTGGGAACTCAGTGGGACCTCCGTGTCGGATTGATGTCCACCTGACCCCAGCCTCCTCACAGATACCTGGACCGACAATGAAGGGTTAAGCCGGCCTTGGCGCTTAGGTGATCCATACTTGTTTTCGTCAGAATACATGGATCGGAGAGATGAGAGCAGGTCAGGGTAGTGTCTCTGGACCATCCGGTAGAGGTAGTTCTTCTGCCTACCGGGCTTGAGGGTCATTCCACCAAGGATGATAAACTCTGCTTTGGCGTCACGTACCATCCGGACGAGGTTTCGTAACTCGTCTACCGAGTCAGCTATGTAAGGAACAACTGGCAAACCCATAACTCCACCATGAATCCCCGCCTCCCTGAGGGTCTTTAACGCGTCTAGCCGCTCCGCGATTGAAGGGGAGTTTGGCTCGAAATGCTGCTTCTTCTCCTCGTCCGAGAAGGCGATGCTGAAGTCGATGTTGACGTGTGCTGCCTCGTTGATCTCCTTGAGTAGCTCTATGTCTCGGAGGACGAGGTTTGATTTGGTCACCATGAACACAGGGAGAGTGTACTCCTTTAGCACCTCAAGCACTTTCCGGGTTATCCTGTACTTCTCCTCGGCTTGCTGGTAACTATCTGATACTCCACCGGAGACGCCGATGATGGGTTTCCTCTTCTCTACTCCGTTGGACTTTGTGAAATCAAGCAGCGAACTGGGTTTCTCGACGTATCCAAGTCGTTTCAGTTCCTTTCTTAGTAGTTCCGGGGCGTTCTCCTTGACCCTGATATGAGTGGTGTAATTGTCAACGTGGTAGTACTCGCTCATCCCATCGCAGTAGGCGCAAGCGAACTGGCAGCCACGGTAAATATTCATTGAGTGGTTGCTGTGGAACCAAGAGTCGCCCTCCATGCGTTTGGATAGCAGGGATTTCGCCTCGGTAGACTCGTATCTAATCCCCGCCATGATTGGTCAAACTATGTGTATCATAAAAATTGATTCATAGAGAAATACGTAGAGGCGAGCGAATGTGCTATTTCTTGCGTCTGAACCATTTCCCGATATCACCGAACGTAAACTGTGCAGTGATGATGCGCTCCGTGCTAAATATCCTCGCCGCGATGTATAGCACCGCGACTGTCCAGATGCTGATGAAGAAGATGCTCCTCATGACCACGAAGTAGTCTCCAAGGAAAGCGGCCTTAGTTGCGATGATGCTGTGGGTGTAGGGTATTACTAGCATGATGTACTGGAACGACTGGGGCAGCATCTCGATGTCACTGAACATCAAAACGAGGGCGGGGATCATTATCGGGGTGATCAAGGCGCCGGTGAAGCTCTGGGCGCTTCGGACGTTATCAGCGAAGACAGCGACGCTTAGTGCCATTGCGAGGGCTGAGACTAGGGTTACGAAGATAACCACGCCCACAAGTAGGAACCCGATTGGGGTGATCCCGATGTTCACGTCGCTGAGGGACATGCTCTGTGCCTCGGGGACGAAGCTGAAAGCCGAGTTCATATAGTACCCGAACCCGACCAGATAACTCAACGCTCCCGCAATGGCGATCACGATGCTTCCACTGAGTTTGCCGCCGAGAATCGTCATCCTACTGACCGGTAGGGTCATCAACGTCTCAAGGGTCTTCTGCTCCTTCTCAAGTGCTATGCTTGTTGCAGCCATCTGGATGGCGAACATGACCATCATCATGACCATAATTGGTAGCATAATGCTCTGGCTCATCACAAGGTTGAATATAGCCATCGGAGGTATCTCAAGCACGCTTCCTTTGAGGATGCTTGCATAATTGATGCTGATAGGGTTCCTGTGACCGAGCGCTGAACCGACAGCTCCAGCGTTCTCGATGAGGATATTGATCTTACTGATGCTGAAATAGTAGTTGTAGATGTGAATGAGCGAGGTGACGACGTCTGTGCTCTGGGTCTCAGCCATGTTCAGGTTACGCAGGTTCGCGTACACCTTGAGGCTGCCCTGCTCGCCCTGGGTGATGTTCTCGTGGTATCCATCCGGGATATACACCAATGACGAACTGTCAGTATCCGTGAACTGGGATAACGCGTCCTCAAGATTCATTGCCTCGATGGGCACCACCGAGTTGTTCGTGTAAAGATAATCCAGCAAAGCGTCCGTCACAAAACCTGAGTCATCGGTCCAGACCGCGAAACTCGCGCCCCTGACGGCCCTTTGAACTGATTCCTGGCTGATCTGGATAGCGCTCCCCATTATAGGGAAAATGATAATTGGCATCAATACGACGCCGATGAGTATCTTGGGGTCACGGATGAGCTCCTTTACCTCTTTGACGACGAGAGACCAGAGCTTATTCATACTTGGTCACCTCCATGAACACCTCTTCGAGGTTCGGTTTCCCGTACTCGGACTTCAGGTCGTCAGGTGTGCCCTCCGCTACAACCACGCCTTGGTTGATCAACGCGACCTTGTGGCATAGATACTCTACTTCAAGCATGTTGTGGCTGCTAAGGAGGATGCTGACACCTTCCATGTCCGCGTAGTTCCTGATCATGTTTCGTACGTTGACGCTCTGGATTACATCCAAGCCGCTGGTGGGCTCGTCAAGTATAGCGAGTTTTGGCTTCATCATCAACGCGCGGGCGATTAAGAGGCGGCGCTTCATGCCCTTGCTGTACCCTTTAACACGTTCGTCCAGCCTGTCGCCTAAATCGCTGATGAGCTTGCCCTGCTCAACGATCAAGTCTCGATCAGCCTTGTTCTTTGCGTAGAAGCCTGCCATGAACTCTAGGAACTCGATACCGTTGAGCTGCTGGTATGCCCCAGCCTCCTCGGGTAGGTAGCTAAGTATCTGCCGGACCTTGTCGGGCTGTTTGGCTACGTCGTAGCCGAATACCTTCGCGGAGCCATTGGTTGAGCTGATTAAAGTGCTAAGAATACGCAGTGTGGTGGTCTTCCCGGCTCCGTTATGGCCAATCAATCCATAAATCTCGTTCTCCTTGACCCTGAAGCTGGCACCCCTTAGAGCCTGCACGTTACCAAAGTCCTTTGTGAGGTTCTCGGCCTCTATCGCGTATCCACTCGCCATCCGCAATCGCAAGCAAAAACGGCGAGTCGCTAATAAATTGATGGATGGTATCAAACTGTGACCATCAACTGTGAGTCCGCTTTAAATTGAGAAAGGGTACTGTTGTTTCATGAAGATAATCGCATTCCAAGGTAGCCCTAGGAAAGGTCACGGAATGACCGACAGGCTACTGGACATATTCCTCGACTCGGCAAAGGAGGCGGGGTCGGAAGTAACGAAGCACTACGTCACTGAGCTTGATATCAACGGTTGCACTGGTTGCTTCGGGTGCTGGTGGGGTACACCAGGCAAATGTACCCAGAGGGATGATATGGACTGGATTCTTGAGGAGATACTGGACTCAGATGTTCAGGTCTGGGCTGGACCAGTCTACCATGACAACATCATCCACTACCTCCAAAAGCTCAGAGAGCGGACTCTACCCCTAGCATTGCCAGAGTTTATCGTAAGGGATGGAGAGACCGTTCACCCAGGCAGGCACAGGAGGTCACGGAAGAACGTTATTATCGCTACAGCTGGGTTCCCCGAGTACTCGGCGTTTGACGTTGTGAAGCGTCTGTTCCAGAGTGCACTTCACATCCACCTCCCAGCGAGCCAGACACTGGTCATGGCACCAGATATACCGATAATCAAGAAGTTTGTTGCCTCGGTCAAGAAGGCTGCGGTGAAGATGGTTAACGGCGAGGAGATCGGGGATGATCTCAGGGAGACCCTGATGCTTGATTACCCGCCCGAGGTAAAAGAGAAAATCATTCAGACTCACAACGAGATGAGCGCCAAGTTCACACCATCAGAGTAAAACCCTAACCCCTCTTTCAATTATTTATACGCCTATATCCATAGTTTTACCGAGCTATATGAGTAAAGAAACAGCTTGGAAATGGATAGAAGAGAACAAGGACAAGATAATCGATATCAGCGACCAGATCTGGGGGTTCGCGGAGTACGGTCTATGCGAGACACAGTCCAGTAAGATACATGCTGAAACCCTGAAGGAGCACGGCTTCAAGGTCCAGCAAGGTGTCGCGAAGATGCCCACAGCCATTCTAGCCGAAAAGGGAGAGGGGAAGCCCATCATTGCGGTGATGGGGGAATACGACGCATTACCTAACTTGAGTAACGTAAAGGCTCCACGCAAGGAGGCTCTGGTTGAGGGTGGAATGGGGCATGGATGTGGACACAACGTCCACGGGACAACCGCCCTAGCAGCAGCCATTGCCGCTGCGGAAGCGATGGAGAAACATGGGATACCTGGGACAATAAGATTCTATGGTACACCGGCAGAGGAAAACTTCAGCGGGAAACGGATTATGGTCCACCATGGTCTCTTCGATGACGTTGATGCAGCGCTAAGTCATCACCCTAGCAGCTTGAACGTCGCCACACTAGCAAGTAGCAACGTGATCAGTGGAGCGAGATTCCACTTCCACGGGAGAAGCAGCCACGCGGCAGGAAACCCTGAGGCTGGAAGAAGCGCCCTAGACGCTATCGAGTTAATGAACATCGGAGTGAACTATCTAAGGGAGCACATCATACCAGACGCGAGAATCCATTATGTAATCGAGGAAGGCGGAGGACAGCCAAACGTAGTTCCAGACTACGCAAGGAGCCACTACTACATCCGCGCACCTGAACAGGAGCTACTTGAGCCAATCAAGAAACGAGTGATGAAGATCGCTGAAGGTGCCGCGTTGATGACTGAGACTAGGTTGGAGGCAGACATGAGCCCCGGAGGATATCACAAGATACCGAACAGGGTCCTAAGCGAGATCGTAACCTCAAACATGAGAGCAGTTGGTGCACCCGAATACTCAAAGGAGGAGTACGAGTTCGCAGCGGAGATAGCTAAATCGTTCCCCAAGGAGGACAGGGTGAACGGACTGAAAAAGTTCAAGGTACCGGACTGGGAGAAAATCGCTGACGTAGACCTAGTGACGACCATTTTCGACGCATGGAATGACGGGACGACAAGCCCGGGAAGCACCGACGTAGCGGATGTCAGTTGGATAACTCCTACCATGGAGTTCAACACCGCGTGTAACGTGAACGGGGCACCGGGGCACAGCTGGCAGTTCACCGCCTGCAGCGGGACCGGGATTGGTCACAAGAGCCTCATATTTGCAGCTAAGACTATGGCTGGATCAGTTCTTGACCTACTACAGAGCCCAGAAAGACTCAAGGAGGCGGAGGAGGAGCGACTGAAACGTTTGAGGGGTAATACCTACAAGAAAGACCCAACAGTTGAACCGCCGCTTGAGAGAGCCAAAGAGCTAGCCGAGTTCTACACGGGTAAAAAGTAGAAGCCCCCTCTCTTTTTCTCTTATTTCTTTAATGAAAATAACTCGTTAAATACTATGACATAATCACTACTCGTTGATACCAATGAGCGTGGATCTCGTTGTCAAGAACGCTAAACTAGTCTCACCCCGAGGAATATACGAGGCAGGTGTGGCAGTAAAAGATGGAATTATTACCACTGTCGCCCGTGACATTCATCTCCCAGATGGGGACAAGGAGATTGACGCCAAGGGACAGTATGTTTTACCCGGATTACTGGATGGACACGTACACACGTTCCTTCCACCAGAATCCCCAGCGACAGGTTTGAAGGCAGCAGCCAAGGGAGGCATCACAACATCACTGGAAATGCCTGGAACCCAGTTCGGGTGTTTCAACAGCGACGAGTTCAAGATGAAGAGGGAGACCATGGAGAAAGTCGCGTACGTGGATTTCTGCATACACGCTGGGTGCGCCCATGGTTACCCAGGTGAGTTAGCTAAGATGCACCACGCCGGCTCAACAGGTAACAAGTTCTTCATCTGTGGAGCCGGACCTAAATGGCCTCACGTCTTGGATACAGAGATACTTGACAGGTTCAAGGAGATCGCATCAGTCGGTGGACTAGCATTGATCCACGCCGAGAACGATAACATCATCAAAGGTAACCTTGAGAAGCTCAAAGGAGAGGGCAGGAAGGATTTTGCCGCGCACCTTGAGTGGAGACCAAGGATCGCCGAGGTCGAGGCAGGTAAACGCATGATCGATTACTTTGAGTACACTGGTTGCAGGGGAATGATAGTCCACACATCAACCCCTGATACAGCGGTTTACGCCGCTGAGGCACGCCAGAGGGGTGTCGAGGCATGGATTGAGACATGCACCCAGTACTTGTACCTCACCGAGGAAGACGTACTGAAGAATGGTCCATGGAACAAGTTCGCACCACCACCAAGGACCAAGGCAGATATGGCTGAGCTAAGGAGGATGCTCCAGAACGGCATGATCCAAACCATAGCGACAGACCACGCACCATATGGCAAAGATAGGAAAGAGGCGGGACTGGAGGATATCTTCGAGTCACCTATGGGGATGCCGGGTCTTGAAACCTATCTACCACTACTCCTAAACGGAGTCAACGAGGGATGGCTAAGCCTAGAGAGGCTATCAGCGGTCTCGGCAGAGAACCCTGCCAAAATCTACGGCATCAGCCCCAAGAAGGGAGTAATCCAACCTGGGGCAGACGCTGACCTCGTTTTCGTGGACCTCGACAAAGAGGTGAAAATCACGAATAATGACCAGATCACTGCCTGTGGCTGGACACCATACGATGGAATGAAGGTCAAGGGCTGGATGACCAAGAGCATCATCCGAGGCGAGGTAGTCATGGAAGATGATCAGGTCTTATCCAAGGAAGGATTCGGGGAATTCGTGCCTAGACTCGACGCCTAGCACTCTTCTTCCCTGGTTTTCGCTTGAGCTCTGTCCCGCAGATAGGGCAGACGTTATCCTCCTGTGGTCCATCAAAATGCTTCCAGCATCCCGGACAGTAATGGACCCAGTCAAACCGTTTCTTAATGCCTCTCGTGGCTAGTCCTCGATGCTTTATACCAAGCTCGTCGCTGAGGTTCTGCACCGAGTAGTCATCTGAGACAACCGTTGCGTTCCCAAGCTCCAACGCGAGAGCGATTATGGAGTGATCCGTGTCGGATAGAGCCTTATTTTCCCCTAGTTTTCTTGAAGCTTCAATCACCTTACCAAGGGAAACATCATCTGGGTTCCTGACAACGATTCTACCTGTCTGGACCCAGTTTTCAAGCCGGATTCGCGCCATCTCCTCCCTGACTTCATCCACCACCAGGTACGTCGTATACAATTTGGTTTCTGGGTCGCTGCTGTTGAATCCCTGAATGAACGAACTCGTGTCTAGTACAAGGACTCTCATCGCTGTCACTCCGACCGGAGGTGGAGTATACGCCTGTTGATCCTTGAGTAGAACGACTTGAACCTGATGAAACGTGCTTTCTTGTCGCTCACAGTAGCCTCTATGACCGTTCTGGGCTTCAACGGGATATAGTGACGACCGTCAATGATTGCCACCGCGTCGCTCCTAGGCTTCATCAGCTCGATCCTGATGGTTGCTTTCGGGGGAACGACGATGCTCTTGAAGTAGCTGTATGGGCATATGGCGGTAAGGCTGAACCCCTGAACCTCTGGGGAAACGATGGCTCCCCCTGCTGACATGTTGTACGCCGTGCTACCAGCGGATGTACTGAAGATTATTCCATCAGCCTGGATGTCGGTGATATGCTCGCCGTTTATGCTTATCCTTGTGAGAAGCATCTTGCTTGGAAGGCTGCTGGCGATTAACAACTCGTTGAGGGCGTCCGGGAATGCATCATCCAAATCGATGCCCCAGCTGTGTACCTTGAGGATCTCCTCAATGGTATAATCGCCCTTTAGGACGCGCTGGATTGCGTCCTTGTACTCGTCAGGCTGGATCTCAGCTAGGAATCCGCGTCTACCCATGTTCACACCGAATAGCAGGGTGTCCGGGTTCTTCATCTCCATCGCGGCTTTCAGGATTGTACCGTCGCCTCCGACGGTAATAATAAAATCTCCTTCAAGGTCTTGGAGGTTAGTGTTGTGGTTCTCGAACTCCAGGGCGAGGGCGGTGTCCGTCTCGACGTTTACCTCGACTCCCTGCTCCTTAAGGTAGTCGATGATCTCCCGGGTAAGCTCCAGTGATCCGTCTTTGTCAGTCCTTGAGACGATGCCTGCCCTCATTTTTTTCAACCGTGTAGTAGTCGCCTAGGATTTAAAGTCTCACCTAGCCCGGGAAACCATGTTTACCCAGCAGGGGGACGTAGACGACCTTCATGAGGCTCCTCTCAACCAAGCCCCCCTCGGTTTTCTCTACCAGTAATAGGTCCTGTCCTTCTAGCGAACGCCCCCCAACGGGCGCGATCAGTCTACCACCCACCTTAAGCTGCTCAACCAAGGGAGGGGGCATAGAGGGCGTTGAAGCAGTGACGCTGATTGCATCGTAGGGGGCTCTATCTGGGAACCCGATTGAGCCGTCACCAAGTACTAACTCAACATCATACCCCGTGGTCTTGAGGTTCTTCTTGGCAAACTCGTATGTTTCAGTGTTGATCTCAACTGCAACGACATGCCCCTCATCGCCAACCAGTTCCTTTGCTAGAGCCGCTCCATAACCGGAACCTGCTCCAATCTCAAGGACGTTCATCCCCTCCTCAAGCCCAAGAGGCTCGTAGGTGACTGGGTACATGTAGGGTGCGCTGATGGTCTGCCTGCCATCACCGGGGATTGGAAATGGGCGATCCATGTACGCGTAGTCGCGTAGACTCGGTGACATGAACTCTTCGCGGGGAACAGCCAATACTGCCTCCTCCATGCGTTTGGATTGGATGTACCCACCTAGTTTGTACCGTCTAACCATTTCCTTCCGCTGCTCCACAAAGTCAGGCATACCAGTCATGTTTCCTGAGAAATGGGGGATATAAAAGGGTGGTTGAGTACATTAGACACCAATGTATTCTTCAGACATCGCTGAAACAATAGAGCAATGGGCTAGGAGATACACTGGGGACGATAAGTTGAATGACTTGCAGAGTTTCCTGCTTGATCAGTTCCCAGAGATGCAGTTTGAGGTGGAGAGGGAGACAGTAACCTTGGGAGCGCTCATTGGAAGTACGAGCCTTGAGGTAAAGAACCGGGCAACCATGAAACACCTCGATGAGTTGATGCGGGACATTAACGGCTACCTTGTTTTCTCGAAGCAATTGATCGTATTGTTCATTGACACAGAGGACGATATTGTTGCGCGTTTCAGGTCATACCTGGACGATAAAGAACGGACAAGAATAGTTAGGGTAGTAGAAATATAGGGGGTTTACTTGGCGATGGTGACCGCGCCCGCCTTGCGTAGGGTCTCGATCTCTTCCTCGCTGTAACCCAGAAGATCAGTCAGGATCTCCTTTGTGTGCTCACCCAGCTGGGGCGCGCCCATCCTGTAAGTGGCTGGAGTCACGCTGAGCTTCACCGGGAAGCCGGGCATCTTGACGATACCGGCTGTTGGGTGGTCGTACTCTAGGATTGTCTCCCTTGCCTTTACATGGGGGTCCTCGATTGCCTCTAGCACGTTGTACACGACGGCGCATGGTACACCTGCTCCGCCCAAAGCTGCGATTACCTCATCTGCGTTATGCTCCGATATCCAGTTGTGGAGTGGAGTACCGTCTTCAAGGTCCTCGATACCAGTGGCCATCATAGCCCTTGAGTGCATCTGAGGATCACATGCAACGAACACCCACTTGTCCTTCGCCATAAAGTTGCCCCATGTCCTTGGACCGGGCATCCTCTCGTTCTGGTGTGGGAGTTTGCCGCTCAGGGTTGCTCCTGTCAGCTGTACACCGTTCTGTGCAATCATTACGTCGAGCTGTGCTACGTCGATGAGCTGTCCCTCGCCGGTCCTCTCCATATGCCTAATGGCTCCAAGAACAGCAATGACCGCAAATAGACCTGGGTCTAGGTCACCGTGGTACGCTGCTGGTACGATTGGCTTGCTGTCTGGCTCAATGCTGTCCGCTGTTAGCTTGGTCCATCCACTGTAGCTCTCCGCGATAGGCGCATAACTGGTCCTTGGGTAGTATGGACCGGTTAAGCCGAACCCACTAAGGCTCGCGTAGATGATCTTGGGGTTGATCTTCTTTGCCTCCTCGTAGCTGAGGCCCAGCTTGTTGAGGGTCCCCCTCTTGAAGTTCTCAATGATTATGTCACATTCTGCGACCAGTTTCTTGATGATTTCAAGAGCCTGTGGGTCCTTCATGTTTAGGGCAACGCCCTTCTTGTTTCTGTTCAAGAAGTGGTATGTGCTGCTGATGCCGCCGTAAAGGTTTGCGCTCATCCTCGTCATTTCGCCCCACGGGGGCTCGATCTTGATGACCTCAGCTCCCATGTCTGCCATGATCTGGGTTGCGTATGGTCCGAAGTATACGTGTGTGAAGTCTAGAATTTTTATACCGTCTAGCATTCCCATTTTAAATCGCCATCTAGGGGTGGGCTATAGCTCTTAAAGTTTATGTGAAATATTTGTTTAGGCTGTAGGTATCCGCTGACCAAGTAGATACCCCGCCTCAAACCCTTTACGCTCGGGGATTCCTTGATACTCCATGAAGAGACGGTTCATCAACCCGTTTAAGATCGAGGGAAACTGGTACAAGGGCAACCTGCACGCTCATACGACTCTATCTGATGGCACCAAGACACCGGAAGAGCTTATCGACATCTACAGGAAGGGAGAATATGATTTCCTATCCATCACCGACCACAGCATCGTGGTCGATCCCAGTGAACTCGATGGTAAGGGCTTGTTACTGATTCCCGGTGGGGAGATGTGTATCGGCCGATCCGAGGCGGGCGAATGGTATCATATCGTGGTAATTGGGGTGGAGAAAACCCTCCCATATAGGGACTTGGACTATGATTTGGACCCGCAGAAGGTAATCGACCACGCTAACGAGGTAGGAGGCCTGGCAATCGTCGCCCATCCCTACTGGTCAGGGCTCAACCACAGCGACATAATGAAACTGAAGGACTATCATGGTGTCGAGATATACAACACAAGCTGCGAGTACTGCAGGAACACTGGACTATCCGCCTCCCACGTTGATGGATTGATCGCGGCTGGGCTTGAGCCCTTCATCTACGCCACCGACGACCACCATGGGGAGATGAGGGATACGTGGCCGCTGGACGCATGCGGCGCATGGATTAGCGTAAAAGCCGAGTCATTGACAAATGAAAACATCATGGAAGCCATCAGGAAGGGTCATTTCTACGCTAGTACTGGACCTGAGATCAAGGACATAACAATCGATGAAGACGGCTTGATTAAGGTGGAGTGCTCACCTGCGAAACACATCAGCTTCGTGTCCACCCCTTCATTGGGGTTCAAGATACATGACATGGGGGAGCCGGTTACATACGCTGAGTACGCTGGAAGGAAAGGGGAAAAATACGTCAGAATCGAGGTAACCGACTTTGAGGGTAGGACCGCGTGGTCCAACCCCATCTACAACGAGTAGGGCTTCCTGTACAGGTAGAGACACCAGTTCATAGTGTCTCTTGCCCATTTCAGGTATATCTCGCGGTACCTTTCAGAGTTCTTTATTATCTCTGGGTTGTCCGGGTCGTCTGGGTTTTCGTCAACGTACTCGGCGGCGGAACGCCAGTGCAGGGTCTCGTAGAGGTCCCAGTCCTCGTGGTCACTGCATAGGGTGTAAGAGCATGTGAGCCCGTGATCATCACCCATCATCACGTTCTCCATGTGGGTGTGGAAGGTCTCCTTCTCCATCTCATCTGCCTTGAGGTACTCCGGGTCCGGCTCCTTGAGCCAGAATGGTTCACCGGCGATGATCAGCCCACCGGGCTTTGTCATATCTTGCAGAGCCTCAAGCGTGCCCTTGATACCACCATATATCCAGCTAGCGCCCATACAGCAGGTTAGGTCAAACTTTTCCTCGGTTTTGAACTCGGCGGCGTCCATGTGCAGGTACTCAATATCAGCTTCAGGTGCCCTGACCTCCTTGTTAGCCTTGCAGTCAATTATGCAATATACCGACTTGTCTACCCCAATCCCAGATGCACCGTACGCTTCGTTAAGCCGTAACAGGAACTCGCCTTTGCCGCATCCAACGTCAAGCACCCTGCTATCCTCGGGCAGGTCAAGAATCTCGATGAACCTGTCAAGTTTAGCTGACCTCATCGGGTTCATTATCTGTTGCCGCTTGTGGAGGATATCCATGAGCTTCCAGAAATCCATGGATGCAAAGAAGTGGTATGGTTATAAAAACGGGAGGGTTACAGGCGCTCTATCTCGCCGCTGACCTTGACCACCAGTCGCTGTGTGGGGATCATCTTGCCTGATGCCTCAAGGGCAAGCTCGCTGATCCTGTCCAGTCCACGACAGCACGGGACCTCCATGATGGCCACGGTCATGCTCCTGATGGTGTTCTGTTTGAGTATCTCAGTCAGCTTATCGACGTAGTGCTGCCCATTGTCGAACTTGGGGCACCCGATGGCCACCTTCCTGCCATTGAGTAGGCTCTTATGCAGGTCAGGGTATGCGACTGCCACACAGTCAGCAATAACCAGCAGGTCTGCGTCCTCCCAGAACTGGGCTTTGACTGGGACGAGGTTTAGCTGGACTGGCCACTGTTGAAGAGCGGTTGATTGATCCTCAACCACGGTCTTTGATTCCTCAACAGGGAATGCGTGTGTTGACGCGCAGTTGCAAGCGGGGGCTAACTCCTCCGCCTCAGTCTGGGATTCACGATACTCGTGTACTGCTTCCTCATCAAACTCTGGGGCCTCACGCTCAATGATAGTGATAGCTCCCATAGGGCAGTGCCCCAGACATTTTCCTAATCCATCACAGTACTCATCCTTGACGACCTTTGCCTTACCGTCAATTATTTTGAGAGCACCTTCAGCACAGTTAGGTATGCAGGCCCCGCATCCTACGCATTTTTCCTCGTCTATTTGTACTATGTTTCTCTTTACCACACCATTTCACCATGAAACCTTTTTCATATGAAGATTCTATCATAAGTATTTAAACTTATACCAACAAGCACCCAAAAAAACCTAAAACAACCCGGAACATAGAGTGTGTGAACACCGTTGAGCGAAAAGAACCTGCTCTCCAGGATCAGGGAAGGCATCAAGAAACTTCCAGATAACCTGAGAAAAGCTATCCTCAGCTACCAGAAAAGCTATAGGGTCGGCGTAGAAAAGTTCGGTGTCTGGTGGAAGGTTTTCCACATAAGCATGTGGGCGTTCGTGCTTGTCTTCTTCGCCACAGCCGCGTTTATACTCATTTTCTACGTGCCCAGGCTAGAAATGCTTCTATGATGCGGCTTCCCAGAGCTTGTCGCCGACATAGTGAAGGTTCTTTATCACCTTGCCCTTCTTTGAAGCCTCGATATCCGCGCTGGAATTATTCGCCACACCAATCGCGAGAGCTTTACCGTGGGTCATGTCCCGAATGACAACAAGGTCGCCCTCGTTGAACTCGCCCATATCGGTGATTCCCGGTGCCATAACATCGGCTCCGTTACAGACAAATCGGATTGCCCCCATGTCAACCGAGACTTTTGGTAAAGCATCAACATAGTTACTCGCCAAGAAGGGATACAAACCGTTCTCGTCTTTCACAAACTCGATGACCCCTTCGAAAAGGTATAGCTGCTTATCCTTGTACTCGGCTGTCTCCACCTTCCCTGCCTTGACTTCTCCGAATGTCTCTGATAGTTCGGCTGTGAGTCTCTTTGCTGCCTTGCGTTTCATGGATTGGCGTCTGCGGATCAACGGTGACAAGATTAATGTTGGAGAGTATAAAAATGGGTCTCAGAGACGTTCAGTGAACCGCTTGACACGGTCCACCACATCCTCTAAGACAGGGATTGGCCTTACCAGTGGTACCCTGATGAATCCATCGGTGTCCACGCCGAACCAGCTGCCCGGACTCAACAGACAGTTCTCCTCCTTGTGGAGCCTGTCAACGAACTCCTGGCTGCCCAGTCCAGTGCTCCTTGCGTCGAACCAAGCGTAGAATGCGCCCTCGAACTTGTGGCACGGGAAACCAAGGTCATCGATTGCCTTACAGAAGTAGTCTCTCCGCTTCTGGTAGATCTGCCTCCGCTCCTCTACGTAACCGAAATCGCCCCTGAGTGCAGCGATTCCAGCGGCGTAGACAAAGTTGGCTGGACGTGGACCAGTCATGCGGTTGATTCTAACAGCTTTGTCAAGGTACTTTTCGGGCACGATATCGTAGCCTAGCCTCCAGCCAGTCATGCTGAAGGTCTTGCTGAAGCTCATGATATTGATTGTGCGTTCCTTGACCTCGGGGCCGAGGCTTGCTGTGCTGACGAATTTAGCGTCATCGTAGATGTAGTGGAGGTATATCTCGTCGCTGAGGATTGCTAGGTCGTGCTTGATGGCTAGGTCGGTGACGTACCTTAGCTCCTTCTCGTTGAACACGGTGCCAGTTGGGTTACCAGGGTTGCAGAGGATCACTGCCTTGGTCTTGGGGGTGATCTTGTTCTCGATCTCGCTGAGCACTGGTCTGTAACTGTTCTCAGGGTCCAGCGGTGCGAGGTTCATTTTCACGCCCATCTCGTCGAGAATCCACTTGTGACCAGCGTAGAAGGGGTTCCAGAGTAACGCCTCGTCGCCCTCCTTCAGGACACTGGCTAAAGCAATGTACAGTGCTGCACTGCTACCAGCGGTTGGAATGACCTGCTTGGTCTCGTACTCCACACCGCTGACACTCTTGTAGTAATCAACAACAGCCTGCTTGAACTGCTCCGGGTGGTCTGTCATGGCGGCGTAGTGTGTCCACTCCTTGCCGCCTTTGATCGCGTTTAACGTCGCCTCTACGGCCCATTTTGGGGCTTCCGCGTCGGGGTCGCCGCCGCTGAGGTTGATGAAATCCTTAGACATGCTGGAAAAAGGTACCCTACGGGTATTTAACGTAAATGAAAAGGGATTTAGAGGGAAGCCATGAACTTCTCTAGCCGCGCAACGCCTTCCTTAAGGACTGGCATTGGCTGGCAGAGTGGCACACGGACCATTCCGTCCTGTCCCGGACCGAATGTGTGGCCTGGGCTGAAATGGACGCCTTCCGCCTCGGCTAGCTTGTCGGTGAACTCTTGGCTGCCCATCCCGGTGCTCCTCGCGTCGAACCACGCATAGAATGCTCCCTCGAACAGGTCGCATGTGAGTCCCTCGATTGCGTCAACTGCCTTGCAGAAGTACTTGCGCCTCTCATCGTAGGCTGCTACCCTCTCGTCCACGTACTTGAAGTCGCCCCTTAGGGCTGCCTCGCCTGCTGCGTAGAGGAAGGTTGGTGGCCTAGGAGCGGCCATGCCTGCGATTTGCTTTGCCTTGGCGTCGTACATCTCGGGGACCATGATGTAGCCCAGCCTCCACCCTGTCATGCTGAAGGTCTTGCTGAAGCTCATGATGTTGATGGTCCTCTCCCTGTAAGAGTCGCTGAGGCTTGCCGTTGATGTGAACTTGTTGTCATCGTAGATGAAGTGGAGGTAGATCTCGTCGCTGTAGATTCCCATGTCGTTGTCAACCGCCAAGTCACCGATGCACTTCAGCTCCTCTGGTGTGAAGACCGTGCCTGTTGGGTTGTTTGGGTTGCAAACTAGAACTGCCTTGGTTTTAGGTGTTACAGCAGCCTTGATGTCCTCTAGGTCTGGGTGGTACGCGTTCTCCTTCTCCAGCTGGACGAGGTTCTGCTTGACGCCCATACCGTTGAGGATACTGAAGTGTCCACGGTAGGTGGGCTCGAACATTAGAATCTCGTCACCGGCGTCGAGTACTGTTCTCAATGCGATGTAAAGAGCCGCGCTACTACCAGCGCATGGGATGACGGTTGATGGCGCATAGTCCACTCCACCGAATCTCTTGTAATAGTCAACTACTGCCTGCTTGAATCCTGCGGGCCTGTCTGTCTGGAAACCGTAGTGGGTCCAGTCTCCGCCCATCTTCATCTTCTCGTAGGCGGCCTCGAATACATAGTCTGGTGCCTCCACATCGGGGTCTCCGACGCTTAGAACAATCTTTTCCTTAGACATGGGAATTTCCTCGTTCTCAGGAACTTCCGGCTAATCGTATTTAAAGATGGAGACGGGGTGATTGGAATACTTGACAAAACTGGGAAGAAAAGTGAAAAAATAGTCGTTTTTTCTACTCTGGGACGTTTATTCCAATCCTTTTCTCCGCGGCTTCCATGTCAACGTCCATGTAGTAGTAATAGGACTCCCTATCACCCCTTGTGGTTGCGCTGATGGTGTTGCCGTCTGCGTCTATGGCGATGCAGTTCATCCCGCCTGGAGTTTTCAGGTCATGGATGTCCCTCATACACTCTGCTGCCGCCTCCTCTAGGTTCATCCCGCCTTTCATGTAGTGTACAAGAGTCCGTGCAGTGCTTGCCCTGATAGCAAGTTCACCTCTTCCCGTACACGCGGCTGCACCGTACCTGTTGTCGCAATAGTTTCCCGCTCCAATCACTGGGCTATCACCCAGCCTGCCCGGGAACTTCAAAGCTGTACCGCTGGTTGATACCGCTGAGGCTATGTTGCCTTCAGCGTCCATCGCCATGATGTTCACTGTTCCATGGTGTTCATCGGCTAGCTTGTCGTACCACTCGTGAAGGTTCTGATACTTGACGTACTCGATGATATAGGGCTTAAACGGCTCATCATCCGGTAAGCCCTCCAGTGCATCGTCGAGGAACGCCTGGTATACTTCTCTGCTTCTGTCCGTGCTGAGATCACCCAGCTCACAACCCATCGCTTTCCCGAAGAACTCTGCACCCTCCCCTACAAGCATGACATGGGGTGCCTCGTCGAAAACTTTCCTCGCGACAGAGATAGGGTACCTGAAGCCCTTAATTGCGCCAACGGTTCCAGCCCTCAACGTCTTTCCGCACATTATGGATGCGTCCATCTCCTGTACACCGAAGATGTTTGGAATCCCTCCCATACCGACTGATGTGTCCTTGGGGTCCTCCTCGACTGATCTTGTCGCTGCCTCAACGGCGTCCAGCGCTGTTCCGCCCTCCTTGAGAATCTCCACCCCGAACTTTAGTGAGTGCTCCGAGTTGAAAGTACCAATTATGAATGGTTTGACCAATGTTATCAGCGAATAAAGAGGGTGAATGAATAAAATGGTTTAGAGTCCAGCCTTGAACTCCTTG
The DNA here is from genome assembly GCA_964589605.1 of uncultured Candidatus Bathyarchaeia archaeon. GTDB lineage: Archaea > Thermoproteota > Bathyarchaeia > TCS64 > TCS64 > RBG-16-57-9. Next base: position 14,561 of record CAZPRN010000007.1, on the reverse strand, counting down.
AGCCTGCCAACGACCTCCTTGAGGACCCCGACAGGTTGGATCAGCGGCACGCGGATGAAACCGTCGGCACCGAAACGGTCACCGGGACTCAACGCTACATTCTGACCCTTCTTGAGCTTGGCTAGGAAATCCTGTGAACCCATACCAGTGCTTGTCACATCGAACCACGCGTAGAACGCGCCCTCGAACATATGGCACGGCCAGCCTAAGTCGTCAACCGCCTTGCAGAAATAGTCTCTCCTGCTCTTGTACTCGACACATCTCTCGTCAACGTACTTGAAGTCGCCTCGTAGGCAAGCGATGCCTGCCCTGAACACGAAGGTTGCAGGTCTTGGTGCGGTGAGTCCAGCGATTAGCTTGGCCCTCTCCAAGTATCTCTCTGGCACTATATCGTAGCCAAGTCTCCACCCGGTCATGCTGAAGGTCTTGCTGAAGCTCATGATACCAAGGGTTCTTGCTTTGTACTCGTCGTGTAGACTCGCTATTGACACGAACTTGTTGTCTCCGTACACAAAGTGTAGGTAGATCTCGTCCGCGAATATCGCCATGTCGTTGTCAACAGATGCATCACCGATTGCCTTGCACTCTGCCTCCGTGAACACTGTACCGGTTGGGTTCGCGGGATTACATAGTAGCACCGCCTTCGTGTTTTTGGTGACCGCATTCTTGATGTCCTCCGGGTCAGGGTGGTATCCCAGCTCCTTCTTTAATGGGACCATGTTGGTCTTGACCCCCATCCCCTCGAAGATGCGGGTGTGCCCCATATAGTATGGGTTGAACATGAGTACCTCATCGCCTTTCTCTAGCACTGCTGCTAACGCTGTGTATAGGGCTGCGCTGCTGCCGGCGGCGGGTATTACGTTTTCCCTCTTGTATTTCACGCCAGTGAATTTCTCGTAATAGTCCACGACTGCAGAGGCGAACTCTCCGGGGTAACTCGTGTAGTGGGGGTAGTGGGTGTTGGGGCCTCCCTCGATGATTCCGATGAGGGCCTCGTTGATCGCGTACTGGGGTGCCTCCACGTCCGGGTCCCCAGCGGCTAACCTTATCTCAGGTTTGGGCAAAACTGAACACTCTCAAACATCAGGTATTTCTCATATATTTAAAACTCGGCAGACTGTAACCGCTCATTCAAACTATTGACTGGGGGGGATGGACACGGTTTGCTTAACCTGAACAGGCTCAAGAAAGCCATGTGAACCCTAAAACTAAGTACGTCAGGTCTATGATGATTCTCGACGATATCAGACGAGGCTCCGGTCCAACTACCAACGAGACTAGCCTCATTGAGTTACTAACCAGAAAGGGATACCTAATCCGTAGGCCGGGACGAAGGGAGTGGGCCAGCGACTGCTATGATTTAACGATAAAAGCTGAAAAAACGTTGAACGAGTTCAACAAGATAAGGGAGATTAGAGGAGGAAACCGTCCTTCAACGGGTCGTCAGGGTCAATGACAACCTGAGTGAACGCCGTCACGTAGGCAGTAGCCATGACATCCGGCACGATTGCGTCATACTTACCTAGCTTCTTCTCCTCGGCTATCTTGCCCACCATCACTGTGCTGATGGTTGACTCGAACTTGACCTCGTCGCCTGGCTTGATCTCTCCTTTCCCGTACATCGCGGCCATCCTGGCGTTGGTACATGTTCCCGCTGGGCTTCTGCATGTCTGTTTGGGGCCGAAGACGTTCCAGTGCCTGCTGGTATACTCGTCCTTGCTTGGCTTCGTGTAGAAGGTCACAAGGTCTAGGATGTTGAGCTCGGGGTACTCCGGGTGGTCAACTTTGATGGTTTCAGCGATGTGGTTCCTGATCTTCCATCCTAGGGGTATCCACTCGTCCTTGTTCTCCTGGGTTGGCTTCAGTCCAATGCTCTCGGCATCGATGAAGGCGTACCATAGTCCGCCGTAGGCGATATCAGCCTCAACCTCTCCCACACCGGGTACATCAAACTTCATGGTCTTCCAGTAGTAGCTCGGAACGCCCTGCATGAAGATGCGCTTCGCGTTTCCACCCTCAACCTCGACCTTGGTTTTGACCAGTCCAGCAACGGTGTCGAAGGTTATGTTGGTGACTGGCTCCTTGACTTCAACCATGCCAGTGTTGACCAGTGCAGCTGAGCAGCTATAGGTGCTGTCGCCGCACGCGCTGAAATATCCGCCTGTCCACAGGTAGATTACTCCAACGTCGGCGTCTGGGTGACATGGCTCACAGAGGACGCTGCCCAGCATCCCATCGAAGCCTCTGGGCTCCTGGAGCATGGTGCCCACGAGGTGGTCATAATTATCCTGGAAGTACTTCTGTTTCTCCTGCATGGTCTTGCCCTTGAGTTTTGGGACTCCACCGACCAGTATACGGGTGGACTCTCCGCTGCAGTGGGTGTCGATGCATGAAACATACCTATTGAACTTCATTTATCGTCACTGACAGTATACATGGATTCGCTTATACAACTATCGAAGTCATCTTTTTACCTAAACGAAGAGCCCAAACCTGAAACAATACCGAAAATGGATTGGTTAGCTCACAGGAAATATGGGAGCAAGTAACTAGCCAGATAAACTAGGATGAACAGTCCTCCAGTCCGCTTGTCATGTACTCCCTTCCATGTCAGCACACCGACCACGACTATGGATGCAAAAACGGCGTACATCCCAGTGATAAGGACCGTGTTACCCGAAACATCAATAGGGAAAAGAAGAGGGCCGAGACCGATCGCGAGGGTTGAGTCCACGATACAGCTGCCAATGATGTCACCCACCGCGAGGTCAAAGTGCTGTTTCCTGATGGCTGCAACCTCGACCACCAGCTCAGGTAGGCTGGTTCCTAGGCTTATTACGAAAAAGCTGATAAGGTACTCGGATATCCCGAAGAACCGACTGATTGTGATGGCTGACTCGATAACAGAGTAACTCCCAATCCCGATGCCAATGAACCCGACGAGTATCCACCCAATAATCTTTGGCAGGTTCTCTCTAGGCACATCCTCAAGCTCTATGCTCTCATCTAGGACGACCCTTTGTTCAGCGAATCTTCTTAGAAGGATCATGCTGACACCCCAGAGGACAATCAGTAGGAACCCATCCAGCCGAGAGACCCTGCCATCAGAGGCAAGAAATATCGATATGATTAGAGTTCCTACCTCCACGGCTCCTACGTACTTGAAGGTGCTAGGTATGAGCCTACAGAAGGTGCAGAAGAAGGGAATCAAACCCAATACGAGGGTGATCTGTGTCATAACTGACCCGAAACTGTCACCCACAGAGATATCGCCGTGCCCAAGGTATGCTGATATAACGCTGTTTATAATCTCGGGCATGTCCGAGCCGATGGAAGCAACGACGAAACCTATTGTGAACGTGCTGAGACCGAATATCTTTGATAGTTGAATTAGCTGGTCAACAACCCTCTCGCTAGCAAAGATTAGGATGAGTCCACCCGCGATTAATCCAAGAACAGCCTGCCAGAGAAGCAAATCATCCACCAATTAGTATTTTCTGCGAATGGGGCAAGTTAAGGTTTGTCCGGGTTTCGATGAGGTTAAAAACCGGGTGGGTTACTAGCAACGATAAAGATGAGTACGGCACTGGGCGCGGTGTTTGTTTTCTCCGGTCTCCTTGAGATACTGATTCCATTGGGCGTGGGGTACTATGTTACTAGTCGTTTTGGCACAAGCTGGAGGCAATGGTTCGTTGGGGCGTTGATGTTTCTGCTGAGCCTTCTGCGGATTCCTTTGAACGCTTTCGCTAACCAAGTGATTCTTGCTGCTCCCATTAGCCAGATGACTTACATCTTCGTCTCGCTTGTTCCATCATTCACTGCGGGATTATTCGAGGAAGCCGCCCGATACATCGGTATTAGGTTCATCATCAAAGACTCCTCTTACGAGAAGGGGTTAACCTATGGAGCCGGTCATGGAGGAATCGAGTCAATCTTTCTGGTCGGGATAGGTGTATTAACCGTAGGCATGGCACTTCTTACCAGCCCTCATACAATACCTCCCTACCAGCTTGAAGCGATACAGGCTACGCCGCTGATAATGCCACTCGTTGGACTGTACGAGAGGATAATGGCGATGATAATGCAGATAGGCTTCTCGATACTGGTCCTTGAATCGGTGCTGAGAAAGGATATTAGGTACCTAGTGGCGGCGATTGCCCTACACACTCTCGCTGATTTCCTGCTCATATCCATAGTATCAACAAGCATCCTGTACGCTGAGATAGTGGCAACAGGTTTCGCTATGGGTCTGGGATACTGGACCTACAATAAGCTGAGAGACGAGGGAATCATAGGCTGAATGGCCTGCCCTCGGACTTGACCTTCTCGGGGAGCTTGGCTTCCCATTTCCGGAGGAACTCCTTGTCCCTATCCTCCTCCCTGAGATCATCGGGCATCAACTCAGGTATGGTCTCGACCGCGCTACCAATTGGGTACCACCTGCCGCACTCTGGGCATAAGAGTAGACCCTGATCCACCTCAACTAGGTTAAGGAACCTGTACAGGATATCCATGCCCTCCGGGTACTTTGCCAGCAGGTTAGCCTCGGATTTGTCATCCTCGTACTCAAGCTTCTCGATGAACTTTTTCACGTCAAGGTATAGGTCAGCCGTGTGTGTTGACTCTGTCATATCCCTTACTTCCTTGATGGAGTCCAGACTGATGGTGCCGTCAGATATCTGCTTGGCGAGGTGCCCATACTGCTTGGTGAAATATGGGTTAGACTTCCCTGCGTCGTTGTTGATCTTCTCAAGCTCAACGTCCTCGGTCTCCCAGGTGTAAAAGTAAGCCTCAAGAGGGTGGTGCTTGTCAATTGGGCAAGCCAGTATATTCAGTAGCCACGGCTTCAACGTTATCAAGAAGGTTGGTGCCCACGTGAATAAAAAATGTAGGCTATTTAAAAAGCGGATACTTTTTCAGGTTCGGGAACGCCGACTTTGTGAACCGTAGCCTGCGCTTCGGTCTTCTGTTAATCCACTTGTACATGTGCCAGAAATTCTTGCCCCATTTCTCGGTGCGCTCCTTAAGAGGCTCGTAACCGATGTTCCTGAGCTCGTTAGTGAACGCAAGCTCAACGAGGTGCTGTCCTCTTCCTTCGATCTTGCCGCGTACGACGACATCCTCGCCGAACTTTTCTATCAACGCCTCGGAGGCGACATTAAGGACATCACCCGTGCAGATGATTATTTTCTCGTTCTCCCTGAGACCCAGACGCTCAACCAACTCAACTGAGATCCTCTTCGCCTCCTCAAGGTGTGTCTTGTCCTTGTATAATGGCTGCTGGAAATGCTTGACATCAATCATATCGTAGATGAAATGATCATCCTCAGGTCGATAGGCTCCAATAACGGTACCCCAGAGGATATCCCCGGTGCCAGCGTCGTCGATCTCTATGGTCAAGTTAGCCCTGGAGTTCCTTGACGATCTCCTGGGCCTTGGGGAACCTGATCTCGCCTGATTCGATGAGTATCTCGACTGCCTTGTTTATCATATCGCCTGATGCCCCCGCCATAACGACTAGGTTCCTTGCGTGAAGCCTCATGTGTCCCTGCTGGATGCCCTCCTGGGTTAGTGCCCTGAGCGCGCCTAGGTTCTGGGCTAGTCCAACCGCGCACATTACGTTCGCTAGGTCAACTGCCTGGTCTACTCCCAGAATCTTCCTAGCAACCTGTGCCATTGGGTGGCTGCGTGTTGCCCCACCTACTAGCCCTACTGCCATCGGTAGGGTCATCTCCCCTGTTAGGTCTCCGTTCTCGTCCTTGCCCCACCTGCTCATGCTCCTGTACTGGTTGTCCCTTACAGCGTACGCGTGAGCACCTGACTCGATTGCCCTGTGGTCCTGAGCGAAGGCTAGGGCTACGGCCGCGATGCCGTTCATGATTCCCTTGTTGTGGGTGGCAGCCCTGTATGGGTCAGCCTCTGCGAACGCCCATGCAGCAACAATGTTGTCAACTGCCTCGGGTCCACCGATGTCCTCGGCCTTGACCTTGCACCTTACTGTGACCAGCCTGCGGTCAGCGAGGTTGCTAATGATCCTTAGAAGTGGTCGTCCTCCAGTGAGTTCACCCATTGTTGGTGCCAGGCTTTCGGCCATGGTGTTTACTGCGTTCGCGCCCATGGCGTCCCTGCAGTCTACCAACAAGTGGACAATGAGCATTGGACCGATCTCGGTCTCGATTGGCCTCATCTCCATGTCCTTGGCTCCTCCACCGAACTTGACAAGTACTGGGTCAAGCTCGTTTGCCGCAGCCAGTAGCTTCTCCTTGTTCTCCTCAAGCGCCTTTACCGCCTTGTCCATGTCCGGGATTTCAAGAATCTGAATCTGACCAATCATAACCGGGTCAGTAGTTGTGGCTACGACGCCGTCATCGGCCCGCATCAACCGTGCCATGTTGCTTGCGGCGGCTACGACGCTGGGCTCTTCCCCCGCCATGGGGACAAGGTAGTCCTTACCGTTGACCCTGAAGTTGACTGCGACGCTGAAGGGGTAAGCGATGCTGCCCACCACGTTCTCGGTCATCCTGTCTGCGGCTTCGATGCTTAGCCCGCCGTTGGACTTGAGGGTGGCGATCTCCTCTTCGGATAAGCCAACCTTCTCTGCTACTATTTTTACGCGTTCATCAACGGGTTTCTTGTAGAAACCGGATATCCTGCTTGAGAATTCTGAGGCCATTTTGTTTTCCTCGATTTGGTTAGGTGTGCAGACGCGAGGATTTAATCGTTTCGTAGAAAAGGCACGTATATATTCGACGCATGTTCTGGCTTACTTGGTCAGAAATGGACAAGGCTCTGGTCCTTTTGACCCTTGAACCCGACACGGGTTCAGAGGTTCTTGAGGAGATTCAGAAAATCGAAGGGGTGATCGACACTCATTTCCTTTACGGCCCATACGACGCTTTCGCCATGATCGAGGCACCCAACTCGGGTGACCTCCAGTCCATCGTAATCGACACAATCCGGCAGATCGAGGGCATAAGATCAACCATGACCTGCTTCATCGCAGACTAAAACCCCCATTTTCTTCACGTGAGCCGTGGTAAAGCTTAATTGTTATCATATGTTCGATACAGCGTCGAGGCGTCGCGTTGAACGGGAACAGGCTTAGCTGGGTGTCTGTTGGGGGCACCTTTGATGTAATGCATAAAGGCCACTGGTTCCTCCTCGAGGAAACGTTCAACGTGGGCGACAAAGCCGTTGTCGGTATCACAAGCGATGATTTCGTTGCCTCAATGAAGAAGAAGCACGAGGTAGCCAACTATGGGAGCAGGCTGGCTGACGTGGAGGAGTTCCTGAAGGAGAAGGGGTTCTTCGATAGGGCGGACATTGTGCCTTTGAATGACCCGTTTGGTCCAACAATTGACAGCGACGAGATAGAGGGAATCGTCGTCAGCGAGGAGACCGAGGTAACAGCCGAGGTCATCAACAAGATGCGGGTAGAGCGCGGCAAGAAGCCTTTACTGATTTTCGTTATCACGATGGTATTGGCGGACGACGGCAAGCCCATCAGCAGTACCCGTGTGCGCAAGCAGGAAGTAGACAGGCACGGACACCTCATTGGATAGCATTTTCACTTTTCTCCCCGGTACAAGTACCTGACTAACCGTTTTAACGTGTAACCAGAAAGAGCGTGTATGGGTCACACAGGCTCAGCCATGCTCCCCCTACATCCAGGAAAGGCACCCAGATGGCTTTTCAGCCGCATGGTAGGTCTAAGCGAGTGCATAGTAGACGTGATGCTCGACGAGTTCGGACAGAAAGGACTCCTTGAGCGCCTGAGTGACCCATGGTTTTTTCAGTCACTGAGCTGCGTGCTGGGCTACGACTGGCACAGCAGCGGCACAACCACGGTAACCTGCGGTGCGTTGAAGCAGGCGATGGACCGCCCTAACCTCGGTGTCACGGTGTGCGGTGGTAAAGGCAGAACCAGCCTGCGAACCCCGAAGGAGATCAGGGAGATGAGCCAGGTATTCGGGCTTAGCTACCACAAATGCGAGGGACTTGTCTACGCCAGTAAGATGAGCGCCAAAACCGATAACACGTTGATCCAGGACAGCTACCAGCTTTACCACCACTGCCTCATGTTCACCGAGAAAGGCGACTGGATCGTGATCCAGCAGGGCATCAACGAGGAGAAGGGGAACGCGCGACGTTACCACTGGGGGTTGGGGCAGAAACGTTTCACCAGCGAACCCGGCCAGAACATCCTTTGCCCGACAAAGCTTGACGAGGCACTCAACATGACACACAAGGAGAGCCTATCCACCCAGAAAACCAGCGTTGATCTCGTTCGGGATAACCCTGACAAGCTGAGACGCCAGATGGTCAAGCCCGTCAAGGAGAACCAGTCGAGGCTCGACGCCTGGACTGGGACAGAGCACACATTGCTTGAGATGCCGAGGTCCGTCAACTGGGACGCCGTGAGGGCTGCGTACGAGTTCCAGCCACGAACCTACGAGGAGCTAGTAAGCATCAAAGGAATCGGACCCGGCACAGTAAGGGGACTAGCACTTGTATCCGAGCTAATCTACGGGGACAGGGCAAGCTGGCGGGATCCGGTGAAGTTCAACTTCGCGTTCGGTGGTAAGGATGGTGTGCCTTTTCCGGTTGATCGCCGCAGCATGGATGAGGCGATTGATGTGTTGAGGAATGGCATCGAGGCGTCCCGGGTCAGCGAGAACGACCAGAGGAGGGCGTTGAAGAATTTGCGCAAATGTGTTCCCGAGGCTGTTCCCGAGAAACTGAGGTCAGCCTACGCTTACTAATCACTGTTTGATGCCCGGAACATCATGAAGATGGCTACGGTCAATGCTGCGCCGAGGGCGACCATTATGTATGTCTCCGATACTCTTCCGTTGCTGTAAACCTGCTCAGCCTTGTCCTCAACAGTCACGTACAAGGTGCTGTTGATTATTCTTTCACGTGCCGCCAAGGTGTTCCCGATGTAGGCTTGGTCTGACACATCCAGCGCCTCGATGAGGTTCACCTCGTACTCGGGCGAGTTCTGGATGTACTCTAATCCTGTTTCCTCACTGATCAAGGTAAGGTCAACCGGCACCCAGCCCCAAGGGGGAATGTACACCATCGCCCAGCCATGCCAACCCAGTCCATCAGCCTCGTTCATCAGGTGTCCCTCCCATGAGGTGCCTGAGTCCTGTATCGCCGGGTTGATTATGACGCCGACCTTCAAGTAGGCGGGTATCCCGAGGCTTCGGCACATGGAGATGAGGAGGATGGATTGATCATCGCAATCACCCAAGTTCTCGTCCAGCGTCTGGAGTGGATACCTTGGAGTCTCGAAGTTACAGTAGGTCGTGTTCTTGGTGACATAGTCCAGTAGGTTGCTTACAGCGCCGAGTACTGTTTCCTCGTCACCAGCTGCCCTGAACGCGGTCTCTTGTATCGTTTCATCGTCCATGGGGAAAGTTTCTGTTGAGGCCGTGTACTGGTCGATGATGCTCTGGGGGATTGCCTCGTATCCTTTCGCTGTTGAGAAGCTGAACTGGGGTTTCTCTTGTTGAGATGATTCTATGCGATAATGAAGCGAGAAGCTCACATCCTCGCCGGGGGGTATAACTGGATCGATATCCATGACTGCCCCCGTGTTCCCATCGATGTCTATGGTCTCTCGTCTGTATCTTGTAGATCGGTTCACGACCGTGACAGTCTGCCATGTATTGTTGATGAAGAGGGGGAGCGAGTAATCCTCCGGGACGAGGGTGATTGCCTCATCCCCCGTGTTCTCGAATGTGTATGTCAACGTGTAATCATACGATGCCTCATCAAGCGCGTAAACTGCAGGCGGAAGTAGACCTAGTAACAGTATAACGGACAGAAGGACTTGGGCTCTCCTCAAAACGTTTCAAAACAAAGGGGAAAGCCCCAGAAAAAAGGGTTTGCTATGATTTGACCGTCGCCCAGTCTTTGGCGAACTTGGCTAACCCATCATCAGTCAGGGGGTGAGCCAGCATCTTATCAAGAATCGCGGGGGGTATAGTGGCCACATGTGACCCGGCCTTCGCTGCCTCGATCACGTGCCTCGGATGCCTGATGCTTGCGGCAATAATCTGGCTGGGCATGTCAAAGTTCTGGAAAATCTGGCTCGTCTCCCAGACTACGTCCATTCCCTCGTGTCCCCTGTCGTCAAGCCTTCCCACGAAGACGCTGACGTATGTGGCCCCAGCCTTTGCTGCGAGCAGCGCCTGTGATGGACTGAAAACTAGGGTGACATTGGTTTTTATCCCAAGTTTTGACAAAGCTTTCGTCGCCTCTAACCCCGCCTCGGTCATGGGTATCTTGACCACGATGTGGTCGCCGTACTTTGCCAGCTTCTTGGACTCCTCTATGAGTTCCTCGGCTGATTCGCTTACAGCCTCGACGCTGATTGGTCCCTTGACGATTGCCGCGATCTCCTCGACTACCTCGCTGAACACCCGTCCGCTTCTCGCGATGAGTGTGGGGTTGGTTGTGACGCCGTCGATGACGCCCATGTCCCAGTACTTTTTGATTGCCTCGACTTCCGCCGTGTCGATGTAGAATTCCATGTCATTACTTCCTCGCTTTTTCTAATAATGTTTGGGCGCTTGCCACGATATCACCGGTGGTCAGCCCGTGGTGCTGCAGCAGCTCCTCGTACTTCCGGGCGGTCTCACTGAAAGTGTCGTTGACGCCCATCCGCTTCACCAGTGTCGGGTGGTTCTCGGATAACACCTCTGTTACAGCTCCACCTAGTCCGCCAGCAACCTGGTGCTGCTCAACCGTTAGCACTGCACCAGTCTTCTTTGCGGTCTTGATTATGGCTTCCTCGTCCAATGGCTTCAACGTGTGTATGTTGATGACTTCGGCCTCTACTCCCTTCACAGCGAGCTTCTTCGCAGCCTCAAGTGAGTAGTAGACCATTGAGCCGGTTGTTATGATTGAGACATCAGTGCCTTCCTTCATTGTCTCGGCTTTGCCCAGCTTGAACGTGTAGTTCTTTTCGAGAATGTTCTCCTTCTCGCGTCTGAGCCTCATGTAGGCGGGCCCAGGTGACTTTATCAACGCATCAAGCGCATGCTTTGTTTCCTCCGCGTCGCATGGGATGATGACCGTCATGTTGGGGATTACCCTCATGATCGCTAGCTCCTCTAGCGCCTGGTGGCTCGCGCCGTCGCTTGCACAGTGTAGTCCACCGTGTGATGCAACCATCGCGACGTTGAGCTTGTCGTGGGCGACAAGGTTCCTTATCTGGTCCCAGGCCCTCGCGGTCTCGAAGTATGCGAAGCTGGAGGCGAACACCTTCTTGCCGCCAAGTGCTAATCCTGAGGCAAACGCGACGAGGTTCTGCTCCGCTGCTCCTACATCGAAGAACCGTTCCCTGTATTTCTCCGCAAACGCGTTTGTCTTTGTTGACGCTGATAGGTCCGCGTCAACGACCACGATATCCGTGTTGTCGCCGTTCGCTGCGAGCCACTCGCCGTATGCGTTTCTTGTGGCTATCATTGTGCGCCCTCCCCTAGCTCAGATAATGCCTGTTCCAGTTGCTCCGTGCTGGGAGCCTTACCGTGGAACCCGGCGACGTTCTCCATGAAGCTGACGCCCTTGCCCTTGGTTGTGTGGGCGATGACCATGGTTGGCTGTCCCTCGACCTCTCCTATCCTGTTATACGCGTTGATGAGCTCCTCATAGTTGTGGCCATCAACCTCGATGACGTTCCAGTTGAACGCCTTCCACTTGTCCGCGAAGGGCTCAAGGCATACAACATCCTCGGTACACCCGTCTATCTGGAGCATGTTCCTGTCAACGATACCAACCAAGTTATCTAGTTTGCAGTGGGGCGCCATCATCGCGGCTTCCCATATCAGCCCCTCGTCGCACTCACCGTCACCCATAAGGCAGTAAACGTTAGTCTTCTTACCGTCAATCTTGGCGGCAGCTGCTAGCCCCGCTGCGACGGATAGCCCGTTGCCGAGGCTTCCGCTTGATATCTCGACGCCTTTTGTCTTCATGGCGTCCGGGTGACCCTGCAGGATGTCGCCGTACTTCCTTAGATTATCGGTTGCCTGTGGGATGATACCTGCCTCCATCAGCACCGAGTAGAGTAGAGGCGCGACGTGTCCCTTGCTTAGGATGAACCTGTCCCTCTCAGGGTCCTCCGGGTTGCTGTTCATCACGTTGAAGTAGAGAGAGCACATGATCTCGACGCTGCTAAGGCTCCCACCTGGGTGGCCTGACTTGGCGTCGTGGATCAATCGTAGGATGTTTGCGCGTATCTTGTTAGAAAGCTGTTCTAGTTCCGGCACTGATAGCTTGGGTGTCATTTTTTCACCGGTTGTGGTTGGTATACCAGTTACCACATGGGTATAAATCCTTCCTAAAACCTTCTATTGAGCCAACAAGATCTTATCGGGCTTTTTGATAGGGTTCTGTTAACTTGTTTTCGATGTGAAACTGGATTATTTCGTGTACGTGAGGGTGATTTTGACGACAGTTGTTGGGTCTTGGAGAGATTTTACTATCTCTTTGGGTATGTCCTTTGATGTATTGTCGCTATTTATCATCAATGTGCGTCCGCAGGTGTAGCTACTCCTCCGAGCGACCATGTCGATGGGGTTAGTGTACTCTAGATCTGGGTGTCCGTAACCAGTTGCAGTAAAAGAATAAGACCCAACGTCCAATAGGAACGTTATCTTGGTCTCGGGGTCACGAGCCAAGGCTTTCACCTCTACAGGTAAATCAGCTAACCCATAATCAGCTGAGACAGCGATGATGCAATCACCGCGCAGACTTAGATCAGGCTCTTTGGTGGTCATGAAGGTTGTCTCGTGGCTAGACCTGACGTTTGGGTGCCCCTTGGCTGTGAAAGAAACGGATACCATCCTAGATACCCATAATCCTGATGAGCTGGCGCTTGATATGCCCTGTCAGGCTGTTATCCTTGATCTGGCTGGTCTTGTAAAGTTTAAGCTCCTCGATGCCCAGCCTGATATCGTCGTTGATAAAATGGAAAGCAAAGAAGCCCATGAGGAATCCTAACCCAAGGTTGTAGCTCAACGCATCGATGAAACGGTTACCCGAATACAATAGCACCATAGCGACTATAGCGAGGTGGCTCCTGCGAAGGTTGGACTTGTATCTGTAGAGGAAGGTCATAATCTCGCTGGAGACGAACCCAGCTCCTAGTCCAACGAACAGTGGTATGTTAAGGAAGAATCCGAGGATCGCGAGTGCCGAGCTTATGATACCTCCCGGGTACTCGATCTGCCTGTTGAATGGAATCTCTGTCCTAGTGAAAGCTCTGCGCAGATACCTGATCCTGCCCTGCTTGCGGATGTGCCATGATAGGTTCCAGTCCTCGGCACGCTTAGCAGCAGCGTATCCGGGAGAGTTAAGGAAGGCGTCCTTCCTGTAAGCCATGTTGGCTCCCTGAAACAGGCCGAACACTCCCTGCATTACAGAGGACATCCAGCAGTAAAGCCTGCTGAAGTTGTTGGGGTTTAATGGTCTGAAAGCTCCACCAACTGCCACGACTTTTGGGTTCTCGAATGGCTTAATGATCTTGCCTATCCAGTCTGTTGGGGGGATACAGTCGGCGTCTGTGGTGACGATTATGTCTCCGATTGCCTCTCTAGCCCCGAAGTCCCGCATCTCGGCAAGGGTGTACCCGGGTTTGATGTACACCTTGTCGGCGATCTCACGAGCGATCTCCGGGGTGCGGTCCACGCTTCCGTTGTCTATAAGAATAAGCTCTACTGGTATGTCGTTGCGTCGTATTGATGTGAGACACCGCTCAATCATCCCCTCCTCGTTGAGGGCAGGGATCACGACGCTAACTTTCATATCGAGGGTTACGTAGGGTTGCTCATTAAATAGTTTTCCACTTTTCATATTACACCAATAATGTCTATCTGCGTGACATTACCGTACCAAATGAACATTTTGAGGATTGATGAAATTATCTCATCAACGGGTTATTGTTCAGTTTCTGAGCCGGGTAAACCTTTATGTGACCTCATTTCCGAGAATTATGCAGGATTTTGGTTAAACAATGAAGGCACTGATCTTATACCACTCAGAGAAGGGAAGCACGGAGAAGATGGCAAAAGCCATCGCAGAGGGTTTCGGCAAGGGGGCTGAGTTATTTAATGCCCAAGATGAACGATATGATGTAAAAAAGCTCGCGGACTACGATTGCTACGCGATTGGTACGCCCGATTATTTCAGCTATATGGCTGGCACATTAAAGACGTTCATGGACGACGTTTACGTCGCAGAGAGGGCGGGAGTAACAGGGCTATCCGGAAAGCCACTGGGACTGTTCCTGAGCCACGGAGGAGGAGGGAAGGCCAAAGAGCCCTTCGAGAACCTGTTCAAGAGACTCGGTGATATCATCGGCGAGACAGTGGAATCACGTGGTGCTCCAAGCGAAGCAGTGCTAGCGCAGTGCAAGGAACTAGGCAAAAAGCTCGCTGATGAGCTGAAATAGAAGCTGAGAAAGGTTTAAGAAACAGATAGCCACATCATTGCCGTACCGGGCTGGTAGTTCAGGGGTATGAATGCTTGGTTGGCAATCAAGAGGTCGGGGG